>NZ_JBXAKW010000007.1:0-82542 GCF_058798815.1 Janthinobacterium sp. GW822-FHT07A03 | reverse complement strand
GCGGTACGACCTTGCTGGACGGCACTGGTTCAGCCAGCAACTACACGGTGGCCAATCCGACTGGCTTGACGGCCAGCATCACGCGGGCGTCGATCAGCGCCATTGCCGGTATCGTGGCAGCGAACAAGGTATATGACGGCGGCACGGCAGCCAGCCTGAACCTGGCGGGCGCCAGCTTCAATGGCATGGTGGCCGGTGACGCCTTGAGCCTGGCCGGCGGCCCTGTCCTTGGCGCATTCAGCGACAAGAATGCGGCGGTCGGCAAGACCGTGACCATCAGCGGTCTGGGCCTGGCCGGTGCCGATGCGGGCAACTATGTGCTGGCCAGCAGCCAGGCCAGCACCACGGCCACCATTACCCCAGCCGCCCTGACGGTCAGCGCCAGCGGCGTCAACAAGGTGTATGACGCCACCACGAATGCCGCCGTTTCCTTGCGCGACAACCGTATCGGCAACGATCAGCTGAGCATTGCCAGCAATGGCGCCAGCTTCAGCGACAAGAATGCGGGCGTGGGCAAGACGGTGACGGTGGCCGGCATACGGCTGAGCGGCGCGGATGCGGGCAATTACGTGGTCAACAGCACCGCCAGCACCACGGCCACGATCTCGCAGGCGGCGCTGACGGTGAAAGTCGATAACGCCGAAAAAGACCAGGGACGCGCCAATCCCGACTTCCGCGCCAGCTACAGCGGCTTGCTCGGTGGCGACACGGTGGCCGCCGAGGTGAGCGGCAACCTGGCGTTCAGCACGCCTGCGACGACGGGATCCGTGGCCGGCAATTATCTCGTATCGGCATCGGGCCAGGTGTCGAATAACTACGCCTTGAGCTATGTGGACGGCGTGCTGAAAGTCAATCCGACGGAAGCGCTGCAAAGCGCGGTCGCAAGCGTGATTGCGGCCGTTGCCGTGGCGCCATCGCAGGGCAATATGGTGCAGGCGGACATGATCGTCAGCGGCGAGACGGCGCCAGGCAAGCCCGCCGCCGCGCCGGAGGGAGAGAAGGGCAGCGCAGGCAGCGCGCCGGTGGTGCAGCTGGCCGGCAATGTCGTCGGCAATGTCCTGCCAGGGCTGCGTCTGAGCGTGGTCGATAGCGGCCTGCGCCTGCCGACCGAAGCTGGCGGCAACACGCGCCAGGACAGCCAGTAAAGCCAGCGGCGCCACCGCAAGGCGGTGCCGGAGATGCCGCTTCGTGTTTCGAAGCGGCATTTTTTTTACCGGCGCGTCGTTGCCGCACTCTTATAATGGCTGCACCATCCTTGATTTCCGTCAGAAGAGCAACGCTGAACAGAAAGTACAATCGCATGACATCCAATTTCATCGGCGTGGCCGGCTTGCCACGCGCCGGTTCCACCTTGCTGTGCCAGCTGCTGGCGCAGCATCCCGACTTGCATTGCGAAGGCAATAGCTCGCCCCTGTGCAACGCCTTGCTGGGCATGCGGCGCATGGTCAGCGACGACGCTTTTTTCCTGTCGCAGCTCGACAGCTCCTTCGATGCCAGTTATGACCATCTGAAAACGGCCATGCAGGGCTTCCTGCGCGGTTGGTACCGGGATTGCGGCAAGCAGGGCGTGGTGGACAAGAACCGCGCCTGGCTGCATTGCGTGGAAATGCTGCTGCAGCTGGCGCCGGAAGCGAAAATCATCGTCTGCGTGCGTGAACTGGGCCAGGTCTACGGCTCCATCGAAGCGCAGCACCAGCGCACCATCCTGCTCGATTTTGTCGACCATCTGGCCGATTTCGACCGCCTGGGCCGGGCCGACATGCTGTTTGCCAAGGACCGCACCATCGGCGCTCCCCTGAGTTCCCTGCATGCCGTGCTGGACTTGCCTGCCGAAGTGCAGCAAGAGCTGTATTTCGTGCGTTTCGAGGACTTGATGGCGCGGCCGGTGGAATGCATGTCGCACCTGTACACCTGGCTGGGCCTGGCACCGTTCCAGATCGACCCGCACGATCTGGCCGTGGGTATCCAGGAAAGCGACAGCCATTACCGCATGAAGTACACGCACCGCCAGCAGGCGACCATCAGCGCGCCCAGGCCGCATGCGATACCGCCGCGCATCCAGGCGCAAATCGAAAGTGCGTATGGCTGGTTTTATGACCTGTATTATCCGCAACACCAACGCGTGGCAACGCCATCGGCCTGAAAACACTTGCGGCAGTGCTAATACCACTTGCCGCAACGCTGCCGGCGCGGTATTGCCGGCAGTTGCTGCAAACTCTGCTTTTCTTCCTCCCCTCACTCTTTGCTTCTCATGCCGTGGCCGGACCGCATGAAGCCACTGGTATTGTAAAAAACACCGTTATATAAAACCACTTGACTACCAATTTAAGGCGTCGCATTCTCTGTGCAGAAAGCCGACGCTTCGCTGTGCTTTCTTTACGTACAACATAAAAAGCTACTTCGATAGTTTTCGTATAACGTTCAGGAGACATTGTGAAGACACGGCAAATTAGCCGGCTGGCCTCGCCCTTGATGGCTGGCCTGCTGGGCAGCGCGCTGCTCGCTTGCGGCGGCAATTCCACCACCGAACCCCCATCGACCCTGCTGGCCGCCACGGCCGCCAGCGACAGTTGCGCAGCCTGGAGCGCCAGTGCCGTCTACACGGCGGGCCAGTGCGCCGTCTACGATGGCAAGGTGTACCGGGCCAAATGGTGGGTGCAGGGCACGGCGCCGAACAACGACCAGTGGGGACCGTGGAGCCTCGACACCACCACGCCGACTCCGACACCCACGCCTACCCCGACGCCAACGCCGACACCCACGCCAACGCCAACGCCAACGCCAGGCGTGCCCACCAAGGCCCAGGCCGAGGCGAACGAGGCGGCGCTGACGAACAACGATTTCTTCCGCAAGGTCAAGGCGTCGATCCGCACCCTGGGCAATGTGGCCGTCGAGGCCGTCCAGCCTGGCCTGGCCAGCAATCCGCTCAACGTCAAGCGCGTCGAACGTCTGCTGCCGGCGGCGAAGTGGGATTATTATTTTGCCGCGCGCGACGCCAGCTACACCTACCAGCGCTTCCTGCAAGCCGTGGCCAAGTTCCCCGCCGTGTGCGACGACTACAGCGACGGGCGCAATGCGGACGCCATCTGCCGCCACAGCCTGGCCACCATGTTCGCCCACTTCGGACAGGAAACGGGCGACCATAACGCCAGCAGCCCGCTGCCGCAATGGCGCCAGGGCTTGAAATATTTGCGCGAGCTGGGCTGCGACGAGACGGGCGCCGGCTGCGGCTACAACATCGAGTGCGCCGACCCTGTCTTCAACAAGGTGTGGACATGCGGCAAGAATGCCGACGGCAGCTTCAAGAAGTATTTTGGCCGCGGCGCCAAGCAGCTGTCCTACAACTACAACTATGGGCCGTTTTCGCAAGCCATGCATGACGGCGATCAATCCGTGCTGCTGAAAAATCCGGACCTCGTCGCCTCGACCTGGCTGAACCTGGCGTCGGCCACGTTCTTCTTTGTCTATCCGCAACCGCCGAAGCCATCGATGCTGCACGTGCTCGACGGCACCTGGGTGCCGAACGCGGCCGATACGACGGCTGGCGCGGGCAATAATTTCGCCACCACCATCATGATCATCAATGCCGAATGCGGGCAGGGCACGGAAAAGCAGGCCGCGCAAAACCGCATCGATTACTACAAGCAATTTGCCGCCGACATGGGCTGGGATTATTCCGGCGAACAATTGTCTTGCGCCAACATGCAACGCTTTACCCCGGCCAGTTCCGCTGCCTACAACATCTATTGGGAAAAGAACTGGAGCGCCGGTGGCGACAACCAATGCCAGCTGGTCAGCTATCAAACCCCGTACAGCGCCTTGCTGGCCGGGAACTACGTGAAATGCGTGGAAGCCAACTGGAATGTGAAGTTGCAGTAGCAGTAAATGCAGGAAAGCCAGCCAGGGATAACAGTTGACAAGAGCCCCTTGAGGGGCCTGCAACAAGCTCTCGATGTATAACCATAACGGAGACAGACACCACATGAAATCGAATGCATTATTGATGGCCCTGCTCAGCGGCGTGCTCGTCGCTTGCGGCGGGGGCCAGGAAGGCACGACCGCCACTCCGAACACCTTGCTCGCCGCCGTGGAAGCGTGCGCCGTCTGGGATGCCGCCACCGTCTACACGGGCGGCCAGTGCGTGCTCTATCAGGGCGTCACCTACAAGGCCAAATGGTGGACGCAAGGCAATGTCCCCAGCGCGGCCGACCAGTGGGGCCCATGGGCCGTGACGGATACGCCGACACCAACCCCGACACCGACGCCGACGCCAACGCCAACGCCGACACCAACGCCAACACCGACGCCAACGCCAACGCCAACGCCGACGCCGACGCCGACGCCAACCCCGACCCCGACCCCGACCCCGACCCCGACCCCCACGGCTTGCCGTCCGGATGGCCTGATCTCGGCCGTGCCGAATGTGCCGTATTGCAAGGTGTACGACGCGAACGGGCGCGAAGTGCTCGGTAATGGCTTGAACCGGCGCATCGTCGGCTATTTCGCCAGCTGGCGCACGGGCGTCGATGGCAGCCCGACTTATCTGGTGAATAACTTGCCGTGGGACAAGATCACCCACCTGAACTATGCGTTCGCTTCCGTCGACCCGGCCACGTCGAAGATCGCCATCGGCAGCGGCGCGGCCAATCCCGACACGGGCCTCACCTGGCCGAACGTGCCGGCCGCGGCCATGGACCCATCCTTGCCGTACAAGGGCCATTTCAACTTGCTGGCGCAATACAAGAAGAAGTATCCGGGCGTGAAACTGATGATTTCCGTGGGCGGCTGGGCCGGCAGCGGCGGCTTCTACACGGCCACGACGAATGCGGACGGCAGCATCAACACGGCCGGCATCAATACCCTGGCCGATTCCATGGTGGCCTTCGTGCGCCAGTACAACTTCTTCGATGGCGTCGATGTCGATTACGAACACCCGACCACCAACAATGAAGCGGGCAATCCGAACGACTTCGCCGTCTCGAAACCGCGCCTGGCCGGCCTGATGACGAGCTACAACGTGCTGCTGAAAGTGCTGCGCCAGAAGCTCGACGAAGCGGCCGTGCAGGACAATAAGTATTACCTGCTCACCATCGCCGGCTCCGCCTCGGGCTGGGTCTTGCGCGGCGAGGAAAACATGTCGGGATTGAAATATCTCGATTACGCCAGCCTGATGACCTACGACTTGCACGGCGCGTGGAACCAGTATGTGGGACCGAACGCGGCGCTGTTTGACGATGGCAACGATGGCGAGTTGCGCGCCGGTAACGCCTATCAGTACCAGAACATCGGCTATCTGAACACGGACTGGGCCTACCGCTACTACCGGGGCGCCATGCAGGCAGGCCGCATCAATATCGGCGTGCCGTTCTACACGCGGGGCTGGAAGGATGTGACGGGCGGCACCAACGGCCTGTGGGGCACGACGGCGCTGACCAATTCCACGGTCACCTGCGCGGGCGTGAAAACCTGCGGCATGGGCGCCACCGGCATCGACAACGTGTGGTACGACCTCGATACACAAGGCAAACCGACGCCAGGCGGCGGCAACCCCATCTGGCATGCGCTGAACTTGCAAAACGGCATCGTGCCGAGCTACCTGGACGCGTATAAAGTCACGGACAAGGCGCTGGTGGGTACCTATGTGCCGTACTACAGCAGCACCATGGTGGCGCCGTGGCTGTGGAATGCGACCAAGAAAGTGTTCATTTCCACGGAAACCACGCAGTCGATCGCGGCCAAGGCCCAGTACATCGTCAATAACAATATCGGCGGCGTGATGATCTGGGAAATGGCAGGCGATTATGCCTGGGATGCCACGCGCAATGGCGGCAAGGGCGAGTATTTCATGGGCACCACCCTGACGGACGTGCTGTACCAGGCTTTCCGCACGGCTGGCGTGTATGGCAACAAGCGCGCCGAAATCGCCATGCCGGGCACGGCGGCCAACGTCAGCATCACCCTGGGCGGCTGGAAGCTGGGCGACAACAACTTCCCCATCAACCCGGTGATGACGGTGAAGAACAACACCACATCGACCCTGCCGGGCGGTACCGTGGTGGAGTTCGACTATCCCGTCTCGGCGCCATCGGACATGAGCGACCAGTCCGGCTTCGGCTTGACGGTGATCAATGCCGGCTACACGGGGCCGAACAATATCGGCGGCTTCACGAAGAACTACAACCGGGCCCGCTTTGCGATTCCCGCCTGGCAATCGCTGGCGCCGGGCGGCTCCGTGGCGCTGACCCTGAACTACCGCCTGCCGATCTCGGGACCGGCCAACTACACGGTCACCGTGGGCGGCACCAAGTACGCCTTGACGCAGGAGTATCCGGAACTGCCGGTGGCCTTGCCGTAAGTTGAATCCGGCAGGGTAAACAAAGAAGGGCGGAACCGGGGTTCCGCCCTTTTTTATGTAGCTTCTTGTGTAGTAAAACGCCGGACAAAACCGTCGCGAGCGGCAGTGATTTGTGGCTAAGAAGCGCAACCGTGCTAGAGCACGGTGAGCATCGCAGGCCGCAAAGCGCGCCGCGCAGCAGGTTTGGTTCGGTGTTTAGAACCAGGTTTCCACTTGGAAGCCATACGACGTGCCGCTGGTATTGTTGTTGTAGATCGGGCCGCCGTTGTTCGACGCATTGACCGAGGCGGTGGCCGCATCGTTCCATTTGCCGTAGGTCACGAAAGCGCGCAGCTCGGGACGCGACCACAGGCCAGGACCGGCCGAGATCGTCGGCGCGATGGTCAGCTTGGTCAAACGCTTGGCCGGCAGGCCACCCGCTTGCGTCACGCGGTCCGTGCCCAGTTCGCCCACCAGCTTGAAGTTGTTGGTGAACGCGTACACGGGACGCACGCCGACCGAAGTCCAGGTCGAGGAACCGGTGGCGTTCGATTCGTCTTTTTGCCACAGGGCGACGAATTCCATGCCGAAATTGGCCATCGGCTGGATCGCCATGTCATTGAAGATGCGCGTGCGCTTCACGTCCGAACCGAAATTGGTGTCGCCCGAAGCGCCGAACTGCGCGCCCTTGCCGGTGCCAGGACCGACGCCGTACTGCACGCCGAAGGTATTGCCGCCGCCGAAGACTTTCGCCTGGCGGTGGAAGGCCGACAGCTGCCAGCCATTGTGCTTCTGGCCAAACGCGTCGTTGTCCTTGCCTTCGCCGATGATGTAGGTCGCGGCCAGGTCCAGGGTGCCGTTTTCATTCACGGGAATCTCGCCGTAGATGAAGTTCTGGCGCACGGCGGACTTGGTGCTGACGACGCCGGTCGGCGACACGGTGTTGATGTCGTTGTCCTTGAAGAAGGCGTACGAGAATTTGCCGGGGCCCGCAGGAATGCGGTCCAGGCCGGCGCCCGTGCCGTTCATATTGATGTACTGCAAGTCCAGCATGTGGATGTCAGGACGGTAGTAGAAGCGCTTGCCGATCCAGGCCGTGCCGCCGTTCAGGAAATCGAGTCCCTGTGCTTCGACATAGGCCTTGACGATGCCCAGCTTGTTGTCGCCGAAATCGGAGTTGGGCGCGTAGGCGTTGACCCAGATGGTGGCCAGGTAGTTCACGCCGCCGGACTGGGCGACGGACTTGGTGTAGCCGAATTCCGTATAGGCGTCGCACTCATTGCCCAGACGATATTTCATGGTATTGCCGCCCAGGCCGAAGCAGCCTTGCGAACCGCCGTCGCCCGAAGTATTGCTGCCGGCGCCGGCGCGCAGGTAGCCGTGGAAGCCTTCGGAATCGGATGGGTACATGGGGTCGGCCATGGCGGCAGCGCTGGCGATGGCCAGGAGCAGGGCAGGTAAAGTTTTCAATGCAGTGCGATTCATGCGGTCTCCAGAAGAATGTTGGTGGTAGCGGTGGCGCCCCGGAAGGCCGCTCACCGCACACGGTCTAATGCCGAAAACCAAGTCTAGCAGCGCTTTTTTAACCACCCTGATACAAATCGAACAAGTACCGATACTTTCTTTCAAAGTGTTGTTTTTCCTCAATATCGATACTCTGGTGCATGAAGCGGGTGCAAAAGAGTATCGAATTGCGGTTTTGGAGTATCAGAAAGTATCAAAGTCCGGTGCTACATTGTGGTCGTGGTGCTAAGTACCTGAGCATTGCCAACGACAAAAAACACTGGAGACACACAATGAAACGTTCCGCCATTGCCGCGCTGTGCGCCGGCGCTCTCTGCCTCAGTTCGTCCGCTTTTGCCGCAACCGACCTCGTCATCGCCACCGTCAACAACGGCCACATGATCGAAATGCAAAAGCTCAGCAAGTTCTTCGAGCAAGCCAATCCCGACATCAAGCTCAAGTGGGTGACCCTGGAAGAGGGCGTCTTGCGCCAGCGCATGACCACCGATATCGCCACCAAGGGCGGCCAGTTCGACGTGATGACCATCGGCCTGTATGAAACGCCCATCTGGGGCAAGAAAAACTGGCTGATCCCCATCAAGCCGGACGCCAAATACGATATCGACGACTTGCTGCCCGCCATTCGCGAAGGCCTCTCCGGCGACGGCAAGCTGTACGCGTCGCCGTTCTATGGCGAAAGCTCGATGATCATGTACCGCAGCGACCTGGTCAAAAAGGCGGGCATGACGATCGAAGACCGCCCCACCTGGAACAAGTTGCGCGACGTGGCGGCCAAGCTGCACGATCCTGCCAACGGCGTGTACGGCATCTGCCTGCGCGGCAAGCCGGGCTGGGGCGACAACATGGCGCTGATCACCACCATGGCCAATTCCTACGGCGGCCAGCTGTTCGACATGCAATGGAAACCGCAATTTACCAGCAAGCCGTGGAAGGATGCGGTCACCATGTACGTCGACCTGATGAAGAAATACGGCCCGCCGGGCGCGGCCGCCAACAGTTTCAATGAAAACCTGGCGCTGTTCAACCAGGGCAAGTGCGGCATCTGGATCGACGCGACCATCGCCGCCTCCTTCATCACGGACCCGAAACAGAGCAAGGTGGCCGACAAGGTGGCGTTTGCCCAGTCGCCCATCGGCGTGACGGAGCGGGGCGCCAACTGGCTGTGGATCTGGTCGCTGGCCATCCCGTCGAGCTCGAAGCACCCGAACGAGGCGCAACGCTTCATCAACTGGGCCACGTCGCCCGATTACGTGAAACTGGTTGCCAAGGAAACCAGCTGGGCCAATGTGCCGACGGGCACGCGCAAGTCGACGTATGCGAGCCCCGAGTTCCAGAAAGTGGCGAAATTTGCCGCCGCCGAAGGCAAGGCCCTGGCCACCACGCGCGCCGTGCAAAGCACCTTGCCGCCATCGCCATATGTTGGCGTGCAATTCGCCTCGATTCCCGAATTCCAGGTGATCGGCGTGGCCGCCGGCCAGCAGATGGCGGCAGCGCTGCTGGGCAAGGTGACGGTGGAGCAGGCGCTGGAATTGTCGCAGCAGACGGCGGAACGCGAGATGCGCAAGGGTGGCTATTACAAGTAAGAGGGTAGCCTGACCAAACCTGCTGCGCGTCGCGCTTTGCGGCCGGCGATGCTCACCGTACTCCAGTACGGTTGCGCTTCTCGGCCACAAGGGGGCGCCGAGCCTCACTGCCGCTCGCTACGGTTTTGTCAGGCATCTTTGTTGTGCCGTTTGGTTTGTAAAACAGGTGACATGACTGGCCTTGCTATTGCAGAGATCAATCACTCACCTCACGTCTCAAGAGAACCCTATGAAACGCTTTATCCCCCGGACTTTGCTGACGCCGGCCGTGGTCGCCGTCTCCGTCATTTCCGTGATCCCGCTGCTGATCACCCTGTTTTACTCGTTCGTGCGCTATTCCATGCTCGATCCGAGCGGCCATCCTTTCCATGGCCTGGCCAATTTCCACTTTTTCTTTACCGATGCCTCGTTCCTGCCGGCCTTGCAGAACACGTTTACCTTGCTGTTTTCCGTCATGCTGGTAACCGTGGTGCTGGGCACGGCGCTGGGCTTGCTGATCAACGAAGCGTTTCCGGGGCGCGCCATCGTGCGCGTGCTGCTGATTTCGCCGTTTCTCGTCATGCCGGCCGTCAACGCCCTGATGTGGAAGAACATGCTGCTCAACCCGATCTACGGCCTGTTTGCGCAGATCAGCCTCTTCTTTGGCGCCACGCCCGTCGACTGGCTGTCGGCCCATCCCCTGTTTTCCATCATCATGATGGTCTCCTGGCAATGGCTGCCGTTTGCCTGCCTGATCTTCATGACGGCCCTGCAATCGATGGACCGCGAACAGCTGGAGGCGGCGCGCATGGATGGCGCCACCTATGTGCAGCAATTACGCTATCTCTACATTCCCCACCTGGGCCGCGCCGTCTCGGTGGTGCTGATGATCGAGATGATTTTCCTGCTGTCGATCTTTGCGGAAATCTTTACCACCACGGGCGGCGGTCCCGGCTTCGACACGACGACCATCACCTTCATGATCTATCAGCAGGCACTGCTGTCGTATGACGTGGGAGCGGCTTCCGCCGGCGCCTTGTTCGCCGTGCTCATCGCCAACATCGCCGCCTTCTTCCTGATGCGCGTCATCGGCAAGAACCTGTCGAAATAAGGAGACCTTGATGCATAGCAAACTCAATCTGTATGGCCGCACGGCCGCCGCCTGGCTGTGCGCGCTGCTGCTGTTCTTTCCCATCTTCTGGCTGGGCCTGATGGCCTTCAAGACGGAAGGACAAGCCATTTCCACGCCGCCCCTGCTGTTCTTCACGCCGACCCTGGACAGCTTCCGCGAAGTGCTGGCGCGCGACAATTACTTCGGCTACGCGTGGAACTCGCTGTTTACCAGCGTGGTGTCGACGGCCATTGGCCTCTTGATCGCCATCCCGGCCGCCTATTCGATGGCCTTCTTTCCCACGGGCGGCACCATCGGCTTGCTGAAATTCATGCTCAGCTCGCGCTACATGCCCGGCGTGGGCGCGCTGATGCCCATCTATATCTGCTACCAGTACTTCGGCCTGCTCGATACGCGCATCGGCCTGACCATCATGTTCATGCTGATGAATTTGCCCATCATGATCTGGCTGCTGTACACGAGCATGAAGGAGCTGCCGCGCGAAATCCTCGAGGCCTCGCGCATGGACGGCGCCACCGTGTGGGACGAGTTCCGCCACGTCGTGCTGCCCCTCTCCGTGGGCGGCATCGCTTCCACGGCCCTCGTGTGCATGGTGTGGTCGTGGAATGAATCGTTCTGGTCGCTGAACCTGGGCGCCTCGAACGCGGGCACCCTGGCCTGGCTCATCGCCTCGTATTCGAGCCCGGAAGGCCTGTTCTGGGCCAAATTGTCGGCCGCTTCGCTGATGGCCATCGCGCCCATCATGGCGCTGGGCTGGTTCTGCCAGAAACAATTGGTCCAAGGTATGACTTTCGGCGCCGTCAAATAATTAAAGAATTGAGAAAAATCATGGCTTACCTTCAACTGAGCAATATCGAGAAATTCTTTGGCGAACACCGCGCCATCAAGGGCATCGACCTGGAGATTCAACAGGGCGAATTCGTCGTCTTCGTGGGACCGTCGGGTTGCGGAAAATCAACCCTGCTGCGCCTGATCGCGGGCCTGGAACCGATCGATGGCGGCAAGCTGTCGCTCGACGGGCGCGATATCACGGCGCTGCCGTCGTCGAAGCGCGACCTGGCGATGGTGTTCCAGTCGTATGCGCTGTACCCGCACATGACGGTATTCCAGAACATGTCGTTCGCCTTGAAACTGGCCGGCGTCGATCCGGCCGTCATCCGCGAGAAAGTCGACAAGGCGGCCGCCATCCTCGATCTGGGTAAATACCTGGAACGCACGCCGAAGGAACTGTCGGGCGGCCAGCGCCAGCGGGTGGCCATCGGCCGCGCCATCGTGCGCGACCCGAAAGTGTTTTTGTTCGATGAACCGCTGTCGAACCTGGACGCGGCCCTGCGCGTGCAGACGCGCATCGAGATCGCCAAGCTGCACCGCGAGCTGGGCGCCACCACCATCTATGTGACGCACGACCAGGTCGAGGCGATGACCCTGGCCGACCGCGTGGTGGTGCTGCGCGACGGGCAGATCGAGCAGCATGGCTCGCCCCTGGAACTGTATGACCGCCCGGCCAACCGCTTCGTCGCGCAATTCATCGGCACGCCCAGCATGAATGTGGTGCCCGCCGATGCGGCGCCGCAGCTGCTGGCGCAGGCGGGCAGCGCGGCGCAGGCCGATGGTTTTGTCGGCATCCGCCCCGAGCACGTGCACCTGGGCGCGGTACAGCCGGGCAGCGTGCCCGTCACCGTCGACCTGGTGGAATCGCTGGGCGTGGAAACCCTGACCTATGTGCGCCTGCCGAACAATGTGCAGGTGGTGTCGCGCGGCGCGGAGCGCAGCAGCCTGCAGCCGGGCCAGCAGACGCACCTGACGTTCGAGCCGGGCTTCGTCCATTATTTCGACCGCGCCGGCAAGACCTACGCGGCGGCGAAAGGAGCGCTGTAATGGATGCCATCGCATTGAAGCAGGCGAACCTGGCCAAGCTGCCGGCGGACGTGGCCGTGCCCGCGTATGCGCGCGGCGCGCTCGTGCCCAGCATCGTGCATATCGGCGTGGGCGGCTTCTTCCGCGCCCACCAGGCCGTGTACCTCGACGATTTGCTGGCCTTGCCCGGCCAGCAAGACGCGCAATGGGGCTATTGCGGCGTGGGCTTGCTCGCGCATGATGCGGCCATGCGCGACGCCATGCGGGCGCAGGACGGTTTATATACGGTGGTCGAGCGCAGCGCGGCCGGCGATACCGCGCGCATCATCGGCTGCATCGGCGAATACCTGTATGCGCCCGACGAGCCGCAAGCTGTGCTGGAAAAGCTGGCCGACCCTGGCACGCGCATCGTCGCGCTGACCATCACGGAGGGCGGCTATTACGTCAACCAGGGCACGGGCGAGTTTGATGCGGATCATGCCGACATTGCGTACGAACTGGCGCATCCCGAGGCGCCGCGCTGCTCGTTCGGCTACCTGGCCGCGGCGCTGGCCCTGCGCCGCCAGCGGGGCCTGGCGCCATTTACCATCATGTCCTGCGATAACCTGCAAAACAATGGCGACGTGACGCGCAAGATGCTGCTGGCCTTTGTCGCCCTGCGCGACGCAGAACTGGCGCGCTGGCTGGCCACGCATGGCAGCTTCCCCAACAGCATGGTCGACCGCATCACGCCGGCCACCACGGACGAACACCGGGCGCTGGTGCGCGACAGTTTCGGCATCGTCGACGCCTGGCCCGTCGTGTGCGAGCCGTTCCGCCAGTGGGTCATCGAAGACGAATTCCCGCAGGGCCGTCCGGCCTGGGAACTGGTGGGCGCGCAGATGACGCACGACGTGCTGCCGTATGAAAAGATGAAGCTGCGTTTGCTCAATGCCAGCCACCAGGCCCTGTGCTACATTGGCATGCAGCTCGGCTACACGTTTGCGCATGAAGCGATGGGTGACCCTGGCATCCGCCTGCTGGTGCGGCGCATGATGGATGACGAGGTCACGCCCCTGCTGGGCGCAGTGGAAGGCATCGACCTGGCGCAATACAAGCACACCCTGATCGAACGCTTCTCGAATCCGGCCGTGCGCGACCAGCTGGCGCGCATTGGCACGGAAGGCTCGGCGCGCATCCCGAAATTCGTGCTGCCATCCGTGCGCGAAGCACTGGCCCGGGGCGGCGCCATCAAGCTGCTGGCGTTTACCGTGGCGTGCTGGTTCCGCTACCTGGAAGGCCACGACGAGCAGGGGCGCGAGATGCCCCTGAACGATCCATATGCGGTGCGCCTGCGCGCGCTGGCGCTGCAGGGCGGGGCGGACGCCGCGGCGCTGCTGTCCTTGCGCGAGCTGTTCGGCGAATTGAGCGACGCAGAGGCGTTCACGCAGGCGGTGGGGCAGTCGCTGGCCAGCCTGTATGGACTGGGCGCGCGCGCGGCGCTGGAACAGATCGTCGCCTGACGGGGAGGGCGCGCCATGCCACGCAAGGCCGGATATCCGCAGGTGGAGCAGGAACTGGAACAGCAGCGCGACGCCACGCCCGGCTTCGAGCCGAAAGGCAGTTTCGGCTTCATCCGCTATCTCGAGCACGGCTTTCCGAATGCGCTGGTGCGCTGGCATTACCACGACGAGTACGAACTGCACCTGATCGTCGAAAGCAGCGGCAAGGTCTTTGTCGGCGACTACATCGGCCAGTTCGCGCCCGGCCACCTGGTGTTGACGGGGCCGCGCGTGCCGCATAACTGGGTCTCGCTCGATACGCCGGCCGAGGGCGTGGCCCTGCGCGACATGGTGATCCAGTTCGGCCATGCGCCGCTGGCGTCGATGGCGGCCGCCATTCCCGAATTGAAGGGAATCTTCCCGTTGCTGCAGCGCGCCCTGCATGGCGTGGAATTCTTTGGCGTCAGCGAGCAGTCGCTGCGGCGCTTCCGGCGCATCCGCGACAGCAGCGGCCTGCCGCGCTTCATCGAATTTCTCACCTTGCTGGGTGAGCTGGCGCAGACCAGCGATTACCAGCTGCTGTCGACGGTGCCCATGCAGTCGAGCGACGATGACGTGGCCTTGGCGCGCATCAGTTCGGCCATCAACTTCATCGTGCACAATTACAGCAGCCAGTTCTCGCTGAAACAGCTGGCCGAGCAGGTGGACATGCCCGAGCGGACGTTTTCGCGCTTCTTTCGCAGCGCCACGGGCAACAGCTTCACGGATTTCGTCAACCGCCTGCGCATCAACAAGGCGTGCCAGCTGCTGATGGAGACGGAGCGCTATGTCAGCAACATCTGCTACGAGGCGGGTTTTAACAATGTGGCCAATTTCAACCGGCGCTTCCTGGAATTGAAGGGCATGACGCCGAAGGAGTTTCGCCAGCAGGCGCTGGGCCGTTTTGGCGAGTGAAGCTTTTTGAGGTACATTCGATGGCACGGGCGGGGACAGCCTGAGAGAGACGAGCATGGAACACCTATGGCACAAGGACAGCGAGCGCAAGGCGCCCGAGCTGGAACGCGAAAGCTACGACGGCATTATCAATTACCTGGAACATGGCTATCCCAGCTCGCGCGTGCGCTGGCACTGCCATGAAGAGTATGAGCTGCACCTGATTGTCGCCACCAGCGGGCGCCTGTTCGTGGGCGACTACATCGGCGAATTCTCGCCCGGCCACCTGGTGCTGACGGGCCCGCGCCTGCCGCACAACTGGATTTCCAACGTGATGCCGGAGGGCGGCGTGGCCCTGCGCGATATGATCGTGCAGTTCGCCCATGCGCCGCTGGCCGGCGCCGCGCGCGTGATCCCCGAATTGCGCGAGCTGCTGCCCCTGCTCGAGCGCTCCAGCTATGGCGTGGAGTTTTTCGACATGGGCCACGAGGCCGAACAGCACCTGGCGCGCATCCGCGCCACGCATGGCGCCGAGCGCTTCGCCGAATTCGTGCAATTGATGAGCAAGCTGGCGCGCACGGCCAACTACCGCCTGCTGTCGAGCGCCTCCCTGCGTTCCTACGACGATGACGCCACCCTGGCCAAGGTCAATTCCGTCCTCAACTATATTACGGAGAATTACCGCGAGCCGATATCGGCGGAAATGCTGGCCGAGCAGGTGGGCATGTCGCTGAGTAAATTCTCGCGCTTCTTCCGCAAGGCGACGGGCAACAGCTTTACCGATTTCGTCAGCCGGCTGCGCATCAACAAGGCGTGCCAGCTGCTGATGGACACCGACCAATACGTGTCGAACGTCTGCTACGACGTGGGTTTCCAGAACGTGGCCAACTTCAACCGCCGCTTTTTGCAGGTGAAGGGCGTCACGCCGAAGGAATTCCGGCGCCAGGCCGATGGCCGCTTCGGCGGCATCGGCGGGCCTGTTGCGGATACGCCACTGGCGTGACGGCTGTCATGGGCTTGTCACTTTGAACAGTTACTCTCCACGGCTTCAATCCCACCTTAGCCGAGGAATGCATGAACACTGCTGTAACGTCGACCCCGAAACTGACCCTGCTGGCCATCGCCGCCGGCCTGGCCCTGGCCGCCTGTGGCGGCAGCGATAATCCGCCGGCGGAACCATCCAAGCCCGTGGCGCAGACGGGTGTGTTCCTCGACGGCGCGGTGGAAGGACTCGATTACGTGGCCGGCAGCGCGGCCAAGGCCAGCACCAACGCCAAGGGCGAATTCATGTGCAACCCGGGCGAGACGGTGGCCTTCAGCGTGGGCGGCCTGGCCCTCGGTTCGGCGCCATGCGGCGCCGTCGTCACGCCGCTGGCGCTGGCCGCCAGCACGAATGTGGCGGACGACAAGGTCGTCAACCGCCTGCTGGCGCTGCAACTGCTCGATGACGACAGCGATCCGTCGAACGGTATCAAGCTGACGGCCGAAGTAAAGGCTGCGCTGGCTGGCAAGACCCTGGACTTTGCCGCCTCCCCGGCCGTCTTCAACACGGCCCTGGCCGCGCATCTGGCGGCGGTGGGCGGAAAATTCGCCGGCCGCACGGTCGATGCCGAGCGCCGCGCCCTCGTGCGCGAGCATTTCGAGGACACCCTCGCCTCGAAAGCGGGCGCGCCCGTCAACGAGGCGCTGACGCAGGCCAATCCGGTGGGCGAAGTGAAAGTGACCGTGACGCGCTACCAGATCCAGGCGGCCGACAAATTCTACGTGCCGTACGAAGGCGCGAACGCCAAGATCAAGGGCGAATTCCCGAACGGCTTCCTGCCTTCCTACGGTTCCGGCCTGGCCTACAAGGGCAAGAACGCGGCTGGCGACCTGGAATTCTATGGCTTGACGGACCGCGGCCCGAACGGCGACGGCCCGCTGGTGCCCGACCCGTCGGGCAAGGGCACCATCGGCAGCAAGATCTTCCCGTCGCCCAGCTTTACGCCCTCGTTTGGCGTGATCACGGTCGGCAAGAACGGCGCCGTGCTGGGTTCGTCGACGCCGATCAAGGTGTCGGCCACCGTCAACAGCTCGGGCTTGCCCGTGCCCGTGGGCGCGGTCGGCAATTCGGCCGAGATTCCTGTCATGGATGCGATGAAGTTCGACGCCGCCGGCAAGGCCGTCTTCAACGCGGGCGGCCTCGATTCGGAAGCCATCGTCGTCGATGCCAAGCGCAATGCGCTGTGGGTGTCCGACGAATACGGCCCCTTCATCGTCAAGATCGATGCGGCCACGGGTATCATCCAGGCCAAGTACGAGCCGGGCAAGGGCTTGCCGGCGCTGTTCGCCAAGCGCCGCGCGAACCGTGGCATGGAAGGCATGACCCTCGACACGAGCAACGACAAGCTGTACGCCTTTTTGCAAAGCCCGTTGACGGACGGCTCGGCAATGTACTCGGTGACGAAGAAGAATGAACAGGTCGAGCGCTTCGCCCGCTTCACGCGCTGGATCGAATTCGACCCGACGACGGGCACCAGCGGCAAGATGTATGCGTATCCGCTGAATGCCGCCGACTACCAGGATGGCCGCACGGGCAACGCCAAGCTGGGCGACATGGTGGCGCTGGGCGGCGGCAAGTTCCTCGTCATCGAGCAGGGCGCCGCGCCATCGGGCAAGGTCTTCAACAAGCTGATGCTGGTCGAACTGAAGGGCGCCACGGACATTGCGGCCGCCGCCTTCAACGCGACGACCTCCGACCTGGAAAAGAGCAGCATGGGCGGCGCGGCCGTCAATGGCGCCGACTGGGCCGCTGTCACGCCGCTGAAGAAAACCCTGTTGCTGGACTTGAACGCCATCGGCTGGGCGGCGGAAAAGGCGGAAGGCCTGACCCTGATCGACGACTCCACCATCGCGCTGGCCAACGATAATGACTTCGGCCTGAAAACCAAGGTCTTCGACGCGAATGGCGTGGAAGTGGCGGACGCCGACGTGACCAAGTGCACGGTCGACGCCAACGGCGCCATCGTCACCAGCAGCGCGGCCGGCTGCACCGCGGGCAATACCATCCGCGTGGCGCGCGGCGACGACCGCGAGCGTCCTAGCCGCTTGTGGATCGTGAAGTTCGCCAAGGCGCTCACTGCGTATTGATCGCGTATTGATATTGCGCAATTGATGGATGAAAAAAAGCCGCACAGTGCGAACTGTGCGGCTTTTTGACTGTGGGCCAGGTTTACTTTTTAGTATAAGTATTGAGCCAATCGAGCACCGTGTGATGCCACAGCAGCGAATTGGCCGGCTTCAGCACCCAGTGGTTTTCGTCCGGGAAGACCAGCAGCTTGCTCGGGATGCCACGGCGCTGCAGCGCCGTGAAGGTGCCCAGGCCTTGCGCCGTGGGGATGCGGAAGTCCAGGTCGCCCTGCACCACCAGCATCGGCGTCTTCCAGTTCTTCACGAAGTTGACGGGGTTGAACTGCTCGTACTTGGCCGGCGCGTCGTAATAGGTGCCGCCGTTTTCCCACTCGGTGAACCACAGTTCTTCCGTTGCATAGGCCATGCCGCGGTTGTCGAACACGCCGTCGTGGTTGACCAGGCACTTGAAGCCGTCCGGCCAGTTACCGGCGATCCAGTTCATCATGTAGCCGCCGTAGGACGCGCCCAGCGCGCAGCTGCGCTCGCGGTCCAGCCACGGGAATTTTTTGGCGGCCGCTTCCAGGCCCTTCTGCAGGTCGAGCAGCGGCTTGCCGCCCCAGTCGCCGCTGATGGCATCCGTGAACTTCTGGCCATAGCCGGTCGAGCCGTGGAAGTCGATGAAGACGGTGGCGTAGCCGGCGCCCGCATACACTTGCGGATTCCAGCGGTAGCTCCAGCTGTTGCCGAAGCTGCCTTGCGGGCCGCCGTGCACCAAAAAGGCGACCGGATACTTTTCGCCCGCCTTGGCATTCCATGGCTTCATGACGTGGCCGTAGACGGTTTCGCCATCCGCGCCCGCGAACGAGAACTGCTCATATTCGCCGAAGCGCACGTTGGCCAGCGCTGCCGCATTCTGCCTGGTCAGCTGGACCATCGGCGCGTTTTCCGACTTTGCGTCGAGCTTGCGCGTGTACAGCTGCGCGCCCGAGGCCAGGTTGGCTTGCGCCAGCACGATGGTATTGCCGCGCACGTCGAAGTCGCCCACGGCGCCCTTGCCCGTCAGCGCGCTGACCTTGCCGCTGGCCGCGTCGATGTGGAACAGACGGTGCTGGCCCACGTCATCGGCGGCGACGAGGAAGGCCTTGCCGTCCGGCGTCCAGCGGAAATCGGCCACGGAACGGTCCCAGTCGTCGGCCAGGGTGCGCTTCTTGCCCGTGGCGACATCCATCAGCACCAGATGAAAACGGTCCGCTTCGAAGCCAGGCTTGGTCATGGCGACATACGCCAGGGTACGGCCATCGGGCGAGTAGGTGGCTTTCGCATCCCAGGCCGGATTGTTGGCCGTGAGGTTGCGTGGCGCCTGGCCGCCGGCGGCGGGTATCGTATAGACGTCGAAGTTGGTCGACCACGATTCCGTGCGGCCGGCCACGCGCACGGAGAAGGCTACCGTCTTGCCGTCCGGGCTGAAGTGGTATTCGCTGTTGTCGCCGAATGGCTTCGATGGCGCGTCGCCATCGAGGGTGCCGCTCAGGCTGACGGGCGCGGCGCTGACCTTGCCGGTCGCGTCGATCGGCGCCGAATACAGCGCATTGCGGCGGCCGTCGGCCCAGGTATCCCAGTGGCGCACGAACATCTGGTCGTAGACCATGCCGCTGGCCTTGTTCTTCGCTTTTTCATCGAGGCGCTTTTTTGTACAGGCGAGGTCGGCGCAATCGAGGAAGACGCCCATGCTGAAGGCCAGGCGGTCGCCCTGCGGCGACAGGCGGTAGGTATCGACGTCCAGCGCCAGGTCGGTGACCTTGGCCGCTTCGCCGCCGTTCAGGGGCAGCTGCCACACTTGCGAGGAGCCGGAGCGGCCCGAGAGGAAGTAGATGGCGTCGCCGTTCGGCGACCATTGCGGGTCGCTGGCGCTGGCGTCGCCGCGCGTGAGCTGGCGCGGCGCCGCGTTCGGCGCGCGCAGGTCGATCATCCACAGTTGCGTATTGCCGCGGTTTTTCTCCAGGTTGGTCGTGCGCACCGTGTAGACGACGCGCGTGGCGTCCGGCGACAGCACGGGGCTGCCGACTCTTTCCATGGCGACCATGTCTTCCACGGTGAAACCGCGCGGCGCGGCCGGCGCCGGTTCTGCCGCAACGGCGGCGGCGGTGGTGGCCATGGCGGCACTGAATGCTCCCAAGAGCAGCAGACGTAAACTCATTCAAACTCCCGATTCTGATGACGACGTTATCGATATGGTATTGACGTGGCCGGCTGTACCGCCGGCAGCCCGACATCATAGCAATAAAGACGCGCCCGCTGCGGGAGTTGACCGCCGGTTAGCCGGCCGGCACTGCCAGTTGGTCGAGCGCCACGTGGCCCAGGAAACCGCCCCGGCTGACGGCCGGCAAGCCCGCCTCGATGGCGTGGGCAAAGCGGATGCCGGGGTCCTGTTCCAGCGCCGCCAGCACGCGCGCCACGTGCGGATAGTCGCTTAAGCGCGCCAGCTGCAGCGGTTCGGCCCAGCGCGCCGTGGCGGCCAGGTAGGCGTCGGCGATGCTCGGCGCCGCATCGGAAGCGAGCCAGGCGCGGCCTTCGAGCAGGCGTTCCAGGTGCGCCAGGCTTTTATTCACCTTCTCGACGGCCATCTCGCGCCAGACGGCCGCGCGTGCATCGTTTTCTGCCGCGCGGCTGGCCTGGAAGGCGGGCATGAAGGCCGCGTGGAAGGTCGTGTGCAAAAACGACAGCACGCTGTTCAGGCGGTCGCAGGCGGGCGTGCCCTGCGCAAAGCCCAGGCAGCTGTCCGGCGCGCGGGCGGCGATATGCAGCAGGATCGCCATGCTTTCCAGCAGCGGCGCGCCCGTGTGCGTGAGCAGGGCCGGCGTCTGGCCCAGGGGATTGATGGCGAGAAAGGCCGGATGCTGCTTGCTGGCCGGGTCGCGTGCTTCGACGCGGGCCAGGCGATACGGCAAGCCGCTCCATTCGAGGGCGGCGATGGCGGCAAACGAGCAGCCGAACGGCACGCTGTAGATCAGGGTGGTTTCCATGCTGGAGTTCCATTCAGGTGAGGGAAGGGCAGTCTAATCGCGATGGTTACTATTTGGAAGAAGGCAGAATAATGTGGTATAGGTACATTTTTTATACCAGATAGGGCATGCACATGAAAGACAATGTCTCGGGCTGCGCCGTGGAAGAAGCCATGCGCTTGCTGGGAGGGCGCTGGAGAGCGGTGCTGCTCAGCTATCTGATGGCGGGACCGAAGCGCTTCAGCGAAATCCGCCGCGCCGTGCCGAATATCTCGCAGCGCATGCTGACCCTGGACTTGCGCGCGCTGGAAGAGGCGGGCTTGCTGACGCGCACGGTCTACGCGGAAGTGCCCGTCAAGGTGGAATATCAACTGACGGACGAGGGCTTGCACCTGCGCGAGCTGGTCGAGATGCTGCGCGCCATCGGCCTGCGCCTGCGCGGGCAGGCGGACGGCGGCGGCGCCTTTCTCGCGCCCGATGTCGTGGATGATAGTTCTCTATAGAAACAGCTGTTTTTATGCAAAGTGCTAGACTGCCGGCCTTTGACCACTACTTTTGACACCCATGCGCCTGACTACCCTCGCCCTGACCGCCGCCGCCCTGTTCGCCGCCTTGCCAGCCCAGGCCGCTACCATGCCCACGCTCGAACACATCCAGGCCGCCGTGCAGGCGGGCGTGGCCAAAACGCAAGCCAGGATGCAATCGTCGATACCGGTTCCCATTCCCGTCAAGGCCACCAGCCTGCAGGGCTGCCAGGAGTCGCAGGAAGTGCAGGGCGAGGTGGTGTGCCTGGTCGGCATGAGCGCCGGCATGCGCGACGGTTTTATGGTCTTGCCGCTACGTAACGATAACGGCACCTGGGTCGGCGTCGAGCGCAAGGACGCCAGGTTTGCGGGGCCGTCGCCGGCCGAGGCACAAGCGATGATACGCGCCTGGGCCAAGGAAGAGGTGGCGCGCAATCCGGAGGCGGCCAAGGACGTGCAGATGCAGGAAGCGCAAAGCACCATGCAGGTCAAGGCCGTCAACGAGTGCGACGTCCAGCGCAAGACGGGCTATCTGGTGTGCGACACGGAATTGAGCGTGCCGAGCCGCCCTGAAGGCATCAAGACGGAACTGACCTTCATGCTGGAAAACGCCGGCTGGCGCTACGTGCCGCGCTAAGCTGCCAGCTGCCACGCCGTTCGCGCAGCAGCCTGGCATTCTTCCTCCCATAGCGCCAGCCCCGCTTCGGGGCGCCTGGCGCTGGTGTATTTCCTTCCTGCACTTCCTGCCTGTGGGCGGCCCATGCGGCCGCCGGCAGGCATATCGCCTCCCTCATCGGCACCATACATACAGTTAAGTGAAGTGGCTTAATTGATATATTTATTCATTAAATATTCATTTCAATTAAAATGATAAAATTGGTGATTATCTTTATTTTTGTTGTGATTTTCCCATATAAAGCCATATATTTGTTTTAATCGTTATTTTTTGGCGTATGATATTAATAATGCGTAAGTAAATTCTGCGATCTGAATGTCTGGAGAACCGCCGTGCTGAAAAAAATAACGAGTAGTGAACTCATGCTGGGAATGTATGTCGAACGCCTGGGCCGTTCCTGGCTCGATACCCCTTTCTGGACGCGTTCTTTCTTGCTGGAATCGCTGGCTGACCTCGAGCGTATCCGCTCGGCGCGCCTGTGCGAAGTGTGGATCGACACGGCGCGCGGCCTGGCGCCGGCGGTTGCCGTGCCGCCTGCCGTGCCGCCGGCAGCCGATCGCGGCCCCGCCCCTGATACGGCGCCCGCCGTGTCGCGCGACGAGCAACTGGCGCGCGCCTGGCGCCTGATCGAACGCTCGCGCCAGGCCGTGCAGACGATGTTCGACGAGGTGCGCATGGGCAAGGCCTTGTCCGCGGCGCAAGCCTACGAGCTGGTTGACGATATCGCCGGCTCGGTGCAGCGCGGCGGCGACGTGCTGCTGGGCCTGGCGCGCCTGAAAACCGCCGACAACTACACGTATATGCATTCGGTGGCCGTGTGCGCGCTGATGACGGCCCTGGCCAGGGAACTGGGCCTGGCGCCCGAACAGGTGCGCTCGGCTGGCCTGGCGGGTTTGTTGCACGATATCGGCAAGATGGCCGTGCCGTCCGCCATCCTCAACAAGCCGGGCAGCCTGAGCGAAGCGGAATTTTCCTCCGTGCGCGCCCATCCGTCCGCCGGCCACCGCATGCTGCAGGAGGTGGGCGAGATCGACCCGGTGGCGCTCGACGTGTGCCTGCATCACCATGAAAAACTCGATGGCAGCGGCTACCCCAAGGGGCTGCGTGGCGAGGATATCAGCCTGTTTGCCCGCATGGGTGCCATCTGCGACGTGTACGACGCGATCACCTCGAACCGGCCGTACAAGCAGGGCTGGTGCCCGGCCGATTCGCTGCGCCGCATGGCCGCCTGGTGCGGCGGGCACCTGGACGCGCAGCTGTTTGCCGCCTTCGTCAAATGCCTGGGCATCTATCCGCTGGGCACCCTGGTGCGGCTGCAGTCGGAGCGCCTGGCCGTGGTGGTGGGACAGGCGCCGGGCAAGCCGCTGACCCAGCCCAGCGTGCGCGTGTTTTTTTCCATCCGCGCCGGCACCTGCATCGCCCCGACTGTCATCGACCTGGCCGCGCCGGGTTGCCAGGAGCGCATTGTTTCCACGGAAAGCGCAGCCCAGTGGCGCTTGCAGGACATCGACCGTTACTGGGCCGGCGAACCTGCCGTGGCATGACGGCTGGCACGGCCGTAATAAAGTGCATTTTGTTAATAATAAAATATTAAAATAATGGTGCCAGTGCCGTGTTCGCTTTGCTGGCTGGCGACCGTTCCTTGTCCGCATACCCGTCACCGTACGGGCTACTTCTGAGGATGTGACCATGCGACTGAATCTTCCCGTCAGCGATACCGAAATCAACCTGAGCGATAGCGAGACCATCGTCTCGACTACCGACTTGCAAGGCAATATCACGTATGCCAACCCGTATTTCATCGCCGTCAGCGGTTACAGCGCGGAAGAATTGATCGGCGCGCCGCAAAACATCCTCCGGCATCCGGACATGCCGGCCGAAGCGTTCGCCGATTTCTGGGCCACCATCCGTTCGGGGCGCTCGTGGAGCGGCATGGTGAAAAACCGCTGCAAGAACGGCGATTATTACTGGGTGCTGGCGAACGTCACGCCGGTGGTGGAAGACGGCGTGGCCGTCGGCTACATGTCCGTGCGCACCAAGCCCACGCGCCAGCAGGTGGCGCAGGCGTCCGCCCTGTATGCGCGCATCAAGGCGGGGCAGGCCGATGGCATCGTCATCAGCCAGGGCGCTGCCGTGCGCACGGGCTGGCTGGCCAGGCTGGCGAGCCTGCGCGACCTGCCGCTGGGCCAGCGCATCGCCTGGAACCTGGGGGCGCTGGTGCTGCTGTTGCTGCTGCAACTGGGGTGGGATGCGGGCCTGCTGCCGGCCGCGGCCCACGGCTGGCTGACGGGCCTGTCCGTGGCGGCCTTGTGCCTGACCCTGTATTTCTGGCATGCCTTGCACAAGGTCGTGCTGCAGCCGCTGCAGCAAGCGCGCCAGGCGTGCGATGTGATGGCGGGCGGCGACCTGACGGGCGAGCTCGACACCACGCGGCGCGACGAGATGGGGCAGCTGCTGCGCTCGCTGCGCCAGTTGCGCGTGAACCTGCACTCCATCGTCGGCGACGTGCGCGGCAATTTCCTGCGCATCAGCATGGCCAGCCAGGAAATCGCCGCCGGCAATATGGATTTGTCGGGCCGCACGGAGGCGCAGGCGTCGGCCCTGCAGCAGACGGCGTCGAGCATGGAGCAGCTGGCGGCCACGGTGCAGCAGAATAGCGGCAACGCCGTGCAAGCGAGCGACATGGCGGGCAAGGTGCATGGCCTGGCCGGGCGCGGCGGCGAGATCGTCGGCCAGATGGTCAGCATGATGGCCGACATTAACGCCTCATCGAAGAAGATCGGCGACATTACGGGTATTATCGAGGGTATCGCCTTCCAGACGAACATCCTGGCCTTGAACGCGGCCGTGGAAGCGGCGCGCGCGGGCGACCAGGGGCGGGGCTTTGCCGTGGTGGCGGGCGAGGTGCGCAGCCTGGCCCACCGCAGCGCGGCGGCGGCCACGGAAATCAAGCAGTTGATCACGGCATCGCTGGAGCAAGTGCGGGCGGGCGCGACGCTGGCGCAGCAGGCGGGCGCCAGCAGCGCCGAGATGCTGGGCGCCGTGCAGGGCGTGCACGGCATCATGGAAGAGATCGCCTCGGCTTCGCGCGAGCAAAGCCATGGCATCGGCCAGGTCAACATGGCCGTCACGCAGATGGATGAAGTGACGCAGCAGAACGCGGCGCTGGTCGAGGAATCGGCGGCTGCCTCGGCATCGCTGCAAGACCAGACCTTGCAGCTGGAACAGGCGATGGCCCTGTTCAAGCTGGAACGGCGGCGCGGCGGCGCGGCCGTGCCCCTGCGCGCGCCGGAGCGCCGCGCTACAGCAGGCGCTCTGACAGCGCCTTGAACGGCACCTTGGGCACGAGGAAGGCGAACGGGGCGGACATGGGCGGCAATTGCCCCAGCAAGCCGCAGTCGGCGCGCAAGGCCGTCAGCGCTTGCACTTGATCCACATCAACGGGCAAGTCGATTTCGCCGAAGACCAGCTTGCCGTTGCGCGGCACGTGCGCAATGGCCGCATCCTGGCAGGCGAGGAAGGCGACGGCGTCGTGCCAGTTGCCGAACAGTTGCTGCCAGTCGGCATCGAGGCCATGCGCCGCCGTGATGTCCGCCTGCACATCGAGCGCCGGGGCGCTGCCGGAGCCGCTGGCAATGCTGCAGTGCGCCTGCGTGGCCGTGACCTCCAGCGTCATGCCGGCCGCCAGGTGGGTCGGCAGGATATCGCTGAACAGCCGCGTGCCCAGCGCGTGCGGCAGGCTGGCCATGATGTTTTTCAAGAAATACACGCAAGGCACGGCCGGTGCGCCCGGCGGCGTATGGTCCAGGTACAGGCGCCAGTTGCTTTGCAGGGGAGACGGCAGCAGCCGGCGCAGCGGACCGAGCAGGGCAGGGCCGAAATGCCCGTGGCGGTAGGTCAGCACGGTAAATGGCGTCTTGCCGTCGCGCTGCCACAGGGCCACGCCTGGCGGCAATAATTTCTGCGCCGCAGCGGCGTCGACCAGCCAGCTCACGTAGACGACGTCGCGCACGTCGCTGTGCAGTTTCAGGAAGGGCAGGCGCGACATGACGGCCTGGCGTAGCCTGGCGAAATGCGCGCAATTGGCGAGCGCGGCAAACAGGCGCCCCGGCCTGCCCGCGCGCGGGTGGCGGTAAGTGTTGTCTTGCAATTAGGAACTTTCAGATGCGGTGATGCAGGCGGACGGCGCCGCCTGCCGGAGACGCTGGGTCTTATTGCATGTGCCAGCCGTGACTCACCACGATGGATTGTCCGCTCAGGGCGTTCGACGGGAACGCGGCCAGGAAGATGGCCGTTTGCGCCACGTCCTGCGTGGTGGTGAATTCGCCGTCGATCGTGTCTTTCAGCATCACTTTCTTGATCACGTCTTCTTCGCTGATGTTCAGCTGGGCCGCCTGTTCGGGGATTTGCTTGTCGACCAGCGGCGTGCGCACGAAGCCGGGGCAGATGACGTTGGCGCGGATGCCGTCTTTTGCGCCTTCCTTGGCCACCACCTTGGCCAGGCCCAGCAGACCATGCTTGGCGGCAACATAGGCGCTCTTGAACGGCGAGCCTTCGTGCGAGTGCACGGAACCCATGTAGATGATGGCGCCGCCGCGGCCCGCCTTGATCATTTCGCGCATGCAGGCGCGCGTGGTGAGGAAGGCGCCGTCCATGTGAATGGCCAGCATCTTTTTCCACTGGTCGAACGGGTAGTCGACGACGGGGCTGATGATCTGGATGCCCGCGTTGCTGATCAGGATATCGATGCCGCCGAAGTGGGCCACGGCGTCCGCCACGCCCTTGTCCACCTGTTCTTCGCTGGAGACGTCCATGGCGACGGCAAACGCCTGGCCGCCCGCTTGCTTGATTTCCTCGGCCGTCTTGCTGGCCGCTTCCAGGGCCAGATCGGCGATGACGACCTTGGCGCCCTGTTTCGCGTATTCGATGGCCATTTCCTTGCCGATGCCACTGGCGGCGCCGGTAATCAGTGCGACTTTGTCTTTGAGTTGCATATTAATCCTTTGCATTGCGGGTTGGAGTGATCGTGGAAAACCTGACTATGCCAGTATAGCCAGAAAACGCGCCGCGCATGCCCCGCGCACGCCTAAACGGCTTGCTGCCGGTCAAGCTGCCTGTCCAGCATCTCCTGCAGGCGCCAGGCGCCGGGATTGGTGCCCGACCAGGTGCGAAACGCGTGGTTGAACGCGCTTTGTTCCTGGTAGCCGAGCAGGAAGGCGATGTCGACCAGCGACAGGTCCGGCTCGCGCAGATAGTCGCGCGCCAGGCCATAGCGGGCCTGATCCAGCAGGGCCTGGAAGCTGGTGCCCGCGTCGGCCAGCTTGCGCTGCAGGGTGCGCGGCGTGACGGCCAGCGCGGCGGCAACGGTGGCCAGCCGCGCCGAACCCTGGCGCAAGCCCGCCACGATGGCCGCGTGGACTTGCGCGTCGATGCCGGCGCCCATGTCCATCTCCGCCTGGCGCTGTGCCAGCAATTGTTCCGCATGCTGGCACAGCACGGGATACAGGCTGACGTCCGCGTTCGGCACGGGCCAGTCCAGCAATTGCGCGTCGAAGGTGGCCGTGTTGGCGGGGGCGTTGAAGGCGGGCAGGCTGCCCAGCACGCGCACGTATTCGTCGCGGTGCGCCGCGTGGCGCAGCAAGTCGCCGCCGCCATCGTGGGTGAATGCCAGCCGGGCCGGCGGCAGCGGCATGCCCGCCAGCCAGTCGCCGCACACTTTGACACCGGCAAAGACGCTGTCGACCAGGTGCCGGCTGGCGCCCGGGTAGTTGCTGGCCCAGCGGTAATGCGCGATGGCGCCGTCGCGCTGCAGGGTCGAGCGGCCCAGGTCGTGCGCCAGCCGTTCGTAGCGGGCCGTCTGTTCCAGCGCCTGGCCCACGTTGCTGCAACTGAGCAAGATCAAGCCGTAGGCGCTGTAGGTGCCCATGCGCACGCGCTGGCCCACGTGCAGGCCGAAATGCGCGTCGCCCGCCAGCTGCGCGCCCGCATCGAGCAGGCGCACGTAGTCGCGCGCGGCCAAGGCCAGGCCGGTCGCGGCCGCTTCCAGGCCGTGCGGCGCCACGCCGGCCGCCTGCGCCAGGGTGGCGCTATCGATGCCGTGGGCGCCGGCCGCTTCCAGCAGCGGCTGCAGATAGGCGCCGGCGACCCGGCCTTCCGCGTGGTGGCTGTCAGTGTCTGGCATGATGGAACAATGCGATTGTCATGAAAAACCAATACCCTTCGTCTGTGGCGGCATATGCTATTGATCTAGCAAGAAAATCAGGCAAGAACAGTATAGCAAGCCGCCATGGCGCGCAACTGGCCACAACACAGGGGGATGTCGATGCAACGCTGGAATGGCTGGGGGGACGAGAGCGTCACGTATGCGCTGAGCGAGGATGCGCTGGCTTTTCTGGGCGAGCGCCTGGGGCCGGGCAGCGGCATTGCCGACGCCACCTTCGACGACGCTTGCGCGCAAGTGCCCGTATCGCGCCTGGCGCCGCATCCGCTCATCGATACTACGCCAGCTGTGCGCGTGCCCCATGCGCTGGGTCAAAGCCTGCCCGACTGGTTCAAGTTGCGCCATGGCCGCATCGGCTTTGTTCCCGATGGCGTGGCGTTTCCCGACAGCGCGCTGCAGGTGCGCCAGCTGCTCGCGTATGCGCGCCAGGCTTGCGTGGCCGTGATACCCCACGGCGGCGGCACCAGCGTGGTAGGGCATTTGACGGTGGCGGCGGGGCCGCGTCCCGTACTGTCGATCAGCCTGACCCGCCTGTGCGCGCTGGGCCACCTGGACCGCGAGGCGCAGCTGGCGACGTTTGGCGCGGGCGTGTATGGCCCCGACCTGGAAGCGCAGCTGCGCGCGCATGGCTATACGTTGGGACACTATCCGCAGTCGTTCGAATACTCGACGTTGGGCGGCTGGATCGCCACGCGCTCGTCGGGCCAGCAATCGCTGCGCTATGGCCGCATCGAGCAGCTGTTCGCGGGCGGCGAGGTGGAAACGCCGTCCGGCACCTTGAGCATCCCCACCTTTCCCGCGTCGGCGGCCGGCATCGACCTGCGCGAAATGGTGCTCGGCTCCGAAGGGCGGCTGGGCATCCTGACGCAGGCCACCGTGCGCGTCTCGCCGCTGCCGCCGTATGAGGCGTTCCACGCCGTGTTCTTCGCCGACTGGGGCCAGGCGCAGGCGGCCGTGCGGGCGCTGGCCCAGTCGCGCCTGCCCCTGTGCATGCTGCGCCTGTCGAACGCGGTCGAAACGCAAACCATGCTGACCCTGGCCGGGCATAAAAGACTGGTGGGATTGCTGGAGCGTTATCTGTCCCTGCGCGGCTGCGCGGAAGGAAAATGCATGCTGATGCTGGGCGTGAGCGGCGACGAGAAACCGGCGCGCGCGGCCCTGCGCGGCGCCCTGGCGGTGGCGCGGCGGCACAAGGGCGTGCACGTGGGGCGCCACATGGGCGACAAATGGAAGCAGGGACGCTTTCGCAACGTCTACCTGCGCAACGGCGCCTGGGAACACGGCTACGTCATCGACACGGTGGAAACGGCCGTCGACTGGCCCCGCGTGACGGCCATGATGGCGGCCCTGGAGCAGGCGGGCAGCAATGCGCTGGCCGCACACGGCGAGCAGGTGCACGCCTACACGCATCTGTCGCACGTGTATGCGCAGGGCGCCAGCGTCTACACCACGTATGTGTACCGGCTGGCGCCCACCTTTGAAGCCAACATGGCGCGCTGGCGCAGCTTGAAAGACGCGGCCAGCGCCGCCATCGTCGCCAACGGCGGCACCATCAGCCACCAGCATGGCGTGGGCACGGACCACGCGCCGTGGCTGATGGCGGAAAAGGGAGAACTGGGCATCGCCGCCATGCGCGCGCTGCTGCGCCAGTTCGACCCGCAGGGCATGATGAACCCCGGCAAACTGCTGCCCGAAGCCGGCGGCCCGTCATGAACAGGGCAGAGCTGCCTGGCATCCTGGCGCGCGACTGGGATGTGCTGATCGTCGGCGGCGGCATCACGGGCGCCGGCATCCTGCTGGAAGCGGCGCGGCGCGGCCTGGCGGCGCTGCTGGTGGAGCAGCGCGATTTCGCCTGGGGCACGTCGAGCCGTTCGTCGAAGCTGGTGCACGGCGGCTTGCGCTACCTCAAGCAGGGCCAGTTCGCGCTGACGCGCGAGTCGGTGCATGAGCGGCAAGCCTTGCTGGCGGATGCGGCCGGGCTGGTCGAGCCGCAGGGCTTCGCCTTCGGCGACTACGCGGGCAGGAAGCCGGGGCGGCGCCAGTTCATGCTGGGCCTGGCCATCTACGACGCGATGGCGGGCAAGCGCGCGCGCCGCTATGTCGATGCGCCTGATTTTGCCATGCTGGCGCCGCACGTCCGGCGCGACGGCCTGCAGGGCGGCATGCTGTACCAGGATGCCAAGACGGACGATGCGCGCCTGGTGCTGCGCGTGCTGCAGGAGGCGCGGTGCCATGGCGGTGTGGCCGTCAATTACCTGGGCGTGGCATCGCTGCTGCGCGACGATGGCAAGGTCGCCGGCGCCACCTTGAACGATGCGGTCGATGGCATGGCATGCACCGTGCGTGCGCGCCTGGTGATCAGCGCCACGGGCGCCTGGGCCGACGGCTTGCGCGGCCAGGTGGGAGCGCCGCCGAAGCTGCGGCCCCTGCGCGGCAGCCATCTGCTGCTGCCCGCCTGGCGTTTGCCGCTGGCGCAAGCCGTCAGCCTGATGCACCCGCACGATGGCCGCCCCGTGTTTGCGTATCCGTGGGAGGGCGTGACCCTGGTCGGCACCACCGATGTCGACCACGCCGGCGGCCTGGAAAGCGAGCCGGCCATCACGCGCGGCGAACTCGATTACCTGCTGGCGGCGCTGCGCTGGCAGTTTCCGCAGCTGGCGCTGGGCGAAGACGACGTGCTGGCCACGTTTGCCGGCGTGCGCCCCGTGATCGACAGCGGCCAGCTTGACCCGTCGAAGGAAGCGCGCGAACATGCGCTATGGCTGGAAAACGGCTTGCTGACGGTGGCGGGCGGCAAGCTGACGACGTTCCGCGTGATCGCCCTCGATGCCTTGCGCCGCGCCGCACCGCTGCTGCCGGGCTGGCGAGCGGATTTGCGCCCGCTGCCCATCTTTGACGCAACGCCGCCCCTGTCGGGCAAGGCCTTGCTGCTCGACGGCGAGCAGCGCGAACGGCTGCTGGGCCGTCATGGCGCGGCCGCGCAGGCCCTGTGCGATGCGGCGCACGAGGGTGAACTGGCGCCGGTGCCCGGCACGCAGACTTTATGGGCGCAGCTGCGCTGGGGCGCGCGCAGCGAGGACGTGCAGCACCTGGACGACTTGCTGCTGCGGCGCACGCGCCTCGGTTTGCAGCTGGCCGGCGGCGCGCTTGCTATCATGCCGCGCCTGCGCGCCATCTGCCAGCATGAACTGGGCTGGGACGATGCGCGCTGGGAGGAAGAGCAGCAGCGTTACCTGGCCTTGTGGCGCAGCCATTACAGCGTGCCGCAGGGCGGCTGAAAAACCATAAAAATAAGCAAGAGGAGAGCATCATCGAGACCACCCTGTTTGGCCAGCCCCTGGCGCTGGGCGACGCCCGCATCACCTACGACAGCCTGTCGCCGCTGGACTTGCGCCAGCCCGTCGATACCCTTGTCGACGACCTGGGCGAAGACCTGCTGCAAATCACGTGCGCGAATGGCGGCATCGTCGACGTGGGCTGGTACCCGGCCTGGAGCGAAGAGGGACGCTTGCGCGTGGTGGCCGTGCGCGGGCAGGACTGGGAAGCGCCCGTGTTCAGCGCGCAGCCGGAAAAAGATCCGCAAGCGCTGCTGCAGGCGCTGCGCGCCGCGCTGGCCAGCGTGGCATAAGCCATGGCGACCGTAGCGGGCGATGGCCCGTATATCCTCTCCATCGACAATGGCACGCAAAGCGTGCGCGCGCTGTTGTTCGACCGGGACGGGACACTGGCGGCGAAGGCGCAGGTCTTCCTCGAAGCGTACTATTCCGACCACCCCGGCTGGGCCGAGCACGACGCCGACGGCTACTGGCAAGCCGTGTGCGAAGCGTGCCAGCAGCTGTGGCGCGGCACCGTCATTGAAAAATCGTCGATCGTCGGCGTGGCCGTCACCACGCAGCGCGGCACGGTGGTCAACGTGGATGCACACGGCGCGTCCTTGCGGCCCGCCATCACCTGGCTGGACCAGCGCAGCACGCGCGAGATTCCCCAATTGGCGCCATGGTGGCGCGCCGCCTTCCGCGCCACGCGCCTCGATGGCACGATCCGGTATTTCCGCCGCGAGGCCGAGATCAACTGGATCAGCGCGCACCAGCCCGACATCTGGCGCCGCACGCACAAGTTCCTGCTGCTGTCGGGCTTTTTGAATCACCGCCTCTGCGGAAAATATATCGATTCGACGGGCTCGCAAGTGGCGTATATCCCGTTCGACTACAAGCGCCATGCCTGGGCCGGGCGCTTCGACTGGAAGTGGCAGGCGCTGGCGATACAGCGCTCGATGTTGCCGGAACTGGTGACGCCGGGCACGCGCATGGGCGCCATCACGGCTGCGGCGGCCGCGGCGACGGGCATCCCGGAGGGCACGCCCCTGCTGGCGGCGGCGGCCGACAAGGCCTGTGAGGTGCTGGGCGCCGGCTGTGTCGAGCCGCACGTGGCGTGCCTCAGCTACGGCACCACGGCCACCATCAACACGACCAGCCGCAAGTACGTGGAAGTGACGCGCTTTATTCCGCCGTACCCGGCCGCCATGCCGGGCGCCTACAGCACGGAAGTGCAGATTTTCCGCGGCTACTGGATGGTCAACTGGTTCAAGGAGCAGTTCGGCGACCGCGAACGGGCGGCGGCGGCCGAGGATGGCACGGGCTTGTCCGCCGAGGCGCTGTTCGACCGCCTGGTCGACGCCGTGCCGCCCGGTTCCATGGGCCTGATGCTGCAACCGTACTGGAGTCCCGGCATCAAGGTGCCGGGGCCGGAAGCGAAGGGCGCCATGATCGGCTTTGGCGACGTGCATACGCGCGCGCACATCTACCGCGCCATCCTCGAAGGCCTCGCGTATGCGCTGCGCGAGGGCAAGGAACGCATCGAGCGGCGCAGCGGCATCGCCATCACGGAGCTGCGCATCGCCGGCGGCGGTTCGCAAAGCGACGCGGCCATGCAGCTGACGGCCGACATCTTCGGCTTGCCGGCCGCGCGCGCCCACGTATATGAAAGTTCGGGCCTGGGCGCGGCCATCGCCGCCGCCGTGGGGCTGGGCTGGCATGCGGACTTTCCCGCCGCCGTGCAAGCGATGACGCGCAAGGGCAAGGTATTCCAGCCGCATCCCGAGCACCGCAAGATCTACGAGCAGCTGTACCGGCGCGTGTACCGCAAGATGTATGCGCGGTTGCAACCGCTGTACCGCGAGATCGCCGACATCACCGGTTATCCGGAATAGCTACTCATTAAATGCTATTGCGAATCATTCTCATCCATTATATGATGTGTTCCGCATTTCACTAAGGCAACTTATCCCCGGTGACTGCAGTGCGCCGCCGGCCTTGCGCCGGCGGCGTGTCCGCGCGGGCAGGGTTCCGCCGCAACGCTTCCTTCAACGCCGCCGCTTGATCGTGCACCGCCTGTCCTCTGCCCAGCATTTTTTCATTCCACAAGCATGAAGCAGCAAACCCAGGCAAGGATAGCGATGAAGAGCAGCAAACAAGGATTGACCCCGCTGGCCGCCGCGCTGGCGCTGGCATTGGGCGGCGCGCACGGCCATGCGTGGGCGGCAGACAGCAGCGATGCGGTGCAGATGCCCGCCATCAGCGTGTTTGGCGACGCCATCAGCGCCGGCACGGCCGGACGCTCGTACATCAACAGCGCCGACATCGAGCGCCAGCAGGCCGACAATGTCGCGTCCTTGCTCGACACCTTGCCCGGCGTCGACCTGGCCGGCACGGCCCGCCCCAGCGGCCAAAGCCTCAATATCTGGGGTTTTAATAAAGTGCAGGACGTGAAAGTCATCCTCGACGGCGTGCCCAAGGGCTTCGAGAAATACCGCCAGGGTTCCATCTTCATCGAGCCGGAACTGATCAAGCAGATCGAAGTGAACAAGGGCGCGCATACGAGCTTGTACGGGAATGGCGGCTTCGGCGGCGTCATCACGGTCGAGACCAAGGATGCGCAGGACTTGCTGGAAGGCGGCGAGAAAGCGGGCGCCATGCTCAAGTACTCGCGCCACTCGAACAATGGCGAAAACGACGCCACCGTGGCCGTTTACGGCCGCACGGCAGACGGCCGCTTCGACGCGATGGCCTTCACCACGCAGCGCAAGTCGGACGATTTGCGCAAACCCGACGGCAAGCCATTCCGCTTTTCCGCCATCGACGCGCCATCGAGCCTGGCCAAGCTGAATATCCGGCTGACGCCGGAGCAGCTGCTGACCCTGACGGCGATGAAGGGCGGCAGTTCGGGCTGGGGCCCGTTCGCCGCCATGGGCGAAGACGTGCCCACGCCGACCGAGGCGGAAATCAAAAAATATGGACTGGAGGAGGCGTGGCAGCGCAAGGCCGTGTACCGCGACCAGGACGACGACACCTATTCCGTGAAGTGGCAGTACGCGCCGCAACATAATCCGTGGATCAAGCTGACGGCCAGCGCCGGCTATTCGCACACGGACCAGCATGACAAGCGCCTGCCATCGGCTTCGGCGGGTTCCTACCTGGGCTCCCTGGGCAACGAGAGCTGGGCTTCGTACGTGGACCGCATCGCGGAAGTGCGCAACGAAAGCGTGTTTGCGACGGGCGCCGTGTCGCATGTGCTGCAAACGGGCCTGCAATGGCACAAGAACGTGCGCGACACCCTGATGTACTACCCGTCATCGACGGCGCTGAAAGACCCCAGCTACAACTACGGCTATTTCCAGCCCTATTACATGCCGGCCGGGCGCCAGGAAACCACGGGCCTGTATCTGCAGGATGCGATGACGTATGGCGACCTGACGCTGACGGCGGCGCTGCGCCACGACCGGGTCGTTTCCCAGGGCGTGCCGAACAGGGCGCCGCGCTACAACAGTCCGCTGGCGGCGGCCGGTCACGACTTCAGCGAAAAGGCGCACGCAGACTGGTCGCCCCGCCTGGGTCTGTTCTGGAAGGCGTCCAGCACGCTGGCCTTGTTCGGCGACTTGAGCCGCACCTGGCGCGCGCCGACGATCGACGAGATGTATTCGAACGAATACTATGTGTCGTCCCGGCTCGGTTCATCGACGCCTGGCACCAGCCGCGACCTGGCCGTCGAGCGCGTGACGGCCGTGCGCGCGGGCGTCATGCTGCACCGGCAGAACGTCTTCATGGAGCGCGACGACGTGCAGCTGCGCCTGACGGCGTACCAGAACCGCGTCAGCGACAATATCGGCCCGCGCCTGGGCATCCTGATCGAAGGCTATGTGCCGGGATCGGGCAAGGTGCCGCCGGCCCTGTCGTCCTACCGCAACCTGGCCGGTTTCCGCACGCAGGGCGTGGAAGTCGAGTCCTACTACAATTCGCCGCGCCTGTTTGCCAGCGCCTCGCTGTCGAAGCAGCGCGGCACGCGCACGGGTTCCCAGCGCGACCCGTGGGGCCAGGACGAACCTGTGTCGACCATCGCGCCCGATAAACTGATGGCGGGCCTGGGCTGGCGCATGCCCGACCTTGGGGCCAGCATGGGCTGGCAGGGCCGTTTCGTGGCAAAGCAGGAGCGCGTCCTGCCGGTGGGGAGCGTGTACCGCCTGCCGCCATCGAAGGGCTATGCGCTGCATACCCTGTTCGCCTCGTGGAATGGCAGGCAGGGCGTGTGGCGCGGCACGGAGGTGCGGCTGACGGTCGATAATGTCTTCAACCGCAATTACATGCCTTACCTGAGCGAGGCGGTCACCGGCGTGGGGCGTAATGCGAAATTGAGCGTGTCGAGAAAATTTTGATTCGCTTTGAGAACGGCGGGCCGGAGACGCGGGCCTGAGAAAATGCCGATGGCAGCGTTGCAGCTTCCTTGCCGTACTGGCGTACTGTCTGCGTCGCTGCGCCTTGCCCTCGACATTTTTCAGGTCCGCTTGGCCCGGGGTGCCTTTTTTTGTGACTTGGGCCTACTCCCGGTCCGTTGCATGTTCCGTTGAACTTCCAACTTCAAACGTCAACGTAAAACGATCGCCTTGACCGTTTCCCAGGCCGTGCTGCCCGAGTGCGTGGCGCGGACCTGGTTGCGGCCCTCTTCCTTGGCCACGTACAGGGCGCGGTCGGCGGCGACGAACAGCGCTTCGCGGTCGTCCAGCTGGTGCGGGCGGATGGTGGCCACGCCGATGCTGACGGTGATCCACGGCGAGGTGCTCGAGCGCGGGTGCGGCAGTTGCAGCGCTTCGATGCTGGCGCGGATGGCCTCGGCCAGGTGCAGGGCGCTGCCGGCGTCCGTGTCGGCAAACAGCAGGACGAATTCTTCGCCGCCGTAGCGGGCCGCCAGGTCGCCGGAGCGGCTGGCATGCGCATCGATGGCTTGCGCCACCTGCTGCAGGCAGCTGTCGCCGGCCGGGTGGCCCAGGCTGTCGTTGTACAGCTTGAAGTGGTCGACGTCGAGCACCACCAGCGACAGGGCGCCGCCGCCGCGCACGGCGCGTTGCCATTCTTTTTCCAGGAAACTGTCGAAATGCCGGCGGTTGGCTATTTTGGTCAGCGGATCGAGGTAGGCGGCGCGCTGCAATGCGTCTTCCGACTGCTTGTGGTGGGTGATGTCGTGCAGCAGGCCGATATACAGGGGCTGGCGCAGATACATGGGCGTGAGGGTCAGATCCATGCTCAGCGCCGCGCCGTTGCGGTGGCGGATCGCCACTTCGCGCGTGCCGTGGTTGTGCGCTTTTTCCGGATTGGCCGCGTGCATGGCGAAGTAATCGAGGTATTCCTGCGTCACCAGGGGGCTGAGCAGCTCGCCGATGGAACGTCCGGCCAGTTCGTTTTCGCGGTAGCCCAGGTACTGGTCGCAGGCCGGGTTGGTGTACTGGATGCGCCCGTCGGCTTCGATGATCAGCAAGCCCTCGGCCATGTTGTTGACGATGGTGCGCAGGCGCTCGGCCTGTTCCTGCTGCGTTTCATTGTTGCTGCGGATTTGCAGCTGGGCGCGCACGCGCGCGCACACTTCGGCCATGCGCAGCGGTTTGCTGATGTAATCGACGGCGCCGCAGTCGAAGCCGGCCACCACGTCTTCCGTTTCCGTCTTGGCGCTCATGAAGATGACGGGGATGCGCTGCGTCAGCGGGTGCTGCTTGAGGCGGCGGCACGTTTCGATGCCATCCATGTCCGGCATCAGTACGTCGAGCAGGATCAGGTCGGGCTGGGCGCGCTGGGCGATCGCCAGCGCCCGTTCGCCGGACGTGGCGACATAGGTTTGATAACCCTGTTCGCTCATCAGCTTGCGCAGCAGCTCAAGGTTGGCCGGCGCATCGTCGACAATCAAAATCGCGGCCTCTTGCCGCTGGGAATGCCCCACACTGCCTGAACTCATTGCTACCGGCCTTCTCGGATGTACTCTGCGCTGCCAGCATTTGCTGCATTTTCGGTGATGCTGAGCGGATTCAAATCTGATACAGCGGTCAAATCATACCGCCTTGCTAATTTTTTGGGTGAAAAAATCGATGTTGTGCGAGGTGAGAAAGTATTATTTTTATGATATTTTTAAAAATAAATACACGCAGTTGCTATCGTGAAAGCGGTTTTTGGGCGGAAAAGACGCGTGCCCTCTGGCGCAGGGGCAGCTGGGATACGCCCCGCAGTTGCGGGGCGTGAAGAGGCGAGTTACATTTTTGCGGCGATCAGTTTGCCCAGGATGGCGATGCCTTCGCGGATGCGTTCCGGTGGCACCGTCACGAACGACAGGCGCAAGGTGTGCGTGTCCGGCGTGTTCGCGTAGAACGGCGCGCCCGGCACGAAGGCGACCTTGTTGGCGATGGCTTCGTCGAGCAGCTTCATCGCATCGATATGTTTCGGAAGGGTGACCCAGATGAACATGCCGCCTTCCGGCTTGGTCCAGGTGACGCCGGCCGGGAAGTGCTCTTCCAGCGCCGACAGCATGGCCTGGCACTGGTTGCCGTACAGGTTGCGGATGCTGGGAATGTGCCGCTCCAGGAAGCCATCCTTGATCACTTCATGCACGACCATCTGCGTCAGCTGCGACGTGTGCAGGTCGGCCGCCTGCTTGGCCAGTTCCAGGCGGCGCACCAGCGGCATCGGCGCCACCACGTAGCCGAGGCGGATGCCGGGCGTGAGCACTTTCGAGAACGAGCCCATGTAGATGACGCCGTCCGGATTCATGTTGATCATCTTCGGATACGGCTCGCCGCTGTAGCTCAGGGCGCCGTACGGATCATCCTCGATCAGCGGCAGGCCGTGGCGGGCGCAGGTTTCCACCAGTTCCACGCGGCGCGCCACGGACAGGCTGCGGCCCGTCGGGTTCTGGAAGTTCGGCAGCGCGTACAAGAGGCGCGCGCCATCGGCGACGGGGTTGATCGACGACGGCACCAGGCCTTCGTCATCGGTATCGACGGAAACGAATTCGGGACGGTAGACGGAAAACGCCTGCAGGGCGCCCAGGTAGCTGGGGGTTTCCACCAATACCTTGCTGCCTTCGTCGATCAGGACCTTGCCCAGCAAGTCCAGCGCCTGCTGCGAGCCGGACGTCATCAGCACCTGTTCCGGCAGGATGGTGCTGCCATTGCTGGAGAGCGAGTCGGCGATCCACTGGCGCAGCGGCAGGTAGCCGTCGGTGGGGCCGTATTGCAGGGCCACCTTGCCATTGTTCGACAGGACCTTGTCGAAGGCGGTCTTCATTTCCTCCACGGGGAAGGTGGCGGGCGAGGGCAGGCCGCCGGCAAACGAGATGATCTCGGGACGCTGCGTGATCTTCAGGATTTCGCGGATGAACGAGCTTTGCAGCTGTTCCGCGCGTTCGGCAAAGCGCCATTGGATCGGATTCGGATTTTCAATTTTCATACGAGTCTCACAGAAGATGCCGAGCTGCGCCGGCTGGATTTGTTGGCCCGCTTGTGGCGGTGCGTGCGCAAGCGGTGCCGGATAGGCGCCGCCATGGTGCTGCGGTATTGTACGGCTTGCACGCCGCCGTGCCCATCCGCACGCGCAACGGCGTTGCAAATGGGCGTCAAGGCGCGCTATTTCAGCTTGCGTCCGATGGCCACGACGGCGATCACGGCGCCGGCAAACAGCAGGCTTTCGCCCGCCAATGGCTCGTTCAGCAGCACGGCCGCGCCCACCAGGGTGAGGAAAGGCTGCAGCAGCTGCGTCTGTCCCACGCGGGCCACGCCGCCCAGCGCCATGCCCCGGTACCAGAAAAAGAAGGCGATAAACATGGAAAACACGGAAATGTAGGCAAAGCCCAGCCAGGCGGCGCCGCTGGCCTGCGCCATCAGCGCGCGCTGCGGCCAGGCGTTCCACAGCACCACGGGCAAGACAAAAGGCACGGCCAGCAGCAGGGCCCAGGAAATCACGTGCTGGCCCGGCATGGCTTGCGCCAGACGCCCGCCTTCCGCGTAGCCGAGAGCGCCGAGCAACACGGCGGCGAACATCAGCCAGTCGGCCAGGTGGAAGCTGCCGCCGCCCTGGCGCAGCGCGAAGGCCACCACCAGCGCCGTGCCGAGCAGGGCCATCAGCCAGAATCCCGGGGAAGGGCGTTCCTTGCCGCGCATTACGGCAAACACGGCGGTCGCCAGCGGCAGGATGCCGACCAGCACGGCGCCGTGCGAGGCGGGCAGGCTGCGCATGGCGATCGACGTCAGCCAGGGGAAGCCCAGCACGCAGCCCAGCGACACGAGCGCCAGCGGCAGCCATTGTTCGCGCCGCGGCAGCGGCGCGCGCTGCTGCCACAGCCACAGGCCGGCCAGGCCGGCGGCCACCAGGGCGCGGCCCAGGGCGACAAAGGTGGGGTCGAGTTCGGCCACCGCCAGGCGCGTAAAAGGCAGGGTCAGGCTGAAGAGGGCGACGGCGATGAGGCCCAGCAGCAGGCCTTTGCGGTCGGCGCCGAGGCGCAGGGGAGAAGTGGGGGAGGTGGTGGCGTGCGATGGCATGGCTGTCCTGGTACGGGTGGCATGGGTAAATGGGGCGGGCTGGATCAATCCGCCCCGTACTGCTATCCTAGAGGCGAATAGCAATACAGTACAAATACACTTTGCCGCATAACTTCACATACTGTAATGGTCATATGAGCAATACACTCCCTTTGCTGTCGCGCGCTTCGGGCGAAACCCTGATCGACCAGATCGCGCGTTCGCTGGCGGCGCGCATCGACGACAAGCTGCTGCGCGGCGGCGCGCGCATGCCCTCGATCCGCCAGGCTGCCGCCAGCCTGAACGTCTCGTGCGCCACGGTGGTGGCCAGCTACGACAAGCTGGTGGCGCGCGGCTATCTGGAATCGCGGCGTGGCGCCGGCTTTTTCGTCCGCGAACGCTCGCCGCTGAACACGCCGGCGCCGCCCGCCGGCGCGCAGGACGCGGCGGCGCAGCCGATGGATGTCGTCTGGCTGATCCGTAACATGTTCCGCCAGACGCCGGCCATCCCCGCGCCCGGCACCGGCATGCTGCCCGCCGAGTGGCTCGATGGCGAGCTGGTGGCGCGCGCCTTGCGCGACGTCAGCCGCCAGCCGGGCAGCCTGCTGCTCGGTTACGGCTCGCCGCAGGGCTTTTTGCCGCTGCGCCAGCAGTTGCAGCTGAAACTGGCGGGCCTGGAAATCGCCTGTCCGCCCGAGCAGATCGTCACCACGGTGGGCGTGATGCAGGCGCTGGACCTGGTGGCGCGCGAGTTTGCCCGCCCCGGCGACACCATTTTCGTCGACGATCCCGCATACTGGCTGATGTTCGGCGCCTTTGCCGCCATGGGCATGAACGTCATCGGCATCCCGCGCTTGAAAGACGGCCCCGATATCGCCGTGCTGGCCGAGCTGGCGGCGCTGCACCGCCCCAAGCTGTATGTGATCAACTCGGTGCTGCACAACCCCAGCTCGACGTCGCTGTCGGCCGCCAAGGCGTTCCAGGTGCTGCGCCTGGCCGAACAGCACGATTTCCTCGTCGTCGAAGACGATATCTATTGCGACATGCACCCGGGCGGCGACGTGCAGGCGGCCACCCGCCTGGCCGCGCTGGACCAGCTGCGCCGCGTGATTTACCTGGGCGGCTTTTCCAAGAGCCTGTCGGCCAACCTGCGCGTGGGCTTCATCGCCACCTCGCCGGAATGGGCGCAGCGGCTGGCCGACCGCAAGATGCTGGCCACCCTGACCACCAGCGACATCGGCGAGCGGGTCGTATATAAAATCCTCTCGCAAGGCCTGTACCGCAAACATGCGGAACGCCTGCGCGCGCGGCTCGACAAGGTGCGCGAGGGCACGTACCGCCGCGCCGAGCGGGCCGGCCTGCGCTTCGATCCCGCGCCGGCCGGCATGTTCATCTGGGCCGACGCGGGCTGCGACACCAATGTGCTGGCCGAAAAGGCGCTGGCCGAAGGCCTGGTGCTGGGGCCGGGCAGCCTGTTTTCGCCGCGCCAGCTGCCGTCGACCTGCATGCGCCTGAACCTGGCCACGGTGCAGGACGAGCGGATATGGGATTTTTTCGCCCGCGCGCTGGGTCAGGCGGGCGGCGCCGTCCCATCCGCTCTGAACAAGCCGGCGAGATAGCGCCCGGTTGCGTGCAGCCGCCGCCCGATGCTCAGGCGCGGCGGCGCTCCCGGCGCGCCAGGGCTGTCAGCAGGGCCGCGCCGGCCAGCAGCATGCCGACTTGTCCCGGTTCCGGCACCTCGCGTACTTGCCACAGTGCGTAGGTGCCGGTGCCGACAAAATTGGTCTTGGCGACGTAAGCGCCATGGTCGTCCGGATAGCGCGGCGCGGTATACGTCAGCTGGAATTCGGAACTGTAGCCCCAGGGGTCGACGAAATCCTTGAATTCGATGCGCTGTTCAAACTCCGCGGTGTCAAAATAAGGTGTCGAGCCGCCGGCGGACACGTCGAGCATGGACGACACCTTGTATTGCCCGAAGCCGTAGCCACCGGAACTCTGCATCATGATATTGCTTGTCGGTAGTAAATACATGCTGGCGTAGCCGTCAGGATCGAGAGTCCAGTTGTAACGGCGGCTGCCCATCTTGATCTCGCCGGAAAAATACACGGGGGCGCCATTGGTCGAGTTGCTGGCGCCATGGATGTTGCCGGACTGGCTCTCTGCGAGCGTGGCCGTATCGAGCAGGAATTTCATCGTATATGGCTTGCCGATCAGCGATTCCCCGTAATCGGAGAACAGGTGCAGTTCGTCCACCCCCTGGGCGACGATGCCGCTCACGCTGAATTCGATGACGGTTGCCTGGGCCATGGCGGGCAGTGCCAGCAGGCCAGCCAAGATACCGGTCCGCATGGCCTGCATCATGGTCTTGCGCTGACGCGCAGTGACGGGCTTTTCAGGAGCCGCAGGCGCCGTGGTTGGTGTGCGACGGGAGCCCGCCATGGACGGCGGCATGCAGGTGCGAACGGACAGCATGGATAGGCGTTTCACGACGGTCTCCTCCTGTTTGATAATAGAAAATCAATATTAATGCCGATGCTGCTTGCAAGCCGCTCAATTGATGAGGTTGTTCTGTTATCGATTTTGCTATGGCCTCCGTCACACCGGCCGACGGGCGTCGGTGCACGATGCAACCACCCCACCCGCACATTGCTGCAAAGACGCCTTGAAATCGCTTATATAATCCCCAACTTCATCAAATCCGTCCCATCCACAAGACTATGAGGTAAAAATGGCTGTCTCCGAAAAGCAAACCCTGGGTTTTCAGACCGAAGTGAAGCAAATGCTGCACCTGATGATCCATTCCCTGTACTCGAACAAGGAAATCTTCCTGCGCGAATTGATCTCGAACGCGTCCGACGCGGCCGACAAATTGCGCTTCGAAGCGATCGATAACGACGCCCTGTACGGCAACGATCACGAATTGAAGATCAAGGTCAGCTTCGACAAGGATGCGCGCACCATCACCATTTCCGACAACGGCATCGGCATGACCCGTGACGAGGCGATCTCGCACCTGGGCACCATCGCCAAGTCGGGCACCAAGGAATTCTTCGGCAAGCTGTCGGGCGACCAGCAGCAGGACGCGGCCCTGATCGGCCAGTTCGGCGTGGGCTTCTATTCCGGCTTCATCGTGGCCGACAAGATCACCGTCGAAACGCGCCGCGCCGGCGTGGACGCCTCGGAAGGCGTGCGCTGGGAGTCGGCGGGCGAAGGCGATTACAGCATCGAATCGATCGACAAGCCGTCGCGCGGCACGGACATCATCCTGCACCTGCGCGAAGGCGAGGACGAATTGCTGTCGAGCTGGAAGATCAAGTCCATCATCCGCAAATACTCGGACCATATCTCGCTGCCGATCGTGATGCAGAAGGAAGAGTGGGACGACGAGAAAAAAGAAACCGTCCTGAAAGACGAATTCGAAACCGTCAACCAGGCCAGCGCCCTGTGGGCCCGCAACAAGGCCGACATCACGCCGGAACAGTACGACGAATTCTACAAGCACGTGTCGCACGACTTCCAGTCGCCGCTGACGCACACGCATAACCGCGTGGAAGGCCGCAGCGAGTACACGCAGCTGCTGTACATTCCGGCCAAGGCGCCGTTCGACATGTGGGACCGCAACAAGCGCGGCGGCATCAAGCTGTACGTCAAGCGCGTCTTCATCATGGACGATGCCGAGCAGCTGATGCCGACCTACCTGCGCTTCGTGCGTGGGGTGATCGATTCGGCCGATTTGCCGCTGAACGTGTCGCGTGAAATCCTGCAGGAGTCGCGCGACGTCAAGGTGATCCGCGAAGGCTCGACCAAGCGCGTGCTGGGCATGCTGGAAGAACTGGCGAACGCGGACGAGCAGGACAAGAAGGACAAGTACGCCGTCTTCTGGAAGGAATTCGGCCAGGTGCTGAAGGAAGGCATCGGCGAGGACGCGGCCAACAAGGAGCGCCTGGCCAAGCTGCTGCGCTTTGCCTCGACGGCCAACGACAGCGACGAGCAAGTCACTTCGTTCGCGGACTACGTGGCGCGCATGAAGGAAGGTCAGGACAAGATCTACTATGTCACGGCCGACAACTACGCCGCCGCCAAGAACAGCCCGCACCTGGAAATCTTCCGCAAGAAGGGCGTCGAAGTGCTGCTGCTGACGGACCGCGTCGATGAATGGATGCTGTCGTTTATCCAGGACTTCGAAGGCAAGGAACTGGTCTCCGTTGCCAAGGGTGGCCTGGACCTGGGCGCGCTGGAAGACGAAGCGGAAAAGAAAGAGCACGAAGAAACGGAAACCTCGTACGCCGACCTGGTGGGCAAGATGAAGACCGTGCTGGCTGACAAGGCCAAGGACGTGCGCGTTACCTTCCGCCTGACCGACTCGCCAGCCTGCCTGGTGGCCGATGAAAACGAATTGTCGGGCAACCTGCTGCGCATGCTCAAAGCTGCTGGCCAGAGCGCGCCGGAATCGAAGCCGATTTTGGAAATCAACCCGAACCACCCGCTGGTGACGCGTCTGAAATACGAGGACGCGGAAGGCGGCAAATTCGGCGACTGGGCCAACATCCTGTTCGACCAGGCCATGCTGGCCGAAGGCGGTTCGCTGGCCGACCCGGCCAGTTTCGTCAAGCGCCTCAACGAGTTGCTGCTCAATACGGCGAAGTAAACGCTGCAATGTACGTAGGTCGGATTAGCGGGGCCGCCGAGGCCAAGCGTAATCCGACACGGTAACTGATGCATCAGGGCCGGTCCTTTCGTCATGAAGGGGGCGGCTTTTTCTTTAAGGGGGCATCATGAAAATTCGCCTGATGGCCGGCCTGGGCGCGCACGCGCTGGGCTGCCTGCTGTTTATTGTGTTGAGCTGGCTGGGTTTTTACCTGTACACGCAGCTGTTCGGCAGCCTCGGCTCGCGCGGCGTGGCCGGCGGCCTGGCTTTGCTGCTGGTGTTTTATGTGTATGCGGGCACGAATCTGCTGCTGGTGCTGCTGCCGCCCGGCAGGGTGAAACCGCTGCTGTGCGCCCTGCTGGGCGCGGCCGTGCTCGCGTATCTGCTGCCCCAGCATCCGCTGCGGGCCATCTATTTCAGCGTGCTGGCGGGCGGCTTGAGCCGGCTGGCCGTGCTGGCCAGCGCGCGCCTAAGCGGATACCTGCGCGGCTGACAGGTCCGCAATGAAAGCGGCCACCGCAACGGCAGCCGCTTCCGGCGCCGCCTGCAGCAGCATGTGCGGCGCGGCGATGTCGGCCAGTTGCGCGCCCGCTGCCTGCCGCAGTATCTGCACGGCGTTCGCCGGCGGCACCAGGCGGTCGTGGCTGGCGCGCAGATACAGCACGGGCAGGCTGCCGCGCGCGAAGCTGCGCGAGGCGTCGGTTTCCAGCACGGCGCGCAGGCGCTGGCGCAGCACGCTGGGCGGCACTTGCGCGAGTGCCGCGGCCAGTTCCGCCTGCAGGGACGGCGTCGCATACGGCGCCAGCAGCGCCTGGCGCAGGGCGAAGCCGGGCATGGCGCCAAAGGGCACCATGCCGAGCAGGTGGCGCAGCGGCGCCAGCATCGGGCGCGGATTGCGCACGAACGAACAGCACAGGACCAGGGCGCGCATGCCGGGCGGCGGCTCGGCGCGCAAAGCTGCCCCCAGCGGTCCCGAAAACGATTCGGCCAGCACGACGAAAGGGCGGTCCCGCGGCAAACGCTCGCGCACGAATGCTTCCAGCGCCGCGTAATCGAGCGGCGCGGCCGGATAGGCGATGGCCTGGGTGTCGATGGCGGCCTGCGCGCGCAAGGCGGCGCCAAAACGGTGGAATAGCCGGGCCGTGCCATCCATGCCGGGCAGGAGGACAAGCAGGGGTGAGGCGGGGTGAGAGATGGTCATTGCTGCCATCATAACAGGCACATCGGCGCACACGCAGTCTGCCAGCCGCACGGCATGGGGGGGGCGCCATGCTAGAATCGCCGGCGCGCCATGCGTGGCCAGTGGCCACTGGTAGCGGCAAAATCCCCCGACAGATAGAATCATGCATATCATCTTTTCAAATTACCGCACCTTGGGCGGCGCCTTGCTGGCGGCGGCCTGCGTCCTTTCCCAGCCCGCCCGCGCCACGGCGGCGCCCTCGGCGCCGGCCGGGAAAAGCCTGTCCTCCCTGCTGGCCGGCGGTCCCTTGCCGCGCCTGAGCGAAGACCCGCAAGTACGCGCCGCCCTGTTCGACTTCTTCGGCTACGCGCGCGGCAGCTACACGGAAGACGATGAATTGCTGCTGGCGCAGGCGCTCGAAGCGATCAGCGAAAAGCGCGACGCCACGCGCACCGTGCTGGCCGATGGCCGCCAGCTGCTGGCGTCGATGAATGACCGCAAGCAGGGCCGCGAACGGGGCGCCATGCTGCTCGACAAGCGCGGTGCCATCATTGCCTTTGGCCTGGTCAACGGACATTGCCGCCTCGAGGGCCAGCCGCTGGCGAAAGTCTGCAATCCCGATCCGAATGCCGTGCTGACGGTGTTCCACCGCAAGGGCATGCTGGTCGGGGATGCGGCGCCCTTGCTGGCCTGGGCCCGTCAATTGCCGCCCATGCTGGCGCTGATCGCGGGCGACAAGGAAGCGGGCGCCGATGGGCAGAAGATCGCCAGCGTCGAATACGTGCTGGCGCAGCCGGCCCTGCCGGGCTGGAACCGCGCCCAGCTGCCGCCCGCCTATCCACCGGCGCTCCTGCCGCTGCTGCTCGATAAATCGACGGTGCTGACGTCGGCGGGCGCCGGCGTGTTTGCCTATCCGCTCACGCTCAAGGGCAAGAAGCAGAACAATGTGCTGGACCATGCCGAAGGCCGCCCGCCGCGCGACCTGGAAGTGGCGCTGCGCAGCTATGCCAGTTTCGACACGGTGGTCGAGCGCTACCGCCAGCTGGCCAAGGGCGCCAGGCTGCAGCGCAATGAGCGCACGGCCTACCTCGATGGCGATATGGGGCAGGGCAGCTACCGCGTCTACATCCGCAATACGGGCGCGGACGGCGTGATGATCGACGTGGCGCTGTGGCAGCGCAGGCTGGCGGCCAGCCGCTGATTTCAGCGCCGCTTTTAACAATAGGGCGCTGAGGTGTAGCCTAGCTCCGCCAACCGCGCGGCGATGGCGTCGTCGCGCGTTTTCCTGCCGGTGCGCAGGCGAGCATGCGTCAGGGACGCGGGCAAGCCATGCGCCAGCAACGCGTCGATGTCGAGCATGGTCCCGGATGCCGACAACTGGCGCAGGGCGGGCAGGCTAGCGAGGCCAGGCAGGCTGTCGAGCGTCTTGCAGGTGTGCAAGTTCAGGCGTTCGAGCACGGAATTGGCCCCCAGCGCGATCTGCCGCAGCTTGATCTGGTCTTCCACCCATAGCGCCTGCAACAGCGGGAAACGGCCGATATCGCCCAGCGTTTCCAGACCGCGCACGCGTATCACTTCCAGTTTCCTCAACAGCGGCGCCTCGATGTGCGCGAGTGATTCGCGGCCGCCCAGTTGCAACAGCAGCCTGTCCAGGCGGTTCATCTCCGAGATGAAATCCAGCGGCACCTTGTTCTTGATGCGGTACAGCGACAGCTCGTGCAGCGCCGGCAGGCTGGCCAGGGTCTCGATGTGCTGGTGGTGGCCTTCGATGACGAGGCTGGCCAGGTGCGCATACTGGCGCAGGGGCGCCAGGTCGATATTGTTCCTGGCCGATTCGCCCAGGTTCAGGTATTCGAGGGCGCGCAAATTGTCCAGTTGCAGAATGTCGCCTTGCGCCAGCTCGTACACGCCCAGGCTCAGGCGCTTCAGGTGCCGCAGTTCGCCCAGCGCTTCCAGGTGGATGGCTTGCCGGTGGCAATCGATGGACAGGCTGGCCACATGCGGCAGCGCGCGCAGGATGCGGGCATCGAACACCCTCGGGTCGTAGCCGTAGATGCGGATGGTCAGCGCCGTGCCGCAAGTGGCGGCCAGGGCGTCGAGGTCGGCCAGCAGCGGTGCTGGCTCGGCCAGGGTATTGAACTGCACCAGCACCTCTTGGCCGCCCGCGATGGCGGCGCGGATCGCCCCGGCATCGATGCGTTCGGGATTCTGGATGCGCTGCGGCTGTCTTGTTTGCGTCATCGTCACAGTCCTATCGGGTAGTCGACTTTCCTGGGGGGAGGGCAGCCTTCCGGCCCCGGGAACGTCTGTTTGCCCGTGTCGTCGTAGCGCTTGCCGCATTCGACGAGCACGCGCTTGCGGAAGGTGTAGATACTGGCCACCTTGCCGTTCGGGTGGTAGCAGATATTGTCGCCATCGCGGTCGGCCGAAGCGTAGCTGATCATGGTCTGGCCGTTCACCGTGCGCGTGCTGTGGCCGCTGCGCGGCTCCGTGCATTTGAGCTGGCCGCTTTCATAGTATGCGTTGACGACGGAGGTGTCGGCGGCGCGGTCGACCAGCAGTTCATCCTTGCGCTTGCCGTTCGGGTAGTTCGAATAGCCTTCCTGGCGCTGGCCGTACTGGAAGGCGTAATAGTACTGCGGCTTGCCGTCCGGGTAGTACATGTGGTGGTACTCGCACACGTCGTCGCGCGTGCTGCCGTACTCCTTGAAGGTACAGCGGTGGATGTCGTTGAGCAGCTGGCCGTCCTCATAGTATTCGCGCAGGTGCGTGAGCAGGCGTCCCTGGTCGATGACGGCCAGGCGTTCCGGCTTGCCGTTCGGGTAGTAGCGCGCATCGAGGCCCTGCTTCTTGCCGTTATCCCACAAGGTGTCGAGGCGCAGGATCTTGCCGCTGTCGTCGAACGCCTGTTCCCGACCATCGAGCTGGCCGTTGCGGTAGGTGGCCGTGTAGACCACGTATTCCTTGCCGGCCGGACCCAGATAGCGCGTGCGGCTGCCATCGAGCACGCCCGCCTGGTAATGGTCGCGCACGCGCAGCGCGCCTTGCGCATCCGTGTCGAGGGCTTCGCCCTGTTTTTTGCCTTGCACAAAAGCGACGCTTTGCGTGACACCGTCCTTGAGCTTGAGCTTCCACGGCCCGTCGCGCAAGCCGTCGATAAAGCTGCCGTCGCCGTCTTCCGTGATCCACGCGCCGTGGCGCGCGCCGTTGACGTAGTTGCCGCGCGTGCGCACTTTGCCGCCCATGCGGCGCTCATGCGGGCCATTCAGCTGGCCGTCCGTATAGGTGTCGAAACCCGTCACTTCCTCTTCATCGGCATAGTTGACGACCATCCAGCGGCCTTCGCGCTTGCCGGCCCGGTACATGCCGCTCTCGCTCTGTTTGGGATATGTGAAGTACCACATGCCTTCTTGCAGGCCATTGACGAAATGGCCTTTTTCGCTGCCTTCGTGCATGCCCTCGCGCACCCACAGTCCCTGGCGCTTGCCTTTCACGTACTGGCCCCGCTCGACCACCGAGCCGTCGTCCCAGGCCAGGCTGTAGATGACGGACGGACCGTCTTCGCTGCCCGTGAACTGCTGCGGCGCCGTTTCCCACGTCACTTGCCACAGGCGGTAATTGGGCAGGATGCCCGCGCCCGCATCGCTGTACAGCGTGTAGCTGGCGGTGAGAAAACGCTCGCCTTTCTTCTGGAAGGTTTTCTTGTAGGTGATGGCGTCCTTGCCGCCGGGCGCCACGGGCTTGCCTTCGTCGCTGTAGGAGCCGACGATGGTGCCTTGCGTATGGTCGATGGCGTCGAAGTCCGCATTGCCGCTCTTGCCGCGCGCGACGCTGTAGTCCATCGGTGCCAGCTTGGCCAGCGCCGCCTTGACCGTTCCCGCGTTGGGTGCGCTGCCTTGCGCCGCGATGCGGTTCAGGGCCGGCTGCAAGCCATCGAGGCGCCGGTACTTGCCGGAGCTGCGGTGGTAGCGGTAGGCGCGCAAGCCATTCTTGTCGCCCTGGCGGAACAGCACCAGCATGGTTTGCACGCTGGTGTCCGATTCCTTGTCCAGCGACGCATAGAAGACGGAGCGGATGACGGCATTGCCGAACTGGTCGAGCAGGAAGGTCTTCGAAGCGCTGTTCGTGCACTCGCAGTAATAGCCGTTGACGCCCTCTTTTTCCTTGATGAAGGCGATGTCCAGCCCGCTGTCTTGCGATGCAGTGATGGCGGGATGGGCGAGGCTCTTGCCTTCGTAGAAGGGCGCGCCGTGGGCGAGGGCGGAGCAGAGCAGAAAGGACAGGAGAACTGGCAAGAGCGGACGTTTCATCGTGGGGCTGGCGCCGGGGCGCCGCAATGGAAAGGCCACGATTCTGCCTGCGTTCTTACTTGTGGGCAAATGCGCGCACGCGTATCGTGTGCGCGCCTGTGGTTCAGGGCTGGTGCGCGGCGCAGAAGTCCAGCAGCATCTGTTCGCCGTCCGGCCAGGGGCCGTAGCCCGCATCGCCATTGATATGGCCTGCATCGCCGATCATGGTGAAGTCGCTGCCCCAGGCGGCGGCAAACGCGCGTGCCCGCGCGAAGCTGACGTAGGGATCATCGCCGCTGGCGACCACCAGGCTGGGAAACGGCAAGGCTTGCAGCGGCATCGGCGCAAAGCCCGTCGTGCCGGCGGGGTAGGAGGGCGCTTCCACATCGCTGGGGGCGACGAGGAAGGCGCCGGCGATCCTGTGCGACGAGCCGCTGGCCGCCCAATGGGCCACCAGCGTGCAGGCCAGGCTGTGCGCCGCCAGCACGGGCGGGCGCTCGCAGGCGGCGATGGCGCGGTCGAGTTCCATCACCCATTCGTCCTTGTCCGGCGTCTGCCATTCCCGGTGCGGCACGCGCGACCATTGCGGGTGGCGCGCTTCCCAATGGGTTTGCCAATGCTGCGGCCCGGAATTCCACAGGCCGGCCAGGGTTAGGACGAGAGGCGACATCGATGCTCCTTAAGTTATAACTCCGTGCGCAGGGCGAACAGCTCCGGGAACAATACCACGTCGAGCATCTTGCGCAAATAGCTCACGCCCGCCGTGCCGCCCGTGCCCGTCTTGAAGCCGATGATGCGCTCGACCGTCGTTACGTGGCGGAAGCGCCAGAAGCGGAAGGCCGTTTCCAGGTCGACCAGCTTTTCGGCCAGCTCGTACAGGGCCCAGTGTTTCGACGGGTCGCGGTAGACTTCCAGCCAGGCCGCCTTGACGGAGGCGTCGGAAGCGGTCGGCAGGGTCCAGTCGGCGTCCAGGCGCTCCGGGGCGATGGGCAGGCCGCTGCGCGCCAGCAGCTTGATGGCTTCGTCGTAGACGGATGGCGCGCGCAGGGCGGCGTCGAGCACCTTGTAGGTGTCGGGTGCCGTCGTATGCACGTTGAGCAGGGCCGCGTTCTTGTTCCCCAGGATGAATTCGATCTCGCGGTACTGGAAGGACTGGAAGCCGGACGAGGCGCCCAGGTAGGGCCGGATGGCCGTGTATTCGGGCGGCGTCATGGTGGCCAGCACGTCCCAGGCATGCACCAGCTGGTCCATGATGCGCGCCACGCGGGCCAGCATTTTAAACGCGGGCGCCAGGTCGCCGCTTTGCAGGTTGGCGCGCACGGCGTGCATTTCGTGCAGCATCAGCTTCATCCACAATTCGCTGGTCTGGTGCTGCACGATGAACAGCATTTCGTTGTGGTTCGGCGACAGCGGGTGCTGGGCCGTCAGGATGCGGTCCAGCGCCAGGTAGTTACCGTAGCTCATCGATTCGCTGAAGTCCATCTGCGCGCCATGCCACTGCGCATCCTGGCCGCCGGCATGCATGGGGCAGCCGCTGGTGTTTTCCTTGTTCATATTCTTGTCGTCGCTCATGGGATGCCTCAGGTGACGGCATCGCGCTTGGCGGCGATGTCGTAGGCTTGGGTATCGAGGATGTCGCGCAGGATTTCCACGGCATCCCACACCTCGGCAAAGCTGGTGTACAGGGGCGTGAAGCCGAAGCGCATGATGGCCGGTTCGCGGTAGTCGCCGATCACGCCGCGCGCGATCAGCGCCTGCATCACGGCATAGCCGTGCGGGTGCGTGAAGCTGACCTGGCTGCCGCGCCGCGCATGCTCGCGCGGCGTGACGAGACCCAGCGGATGACTGGCGCAGCGCTGTTCCACCAGCGTGATGAACAAATCGGTCAGGGCCAGCGACTTGCGGCGGATGGCTTCCATGCTCGTTTGCGCAAAGATATCGAGGCCGCATTCGACCAGGGCCAACGAGACGATCGGCTGCGTGCCGCACAGGGCACGGGCGATGCCGTCGGCGGGCGCGAAGCCTGGGTCCATGGCGAACGGCGTGGCGTGGCCCCACCAGCCGGACAAAGGCTGGCGGAAGCGCGCCTGGTGTTTTGCCGGCACCCAGATGAAGGCGGGCGAGCCGGGGCCGCCGTTCAGGTATTTATAGGTGCAGCCGACTGCCAGGTCGGCGCCGGCGCCGTTCAGGTCCAGCGGCACGGCGCCGGCCGAATGGGCCAGGTCCCACAGCGCCAGCGCGCCCTGCGCGTGGCAGTGGCTGCTGATGGCGGCCATGTCGTGCTGGTAGCCGGTGCGGTAGTTCACGTGCGTGAGCATGGCGACGGCGCAATCGGCATCGATGGCTTGCGCCAGTTCGTCCGGACTGTCGACCAGTCGCAGCTGGTAGCCCCGGTCGAGCCAGGCGGCCAGGCCTTGCGCCATGTACAGGTCGGTGGGGAAGTTGCTGCGTTCGCTGACGATGACGCGCCGCGCGGCCTGGGCGGGATCGCTGGCCTGCATCTGCAGGGCTGCGGCCAGGGCCTTGAACAGGTTGACGGAGGTGGTATCGGTGATCACCACTTCGCCCGTGCCGGCACCCAGCAGCGGCGCCAGGCGGTCGCCCAGGTGCTTGGGCAGGTCGAACCAGCCGGCCGTATTCCAGCTGCGGATCAGGTCCGTGCCCCATTCGGCCGTAATGACGTGCTGGGCACGGGCCAGGGCCGCTTTCGGCCGCGCACCCAGGGAATTGCCGTCGAGGTAAATCACGCCTTGCGGCAAGTCGAATTGCTGGCGCAGGGGCGCCAGGGGATCGTCGAGGTCGCGCGCGCTGCAGTCATGTCGAGAAATCATGGTGGCTTTCATGTTGATACTTGTCTCAATGGCACGATATTGTTTGAGGCTTAAAGTATTGTGCGGAAGCAGGCAGTGTAGCAAATCCACGCCGCTGAGAGGCGGTTTCCGCCCCCGATGAGGTGTGGAAACTGCCTGCCTGCGGGGCGTCAACGAAAAAAATCACGATTTTTTAAAATATTTTCAAATAACCCTAAAGTTTTGCCAGATGCCGCCGTCAACGATTACATGAACAGTGTCAAACCGGCCGGAAAAGAATACGGATCTTTGAAATATTTTTCGAAAAAGCCCTAAAGTTCCTGCCAGGGCGGCCGTTATCTAGGTAGATAGGCTTGATTCTGATCAAGTTGTTGTAAAAAAGTGATATTTTTTACAGGCCAAAAGTCGGGTAAATCCGTCGCAGAGCCAACCTCCCACATCCGCGCCGTTGCTGGCGTGCGACCATGATCGAGCAGTGTTTGTCAGACAAACACCTACGATCCCATCCGCTATTCCCCGACCAAAAATACAGCGCTGCACCTCTGTTGCGTTTGATGTTGCTCCTGCAGAATGTATCTCACTGGCAACAAACAATGCTGGCTGAATTCAACGGATTGAGGAGATGGAAATGACTGCTAACGACATGATGGCTGAGATTCGCGACGCTAACCTGAGCTACCTGATGCTGGCCCAGCAAATGATTCGTGCGGACAAGGTAACGGCCATCTTCCGTTTGGGCATTGCCGCAGACATCGCCGAATTGATCGAAGGCATGAGCAATGCGCAGATCCTGAAGCTCGCTGGCGGCAACATGATGCTGGCCCGCTTCCGCTTCGACGACAGCGCCATCCTGGGCATGCTGACGAACTACAATAAAGACCGCTCGCTGGCCCAGTCGCACGCTGCCATCCTGATGGCCGGCCAGGGCGTCGAAGAAATCGCTTAATTCAGTTAGTCAGTATCAGTCAGTTGCGGAGCACACAGCATGGCCAAGAAAAGTGTCGTATCGGAAGCGCAGGAAATCCAGCTGGCCATCGAGTTGATACAGCTGGGCGCACGCCTGCAACTGCTGGAGACGGAAGTCTCGCTGTCGCGCGAACGCCTGCTGAATCTGTACAAGGAATTGAAGGGCGTCTCGCCGCCCAAGGGCATGCTGCCGTTTTCCACCGACTGGTTCCTCACCTGGCAACCGAATATCCATTCCTCGCTGTTCATCAACATCCACAAATTCCTCGTCGATCACGCGGGCGCCACCGGCATCGAAGCCGTGATGAAGGCGTATAAGCTGTATCTGGAACAAATGCCGCCCGAAGCGGGTGAAGAGCCCCTGCTGTCGCTGACGCGGGCCTGGACCCTGGTGCGCTTTTTCAGCAGCAAGATGCTGGACATGGCGCCCTGCGGCAAGTGCGGCGGCAAATTTGTCGTCAATTGCCTCGACCTGAACGCCGATTATGTGTGCGGCCTGTGCCATATGCCTTCGCGCGCCGGCAAGACCAAGAAGGCGCGCGATGAAGCGGCCGCTGTCGCGCCGCCCGGTGTCGTCGCCTGATATTGTCCCAATCATAGCCTCAGTGAAAACCGGAGCGGTCGCCAGGCCGGACTCCGGTTTTTTCATGGTGCTTTCGCTTACACTGGCGTTTTTCTCCGATGGCTGTCCCATGCTGCAACAAATCCTGCGCGCCCCCGCGCTCAAGGCCATCCTGATCCAGGTGCTGGCCTTTCCCTTGATGTTGCTATTGGTATATGGCCTGGCGCGCGTCGGCGCGACCATGTCGCTGCCGGCCGTGGCCTTGCTGCAGGGCGTGCTGGCGGCGCTCATTACTTGGCGCGCGGGCCTGGCGCGCTGGTGGTGCGCCATCGGTCTGCTGTTTGCGCCCGCCTTGCTGGGCGCCAGCCTGCTCGACTGGCCTCCGGCCGTGTTCCTGGCGGCCTTTGTTTTCCTGCTGAGCCTGTATTGGTCCACGTTCCGCACGCAAGTGCCGTTTTATCCGTCGGGGCCGAAGGTGTGGCAGGCGGTGGCGGCGCTGATCGCGGACCGGCCCGGCGTGCGGCTGGTTGACATCGGCAGCGGCCTGGGCGGCCTGGTGCTGGACCTGGCGCGGCGCCGGCCCGATGGGCAGTTTTCCGGTATCGAACTGGCGCCGCTGCCGTGGCTGGCAAGCCGCCTGCGCGCAGGACTGGCGGGGAGCCGCGCGCGCTTCCTGCGCGGCGACTACGAAGCGCTCGACTTCGGCCGTTACGATGCCGTGTTTGCCTACCTGTCGCCGGCGGCAATGGCGGCCCTGTGGATCAAGGCGGGAAGGGAAATGTTGCCCGGTAGCATGCTTCTTAGTTACGAATTCCAGATTGCGGCGCGCGAGCCCGATAAGACCATCGCCGCCACAGAGGGTGGCCCTTTGCTTTACATATGGTGCTTTTAAGCAATTGTCTGCGTTATTTGCTTGCCCGGAGGGCAATCTCACGTTATTGTAGTTCCACACGGCATTTTCTCGGATTTGCATTGAAAAGCAGCGCATTTCAATTAACTTCCGGTTACTTTTTTTTGCCGCTGTCCTTGCCGGCGGCGCAGCCGCCAGAAGGCAGAAACAGGTTTGAACGTGCCGGGCACACAGCCGAGGCCATTATTGGGAGTCAGGGCACTTGTTAGTCATAATCGGATACATCATCGTCTGCGCCTCGGTCTTTGGCGGCTTCGCGCTGGCCGGCGGCCATCTGGCGGCGCTGTTCCAGCCGCTGGAGTTGCTGATGATCGGCGGCGCCGCCCTGGGCGCCTTCCTTGTTGGTAACAATAACAAGGCCATCAAGGCGACGATCGCCGCCTTGCCCAGCCTGTTCAAGGGCTCGCGCTATACCAAAGAGCTGTACATGGAACTGATGTCGCTGTTGTTCGAAGTGCTCAGCAAGGTGCGCAAGGAAGGCTTGATGTCGATCGAAGGCGATATCGACAAGCCGGAAGAAAGCCCGCTGTTTTCCAAGTATCCGGCCGTGCTGGCCGACCACCACATCGTCGAATTCATGACCGATTACCTGCGCCTGATGGTATCAGGCAATATGGATGCGTTCCAGATTGAAAACCTGATGGACAACGAAATCGAGACGCACCATCACGAAGGCGCCGTGCCGGCCCACGTGATCGCCAAGGTGGGCGATGGCTTGCCCGCGTTCGGTATCGTCGCCGCCGTGATGGGCGTGGTGCACACGATGGAATCGGTGGGCATACCGCCGGCCGAACTGGGCATGCTGATCGCGCACGCGCTGGTCGGCACCTTCCTCGGCATCTTGCTGGCCTATGGTTTCGTCGGTCCGCTGGCCAGCCTGCTGGAGCAGAAGCTGGAAGAGTCGAGCAAGATGTTCCAGTGCGTGAAAGTGACGCTGCTGGCCAGTCTGAACGGTTATGCGCCGGCCCTGGCCGTGGAGTTCGGCCGCAAGGTGCTGTTCTCGACCGAGCGCCCGACGTTCAATGAGCTGGAAGACCACATCAAGAAATCGAAAACGAAGTAAGCAGTGAAACTACGCCTGGACACCATGAGTCATTTGCAGCACACGGAAGGGGGACGCCATGGCCGATGAAGGCATGCGCCCGATTATCGTCAAGCGTATCAAGAAGACGGCTGGCGGACACCATGGCGGGGCGTGGAAAATCGCCTATGCCGACTTTGTCACGGCCATGATGGCCTTCTTCCTGCTGATGTGGCTGCTCGGCTCCACCTCGAAGGGCGACTTGAACGGCATTTCCGAATTCTTCAAGACGCCGTTGAAAGTGGCCATGGCGGGCGGTTCCGGCAGCGGCGAAAGCAATTCCGTGATCCAGGGCGGCGGCCAGGACCTGTCGCGCCAGGACGGACAGGTACGCAAGGCGCAGGAAGAGCAGCAGCGCAAATCGTTCGACCTCAATTCCGCCAAGGCCGCGCTCGAGCGCGAGGAGAGCAAGCGCCTGCAGGCGCTCAAGGCGCGCATCGAAGCGACCATCGACGCCAATCCCCTGCTGAAAAAATACAAGAACCAGTTGCTGCTCGATATCACCAGCGAAGGCTTGCGCATCCAGATCGTCGACGAGCAGAACCGTCCTATGTTTGCGCTCGCCAATGCGAACCTGCAACCGTACACCAAGGAAATCCTGCACGCCATCGGCTCCGTGCTCAATGAAGTGCCGAACCGCATCGGCCTGTCGGGGCATACGGATTCGACCCCCTACATGAGCGATGCCGGCTACAGCAACTGGGAATTGTCGGCCGACCGCGCGAATGCGTCGCGGCGCGAACTGGTGATCGGCGGCATGAAGGAAGAAAAAGTCTTGCGCGTGGTGGGCCTGGGCTCGGCCGCGCACCTGGACAAGCTCGATCCCTTCAATCCGATCAACCGGCGCATCAGCATCATCGTCATGAACAAACGCACGGAAGAAAATGTCCTGCGCGATGGAGCGGCGATCGAATTGCCGGTGACCGATGCCGCTTCCGCCGCTGTCGCTTCCGGGCTGGCGGCCGGCGCGCCGCCCGCAGCGGCACCAGTCCCCGCCCCGGCAGCGGCGAAAAAATAACACGCAAGGCTGTCGACGCGTGGTGTATTGAAACAATGAGACCTTTATGACAAGAAAGAAAATACTTGGCTCGCATGTAAAGCGCCTGCTGTCTGGCGTGTCGGACCATGGCCGCAAGCACTTGACGGAGGTGGAAACCGACCTGGTGCAGACCGGCATCTTGCTGGAAGAGGCGATCGAGAAGCTGTCCTTCAATTTCATGGCGATACACGCAGCCGTCGCTGCGCAGCAAGACACGATCGCCTTGCTGCTCGACGGCGGTATTCCTGCCGAGCAGCAGCGGGAAAAACTGCTGGCCTTGCAGGATGAGGTGGGGGGCTATGTGAATGCCGCCATCACCAGCCTGCAGTTCCAGGACATGACCAGCCAGCTGATCGAGCGCACCTTGAAGCGCGTGACGGGCTTGCGCGAGTTCCTCGGGACCCTGGGCGAGCATGGTGCGGAGATGTTGCCGGAGAGCGACAATGAAGAAATTGTCGCCTTGCTGGGGCGGGTCAGCATGGCGCTGGCGATTCAAAGCCTGGAGTTGCGCAGCGTGCTGCGCAAGGCTGTCAGTCAGCAGCATTTGGAAAGTGGCGACATCGAGCTGTTCTAGCATGTCAGTGCGGAGCGCTTGTGGTTGCATGGATTGATTAATCAAATACTCGGGCAGGATGCCCGGAATAAGTGGGAGCAAAGATGGCCAAAACGATACTTGCAGTGGACGATTCCAGCTCATTGCGCCAGATGGTGGCGTTCAGCCTGAAAGCCGCCGGTTACCAGGTGGTGGAGGCCGTCGACGGTCAGGATGGACTGGAAAAAGCCAAGCTGCAAACCGTGGACCTGGTATTGACGGACCAGAACATGCCGCGCATGGATGGCCTGGAGCTGATCAAGCTGCTGCGCGAACTGCCGACCTACCAGAAGGTACCCATCCTGATGCTGACGACGGAGTCGTCGGACGAGATGAAATCGAAAGGACGTGCCGCCGGCGCCAATGGCTGGCTGGTCAAGCCGTTCGATCCGCAACGCCTGATCGAAGTGGTCAAGAAGGTGATCGGCTGATGCCAGCCGCGCAGCACAACGATGCAATTGACGGAGTCACCCTATGACCATCGATATTAGCCAGTTTTTTCAGGTCTTTTTCGATGAGGCCGAAGAACTGCTGGCTGAAAAAGAACGGCTGCTGCTGGCCGTTGATATTGCGGCGCCCGACGCCGAAGATCTGAATGCCATTTTCCGTACCGCCCATTCGATCAAGGGCGGCGCATCGACGTTCGGCCTCTCCGACATGAGCGAGGTGACGCACATCCTCGAGTCGCTGCTCGACCGCATCCGCCAGGGCCAGATGGCCCTGACGGCGGAACACGTCGATGCCTTTTTGGCCGCCAAGGATATCCTCAAGATGCAGCTCGACGGCCATCGCCTGGGCAGCGCCGTTGACCAGGATGCCGTGGCCAACGTGCGCATGATGCTGCAGTCGTTCTCGCAGGACGTGCCGGTGGCCGCGCTCACACCCGTCGCGCCGGCCTTCCATACGGCGGAAAAAGCCGCCGTCAGCCATGCCGGCGGCCATCGCATCCGCCTGGAGCTGCCGGCGATGGAGCCGCGCGAAGTCGATGCGCTGGCGGCCGAACTGGGCTTGCTGGGCGACGTCGCCGTATCGAGCTTGCCCGACGCGCGCAAGGTGCTGGAAGTGACGACGCATGAAAGCCTGGACGATATCCTGGCCATCTGCTCGTTCGTGCTCAATCCCGACGACATGGTGATCACGCAGGCGCCGCCACTGGCGCCAGGCGAAGCCGATGCGGCCCGCGCGGCGCAGGAAAAAGCCCAGGGCTATGGTTTCTTCGACCCGCTGCCAGGCGCGCCTGCCGCACAGGGCGCGGCGGACCCCGGCTATGGCTTCTTCCAGCCCATCGAGGATATCCGCGCCGCCGCCGGCGTGCAGAGCGACGCCGAACAGGGCTACGGTTTCTTCCAGCCGCTCGAACAGATTTGCGCCGACGCCGCCAAGGCGGGCAGCGCCGTCGCCGCGCCGGCCGTGGCGAGCGTTGTGGCCGAAGCTGAGCAGGAAAAGAAGCCGGCCAAGAAAGAGGGCGACAAGGCCGGCGCCGAATCGTCGTCGATCCGCGTCTCGATCGAGAAAGTCGACCAGCTGATCAACCTGGTGGGCGAACTGGTGATCACGCAGGCGATGATCGAGCAGCGCGCCAGCGCGCTCGACCCGATGCTGCATGAAAAACTGCTCGACAGCGTCAGCCACCTGACGCGCAATACGCGCGACTTGCAGGAAGCGGTGATGTCGATCCGCATGATGCCGATGGATTTCGTCTTTTCGCGCTTCCCGCGCATGGTGCGCGACCTGGCGACGAAACTGGGCAAGAAGGTCGATTTCATCACGAATGGCGCCGCCACGGAACTGGACAAGGGCCTCATCGAGCGCATCGTCGATCCGCTCACGCACCTGGTGCGCAACAGCATCGACCATGGCGTGGAAATGCCGGCCGCCCGCGTGGCCGCCGGCAAGACCGAGGCGGGCCGTCTGTTCCTCTCGGCCAGCCACCAGGGCGGCAACATCATCATCGAAGTATCCGATGACGGCGCGGGACTGAACCGCGAGCGCATCCTGGCCAAGGCCGCGCAGCAAGGCCTGGACGTGTCCGAGTCGATGAGCGACGCCGAAGTGTGGCAGCTGATATTCGCGCCCGGCTTTTCCACCGCCGAAGCCGTGACCGACGTGTCGGGCCGCGGCGTGGGCATGGATGTCGTCAAGCGCAATATCAGCGCCATGGGCGGCGTCGTCGACATCCGTTCGGCCAAGGGTTTCGGCACGACGATTTCCATTTCGCTGCCGCTGACCCTGGCCATCCTGGACGGCATGTCGATCCGCGTCGGCGACGAAGTGTATATTTTACCGCTGGGTTTTGTCATCGAATCCCTGCAGCCGGCCGTTGAGGACATCAAGGACATCAGTGGCAAGGGGCAGGTGGTGAAAGTGCGCGGCGAATACCTGCCCTTGATCCCGCTGTACCAGATGTTCGACATCGCGCCGCGCTTTACCAGTCCCTCGGAAGGCATCTGCGTGATCCTCGAGACGGAAGGGCGCAAGGCGGCCCTGTTTGTCGACGACCTGGTGGGGCAGCAGCAGGTCGTGGTGAAAAACCTCGAATCGAATTACCGCAAGGTGGTGGGCATTTCCGGCGCCACCATCCTGGGCGATGGCGGCGTGTCGCTGATTCTCGATGTCGCCGCCCTGATCCGTTCCTCTCGCCAGCTGGCCGACGAGTCCATTTTTTCGTAATACCGATAGATAAAGATAGGAAAACGCACCATGTCAGATACTCAACAAACATCCGGAAGCAATGCGGGCGACGGCAAGGACATCGCCGGCCGTGAATTCCTGGCCTTCACCCTGGGCTCCGAAGAGTACGGCATCGATATCCTGAAGGTCCAGGAGATCCGTGGTTACGAAGCGGTCACCCGCATCGCCAACGCGCCTGAATTCATCAAGGGCGTGATCAACCTGCGTGGCATCATCATTCCCGTGGTCGACATGCGCATCAAGTTCAACCTGGGCACGCCCGTGTACGACCAGTTCACGGTGGTGATCATCCTGAACATCGGCGGCCGTATCGTCGGCATGGTGGTCGACAGCGTTTCCGACGTCACCACCCTGACGCCGGAGCAGGTGAAACCGGCGCCGGAAATGGGCACCGCCTTCTCGACCGACTACATGATCGGCCTGGGCACCATCGACGAGCGCATGCTGATCCTGGTCGATATCGACAAGCTGATGTCGAGCAGCGAGATGGGCCTGATCGACAAGCTGGCGGCGTAAACGGCAGCAAGGCGGCGCCCGGTGCGCCGCCGTTTTACCACGCAAAGAATCACTACAGATATGCATGTACCGGCGCGGGCATCAGCCAGAGGCGCGCCGGCAGGCTGCAAGGTCCGACAGAGACCCGGCCATAACACGGCGCCGTCCGGTTGAACGGGCGCCGTTCACATAAATATTGGAGACTGTAATGAGTTTGCGCGATTTCAAGATAGGCACCCGGCTGGGGATAGGTTTTGGCAGCATCCTCGCCATCCTGGTGGTGGTGATCGTTTCGGCGAATGCCCTGAATTACCATAACAAGGCCCAGTTGCTCACGGGCCTGGAGCTGGCAAGCGAAAAGAATACGCAGGCGTCGCTGATGAAAAGCGCGATGCTGGAAACCGGTATCGCCATGCGCAACATCGGCTTGCAGGGCGATGTGGGCTTGATGCAGGTGGAAGAGGGCAAGGTGCGCGAGCAGCGCAAGCTGTATGACGGCGCGCGCGGCAAGCTGGCCAGTCTGGGCCTGTCCGATGGCGAGAAGGCGCTGCTGGCCAACATCGCCAAGGTCGACGGCGAAGTCGATGCCGCCTTCAAGGAAGCGATGGGGCAGGTGCTGGCGTTTAACAGCGAGGGCGCGGCGAAGGTGATTGCCACCCGCATCGACCCCTTGAACAAGGCGACCCTGGCCGATATCAACAAGCTGCTCGACTTGCAGCATGTGGCGCAGCAAAGCTTCATGGACGACTCGCTGGCGGCCGATGCGCGCCTGATGACGGTACTGTTCATCCTGGGCGGCGCGGCGGTGGCGATCGGCGCCTGGTGCGCCATCTTCATCACGCGCTCGATCACGGTGCCGCTGTCGGGCGCCCTGGCCGTTGCGCAGAAAGTGGCGGCCGGCGAGCTGACGTCGCGCGTGGTGGTCGAAGGCAAGGATGAAACGAGCGCCCTGCAGCAGGCGCTCAAGGACATGAACGAGAGCCTGGTGCAGACGGTCAGCGACGTGCGCACCGGGACGGACACCATCACCGTGGCGTCGCGCGAGATCGCCAGCGGCAATGCGGACCTGTCGGCGCGCACGGAAACGCAGGCCAGTTCGCTCGAGGAGACGGCGTCGTCGATGGAAGAGCTGACGTCGACCGTGAAGCAGAACGCGGACAACGCGCGCCAGGCCAACCAGCTGGCCGTGTCGGCATCGTCGGTGGCGGAGCAGGGCGGCAAGGTGGTGGCGCAAGTGGTCGATACCATGGGTTCCATCAAGGACAGTTCGCGCAAGATCGTCGATATCATCGGCGTCATCGACGGCATTGCGTTCCAGACGAATATCCTGGCGCTGAATGCGGCCGTCGAGGCGGCGCGCGCAGGCGAGCAGGGGCGCGGCTTTGCGGTGGTGGCGTCGGAAGTGCGTAATCTGGCCCAACGGTCCGCTGGCGCGGCGAAGGAGATCAAGGGCCTGATCGGCGACTCGGTCGACAAGGTCGATGCCGGCAGCCGCCTGGTGGACGAGGCGGGGCAGACCATGGGCCTGATCGTCACGTCGATCCGGCAGGTGGCCGACATCATGGGCGAGATCACGGCGGCGACGCAGGAACAGAGCCATGGCATCGAGGAAGTGAACCAGGCCATCGCGCAGATGGACCAGATGACGCAGCAAAATGCGGCGCTGGTCGAGGAAGCGGCGGCGGCCGCCGAAAGCATGCAGGACCAGGCGCAGAAACTGGCCGACGCCGTCAGCATCTTCAAGCTGGATGGAGAGGGCGCGGCGCAGGCAGCCATGCCCGCGCCCTCGCCAGTAGTCAAAGCGGTGGCACGGCCGGCGCCCGGCGTGGCGGCAAATACACGGCGGTTGGCAAAGACGGCGCAAGCCGGCACGCCACCGCCCGCGAAAAAGCTGGCGGCGGCCGGCGGCGACGATTGGGAAGAGTTCTGACGCCAACCCGGTCCCGCTAGTTATACTTGCAAAGGCATTGGTTAGAGTAGTCATAGAGAGGTAAAAACAAAATGCCGCAAACTAAAACGGATTCGGTCAAGGAATTTGATTTCACTGGCAAGGACTTCGAACGGGTCCGCGCCATGATTTACAAGCGGGCCGGCATCGCGCTGGCCGACAGCAAGCAGGAGATGGTCTACAGCCGCCTGGCCAGGCGCCTGCGCGCGACGGGCATTTCCTCGTTCGTCCGCTACCTGGACGACCTGGAGGCAGGCCGCATGGGCGACGAGTGGGAAGCGTTCACGAATGCGCTGACGACCAACCTGACGTCGTTCTTCCGCGAGGCGCATCATTTCCCGCTGCTGGCCGAGCATGTGAAAAAACTGAGCGGGCCGATCACCATCTGGTGTTCGGCCAGTTCCACCGGCGAGGAGCCTTACTCGATCGCCATGACGGTGTGCGAGGCGTTCAATACGCTCACGCCGCCCGTCACCATCATCGCCACGGACATCGACACCAACGTGCTGGCCACGGCCGCCAATGGCGTCTACAACCTGGACCGGCTCGACAAGATGCCGGCCGACCGTGCGCGGCGCTTTTTCTTGCGCGGCAAGGGCGACCGCGAGGGGCAGGTGCGGGTGCGCCCGGAACTGCGCCAGATGATCACCTTCAAGCCGCTCAACCTGCTGGCCGACGGCTGGCCATTGACGGGGCAGTTCGACGTCATCTTTTGCCGTAACGTGATGATTTATTTTGACAAGGCGACGCAGCGCAAGATCCTGTCGCGCTTTGTGCCATTGATGAAGCCCGATGCCCTGCTGTTTGCGGGCCATTCGGAGAATTTTCTGTACGTGTCGGATTCATTGAAGCTGCGCGGTAAAACAGTCTATGAGCTCGATCAGCCTCGGGGCGCCGCGCCCAAGGTATCGTCGCATCGTACATGAGAGTGAAATATGAGCCTGGAATCCAAAGAGCAATTCGCCACTAACGTCTATTACGACAGGACGTTCAATTGTGACGCCGCCAAGATCTTGCCTGGTGAGTATTACTTTACCAACAAGGACATGCTGATCGTCACCGTGCTGGGCTCCTGCGTCTCGGCCTGCATCCGCGACCGTGTCACGGGCCTGGGCGGCATGAACCATTTCATGCTGCCGGACGGCGGCAGCGATCCGAACAGCCCGATCTCGGCCTCGATGCGCTATGGCACCTACGCCATGGAAATCCTGATCAACGATTTGCTGAAGGCCGGCGCGCGGCGCGAAAACATGGAAGCGAAGGTATTCGGCGGCGGCGCCGTGCTGCGCGGCTTCACGGCGATCAACGTGGGCGAGCGCAATGCGGCCTTCGTCATCAATTACCTGAAGGCGGAAAAGATGCGCGTGGTGGCCGAAGACCTCAACGACATCCATCCGCGTAAGGTGTATTTCTTCCCCCGCAGCGGCAAGGTGCTGGTGAAAAAGCTGATGCAGACGCATAACGACACGCTGGTGCGCCGCGAACTCGATTACGCCAGCCGCCTCAAGGTCGCGCCGGTCGGCGGCGAGGTCGAGCTGTTCTGATACATATCGGACCAAACCTGCTGCGCGTCGCGTTGTGCGGCTTGCGGCGGTGTGGTCCGGGTACTAATTTAATAAAGAATAAGGGCCGCAAGGCCTGGAAGGATAACTATGAAGATCAAAGTATTGATCGTGGATGACTCGGCGCTGATCCGCAGCGTCATGACGGAAATCGTGAACAGCCAGCCCGACATGGAAGTGGTGGGGGCGGCGCCCGATCCGCTGGTGGCGCGCGAGATGATCAAGCAGACCAACCCCGACGTGCTGACCCTCGACGTCGAGATGCCGAAGATGGATGGCCTGGACTTCCTGGAAAAGCTGATGCGCTTGCGCCCGATGCCGGTGCTGATGGTGTCGTCGCTGACCGAGCGCGGTTCGGAAATCACCATGCGCGCGCTGGAACTGGGCGCCGTCGATTTCGTCACCAAGCCGAAGATTTCCATCCAGAGCGGCATGCGCGAGTACACGGACATGATCGCCGACAAGATCCGCGCCGCCTCGAAGGCGCGCATCCGCGCGCGCACCCTGCCGTCGGCCGGCGACAAGGTGGCCGCGCCGCTGCCTGCGCTGCGCAGCCCGTTGACGTCGAGCGAAAAGCTGATCATCGTGGGCGCCTCGACGGGCGGCACGGAAGCGATCCGCGAATTCCTCATGCAGATGCCGTCCGATTGCCCCGGCATCCTGATCACGCAGCACATGCCGGAAGGCTTTACGCGCTCGTTTGCGCGCCGCCTCGATTCGCTGTGCAAGATATCGGTGCAGGAAGCGGCAGGCGGCGAACGCGTGCTGCCGGGCCACGCCTATATCGCCCCCGGCCATTCGCACCTGACCCTGACGCGCAGCGGCGCCAACTACATGACCAAGATCGACCAGGGCGAGCCGGTGAACCGCCACCGTCCGTCCGTCGATGTGCTGTTCCGTTCGGCCGCGCAATCGGCTGGTAAAAATGCCGTCGGCGTGATCCTCACCGGCATGGGCAAGGATGGCGCGCAAGGCATGTTGGAGATGAAGGCCGCAGGAGCGTATAATTTTGCGCAGGATGAAGCCAGTTGCGTGGTGTTCGGCATGCCGCGCGAGGCGATCGCCGTCGGCGCTACGCATGAGGTCGGCGCTCTGACGGCGCTGCCTGGCATGGTGCTGGGACACTTGGCGGCGCACGGCATGCGTGCTTTGCGCGTGTAAGCCACGTTTTATATGATCTGAGGCAAGTTTGTTCGCCTAAAAGCAACGAAAATGCTATCCTACAACTTGCTGCCGTAGTGTCGACCATAATGTCGGCATTCATGTCGATATTATTAACAAACCGCTACAGAAACAACGGAGTTATTCATGGCTGATCCAAAGATGAAATTTTTAGTCGTTGACGATTTTTCGACGATGCGCCGCATTGTCCGGAATCTGTTGAAGGAACTGGGTTATGCCAACGTCGATGAGGCGGAAGACGGCGTGATGGGCCTGGCCAAGCTGCGCGCGGAATCCTACGATTTCGTCGTCTCGGACTGGAACATGCCGAACATGGATGGCCTGACGATGCTGCAGCATATCCGCGCCGATCCCGCACTGGCCAAGCTGCCCGTGCTGATGGTCACTGCTGAAGCGAAAAAAGAAAACATCATCGCCGCCGCGCAAGCTGGCGCCAGCGGTTATGTCGTCAAGCCGTTCACGGCCGCGACCCTCGATGAAAAGCTGAACAAGATTTTCGAGAAGCTGGAAAAAGCCGGCGCCTGATCACGGTTTGATACGCATCAAAAAAACGCTGCCAGTGCGAACTGGCAGCGTTTTTTTTGTTCACCCCGCTTACACCAGGCCGCCATTCGCGCGCAGAGTTTGCCCATTCACCCAGCGGCCGTCGGGGCCTGCCAGGAAGGCCACGGCGGCGGCGATGTCGTCCGGCGTGCCCAGGCGTTCCAGCGGGGCCATCTTGCTCATGCGCTCTATCATTTCTTCCGTCTTGCCGTTCAAGAACAGGGCCGTGGCCGTGGGGCCGGGGGCGACGGCGTTGACGGTGATGTTTTTGCCGCGCAATTCCTTGGCGAAGATAGCCGTCATCGTCTCGATGGCTGCCTTGGTGGCGCCGTAGACGGCATAGCCGGGCAGGGCCAGGCCAATCACGCTGGTGGAGAAGTTGACCACGCTACCGCCGTGGCGCAAGCGCGTCGCCGCCTGGCGCATGGTGTTGAAGCTGCCCTTGACGTTGATGGCGAACAGGCTGTCGAAGGTGGCGTCGTCCGTGTCGGCCAGGGCCGGCAGCGCGGGCGGCATGATGCCGGCGTTGTTGATCAGCACGTCAACACCGCCGAAGGCCGCCTCGGCCGCATCGAACAAGGCTTGCACGTCGCCCGCATCGGCCACGTTGGCCTTGACGGCGATGGCGGCGCCGCCTTCGGCCTCGATGGCCGCCACCAGCGCGTCCGCCGCCCCCTTGCCGCTGGCGTAATTGACGATGACCTGCATGCCGTCGCGCGCCAGGCGGCGGGCGATGGCCGCGCCGATGCCGCGCGAGGCGCCCGTGACGATGGCGACCTTGGCGGAATGGGATGCTGTGTTCATGGTGTTCTCCTGTCGTGGTGGAGGCCCGCATGGGCCAGTGCAGCCATTGTGATCTTTATCGATCCATGGATAAAGATAGGGATCTTGATTTCAATGTACAAATTCCATTAACAATGATTGTTGGCCTCGCTGATATGGACGGGCGTACTCCCGCTGACCGCAAGTAATTGCGCAAAGGAATGAAACATTTCCCAAAGTTAACTTTACACGTCAAATAATTTGGCCCATGATCGCTGCAGTATTGCCCTTTGTCCCCGACCCCGACAAGAAGGAGCGCAACATGCGCCGAGCACCCGTATTATTTTTTGCCCTGAGCACGGCCTTGCTGGCAGCTTGCGGCGTGAGCCTTGAGCAAACCGCTGTCGTGCCTGTCGTGTCCGTCGAGATGCAGGAGCCGGCCGTGCAGTGGCCTGCCGAAGGCGATGGCCGGCATGCCTATCTGCACCGCGTGGGGGGCCGCGATTATGTCAGCCTGAGCCAGCATGGCCCCGAGGGCGGCTTGCCGATACTCACGGGGACGCAGCGCCATGCGCACGCCATCCGCCTGCTGGCAGCCGATCCGGCCCAGGTCCGGGCCATCCTGCGCAGCCTGAGGCTGCCTGCGAACCAGCGCAAGCTGTGGGCGGGCGAGGAAATCGTGCTCGATGCGGCCAGCTATGACATGTTGCAAGCGGCACGCGGCAGCAACAAGCCGCTGTTTGCCGAGCTCAAGCTGGTAGGGATGGAGAAGTAATAAAAGAAACGGGGCCGAACGGCCCCGCTGTGACTGTGCTTAAATTTCCAGGTTGTCGATGAGCCTGGTCTGCCCCAGCTTGGCGGCGGCCAGCACCACCAGCGGTTCGCCTGCGGCCAGTTCGGCGGCGCTCGGCGCTTGCAGGTTGGCGCGCTTGCGCACGGCGATGTAGTCCGATTTCCAGCCGCGGCTGTTCAACAGCTGCATGCTGGCCTGTTCCAGCTCGCCCACGGCCAGATTGCCCTTGCGCACTTCCTCGGCGACGAAATTGAGGCCCTTGAACAGTTCCGGCGCTTCCGCCCGTTCGCTTTCCGACAGGTACATATTGCGCGAGGACAAGGCCAGGCCATCGTCGGCCCGGTACGTTTCTGCGGCGATGATTTCCGTCGGCAGCGCAAACTGGCGCGCCATGTTGCGGATGATCATCAGTTGCTGGTAATCCTTCTTGCCGAACACGGCCACTCTCGGGCCCACGCACGAGAACAGCTTGGTGACGACCGTGCACACGCCTTCGAAGAAGCCGGGGCGGAATTCGCCTTCCAGGGTATTGCCCAGGTCATCGGGCGGGCGCACGCGGTATTCCTGCGGCTCCGGGTACAGTTCCTTTTCCGTCGGCGCGAACAGCACGTACACGCCTTCCTTTTCCAGCTTGGCGATGTCGGCCGCCATGGTGCGCGGATATTTCTCGAAATCTTCGTTCGGGCCGAATTGCAGGCGGTTCACGAAGATCGAGGCGACGACAGGGTCGCCATGCTTGCGCGCCAGGCGCATCAGCGACAGATGGCCTTCGTGCAGGTTGCCCATGGTGGGGACGAACGCCGTGCGCAGCTGTCCGCTGAGCTGGTCGCGCAATTCTTCAATGTCGGAAATAATTTTCATGGATTGCTTTCGCTAAAACCCCGTTGTACGGTGGTCAGTGACAAAGGGAAGGGATCAGGCGGGCGAATAGGCCAGCCGGACGTAGATGGGGGCAAACGGTTCTGCCTGCGTGATTTCGATCAGGGTTTCCTTGGCCAGTTCCAGCAGGGCCACGAAGTTGACCACGACCACGGGCACGCCGCCGGCAATGTCGAACAGCTCGCTGAATTCGACGAAGCGCGACGACTGCAAGTGGCGCAGGATGCTCGACATGTGCTCGCGCACGGACAGTTCCTGGCGGCTGATGCGGTGATGCTGGGTCAGCTTGGCGCGTTTCAGCACGTCGAGCCACGCCTGCTGCAGGTCCACCGGTTCCACGTCGGGCCAGGTGGGCGTCAGGCTTTGCTCGATGAAAATCTGCGTGCGCACGAAATCGCGCTCGAACTGGGGAATGGCGTTCAGGTCGTAGGCGGCCAGCTTGATCTGCTCGTACTCGAGCAGGCGGCGCACCAGTTCGGCGCGGGGGTCGCCGCCATCTTCCTCGACGTCGCTCTTGCGCGATGGCAAAAGCATGCGCGACTTGATCTCGATCAACATCGCCGCCATCAGCAGGTACTCGGCGGCCAGTTCCAGGTTGCGCACACGGATCTGGTCCACATATTTCAGATATTGCAGGGTCACCTGCGCCATCGGGATGTCGAGAATGTTGAAGTTTTGCTTGCGGATCAGGTAGAGCAGCAAGTCGAGCGGGCCTTCGAAGGCTTCGAGGAAGATTTCCAGCGCGTCCGGCGGGATGTACAGATCCGTCGGCATGCGCAGCATGGGCTCGCCATACAGGCGGGCGATGCCCAGCGGGTCGGCGGCGGGCGCCGCGTCCGTGGCTGCGGATGCTGCAGGGTCGCCGCTGCCGTCGCCATCAGCGACAGGTTCGGGCGACTCGATGACTGCGCCGGCACCGGAAGCGTCGGCTTCCGGCGTGACTGCAGACTCTTCAGGCAACATCGTGCCGGTTCCAGATCTTAGTTCTTGTTCTGGTAAACGTAAGCCTGTTGCTTGACGGCCGACGCCAGCTGGCGCTCCTGCTCATCGATGCTGACGGCCGGCTTGTCCCACAGCAGGGCGCGGCCCGCTTGCTGGCCCGCTTCCATGCCAGGATTCTTGGCCTTCAGTTCGGCGATGAACAAGGTGTGGTCGGATACGTAGTTGTTGTGTTTTGCAGGCAGTTTCATATTCTCTTCTGAGTGTCTTATGGGTAAGGTCAGCCGGCCGTATTTTACCGCGCCGTGCCGCTTGGCGGGTTGTTGTATCGGCAAGTCCGGGGCGAAATTGCTAAAAATCAATAACGCAGCAGGCGCCGCATCACCATCGGCGCCGGTTCGGCGGGGTTGGCGTGCGAATATTCCAGTTCTTCGGCCAGCTCGAATTCGAAGGCCGCATAAAAATCGATCAGCTTGCGCTGGTCGCGTCGCACGGCCAGGCGCAATTCCTCGGCCTGACACGACAGGCCGTGATGAATGATGGCTTCGAGCAAGTGCTGCGAGACGTGGCTGCCCCGGTAAGCGGGCAGCACGCCCATGCGCGAAATCTTCCAGATGGCGGGATCGCTGTCGAGCGGCATCCAGCGCAGCGAACCGGCTGGAATGTCGTCGATCAGCAACAGAAAACCGCCGCCGTGGCGCAATTGCGCTTCCACCTGCTGCGCCGTCTCGTGGTGCCCGCTGGACGAGGCCGCCACCTTGCCGGCCCACGCAGCGCGGGTCAGCTCGGCCATCAGTTGTGCATCGGCATTTGTTGCTTCGCGCACCACGATATTCATCATCGGTCCTTGTGCGGGCTTAGCGGATGCGCATGCCAGGTTCCGCGCCCGGCCATGGGTTCAGGATGTAGATGCCCGGATTGGCCTTCTCGTCGGCGGCGGAGGCGGCCATGACCATGCCTTCCGAAATGCCGAACTTCATCTTGCGCGGCGCCAGATTGGCCACCAGCACCGTCAGCTTGCCGATCAGTTCTTCCGGCTGGTAGGCCGAGCGGATGCCCGAGAACACATTGCGCAGGCGGCCTTCGCCCGCGTCCAGGGTCAGGCGCAGCAGCTTGTCGGAGCCGTCGACCAGTTCGCAGTTGACGATCTTGGCGATGCGCAAGTCGACCTTGAGGAAATCGTCGATCTTGATCTCGGGTGCCAGTTCCTCGATGGCGGCAGCGGCGACAGCAGGGGCCGCGGCGTCGTTCGCGGCATCGCCAGCCGGTGCGGCGATGGCGGCGGCCGCTTGCGGTGCATCAAACAGCGCTTCGATCATCTTTGCATCCATGCGCGTCATCAAGTGGCTGTAGGCGCCGATGGTACGGCCCAGCATGCTGTTCGAGACGGCGTCGCCGAACACTTGCGTATCCGCCCAGGTGAACTCGGCGTCGTTGAGGAACGATGCCACGTTCTTCGCCACGCCCGGCAGGACCGGCGACAGCAGAATCGTCAGCTGGCGGAACAGGATCAGCGCCGTGGTGCACACGTCGTGCAGTTCGGCCGTCTTGTCGACGTCCTTGGCGAGGATCCACGGTTTGTTTTCATCGACATACTGGTTGGTGATGTCGGCGATTTCCATGATTTCGCGCAAGGCCTTGCCGAATTCGCGGTTTTCAAAATGCGCGGCGATGCTGGCCTGGCGTTCGACGATGACGCCGTTCACGTCCACCGTCAGCGCGCGGTTGATCCAGCTTTGCGCGCCTTCCGACAGCGTGGATGCCAGCTTGCCGTCGAAACGCTTGGCGATGAAGCCGGCGCAGCGGCTGGCGATGTTCACGTACTTGCCGATCAGGTCGCTGTTCACGCGGGCGACGAAGTCTTCGCCGTTGAAGTCCAGGTCTTCCACTTTCGAGTTCAGCTTGAAGGCGATGTAGTAGCGCAGCCATTCCGGGTTCATGCCCAAGTCCAGGTAGCGCAGCGGCGAAATGCCGGTGCCGCGCGACTTCGACATCTTTTCGTTATTGACCGTCAGGAAGCCGTGTACATTGACTTTCAGTTTGTCGATCACGGGGTGATTGGCAAATTTCAGCATGGCAGGCCAGAACAGCAGGTGGAAGGAAACGATGTCCTTGCCGATGAAATGGATCTGTTCCGTCGTCGGGTCATTCAGGAAGGCGTCGAAATCGATGCCTTTCTTGTCGCAATAGTTTTTCAGGCTGGCCAGGTAGCCGACGGGCGCGTCCATCCACACATAGAAGAACTTGCCTGGTGCATCGGGAATCGGGATGCCGAAGTAGGGCGCGTCGCGCGAGATATCCCAGTCAGCCAGCTTTTCGCCCGCTTCGCCCAGCCATTCGCTGACCTTGTTGACCATTTCCGGCTGCAAGCGGCCTGGCGTATTCAGCCAATCCTTGAGGAATTCGAAGCAGCGTGGGTCGGACAGCTTGAAGAAATACTGTTCCGACGGCTTCATCACGGGCGTCGCGTTGGTGAAGACCGAGAACGGGTTGACCAGGTCGGTCGGCTGGTAGGCCGCGCCGCACACCTCGCAATTGTCGCCGTACTGGTTCTTGGCGCCGCATTTCGGGCATTCGCCCTTGATGTTGCGGTCGGCCAGGAACATGCCCTTGACCGGGTCGAAGAAGCGGTCGACGGTTTTCGTGACGATCAGGCCCGTATCGCGCAGTTTGCGGTAGATCGATTGCGACAGATCAACGTTCTCCGGCGAATCGGTCGAATACCAGTTGTCAAAAGCGATATGGAAGCCATCGAGGTACTGGGCGCGGCCGGCGGCGATGTTGGCGACGAATTGCTGCGGCGTGATGCCTTCCTTTTCGGCGGCGATCATGATGGGCGTGCCATGCGTATCGTCGGCGCCCACAAAGTGCACTTCACGGCCGGCTTCGCCATCGCGTTGCATTCGCTGGAACCGGACCCAGATATCGGCCTGGATGTATTCCATGATGTGGCCAATGTGAAAAGCGGCGTTTGCGTAAGGCAGGGCAGTGGTGACGAACAGCTTGCGAGTCATGATTGATGCACTTTTGGGATGGATAATAGGACATTTTAACAGCGGAAAGGCAATATGAGCAGATGCAGCGCCGGCAAGTGATGCTTTTGCCGCCATCGCACCATGCAAATTTGCGCTAGACTGCGCGTATTGCACATATGTAGTACACACGGAGATTTACATGAGCATCACAGTAGAAGACGTCAAGGCCGCGCTGGCCCAGGTTATTGATCCAAATACACATAAAGATTTCGTTTCCAGCAAAACCGTCAAGAATCTGAAGGTTGATGGCGCTGATATTTCGCTCGACATCGAACTGGGCTACCCCGCCAAGAGCCAGATCGACCTGATCCGCAAGTCCGTGCTGGCCGCCCTGCGCGTGCTGCCGGGCGTGGGCAACGTCAGCGTGGGCGTGTCGTCGAAGATCATTTCGCACACGGTGCAGCGCGGCTTGAAGCCGATGAGCAACGTGAAAAACATCATTGCCGTCGCTTCCGGCAAGGGCGGCGTTGGCAAATCGACCACGGCCGTCAACCTGGCCCTGGCCCTGGCCGCCGAAGGCGCCACCGTCGGCATGCTGGACGCCGATATCTATGGCCCGTCGCAGCCGATGATGCTGGGCATCAGGGGCCAGCCGAAGACGCTGGACGGCAAGAGCATGGAGCCGATGGAAAACCACGGCCTGCAAGTGTCGTCGATCGGCTTCATGATCGATCCGGACGAGCCGATGGTGTGGCGCGGCCCGATGGTCACGCAAGCCTTGCAGCAATTGCTGGACCAGACCAACTGGCGCGACCTCGATTATCTGATCGTCGACATGCCGCCAGGCACGGGCGACATCCAGCTGACCCTGTCGCAGAAAGTACCCGTCACGGGCGCCGTGATCGTCACGACGCCGCAGGACATCGCGCTGCTGGACGCGCGCAAGGGTTTGAAAATGTTCGAGAAGGTCGGCATTCCGATCCTCGGCGTGGTGGAAAACATGAGCACGCACATCTGCTCGAACTGCGGCCATGCGGAAGAAATCTTCGGTGCCGGCGGCGGCGCGAAGATGTGCGCGGACTTCGGCGTGGAATTCCTCGGCGCCTTGCCGCTGACCATGGCGATTCGCCAGCAGACGGATTCGGGCATGCCCACCGTCGTGGCCGAGCCGGAAGGCCCTGTCGCCGTGATCTACAAGCAGATCGCCCGCACCATCGCGATCAAGGTGGCGGAAAAGGCGAAGGATATGACAAGTAAATTCCCGTCGATCGTCATCAAAAACGACTAGTGGCCGGGTGGCCTTGCAAACCTGGTTTTCAAGGCCACCATGGCACCATTGGATTTATCCATTGGCTTAACTCTTACCCGGCGCCACAACCGCCAGGAATATGGTTTCATGCAGTCCGTGTTGTTATTAAACAAGAGGAGACATCATGCAATTGACCACCGTATTCCTGCGCCAGGCCGCAGTCCTGGTTGCCGGCACTCTGCTGGCCGCCAGCGCCTTTGCCCAATCCGTGTCGTTCGTCGAGCCAGCCGATGGCGCGACGGTGACGAGCCCGTTCAAAGTGAAATTTGCCGTCAGCGGCATGGACGTCAAGCCGGCCGGCGACATGACGGCCAAGACAGGCCACCATCATCTGCTCATCAATATGGGACCGATGAAGGCGGGCGAGATGATACCCATGGACGAAAAGCATTTGCATTTCGGCAAAGGTCAAACGGAAACGGACGTCACCTTGCCGCCGGGCCAGTACACGCTCACCATGCAGTTCGCCAATGGCGCGCACCAGTCGTATGGGCCGGAGTTGAGCAAAAGCATCAAAGTGACGGTCCAGTAAGTCCAGGCAAGCAAGTCAGGCAAATTCATTTGTTTCGGCAAAGGCCGGGTTCCAGCGATGGAGCCTGGCCTTTTTCATGGTATTGCTTTTTGTCATCATTGCGTCATATAGTCGGCGTATACTGCCCGGTGGCCTAACTTTTGATGAGTGGATATGACGAAACATTTCTCCCTTTCCCGGCACCTGGCGCAGGCGCTGCTGCTGGTGACTAGCGTGGCGGCTTGCCAGGCATATGCGGCCAAGGCCGTACCCACGGCTGCGGCGCAGCCGAAGCTGGTCGTGGTGCTGGTGGTCGATGGTTTGCCGCAAGAGCAGGTAACGCGCTACCGCGAGCAGTTCGGCCAGGGCGGCTTCCGCCGCCTGCTGGAGCAGGGCGCGTGGTTCAGCGATGCGCACCAGGCGCATGGCATCACGGTCACCGCGATCGGCCACTCGGCCGTGCTGTCGGGCGCCTATCCGTACCAGCATGGCGTGATCGGCAATAACTGGATCGATCCCCTCACGAAAAAATCCGTGTACTGCACCGAAGATGGCAATTTCCATTACATCGGCGAAGAAACGAAGCCGGACGACGGCACGGCGCCGACCAAGCTGCGCGTGAGCACCCTGGGTGACGAGTTGCGCTATGCCACGGGCGACAAGGCCAAGGTCGTCACCGTGTCGGGCAAGGACCGGGGCGCCATCCTGCTGGCCGGGAAAACGGGCACGGCATACATGTACATGGAAAAGACGGGCAACTTCGCCAGCAGCACCTATTACATGCAGCAGCATCCGCAATGGGTGCAGCGCTACCAGGCTGGCAAACCGCAGGACCGCTACTACGGCAAGAGCTGGACGCCGCTGCTGGCCGACAGCGCCTACGTCAACGATGCGCGGGACGACCTCGTGGCGGCCAAGCCGGGCACGCGCAACACCTTCCCGTTCGCCTACTACAGCGACAGCGGCAAGCTCGATGGCGAGTATTACAGCCGTCTGAAGTCCGGCCCCTTCCTCGATGAACTGACCCTGGAATTCGCCCGCGCCGCCATCGATGGCGAAAACCTGGGCCGCAACCCGGCCGGCGTGCCCGATATCCTGGGCGTGAGCCTGTCCGCGCATGATTATGTGAACCATGCCTACGGCCCGGAAAGTAAGATGTCGCACGACCACCTGCAGCGCCTGGACCGCATGCTGGCCGGCTTCTTTGCCGATCTCGATAAAAAAGTCGGCATGGACAACGTGCTGGTGGTGCTGACGGCCGACCATGGCTTTGCCAACGTGCCGGAATTTACGGAAACGCGCGGCTTTTCCGCCAAACGCATCGATGGCGGCAAACTGGTCGATGCCTTGAACCAGCACCTGGCAACGACTCTGGGCATCGATAAACTGGTGACGACGTCGTCGCTGCCGAATATCTACCTCGATTACGCGCTGGCGGAACAGCGCGGCGTCCATCGCGCGGCCCTGGAAGACGCGGCGGCCCGCTTCCTGCTGCTGCAGGACGGCCTGGCGCAAGTCTATACGCGCACGCAGATGGAAACAGGCGCCGTCGCCACGCGCATGGACACGCTGATGCGCCGCGCCTGGAACCGCCAGCTGTCGGGCGACCTGATGCTGGTCACAAAGCCGGCCTGGTACTTCGGCAAGGGCAGCGGCGGCACTTCGCACGGCACGCCGTACACGTATGACACCAACGTGCCGCTGATGGTCTTCGGCCCCCGCTGGATCAAGCCGGGCGCCTACGGCCAGTACGCGGAAGTGGTCGATATCGCGCCTACGCTCGCCCATTTGCTGCGCATACGCCAGCCGTCGGCGTCGGAAGGGCGGATTTTGACGGAAGCGGTGCGGTAAAGGGCGGTGCTGCGTGCTTGTCGGCTTACGCGCTTTGCGCTAACCCGACCTACGATGACCTTGTAGGTCGGATTAGCGGGGCGCAGCCACGCGTCATCCGACAACATCGTCGGCAAAACCGCTTACAGCAGCCAGTCTATCGGCAGCACCGACAAAATCGCCACCCCCAAGCGCTTCCACACGCTGGTGCCCGGTTCCGTGTCGTAGCGGGTGGTGGCGCCGCTGGCGTCGCGGGCGATCCAGTACAGCGCGCCGTCGTCGCCAAGCAGTACCTGGTAGGCGCGCTGCGGGATGGTGGTGCGCATGGCTTGCCCCAGTTGGCTGGCCAGCGCGGGGCTGTCGATGACGAGGCCCATTTCCGTATTCAATTCGATCGAGCGCGGGTCGAAATTGAACGAGCCGACAAAGATGCGCTGGTCGTCGACGGCAAAGGTCTTCGCATGCAGGCTCGATGCGGAGCTGCCGAAGCGGCCCGGCTGTTCGCGCGCGTCTCCCGCTTCCCACGAGCGGCGCGATTCATACAGCAGCACGCCCGCTTTCAGCAGCGGCTTCCTCCACTTCGCATAGCCCGCATGTACGGCCGCCACGTCGGTCGCTTCCAGCGCATTCGTCAGGATGCGCACGCCCACGCCTTTTTGTGCCAGGTCGGCAAAGGCTTGCGTGCCGGCCTTGCCTGGCACGAAATACGGCGACACCAGGTCCACTTCCTTTTGCGGCACACCCAGCAGGTTTTGCAGGTTTTCCGCCACGCCCGTGCCTGGCCGGGCCTTGTCCAGCACCTTGGCCGGGTCGTCGCTGACCATGCGCGTCCTTGCCCATTCGAAGGGCAGGGTGCGTTCCATCATCTGCTTGACGAAGGGCGAGGTGCGCAGCGCCTGCACGTATTCTTCGGCCGCCCTGGTGTCGTCGATGCGGTCCGCCTCGGCAGCGATGGTGGCCGCGTCGCCATCGACAGGGCTGGTCAGCAGCAGTCTGGCCGGGTAGGCCGAGGCGCTGTTCCAGTATCGGTCGAAATCCTGCGATACCTCGCCCACGACAGGGCCGACGGCCAGCACGTCCAGGTCGGCAAACAGCACGTCGCCGGCCGCACCAAAATATTCATCGCCCACATTGCGCCCGCCGACGATGGTGGCCTGGTTATCGGCCGTGAACGACTTGTTGTGCATGCGCCGGTTGAGGCGCGAAAAATCGGTGGCGAAGGCCAGCGCGCGCGGCGCGCGGGGCACGAAAGGATTGAACAGGCGGATTTCCAGGTTCCGCTGCTTGCCCAGCATCGCCAGGGTCTGGTCCAGACCCGCCGTGTTGTTATCGTCGAGCAGCAGGCGCACGCGCACGCCCCGTTCGGCCGCCTGGCGCAGGGCGTCGAACAGCAGGGTGCCCGTGATGTCCTTGTGCCAGATGTAGTACTGCACGTCCAGGCTGCGCTGGGCGGCGGCGGCCAGCAGGGCGCGCGCGGCAAAGGCGTCGCGCCCGTCGACCAGCGGATAGATGCCGGACACGCCGGGATGCTGCGCCACCATGGGCGCGATGGCCGTGGCCAGCCCGGTATCGGCCGTATCGGCGATGACGGTGGAGGGGATGCGGCCGTCCAGCGAAGGCAGGGAAGCGCAGCCGGCAAGGACGGCGGACAGCAGCAGGGGCAGCAGCAGCCGGGTGGCGCTGCGGAAGGGAAGTACTTGGGCGGGCATGGCGGGCTTTCATCGAGTTGCCCCGATGTTAGCAGATGCGCATGCCCGCACGCGGACGCGGTTTTACAGTTGTTCCAGCGCGATCAGCTCGGCCACCGTCTGGCGGCGGCGGATCAGGCGCGACGGGTGTTGATCATCGGCGCCATCGACCAGGTATTCGGCCGCATGCGGGCGGCTGTTGTAGTTCGATGACATCGATGCGCCATACGCGCCGGCGCCTTCGAAGACCACGTAGTCGCCCACCTGCGCTGCCGGCAACAAGCGCGTTTCCACCACGCCGCCGTCGCGCTGAGTGAAGACGTCGCCCGATTCGCACAGGGGACCGCCGACGACGGTGGCGCATGCGGGGCTGGCGTCCAGCGCGCGGCCGTCATGCGCGATCACCGACATTGCATGGTAGCTGCCGTACATGGCGGGGCGCATCAGTTCATTGAAGCCCGTATCGAGCAGGGTGAAGTGGTTGCCGCCCATTTGCTTGGTGGCGCGCACTTCGGCCACCAGCAGGCCGGCGTCCGCCACCAGGAAGCGGCCCGGTTCGATTTCCAGGTGCACGGGATGGCCCAGGTGCGCCTCGATCTGCTTGCGCGCCGCATCCCATAGCTGGAAATAGTGGTCCGTGTCGACTGGTTGCTCACCTTCGCGGTAGGGCACGGACAGGCCGCCGCCCGTGGAAATGGCTTCCAGGTCGTGGCCCATGTTCTTGACCAGGTCGACCATGGTGCCGCAGACGGTTTCCAGGTGGCTGTAATCGACGCCCGAACCGATGTGCATGTGCAGGCCCACCAGGTGCAGTCCGTGGGCGCGGATGACGGCCAGCGCCTCCGGCAGCTCTTCGTGCCAGATGCCGTGCTTGCTGTTTTCGCCGCCCGTATTCGTCTTGTTGCTGTGGCCATGGCCATAGCCGGGATTGATGCGCAGCCAGACGCGGTGGCCGGGCGACACGGGGCCCAGCTGGCGCAGCATGTCGACGGAGCCGCAATTGACTTCAATTTTTGCTGCCGCCACGCGCGCCAGGGTGGCGCGGTCGAACAGGTCGCAGGTAAACACCACGCCGGCGGCGCCGTTCGTTTGCGCCGGCGTAAAGCCTGCCTGCAGCGCGCGCTCGATCTCGCCCAGCGAGACGGCGTCCACGTGCACGCCCGCTTCGCGCATCACGGCGAGCAGATGGATGTTCGAATTGGCCTTTTGCGCGAAGCGCACGGTGTCGAATTGCGCCAGCTGCGCGATGCGCGCGCGGATGGTGGCCGCGTCATACACCCACAGGGGCGTGCCGTGTTCCTGGGCGAGTCGGGCGAGGGTCTGGTCGGTGACGGGCTTCATCGTGTGCTTTCGGTGGAATGAGGGGGTAGGTGCATGATGGCCGATTGCGCTTCGACTATAAAATATCCATTTAAGCCTACCTTATTCATTTATGATATGGGTATGACTATCTCCCTGCGCCATATCGAAGTCTTTCGCGCCATCATGACGACGGGCAGCGTGACGGCGGCGGCCGCCATGCTGCACACCTCGCAGCCCACCGTCAGCCGCGAGCTGGCGCGCCTCGAACATTTGACGGGCTTGACCTTGTTCGAACGCGAACGGGGGCGGCTGCGCCCCACGGCCCAGGCGTTGCAGCTGTTTGAGGAAGTGCAGCGCGCGTACTTCGGTCTGGAGCGCATCGTCAGCACGGCGGCGGCCCTGCGCCAGTTCGACCAGGGGCAGTTGTCGATCGCCTGCCTGCCCGTGTTTTCCCAGTCGCTGCTGCCGCAGGCGTGCAAGCGCTTCGTCGCCGATTTTCCCAAGGTGAGCATCAGCATCACGCCGCAGGAGTCGCCGCTGCTGGAAGAGTGGCTGTCGGCGCAGCGCCACGATATCGGCCTGACGGAAGTGGGCAATGCGCCGCCCGGCACGGCGCTGGCCACCTTGATGTCCGTCGATGAAGTGTGCGTGCTGCCCGACGGCCATGCGCTCGCCAGCAAGGCCGTGCTGCAGCCAGCGGACTTCGCGGGCCAGCCTTTCATCAGCCTGGCCGCCGTCGACCCGTACCGTCAGCAGATCGACGCCATCTTCGCGCAGGCGGGCGTGGAACGGCGCATGGCGCTCGACACGCACAGCGCCGCTTCCGTCTGCGCCATGGTGCGCGAAGGCGTGGGGCTGGCCATCGTCAATCCGCTCACGGCGCTCGATTATGCGGGGCAGGGCTTGCAGATCCGCCGCTTTGCCGTGTCCCTGCCGTTCACCGTGAATCTCGTGAAACCCTTGCACCGGCCCCTGTCGCAGCTGGTGGCCCTGTTCGAGCAGGCGCTGCATGCGCAGGCGGACGAGGTGAAAAGGCGCTTGCTGCAGCTGTGACGACGCTTGTGGAGCGGCGGCGGTCAACAGAGTAAAATGGCGTTTTACTTATTCAAGCCTGATTACTTCGATGACCACAACCGCTACTCCCGTCCGTACCCGTTTCGCTCCCAGCCCGACCGGCTATCTGCACCTGGGCGGCGCCCGCACCGCTTTATACAGCTGGGCCTACGCCCGCCACTTCGGCGGCACCTTCGTGCTGCGCATCGAAGACACGGACGTGGAGCGTTCCACGCCGGAAGCCGTGCAAGCCATCATCGAAGGCATGAAGTGGCTGGGCCTGGACCACGACGAAGGCCCGTTCTACCAGATGCAGCGCATGGACCGCTACCGCGAAGTGGTGGCGCAGATGCTGGCCGAAGGCACGGCGTACCACTGCTACTCGTCGCAGGAAGAAGTCGAAGCGATGCGCGAGCGCATGCGCGCCGCCGGCGAAAAGCCACGCTACGACGGCACCTGGCGCCCGGAACCGGGCAAGACCCTGCCGGCCGTGCCAGCGGACCGCAAGCCCGTCGTGCGCTTCAAGAATCCGCTCGATGGCGACGTGACGTGGGACGACGTGGTCAAGGGCACGATCACGATCTCTAACCGCGAACTGGACGACCTGGTGATCGCGCGCCCGGACGGTACGCCAACCTACAACTTCTGCGTGGCCGTCGATGACTGGGACATGCAGATCACCCACGTGATCCGCGGCGACGACCATGTCAACAACACCCCGCGCCAGATCAACATCCTGCGCGCCATCGGCGCGCCGCTGCCGCTGTACGGTCACCTGCCGATGATCCTCGGCGCGGACGGCGAGAAGCTGTCGAAGCGCCATGGCGCCGTCAGCGTGATGGATTACCCGGCGCAGGGCTTCCTGCCGGAAGCGATGCTGAACTACCTGGCGCGCCTGGGCTGGAGTCATGGCGACGATGAAGTGTTCTCGACCGAGCAGTTCTGCGAGTGGTTCAACCTGAACCACCTGTCGAAATCGGCGGCCCAGTTCAACAATGAAAAACTGGCCTGGCTGAACAACCACTATATCAAGCAGGCCGACAACACGCGCCTGGCCGACCTGGCGCGTCCGCAAATGGTCGCCGCCGGCGCCGTCTTCGAAGGCGCGCCGGACCTGGCGCAAGTGCTGGGCATGATGAAAGAGCGCGCCAACACCGTCAATGAACTGGCGGCCGCCTCGATGCTGTTCTTCCGCGCGCCGCAGCCGGAAGCGGAACTGGCAACGCAGCACATCACGGACGCCATCAAGCCCGTGCTGGCGCAGTTTGCCGAGCGCATCGCCACGGTGGAGTGGAGCAAGGAAGCCGTCGCCGCCATGATCAAGGAAGTGCTGGCCGCCAACACCATCAAGATGCCGCTGCTGGCCATGCCTTTGCGCCTGATTCTGACGGGCCAGCTGCAGACGCCGGCCATCGACCAGGTGGTCGTGATCTTCGGCCGCGAGACCGTGCTGGCGCGCCTGGTAAAGTGGCTGTAATCGGCGCTCTGAAATAAGCGCTGGAATCGCGTGTAGAAACCGCCCCTGTGAAAAGTTGCTCATAGACGAAAAAGGGTATTTGCAGAGTGAAACTTCTTTGCTATACTCTTGTTTCTGCACCAACGGGGGTATAGCTCAGCTGGGAGAGCGCTTGCATGGCATGCAAGAGGTCAGCGGTTCGATCCCGCTTACCTCCACCAGCAGCAAAATCGCAGTCAGGTTTTGTTAGTCGTTGAAGTGGTGCAGTTGTTGTTTGGAAGTTCCGCGGTCCCCATCGTCTAGAGGCCTAGGACATCACCCTTTCACGGTGAGTACAGGGGTTCGAATCCCCTTGGGGACGCCA
>NZ_JBXAKW010000006.1:0-503126 GCF_058798815.1 Janthinobacterium sp. GW822-FHT07A03 | reverse complement strand
GCCGGGCGCATCCGCTCCCCAGAAACATTATTGAAGGCAACACTAGGAGAGTTCCCACATTTGACGGTGACATAGCCTTTTTTATGCCGCGCCGCACGAAACTTGCTTTTCGAAAAATGTTGCTTCATTATTGGAATGAAACCGGATGCAAGTCTGGATGGACATGAAAACCGACAAGGGCATGACATGCGAATTGATATTGATCAAAGCGGCGATGCGTCATCGCTGACGGCGGCGGGCGCCAGCCCATGGGCTCTATGCGGCGCCACCCGCGGCGGGAAGGCCTGGCCATGAGCGCCACGTTTCCTGCATTGCCGCCGGCTTTCGTCCGGCCCGGCTTCGGCGACACGCCCGTCGGTGCGGTGGTCGCCTTTGCCGGGGACAGCGCCGGTGCGCATATCGAGGCGAGCGGCTGGATGCCGTGCGACGGCCGCACGCTGGCCGCCGCCAGCTATCCCGAGCTGTTCGTCGTGCTCGGCTATCTGCATGGCGGTTCGGACGAGCAATTCTGCCTGCCCGACTACCGGGGCAGCCGTTTGTGCGGCCACGCTGCCGGTGCTTCCGCGCCGACAGATATCGGCGTCAACTATCTGATCAAATTTACCTACGGCTTGCGGACACGGTAGCCAATCCGGCGCCAATCACCACCCTTTACCAGGAGACCAGGAGCGCGGCATGGCAGACTATCTTCAAGGCATGGATGTATCGGACTATAACGGCGTCATCGGATGGGGCCAGGTCGCCAGGGGCGCGGCGGTGCCGGCATTCGCCTATCTGAAAGCCACCGAAGGCGGCAGCCGGGTCGACAGGCAGTACGCCAGCAACCGTGCTGGCGCCAGCGCGCAGGGCCAGTTGTGCGGCGCCTATCACTTCTTCTCGCCCTCCACGCCGGTGGCGCAACAGGTGGCCAACTTTTGCGGCACTGTGGGCAGCGTCAAGGGCGACTTGCCGCCCATGCTCGATGTCGAACAGCCCGGACTGGCCCAGCCTGCCTATGCGGCGGCCGTGGCCGACTGGCTGCAGCAGGTCGGCGACAGGCTCGGCTGCATGCCCGGCATTTATACCAATGCCAGCTTCTGGACCAGTTGCGTGGGGACGTTTGCGCCGTTCCTTGCCCATCCGCTATGGATCGCGCATTACACGTCCGGGCCCGGTCCCGCGCTGCCGCCTGGCGCCTCCAGCTACACGTTCTGGCAGTTTGCGGATACGGGCAGCGTGCAGGGTGTCGCCGGACCGGTGGACATGAGCCGCTTTGCCGGCTCGCTGGCGCAGCTGCGGGCGCTGCGCTGCTGACGCCGGCCTGGCGGGAAGCCGGGGCCTAGGTGCGCATGGCCTGGTCCAGCAAGGTCAATGCCAGCCGCACGGCGTCATCGGTCAGTTCCAGCAAGTTATCTCCCACATACCACTCCACCACGCTGTGCCCGGGCAGGGCCGCGTGGCTGGCGCGGCCGAACAGCCAGATGCCGTGGTCCTCGGCCATCTGGTTGCGGATGGCGACGGCCCGCTCGCGCGAAACGGGCAAGTGCAGATGCAGCATGTTGGCGTGCGGCTGGGCGGGATTGACGGCGATCGATGGAAAATCGCGCAGCAGCGCGTACAGCCATTGCGTGCGTTCGAAATACTGCGGCATGGCGGCGAGGCGCGCGTCGAACTGCATGGCGGCGGCCACCACGTAGGGCGTGCGGTGCACGATACTGCCGCCCTGGCGGTGGAACCACGCGCGCGCCCGCTCGACAAACGGGCGGCTGCCGGCCAGCATGGCGCCACCGAGGCCGCCGATGCCCTTGTACAGCGACACATACACGGAGTCAAAACCGTCGCAGATGGCGGGCAGGGGCTGCTTGAAACCGGCCTGCGCTTCCCACAGGCGCGCGCCATCCATGTGCAGATGGATGTTGCGTTCGCGGCAGTGCCGTTTGATCTGGCTCAACTCATCCCACGACGGACATTGGCCGCCGATCTCGCGCATCGGCAGCTCGATCTGCGCGGCGCCCAGCGCATCGGGCACGGCGCGCAAGTCGTCCACTGTCCACGGGCGGTGCGGGTCGCCGATCATCAAGCCCTTGAAGTGATCGAGCAATTCATGGTTGCCCCGTTCGTGGCGCAGGATGTGCGAGGTCGGGTGCAGCGCCACCAGGCGCGAGCCCCGGTCCTGGCAGGCCAGGCGCAGGGCCGTGACTTGCGTCATGGTGCCCGTGATGCAGAACACGGCCGCCTCGAAGCCGAGCAGGCCGGCGATCTTGTTCTCGAACTGTTCGATCAGCGCGCCTTCGCCATAGGTATCGTGCGCGATGGCGTTGGCTTCGCACCAGGCGGCCATGGCGGCAAAGGTGGCCGCTGGCGTGGGCTGGCGGTGGCCCGGCAGGATGGTGTGGCAACGCTGGCGCAGTTCAATCTCGGTCAAGGCGGTCAAGGCGCATCTCCGGTACAGTTAAAGTGTGGCCGTGGCGAGTTTCGCGCCAAAGCCGATGAACATGGCGCCCACGCCGCCGCCCATGCCGGCCGACAGGCGGCGACGGCGGCGGAAGGTCTCGGCCAGGCGGACGCCGACAAAGATGATGGCCGTCAGGTAGGTAAAGCTGATCACCTGGCAGATCAGGCCCAGGCCGATGAAGGACAGCACGGGGTTCGGGAAGGCCGGATCGACGAACTGGATGAAGAACGAGATGAAGAACAAAATCGCTTTCGGGTTCATCAGGCTGATGATCAGGGCCTTGCGGAACGGGTCGCTTTCCTTGACGGGGGCCGGCACGGCTGCCGCTTCGCCTTCAGCGGGAGCGGGCGCGCGCAGCTTGCGCCAGCAGCCTATCAGCATCTGCAGGCCGATCCAGCCCAGGTAGGCCGCGCCGATGTATTTCACGACATAGAACAGGGCCGGGCTGGCTTTCAGCAGCGAAGCGACGCCGCAGGCCGACAGCACCATCAGAATCAGGTCGCCGGCGAAGATGCCGAAGGCGCCCTGATAGGCGGGCCGCACGCCGCGCTGGGCGGCCACCGACAGCACGTACATGGAATTGGGGCCGGGCAGGATGACGATGAAGATGGTCCCCAGTAAAAAGGTCCAGAAATCGGTGATGCCCAGGTTGGCGTGGAAAAGTGTGTTCATGATTATTCCGCTGGATTGAGCTGTACGTGATGGAATTGCAGTGCGGCAAGATTCGCGTAGATGCCGCCAAGGGCGACCAGCGACGCATGCGTGCCCGTCTCGACGATCTTGCCGTCTTCCATGACGATGATGCGGTCGGCCCGCTGCACGGTGGCCAGGCGGTGGGCGATGATGACGGTGGTGCGGCCCAGCATGGCCGCTTCCAGCGCCTTCTGCACCAGGCGTTCCGATTCCGCATCCAGCGCGCTGGTCGCTTCGTCGAGCAGCAGCAGCGGCGGGTTTTTCAGCAGGGCGCGGGCGATGGCGATGCGCTGGCGCTGGCCGCCGGACAGGCGCACGCCCCGTTCGCCAAGGAAGGATTTGTAGCCGTTCGGCAGGCGCTCGATGAATTCGTGGGCGGCCGCCATCTTCGCGGCGGCGATGACTTCCTCGTCGCTGGCGCCGGCGCGGCCGTAGCGGATGTTTTCCATGGCGTCGGCCGAGAAGATCACGGTATCCTGCGGCACGATGCCGATGGCGTCGCGCAGGGTGTGCAGGTCGAGCTGCTTGATGTCGACGCCGTCGAGGCGGATGCTGCCGCTTTGCGGGTCATAAAAGCGTAAAAACAGCTGGAACAGCGTGGTCTTGCCGGCGCCGGAAGGGCCGACGACGGCCACCGTTTCGCCGGCGCGGATGTCGAGGCTGACGTGGTCCAGCGCGTGCGTATCGGGGCGCGACGGATACGAGAACATGACATTGTCCAATGTCAAGGCGGCGCCATTCGCGGCGCGCGCGGGCAGCGGCAGCGGCGTGGCAGGCGATTCGATTTCCGATTTGACGGCCATCAATTCCAGCAGGCGCTCGGTGGCGCCGGCGGCGCGCTGCGCTTCACCCATGACTTCGGACAGGGCGCCGATGGCGCCGGCCACGATGGAGGCGTACAGGATGAACTGGCCCAGATCGCCGCCCGTCATCGCGCCTTCCAGCACGGCGCGCGCGCCCAGCCACAAGACAAACACGATGGTGCCGAAGACCAGCAAAATCGCGATCATGGTCAGCAGGGCGCGGGCGCGGATGCGGCGCATGGCCGTCATGAAGGCGCCTTCGACGGAGTCGCCGAAGCGCTTCGATTCGATCTTCTCGTGCGTAAACGCCTGCACGGTGGGCATGGCGTTGAGGATTTCGCCAGCCATGGCCGACGCGTCGGCGATGCGGTCCTGCGAATCGCGCGACAGCTTGCGCACCTTGCGGCCAAACACGATGATGGGCACGACGACAAGGATGAGCAAGCCGATGATGATGCCCGCCAGCTTGGCGCTGGTGACGAACAGCATCACCAGGCCGCCCAGGAACAGCAGCACGTTGCGCAGCGCCATGGAGATGCTGGTACCGACCACGGCTTGTATCAATGTCGTGTCGGTGGTGATGCGCGACAGGACTTCGCCCGTCTGCGTGGTTTCAAAGAATTCCGGGCTTTGCGTGACGACGTGGCGGTACACGGCGCTGCGGATGTCGGCCGTGACGCGCTCGCCCAGCCACGACACCGTATAAAAGCGCGCGGCAGTCGCCAGCGCCAGGATGGACGCCACGCCGAACAGGGCGAGGAACACCAGGTCGACGTGCTGGATGCTCTTCGAGCCGGCCGCGCCGCCGAAACCTAGGTCGATCATCTGCTTGAAGGCGGCGGGAATGGCCAGGGTCGAGGCGGCGGCCACCACCAGCGCGATACCGGCCAGGAAGAACTGCTTGCGGTACGGCGTCAGAAAGGGCATCAAGCCCTTGAAGGCGGCCAGGCTGCCTTTTTTCAGTTCGCGGCTGGTGCCGGTATCGGGCGTTGGTGCGGTGCTTGCTGCGGTTGCTTTGCTGGTGCTGCCTGTTTCTGTGCTGGTTGTCATTGTTTTTCGCTTTGATTTACATATTCGATGGTGCTGATAACGCTTACAACTTCATCGGCTGAACATAGCCCGTCATTTCCAGGTAGGCGCGCCCGACCGGCTGGCCGTCGCGTTCCACCGTCACGGCGCCTTCCCAGTACACTGCCCCCGTCGAGCGGCGCGAATCGAGCTCCTGGTCCGCCTGCAGGGGCTTGATCTGCCAGCGCGTGGCGCCCGTGCGGATCTCGGTGGCGACCGGGTATTCGGCCTGCGTGCGGGGCGAGCGCCACAGCTGCGTGGGCGTGAAATCGACGTCGCCGGGCGCGTACTGCGTCATCTTACCGGACGCATCGCGCCATGTCGCGTGCGCCCATAGTTTAGCACCTGTCTTGCTGCGGATCTGGAAGGCCATCAGGGCGCCGCCGTCAGCGAGGTTGGCGCCTATCCAGTTCCAGCCGCTGGCGTCCGCATCGAGCACCTGGCTCGACCACTCGTGATCGAGCCAGGTGGCGCCCGTCACGGCTTCCGGCTTGCCGCCCGCGCGGGCGATCGTGCCCGTGGTACGTAGCTGCGGCTCGCTGTAGTAATAACTCGATTGCACGGGCCGCGCGCCCTTGCGCGAATAGCCGCCAACGCCTTGCAGCAGCACGGGCTGCGTGGGCGCCAGGGTCAGCTGCAGGCTGAAGTCGCGCGCGGCCAGGCTGACCTTGTAGCTGCCGTCGGTCTGGCGCTGCATGCGCCAGTCGTCGAGTTTGACGTCCGTGTCGCCCACCTTGGCGTAGGCCAGGCCGAAACCTTCGCGCGCGCTTTTTTCGTCGTGCAGCAGCTTGCCCACTTTCGGGTCGGACAGGGCCGCGTGGCCGATGATCAGCTGTTTCGGCGCGAAGGCGCTGGGGTTGTCCGTATCGGAGGCCGTGGCGCTGCGAAAGAAGGTCACCTGGTAGCCCAGCTGCTCGCCGCCGCTGGTCTTGACCCAGCCGGTGGCGTACCACCATTCCGTTTTATAGGCGGGATGGGCGCCGAAATCGTGCGGCATGCGCAGGGTCTGGCCGGCCGCCAGCGGCGTGACGGGGGCGAACGCGGGCGGCGCGGCGATGGCGGCTGCGCTGCAGAACAACAATAAACAAGTCAAGCGGCGCATTACCAGTCCTCCCTGACGGCGCGGATGGGGCCAGCGGACAGCGCCTGGCGCCCCGCGATGAGGGCAGTGAGGGCAGCGGCCGCCAGCAGGGCGCCGGCCACGGTGGCGATCAAGGACCACGGCAGGTGCAGCTGCATGGTCCAGTGGAACGATTGCGGGTTGACGATGAAGACCAGCACAAAGCTGATCAACAGGCCCAATACAAAACCGGTGGCGATGCCCAGCGCCGTCAGCGCGCCGCCCTCGAGCGCCAGGATGGACAGGACCTGCCCCCGCGTCACGCCCACGTGGCGCAGCATGCCGAATTCGCGGGCGCGCGCCAGGGTCTGGGCCGAGAACGTGGCGGCCACGCCGAACAGGCCGATGACGATGGCGATGGCTTCCAATAAATACGTGACGGCGAAGCTGCGGTCGAAGATCTGCAGGCTCAGGGCGCGGATGGCCGACGGGTTCGACACTTCCAGGCTGGCGCCGAAGGGCAGGGCCTTCAGGCGCTGCTGCAGCGCGTCGCCCGTGGTGTCCTTGGCCAGCCACAGGGCCGCGTCGCTGACGTCCATGTCGCCGGTCAGGGTGCGGTAGTCGTCCAGCGGCATCTGGATGGCACCGGACGAGCGCGCATAGTCGCGCCAGATGCCGGCGATGAAGAATGGGTGCAGGCCGCCCGCCAGCGGCAGGGCTATCTGCTGGCCAGGCTTGACGTTGTACAGGTCGGCCGCCGCCTCGGACAGCCACACGGGCCGGCTGCCTGCCGGCACGGCTGATGTCTCGCCCACCAGCACCATGCTCTTGCCCGGGTCCCGCAAGTTGATGGGGCGCGCCAGCAGCATGACATTCGGGCGGTCCGGCGCCAGCGACAGCGAGCGCAGGCGCTGGAAATCCACCCTGGCCACGCCGGGCAGGGCGGTGATGCTCGCCTGTTCGCGCGGATTCAGGCCCGCCGTGCCGCCGCTGGCCGCCGGGCGCGTGTACACGTCGGCCGGCAAGATCTGCAGCAGCCAGTCGTCGACGGAGACGCGGAAACTCGACACCATGATGGCCATCGCCACCATCAGGCTAAAGCTCGACAGCACGCCGCCCAGCGCGATGCCGGCCTGGCCCGAGGCGTTCGCCAGCCGGGCCAGTGTCAGGCTGCGCACGGGCGCATGCTTGCTTGTTTCGGTGCGCAGCCAGGCGCGCTGCAGCAAGCGGAAGACGACGGACGCCAGCTGCGGCATCAGGGCGATGGCGCCGATCAGCAGCAGCGCGATGGACAGATAGCCGAACAGGGGCAGCTCGAACACGGGCGGCAGGAACGTCAGGGCGCCGGCCAGCAGCAGACAAGCCAGCGCGGGCCACGTCTTGGCCAGGCGCGTCGTCACGATTTCCTCGCTGCCCGATTTCAGGGCGATGGCGGGGGCGGCGCGCGCCGCTTCCAGCGCGGGCGCGGCGCAGCCCAGCAAGGCCACGCCGAGGCCCAGCGCGAAATACACGCAGGCGGCGACGGGCGTGAACTGCACCTGCGGCTGCACGCCCGCGAAATAGCCTGCGCCCAGGTCGCCGCCGAAGAAGCGCAGGGCGACGGCCGCCATGGCATAGCCGCCGGCGATGCCCAGCGCGGCGCCGACCACGCCGAGGCTGGCGCCCTCTAACAGCACCTGGCGCAGCAATTGTCCGCGCTCCATGCCCAGCACGCGCAGCAGCGCGAACTGGCCGCGGCGGCGGATGACGGACAGCGCCTGCGTGGAAAACACGAGGAATGCCCCGGTAAACAGGGCGACCAGGGCCAGCACCGTCAGGTTGACGCGGTAGGCGCGGCTGAGGTTATTGTTGCGGCTATTCTGGTTCTCGTCGTTGGGCTGGCCCACGTGGAAGCGCCCCGGGTACTGCGCTTCCAGCGCGCTGCTCAGCGCGGCCTGGAAGGCGTCGCGGTTGACGCCCTGGCGCAGTTTCAGGTCGATGCGCGACAGCTTGCCCAGCTTGTTGAAGCGCCACTGCGCCGCGCCGATATCCATCACGGCGATGCGCTGGCCGGCGCGTGTCCGCTGCAGCGAGCCGGCCACGCGCAGCGAGACGCTGCCCGTGCCCGATCGCAGGGCAATCGTGTCGCCTTGCGCCACATTGAGCCAGCGCAAGGCGGCAGGCGATAAAAAGATGGCGTCGTCGGCCAGGGTGTCGAAAGGCTGGCCCTCGGCCGGCGCGCCGATCAGGTCGGGCGAGATGAAGCCGGCGCGGAAGACATCGAGCGCCAGGATGTGCAGCGGGCCGCCGTCATTCTTGCCGGTTACCCCGGCCTGCAGTTCCAGCACGGGCGAAGCCATGGCCACGCCGTCGCGCTGCGCCAGCCACGGGTAGACGGCTTCGTCGAACAGCGCTTCGCGTCCGGCCACCTGCACGTCGGCCTGGCCGGACAGGCTTTTGACGGCCGTGGAAAATTCATTGAAGGCGGCCGCATTGATCAGGTGGATGGCAAAGCCCAGCGACACGCCGATGGCGATGGCCAGGATGGCGACGAAGGCGCGTACGGGATGCGCGCGCCATTCGCCCAGCAGCAGCCAGCGCGACAGCAGGCGCATACCCGCGGGACTGGCTGCCGGCGCACTCAATTCAGACATTCGACGGCCAGGCGTTCGCCGGCGCGCCGCGCTTTCAGTTGCGCCGCATCGCGGGTTTTATCGCCCGCGCCGACGGCGTCCTGCGCCGCCCATTTCTGCTCCAGCCGCAGCTGGGCGCAATGCTTCTCGTGCATTTCCTTCTGCTTGGCGGCCCGTTCGCGCGCCTGGTCTTCCAGCTTCTCGCGCTGCTTGCGCGCCGCTTCCATCTGGCTGGCCACCCGTTCCTGGCGCGTGGCTGCGCCCTTGTCGACGGCAGGCGGCGGCGAGGGCACTTCCAGGATCTGCAGCTGGCCGCCCGCGCAGGGCGTGGCGCTGTAGCTGGTCCGGCCATCCTGCACGCATTTGTAGACGTCCTGCGCACTGGCGGAACCGGCCAGCAAGGCCATGAGCAGGAGGGACGACGGCTTCACAATATCTTCCCCGGATTCATGATGTTTTGCGGGTCCAGCGCCTGTTTGACGGCGCGCATCAGCTGCAGTTCCAGCGGCGACTTGTAGCGCGCCAGGTCATCCTTCTTCAGCGCGCCGATGCCGTGTTCGGCCGATATCGAGCCGCCGAAACCGTGGACCTGGTCGTGCACGATGCGGTTGATGGCATCCTGGTTGGCCAGGAAGTCGCTGTCCGTCATGCCGCTTGGGGGCGCTACGTTGTAGTGCAGGTTGCCGTCGCCCAGGTGGCCGAAGCACACCAGCTGGCAGCCGGGGAAGGCTGATTCAAGGGCCGCATCCGTGACGGCGATGAAGTCGGCGATGCGGGAGATGGGCAGCGAAATATCGTGCTTGATGTTCTTGCCCGCCTGCGCCTGCGCCAGCGGAATATGCTCGCGCAGCTGCCACAGGCCTTCGGACTGCGCCACGGAACTGGCGACGACGGCGTCTTCGATCAATTCGTCTTCCAGCGCCGCGCCGATGCTCGCTTCCAGCAATTCCACGGCATGCGCCTCGGACTGGCTGCTGGACAGTTCCAGCAGCACGTACTGCCCGTGCGCGTCGGCGAACGGGTGCGGCAGTTGCGGGAACTGCTCGGCCACCAGTTGCAAACAGTATTGCGACATCAGTTCAAAGCCCGTCAGGCTGGCGCCGCAATGGTCCTGCATCAGGCTTAGCAAGCGCAGGGCGTGGGCGGGCGAGGCCATGGCGGCAAGGGCCGTGATGCAGGCCTTCGGCTGCGGATACAGTTTCATGACCGCGCCGGTAATGACCCCCAGGGTGCCCTCGGCGCCGATGTACAGGTCGCGCAAATCGTAGCCGGTATTGTCCTTGCGCAAACCGCGCAAGCCGCTCCAGATCTCGCCTTGCGGCGTGACCACTTCCAGGCCCAGGCACAGCTCGCGGGTATTGCCGTAGCGCAGCACGGCCGTGCCGCCCGCATTCGTCGCCAAATTCCCCCCGATGGTGCAGCTGCCTTCGGCCGCCAGCGACAGGGGAAACAAACAGCCGGCGGCACTGGCCGCTTCCTGGATGGTTTGCAGGATGCAGCCCGCGTCGACCGTGATGGTGCGGTTGACGGGGTCGAGCGCGCGGATGGCGTTCAGGCGTGCCAGCGACAGCACGACGGCCGTGCCGGCGGCGTCCGGGATGCTGCCCAGCACCAGGCCCGTGTTGCCGCCTTGCGGCACGACGGGAATGCGCCATTGCGCGCAGGCGCGCAGCACGCCTGCCACCTGCTCCACGCTGGCGGGGCGCAGCACGGCCAGGGCCTTGCCCGTGAACCGGTCGCGCCAGTCGGTGAGGAAGGGCGCCGTGTCGGCATCCCGGGTGAGGACGTAGGTGTCGCCCAGCAGCGTGCGGCAGGCGGCGAGGAAATCGGCTTGGTCATGCACTGGCTGTTCGCTCATTTCTTGATGCTCACTTTATTCACTTTTTCCAGAAGCTCTTTGGCCATGCGCTTGGCGGCCTTTTTATACGGGCGCAGATACAGCACGGCGCAGACAAAATAGATGCAGACGATGGCCGCCTCGCCCCAGGCCATCAGGGCCGAGGTGGGGTTCCTGTCGCTGTAGCCGCGCACCACGCCTTCCGTAAAGTACAGCAGGATCACCATCGACGACCATTGCAGGGTGTAGACGTCGCGCTTGATGACGCCGTACAGGGGAATGAGCAGGGGCGCCGCCTTCAGCACGACCCAGGAGCCGCCCGGCTGCAGCGGCGCGACGACGGTTTCCCACAGCAGGCACCAGACGATCAGGGTGACGAGGCTGGCGATGGCGCCCCAGTGAAAATACTTGTGCAGAGCGCCGTGCATCATGCGCCTGCCAGTTTCGCTGCGTTTTCCGCCAGGCGCCGGCCCAGGGCGATGGCCAGGCGTTTTTCATCGTCGCTCAAGGCCTTGTCGCCGGCTATGCCCGACCAGTGCGTGGCGCCATACGGCGAGCCGCCCGTGGACGTCGTCATCAGTTCCGGGTGCGTGTAGGGCAGGCCCATGACCAGCATGCCGTGGTGGAAGAGGGGGATCATCATCGACAGCAGGGTCGATTCCTGGCCGCCATGCAGGCTGCCCGTGGACGTGAACACGCAGGCGGGCTTGCCGGACAGGCTGCCGGCCAGCCAGTCGCTGGCCGTGCCATCCCAGAAGTACTTCATGGCGGCGGCCATGTTGCCGAAGCGCGTGGGCGAGCCCAGGGCCAGGCCCGCGCATTCCTGCAAATCGTCCAGTTCCACGTAGGGCGCGCCGTCCAGCGGGACTTCCGGCGCCGTCGCTTCCGTTACGGTGGAGACGGCGGGCACGGTGCGCAGGCGCGCATCGCAGCCAGGCACGCTTTCCACTCCCTGGGCTATCAGCTCGGCCAACTGGCGCGTGGCGCCATGGCGTGAATAAAACAATACGAGAATAATCAGATTGGTTGGCTTCATCATTGGTATTATAGGGCGCTTTACAGCCTGATACGACTGCTGTCATGGCGCCGTTCTGATTTTGCACATGTTTTCAAAATATATATTCCCGTTCTTCCAATACCTGTGGCGCACCCTGAGCATGGGGCTGGACGTCGTGCGCGGCCTGACGTGGTCCGAAACGCGCGACCTGCTGCAGTTCGCGCGCCGCCGCGTGCGCGAGGAAAGCCTGCCGCAAGTGGCCGGCAGCCTGACCTTCGCCACCGTCTTCGCGCTGGTGCCGCTGCTCACGCTGGCCCTGGCGATCTTCACCACCTTCCCCCTGTTTAATACCTTCCGCCACGCGCTGGAAGACTATTTCGTGCAAAGCGTGATGCCGAAGGGGATTTCGAACACCATCCTCGACTACCTGACGACGTTTGCCTCGAAGGCCACGCGATTGTCCGCCATCGGTGCGGGCGCCCTGATCGTCACCTCGGTGGGCATGATGGGCTTGATCGAGCGCGTCTTCAACCGCATCTGGCGCGTGCGCCAGGAGCGCCGCTGGACCAAGCGTTTGCTCGTCTACTGGGCCATCGTCACCCTGGGACCGCTGCTGGTGGGCGTGTCGCTGACGGTGACGTCGCGCCTCTTCATGGCCACCAGCGGCGTGGTGGGCGCCGTGCCGTTCCTCGGCGCCGTGTTTTACACGCTGGTGTCGATCGGCCTGACCATGCTGGCTTTTACGCTGCTGTACATCGCCGTGCCGAACCGCGACGTGGACTGGCGCGATGCGGCCTGGGGCGGCTTGCTGGCGGCGCTGGCGTTCGAGGTGGCCAAGCGGGGCTTCGGCGAATTCATCCAGGAATTCCCCACCTATTCGCGCATCTACGGCGCACTGGCCGCCTTGCCGCTGTTCCTCGTGTGGATTTACCTGAGCTGGATGATCACCCTGGTGGGCGCCTTGCTGGTGGCCGCCTTGCCCGTCGTGAAATACGAGCGCTGGTGGTACGAGGCGGCGCCGGGCAGCGAATTCGTCGACGCCGTCGCCATCCTGAAAGTGCTGCACCAGGCTTGCCACTGTGCCGATTCGGCCCTGGTGGGCGCGGCCGAGATCCGCCGCAGCACGCGCCTGGGCTTCGAAGAGATGGAAACCCTGCTCGACAAGATGGTGCAGCAGGGCTGGGTGGGACGGGTCAACGTGGAAGGCGCCGTGCGCGTCCAGTGGGGCAAGCGCGTGGCCGACAGTTCCGACCATTGGGTCTTGCTGGGCAACGTGAACCGCATCAGCCTGGCCGATGTCTACCGGCTGTTCGTCTTCGGCGGCATGCGCGTGAACTCCGGCTACCCCGCCGGTTCCACCAATGAACGCGACATCAAGGCGGCGGAAGAAGCGGCCGCGCTGGCGGCGCAGGTGGAAAACGCCGTGGAAGAAGGCCTGGGCATGAGTCTGGCGCAGCATTTCGGGGAAGTGCGCTGCAATTGACGGGCCCGGGCGGTGCGCTTCCTGCCGGCATCCGCCTCGCGCGCTAGGGACGCATGTCATAAACTGGTCACCGAAGGCCGGTAAGCTTTCCTCTCCATTCATCTTGTAGAGGAAGCAAATATGCGTTGTCATTTGAGCGGTTTGAATTTGTGCCGCGGCTTGGCCATCGTGATGGTCAGCGGCATGCTGGCTGCCTGCGGCGGCAGTTCCTCTGCAGCTCCCGACGCGGTGCCCAAGGAGGGGGAAGGGCTGCCGCACCAGCTTGTCGGCTGGGCAGCGTTGCCTGACACGGCGCGCTGGCCGGGACCGATTTCCGGACAGTTCACGGCTGCGGCGCTTGGCGTCAGCCCGCCGTTTGCCAATGGCGTGCCGATTCCCGGCTTCTCCGCTCTGCTGAGGAATGACGACGGCAGCTGGACTGCCATGGCCGACAATGGCTACGGCGCCAAGGGCAATTCGGCCGATTTCGTGCTCGGCCTGTATAACGCCAGCATCAACTTTCGCACGGACGCAGACGCCAGCAAGACGCCGGGCAGCATCAAGATCAACAGTTTCCTCGCCTTCAACGACGCCAGGGGTTTCTTAAACGACGGCAAGGGCATTGACCTGAAAATCACGGCCGACTATGTCAACTACCCAAGCAACACCTCCGGCGGGCTGGTCTTTTCCGACAGCGGTATCGCCGTCGATGCGCGCATTCGCGCGGGCCGCCTGCTGACCGGTTTTGACTTCGACATTGAATCGCTCGCGCGCGCCGCCGATGGCACCTGGTTCGTGGGCGAGGAGTTCGGTCCGTATATCCTGCACTTCGACAAAAACGGCACGCTCATGGGCGATCCCGTTCCCCATCCCTTCCTGCGCAGCCCGGCCAATCCGGAAGTGCTGGGCAAGGGCGCCAGCATCACTCTGTCAGGCAGCCGCGGCTTCGAAAGCCTGGCCTATAACGCCGACCGCAGCCTGCTCTACGCGCTGCCGGAAGCGGCGCCAAGCGACCTGTCGCTGCGGCCCGTTGCCGCGGATGAACGCTACCTGAACATCTTCGAGTTCGACCCCGCCGCCATGCGCTACACGGGCAAGAACCTCGTGTACCGCAAGGATGGCGCGGCCAAGGATAATGGCGTCGTGATCGGCGACATGACCAATGTCGGCGGCAGCAAGTTCGTGCTCATCGAGCGCGACGGGTTCTGGGGCGCCAAGGCCGTGATCAAGCGCCTGTACCTGGTCGACCTGAAGGAGAAAGATGCTGATGGCGCCCTCAAGAAAACGCTGCTGGTGGACTTGCTGAACATCTCCGACCCCAAAGGCATCGGCGGGCAGGCGAGCAATATGCCCGTGGGTAAGTTCAGCATGCCTTTCGACTCGGTGGAGAGCGTTGAAGTCCTCGATGCCCACACGCTAGTCGTGGCAATTGACACGAACTACCCCGGTGAAGACGGCCGCAAGCCAGGCAAGCCGGACGATACCGAAGTCATTACCCTGCGTTTTGACAAGGCGCTGTTCGATCGTTCCCTCAAGTAAAGACGCACCCGGCCAGCAACGGCGCTCCATGTTGCCGGCCGGGTGCAATATCAGCAGACGGGCTGGCAAGCCGTCACAGCAGCACGGGCCGCAAGGCCGCCTGCAGCGCCGCCTTGCTGAACGCGGCTGCATCCTGTGCCCGTACCACACCCAGATAATACGTGTCTTCGCCGCCGTGCATGTTGACCAGGCGCAGCTGATGCGGCGCCAGGTGGCGGGCGATGGCGGCCAGGCCTTCGGCCATCGCGTCGCTGTCTTCGCGCTCCGCCCAGGAAAAATCCTGCAGCGCGGGCAGGCCGATATGCTGGCCTATGCGCGGCACTTCATCGACGGCTTTCCAGTCCAAGGTAGTGCCGTGGCCCAGCGTGTGGGAGGCCGTGGACCAGAGCAGGAAGAAGCACGCCGCTTCGGGCGTATCGCCGTCGTATTCCTCTTCCGGGTCGTCCTCGGCCAGTTCTTCCAGCGTGATGTCCACGCAGCGCGCGGCCAGTGCCGCGTCGCCCGGCAGGAGCAGGGCGGCCAAGGCGCGCAACTGCTCGCGGTCGGCCTTCGCCAGGATCTGCGCCGGCGTAAAGCTGCGGCGCCTGGCGGGTTTTTTCTTGCCCAGGCCGATGGACTCGCTCAATTGCGCCGTGATGGCCGCCTTGAAGTTCTCCACGGTGTCGAACTGTTCCAGCAACTGGCCCGTGAAATCCATGCTCCAGGCCATGCCATCGTTGACGACATATAAAAAGTCGCTTTGCATGGCCACGCCGCGCAGATGGTGGGCGGGCGGGTACAGGGGCGTGAAGGCCTGTTTTCCATCCAGTGTCAGCATGCAGGCCAGGCCTTGCGCATCGATGGCGAAGATCAGGTTCTTGCGCAGCTTGGGCGGCGACGAGGTGGTGGCGCAATCGATGGCCTCATACTGGCATGGCGCCAGCAGCTCGCCCTGGCTATTGACCAGGCCAAACAGGAAGCGCCCGGCGATGCGCTGGCTGACGATGGCGATTTTCTTCTTCGTGCCGAAATCCTGCACGGAGCTGTAGGCGGGCGGCACCACGACCTTGCCCGTCTTGTCGACCACGCCGTGCACATTGCGCTTGTCGTCATCGTTTGTCTCGCCTGTCTGGCGCTCGATGTCGATCAAGCCGTCTTCGCGCTGGCACATATTGTCGACCCTGTCGATGAGCAGCGCGCCGTCGGGCAGGCGCAGCAAGCGGCTGGCGCCGTCCGGCGCTATTTGCTGTGCCAAATGAGGGCTGATCACGTACAGGGCGCCGGGGGCGGGCGGCACCACCACCGTGCCGTTGAGGTCCAGCACGCCGTGCGCGTCGGGGGCGTCCGCCGTGGCAAAGGTGATCCAGCCATCATCGGCGTAGTAAATACCCAGGTCGACATAGCGCTGCGACAGGGGCACGATCCAGCGGCCGTAGGGCGTGACCAGGCCGGTGACGTCCGGTTCGCCGGCGGCACTCACTTCATAGCACAGCGCGTCTTCTTCCCATCCCACCACTTCCAGGCCCTGCAGGAACGGTACGTCTTGCGTATCGAGTTCCTCGACATCGGCCAGCTGCGCGCTGGCGGACGCCGACCAGTAGCCGGTGGCGGGCGAGGCGGCGCCGGCGGCCAGCAGGGACGCCAGGGCATCGCGCTCGCCGCGCAGCAGGGCATGGTGCAGGGCTTGCGCCTCGGCGCGCAGGGCCTCGAGCGCGGTGGCGTAGTCCGGGGTGCCGATATCGTGCGGGATCAGCTGCACGCAATCGAGGATCAGCCACGGCTGGCCGCTGGCCAGCAGGCTGCTGATGGCGCTGCGCGCGACGATGGCGGCCGCGTCGCGCGGCCTGTCCATCAGCGCGGACAAGGCTTGCCAGCTCGCTTGCGCCTGCGCCATCGGCGCGGCCAGCACGCAGGGGCAGTCTTCGCCATCGCCGTAGATGGGCCAGGCGACGGCTTGCGTGCCGGCGCCGATGAGCAGCTTGAACAGCGCAGGTACCTCCAGCCGCCATTCGGCCAGGCCGGTGATGGCGTCGGTGTCGAAACCGGCCTGGCAGGGTAAAAAGGCGGTGCTGAACAGGGCTGCGGTATTGATCATTGATATTTATCTAAAAGTAAACGGGGCATTCAGGGCGTGGGCGGCATGACCCAGTGGGCCAGCGCGCTGCGATCCAGGCCAAGATGTTTGGCCACGGCGGCCGCCTCGAAGGCCCACAGACCGTAGTAGCCGCCCAGGCCCTGCGCGCGCAAATGGCCGTTAAACCAGTCTTCGCGCACCAGCGCGCCATGCCAGCTGGCCAGGTAGTGCCGCAGGTGCTCCAACTGCTGTGCCGGGTCGTCCGCGTCCAGGCACTCGAATAGGGCGGAATAGGGTTCGGCGAAATACCATTCGTCGACGGCGGGACGCGTCGGGTCGATGGTCGACAGCAAGGCTTCAACCACGCCGTCTTCGCCATCGAAGGCCGTCTGCAGGGCGGCCAGGCGGGCGGCCAGGTCGTGGCGGCCGAACAGCAGGGCCGCGCCCAGCAATTGCAGGGTGCGCGCGTAATCCGTCAATTGTTCGAAATCAAAGGCGGGCAAGGCATCGTCATCGTAGGCGGCGGCCAGGGCCGCGCGCGCCGCTTCGCAGGCGGCGATGGCCGCTTCCAGCGCCGTCTCCACGTCAAGCAAGGGAAGGCCCGCCGTGTAGCGCAGCGAGAAGACCTGGTAAGCCACGCTGGCGGCGGCGCACGCCCAGTAGGCGGCATCGCCGCCATCGACTTGCGCCTGCGCCTGCGCGCGGACATAGGCAGCCAGCAGGGCGTCGAGGTAAGCCAGGTTGCGGCTAAAGTCGAACGGGGCCGGTGGCGCCTGGCGCGGTGCATGGGGCCAGGGCGCGGATGCCGGTTGACAGGCATCGGCGCAATCGCGCTGGATGGCCCAGTCGGCGAAGATTTGCTGCAGATATTCCGCCGTCTCGTCGTCGTGGGCGATGGCGCCCGCGCCCACCAGGGTCGTGCCCAGCAGGGTGTAGCCGGGAAAGCGGCTGCTTTCGTAGGCGATGGTGGTCACGCTCTGGATGGCCTTGCCGTCGCTCAGGTCGCGCACGCGGAAGTACACGTCGTCCCAGCCGGCCAGCGGCGGTACCGCCTGGCCCGCCGCCACGGTGGTCCAGCTGCCGTCGGCCTGCTCTTCATAGGCGTCGAGCAGTTCGTCGAGGCCGCCGGGGCGATCGATGCGGTTGTTGGCGTCGTATTGCAGGCCCAGTTCGGCCGCGAAGGCTGCCGCGTGGCGGCCCGCGAAGACCAGGTACAGGGCGCTCGTGGTGCCGACCAGCAGGTCCGTGTGCTGGCCCGCGACGACCAGCGCCTGCGGCAGCCGGCACCATTGGTAGTACGGAATGCCGGCCATCGGGCCGCCTTCTTCCGCTTGCGGGTTATTGAAACGCAGCTGCTCCAGCCATTTATAGCGTTCGTGCCGCTCCGCTTCCGTGCCGCTGCCGCGGCCAGTCAATTCATCGTGCAGGGTATTCAACAACATCATGCATTAATCCTGAAAAAGTGTGCGTGGCATGGCGTCATGCCGGGGGGCTTTGCGCAAACGCAAACAGCGCGTCGAGCACGGCGTCCGGCTGCTCGGCCATCAATTCGTGCCCGCTGTCGACCTGCACCACCTTGCCATGCGCGATGGCGGACGTCAGCCAGCGGGTCGATTTGGGCGGCGTCATCATGTCGCGCGCGCCGAAAATGAATAAAGTGGGGCAGTGTACCGAAGCGGCGGCGATTTCGCCGTTCGCATAGGCATTGCAGGCATAAAAATCCGTGTGAAACACGTGATCGGGGTTGAGGGCCGCGATGCGCTGCTTCAGGCGCCGCGCGCCGCCCATGGCGTAAAAGCCGGGACCGGGAAACGACGGCTTTTGCGCGATCGACGAGTGCGACCAGATATTGACCATGTCGATGGCCGCCTGTTCATCGTTGAGCGCCGTTTCCAGCAGGGCCGGCGCAACCTTCATCGGGTAGGTGGAACCCAGCATGGCCAGGTGGCTGACCTTGTCGGGCGCCAGGAATGCCGCTTCCAGCGCGATCAATGAGCCCATGCTGTGGCCGATCAGCATGGCCCTGGGCGCGCCGGCCCCGTCCAGCACGGCGAGGATCCAGCGCGCCAGTTCCGCGACATTGTCCTTTGCCGCGCCGCCGCTGCGGCCATGGCCCGGCAAGTCGACGGCCAGCACGTTCCAGCCGTGGTGGGCGAAATAGCGCGTCTGCAAGGCCCACACGGAATGGTCGTTCTGCGCGCCGTGGATGAAGACGGCCGTGGGCTGGTTCGGGTTGAATGGCTTGCCACCCGTGTAGCAGTAGGCCGTGGTGTTGTCGATGGTGAGCAGCATATCAGGCGCCTTTCTGCGACAGTTTCAGGCCACGGGCCAGGTCTTCGATCAAATCGTCGGCGTCCTCCAGGCCCACGGACAGGCGCATGGTGCCCTGCGTGATGCCCGCCTGCGCCAGTTGATCGTCGGGCACGCGGAAGTGCGTGGTGGAGGCGGGGTGGATGACGAGCGACTTGGCGTCGCCCACGTTGGCCAGGTGCGAAAAGATCTTGAGGCTGTCGACGAAGCGCTGGCCCGCCGCGCGGTCGCCGCGCAGCCGGAAGGTGAACACGCCGCCCGCGCCCTTCGGCAGCAGGGTTTTCGCCAGTTCGTAATCGGGATGCGACGGCAGCTCGGGGTAGGACACGGATTCCACGGCCGGATTGGCCAGCAGGAAGTCGATGATTTTGCGCGTGTTGGCCACGTGGCGGTCCATGCGCAAGCCCAGGGTTTCGATGCCTTGCAGGATGGCGAAGGCATTGTGCGGGCTCATGACGGCGCCGAAATCGCGCAAGCCTTCGCGCCGGGCGCGCAGGGCGAACGGCGCCACCGTCGATTCCTCGGCGAAGACCATGCCGTGGAAGCCCTCATACGGCTCGCACAGTTCGGCAAAGCGGCCCGTCTTGTCGTAGGCCGCCTGCCAATCAAAAGTGCCGCCGTCGACCAGCAGGCCGCCGATGGCCGTGCCGTGGCCGCATAAAAACTTGGTAGCCGAGTGGAACACCAGGTCGGCGCCATGCTCGAAGGGGCGCAGCAGATAGGGCGTGGTGAATGTCGAATCGAGCATCAGCGGCAGGTGCTGCTCGTGCGCCAGGGCGGCAATCTGGGGGATATCGAGCACGTCGAGGCCGGGATTGCCCAGGGTTTCGGCGAACAGCACTTTGGTATTCGGGCGGATGGCGGCGCGCCAGGCATCCACGTCGCGCGGGTCGACGAAGGTCGTCTCGATGCCGAAGCGTTTTAATGTGTAGGCGAGCAGGTTGTGCGAGCCGCCGTACAGGGCGCGCGAGGCCACGATGTGCGAGCCGGCGCCGGCGATGGTGGACAGGCCCAGGTGCATGGCGGCCTGGCCGCTGGCCGTGGCGATGCCGGCCACGCCCCCTTCCAGCGCGGCGATGCGTTCTTCCAGCACGGCGTTGGTGGGATTCGAAATGCGCGAATACACGTGGCCGGCCCGCTCCATATTGAACAGCGAGGCCGCGTGTTCCGAACTCTTGAAGGCAAACGAGGACGTGAAATGGATGGGCGTGGCGCGCGCGCCCGTGGCCGGATCGGGCGCGGCGCCCGCATGCAGGGATAAGGTATCGAAACCGGGGTATTTCGGGCCGCTCATGGTGTCTCCGCCAAGTTTTATAGTGGCAAGATCGTAACCTGATTTGCAGCTGAGCAAAAGGGCTGCTGTGCAGGGCGCATGGGGCCGTGCTGGCGGACCGCGCGTGTAACCTGAAGTGTAAAAAAAGTGACCGGCGCGGTGCGGCGGTGGTACGATATCGTATCAGCGATATTCGGGCTGTCTTACCTGTGCGCGTGCGCCGCGCCGCAGGGAAACAGTTGCAAGCGAACGAAATCCTGGGCTTCAGGCGCACTCTCATGCATGTCCACCAGGAAAGATTTTATGCCCGCAATATCGTTCGACGGCTCCCTTGCCGTTCCCGGACCCTGTATCGTCGACGGCCTGTGCCAGGCAGGCTGGCTCATGCAAGAGCATTTCATCTCCCCAGAACTGAGCCGCCAGCTGGCCGCCGAATGCGTGCAATCCATGCTCAGCGGCAAGATGAAGGGCGCCGGCGTGGGCAGCGGCCATGCGCCGCTGCTGCAGCCGGACATCCGCGGCGACCATATCGAATGGCTGGAAACGGGCCGTTCAGAAGCGTGCGACCGCTACCTGGAACACATGGAGGCGCTGCGCCAGGTCCTTAACCGCGAGCTGTTCCTGGGGCTGGAAGAGTACGAAAGCCATTTCGCCCTGTACGCGCCGGGCGCCTTTTACCGGGCCCATCTGGACCGTTTCCGCGACGACGACAAGCGCACCGTGTCCGTCGTGCTGTACCTGAACGACGACTGGCTGCCCGGGCACGGCGGCGCGCTGCGCCTGCATCCGCAGGATGGCGGGCAGGTGGACATCTTGCCCCAGGCGGGCCGCATGGCCATGTTCTTGTCGGGCGAGATGCTGCACGAGGTGCTGCCGACGGCGCGCGAGCGCCTATCCATCGCCGGCTGGTTCCGCCGCCGGGCATGAGAAAAACTACTGCGCGTCGCGGGGAATGGCCGGCGATGCTCACGGTACTCGCGTACCGCTGGGCTTCTCGGCCGCGCCGTGCATCCGCTCGTGACGTTTTTCTTGCCCGACAATCCCCCTCGATTTGATTGCGCGCAAGGCTGGATTTTTCCGCAGGCATAGGCTACAGTCGCAGTAAGGGCTTAGAATAACTAAAATACCAATCACGCGGACAGGACGGCCAATATGAAAGTATCTGAAATTCTCCAAGTCAAGGGCAATATCCTCTACACGGTCACGCCTGACCAGCCCCTGCTTGACGCGGCCAATACCATGGCTGAAAAAGACATCGGTTCGCTGGTGGTCATGGAATTTGGCGACCTGGTCGGCATGCTGACCTTCCGCGAAGTGTTGAACGCCTTGCATGAAAACGCGGGCCAGATCGGCGGCGGCACCGTGCGCAAGCATATGGATGACCACCCGATTACCGTCACGCCCGACACGGAAGTCAATGAAGTGCGCCGCATCATGCTGGAAAAGCATGCGCGCTACCTGCCCGTCATGAACGCCAAGACCCTGCTGGGCGTCATTTCTTTCTACGACGTGGCGCGCGCCGTGCTCGAAGCGCAAAGCTTTGAAAACCAGATGCTCAAGGCGTACATCCGCGACTGGCCGGCCGAAACCACGGATTAATCTTCACGCATGCAGTAAAGATAACGCCGGCAACTGCCGGCGTTTTGTATTGCAAAGGAGAAAGGCGTCGCCTATGCCGCCCCCTGCAGCGCCTCGTTGTTCAGCCAGGTGCCCAGCGCCGTGGCCGTCATGGGGCGGGCGAACAGGAAGCCTTGTGCCATGGGGCAGCCCAGCGCCTGCAAAATCTGTGCTTGCCGCTCGTCTTCCACGCCTTCGGCGATCACGGCCAGGCCCAGGTTGCGGCCCAGCTGGATGACCATTTCGGCGATGCTGCTGCCGCGCGCCGATCCCGTGATCTCGGTGACGAAGGCGCGGTCGATCTTCAGGCGGTCGACCTGCAGGCGCTGCAGGTAGGACAGCGAGGAAAAGCCCGTGCCGAAGTCGTCGATGGCGATGCTCACGCCCGTCTGTTTGATCTGCCACAACATCTTGATCAATAAGTCCGGCTCTTCCATGGCCATCGATTCCGTGATTTCCAGCTCGATGAACTCGGGCGGCGCCTGCGTCTCTTCCAGCGCCGCGCGCAGCATTTCCAGGAACAGCGGGTGGCGGAACTGCACTTGCGACACGTTGACGGACATGACGAAATTGCGGTGGCCCTGCTCGCGCAGCAGCACCAGTTCGCGGCACGCCGTGCGCAGCACCCATTCGCCCAGGTCGATGATGATGCCCGAGTACTCGGCAATCGGGATGAAGCGGTCGGGCGAGATGAACTTGCCGTCCGGCGTCTGCCAGCGCAGCAGCGCTTCGGCGCCCACGGGGCGGCGCGTGGTCAGGTCGATCTGCGGTTGATACACGACAAACAGCTGGTCCTGGCTGAAGGCCGTGCGCAGCGCGTGCATCATGCGGACTCTTTCCCGGATTTCGATGCCCATGCTGCGCGAAAAATAGAAGTGCCCGGCGCGCTGCTGGCTTTTTGCCCGTTTCAGGGCGATATCGGCATCCTTCAATGCATCGGCGCCCGTGCCCGCATGTTCGCCCAGCCGCACCAGGCCCAGGGTGGCCGACAGCTGCACGTCCTGGCCATCGATGCAGAACGGCGGCTGGAACAGGGCCAGGATCTTGCTTGGGTTGACTTGCGACGAGTCGCCCAGCACGCAAAAGATGTCGCCGCCCAGGCGCGCCACCGTCAGCTGCGGTCCCAGCTGGGTTTGCAATCGGCCCGCCACGGCGATCAGCAGGGTGTCGCCGAACTGGTGTCCCAGCGCGTCATTGGTCTCGGCAAAGTGGTCGAGGTCGACCAGGGACAGGGTGGCGTCGTCGCGCGCGGGGCCGGCCAGGGTGGCGTCGAGGATTTCCACCAGGCGCGTGCGGTTCGGCAGCTTCGACAATTGATCGTAGAAGGCGGCGTTGTGCAGGTGCGATACCAGCTCGACATTGTCCAGGCCCACGGCGACGTTGCTGCAAAACACTTCCAGCAGGCTTTCATCGATGGCCGAGAGGGGGCGCGGCAGCACGAGGTAGGCGGCCGCATCGCGGCTGGCCTTGCCCGCGAAGTACAGGGTGGCGTAGTCGTGCGCGTAGACATTGCGCCGCTGCGCCAGCGTATGCTCAATGGCGGCCATCACGCGCGGGTTTTGCAGGCCGCACAGGGCGCTGTGCGGCAAGCCGGAAAAGCTGCCCGTGCAGGCCGCGACGAGCAGCTCCTTGCTGCCATTGTCCTGCAAGTCCTGCACGCACAGCACGCCGTCGGCGCGGATACCCAGCAGGTCGGCGATCTGCGCCAGCACGCCGGCCGAGAAGTTCTGCACGCCGTGCAGCGCCATCAGCTGCGTGCTGGCGTGGACGATCTGGTCCAGGCCGCGCCGGCTGTTGCTGATTGAACGGATCTGCTCGTACGAGCGGATGGCGGCCGTCACCGTGGTAAACAGCTTGATGCGCGTCAGTTCGGACTTGGTCTTGTAGTCGTTGATGTCGAAATCGCGGATGGCGTCGATTTCCGGCGCATAGCCGGGCTGGCCCGTGCGCAGGATGATGCGCACATCCGTCATTTTCAGGGTTTCGCGGATGTAGCGCACCAGGTGCAGGCCCGCGTCATCCTGTTCCATCACCACGTCGAGCAGGATGACGGCGATGTCGTCTTCATGCTTGAGCAGTTCGCGCGCCTGGCCGGCCGAGTACGCATGCACGAATTCCAGCGGGCGGTGCTGCATTTCCAGGTTGCCCAGGGCGAAAGTGGTGGTGGAGTGGACGTCTTCATCGTCGTCGATGATCATCACCCGCCAGACGCTGCGCGGTGCGACGGCCAGCGGCGCCGCTGGTTGCTCATCGAGGAATACCAGGTCGTCGTGATCGTCCTTGTTGGCGTCAAGGGGGATGATCGGTGCGGGCATGTATAGCTTCTCCAGGATGACTCAGTACGGGATGTGAGCACATCAGAAATGTCCATGGCGTTGTTGCACCGCCTCGCCGTACTTGCGTACTGTCTTCGGCGGTGCGCCTAGTCCTGGCCATTTCTGATGCACTCAGGGCGCATCGAAAAAGCAGCACTCAAGTGTCTCCGAGGCTCGCCCATTTTCTGATCGCCCATCATCCAAGTATATAGCTATTTAATAAGCAAAATGTTTTTTTAAGTCTATTCTGTGGAGCAATATTTCTTGTATTGCATGATTGCAACTCATATCTGGTGTTTTTTATATGAAAAAAAACACGGGATTTAAAAATGGCGATTTGGGCGGGGCAATATCGGGCCTTGCTGCGGCATTAGCGGCATGGCATGCCCCGCAGGCTGGTAGAATTGAGTTTTCCAGTCCTCACACTTCCTATTATGTCCGGCAATTCTTTTGGCAAGCTGTTTACTGTTACCACTTTCGGCGAATCGCACGGTCCGGCCATCGGCTGCGTGATCGATGGCTGCCCGCCGGGCCTGATCCTGTCGGAAGCCGATATCCAGCCCGAGCTGGACCGCCGCAAGCCGGGCACCTCGCGCCACGTGACGCAGCGCCAGGAATCGGATACGGTCGAGATTCTCTCGGGCGTGTACCAGGGCGTGACGACGGGTACGCCCATCGCGCTGCTGATCCGCAATGAAGACCAGCGCAGCAAGGATTACGGCAATATCGCGGAAAGCTTCCGCCCCGGGCATGCCGACTATACCTACTGGCATAAATACGGCGTGCGCGATCCGCGCGGCGGCGGGCGTTCCTCGGCGCGCCTGACGGCGCCCGTGGTGGGCGCGGCGGCGATCGCCAAGAAATGGCTGCAGCAGCAGTACGGCACCACGTTCAAGGGCTGCATGAGCCAGCTGGGTGACATTCCCGTGCCGTTCCAGTCGTGGGAACACGTGCATGCGAACCCCTTCTTTGCCGCCAGCGGCGACGCGGACCTGATCGCGCGCATGGAAGCGGCGATGGACCAGTTGCGCCGCGACGGCGACTCCATCGGCGCGCGCATCGACGTGATCGCGCAAAACGTGCCCGTCGGCCTGGGCCAGCCCATCTACGACAAAGTCGACGCCGACATCGCCTACGCCATGATGGGCATCAATGCCGTCAAGGGCGTGGAAATCGGCGCCGGCTTCGATTCGGTGGCGCAAAAGGGTTCCGAGCATGGCGACGAACTGACGCCCGAAGGTTTTATCGGCAATAACGCCGGCGGCGTGCTGGGCGGCATCTCGACGGGGCAGGATATCAGCGTGTCGATCGCCATCAAGCCGACGTCGTCGATCCGCACGCCGCGCCGTTCGATCGATAAAGAGGGCAATCCCGTGATGGTGGAAACGTTCGGCCGCCACGACCCGTGCGTGGGCATCCGCGCCACGCCGATCGCCGAAGCCATGCTGGCGCTGGTGCTGATCGACCACGCCCTGATGCACCGCGCGCAGTGCGGCGATGTGTCGGTGAGTACGCCGAAGCTGAAGTAAATTGAATGTTGTCGGATTACGGGCCTGCGGCCCTGATCCGACCTACGACCGATGCCATGTAGGTCGGATTAGCGCTTGCGCGTAATCCGACACCATTGTTGGCGCTTCCTGTCACGCCACCTTGTTCGCCACCAATTCCAATTGGTGCCGCATCTCCACCGACTGCACCAATAGCGCCCGGATATCGTTGATCAGGTTAAATTCCGTCTGATTCAGCTGAATCGGCGGGAAGCTGTCGTCCCAGTCGCCGTATAAAAATCCCGTCGGGTGGCCGTTGGCCGACAGGGGCAGCACGACGAAGCTGCGCGCTTCCGACAGCGTCGCTTTCCACCATTGCGGCAGCTTGGCGGCAAATTTCGGGTCGCGCGCATTGTCGATGAAGATCACGCGGTCGCTGTTGAGGGCCGCGTGGAACACGTTCGGTTCATACGCGTCGCCAAACACCATCAGGTCCTGCAGGTCGGCCATGCCTTCGCCCATGCTGATGCGCGCCGAATACAAGTGATCCCTGTGGTTGCGCACGAACGCCACCGAACGCGAAAAATCAAATCCCTGGTGCAGCGTTTCGAGCGCCATCGAGACCATCTGGCCCGGGCTGGCGCTGCCGATGGCGCCGCGCAGGTCGGCCAGGCCGCTGATCAGCACGCGGTTGCCCTCGGCGCGCATGCGCGTCGAGGCCAGCTGGCGCGCGCGCCGTTCGGCCGGTTTCGACAGCGGCGCGATCGACAGGTCGGCCGCCGCCATCGCCTTGGCCTTGTCCACGGCCACCACCAGGTCGGTTGCCGTGATGCCCAGCGTGCCCGCATAGTCGTCGATCAGCGCGTGCACCTGCGCCGCGCCGGCTGCATCGTCATGCCACAGCGAGTCGGCGCAGCGCGCCGCCATGGTCGACAATCCCGCCATCCAGTCGGCGCCGCTGACGGGCGCGTTGTCGGGCGACGGGTCCATCGGACGCATGCCGTTGATCAGGTGCTGCGGCAAGCCCCAGTGGGCGGCCGTGGCATAGCCCACTTCCGGCAGCGACAGGCCGAGGATTTCGCGCGCGGCCGCCGCCTCGTTGCCCGGACCCGCATGCGCCTGCATGCGTGCCCAGAAGTCCGTCATGTAGAACGTCACCATCATGCGGCCCAAGGTGTGCAGCATCGAGCAGACGACGGCCTGCTCCGCCTGCAGGCTGCCGGCGCTGGTGGCCACCTGCTGCGCCACCATCCCGGCCAGCACGGCCTTTTCCATTTCCACGTGGGCGCTGACGGAATCGGGCGACGCCTGCGACAGCTCCTCGATCAGTTTCAAGCCCAGCGCCAGGTGGCCGATGGCGTCGATGCCGAGCACCAGCACGGCCTTCGAGACCGTGTTGACGCGCTGGCCGAATGCCGAATACATGCCGCTGTTGGCCAGCCGCAGCACCTTGTGCGTGAGGACAGGGTCGGACAGCACCGTTTGCGTGATGTCGAATTCGTGGTCGTCCTCGCCGCGCATGGCGCCCAGGATGGCGCTGATGGCTTTGGCGAAGCCGGGCATGTCGCCCTGCTGTCGCGTGCGTGCCCACAGCAGTTCCAGAGTATTTTTGCCGAGCTGTGTCGGCGCCGTGAAATGACCTGGATTCATTGCACACCTCCGCGCAACTCATTGGCAGACGGCGTGGGCACCAGCGCCGCATAGGTTTTTTCGCTCAAGGCCGATAGCGCGGCATGCGCCGGCATCGGTTTTCCCGTCAGGTAGCCTTGCACATACTGGCAGCCGCGCGACTCCATGAAGTGCATCTGCTCCTCGGTTTCCACGCCCTCGGCCACCACGGACAAATTCAAATGCTTGGCCAGGTCGAGAATGGTGTTGCAGATGGCCGCATCCTTGCTCGATTCGGGCAAGTCCTTGATGAAGGTGCGGTCGATCTTCAGTACGGAAATGGGGAAGCGCTTCAGATACGCGAGCGACGAATAGCCGGTGCCGAAATCATCGATGGCGATGCGCGCGCGGCGCTCCGTCATCTTGACGAGGATGGTTTCCGCATGCACGGGGTCGATCATCAGCGTGCCTTCCGTAATTTCCAGCACCAGGTGTTCGCCCGAGAGTCCCGAAAAGGCGATGGCGTCATCGAGCACGTCGAGGAATTTGTCGTTGCGGAACTGGCGCGGGCTGATGTTGACGGAGATGTACAGCGGCCGCCTGGCCACTTCCTGGAACTGCTTGAGCTGCACGCAGGCCGCCTTCAGCGCCCAGGCGCCCAGCAGGTTGATCAGACCGTTCGCTTCGGCGATCGGGATGAAGCGCACGGGCGGCACCAGGCCCAGGGTCGGGTGCTTCCAGCGCATCAGGGTTTCGAAACCCTGGATCTGCCGCGTGTGCGCATCGACGATGGGCTGGTAAAACAGCAGGAATTCGCCTTCGCGCACGGCGTGGAACATGGCCGCTTCCAGCGAGATATCGTGTTCCGACGGGCCATTCAGACGGGGGCTGTAGACCAGGCAGCGGGCCTTGCCCGTTTCCTTGGCGCGCGACATGGCCGCATCGGCCAGCGCCACCAGGCGCACTTCATCTTCCGCATGCAGCGGATAGATCGATACGCCGACGGACGCTCCCACATAGATCGTGTGGCCATCGACTTCGAACGGCGCCTGCAGGGTGGCCAGCAGGCGGCCCGTCACCAGCTTGATCTGCGCGTCGGTGGCGCTGCCGGGCAGCACGGCGACGAATTCATCGCCGCCCACGCGCGCCAGGGTGTCGCTGTCGCGCAGGGTCTTGCGCAGGCGCGCGGCGGCCAGGCGCAGCACTGCGTCGCCGACGGGGTGGCCCAGGCCATCGTTGACCTTCTTGAAGCCATCGAGGCCGATGGTGGCGACCGAAAAACCCTGGCCCGAACGGGCGGCCTGGGCGATCACCATGCGGATGCGGTCCGACAGCAGCAGGCGGTTCGGCAGGCCGGTGAGCGCGTCGTGCGTGGCCATGTGGCGCAGGCGTTCTTCCGTATTGTGCTGGGCCGACGTGTCGCGCCCGACCACCAGCAATTCGGCCACGCCGGCCGCGTTCATATAAGAAGACAGGCGCAGCTCGAACCAGATTTCCTGGTCCGGCGTTTGCAGGCGCACTTCCAGGCGGCCCGGTTCTTCCAGGGCGTCTTCCAGCGCCGCCTGCAGCGCGGCGCGCGACGCTTCGGCGGCCAGCGGCAGCAGCAAATGGCCGGACAGGCCCGATGGTGCGCCGAACAGCATGGCCGCGCGCTTGCTGGCGAACAGGATCAGGCCGTCCATATCGAGCCGGAACACGACGTCGCCTGCCTCTTCCATGAGGTTGTCCAACTCGTGGCGGGCCTCGCGGTGGGCGGCGGATGGGGTACTGGAAAACATCGTGCTGGCTTTTACCTTTTTGTTATCAGTGCCGGCGCTCGCTGCAGGGCAGGGCGCCAACGGAAAGAGTGCGTCGTGCGTGACGCGCGCCATAGGGGTCGGAAGGGCGGCTATCGGAACGCGATCCACACGAAATGTATCATTGAAAAGCATTCGATTACATGAAATAGAGCAACATTGCTTCAGGTTTTGTAAATATTCCTGCCTTCCATGAAAAAAATCATGCTACGCGACACACACAGGTATTTTCATTCCACGTGGAAACATTTATCTGCACTTGCTTCCACTGGCGCGCTTGCCCCGCCATGCGCTTTACGCTAGTCTGGCTGGCAGACGGTGTTGACGGCGCGCCCGCAGCAGGCAAGGGCGCCATGATAACAAATCGCGGGAGACCCCCATGAATGCTTTTGACACGCATGAAGTTTTCAACCAGGCCACGCCGTTTGAAAACGTCAACCTGTTCGCCTGCGACCCGGCGCTGATCGAAGCGCTGCTGCGCGAGGGCGGCGGCGCGGCGCTGCAGGAACTCGATGCGCTGGGCGACAGGCTGGGCCGGGCCGAGACGTATGCGCTGGCGCGCCTGGCCAATATCCACACGCCCGAGCTGCAGCAGTTCGACCGGGCCGGCCGGCGCATCGACGAAGTGCTGTTCCATCCGGCCTGGCATGAACTGATGGCCATCCTCGTGGGCGCGGGCGCGCACGCGTCGCCTTGGGCGTCGCCCGGCCCCGGCGCCCAGGTGGCGCGCGCGGCCGCCTATCTATTAGTGGGGCAGGTGGAAAACGGCACGCAGTGTCCCGTGACGATGACGTATGCCTCGGTGCCGGCCTTGCGCCAGGCCCTTGATCTGCCGCAAATCGCCGAGCGCTGGCTGCCGAAGATCCTCTCGCGCGACTATGATCCCCGCTCCTTGCCGGTGGAACAGAAACGGGGCGCCCTGGTCGGCATGGGCATGACGGAAAAGCAGGGCGGCTCCGATGTGCGCAGCAATACCACGCGCGCCACTCCCGTGCCGCCGGACGAGGCGCGGGCCATGTTCGGCGAAGAGGCCGGCGGCGCCTGGCGCATCGTCGGCCACAAATGGTTTTTCTCGGCGCCGCAGTGCGACGCGCATCTGATCCTGGCCCAGGCGGACGAGGGCGGACTGTCGTGCTTTTTCCTGCCCCGCTACCTGCCCGACGGCAGCCGCAACGCCATCCGCGTGCAGCGCCTGAAGGATAAACTGGGCAACCGTTCGAATGCCTCGTCGGAAGTGGAATTCACCGATGCCTGCGGCTGGCTCGTGGGGCAGCCGGGGCGCGGCATTCCCACCATCCTGGAAATGGCCAGCCACACGCGCCTCGATTGCGTGCTGGGCAGCGCCGGCATCATGCGCGCCGCCTTGACGCAGGCGCTGCACCATGCGCGCCAGCGGGCCGTGTTCGGCAAGCCGCTGGTCGAACAGCCGCTGATGCAAAACGTGCTGGCCGACCTGGCGCTCGAATCCGAGGCTGCCACAGCGTTTGCGCTGCGCCTGGCCCGCTGCTTCGATGAAAAGGGCGATGCAGGGCAGGCGATGCTGGCGCGCGTGCTCACGCCGGCCGGCAAGTACTGGATCTGCAAGCGGGGGCCCGGCTTCGGAGCGGAAGCCATGGAAGTGCTGGGCGGCACGGGCTACGTGGAAGACGCGCCGCTGGCGCGCCTGTACCGCGAGCTGCCCGTCAACTCGATCTGGGAAGGCTCGGGCAACGTCATGTGCCTCGACGTCTTGCGCGCCTTCGGCAAGTCGCCGGCCGCGCGCGACGCCCTGGCGGCCGAGCTGGCGCTGGCCGGCGATGATGACGCGGCCTTTGCTGCTTACCGCGCGCGCCTGCTGGCCGACCTGGATGGCGCGCAAACGGATGAATTTGGCGCGCGGCAATTGTCCGAGCGCATCGTGCTGGCCGTGCAGGCGGCCTTGCTGCTGCGCCATGCGCCGCCGTTCGTCGCGCAAGCGTTCCTGCAGTCGCGCCTGGTACAGGCGCCGGGCGGGGCGTACGGCCGCTTGCCGGCGGGCACCAATTGCGCGGCCATCCTGGCGCGCGCGCTGCGCGAGTATTGATTTCAATAAAACCGATTATTTCGAAAATTCCGGCCACAGGCGGGCTGCGGGCTGGGATAATGCTGCAATCCATGATTTTATCGACACACAGCGCGCTTGCGGTGCATGCCTGCCGCCGCGCCAGAGAGTAGAGAAAGAAAAACAATATGAAACAAGATCCACGCTTCCCGAATTTGTTCATTACCGATCACCCATTGATCCAGCACAAACTGAGCCACATGCGCGAGCACGACACGTCGACGCGCACCTTCCGCGAATTGCTCAAGGAAATCACTTTGCTGATGGGCTATGAAATCACGCGCGACCTGCCGCTGACGACGCGCGAAATCAGGACGCCGCTGGTGACCATCGATGCGCCCGTCATTGCTGGGAAGAAACTGGCCATCGTGCCCATCCTGCGTGCCGGCATCGGCATGAGCGATGGCCTGCTGAACCTGGTGCCATCGGCCAGGGTCGGCCATATCGGCGTGTACCGCGACCCGGCCACCCACATGCCGGTGGAATACCTGGTGCGCCTGCCCGACCTGAACGAGCGCACCTTCATCCTGTGCGATCCGATGGTAGCGACCGGCAATTCGGCCGTGTACGCTGTCGACGTGCTGAAAAAGCGCGGCGTGACGGACGAGCAGATCATCTTCCTGGCGCTGGTGGCCGCGCCGGAAGGCGTGACCGTGTTCCAGAACGCGCATCCGAACGTCAAGATGTTCTGCGCTTCGCTCGATTCGCATTTGGATGACCACGCCTACATCGTGCCGGGTCTGGGCGATGCCGGCGACCGCATCTTCGGCACCAAGTAAGCTATTCAGGCGAGTATCGCGATGGCAACCTTGATCGATCCCGACTTCCGCGCGCGTTTGCGCGCCCTGAACGAAAAATATGCGGCCGGCGTGCCGGCCCTGATGCAGGCGATTACGCAGGCAAGCAGCCGCTGCGACAGCGAAGGCCCCCGCCTGGAGCCGTTGACGGAGCTGCACCGCGCGCTGCACGCGGTGGCCGGCTCGGCCGCCACCTTCGGCTTTGCCGCGCTGGGGCAGGAATGCCGGCGCATCGAACAACTGGTGCGCGCCATGCTCAATGCCCCCGCGCAAGCGGTGGCGGAGTGGCCGGCCGTGCGGGTGCAAGTGGAGGTGCTCTTGCACTGGGCCGCGCGCGATGCGGGCGCCACCCATTTCACCGCGTGAGCGACAGTGCAATAGAGATGTGGTTGCAATGATTCATTTGATGCAACGCAAAGCACCCGCGTCGCAGATTAGGATATAGTGTGTCCATGCCGCTGGTACAGGGCGCCGCAAGACGGGGATTTGGCTATTAAAGTAGTGTTCGCAAGTTTATTTTGCGAAAGAATGGTTTTTCTCAGTTTTGTTGGTATAATTGGGCATCGTTGGATTCGAGGTAGTAGTGCAGTTTGTCTGTCATTTCTTTCTTGCTTCAAACGATATAACGGGCGCAAGCCCAACTTAACTGAAATAGGAAATTGTAATGGCAACTGGCATCGTAAAATGGTTCAATGATTCGAAGGGTTTCGGCTTTATTACCCCTGACGAAGGCGGCGAAGATCTGTTCGCTCACTTCTCGGCTATCCAGTCGAACGGCTTCAAGTCCCTGCAAGAGAACCAACGCGTTTCTTTTGAAGTGACCGCTGGCCCTAAAGGCAAGCAAGCTTCGAACATTCAGCCAATCTAATACGCTGGATCAAACGAAATAAAGAAATCCTCGGTCTCCGAGGATTTTTTTTCGCCTGAATTTCCGTAAAGCAGGGGATGTGCGTGGGCTGCGCGCTTTTTCGGTGTGCTTGCGTCGCCGTGTAGGTCGGCTTAGCGCAGCGTAAGCCGACACCAGCCCATACATCTTGCCAACACCACCAGGGGCGGCTTACGCGCAAGCTACGCTCTACGATTCCGGCCGGCAGTGACTAGATTGCTCTTTCCCGCCAGTAATCGGGTTGCGCATAGCTGTGCCGCAAAAAATCCACGAACGCCCGTATGCGCAGCGGCAGATGGCGGCGCTGGGCGAAGACGGCATAAATGTCATTGCCTGGCGCGGCGAACTGGTCCAGCACCGTCACCAGCTGGCCCGAGGCGATCTCCGCGCCCACTTCCCACATCGAACGCCAGGCAAGTCCTTTGCCGGCCAGGGCCCAGTCGTGCAGCACTTCGCCATCGTTGCAGACCATATTGCCCGCCACCTTCAAGATCACGTTTTTGCCGTTTTCACGGAAGGTCCAGCCCCGCTGGCTGCCTTCGCTGCTGATCGCCAGGCAATTGTGCTTGGCCAGGTCGGCCGGGATACGCGGCGTGCCCGCCCGTTTCAGATAGGCGGGCGAGCCGACCAGCACGCGCTGGTTGTCGGCCAGCTTGGTGCTCACCAGCGAGGAATCGGACAGGCTGGCGATGCGGATGGCCACGTCAATGCCTTCGCCGATCAGGTCGACGAGGCGGTCGTTCAGGTTCAGCGACACCGTCACGTCGCGGTGCTCGGCCACGAAAGAGGGGATCAAGGGCGCCACGTGCTGGCGTCCGAAGCCGGCCGGCGCGGAAATGAGCAGATGGCCGCTGGCCTTCACGCTGCGCACGGCCACAGCCGCTTCCGCCTCCTCCAGTTCACCCAGAATGCGCTGGCAATCTTCCAGGAAGGCGGCGCCTTCATTCGTCAGTGCCAGCTTGCGTGTCGTACGCTGCAGCAATTTGACGCCCAGACGCTGCTCCAGCGCATCGAGGCGCCGGCCTATCATGGCCGGGGCGATGCCTTCGGCGCGCGCGGCCGCCGACAGGCTGCCCTTGGCGACCACTTCCACGAAGGTCGATATTTGTCTGAACTGGCCCATATGCTGTCTCGCTATCTCATCACTTGTGATAAAAACGCATAGATGAAGTGATTTTTAATCTCGTTTCCATGCCTTATAGTGCAATACTATAGAACAAACGCGCCGCCTGGCAGAGTGTTTTTGCACCTCTGTCCAGCTTGCCCGCGCAGTCGTTCGGCTTATACTTGGATCACCAGATTACTTTTGCTTATATTTATTAAAAACCGGAGAACTTCATGACGCAGAACACGATCGCACTTCCAGAAGGCATGCAAATCACGGGTGACATCCAGCCCGGCTACGAACAGATTTTGACGCCGGCAGCGCTGGCGCTGGTGGCCAAGCTGACGCGTGCATTCGAACCGCGCCGCCAGCAATTGCTGGCCGTGCGCGTGGAGCGGGCCAAGCGCCTGGACGCGGGCGAGCGTCCTGATTTCTTGCCAGAAACCGCGCACATCCGCGATGGCGACTGGAAGATCGCGCCGATCCCGAAGGCGCTGGAATGCCGCCGCGTGGAAATCACCGGTCCCGTCGAGCGCAAGATGGTCATCAACGCCTTCAACTCCGGCGCGGACAGCTACATGACGGACTTCGAGGATTCGAACACGCCGAACTGGGATAACCAGATCACGGGCCAGATCAATATGTTCGACGCCGTGCGCAAGACGATTTCGCTGGAGCAAAATGGCAAGTCGTACAAGCTGAACGACAAGATCGCGACCCTCGTCGTGCGTCCGCGTGGCTGGCACCTCGATGAAAAACACGTGCTGGTCGACGGCAAGCGCATTTCCGGCGGCATTTTCGATTTCGCCCTGTTCATGTTCCATAACGCCAAGGAACAGCTGGCGCGCGGCGCCGGCCCGTATTTCTACCTGCCGAAGATGGAATCGCACCTGGAAGCGCGCCTGTGGAACGACATCTTCGTCATGACGCAAAACGAATTGGGCTTGCCACAAGGCACGATCAAGGCGACGGTGCTGATCGAAACCATCCTCGCCGCGTTCGAAATGGATGAAATCCTGTACGAACTGAAGGAGCACAGCTCGGGCCTGAACGCGGGCCGCTGGGATTACATCTTCTCGTGCATCAAGAAATTCAAGCTGGACAAGGATTTCTGTCTGGCCGACCGCGCCAAGGTCACGATGACGGCACCGTTCATGCGCGCCTACGCCTTGCTGCTGCTGAAAACCTGCCACAAACGCGGTGCACCGGCCATCGGCGGCATGGCGGCCTTGATCCCGATCAAGAACGATCCGGAAAAGAACGACATCGCCATGGGTGGCGTGCGCAACGACAAGGCGCGCGATGCCACCGACGGCTACGATGGCGGCTGGGTTGCCCATCCGGGCCTGGTCGAGCTGGCCATGGGCGAGTTCACGAAAGTGCTGGGTGACAAGCCGAACCAGATCGACAAGCAGCGTCCCGACATCGACGTCAAGGCATCGGACTTGCTGAATTTCCAGCCGGAAGCGCCGATCACGGAAGCGGGCTTGCGTTACAACATCAACGTGGGTATCCATTACCTGGGCAGCTGGCTGGCCGGCAATGGTTGCGTGCCCATCCACAACCTGATGGAAGACGCGGCCACGGCCGAGATCAGCCGCTCGCAAGTGTGGCAGTGGATCCGTTCCAGCAAGGGCGTGCTGGAAGATGGCCGCAAGGTGACGGCCGACATGGTACGCGCCATGATTCCGGAAGAGCTGGCCAAAGTGCAGCGCGATGCGCCAGGCGGCAACGGTCCGACCTATGTGCGCGCCGGCCAGATTTTCGAGGAAATGTCGACGTCGGAATCGTTCGCCGAGTTCCTGACCTTGCCGCTGTATGAAGAAATCTGATCCTGATCAAATAACAGCATAAAAAAATCCCGGCGATGCCATCAGCATCTGCCGGGATTTTTTATTGCGAAAGGAGGCGTTTAAAAATTATTCTTCCACATCCGCAAGGCTGCAAACGCTTCCACGGGCGAAGCGTCGCTGGCCAGCTTGCCCTCGACCTTCAGGCTGGTCAAGATCGCCGGTTCACGGTAGCGCAGGAAGGGGTTCGTGGCTTTTTCCATGGCAATGGTCGACGGCACGGTCGCTAAGCCTTGCTGGCGTTTTTCCGTGTCAATGGCGATGCGTTCCTGCAAGGCCATATTGCCCGGCTCGACGGCGTTGGCGAAGCGCAGATTGGACAAGGTGTACTCATGCGCGCAAAATACCTCGGTATCGTCGGGCAGGGCGGCCAGCTTGCCCAGCGAGTCGGCCATCTGGCCCGGCGTGCCTTCGAACAGGCGGCCGCAGCCGCCGGCAAACAGGGTGTCGCCGGAAAACAGCCATGGTGCGCCGCTGCGCTCGTCGCGCTGGCGCACATAGGCGATATGGCCCTTGGTATGGCCGGGCACGTCGATGACCGTCATCTGCAAGCCCAGCTCGGCGACATAGGCGACATCGCCTTCGCCAAGCGGTTCCGTGATGGCTGTGATAGCCTCATTGCGCGGGCCGAAGACGGGCACGGCGAAATGCTGCAACAATTCAGGTACGCCACCCGTGTGGTCGGCGTGGTGATGCGTGAGTAAAATGGCGGACAAGGTCAACTGACGGGCTTGCAGCGCATCGAGGATGGCCATCGCATCGCCAGGGTCGACCACGGCGGCGTGGCGGCCGTCATGGATCAGCCACAGGTAATTGTCGGCGAAGGCGGGCACGGCAAGTACCGATAAAGCGTGTTCAGGGGATTGTGTCATGAGCAAAAGAGAAAACTGAATGGACAGTGTGGCATCCGAAAAATCCATTATAGCGCTTGACGGCTGGTTGCAGACCCCGGCCGGTCTGTACGTGCGCGCCTGGGAACAGCAATGCCTCGACAGCCTGACCGTCGATATCTTCGGCTTTAACGCCGTGCAGATCGGCTTGCCCCAGCTCAACGCGCTGGCCGCCAGCCGCATGCCGAACAAATGGCTGCTCGATTCGCGCCTGCCGTCGCGCCCGCCGCAAGAGAGCCGCTTGACCCTGGTGTCGGCCTTCGACGAGCTGCCGTTCGACTCGCAAAGCCTGGACCTCGTGGTCTTGCCGCACGTGCTTGAATTTGCCGCCGAGCCGCACCAGGTCTTGCGCGAAGTCGAGCGCGTGCTGATCCCCGAGGGGCGCGTGATCGTCTGCGGCTTCAACCCGGCCAGCCTGTGGGGCATGCGCCAGGGGCTGGGACGGATCACGGGACGCCACTACCTGCCGCAGGCGGGCGAGCTGATCTCTATGCCGCGCATGAAAGACTGGTTAAAATTGCTGAACATGGGTGTCAGCCAAAGCCACTTCGGCTGCTACGTACCTGCCTGCAGGACAGAAAAATGGCTGCGCCGCAACGCCTTCATGGACAAGGCGGGTGCGCGCTGGTGGCCATATCTGGGCGCAGTGTATATAGTGCAGGCGATCAAGCGCGTCAAAGGGATGCGTTTGATCGGTCCGGCGTGGACCAAAAAACCGGCGACGGCGCCCGCAGGCGCACCGGTCACGAATAAAAGGCGGGAACAGCAAGATGGATAAGGTAGAAATTTACGCCGATGGCGCATGCAAGGGCAATCCCGGCACGGGCGGCTGGGGTGCGCTGATGGTGGCCGATGGCGCCAAGAAAGAAATTTACGGCGGGGAACTCAATACGACAAATAACCGCATGGAATTGAAGGCCGTGATCGAAGCCTTGACGGCGCTCAAACGTCCCTGCCAGGTAGTGATGTATACCGATAGCCAGTATGTCCAGAAGGGCATCAGCGAATGGATCCACGGCTGGAAGGCGCGTGGCTGGAAAACGGCGGCCAAGGCGCCCGTGAAAAACGTCGACCTGTGGCAGGCGCTCGACACGGCCCAGGCCGTGCATGAAGTGGAATGGCGCTGGGTACGGGGCCACAACGGTCATCCGGGCAATGAGCGGGCCGATGAGCTGGCCAACCTGGGCGTGGAAACCGTGCGCGCCTAAGAACGCCCAACCAAACCTAGTGCACGTCGCGCTTTGCGGCCTGTGATGCTCACCGGCTCGGCGCCCCCGTACCAAGTACGGTTGCGCTTCTCGGCCACAAATCACGGCCGCTCGCTACGGTTTTGTTGGGCGTTCGAACATGTCTGGGTGCGATTGCAGCACACAGGTTTGCTATACTGTGCCCTTCGCTTTTTGCTTTTACGAATGAATCCGCCATGCGTCAAATTGTTCTCGATACTGAAACCACCGGCCTGAACCCGCGTACGGGCGACCGCATCCTGGAAATCGGGGCGGTCGAGCTGAACAACCGCATGTTGACGGGTAATAATTTTCACCATTACATCAATCCCGAGCGCGACTCGGAAGAGGGCGCGCTGGCCGTCCACGGATTGACGACGGAATTTCTCAGCGACAAGCCGAAATTCGCGGAAATCGCCGACGAATTCCGTGCCTACATCGCCGGTGCCGAACTGATCATCCACAACGCCCCGTTCGACATCGGCTTCCTGAACGCGGAATTCAAGCGCCTGAACCTGCCGCCCGTGCACGAGCAGGTCGCCGGCGTGATCGATACCCTGGTGCAGGCGAAGGAAATGCATCCGGGCAAGCGCAACTCGCTCGATGCCCTGTGCGACCGCTACGGCGTCTCGAACGCCCACCGCAAGCTGCACGGCGCGCTGCTCGACTCCGAATTGCTGGCCGACGTCTACCTGGCCATGACGCGCGGGCAAAACAGTCTGAGCATGGAAGAGGAAGTGGAAGTGGCCGCCGACGGCGCCGTGCTTGAAATCGTGCCGCTGGCCGAAGTCATCTTCCAGAGCGCCACAGCCGACGAGCTCGCCGCCCACGCAGCCACCATCGCCGGTCTCGACAAGGCCGCCAAGGGCCAGTGCATCTGGACTGCCGTCACGGCTCCCCCAGCGGCCGCCTGAGAAAAAAGCGGCGCATGGTAAAATTCCTCTTGCCAGCCCTTGCAGATGCCGCAATACCTATGCGATAATTCGCCTCGCTTCGGGAGGTTAGCTCAGGGGTAGAGCACTGCATTCACACTGCAGGGGTCGCAAGTTCGAAACTTGCACTTCCCACCAAATTTTTCGTTTGTATTCAATGACTTAGGATTTAATATCTTGTCTGAATAGGAACTTGGGGCAAACTTGGGGCAATGGGATTTTCGTCCATTGTCCAGCCCAAAATGATACGGCCGCTTCCTGCGGCCGTTTTCACATCTAGCTGGTTTCAAGTGCCTATCCAACCTCCCCCTTGCTCTCAAAGCAACAAGTTTGTACACTAAGCCATACAGCTCGTCCGCTATCGGCCAAGAGCGGACGGCCCTTGGCACGAAATGCATCTGTACTGATGATGGAATCGTTGAAATGCAACATAAAATTCGAATTGCAGCCGCTGGAAACACGCTTGCTCCTGCGTTGGGCGTCTTGCACAAATTTGGCTATGCGGTAACTCGAGACAAGACGGCTGAACAACAATATCAAGCGGAAGATGACACGTGTATTTTTGTCGCTGATGACCCATTGACTCTACTGGGGCTTGTAAAGATTTACGAGGAACGTGGTGCTGACTGGCAGCCGAGCGATGAAGAAGTGCAGCGTTTGCTTTTGCTCGACGAATGTGAGGAATAACGGCCGAGTTCGGCCAGAAGCGGACGGTCAAACGTAATTTACGCCAGCAGGCGATTGAAGGACATTTCGTGTCGAATCTTTCGATTCTTGAGCGGCTGGAGAACTCGCTAGAGGCTTATGCCGCAGGTAGTTTGACTCGTGCTGTGTTCGTAGATTTCCTCAGAAATAGAATTCATGCGCTTGAAGGCGTACCACTCACTGATAGCTTTCGGCGTGCCATCCTGCCCTCCGGCCGGGCCGGAGAGCGTACATGCCCTTGAACCGGCCCTACGATCAGATTGAGCTCTGCCGTGCCAGCCAATTCAATATCGCCTGGTTGGTTTCTTCCGGCTTTTCCTGCTGGATCCAGTGACCGCAATCCAAACTGATCACGTCCACATTGGGCACGAACTTTGCCAGTCTTTCTGATTTGAGAACCACATCACGGTCCCCATAAATCATGAGCGTAGGTTGATGGATGACAGGGTCCACATCCGCCAATAGGTGCCAGTTGCGGTCGAGATTCCTGTACCAGTTAATACTGCCCGTGAACCCAGTTTTTTCGAAGGCCGAGACGAAAACGGCTAATTCGCTGTCGCTCATCAAAGGCTCGCCGAGTGGAGTTTCTGCTCTGGCCAGATTGATCATTGCCATGCCCGGCTCGGGTTCCTTGAGTGGCACGTTTTTCCGGTACAGGTTGCGCAGGAACCGGAAGGTATTGTCGTCCAATATGGCGTCCGCGACACCCGGCTTTCGATTGAAATGGACAAAGTAATAGTCGCTGCCCAAGATTTGCTCAAGGACTTCGATCCAGGGGCTTGCGCCACGCTCCTGGTAAGGCAGGCTTAGATTTATCACTTTGTTTACGCGGTCCGGATAGAGCAGGGCCAGCCCCCAAACGACCATTGCACCCCAGTCATGACCGACGAAGGTCGCATCCTGGTATCCGTAGTGATCGAGAAGAGCGACAAGATCGCCCGACAGATTTCGAATGTCATAGTCCGTCACTTCGGCCGGATGGGACGAATTGCCGTAGCCCCGCTGGTTGGGGATGATGACATGGTAGCCCGCCGCGACAAGGGCGGGAATCTGATTGCGCCAGGTAAGGCGTGCTCAGGCCAGCCGTGACAGAGTACGATTGGATTTCCGCCATTTTGTCGGCCTGCTTCAAAGACTTCCAGTACCACGCCGTTGATTGGAACAAACGTAGGCTTGGGAAAATGGGTTGTGGTTGACATTAGTATTTCCTTTATTTGGTCGTCCCGGGTGATCAAGCGACTCATTCCGTTTTGGAGTGCCCGCTCTTTCCTGTCCTCGGGTTTAATGGGTGTGCACGGCAGTTTCGACGGCAACACTGATATATTAAAATCCAATGGTGCCAAATACTGGCACCATTTAAGGGTAGGATGAGACATGAATCTTCGCCTTCGACATGACGTCATCGTACGCAGCCTTCGCCGCAACAGCACTTCGACAGTCGGAGCACTGGCGGAGGAGATTGGCGTATCCAGGCGGACGGTGTTGCGTGACATCAGCGCGCTGCGCGATGAGGGCTTTGTCATTTATTCCGAACCGGGTCGCGGCGGTGGCCTGCAACTTAATTTGCAATCGGTTCAGACCACGCCGCGTCTCTCGGTCGCCGAGGTCTTTGCGCTGCTCGTCAGCGTTGCATCGATGCGGGCAGCCATGAATATACCGTTTTCAGGTCTTGCAGATGCCGGGCTGGCCAAGATTGAGCAGGCCCTGCCGCCCGACAAGGTGCACGACCTGCGCCGGTTTCTGGACTGCCTGTATGTCGGGCAGCTTTCACCACTGGTGGATATATCAGATATGGAAGCGATGGAGCCTGCCCTGCTGCCCGCATTCGAGCAAGCTTTTCTCCAGCGGCTGCACCTAGGTTTCCAATATAGTGACGCAAAAGGGGGAGTAACCAATCGAGTTGTTGAACCGCAAGCCATGCTCATCTTGCCACCGCTCTGGTATTTAGTGGCCTGGGATCCTGCGCGCGAGGACTTCCGTCATTTTCGAATGGACCGGATCAGCAGACCGGAATGCATCCAGGGCGCACCGTTTCGCCGGCGGCGTGTGCTATTCGGGGATAGCGTCTCCCCGATCCGTGATTTACCTCGTTGACGTAGTTCTGACAGCCGCTAGAGCCACGGTAGCCGCTCGACCATTGTCACCTGCCAGCTTCCGATTGACCATTTGCACGCGGCCATTGGCGACGCCGACAAGCAGCTTTCGGCCAGAAGCGGACGTTTAACGAAGAGCAGCTCCCCCCATAGCGGGCCTTCGCACCAGCATGTGACAATGTGTGAGTTTTTCCGATTGGCAACTTGTTATGCTCTTGGGCGCAAAACGGCCAGAAACAGCCCTTCGCAACATCGGTTTTGATATTTCTAGGATACAGAAAAGGAATGATGGAGACTTTGGATAATACTTTAAGCATTCTCGATGAAGAGGACGGCATGGAGCGTTGGCGCCCCGCCTGTTTATAGGGGCGCGCGATCAAGCTTGCGTCAACGCGAGCCATGCCGCGGCTCCCGCTTCCAGGAGCCACCAGTAACCATAACGAACGCGGTATCGTTCGCACCAGGAAAAGAATGAGTATTAACACCAAACTGAAAAAACTCGAAGACAAGGCCATGGCCAAAGGCGAGTATGCGGTCGCCGCAGCCGCAGCCCATCTGTTGCAAGATATTGGCTGCGTGGACAAGCAGATTAACCTGGTCGGTGCGCTGCACGAAGTTGCCTACCTGCAAAATTCGTTTTCTCCATACTGGAAAGAATTCAGAACTGATGAATCGGCATGGATAGAACGCTGTTTGGCCAGGCTTGTCACGGCTGATCATGATTATTGGGCGCTTGCCTCGCTTCTGGGCTGCAATGGCCCAACGACCATCAGCATCGCCATTGGCCAGGGTTTCAAATCCGCTGCAACAAGGCTTTACGAACGTTTTGACAAACCCAAGGTCCATGTCGATACTTTATATTTGACAGCTAATGGAGAAGTGCTGCATCCCGTATTGGAAGTCGGCTATGACATCAAAGACATGAAAACTGTCGACATGGGAAGAGCACGGGCACTTAGTCTGAAGAATAAACAATGGAAGCCAGGCGATCGTATGGGTGACGGCGGACTGTCACTTTCCATGCAGGCCAAACTTCCGCATGGCGCATGGCGCTCGGTATGGACGGCTTTTAAAACATGGGATGCATGACGACATGATGAATTGCAGGACAGTCAATGCATGACTGGAAATGGCGCAAGACGATGAGGTGCTAATTGATGCCGACGACATCAATCGCGAAGCAATGGGAAACATGTGGAGCTTTTCACCCACGGCCGAGGAAACGGCGGAGATTCATGCGGCCGATACCGGCCAGGAGCGGACATTCACGTTGAGGTGACAATGTGTGACTTTTCTCACTGGCTAATTCGTTATGCTCATGGGCCGTTGGCGGCCAGAAGCGGTCGTTTTTAAATACAAAACTATTAAACTTTAAAGAGGGAGGGCTATGCTCATCTGGCGCGGCTATGGAATTCTAGTGGCACTTCTTACGGTCGTAGGATATGCGGCGGCTACGATCACCGCACAACATCTTTGGGGCACACCTTTGCCGACTAAATTCCGCCCTGGAGTTGAGTTAACGGGGATGCTACTCGCGGCAGCTCTTGTGTATGCGCTCCATTTCGCTATCGAGCGGTCAAGCGAACCGCGCGTTGTTATCGACAAGTCAACTGGACAAGAAATACACCTGATATCAAGACATGATCTTTTCTATATCCCTATCAAATTTTGGCCGTACATTTTGGGGGCGCTTGGATTACGGTTTTTCTTTCAGCATTAAGCAGAATTAGCGTCCGGCCAGGGTCTGCTTCGGGGCGGTACCTGCCAACGACGGCAACCGGCCAAGAGCGGACATGCAAAATAAATCAAACTCCGCCGCTACTAATACGCCGATAACATTAGTGGTGTAAATCGAATTACTAAATTTGACTCTCTCGATGAAATTCTTCGTGTTCTTGTTCATTCTTGTCTCTTGCTGCGGTGCACAGGCCGATTGTTCTACCACGGTGCAATTGGAGGGGGGCGTCTCGATCAAACAATGTTCCCCCGCGAGTGGCCAGTGCGTCCGCGCGGATGAAGCCATGTATAAATACATGAATGCAATGCCAGACGACGGCCCCACAACACTGTCAATTGCCACCCATAGCAGCCCATGGCATTTATATGACGGGGACTACCGCATTCTTGAGATTGAAGAGGTAGCTGCCATGGTGCGGCAGCAAGGAAGCAAGATCAAGCGCGTGATATTGGTCGCATCGTGGAGCGGCATCGCGCCTGATCCGCACTCCAAGTCCCTGGCTCAGAAACTGTCAGAGGCACTTGATGGCTTACCCGTTACCGGGCAGAACGGGTTCGTGTGGGTATCGCCAAAAGGCGCACTGCACACGACGCACCAAGCTTTCACCGGCCGGGTCAGCGGCCCTTACTGGGTAGGCCAGAATGACCAAGTTATGGCGTCGCTGGTTCCGGGCTGGGCGATTGATTTGGAAGTTGAGTTCGTCAAAGCGCATGACGCGGCCGGCTTGCTGCAAGTTGGTATTGCAAAGGACATTTTCATGCTCTGCCCCGACGGCGCGCTGAAATCGTACGACGACGGCGCAGCGTTGAATAGTCCTATTGCTGCCTTCAACGCTGCTATCATGCGCCTCGAGCGGGACAAGCCTGGAGATGCGGCCGCTGCCGTCGCACTACTCAAGCAATCGGCCGCCCAGGGCGACAAGAAAGCCGAGAAGAAGTTGAATTCCTTGACAAGGACAAGCCCGGCAATTTGAATGTCAGTATCAGTCCGCTACGGGCCTACATCCGCCTAGTCGTGACAAATAATGAACTTTACAAGCAGGCAAGATGCTATTCTCACCATGCAGGCAGCATCCGGCCAGAAGCGGATCTATAAACATTTAGGATGGGAGCTGCGGGATTGAGGAACGAAACTCGTACACAAGAATGGTTCCTAGCTGATCCTCGAACGCGAAAATGGATTACTCAATGTGTTGCTTGCAGACATTTAGGCCGGAGGTCAAACACGCCGAGCTCGGTCCCCAAATACCGCTTTGAGGAAATGTTCCCCATTCAGGACTTGAATGCTGTCGGCTTGTGTGAGAACTGTGCGGAACATGCGTAACGATCAAGCCGACCTCATCCAAAGTACCGACTTCACTCGTAGTAAGTAGGCGAATGCCAACGTCCGCTCTGGGGCGATAGCGGCCTTACGGAGGAAGGGTCTGTTGGGTATTTTAATTGTATTTCGGGAATTCATCTGCCCGCAGCGGGTTCGTCTGTGCATACAGGCGCAGCAGCCGTTCCCTGCGTCCATGGTCTAGCCCCGCGGCTATCCATTTGCCATAGGTACGCACGATCATGGTCGTGTCTGCATGGCCCATTTGCGTAGCGACGTACAGCGGCAGCGCGCCGAGCATGAGCAGGTTGGAGGCGAAAGTGTGGCGCGTCTGGTAGGGATTGCGGAAGCGCACGCCGCTGGCCTTGATGATGCGTTTCCAGCAGTTGTAGATGGGCTTGTCTCCCTGCCACGGCTTTCCGCTGCGCGGGTGCAGGAATACCGTCCTGGCGCCAGCGCCCGTTAGGGCACGCTGTGCCTGCAGCGCGTCAAGTGCGCCGCAGCGCATGTCGATCGTGCGCAAGCCGCTCAGCGTCTTGGCACGATCCTTCATTTCTCCGTCGACGAATGCGCCGGCCACGCTGACTTGGTGGTGCGGCTCGTCCACGGCCGCCCATTGCAGCGCGATGTATTCGGATGGGCGCATGCCGGTGCAGAAGGCAAACTGCAGCATGTTGCGCTCTTCATCGCGCTCGCACGCTTTCAGGATGAGTTCCATCTCATCGATATTGAATGGGTCGGCCTTGAACTTGCTGACGCGCTGGTCGCGCGGCAGCAGCTTGCCCAGCTTGATGCTGTCGAAGGGATTCGACTCCAGGTCGCCTTCGATCACGCCCAGCTCGATGGCGTTGCGCATCGGGGTGAGGATTAGCTGGATGGTCTTGCTCTTGCCGTTCAGGCTCATGATCCACTTGCGCAGGTCGCGCGTGGTCAGTTCGGCGGCCGGTTTGTCCTCCCATTGGGGAAGCAGATGGTTCTTCGCCACCTGCTGGTAGCAGTTGTAGGTCGACAATTCCAGGTTGCGCTTTGCGATCAGCAGGTAGTCGCGCAGCAGGTCGCCCACGCGCACTGGCGGACGAACCTTCGCGGCAACCGCGGCCTGCGCGTCGGCCTGTGCCTCTTTTTGGCGTTGGGTGGTGAGCGAATCGGGAAAGAATTCCTCGTACACAAAGGTGCCGCGTTCGATGGCACTGACCACGGCACTCTGCAGGCGCCTGCCCAATTCGGAACGGTCCCGCATGTGGCTCGGGCGGGACGGACTGTTTCTGGTGTGGCCGAATGGTGTGAGCGACATGCTCACCTTGCTGGAAGACGAGGGATTGTATGGCTTACCAGCCTCACCAGCAGACGCGATGGAAATTCTGAGCGATGCCGGGATCATCGTGCCAATGAGTTCGGACGAGTCTGTTTGGTCAATCCGGCCACCAGGCGCCCCTGAACCCTTGGAGGCGTTGAAGTTGGTGACGCCAGGTGTTGTCCTTGCTGTGTTACACCCGCCACCAGTGCCGCTGGACATGGATATTACTCTCAATGGCTCTCATGCGGCGGGGCAAACCACGGAAAGTGATATCAAGCCTCGGCAGGCGAGGGTGACACCGCCCCAAGTTCAGGAAGGGTGTGCTGCACCAGAGACGCCGCCCGATGTTAGCGATCATCAGTTGTCGCTGCCTACTATCCCACCTATCCCTGCAGTTGCGGGGAGCGCCGGTGTCGAGCCACTTACAGATGGCCGCCAAGACAAGGTGAAGAAAGCCAAAGATACCAAGCCAAGCCAGCCAGGAACGGAAACATACGCGTTACGCGCACCGATTCGCCTGAATCCTGGCATTGCCAAGATAGGAGAGCATGGGTGGCGCGACACCCGGCAAATCGAGCTGGAACAGAACATCAGGGCTGGCATCACAATTCCGTATGCCAGCATCGTGGAATCACTGAACGTTGAAGGCAGCGGCAACGACAACTCGGTCGACGACGGGTTGCAGCGCTTTCCCATCAGCGTGCGCTACCCGCGCGAGCTGCGCGATTCCGTCGAGAAACTGCGCGAGCTGCCCGTGCTGACGGAGCGGGGCGCGCAGATACGCCTGGGCGACGTGGCCTCCATTCGCATCGCTGATGGTCCGCCCATGCTGAAAAGCGAGAACGCGCGCTTGTCTGGCTGGGTGTACGTGGATATCCATGGGCGCGACCTGAGTTCGGCCGTGCGGGAGATGCAGCGCGCGGTCGCTGCGCAGGTCAAGTTGCCGCCCGGCTATTCGGTGTCGTGGTCGGGGCAGTTCGAATACCTGGAACGGGCCACGGCGAAGTTGAAAATCGTCGTGCCCGCCACCTTGCTGATCATTTTCGTGCTGCTGTACCTGACCTTCGGCCGCGTCGACGAAGCCGCACTGATCATGGCGACCTTGCCGTTTGCGCTGGCGGGCGGCATCTGGCTGCTGTGGCTGCTGGGCTACCACCTTTCCGTGGCCAGCGGCGTGGGCTTCATCGCACTTGCGGGAGTGTCGGCAGAATTTGGCGTGATCATGCTGCTGTACCTGAAACAGGCATGGGAGGCGAAACAGGCGCAGGGCGCGCACGGCGAGGCGGCCTTGCTGAACGCCATCCGCGAAGACGCTGTGTTGCGCGTGCGGCCGAAAGCCATGACGGTGGCCGTCATCATTGCCGGGCTGGTGCCGGTGATGCTTGGGACGGGAACAGGATCGGAAGTGATGCAGCGCATCGCCGCACCGATGGTGGGCGGCATGATCACGGCGCCGCTGCTGTCGATGTTTGTCGTGCCAGCGGTCTACCTGTTGATTCGTCGTAAGGCGATGCGAGCTGCAATGGGCAAGCGGTTGTCTACAGATGTTGTGCACTAGGCAGGCGCAAGGTGCTCGCAGCTTGAGAGAGCTTGTGGGTGGAAATCTATTTTTTAGCTACTCAAAGGAACCATCATGAAATACACTTTACAACTCCCTTTGCTACTGGTCATGTGTATTGCCGGTCTGGTGTTTGCACAAGCGCCAATGACAGTGAAAGACGGAAAAATGGAACGGCCAGGTTGCCAGGCTATGAAGGGCATGGCGACCAAAGATTGCACAGAAATGATGGCCACTACCGACGCCAGTCACCGTCCTACAATCACCCACAGCGCCGTCGCCACCGTCAAGGAGGTCGATGCGGCCAAGGGCAAGGTGATCTTGGCACATGAAGCGATTCAAAGCCTGAACTGGCCACCGATGACGATGGGCTTCACAGTAAAAGAGCAGGCTCTGTTTGGCAAACTGAAGGTGGGGAAGCAAGTACATGTCGACATCAAGAAAGAAGGTGCTGAATATGTTGTTGTCGGAGTAAGATAAGATCCGGTAGGAGGTGATCTCGATACGAGGTAGCACCTCCTTTAACAATGTCTATATATTGATTGCGGCGAGATGATCCGAAACGCTACTATTTCCGACGCTGCCGCGATTGCTGCGATTTATAACCATTACGTTGAGACCTCTACCATCACATTTGAAGAGCAAGCGGTCGATGCGCATGAAATGGCCCAACGCATTGGTTCAGTGGGGGCGCAACTGCCGTGGCTTGTTTTCGAACGGGATGGGCAGATATTAGGGTATGCGTACGCTACGCCTTGGCGAGCTCGCAGCGCCTACCGTTTTTCGGTCGAATCGACGGTCTATGTAGCACACGATTGCGTTGGCCAAGGTTGTAGTGGTTTAATGTACCCGGACACTGATTTAGGCGAGAATGCTCGCCATGGAGAGGTGTTTGATGAGCAAGCAAAGACGTACGTTTTCCCCTGAGTTCAAACAGCAGGCGGCATGCCTGGTACTGGATCAAGGATATAGCCATACGGAGGCAAGCCGGTCGGTGGGCATCGGCGAATCAGTGCTGCGCCGCTTGGTGCAGCAGCTTCAGTTGGAGCGGCAGGGCATCACGCCACAGAGTAAGGCAATGACGCCTGATCAGCAGCGAATACAGGAACTCGAAGCACGCATTGAGCGTCTCGAGCGGGAGAGGTCCATTTTAAAAAAGGCTACCGCGCTCTTGATGTCGGAAGGGATAGAACATACGAGGTAATCGATCAGATTTGTGGTGACGAATCAATCGAGTTGATCTGCGCGCTGTTCGACGTAGCGCGGTCATGCCTGTATGCATATCGGGAGCGCGCCCGGCAGATGGTATTACTTGGCAGTGGTGTTGGATTTGTTCGCTCGCCGAGCGGTGGGCTGGGCATTCTCGCTACGACCCGACGCTGACCTTGTTGTGCAAGCGCTGGAAATGGCTTACGAGCAGCGAGGTCGACCGCAGGGGCTGCTATTTCATTCGGATCAAGGTAGCCAGTACGCCAGTCGAAAATTCCGTCAGCGCTTGTGGCGCTATCGGATACGACAGAATATGAGCTGTCGGGGAAATTGTTGGGATAACTCCCCGATGGAAAGGCTGTTCCGCAGCTTCAAAACGGAATGGCTGCCGTCAACAGGTTACATGACGGCACAAGAAGCACAACGGGACATCAGCCACTACCTGATGCACCGGTATAACTGGATACGGCCACATCAGTTCAATGAGGGATTGGCGCCGGCCGTCACCGAAGAAAAACTTAACGTAGTGTCCGGGATGGGTTGACCACTACAGACGGATGAACGTGGTTCATAGCTATCAATATTGCCGGTTAATAATTATCCCAAGCCGCGGTATCCTTCGCCGACTGTTTTGGCACCTTCCCACAGGGCGCCCGGTACGCCCGGTAATCCGACGATGCCATCGACAATGCCTGCACCAATATATCCGAACTAGGCAAATTCGATGTTCCGTCCGCGAATGCCACCATGGTTACCTACGTACTGAAAGACGGATGCGAGACGGATGCGGCACTAATCAGCACTACACGCCACAGGGCGGCACCAGATTGCACATTGACCGTACCCGGCCGTATTTTGGAGAGAGGACTCTTCTAGTCCTGGCCTGTAGTTTTACTCCTGCAACTATGCCGCGCGGCATTGCACTTCAAATGGCCGAATCTACAGTCCAGAGGTCTTGATGGGGCTCTTCACGCGACCTGGGCTACAGTAATTCGCAATTTGAAATCCCATCGCCATCGCTGATTGCTCCGCTTCGCCCTCCGTTTCTTTGTGCTCATAACAAGAGAAATGTTGATCCAAATATCCCTGCTTCGTCAGTAAAAGTTGCCCTTGCCAGCAACCTTCTGGGAGTCGATGCGCAAAGGCTGAAATCGTAAAGCCGTTGTGGAAGGTGGGGTTTCTATAAGTCATGTTGTCCTGGCTATTCGTGTGGAGATTGGATAAGCGTTCCAATCTGTCACTTTTAGGTGTTTTGTGGCAGAGGAAACGCTTGAAACATCATTGTCGAAAAATGGTAGCATTTTTGGCAATAAAATAAATGACCGGATAGTGACGAAAATATGAGGAAATTTGACATCTATTTGATATTAATCAATTTTCTATTAGGTAAATAGTGATTGGTGGGAGAAGACCACTACTTCGGTATGCTTGTATGACTACGGAATCATGACTTGGAGTGCAGTGTCTTCGTCAAGACCTTAAAGTCACTAACTCTTTCTCAATAATCGAGTATCTTGTCTGACAGCACTTTGGAGGAGTTTTTTTGAGGAAGGTCGTAGGCAGTTGCAAAGAAGAGACACATCATGCAGAGCGTTTTTGATTGGCTTGTCGTTGATGGTCGATAATGGATATCGACCAGTTAAGACGATTCAGAGGTGGTAATTTTATGTTGAGGAACACTTTATATTGGCGTACGTGGGAATATATATTTGCACTTCCCAATGCCTCAGTTAAAGGCTATCCGTTGCAATTTTCTTGACGAATGCTATTTTTCTGAAGTATCTCAATGTGACAAGCTACTTGTCATCCGCAATGCGCTCCCAGTCTTCAAGATCCTCTGGTATTCCAAGGATAGTGAGATCGATGCCAGACGAATGACTAAAGGTGTAACCATGTGCCAAGTCCGCTGCGGCCTGTTCGGGCGAATGATAGTTCCCCAGTTTTTCATTGCAGAACACGGCATAGAATCGCCCCGTGGTTGCGTGAAAATCGATCTGAGCCAGTCCTTTTCGGGTCCCAAATATGTATATGGTTTGCATGTCGATTCTTTTAATGATTGATGAGCGCTGCCTGCCATTAACCCGAGAAATTTGAACTTGCCATTTCTGCGGACTTGTTCTCCATCGGGTTGGCCCAGTTTTCTTCGCTTCCTGGGAAACTATCGAATCTATGGCGAATCATCAAAATATTATTGCATTTTAGGCTGACTTGGTATGGTTTTCCATTGAGAAAGCTGTAACTGGAAAGTTCATAGAAAGCCGCCAGGGCAGTGCCACAGTCAGATGTCTTTGTTGTGAACCATTGAAAAGTAAATTTCCTCAAGGTGGACAGGTGAACATAATAAATAGGTTTCTTTAGGTTTCTTGCAGATCGATAACGCTTAACACTATTCTTCTTATTTTTTGCGGAGCTACGGGAGCGGGGGAAGGATTGTGCAGGTAATCCTGTGTCAATAATGGATAAAATTGCCCCACTATATACGAGCTCATGAGCGTATGCCGATGCTTCGATTTGCGCACCACGAAATGATTTGAAGGTGCTTGGTGTATCAATCGTCAAGGCTGGATCAATGGTAGCGCATGTGTCGCCTCTCTTTGAGAGTAGAATCCTTCCTTTGTAACGGTATTCAGAGGTAAGTATGGCGCAGATGTGAAAAACGTAGCCATCTAAATGATGTTCGTGCGTAAATTCCATGGCAGGCATCTCCTTGATGGTATTGTGCAGTGATAAACTTCACCTCGGGAAATAATGCAAACAAGCTTGACGTAGATCAATACAGCCAATGTCCAGTTAATCACTTCCTCGCCTACATGTGCTAACGGAAATGAAATTAAGCGACTGGAGTTGTTAGCTGTTATTGCGCATGTTGAGCAATGCTACATGACGTCAATGCAATGGGCCGTGTTGCGCTGGCGTCTATGGGTGCTAGCGGATCGCCGCGGAGGAATATCATTCCAATGAGGGGGCGTAGCACTCATGGAGCTGCATCAAAAGCAGGCCGTTAACTGGTAACTCCGATAGGATGGCATCCACCGGCTTCCTCGCTCTACTCATGGCTTATGCGTCCATGGTGCTTCGCCCATGGCACGTGCTCCCTCGACAGTGGAACCTAAATGCTCTAATACCCACATTAAAGTCGCTGCTAGCTCGGCAACTAGCCTTGTATCTCAAACGAGGTTGAATCAAGTTCTTCCAACTTGCCCATGGTTCCACGATCAAAGTACTCAGCTTGCCGACCAAGGCGGTCACGCAGTTGCGTCAGATAGTCGATGCGAAAACGTCGCAGGATGTAGTCACGGAAGTTGTCTTGTTCCAGCTTGCGCCATGCTTGTTTTCGCTTGGTGCTCGAATGCTCTGTCGCTACAGCGAAGCGATCCTGCGAAATCCTGGCATTGCCAGAAGTCAGGCGCGTATAGCCGTAGCGGTCCATGTGCTTGCCAGCCATTGTTTCAATGAGGTTAATTTCATGCTCGGAGAGTTGTTGCTTGAATTTTTCGATGTTGCTGGCAATCGGTGGAAAGCAGTTGGAAGACCATAGTGACGAAAGCTGGGCAATCTGCCTGGCTTCTTGCGAATTGGTCACGTCGAGCATCTGGGGCAGGAAGTCAATACCGAGAAAGCGGCATATAGTCTCTAGAGTGGCCTGTTGCTGTAGCAAGAAGTCTTCATAGCGTATTGTCAGCACGCGGTGCGGATGGCGGCACATGACTTGATCCGCCGCCTGATGTGCTGCCACCCACGCTTGGGTGTTAAGCAAGGTATCAAAATCGTGAATGATTGCACGGTTCATTGATGCTACCTGTGCACGGGGATCGCGTACGACATTGATGAACAGCATCTCAGGATAGAGTTTCATGAGGTCGTCAGTGTAATGCACGCTATCGAGCGCTTTGTCCATCACTACCTGAGCATGTTGTCGCTCACCGGCCTGGAGCAGTAACTCCCATCCCACGCGATGAATACTGCGCGGCTGGTGACGCACTGCCTCGAAAATTTCCACAGGGTCAAACACCACGCCAGGCCACTTGACCATGCTGACTGTTTGCAGGCCTACCACATCCACAACTAGCTGGAAGTAGTTCCGGTCGTCCTGCAGGTCACCATATAGGTCGAGCAGCGGCATCATGTCGACGATATGCAAAGGGTATGGGGAAAAGAACTGCGGCGACATATTTAGCCGAAGGCGTAGTGCATGGCTACCGCAGCGGCGCAGCGGGATCATCATGACCGGGCGCGGACGTGGGGCGCTTGCGGATTTGTTTGCGATCAGGACTGTCATCTTTACCTCAAGAAACTTGCCAGTAGGCCAGTACTGTGTCTAGGTGAAACTGTTGCAAAAAAATAGACCGGAGCAAATTGCGCTAGGACATACTTGCTACAGTGACGGCATTTCTGTTGAATGCATCGTGTACAGCATGTTCGCCAAAGAGTCAGACAAAACGCTGGGACAGATGCTGAAACAGGCGCTCACAAGACTCTTCTTGCGACAGCCTGCTTGTATCCAGCGCCAGTGTTGGTGCCAGCGGTTCCTCGTAAGGAGCAGAAATGCCAGTGAATTCCTGAATCATCCCGGCACGTGCCTTTTTGTAAAGTCCTTTTGGATCCCGCTCTTCGCAGACAGTGCACGGTGTACTAACATATGTTTCGATAAAGTTTTGTGCGCCTATGATCTGGCGTGCCATCTCCCGGTCACGGCGCAGCGGCGAGATGAAAGCGCAGATGACAATCAGGCCAGCGTCGTTCATCAAGCGGGCCACTTCGGCAGTGCGGCGGATATTCTCCTGTCTGTCACTGGGGGAAAAACCTAGATCGCAGTTGAGGTGGTGGCGAATATTGTCGCCATCAAGTACATATGCCAAGTGCCCCGCACCTACCAGCCGGCTTTCCAGTGCACACGCCATCGTCGATTTTCCGGCCCCGCTGAGTCCAGTCAACCACACCGTCGCAGCACGCTGGCCCATTTGGCGGTGACGCGTCTCCTGTGTTACTTGATTGGTATGCCAAAAGACATGGGGCGCAATACTACCTGCATTGCGGGCCTTTTCCATTTGATTTCCCCTTGACCTATTGATTAGAATTGTTGCCATTCTGATTCAAGCGTTTTATATTGGCCTGCGCGGCTGGTCGTCGCTGGTATCAAAGGGGGCTTCGGCATCACAGGGGGCACCATCCCAGTGACGGGTTGTCGCACTGGATGTAATGCAGGGAGTCGGGAGTCCAGCTGAAAAACGCGCACTACATCATTCAAGCGGTGGACCTGCTCCTGCAACGCTTGCGCAGCGGCGGCGGCTTCCTCCACCAGCGCCGCATTCTGTTGCGTTACGTTGTCCATCTGCATTATTGCCATGTTGATCTGTTCGATGCCGGACGATTGTTCCTGACTGGCCGACATCATCTCTGACATGATGTCGGTGACGCGTTTGACGCTGACTACGACCTCGTGCATTGTGGTGCCGGCTTGGTCGACTAGTTTATTGCCCGCCTGCACCTTCTCTACCGAGTCACCGATCAGGTCCTTGATTTCCTTTGCCGCCGTCGCCGAGCGCTGTGCCAGGCTGCGCACCTCGGCAGCGACCACGGCAAAGCCGCGTCCTTGTTCGCCCGCCCGTGCCGCCTCCACTGCTGCGTTGAGCGCCAGGATATTCGTTTGAAAGGCGATGCCGTCAATGACGGCAATGATGTCGACGATCTTGCGCGCCGAGATATCAATGGCGGCCATCGTGTGGACGACTTGTGCTACCACCGTCCCTCCCTTGGAGGCGATACTGGAGGCGGCCGCGGCTAGTTCGTTGGCCTGATGGGCATGGTCGGCATTCAAGCGCACGGTGCTTGTTAATTCTTCCATTGACGATGCCGTTTCCTCCAGTGTGCTGGCCTGCTGCTCTGTGCGTGAGGATAGATCCAGATTACCTACAGCAATTTGTCCCGCAGCTGTGGTGATGGTTTCGGTGCTCATGTGGACTTGCTGAACAATTTGGCCTAGGCTGTCGCGCATAGATCGCATGGCAAATAGCAGACTGTGCGTGTCTCCGCTGCGGGTATTGATGCGAACAGCCAGATTGCCGTCCGCAATCTGGCTGGCAATTTCAACAGCCTCTGCTGGTTCGCAACCCAGTTGTTTGCTGATACCAGTTGTAATCAATACAGCGGCGACCAAGCTCGCGATCAGAGCCAGTGAACCGATACTCAGCATCATCACCCTGGCCTGGACATACTCCGCCTCAGCTATTGCTGTGCCTTCGCTGTTCTGATTCTCCTCTACTGCAATAAGCTTGCGCATCAACTCCCACCAACGTTTCTGTATCGGTCGGAACTCATAACGCAGGACTTGGTAGGCTTCGTCTTGTTTTTGTGCCAGGGCCAATGCAGAGGCGCGCTGGACAAAGGGAGTCGCAAGTAAGGATTGTTTCTTAATCTGCTCGAGTAGCTCTATTTCTTCGGCAGAGGTACTCTCCAGGCGCTCGAACATGCGGCTCAAATTCCCCTGAGCGGCTTCATATCTTTTTTCCTGTTCAGATATGCGCTCAACTTCGAGCTGAATCTCTTTTTCATTCTTTAGCAGGATCAGATTGCGTACGGCCAGGGCGCGCTCAGTCACACTGAGATCCATGGTTTGGGCCAGTCTGGTTTCGACGTTGTTGACCTTGGTGGCTTCGTTCATTCGGTTCTGTATCTGCCGCATACTGTTCAGCCCGAGTGCAATCACTAGGATGAGCAATAGGGCTATCAAACCGAAACCGAGGCCAAGGCGAGTCGCCATTTTCAGATGTCTAAATGACATAATTTCTCCTAAATGCCTTGATTCCTACTCCAGATTGATGCGGATTTATCAGCAGGTACAAGTCGATCATATTGGTTGGGGAGGGGCGGAAAGTCTCACATAATCACTTTCAACAAATGCGCAACAAAAAAAATAAATCTGCGCTGTCTTTGATATTTAACATGGCGCACCAGAGGAATGACAACTCAAACTCAGGTAGAAGACAGAGTCGATGCACTCTATGTTTTTATTTTTAGTGGTTACTTTTCGTGATTATTCACAATAAAGAGTACGGTATTTAACACTGAGAACATCGGCGAAAAAAGGAGGGGGCTATGTCTGCTATCGATGGTTTGGCACAAGATTCAAGTAGTCTTAGCCTGCGGAGATTTTCACTGGTGCCCATGGCGATTGTATTCGTTGTCTTGGTTTGCCTTTCCATTCTTATGGTTCAGCTAGGAATGATTTGGCGGGCAAGGAACGTCGAGCTGGCCCAGGCGGGTCAAGCCAGCTCAAACCTGGCACATGCCGTTGCACAGCATGCATATGACACGATCAAAGAAGCCGATACACTATTGGTTGGCTTGGTGGAGCGAATTGAAATAGATGGTGTATCTGAGATCGAATTGAATCGCATTCACACTCTTCTGGTCACGCGAGTAACTGAGTTGCCCCAACTGCATGGAATATTTGTCTATGATAAAAAAGGCAATTGGTTGGTGAATTCCCAGAAAGTGTTGCTTAAAAATTTAAATAATTCTGATCGTGAATATTTTGAACATCATCGAACGAACAGTGATCGCGGTCCATATATTGGTCCTCCTGTACGCAGCAAATCGACGGGTGAGTGGATTATCACGGTATCTCGCAGAATTAACCTTCCAGATGGAAATTTTGGTGGCGTGGCACTTGCCACAATTAATATGACATACTTCAGGTCATTTTATGATCTATTTTCTATAGGTGATAGAGGTGCGATTTTTATCGCCAATGAAAGAGGAATATTGTTACTAAGAAGGCCATTCGATGCCAGCAAGTTGGGGCGAGATATCTCAAAGCTGCCGTTGTTTCATGACTATTTGCCGAAATCAGATAGCGGAACGGCAGTTATAAAATCCGGGCAAGACGGCGTTGTTCGGATAAATAGCTATCGAAGAATAGAGGAGTATCCATTAGTTGTCTCTGCCGCTCTGTCGCAGGATGAGATTCTGGAAAATTGGTTCAGCGATGCATGCATACAAGTTTCTGCGGGAGGCGTATTGGTCTTGCTCATCGGATTTCTTGGATATCGGATGATCAGGCAAATTGACTTGCGATCGAAAATTGCAGGAAAACTCGAGGAAACGAGCAATGATCTGAAAATATCGAATGATATTCTGGCACATCTTGTCATGCAAGATGGACTGACCGGCTTGGCGAATCGACGGTATTTTGACGAAGCGTTAGCAGAGGAGTTTAATCGTGCACAGCGCGGCGAAAGCACTCTTGGATTGCTGATGATCGATGTTGATTTTTTCAAACAATATAACGATATCTATGGTCATGTCGCTGGCGACGAGTGCCTGAAGAAAATTGCTCATACGCTTAACATGGCCATGCGCCGAGCAGGCGATATTGCTGCACGTTATGGCGGCGAAGAATTTGTGGTCTTATTGCCTGGAACGGATCTTGTTGGCGTAGTCGCTGTTGCTGAAAGTATTCGGCTTGCAGTCGAAGCTTTAGGCATCCCGCATAGCGGTAACCCACTTGATGTTGTAACAGTAAGTATCGGTGTGGAAGCATTTTCACCCATTCACTTGGAGAATGAGGCAGTTGAATTGGTCGAGTCCGCCGATAAGGCACTGTACAAGGCCAAGGAGTCGGGGCGTAATAAAGTATGCCATCTTGGGCAGTCGGAGACGGTGTTTATTTTGGTGGATTAAATATTTCTTGAGTTGGGTGAAAAAGGGCGATATTTTATGGCTTGTCACTTGCAATAGTTGTATTTAATTTCTTGATTCCATGAAGTGAATGGAGATATATGAATTTGAAGAAGATATTTATTGGATTAATGTTGATATATTGATGTCGAGATTTTTTGTTGTTTTAAGTGAATGTAAAGAAATGGCATAGTTGAAAATTTTTATTATTGAACTATATTGAAGCGTCCAGCATGAAATTTTAGTGCGGAAGTTGATCGTGAGGTGTTGGGCTGTAGGGCGGCGTACTGTTTCGTGGTGAATCATTTTTATTTGGAAATATCATTCTTTCCAGTAATTAAAAGGAGAGTCAGGCTATGAATACAATGTTGGAAAAGAAATCCTGGGATAAACCGGACGAAGTCCGCCCATTCAAAGATGGCGCAGGTCAGATGGCTGTCTTCACGCTTGGCAACCAGACAATGGGGCGTGGCGAATTTGAACCTGGCTGGCGCTGGAGTCTGCACGTAAAACCGATAGCAGGTACAGATTCCTGCCAAGCAACTCATACCGGCATGGTCCTCGAAGGACGAATGATCGTTAAAATGAACGATGGATCTGAAATGGAGTATGGGCCTGGTGATGTTTTTTATATGCCACCAGGGCACGATGCCTGGGTAGTTGGCAGTCAGCGTTGCGTATTGTTTGATGTAACAGGCGTCGCAAAGTACGCCAAACCACAATAGTGCCTGCCGGGTTCGAGTACCCGCTTCGCTACTCTGCGTCATTTGGAAGCATTCGCTGGCCCTGGAATGCCTTCTTCCTCAAGAACCAGGGCCACTGTCTTTGCGGCCTGAAGTTAGCCATCTCGGCAGTTGAGTTGTTTACTGATCGCTTACCATCCCTCATGCAGCCCACGAGGTACATGATTGCGTGCCGGAACCGTTTCAAGGCGGTTTCGACCGAGTCGGCAACACCAGTTTCTGATTTCTTTTCATTCCAAATTTCCATCTCCCCACCAAATATCGGTCATCAAAACGATTTCCACTAGAAAATATGTGGTTAGTATGGAAATGGTGCGGCGGAAGAAAATTTATTTTTTCTTATTGCGCTTGTTATACAGAAATTGCATGGTTGTTGCTAAAAGGCCTTTCCTACATGAATCATTGATGTAGATCATACGTTCGCAGTGACGTTGGGCACACCCAGCGATACAGTACTCATTCACCTGCAATACAGACGGCATGTGCTGATCCAATGTATTGCATCGCGCGAGTGGTAACGCTATGTCATGAAAGGAATGCTCTCCATGCTGACGGATATCTGGGTAGTTCGGAACGGCAGTGATTATCTTTTGTTGCACGGCCATTTGCGCTTGGCTACCACCTTGGTGGGGGAGGGCGCCGCCTATGTCGAGGTCAAGCATGAGGGACTCGTCAAGATCACACGCGGACCGGGGTGCTTCCAGGTAGATTCCGGCCATGGATTGCTACCGCTCAGTGTCACATTGGCCGATATTCATGGCTACAGATAGATCCCGCGCATGATTGTGCTATCCAGATGCCGCAAACGAAAGATAGTTTCTCCGCCTGCAGCCGTGGATGAGTGACTTGAACGAGGCCGGCGCATCCGCGGGCAGGTCTGACTTGTTTTTGCCTATCAATGTCACTTGAGCATCGAGTACTCGGTGTTGCTATCCTTTTACGCTGCTTTTGATAGGAAGCATGCCTCAGTCAGTGGCTCCCCCCCTGCAGCGGCCTTTTGCTGTATCTGCTACTGGCCGCCCCTACAGAAAAGACAGCTTGTCAGCGCCTGGAGGTGCAGCCTTTGCTGCTCTGATGCCTACGTGCGCGGACCCATCACCCAGAACTCGTGCGCAGAACGGCACGGCTACAGTCCGTATCCAGGAATCTGATGCGTTTGCGATTCAGATACAGTTCAGCCTCAGGCGAGGAAATCTACCAGCACGGAAGGACGTTGTTGATGCATTTATGCATGATATGTCCGGTGAGTGCCTTGGTGCCTTTTCGGAAATTTTGTTATTGTTATATAAATTATTTTTAAAAATATTTCCAATGAAATTAAAAGATGATTTGCGATAGATCAATACGTGTGTTTTCTGCAAGTATCTAATGAGGTTTACTATTGATCTATGTCAAGATTGATATGCTGCATTTGACATATGGATATCAGCGATATCGCAGAACGTCGATCTGATCTGTCAAAGTAATTGTGAAATATTTCAAATAAATTTCATTTTCTTCGTGGTTATTTTTATGTTAATCTTATGAATTGTTAAATAATATTATTCCTGATGGAAATTTATTGTGATATTTAAATATGGGTTAATACAATTAATGCATCAATTATTGTATGCTGTCATCACTTTCATGTGGGAGATTGGAAAGTATTGAACGGGGTAAATATTTGTTAGCCAAGGGAAAAATTGAAGACAGATGGGAATTTGATCGCTTAACTGTTGTATTTTTTTCAGTCTAAAATATATCACCTGCTCTATCTTTGTGTTATTGTTTAATTAATTAAAATTTGATAATCCTCAACTTCGCGTCCTGATTGCCGGTCATCCAAGATGGCACCGGCATGTAGCGAAACATCATAGGGGACACTTGTCAAATATATGAATAAATGGCGAAATAGATACTTGGCGACACCCTTTCAGATAGACCAGTATTGGAAAATACTACGTCAACAAGCTGAGCGGCAACTTAAACAGGGGCAGGGAGCGTCTGGTTCGGCGGATCAGGCGCTGTTATCCATGAAGTTGCAAAAAATGCATCATGAATTGAGCGTGCAAAAGATCGAACTCGAAATGCAGAACGAAGATCTATGTCGCACCCAGGAGCAGCTAAGGAGTACCAGCGAGCTATATTGCCATTTGTATGAGCAGGCTCCGGTCGGTTACATCAGTATGGATGCCACTGGTGTGATCATCCATTCGAACCTGACAGCCTCAAGTTTGTTAGCGGTCTCTCCGCAGACGCTGCTGGGGCAGCCGTTCACGCGCTTCATCTTCGAGGATGACCAGGATATCTTTTATTTCTTGCGGCGGCGCCTGTTCGACGGTGATACGTCCTGTTCCTCTGTGCTGCGCATGAGAAGGGAAGGCGCGGACCCGTTCTGGGCAATGCTGGAGGCCAAAGTTACGCAAAAGCACTTTGCGCCCGGCGTCGTATTGTTGGTTTTGAACGATATCAATGAACGTACCGTGGCTGCCACGAAGTTGCGCACCAGCGAGGAACGTTTTCGCGGGGCGTTTGAAAATTCTTCTGTCGGCATGATTATGGCAGATATGCATGGCACTTGGATCAAGGTTAACCAGGCGCTGTGCGAGATGCTGGGCTACTCCGAGCCGCAGCTTTTAACAATGGGATACCTTGGTCTGACGCATCCAGACGATTTGACTGCCAGCATAGAGCATGCGCAGCGCCTGTACCGCGGTGAGTTGTCTCATTATCGTATCGAGAAGCGTTACTTGCACAGCGATGGCCATGCAGTCTGGACTGTACTGAGCGCTACTCTGCTGCGTGACGCATCTGGGCTTGCCCAGCAGTATGTCGGTATGGTCGAGGATATCAGCATCCGCAAGCTGGCATTGCGTGCGCTGGAACTATCGCATGAGAAACTGCGAAAGCTCGTTGCACATCAAGAACATACCAAGGAGCAAGAGCGGATTCGAATCGCGCGGGAAATGCATGATGAATTAGGCAGTGTCTTGAGCGGTATCAAGGCGCAGATATCGGTTGCCCTTTTTCAGGATCAACAGAATGGGGGAGCACTGCAGTCCAGACTGACGGATGCCTGTACCTTGCTCGACACCGCAGCCGACACCGTGCGCAAGGTGATCACCGAATTACGGCCCAGTGTTCTTGATCAACTCGGTGTATGGGCGGCACTGGAGTGGCACGCGGCAGAGGTAGCCTCGAGAGCAGGGCTGGTATGTCAGGTTTGTATTGATACGGAAACGGCTTTGTTGGACATCGATCCTGAGCGCAGCACGGCATTGTTTCGCATCCTGCAGGAGGCGTTGACCAACGTCTTACGTCACGCAAACGCGACGCAGGTCAATATTCGTATCCATCATGAACAGGGAGCGATCACTCTGGAAATAGAGGATGATGGCAAGGGGATTGACATGGATATCTTATCAACGTCCAGTTCATGGGGGCTAACAGGCATGTCCGAACGAGCACGCCATTTTGGCGGCGATATCCGCTTCATTCCTCTCGCACATGGAACACTCGTTATGTTGCGCTTGCCATTGCAGGTGGGCATATGACATCCCGGAAAATTCGCGTCTTGCTTGTGGATGATCATATTGTCGCTCGTAAAGGCATTCGTTTGATGCTTGGCATGGATGACGGCATAGATGTCGCGGGGGAGGCCGAGACTGCGCATGCTGCGCTCGATTTGCTACAGTCGCAACCGTTCGACGTCGCGATCATCGATATCGGCTTGTCGGATCAAAATGGTTTGCAGTTGCTCAAACGCCTGCGGCGTGAGTGGCCACGTCTTGCTGTGCTGATGTTGTCCATGTATGCCGAGACAGTGTATGCAGTGCGGGCATTGCAGTATGGCGCAGCCGGTTACTTGACCAAGAACAGCAGTGCCGCAGTCCTGGTTGGGGCAGTATACAAGGCCGCGGCCGGGGGGAAATACATTACCCCGGCTGTGACGGACAAGATTGCAAATATGATTGGTGGCAGCGCGCTGAGCTGCTATGAGAAGTTGTCGGACCGGGAGCTGGAGGTATTGCGTTTGCTGGCCGCAGGTGAAGATCTCGGCAGCATCGCGCAGATGTTGCATTTGAGTCCCAATACTATTGCTACCTATCGAACCCGCTTGCTGGAAAAGACGGGCGCCAAGAATAATGTGCAACTTACCCGCTTTGCCATAGAAAATGGCATAGGTCCATCAATTCTCGGCGATAGCTAGATGGGTAATGGATGACATCCTTCATTGGGAATGGCGCCATCTGTGATGCCGCCCAAATGCGACTACGGTTGAGCATAACTGTATGAAGCGCTTGGCAATGCCTGGGGCAGATTCAGATGTTGGGCCAGCGCGAAGGCGATACAGTGGCTTGAAATGCAAGCTGATGGCGGTATGCGTATCGGCGCGCCGCGCTTGAAGGCAGGACGGTATGGGGGGTCAATGATTGGCCGTTGCTTTTGAGCTGAGGGGCTGTCTTGCCTTGGCTTTGCGCGACAATGTTGTGGCGATATCTTGCGCTTCGATGTCGTCGTCGTTGGCGATTGTTTCGATGGCGCCGTAATCGCATATACGCAGATTCTTTCCATCTGTGTCAATCCAGCCATTTTTCCTGAACTTCGACATCAGGCGGCTGACGCTTTCCATGGTCAGCCCCATATAGTTTCCTATGTCTTCGCGTGACATGAGTACTTGAAAGTGGCTACTTGAGTATCCTCTCGCGGCATAGCGCGCCGACAGGTCAAGCAGGAAAATGGCGAAACGCTGTTCGGCCCTGCTACCCAGGAAGCGCATAATGCGTTGCTCGCGATTAATTTCATCGCTCAGCATCCTGTGGAAGTGCTGCTGCAGTACCGGGACTTCAGCGCATAGTTCTTGCAGGCGCAGGAAAGGAACTTCACATACTTCGCTATCTTCGAGCGCCATGGCATTGTTATCCTGGAAACCGCTGCTGATCGCGCTCATCCCAAGTAACTCACCAGCCATATGGAAGCCGGTGACATGCTGTTTTCCACGCATATTATCCTGAAATGTCTTGAACTGGCCGCAATGAATAATATACAAGTTTTGAAATGGTTCGCCGACACGGAAGAGCAGATCGTTCCGTTCTATCCAGCGACGTTTGCCGATGATCTTGTCGAGTTGCGTTATATAGCGCTCATCCAAACCGGACGGTAGACAACGAATCCGGGAGCTGCATTTAGCGCACGTACTGGTTGGAGAATGGGAGGTCTCTCGTAACGAGAGTAAAGTGTGGAATGCATTCATTTACTTCCCCAGTCCTGGCAAGTGGTGTCAAGGAGTTGATTTTTCTTCTGATTCCCTCTTGACATAGTATGTGCGCGGATGTGTTCGCCCGATATAAGATAAAGACCTAGCTTTGCGTAGTGATTTATCTGGTGCGTTGATGTGGGGGATCACCTACGGACGGCAAACAGGGGGCACCAGATTTCAAGATTGTTCATCGCTCCGATGTTTTGCTGGACCAACTTGATTGTCCTTGCATGCATGTCCTTCCGATGGCATGGAAGCATCCGTTGACGTGGTTGCCAGTTCAGCGGAAAATAAAATGCTGTTTTTCACTGAATGGATGCGGGCTATGGAGGCGGAAGGCATTCGTGTGCTGTTGGTTGACGATCATGCCATAGTGCGCAATGGCGTCAGCTTAATGCTGAGTATGGCACCAGACATCCGCATCGGCGGCGAGGCAACGAATTTTCAGGAAGCCGTTGAGCGTGTCGCCAGCGAGGAATTTGACGTTGCCCTGGTCGATATCGTCATGCCTGGCAAGAACGGCCTGGACCTCTTGAAATCGTTGCGTGTCGTGAAGCCCGGTATGGCCGTACTGATGCTGAGCACATATTCAGAGGAAGTCTACGCCTTGCGTGCACTGCGCCTGGGAGCGGCAGGCTACCTGACCAAGGATGTGTCGACGGGCATCTTGATCGAGGCAGTGCGCAAGGCGGCATCCGGTGGCCGGTATATTAGTGCAGCGTTGACGGAGCGGCTGACAACGCTGATCGGAAAGAAGGGGGCGAGCGGGGTGCATGAGGCGTTATCGGAGCGTGAAATGGAGGTCTTCCTGCTGATTGCCGCAGGCGAATCGCTGGTACGCATCGGGGCAATGCTGCAGCTGAGCCCCAATACTGTGACGAGTTACCGCGCGCGCATTCTGAGCAAGATGGAGATGTCTTGCAACGCTGAATTGACGCGCTATGCGCTGGAGCATGGCATGCTGTAAGCGGGAATGGTGTTGCAGGAGTACCGTGATATCAGGCTACCATTTTTTCGATGGAAATACCGCCGCTCATTGTCTGCTCCATGAGCGCCAGCCGACGTGTGGCGCATTACTTTCCCATCAGCACTCATGGAGAGCTGAAGAGGAGACGTCTCCTTGGGCGTGGCTGTGCATCACGGCGGAAGACGCTCTTGATGGGGACGCTGCTCCCTAGCGCCGGACCTGGTTGGATTACGCAGCGCGGAGCACCAGTACCGGCACTGGACTGTGTAACAATACTTTGTGGGTTTCGCTCCCTAGCAACACGTCTTTCATGCCGAACTTGCTATGGGGTGCCATCGCGATCAAGTCGCAGCCATTTTCCTTGGCAGCGTCGAGTATTTTCTGATGAGGGTGATCGGAGCGTTTCAGAATAGTGGTGCATTCGACGCCGACTTCGCGAGCACGCTCAGTGATGAAATTGAGTATCCTGCCACCAGCGGCGACACTATCTTCCAGGTAGCTGCCACGCGTCGCTTCGAGCATGTCGGGATCCGGAGTCAAGACGTGAAAGTCGGGTACTACATGTATGCCGGTGATGCGGGCGCCACAGGAGTATGCCAGCGCGATGGCTGAAAGAATGGCCGGCCTGGAAGCTGGCAAGCCATCGGTGGGGACGAGTATGTGTTTGAACATATTGCTCACCTTCTATTTTTGACGGGGAATGAGAATGTGGCGCTGATACTCTGGCACAACCATGATCAGGATCAATCCAACGTGCATTGACAACCGTAATAGTTGTCCAACGTATGTCAATGCTCATTCATGGTGCCATGGCGATGTTTCCGATACTCAGAATATTGCATGTGCCAGTGTGCTTTCAGGCGTCGCTTGAGATGGAGCATATTGCCCCGCAGCGATCTGCTTCAAGGCTGGCTTGTCGAGCAACTGAAGATGACGATGTCTCACTGACAGGATGCCAAGCCGCTGCAGGCGGCTTAGCAGTCTGGCGATGGTTGCATGGGTCAGACTTAGATAATCCGCAACTTCTTTACGCGATAACTCGAGGTCCAGGTATGGCCCCTTGCCATTTTGTTGTGTCTCTTTCCAAACCAGCTGCAACAGGAACTGAGCGAACTTTTGTTCTGCGTGGTCATATCTGAGCAGGAGAGTAAGGTCTTGCAGTCGAGCCAGTTCCTTGCTCAGCATCTGTTCCAGGCGCAAGAAGAGTCCAGGAAAGTGCTGGCCCGTTTCTACCAGCTGTACATAAGAAAACTCGCATACTATGCTGTCGCAGACAGCTGTCGTGGTATCCGTATAGTGCTTAAGGCTAATGCTGTCGAGTCCCAACAAGTCGCCACTACCTGACAGTCTGGTAATGCACTGCTCTCCTCGATGGTCCAATTGATAGGATTTAAACTGGCCATGGCGAATGGCATACAGGCGCCCCAGTACCTGTTCATGTATGCTTTGCAGGGTTGCCCCCCGCCGTAGGTGATGCTGCTGCAGTATGAATCCTTCGACCTTGGCGCAGTCCGTATCGTTCATGCCTGCAGGCAAACATCGTTCGCGGACGTGGCAATCGAGGCATGAGAAGGGCTTCGTCCCGTCATCAGTGAGATGGGCTGCCGTGGACATGTGTCAACTCCCCATACAGTGGCTAAGCTCCGCACTAAAGGTGGCGCGGTGGCCATTCGCAAGTGCCATCTGTTCAAGTGCTGACAGATCCGTGATAACGATGTCCCGGTTTTCAAGCAAAATGAGGCCGGCCAGTTTGAAATGGTGCAGGAGTCTGCTGACACTTTCCGGGGCAAGGTGCAGATAGTTGGCGATGTCGGGGCGTGACATCGGCAAGCGATAGCGTGTCGCCGCGTCGCCCTGTTGACCATACTGCCGGGCAAGACGGAGCAAGAAGGTGGCGAGGCGCTGTTCCGCCGGACTGCGATATAGTTGTAGAGAGGTATTGCGGATATCCAGAATATTTTGACGGATGAGACTATGGAACAAGAGCGGCTGCTGGCGCAATGTGGCGTAGCCAATCTCGCACACTTCACTGTCCTCCATCGCGATGGCCGTACAAAGATGTTTTGTCTGCCCAATACTATCGAGTGCCAGGAAGTCGCCGCATACGGGAAAGCAGGTGATTTTTTGTGCACCAGTTCCATCGGCGCGGTAGTGCTTGAAACTTCCGTAGCGTACGGCAAATACGCATTCGGCAACGGGATCGCCGGCACGATACAGGAACGCCTTGCGTCGTACCCGGTTGCAGCGACCATCGATTCGCTCACTGTCAGATTGACGCACGCCAAAGGCGCGAGCCGAATGGGCGGCGGGGGCTGTGTCGTTGTGCATCATTCCTCCTGGGCAGGCGAGTCAACAATACTGACCCTGTGTTGATGTGGCGCTTGACCGGAACAGCTCGTGCATCCGCGGCGGCGGGCAGGCGGCTATTGTTACTCTATTTGTTCGGCGCACTGACTGCGCCAAGCGCCTGTTGCAGACCTTGCGCCTGATTGTTGCTCACATGGTCGCTGAGCACGTCGTTGGCCGACAACTTCCTGTGATAGTAAGCATCAGTCATTTTTTCATCGTAGCGGATATCATCCACGCTCACGGCTGCCACATCGGCAAAGATCCCTCTTGCGCTTGACCAGGCAATCACGTCTCCTTTGCCAATTGACCCGCGGGCAACCCTTTTCCAATTGGCGACAGTGAGTCCCGTATCGGCACCCATGGAGAAATTATTTCGCTGCGTGAACCGCTGAATGGCCTTGTCATTGAGCAGGACGAAAGCGAATGGTCCCGCTACTGCACCTACTTGCAGTCCGACACTGAGCTCTCCCAGAGTAAAAAATGCGGGGGAGCTCCATTTTCCGTCCTCGCGTTTGCGCAACAGGACGCCGGTACCGCCGCTCGCGCCGATGGCCAGTGCAGCGCGGCGGTAGGATGGAAGAATGAATATGCCGGTCGACCACTGTATTGCTTCGGCCATCACAGGATCTTTCGCCAAAATGACGATGGCAGTGCGTGCCTCATCTACATGCCGATTTGCCGCTGCTTCAAGCTGTGCTGCTGCTCTGTCCAGTTCCGTCGCGCGGGTATCCACCTCCTGGGATTGAACGATGGCCGGCGAACTGGCGAGCAAGGCGCCGCAAAGCAGTATCCCGACAGGTTTAATGTAGATCATCATGGCCGTTCTCCTGCTGACGTGTAGATAACTTCCTTGCACACTACAGCCGGGCACAGGTCGCTTGCCATGATCTACATCAAGGTATCAGGGGAATATTTTTGCATACGTAAAGCAATGCCCATGATTGTTCAAGGAATCTGGATGGGTATTCTGTGCATGTTGCAAGACTAAATCGTTTGTCTGCGATCGATTGCTGACATTTTTGACGAAGATCATTTGTCAAACAGACAAACAGTAGCTGGCGATTTATATTGAAACATGACGGACGAGAATGCCGCGTTCGCGTTGATGAGCAGTCAATAGCTTGACTAAGGAGAAGGAACCATGGCAAACCATCTGACCCATTTCGATCCGTTCCGCGACCTGGCCAGCATCGATTCCCTGCGCAACATAGATGATTTCTTCCGGGACATGGGTTTCAAACATGCTCTCAAGGATTTTGCGCGGCCATCCCAGATTCGGATCGACGTCACTGAAAGTGATCAAGCGTATCGCGTCAAGGCCGAACTGCCAGGTTTTAAGCTGGAAGAAATATCCGTGGGTATCGATGGCAATCGCATTTCGATCTCAGCTGAGACGAAGCAGGAGAACTCGGAGGCTGAGGGCGAGACGATGCTTCGTCGTGAGCGTTACGTCGGGCAATATTTCCGCAGTTTTTCGCTGGGACAAGATATCGATGACGCCAAGTCCGTTGCCAAGTACCGTGACGGTGTGCTTGAGTTGACACTGCCAAAACGAAAAAATAGTGCTGTGAAGAAATTGATCATTGGTTCTTGATGAGAAATGTACCAGTCATGCGCGCAGTTATGCATGTGCACTAGCCTTGATGGACTATCGTCTGCAGTGCAAAATGGGGAGTAAGGTATGCGCGCGCTGGTGTATGAAGTTCCGGGCGATCCGGTACTGTGGAACAAGCCAATTCCAGTAATACGGTTTCCGACTGATGCTATCGTCCGGATCAGCAAGACCACGATCTGCGGAACTGATTTGGATATCCTGAAAGGGAAAGTGCCCACTTGCCTTCCGGGCACAACCTTGGGCCATGAGGGCATAGGCGTGATTGATTCGGTGGGCAGTGCTGTCACGGGTTTTCGCCCCGGTGATGGTGTGCTGATTTCCTGTATCAGTTCCTGTGGCCGTTGCGAGTACTGTCAGCGTGGCATGAGTTCGCACTGTGTCGATGGGGGCTGGATACTGGGGCATAAAATTGATGGCACTCAGGCCGAGTATGTGCGGATTCCTTTTGCGGACACGAGTCTGTACAGGATTCCACCCGATGTCGATGAAGATTCCTTGGTCATGCTTAGCGAAATTTTGCCAACAGGTTTCGAATGTGGCGTGCTCAATGGCAATATCCAGCCTGGCAGCAGCGTTGCGATCGTGGGGGCCGGTCCTGTCGGCCTGGCCGCATTGATGACCGCCCAGTTTTTCGCTCCATCCAGCATTATCATGGTCGAAGTTGATCCACATCGTCTCGAAGTGAGCCGCCAGTTTGCTGCAAGTCACACGGTGCGGGCAGTTGAGCGCGCTGCCGTCATCGCAGTATTGGGGCTGACAGGTGGACGCGGCGTTGACACGGCGATAGAGGCGGTCGGGACTCCCGCCACGTTCAAATTGTGTACAGATATCATTGCGCCTGGCGGTACGGTCGCCAATGTGGGGGTGCATTATCGTCCGGCAGATTTGCATCTGGAACAACTTTGGTCGAAAAATATCACGATCACTACTCGTCTGGTGGACACCACCACCATCCCACAGTTGCTGAAGGCGGTGCAGTCCGGACGACTCGATGTATCAGGTCTGATTACTCACCGCTTTATGCTGAAGGACATCGTCGACGCCTATGCATTGTTTGCTGATGCGCTTAGTGCACGGGTATTGAAAGTCATTATTGCGGCCAATCATGTATGTTGAGCGGATAATCACCACCATGTTTGACACACCATCGCAGCCCTGGCTGCCCTGGCGTCTGCGGCAATCGGCGGGACGGCCGTGTAGCGTGAAATGGAGGCGTGGTGAGTAGAACTGTGCAGGAGAGTGAGCTTTTGCCATTGATGGGACCGGCCTCATTTGAACTGGATGCCGACATCAATGTACTGGGTATGGCGCTGATTGAAATACTAAAGCTGCGCGGTTCGCAGCGCGAATTCAGCGAACGCGAGCTCTCGTGGTACAGGCTCTCGCGTTTACTATGGGCCGCAAACGGCTGCAATCGTGAGACTTCAGGCCATAGAACTGCACCTTCTGTCTGTAATGCGCAGGAAATTGATATTTATATTGCGATGGCAAGCGGTCTATACCGCTATGATGCGCAGGCGCCGGCACTGATGCAGCAAAGTTCCGTCGATATGCGGCCGTTGACCGGCAAGCAGGATTTCGTGGCCAGGGCTCCGGTCAATCTGCTTTATGTCGCCAATTTGTCGCGCATGCCTCCCGAGGAGCAGGCCAAGCAGTTGCTCTTTGCCGCACTTGATGTCGGCCATATCAGCCAGAATGTTTACCTGTTTTGCGCCGCAGAAGGGTTGGCTGCCGTTGCGCGCGGATGGTTTGATCAAGAAGAGCTTGCTGAAGCCATGGCATTGACGGCGGGACAGCATGTGATGCTGGCGCAATCTGTTGGCTATCCTCTGGTTTCGCAGTCGCCGCCGCCTGCCTCTCTGTGAGAAAATGCAAGCATGCACGCAGCTACCGAGCAAGTGCTTAGTGCGACAACAGCAGCGGTACTCTGCTCTGGCTTAGCAAGCTATGCGTGGTGCCACCCAGTATCCATTCATGGAAGCGGCTACGGCCATACGCACCCGCGACAATCAGGTCAGCCCCACTGTTCAGCGCGCGACTACACAGAGTGGTGGCAGACTCCGTGACATTGTCGTGGCAGTTCACTTCAACCGGGATCCCGTGGCGAAGCAGATAGCGCGCCAGGTCCGCTCCAGGCTCGTCGCCGTGCTGCTTCCCCACATGTGGATTGAGTACCATAATCTGCACCCGTTGAGCGCGCAGTAACAGGGGCATGGCCCCAGCCACAGCGCGGCTCGCTTCAGGACTTGCATTCCAGCCAATGACGATGGAGCGCCCGGGAACTGCTACCGGCCCATCGCCATCCGGGATAACCAGCAGGGGCCGGGGGCTGTGCATTGCGAGATACCCGGGCAGCCGTGTGGACCAGACGAGGCCTGGATCGCTCAGATCGCTTTGGCCAGTCACAATCAGGTCGCAATAGAGCGACTGCAGTATCAATGCGTCGGCAGCATGACTGTCTTGAAAACGCGTTTCGTACGACGCCACGCCCAAGCGGCGACAATGACCATCGAATTGCCGAAGTTGTTCCTGGGCTGCTTTGCGCATCGGTTCATAGTCGAATTGCAACAGGGGAGTGAGTGCGGCCACACCATACACAATATAGTCGAGTTGCGCGCCACCGCTGGCTGCCGTGCCGATCAGGTGGGCCCCATACTCCTGCGCCAGTGCGGCCGCGACTTCCAGGCGTCGTTCAAAGCCGGAAAACTGGTCGGCATACATGAGAATGGTTTTGTACATGGCCGACTCCCGGGAAGATTGCATTCGAACGGTAGGACCAAGTTACTTGATTTATGTTGCGTTGTCAGGGTATCAATTGATCCTGATCATGTAATATTGACATTTAATGCCTTTCCGGAAGAATGGCCACGTCCGTCAGTTCTACACAGATCGTATGCGTGGGCATGCCGTTGGGACGATCATGACAAGCTGGCGCACTGCCAGTGTCGTGCCCCCAGACAGGCAGTGCGCGTCGTGGCGGGGCGTTAGCGCTGCTGAAGGGCCATCCTCGCATTGCGTAGTTTCAGGCGCTTTATCCACCAACCGTAGTCGCACAGTTTTTCGGCGCTTTCCGCTTGCTGTTGCTTGCGCCTGGTGAATTCCCGTATTGTGATGTTACATGGCGGTAGGACGTGCTGCGCCACACAGTATGCCCATACAACTTCGATTGGTTCACGCTCCAGCAATTCTTCGCAGATCAGTGCATGCCGTAGCGCTTCATCTACTGTCAGGTCCGTGTATACCGCCTCGGCGCCAAGGGAAACTGCGCCGTGTACACGTTGTCCAATGTCGACTGGACGGACAGTATCGTGGGGCAACTGCGAGCAGGCGTTCATATTCTCGATAACCGCCGGGAGCCGCGCTGCAGGACCAGCGGGGAAGATCACGCGTGTTGGATTGGTTGCATGTCTAGGATACGGCAATTTTTTGCAACTCGTCAGAGTAGTCGGATACCGTTGCATTGGCACCTTCCAGTATGGAGTTTTGCATGTCAAGCATGATCTTGAACAAGTTTGACCGGTAAACATTGTTGGCCGAAACATGTGGTTTCAGATAGCCAAATCCCAATTCGTAACGGCGAGCCAGACTACAGTTTTGCATGCACAGCAGCATGGTGTCTATGTTGGCCTCCGACAATTCCTGAGCGTAGCGGATATTCAGACGAGATATCTCGGTACTACAGTCGAGCGTGTGCTGCGCTATCGCGTTGTAGCGATTCATCAGGGAATGCTTCGTGTCCTGGTGGAGTTGTTCCGGCGTGTTGGTGTTTACATCAGGCATAGTTTTCTCCAGATTGGTCTGTCGTGACATGAAAAAACGGTATCAAAGTAGTGAGGTGTCAACTGATTTAGTTTAGGGGGGCAAGTTGAAAATAGAAAAAGTACAAATGACATTTATCAAACGGCTGGGTAATTTCTATTGAGGAGGCCCGCTCATGTCGCATTGTTGGATAACGCAATCCGTGTCCGTTACCAGCAGCCCTAGTGAGACATCAGCACCGGCAGTGTCATCGACCGCAGCAGCGTGCGCGTGGCGCCGCCAAGCACTATTTCATTCCAGCGAGGATGGCCATAAGCGCCCATCACCAGAAGGTCGGCATGCAGCTTTTCCGTCAGTGATAGCAGGGCTTCACCCACTGACGTACCGATTGCGGCCGTGTGTGCCATGACCTGAACCTGAATGTCATGGCGCGCAAGAAATATCGCAATATCGGCACCAGGTTTTCCCGCATGGATGCTGGACTGTGGAGATGGATTGACCATGACTAAAGTGACGCGCTGGCTGTGGCGTAGCAGCGGCAGCGCATCGGCGACGGCGCGGGTGGCCGCCCGGCTGCCATCCCAGGCGACCAGCGCGTGCTGATCCAGATGCAGGTAGGTGCCCGTGCATGGCACAATCAGGACCGGCCTGCCGGAATGAAGGGCCACATGTTCAGGCAAATCCGGGGGCAGGCCGCTGTCGTCGTGGTCTGTGCTGCTTTGGCTCAGCACGAGCAAGTCTGCCTGCCGTGCCTGCAGTATCAGGTTCGTTTGGATATCATGGTCGCTCAAGCGCCGCTCGCAGGATACATCGAGAGATCGGGAATGGGTGTCAAAGCGCTCGAGTGCTCCTATTATGCGGCGGCTGGCCTCATACAGGTTCGACAGTGGCGCCGTTGCAGTACCGATCAGGTGGGCCTGCTGACTGCGGGCAATTATGCCTGCCAACACGGTACGTTCGTGAGCCTGAGGCGTTGCATCAACATGGACAACGATCGTTTTATAGTTCATGGCGGGCACCTGTTGGATGGATGAAGGCAGCCTAACAAATTCCGCGCGAAAAAATCATGATTTACATCATGTAGTTCCCCACAATTAATGACATCGTGGGTCAAGTGACTTCAAACAAATCGGTGTGGCCGAAACCCAGTTCATAGTTCAGTATGGAGATCACGCTGGGAGTGATGCGCACAAATACCAAGCCGGGCCACGGTGGCGCAGCGTTTGCATTGATGAGCTGTCGCAGTTGTGGGAAATGAAACAGCAACAGGTCGGCTACATGTGCCGTTTCGTCGGCCTCATGGACAAGGATGGCATTGCCTGCCATCGACAGGCCCCGGATATGATCCCAGTCCTGATAGGGTGGGGTAATGGTCAGAGAGACCTTGTCATGTTGGCGGATATTGTGCGCCTTTTGACTGCCCAGACCAATGCACGAATACAGGATCAGATCGTCATGCACATAATTAATCACTGTCGCTTGTGGATAGCCATCCGGGCGCAGGGTGGCCAATGTCAGATCGTGCGCGGCGTCCAGCAGATCCAGAATGCGCTGGTGGTGGGGTGGGTCCAGTGGCGTCATGGCTGCTCCCGGAAGCAATGCATATGCGGCGCCAGGCGCCAGACCTTTCATATTAGGAAAGTGCAGCATGCTTTGCAACTTGCCGGGCCGTGATTACCCAATTAAAAACTATTTCTGGAGGGACGGCAGAGTTAACTTCGGCAAGATGGGGCACGCTCGAGTGGACTTTGTACTGGTTATGTTGATGCTTATCAAATTCATCCACAGACGATCCTTTGCTTGACCGTTAAAGTGAACGGGTCGTGGCTGGCAAATGCTGCTCTTTCTTGTTTGAGGCGTGTCATGAACAAACGTATCCATGAACTGCAGGCCAGGATCAGACAGCTGGAACAGGAACTTGAGCAGGAGGTGAGGTTCCAGCGCAAGTCAGTCAACGGCGGATTGACGCCGTGCCGTCTTTTGCTGGCACGTACGGGATACGACCAGTGGCAGCGCCAGAGGACTGGGCTGATCCCCTACCTGAGGCAAGTGCAATGGCGCCGTATCGTGTTGCTTTCGATCGTCTATATGCCAGTCATTCCGTTGTTTTTGCTGGATCTGGCGGTCAGTCTCTACCAGCTTGCCTGTGCCCCCCTGTGTCGTATCCCCCGCGTGCGACGTTATGACTTTTTTGTGTATCACCGCAACGATCAGGCGTATTTGAATGTGCTGGAGATGCTCAATTGCCAGTACTACGCCTACGCCACTGGCTTACTCGCGTATGTGCGTGAAGTAGTGGTTCGTACCGAGCAGTACTGGTATACGATCAACCATCCGGCGAGTATCGCACTCATGCATGCCCGTTCCGGGCAGGGCATTGATTATGGCGATGTGGCTGCCTATCCCGGGGAACTGGATCCTGCTTGCCGACCTCGCTAAACGAGGGACGTGATGACCTGGAAAAAACGGTTGTCATTTGTGAGCCGGCGTTCATACTGCCGGTCTGATGTGGTCAATACTCCTCTTCGCATGTCCTGACCATGAGCATGGTATGAAAGTGGTGAAGACCAAGTTGTTAATGATGGTATTTTCGATGGTATCGAACAGCAATAGCTCAAAAAATCCAAGAAAAATCAGTAACTTGACTACCTCATTGACCATCGAGTGGGAATTATTGAGATCAAGCTCTGTTGAATTGTCACCGATGTTCAAGTCTGTGAGACTTTCTGAGCCGCACTAATTCTGGTGAGAAACATGAGCGGTCGATGTCTGAAATGGAAATGCTGAAAAATTGTTAAAATACCTCTGTTGTTTCACTTTTTTATCTTCATATGGTTGTGATACTTTCGGTGAAACTTGGGGCAAACTTGGGGCAATGGAAGATGGCGTCAGATCACTTTAGCGAAAAAGATACCGGAAGTTACCTGATTTTGCCCCTCGCTGTCGTAGGCTATTGTGATCTATGGTTACTTTGTTTCTAATTCGAAACTTGCACTTCCCACCAAGAATTCGCAAGACAATCAAGTACTTGTATCAAAGCCGACACATTACATTATGTGGTCGGCTTTTTTATTGCACGCAGATAACGCTAACGGACGGTTGGCAATGCCAACCGCGCCGCCAGCCGCTAATGTGACAGCACCGAATCGCGTGACCTGTGCCCGAGGTAGGGCAGCAAGCTGATGAGGCCAAGCACTGCCAGCGCGACACCGACCCACAGGGGGGAGCGCAGGCCGTAGCCGGCGGCGATGCCGAGGCCGCCGAGCCAGGAGCCGGCACCCAGGCCGATGTTGATGACGGAGGTGTGCACCGTGTTGACCAGCGATCCTGGGTGGGCGGTCTTCATCACGCGGGCGATGATGGCGGGATTCATCGACATGCCGACCAGGCCCATGACGACCAGCAAGGCGACGCTGATGGTTTTGTCGTGAGCAAAGACGGCGAACAGCGCCAGGCTGATGCTCAGGATGACCATGCCCCAGACCATGATGAGGATGGTATAGCGGTCTGCGTAACGGCCGACCACGCCGTTGCCCACCACGTTGGCGATGCCGTAGACACCCAGCAGCCAGGGGATAGCGGACGCTGGAAAGCCGGTAATTTCCGTCAGGATGGCCGCGAAATAGCTGAACGCCGCGAAAATCGCGCCGATGATGAGGCCGCTGCTGGCATACGCTGCCCACAGGTGGCGGTTGCGGAACTCCCCCAGTTCATTGCCGAGGCTGACGACTTCGGACGGCTTGGCGCGCGGCACCAGTACGGTGATGAGGGCCAGGCACAAGAGCGCCAGCAGCACCACCAGCCAGAAGCTGGCGCGCCATCCCAGGTGCTGGTCGATGAGCGTGGCGACCGGCACGCCCACCACGGAAGCGAGCATGAGGCCGCCGATCACGACGGCGGCGGCGCGTCCGCGCACGTTGGGGCTGACGATGTCGGCACAGATCGCCAGGGACAGGCCAAAACAGGTGGCGGCGGCCACGCCCGTGACCACCCGCGCGATGGCCAGGATGTCATAGCTGGTGGCGGACGCGGCGACGGATTGGGCCAGGACATAAAAGCCCAGCAGCCACAGCAGTCCCTGCTTGTTCGGCACGCGCAGCTTGAGCAGGACGATGGTGCTCAGCGGCCCGCCGATGACCATGCCCATGGCATAGAGCGAGATCAGATAGCCGATCCGTGTCACCGGTTCGTCCATGGCCAGGGCCAGCGACGGCATCATGCCCGCCACCATGAATTCGGAGGTGGTTAACGAAAAGATCGTCAACCCCAAAATGTAAACAACCAGCGGCATGGCAATATCCTTCGAGAGTAATGACTAAAGCACCTGCAAGCGTGGCGCGCGCGACTGCCGCATGCGGCCCTGGCGCGCGCCACGTGCTGGTCAGGTGTTGCAAGACGTAAAGACGCTGTCCGGAATGTCACCGACAAACAGGTTGGGAAAGTCGCGTACCGACGGGTGCTGCGGGTCGTTGCCCGTGACCATGCGCAGCAGGCGGTTGCCACCGGCCTCCAGGTAAAAGACCGAGGGCGGTTTGCCCGCTCGTTCCACTACCCAGGCGTCCGCCTCCCGGCCCAGCACGCTGTGGCTGCCGTCGTGACGGGCACCGCCGTCCTGCAGCACCGCTTGCGGCAGGAACAGGTCATGGAACGGTGTCACCTCATCGGCCAGCGCGGTGCCGTGCAGCTGCTCGCCAGTCGCCTTCGCCTGCCTCGTGTAGGCCACTTTCTGCTTGCGGCTTTGTTCACGCCTGGCGTCGCCGATTTCCGACATCCACAGCAGGTGTCCATGTTCCTTTTCCGGCCAGGGATTGAACAGGCCATCGATGCGGCAGATGTTGCGTGCATAGTCGAACCAGCAATAGCCGGACGTGACCTGGTCGTTCTCCTGTATCGGTGTCCAGTAGGAGATATAGGCGCTGCTCCATTGCAGCGGCAGCAGCGGCGGGGCGAGGTGTGTCGGCATGGCAGCTCCCTAGCGGCCCAGCGCGTAGCCGAGGCTGGCCATCAGCGCTTCCTGCAGCGACGGCAAGTCCTTGCGGCGTGCGTCGAAGCTGGCGGTCAGCTCTTCATTGCTCAGTCCGATACGCTCGCCCACGCTTTCAAACCACAGGCGGCTGCTGTTGGCGTGGTCCTTGAACAATTGCATCAGGGGCACGGCGCGCGCGTTGAAGTTGTCCAGGGCGGCCGCCGCGCCGGCTTCGGTATGGAGGGTTTTGACCAGCAGCAGGGCCGCCACCACGGCCATGGTGGTGCCATGGCCAATGGAAAAGTGTCCCGATTGCAGCGCATCGCCGAGCAGCACGAACTTGCCGTCGCAGGCCCGGTCGTGGCTGAGAGTCATGAAGTTGCGCCAGCCCTGGCCCGGTTGGCTCTGCAACCCGTGCTCACCGAGTTCGGCCTTGAAGGTTCGGGCGATATACGCGGCGGCGTCGCGTTCGGACAGCGCCTCCAGCTCGGCCTTGGCGTACGTTTCTTCGCTGCATTCGACGATAAAGGTGCTCATCGTGTCCGAGTATTTGTAGGCATGGCCGATGAAAATGCCTTGCTCATTGCTGCGGAACACCAGATTCATCTGGTCGAACAGCTGGGTGGTACCGTACCAGATGTATTTGTTGCGGCCGAAATCGATGTGCGGCGCCAGCGCTGGCGGCAAGTCCAGCGATTTGTAATTGACGCCGTTCGACACCACCACCAGGTCGTACTCCGCTGCCAGCTGCGCCGAGTCCGCTGGCGGCGTTTCGTAGCGGATGTCGATGCCGGCCGCCACGCACTTGGCGCGCAGGGCCTGCACCAGGGCCTGGCGTCCCACGCCGCACAGGGTAACGCCGGTGCTCATCAGCTTGGGCTGGTCGTGATGCACGAGCTTGAATTCTTCCAGGAACTGCGGATTAAGCCGTTCCGGCTGCTCCAGGTAAGAGAGCGGATTGGCGGGATGGCGTGGCGGCCGTCCCGGCAGTACCACCCCCCAGCCCAGCACTTCTTCCGGGGTGTTTTTTTCCGTAATGCGGATATCCCAGCCGGGCTGGGCCTGTTTCATCTGGCTGGCGAAGAGCAGGCCTGCGGGACCGGCGCCGATGACGAGAATGTTCATTAATTTACCCTTCCAAGTTTGTACCAAACGTTTTGTTTCTTCTGGATTTGCTGCAATTCATCGTAAGGAACCGATGTGAAGTACAGTTTCTCCGCCATGTCCGGCGGATAAACACGGGGGAATTTCTTGTGCATGTAGCGCGTGTAGCGCGTCTGCAGGAAGAAAATCAGGTTCGGATTGCTCAGCGCTTCATAGTTGGCGATCGCCATGTCCTGCATGGCGTCCGCCTGCACCTTGCGCTGCTGCGTGAACGCGGACAGGGCAGGGCCCAGGGCATTGCCGTGCTTTTCCAGCAGGGAAACGAAGACGTGGACGTCTTCCAGCGCCATGTTCATGCCTTGTCCGAGGAAGGGGGCGGTGGCATGCGCCGCATCGCCGATCAGCAGGATATTGGCCTTGTAGTGGAAGGTGCTGGAACGGACATTGATGAGGTCGTTGCTGGGCAGCGCCATGAACTGGTCCAGCATCTCCTGGCGGCGCTCCGGCGGCAGGGTGCCGAAGTAGCGGCTGAAGAAGTCGGCCATGGCTTCGCGGTTCAGCGTGCCAAGGCTGGGCGTGCCGGTGTAGGGCAGGCACAGGGCGAAGCTGATGCTGCCGTCCGGAATGGTGGCCGCGCGGCCGGCAAACAGGCCCTTGGAATCCATGCCGAAGAAGTACAGCAAGTCCTTCCGGAAACCCAGGTCCGCTGCGTTCGGCAACACCAGCGTCTTGTAGCCGTGGCGGAAGTAACTTTGTTTGAACTCGAAACGGCGCATGCCGCTTTGCATGGCGCGCCGCACGGCCGAGTGGGCGCCGTCGGCGCCAATGACCAAGTCGCCATACAACTGCTGCACGGTGCCGTCCTGGCCCTGGATCAGCACGATCTTTCTTTCCAGGTCGACATCCAGGCATTTATGCTCAAAGTAATACTTCACCGCGTGCTTGACGGCATGCCGGTTCAGCAGGCGCTGGAAGGCTGTGCGGTCCAGCGAGAGGGGAAACAGGCCTTCGAGCGGGGTCAGCTCGCGTATCCGGTGCCGGCCGCCTACGCTGAACGCCATGCCGACGATGGGTTCGCCGCACTGGTTGAGTTCCTGTTTGCTGATGCCCGCTCCCAGGACGGCCTTGATGCCGCGCACCGTCATGCTCACGCCGATGGCGCGCGAGTTGACCGGGTCGGCGTTCGCGGCATTCTCCACCAGCGGATCGCCGCGTTTTTCGATAACGTGGACATCGTGTCCCCGTTGCGCCAGATAAATGGCGCTGAGGCTACCTGCCAGGCCTCCGCCGACGATAATGATTTTATGCATTTCAGGCCTCTCTTGACATCTTTCCCCGAGATAAATCGGTAAGTTGCTGATTGAAAAATTCCAACATTTCTATCGGTGCCATGCCGATGACATCGCTCTCAAGGCCGCGCGCGTACTGCGCCAGCGCCAGGCATTTCTGCGCCAGCATGTCGCAGCCCAGGCTGTAGTCGCTGCTGACCCGGCTGCTGACGGGCTCGGGCACGGGCGGTCCCGCTTGGCGGCCGGGCACGCCCGATGGCATGTTCATCAGGGCGGCCGACAGGGGACGCAGCAGGCCGGTCATGATGTCGATGGACGCATTCATCAGGCGCGAGCGGCGCAGGCTGCCCAGCGGCTGTTGCGCGAAATGGTGCGCCATCAGCAGGAAGGTCAGTTCGTAGCAGCCCTGATACAGCTGCATCAGCGCGCGTGCCTTCTGATCGGTCACCACGCTGCAGTCCGCGCGCGCTTCCAGCACGGGATTCTTCAGCGCCGGCAGCGCCGGCTCGAACGGCTTGGCGCAGGCGGAAAACTTGCCGGCGATGGCGCGCAGCCGCTGGAAGTGCGACGAGGCAAAATGCGGCGAATCGACGGCCACGCCTTCGCCCTGTTCCGTGACGAAGTCGATGGCGAACAGCGCGCTGTCACGGTCGGACACTTCCAGCTGGTAGCCGGGATAGGCGCGGTTGGTCAGTTCTTTCAGGAACAGGTGGTGCTCGCCGCCGCGCTTGCCGCCGCCGCTCTCGAACAGGCCAGGCAGCTCGGCCACGGCCTGGCGGATCGCGATATAGAAGGTGGCAATCGATTTGCCCGGCGTGGGAAGGTAGTCGGGCCATTCGAAACGCACGAAGCGGGCCAGCACGTGTTCAGAAAATGGCTCGAACGCAAATTCCGTGTCCAGGCCGAAACGCTGGCGCGCCTGCTGGCCCAGCAGCGGGGTGCCGCCATAAAACGCTTCGCCCAGCGCCATCAGCACATTGTTGACTAATAAATAGTGAATCATTTCTTCATGGGCGATTTCCAGCAATGCGCCGCGCGTGCCGCTGTTGCGGCGCCGGTCCTCGCCGCCGCAGGCCAGTTCCAGCTCGGCCGGCAGCCAGCGGCCGGCCTGCACCAGCGCCGCTCCCTGCGCATAATTGGGAATCGAATACGCGGCATACAGGTATTGCAGCATGAGCGACAATTCCAGGTCGATGGCCTTTTTCAGTTCCTCGATCAGCTCCGCCTTGCCGCCGATGACATGCTGTGCCGCCGGTTGCGGCAGCGCCGCCCTGGCCTTTGCCTCGACCTGGGTCAGGTATTTGAGGAACAGGCGCGATTTTGGCAGCGACAGTTCGCGGGTGCTTGGCATGTAGTAGCTCTTGTCGCGGTTCTGCGGATCGCACATCTGCCACATCAGGCGCGAATACGTTTCGCACTTGCACTGGTCCGCCAGGCTGAAGACCTTGTCCGACATGAAGGGATACACGAGCTCGTAGTAGCTCATCACATGCCGGTAGAGGAAGGCGTAGTCGACCTGTTCGGCCGGTACGTCGTCGAGGTCCCAGTCGTCGGGCAGCACGCGCACGCCGAGGTACTGTTTGTCGTTGCCAGCCGCCAGCACGATCCTGGTCGCGCCCGGCTGGCGCCCCGTCAGGGTCAGCGCCGTGTAGCCGTGCCCGTGCGGCGACGGTTGCTGCTGCACGGCCAGCAGCGCGCCGTCCTCGGCCTGCGCCGAGAGGTCTGCGGGTGCCGCCAGCTCGCCGCGGAAGCGGCTTTGTACGGTGATGCTCTGCGGAAATTGTTCGTGCTTTTTCCCGTTCGGTGCTTCCAGGTACAGCTGGTTGCTGTCCGATTGCAGCACCCAGTCGGCCTCGTCCCACTGCGCCCGCGCGTTGCCCAGGCTGAGCGAACCCGGGGCGGGTGCATGTTGCAGCGGCACGTCGAAGACGCCGTGATGGCGCCAGTAGTCGCGGTACAGCGGTTCCGGAATCCGGGCCAGCAAGGTGCCGGCGCCGTCCTGCAGCAGCAGGTCGCCCAGCGCCTGCTTGTCGCCCAGGGCATGCGTGGGATGCTGTTCGGAAACAGCATCCGTGCCGCGCGTGGTAAACGGAATGGCGGTCGGCATGTTGAACGCGACGCGGTCCGCATGCAGCTTTACCAGCACGGGTCCCAGGCTGGTCTGGCGCGGCTGCAGCAGGCGGCCGGCCGGATAGGTGGCCAGCTCGTCGCGCCGCCACAGGCCGATGCTGCCGGCCAGGTCGTAGAACACGGGCGAGTCGGGTTTTTGCGGCGTCGACATATTGAACAGGCAATACTGCACCGTCAGGCCCAGCACCGCGTCGTCGGCCAGGACTTGCTGCAAGGCATGCATACTGGCCGGCAGCGGCAGGTCCGCATTGAACAGGAAATGCGGGTCGTGCTTGGACACGGAAAACTGGAACAGCCTGGCGCGGCCAAATTCCTCGTCCAGGAAATGCCCGCTGCGTTCCGTGATATGGCCGCTGCCGAGCCAGCGCACCGAGTGCGCCTGCGCGATGTCGGCAGTGAACAAGGTGGGCGTGTTGGGCGTGGCCAGCTTGTCGCTCAAGGTGAACTGGCCGGCGTAGATCAGCGTGGTGTCCGGCTGCGCCGGGTTGTTGTCGACCCACCTGGCGCGGTTGAACGTCGTGCGCAGGTACGCGTTGTAGTGGCCCCACAGGCCCAGCTTGGCGCCCACCAGCGCGTCCTGCGTATCGACCTCGCCATGGCGCAGCTGGACGCCCGTGATCCTCGCGTTTTCCCACGAGAAATGATTATTCCCGCAAAAATTATGGCCTGCCGCCTGGCTGAAGATGCCGTCCGGATCCGGCTTGCCCTCAGCATTGAAGCGGGGGGCAAGCTGTTTCAGGTGCGCATGGAATTCGGCCGGCGGCCGGCTCAGGTCGACAGCTTCGCCCGCCATCGATACCGTATTCGTGGCGATATCGATGTTGCCATGCGTATTGCGATTCCCCGTCGGCACATTGGCGCGGGCAAAACCCCGAAAATGCAGGCGGGGGAAGTCAAGTAGGCTCATGCGCGCTCGGTCGAGGAAGTGATGAAGGTATCGTTGGCGGCGGCGACGTCCTCCCGTTGACCGAGCCGCTGCAGCAACAGGCCGCTGGCGTGCTGGGCGCTGATCAGGCTGCCTTCCATCCAGCCGCAATGTGCGGTATAGGCATCCGAGCAGGAAATGATGCCGTCCCGGTGCAGCAGGACGGTAGGGTGCTCGGCTTCCGGCTCCACGCAAAACTCGACGCCATGCGGCCAGAACTTGTGGAAGTGCGCCTTGATCTGCGGCAGCGGCTGGCCATCGAGCGGCAGGACGTCTTCCAGGTGGCTGCGGACACGCTCCAGGTACACGTCTTCACCGAGTTCCAGGCTGTCGCGCCAGTAGGTGGCGCTTTTGCTGTCGGTATAGAACAGCACATACTTGTCGCTCTTGAAGTAGACCTTGCGCAGGGGATTTGCCGCCATCAGTACCTTGTCGGTCAGCCCCAGCGCATCCCACCAGGCCGTGTCGAAGGTGAAAAAACCCTTGAACAGGGGCAGCGAGTCGTACTGGAACGGGCTCCAGGCGGCAGGAAAATCCAGGTTCAGGCGCGGCATGGCGGACGGCGGGATGGTCATCACCAGATGGCGTGTGCGGTGCATCTGCGTGTCGCCGTGGTGGCTGAAGGCGAGCACATGCTCGGCGCCGGATTTTTCAACGGACAGCAGGCGATGCTCGAGCCGGAATTCCACCCCGGCGGCCTGGGCCTGGTGCTGCAACTGGCACAGCAAAGCGTGGTAGCCGTCGGTGGCATAGTGCCACTGGTTGGCGGCGTTTTCCGTAAAGTGCTGCGTTTCCGGGTGTTTCTTGATGATGTCGTACGCCATCACCGCCGACACCATCGGCAGCAGCAGGGCGTCATAGCCGGTCGCCTTGATGATGTGGGTGGCCTTGGCGGCGCCCAGGTAATGGCTGACGAACTCGAGGAAGGAGTCGTTCGGATGCTCCTTGAGCATCGGGCTCAGGCTATCGAGCGTTGCCTTCAGCTCTTCCAGCACGCTGTCGTGGGAAATGACCTCGGTGAACGGGTAGACGGCATGCGGCAGTCCGCTGCCCTGCATCAATTGCCGGAAATGCGGATGCAGTTGAGGCGAGTAGCGGGCGGCGCCGAGTTCGGCGATTTCTTCGCCGTCTATTTTCCGCGACTGGATGCGGCCGCCCACCGTGGCATTCAGGTCGAAGACCCGGATGCGCAGCTTTCTTTTGGCGGCGGCGTCGATCAGGCGGTTGGCGCAAGTCAAGCCGCCTATGCCGGCGCCAACGATGCAAATATCAGAATACGTGCTCATACGAAATTCCTTTTTAACGTTCATTAATCAAAAAGCTGCAAAATCGCTAGCAAAAGGTTCCCCGGCACGTGCAGGCAAGGGAGGGGGAACGCTGGGTGTTACCGCACTTGGCGAGCGTTTTCGGCTGGGGAATGAAGAGCCTGGCGAGAACTGGCGTTGTGTCTGGAATGGTCGATTCTTGGCAGCAGAGTTTCTGTTTCAAATCAAAGATGGCACCGACAGTAGCCCAGGCCTCGGGCAGTCAATTTGATAAATATCAATGTAGTTGTCGTTCGGTGTCGCGTCCTTGTCGACGCAGCGAGGCAGGCGGGATGGCGGCGGCAGTGCGCCGGGCAGTGGCAGGGCGGTATGGAAGGCGGTGCGGCTTATCGAGCCGCTGGGGGAGTGTCGCCGTTTGCCGAAGGCGCCAGGACCAGCAGTGGGTCCTGGCGCCTTCGGCGCTGGCTTGGTCTGCTTCTTGCTATTTTTATAGTTTCTAACTTTGCGGCTGGCGCGCAGTGCATGCGCCAGCCGGGCGATGCCCGATGCCGGCGCCCGTCAAAAATCTACGGCGGCCGACAGTTGCACGCTGCGGGGCGCCGATTGCGAGACGGTGCCATACGAGGCCACGCCGGCCCAGTAATGGCGGTCGAACGCGTTCATCAGCCCGCCGCGCAAGGTCGTCGCCTTGCCGGCGAAGGCTGTGCGGTAGCGCAAGCCCAGGTCCACCTTGGTCCATGACGGCACCGACTGCAGATTCGTCTGATCGACAAACTGCTTGCCGGTGTAGCTGACGGCGCCCGTGGCCGTCAGGCCGGGCCAGTACGGCACATCCCATTCGCTGCCCAGGTTGGCCATGGACCTGGGCACGCCCACGGGGCGCTTGCCCATGGTGGTGGCGTTGTTGGTCTTTACCAGGCGCCCGTCGAGCAAGGTGATGCCGGCCAGCAGGCGCACGGCCTTGCTGGCGGCGCCGGACAGGTTCAGTTCCAGGCCCCGGTTGCGCTGCTCGCTGTCCATACTGTAGACCTTGCCATACAGCTGGCCGCTGGGTTTGGTCACCTGGAACATGGCCAGGGTCGCCAGCACCACGCCGAAATCGGTCTTGGTGCCCACCTCGTACTGCTTGCTCTTGTAGGGCGCGAAGACCTGGCCCGCGTTGTCGGCGATGTTCGGCGCGATATCGCCCTTGCTCAAGCCCTCGATATAGTTCGCGTACAGCGACACGTGGCGCAGCGGCTTGACGACGATGCCGGCCAGCGGTGTCAGGGCGCCTTGCTTGTAGTGCGTGGTCTGCGCGCCGGTCGTCGCATGGTAGTTTTTCGCTTCGACCAGCTGGCGGCGCACGCCCAGAGTCAGCTGCACGCGCTGGTCCAGCATGTCCAGCGTATCGGCCACGGCCAGGCTGGACAGGGTGGCGGCGGACAGCTTCGGCGCGCGGGCCGGCGCGGGAACGCCGGGGTCGGTCACGGCCACGGGATGGTAGATATTCGAGGTGATGAGCTTGCCGGAATTGCTCACGCTGCCAAATTCGTCCTGGTAGACATTGCCCATCACGACCAGCGCATGCTCGACGCCGCCCGTGCGAAAGCGCGCTCGCACGCCCGTGTCCGCACTGGCGCGCCGCACGCGGAATTTCCAGTTCATGGGCGTGACCGTCATGTCGCCAGCCGCGCTGGTGATGGTCGGCGTCTGGTCCGAATAGCGCGATACGTCGGAGCGCGTGCCGCCCACGTCGGCAAACACCGTGACGTTATCGTTCAAGTCATATTCGACCTTGCCCAGGGTGGCCAGGTCGTTGGACTTCCACCAGCCCCAGGATTGGGCGATGTTGCGGCGGCCATCGGGCGCTGCCGGCACAGGCAGGCGCGCGGCCACGAGGAAGGGGCGCGTGGGTGCGTCGATCCACTGGTATTGCTCGATCACGTCGAGCGAGGCGCGCAGCCGCTGGCCCTGGTAATCGAGGGCGATGGCCGCCACTTCCGCGCGCGACGTCTGGTGGTCGAGCGGCGTGTGGCCCTGGCGGTGCAAGCCATTGAAGCGGATGCCGAAGCGCCGTTCCTCGCCGAAGCGGCGGCTGACGTCGATGGCCGCGCCAGCCTGCGAGCCTGCGCCGTAATCGACGGTCAGGCGCGTCAGGTCGCGCGGCAAGGAGCGTTTCGGCACGGCGTTGACGACGCCGCCCACGCCGCCGTTCGGCGACATGCCGTACAGCAAGGCGGCCGGCCCCTTGAGCACTTCCACGCCCTGCAGATACTCCGTAAATAAATGGTAGTTGGGCGAGACGCCATACACGCCGTCGAACGCCACTTCGCTCAGATTGCCCTCGTTGAGGGGAAAGCCGCGGATGAAGAAGGAATCCGTGACGCCGCCGATCTGGCCCGTGAAGCGGGTGGACGGGTCGCCGCCCAGCACCTCGGCCAGGGTCAGCGCCTGCTGGTCCAGCATGCGCTGGCTGGTGTAGCTGTTGACGCTGAACGGCGTGTCGAGCAAGTCTTTTTCGCCCAGCATGCCGGCGCGTGCGCTCTTGGCGATCTGTCCGCCGGCGTCCGCTTCGGCTTGTCCGTTGACCAGCACGGTGGCGAGCGGGGCGGATGCATCGGCCGCCGCGTGGGCGATCGCCTGCGGCGTCACGCTGGCGAAGAGCAGGCCGGCGAGGATCAATCGGGTGGTGAGGTGGGGGTGGGCGAGTCGGGAATGTGGAATAGGCATCAGGGGCAAGCGTATAAAGTTGATAGGGAGGAATTGCACGCAGAATATTATAAATGAGAATCATTACGATTTATAATGATTAACATATCCATTGCCGCCACGGCCGCCTACATGCCGCGCCCGTGCCTGGAGGGCATTTCAGCACGGAAAATGGCCATCCTTGGCCTTCAGATCCGGATATTTGCTGTCTTATATAAGATTCGTCGCCATCGGATACACAAACAGCGGCAGGACAGTCTAAAATACGTGGTGGGCAAGCACGGCGTCACCGCCGGCACACTAGCCGTCCAAAGCAAGGCTAACCGTCCTGTGTTTGGAATGAAGAAAGTTAACCACCAGGCATCACCGCATACAAGGGAATGAACATGGCAACACAAAAATCCAAAATCATCTACACGCTGACTGACGAGGCGCCGCTGCTCGCGACGTATTCCCTGCTGCCGATTATCAAAAAATTCACCGCGCCGGCCGGCGTGGACGTGGTCTCCAGCGATATTTCGGTGGCGGCACGTGTACTGGCTGAATTTCCCGAATTCCTGACGGACGCGCAAAAAGTCCCGAATACCCTGGCTGAACTGGGCAAATTGACCCAGAATCCAGACACCAACATCATCAAACTGCCAAACATCAGCGCCTCGCAAGGCCAATTGATCGCTTGCGTGCGCGAATTGCAAGGCCGTGGCTACAAGCTGCCCGACTATCCGGAAGATGCGAAGACGGAAGAAGAAAAAGCCCTGAAGGCCCGCTACGGCAAGTGCATCGGCAGCTCGGTCAATCCGGTCCTGCGTGAAGGCAATTCCGACCGCCGCGCACCGAAGGCCGTCAAAGAGTATGCGCGCAAGCACCCGCACTCGATGGGCGAGTGGAGCCAGTCGTCGCAAACCCACGTCTCGCACATGCACCATGGCGACTTTTACCATGGCGAAAAATCGCTGACCCTGGAAAAGGCGCGCGATGTCAAGATGGAACTGGTCACGGCCTCGGGCAAGACCATCGTGCTGAAACCGAAGGTTTCCCTGCAAGCGGGCGAAATCATCGACAGCATGTTCATGAGCAAGAAAGCGCTGCTGGAGTTCTACGAGAAGGAAATCGACGACGCCTTCAAGACGGGCGTGATGTTCTCGCTGCACGTCAAGGCCACCATGATGAAAGTGTCGCACCCGATCGTCTTCGGCCACTGCGTGCGCATTTTCTACAAGGACGCGTTCGCCAAGCACGCGGAACTGTTCGACAAGCTGGGCGTGAATGTCAACAATGGCATGAGCAACCTGTACGACAAGATCGAGACCCTGCCGGCGTCGCAAAAAGATGAAGTATTGAAAGATTTGCACGCCTGCCACGCGAATCGTCCGGAACTGGCCATGGTCGATTCGGCCAAGGGCATCACCAACTTCCATTCGCCGAACGACATCATCGTCGACGCATCGATGCCCGCCATGATCCGTATCGGCGGCAAGATGTGGGGCGCCGACGGCCGTCCGAAAGACGTCAAGGCAGTCATGCCGGAATCGACTTTCGCACGCATCTACCAGGAAATGATTGGCTTCTGCAAATGGCATGGCAACTTCGATCCGAAGACCATGGGCACCGTGCCGAACGTGGGCCTGATGGCGCAGCAAGCGGAAGAATACGGTTCGCACGACAAGACGTTTGAAGTGCCTGAAGGCGGCACCGCCAACATCACCGACCTGGAAACGGGCGAAGTGCTGCTGACGCAAACGGTGGAAGAGGGCGATATCTGGCGCATGTGCCAGGTCAAGGACGCGCCGATCCGCGACTGGGTCAAGCTGGCCGTCACGCGCGCGCGCAACTCGGGCATGCCTGCCGTGTTCTGGCTCGATTCCTACCGTCCGCACGAGAACGAAGTCATCAAGAAGGTACAGGTTTACCTGAAGGATCACGACACCAAGGGCCTGGACATCCAGATCATGTCGCAGACGCGCGCCATGCGCTACACCCTGGAGCGCGCGTTCCGCGGCCTGGACACCATCTCGGTGACCGGCAACATCCTGCGCGACTACCTGACCGACCTGTTCCCGATCCTGGAACTGGGCACGTCCGCCAAGATGCTGTCGATCGTGCCGCTGATGGCCGGTGGCGGCATGTACGAAACGGGCGCCGGCGGTTCGGCTCCGAAGCACGTCAAGCAACTGGTGGAAGAAAACCATCTGCGCTGGGATTCGCTGGGCGAGTTCCTGGCCCTGGCCGTGTCGCTGGAAGACATGGGCATCAAGACGGGCAATGCGAAGGCCAAAATCCTCGCGAAAACCCTCGATGAAGCCACCGGCAAATTGCTGGACAACAACAAGTCGCCATCGCCACGTACCGGCGAGCTGGACAACCGCGGCAGCCATTTCTACCTGGCCATGTACTGGGCGCAAGCCCTGGCCGCGCAGAAGGACGATGCGGAACTGGCGGCGCACTTCGCTCCAGTGGCAAAAGCCCTGGCCGACAACGAAGAAAAGATCGTTGCCGAGCTGAAAGCAGTGCAAGGCAAGGAAACGGATATCGGCGGCTACTACCTGCCCGATCCGGCGAAGACGGAAGCCGTCATGCGTCCTAGCGCCAGCCTGAATGCGGTACTCGACAGCATCTGATGCCGTCCTGACAGGCAGTAAGTCCTTGATTGCCTGACAAAAAAACGCCGCCGGAAGCGATTCCGGCGGCGTTTTTCATTTCCCCTGCATCTTACTGATTACTGATTACTGATAGTGCTTATAGACCGTGGTGCTGCCATTGTTTTTGACCAGCAAGACGTCGTACGCATCCTTGCGCGGTCCTTCCATGCCTGGCGAGCCCATCGGCATTGCCGGCACGGCCAGGCCCTTTGCCTTGGGTTTCTCGCGCAGCAGCTGCTTGATGTCGCTGGCCGGCACATGGCCTTCGATGGCGTAGCCGTTGACGAGGCCCGTGTGGCAGGAGCCGAGCGCGTCGGGAATACCGGCCAGCTTTCGGTATTGCGCCGGCATCTCCACATTGTTCGCGCGCACCGTAAAGCCGTTCGCTTCCAGGTGCCTGATCCATTCGGAACAGCAGCCGCACGAGGCGCTCTTGTAGACTTCAATGACGGGCAGGGCCGCCATGGCGAACGTGGGCAAGCCCAGCATGGCGGCGAACGCGCCGCGCAGCATGTAATGTTTGATCATGTGTTGCTTTCAGGTAAATAAACTCAATTGTGGCCACCTTGATGGCCTGCTTGGGGCGAGCTTGGAATTTATGCGGAAAGCGGCCGCGGGGGCCGGCGCGGACCGTCGGGAATGAATCCCGGCAGCAAGGCGGCCGTTGCGGTGGTGACGCGTTGCGCGCCGGTGCCGGCAGCGGCAGGCAGGGCGAGGCCGGGCGGCATCAGTGCGCCCAGGCAAAAGCTGGAACAGGCGCCGCACGCGGGGTGCTTGGCAAGGGTCTTGTTTTCTTCCGGCGTGCCGGCGCCGTGCGGGGCGGCGGATAACCGCGCAGCGTGATGCTGGCAAGCCGCTGCCATCGTGGCGGCAGGCAAGGCAGCGAGTGGCGCGCACGTCCGCATGGCGCCCGCAGCGGCCGCAGCGGCCGCCTGCAGCGGTACCGCCGCGATCAGCAGCAGGATCAGCCATGTTTTGAAGAGTCTTAGCATCGCCGGAAAGTATAGCATAGGAGCAATTATTGCCAGGGGCGGGCGCCCGCTAGCGCGAAGCGGCGGCAAGCACTTTCGATGCGTACATGGCCCGGTCCGCATGGCGCAGCAGCAGTTGCATGGTATCGCCGTCTTCCGGATAGTGGGCCACGCCGATGCTGACGGCGATCTGCAATTGCTGGCCGTTGCCCAGGTGTAGCGGCGCGGCCAGGGCCGCATGGATCTTTTGCTCGATCAGGCCGACGTCCGCCGGCGTAACATTGCTTTCCAGAAGCACGACGAATTCATCACCGCCCATCCTGGCCAGGGTGTCGGTTTCGCGCATGCAATCGCGCAGCCGGCTCGCCACCGTTTGCAGCAGCAGGTCGCCACAGGCATGGCCGTGGTCGTCGTTGACCCGCTTGAAGTTGTCGAGGTCGAGGAACAGCAGCGACAGCCGGCCTTCCTGGCGGTGCGCGCGCGCGAATGCCGTGTGCAGGCGGTCGTGGAACAGGCGGCGGTTCGGCAAACGGGTCAGCTCGTCGTGCATGGCCATGAATTGCATTTGCGTCTGCAACTGCCGGCGTTCGATGGCGGTGGCTAGTTGTTTGGCGACAAATTGCAGCAAATCCTGGTCTTGCGCCGTGCCGATGACGGCATCCTGCTCGCCTTGCAAGGCCAGCGCGCCGATGCTGCCCAGCGAGGAATATAAGGGCACGGCAAGCCAGCACGACGATAGGGCGCCGGCCGCCATTTGCAGCGCCGCCGGCAGGCCGGCCAGTTGTCCCGCCTGCAGCAGCAGGGGGCGGCCGCTGCGCAGGACTTCGTCGCACAGCAGGCTGGCCAGGGATGACGTAGTCTGAGGCGCGCTGTCGCCGGCATGGCAAGTCATGGGAGGCTGCGCGCCATGTTCGTCCTGCAGCAACAAGGTCAGGCTATGCACAGGCAAGTGTTCGCCGATGATGTGCTGGATGCGGTGCAGCAAGGCGGGCAAGTCCTGCGTCGCCTGCATGGCTTCGGAAATGGCGTATAGCGCGGCCTGCTTTGCCTGCGCCTGTTTCAGCAAGGTGATATCGCGCGCCACCGCCACGCGCAGCTGGTCGGCGGCGGACCAGCGGGCCGACCACATGATGTGCGCCAGGCTGCCATCCTTGCGCAGGTAGCGGTTTTCAAAATGCGTCTGCGCATGACCATCCATGATGGCGCGCGCGGCGGCCAGGGTACGGGCGCGGTCGGTGGGGGCGACCATGTCAAGCATGAGCTTGCCGATCATTTCCTGCTGCGTGTAGCCGAAGATGCGTTCGCAAGCCGCGCTGACGAAGACGAAGCGCCCCTCCACATCGACCATGCACACGGCGTCGAGCAACAAGTCGGTAAAGCTGGCCAGCGGGGCGTGCAGAATCTTGTGTTCCATGAATGGCATTCTAATGGACATTCCCGGCAGGGATTCAACTTGTTGCGGCAGGCAAGGCCGGCGGCATGAAAATGTTTCATTTCCCCGACGCTCATGCTTTGCTGTTTCTTGCCGTTAATGCAGTATTGCCATGCAGTACTTGCCACCACGTCAGATAACGTGACGCAAGGCTTGCCTGGCGCCAGGTGATTGCAAAAAAACTAACCATATCGAACTTTTATGATGCCTCTTTCCGCCACTTGCAAGGTTACAGCGCCATGACTTCCATTTCTCCACTTTCAAGCTGGAATAGTGCCCCGTCGCGGGCCTCCGCCGCCACGTCGAACCGCACGGATGCGTCCGCGCCATCGTCCGCGTCCGCGCCGTCCACCATCGTTGCTCTCAGCCAGGAGAGCGTGAACGGCAGCGGCGCCGCGGGCGCGCTCGTGAAGCCGCCGATGGTGTGGGAAAGCGCGACGCGCGACAAGGTGAGCGAAGCGATGACGAAGAGTTTCTCTTCATACGCGTTTGGCGGCCGCTTCAGCGGGCTGGGCGCGGCCATGCTGGGGCAGGTCAAGCTGGGAAACTACAATTTTTCGCAGGCGATGCGGCAGCCGCCGCCGAGCACCACGCCGAATGTCTATGCGGCGTCCGGCATCGCGCCGGGCAGCCTGCATGGCAATGGCGAAGACAGGGTTGCCCTCAGCATCACCACCAGGAGCGGCGTGGAAGTCAAGCTGTCGCTCGACAGCCAGGGCGACGGCCTGGCCGTGAACATGACGACCAGCGGCGAGCTCAGCGACGCTGAAGCCAGCGCCCTGGGCGACCTGGCGAAAGGTTTCCAGGCAGCCATCGACGGCCTGGGGCAGAGCACACCGAAAATCAAGCTGGAAGGCTTGATGCAGTTCGACCAGCAAGTGCTGGAGTCGGTGAAGCTGCATGCGGAAGTCAAGGTGCGCGGCGAGATGGACGGCGTGCAGACCCTGGATTTCCAGGCCGATGGTGCGCAGCGCAAGGTCAGCTTCAGCGGCGTGGCCGGCAGCCTGGACCTGAAGGTCGACGCCAGCCAACTCAATACCCTGGGCAGCAAGCAGCAGCAAGCCAAGGCGCTGGACAGCTACATGAAGCAGTTCGACCAGGCGGCGTCGCGCGGTCATGGCGACGCGGGCCTGATGGCCATGCTCAAGGACAGCTTTACGGCCTTGCACAGCAATGCCGCCGCGCCGCAGGCGGCCACGGACACGCCCGCGACGGGCAAGTGGCGCCTGGCGGCCGAGGACAAGTCCATCCTGACGGGGCTGGCCGATTTCAGCGCCTCCGTATCGCAGGCCGTGAAATTCAGCAATCCCATGCGCAGTTCGGAAAAGGATGGCTTCAATTACGAAGTGTCGCAGAAGACGCTGCAGGCCGGCGCCAGCCAGGACGAGCGGTCAATCAGGCAGCAGCAGCAATCGAAGCTGAGCGCCAGCTTCCATCAGTCGCTCGTCGCCGGCGTGCCGCTGCGCCTGACGGACAGTACGGACTCGCAGAATTATACGTATCACCAGATCGAGGATACGGCCAGCAGCGATGCGCAGGTGGCTTACAAGGATGGCAAGATGGTGAAGGCGAGCTTGCGGCAGGAGGGCAATCAGTCCGAGCAAGTCATGAAGTATTTCCTGGGCAAGCTGGAATCGGACAAGACCACGCCAGGCAATTATTCCGTGCTGCGCGACCTGCTGCCCGTGCTGGGACCATACCGGACGGGCGAGGTAGGCATGACGCCCGAGAAGAAGGCGGAGCAGCGCCAGCAGGCGATGCTGACGTTGAGCGACGACGTGCTGCTGCAATCGTATGCGGGCCAGAGCATCAGCCTGTGGCAAGCCGATGTGCTGCCGGAAGAGGGCGGGGCCGCCGCCGCGTAGACACGGCCGCGCCGAATGCAAAAAGCCCGTCTGCGAAGACGGGCTTTTTATTTGTTTTTTGCTTGATCTGGCGCAAACAGCCTATGCCTTGGCCTTGTTCTGCTTGATCCAGTAGCCGACGCCCAGTGCGGCCAGCCACACGGGAATCAGGTAGACGGAGATGCGCAGGCCCGGCGTCAGGTACATGATCACCAGGATGCCGGCCAGGAACACCAGGCACAGGTAGTTGGTAAACGGGTAGCCCAGGCTCTGGAACAGGGTCGTCTTGCCCTCGGCCTTCTTCTGCGCGCGGAAGCGCAAATGGATCCAGCTGATCATGGCCCAGTTGATGATCAGCGCCGACACGACAAGGCCCATCAGCACTTCGAACGCTTCGCCCGGCATGAAGTAATTGACCACCACGCAGGCGCCCGTGGCCAGCGCGGACACGCCCAGCGCCACCAGCGGCACGCCGCGGCGGTTCAGGTGCAGCAGCGCGCGCGGCGCATTGCCCTGCTTGGCCAGGCCGAACAGCATGCGCGTGTTGCAGTACACGCCGCTGTTGTAGACGGAGAGGGCCGCCGTCAGCACCACCACGTTCAGGGCCGTGGCCACCAGGTTGCTGTCGAGCGCATGGAAGATCAGGACAAAAGGGCTGCCGCCCGTGACGACGTTTTGCCACGGGTACAGCGACAGCAGGATGCCGAGCGCGCCGATGTAAAAGATCAGGATGCGGTAGATGGCCTGATTGGTGGCGCGCGGAATCGTCGTGCTGGGATCATCCGCCTCGGCCGCCGTGATGCCTACCAGCTCCAGGCCGCCGAACGAGAACATGATGACGGCCATGGCCATCACCAGTCCCTGCCAGCCATTCGGGAAGAAGCCGCCGTGCTGCCACAGGTTGGCTACCGACGCCTGCGGCCCCGCGTCGCCGGAAGCGAGCAGATACGCGCCGAAGACGATCATGCCGATGATGGCGACCACCTTGATGATGGCGAACCAGAATTCCATCTCGCCAAACGCCTTGACATTGAGCAAACTGATGGCATTGATGGCGCAAAAGAAGATCAGCGCCGAGACCCAGGTGGGCACGCCCGGCCACCAGTACTGCACGTAGATGCCGACGGCCGTCAGTTCGGCCATGCTGACGAGCACATACAGCACCCAGTAATTCCAGCCCGACAGGAAGCCGGGCAGGTGGCCGCAGTATTTGTCGGCGAAATAGCTGAACGAGCCGGCGACGGGTTCGTCGACCACCATCTCGCCCAGCTGGCGCATGATCAGGAAGGCGATGACGCCGGCAATGCCATAGCCGAGCAGCACGGAAGGGCCTGCCATCTTGATGGTTTGCGCGATGCCCAGAAACAGGCCGGTGCCGATGGCGCCGCCCAGGGCGATGAGCTGGATGTGACGGCTTTTCAGGCCGCGCTTGAGCTCTTGTGGTTCGGTATTCCCGACTGCCGTCATATGTTTTATCCTGTTTTTACGGGGCTGAGGTCGCTGATTCTAAAGCATGCACGGGCAAATCAGGAGCGAAATGCATGTTGCACTGCGGAGGCGCAAGAAAAGCCCCGCATCTTCGCCGAACGGCGCGCAAAACCGCTGCCGTCCGCGATGGCGGCACGGTATCATGATGGCCAATTTCAAGGAGTGTGTATGAATCTTGCGCAGCGCAGCCGTTTGCAGGGCATCAGCCTGGGCTTTTTGGCCGGCTATGTCGATACCCTGGGCTTTGTCGCCCTGTTTGGCCTGTTCACGGCCCACGTGACGGGCAACTTCGTGCTGATCGGCGCGGCGCTGGCCAATGCCACGCATGCCTCGATCGCCCTCAAGCTGCTGGCGTTCCCCGCGTTCATACTGGGCGTGGCGGCGGCGCGGCTGTTGACGGTGGCGGCCGAACGTCGCGGCGGACCGGCGCTGCGCCTGGCGTTGCTGCTGGAGCTGGCGCTGCTGCTCGGTTTCATGGTGTTCGGCGTGCTGGCCGAACCGCTGGGGCCCGAGCCGGGCGCGCTGGCCATGACGGCCGGCCTGTTCGGCGCGGCGGCCATGGGCGCGCACAGCGCCATCAGCCGGCTGCTGCTGGCCCACTTGGCGCCCACGTCGATGATGACGGGCAACGTCACGCAAATCGTCATCGACACGGTCGACGTGCTGCGCGGCGCGGCCGACGGCGCCACGCGCGAACGCTGCGTCAAGTTCTTCTGGCCGCTGCTGGGCTTTGCCGTGGGCGCCATCCTGGCCGCCTTCGCCTACCTGGCCGTGGGTTTCGCGGCGCTGGCCGTGCCGCTGGGCATCCTGCTGGTGCTGATCGCGCTGGAACCGGCGCGCCTTGCGGCCTGACCTTTAATCCTGCGCGGGTGGGCGCGCCGCCACGATGGCCGGTTCGTACACGGCCAGGAACTCGGACGGCAGGCGGCGCGCGCGGCCGCTGCTCAATTCGATGCAGATCAAGTCCCAGCGTCCGCGCACGACGGTGGCGCCGTCGCTGTCGCGCACCAGCTGGAAGCGCCGTTCCATGCTGGAACGTCCGTCGCTGGCGCACAGCCAGGTGGCCAGGGTCAGCGCTTCGCCGGCCCGTGTCGGCAGCAGGTAGTCGTACTCGCCGCGGCGGATCGCCATGGCCCGGTCCAGGCGCCGGTAATCGTCGAGGTCCAGCCCCAGTGTAGCCGAGTGGTGCCAGGCGATGTGCTCGCACCAGCGCACGTACACGGCGTTGTTCGTATGCTGCAAGCCGTCGATGTCGCCCGGTTCGGGCGTGACGGGCAGGGTGTGGGCGTGCGGATAATCCCAGTTCAAGTGCGCTCCTTTCGAGACGGTGGCGGCTGATTGTACGTGCTGACGGCGCTTCCTGTCTGCGGCGCACGCCTGGGAAAACACTGTTTTTTATCTTGATGTATGATGCATCATAATTTTCTACAGTTGAAAAACACCCATGAGCCATTCCCTGGACAGCCTGCAGCACGTCAACCTGGGCAAGTCCGTATACGCGATGTTGCGCGAGGCGCTGGCGGCCGGGCGCTACCAGCCGAACGACCGGCTGCGCATCCGCGAGCTGGCGCTGCAGCTCGGTACCAGCGTCACGCCCGTGCGCGACGCCATGCTGCAGCTGGTACAGGAAGAGGCGCTGGTGCTGCGTTCGCCGCGCGACTTCCGCGTGCCCGTGCTGAGCGTGGCGCGCTACCTGGAAATCCGCGCGCTGCGCCTGGAATTGGAAGGGCTGGGTGCGTTCGAGGCGGCGCAGCGCATCGACGACGCCACCCTGGCCGACCTGGAGCGCCTGCTGCAGGCGAACGAAGAGGCGATTGCGCGGCACGACCTGCCGGCGGCCCTGCAATGCAACCAGGCGTTCCACCTGGGCCTGGCGCAGGCGGCCGGCATGCCGACGTTAAAACGCTTCGTCGACCATCTGTGGATGCAGACGGCGCCCCTGATCGCCGCCGGCTACGCCGCCTTTACGCCCGACATGCGGGTTGGCCACCACCACGCCATCATCGCCGCGCTGCGCCTGCGCGACAGCGCGGCCGCGCGTCGCGCCATCGAACAGGACATCCTCGACGGCGGCACGCAGATGCTGGCGTATGTGATGCGCCAGGAGCGCATCCACGCCGGCGCAACACAACAAGACAAGGAAGCACATGACGCACATCAAGCACAAGATTGAACAGAAAACCGCCATCGTCACGGGCGCCAGCCGCGGCATCGGCCATGCCGTGGCCGAGCGCTTCCGCAGCCTGGGCTGGCGCGTGATCACCGTCTCGCGCAGCCCGATACCGGGCGGCTGCCCGCGCAGCCAGGAGCACAACACGCATGTGTGCATGGATCTGTCGGACCTGAGCCAGATCGGGCAGATGGTCGATACCCTGCGCCCCATGCTGGGCGACTCGAAATTGCACGCGCTGGTGAACAACGCGGGCGTGTCGCCGAAGGGGCCGGGCGGCTCGCGCGTCAATTCGCTGACCACCGACATGCAGACCTGGCAGGAAATGTACAACACGAATTTCTTTGCGCCGCTGGCCCTGACGCGCGGTTTTGCGCAGGAACTGTCGAACGCGCACGGCGCCGTCGTGAACCTGTGCTCGATCGCCGGCTACCGCGTGCACCCGTTTGCAGGTTCCGCCTACGCCAGCTCGAAGGCGGCGCTGGCCTCGCTGACGCGCGAGATGGCCAACGACATGGCGCCGCTGAATGTGCGCGTGAATGCCATCGCGCCGGGCGAGATCGACACGGCGATCCTGTCGCCCGGCACTTCGCACATCGTCGACACGCAAATCCCCCTGCGCCGCCTGGGCACGACGGCCGAAGTGGCGGATCTGGTGGAGTTCCTGTGCAGCGAGCGCGCCTCGTACATCACGGGCGCCGAAATTCCCATCGACGGCGGCCAGCGCATCTGATCTACATCAATACACTACACTGGGAGACATCAATATGACCCAACATATCGGCATCGTCGGCTGTTCCGCCGAAGGCGCGGCCCTGTGCTACCGCACCATCTGCGAAGAGGGCGCGCATGCGCTGGGAGCGTATGAACACCCGGAAGTCACGCTGCATACGCCGCCGCTGGCGCGCTATGTGGAATGCCTGAACGGGGGCGACCTGGCCGGCGTGGCTGAACTGATGCTGGCCTCGGCGCACAAGCTGGCGGCGGCTGGCGCCGATTTCCTGATCTGCCCCGACAACACCATCCACCAGGCATTCGAGCTGGTGGCGCCCCGTTCGCCGCTGCCCTGGCTGCATATCGCCGACGTGGTGGCCAGTGAGGCGGCGGCGCGCGGCTACCAGCGCGTGGGCTTGACGGGCACGCGCTGGCTGGTCGACAGCGCCGTGTATCCGGACCGGCTGGCCGCGCGCGGCATCGCCTGCTTGCGGCCCGGCGAGGACGAGCGCAGCGAAATCAACCGCATCATCATGGAGGAACTGGTGCCGGGCGTGGTCAAGCCAGGCAGCGTGGCGCGCTTCCAGGCCATTATCGCCGGCTTGCGCGGGCAGGGCTGCGACGCCGTCATCCTCGGCTGCACGGAAATCCCGCTGATCATCGGCGACGCCAATTCGCCGCTGCCGACCTTGGACTCCACGCGCTTGCTGGCGCGCGCCGCCTTGCGCCGGGCGCTGGACGCCTGACTATGTATTGAGCTGCGCGTCCAGCTGCGCCTGCAGGGCCGCTACCACCAGCGCGTGGTCGTCCGCCTGCGCCAGGCCGGACACGGTGACCGTGCCGACCAGTCCCACGCCGCGTATCAGCAGGGGAAACGCGCCGCCGTGGCCCGCGTACTCGATATCGTCGAGGTATTTCACGTCTTCGAAGGTGCTGCCGCGGCTTTTATACGAAATGCCCATGTAATAGGAACTGCGGCAAAAGCGCTGCACCGTGTTGTTCTTGCGGCGTATCCAGTCCGCCTGATCCGCCGTGGCGCCCGTCATGGCGTGGTGGAACAGGACCTGGCCATTGCGCGTGATGTTGACGGTGACGGACTTGCCCCGCTTGCGCACTTCTTCGACGATCCACAGGCCCACGGCCAGCGCGGCGTCGTTGTCGAAGCGTTCGAATTGCAGGGTTTCTTCCTGCTGCGCCAGGGTTTGCAGCAAATCGGCGTAATGATCCATCGTCAGGGAGTCAAGTAGTGGCTGGAAGCGCTACTGTAGCGCACCATGGGCCAGTCGCGCGCGTTTTTTCCGCGCCGGGCCTACAATAGACGGCATGAACCTGTCCCTGTTTGCCGATGACGATTACGCCCCGCTCGGCCCCGCGCCGCTGGTGCCGGGCTCGTCCGCGTCGGTCCTGCTGCGCGGTTTTGCGCTGCCGTATCTGCCCGAGCTGCTGCCGGCGCTGGACGCCATCGTGCTGGCGGCGCCCCTGCGCCACATGGCCACGCCGGGCGGCTTGCGCATGTCGGTCGCCATGAGCAATTGCGGCCACCTGGGCTGGATCACGGATGGGCGCGGCTACCGCTATGCGCGCCTCGATCCCGCCAGCGGTCTGCCGTGGCCGCCGATGCCGCCCGTGTTCCTGCGCCTGGCGCGGGAGGCGGCGCTGGCTGCCGGCTATCCGGGTTTCGTTCCCGACGCTTGCCTGGTCAACCGCTATGCGCCCGGCGCGCGCATGGCCCTGCACCAGGACCGCGACGAATGCGATTTCACGGCGCCCATCGTTTCCGTCTCGCTCGGTTTGCCGGCCATCTTTGTGTTCGGCGGCGCCGAGCGCAGCGACAAGGCGGCGCGCATCGCGCTGCTGCATGGCGACGTGGTCGTGTGGGGTGGCGCCGACCGCCTGCGCTTCCACGGCGTGGCGCCCCTGAAGGAGGGCGAACACGCGCTGCTGGGCGCGCAGCGCATCAATTTGACATTTCGCAAGGCTGCCTGAGCTGGCGCCACGGCGTGGCTGGCTTGAGGATGTAGTGCGCATGCACATGGCGCCACGGAATGGCCAGGTAGACCAGCACCACGAACGCGCATTCAAACGCGGTTGCCGCGGTGGCGGGGTCGATCTGGCCGTTCAGCCATTGCGGCAGCGGCACGAGCAGCAGCCAGATGGTCTTCCACAGCGCCTCCCACAGCAGCAGGGGCAGCATCTGCAGCGGATAGCGCAAGCCCAGCAGACATAGCAGCGAAAACGCGGCCAGCATGCAGTTGACGGTGCCCCGCGCCAGTTCCCACGGCGCGTGCGGCGTGACGATGCCGGGCCACAGCACGCTGCCCAGCCCCAGGACAACCAGCAGATACATGGCGCGCAGCGCATACAGACGGGCGGTCGATACGGTATTCATGGTGGCTCTCCTGCTTGTGGGTTGGCAGCGTCAGGGTTTACTCGACTTCCTTGAGGATGGTCTCCAGGCTGCCCAGGCGCGCCTGGATCTGCGCCACGGAGGCGTTCAATGCGGCCAGCGACGCTGCCGTTTCCGCCTGCGCGGCGGCCATGGACCTGGCCAGCTCCTGGTAGGCGCCGTCCTGCGCCAGCCGGGCGCGTGCCTGCACGATGCCGGACGTATATTTGAGGGCGAAGATGATGACGGCGGCCGTGCAGGGGAAGAAGAAGGCGGCGAAAAAGATATTTTCAGACATGATGACCTCTACAGTTCAGGATTGATCGGCGTTGGGGGTGAGCGTGGACGCCGCCGCGGCGATGCTGGCCGGCGTCAGCAGCAACTCAAATGGGCTGGCTTCAAAGTAATTGAGTGCCTTGCCGTCGTGCGACAGTTCCAGCTGGCTGGTGACGAGTCCCGCGTGTTCCAGCTTTTGCAGGTGCAAATGCAGCAGGGGCCGGCTGATGCCCAGGTCGCGCGCCAGCTGGCTGATGTAGTTGCGCCCGCCGCTGGCCAGCGCCGCGATGATGCGCAGCCGGTGCGGATTGTCGAGCGCCGCCAGCATGGCCAGCAAGCGGTCGCCGGTGGGACGGGGTGTATTTGTATCTGTCATGTGTCAACATTATCTGACATGTGTTAGCGAGTCAAGATAAATCATTCGCCGCATTAATGCAAGATACTTGCAAATATGGCGCTTTTTCTCCATGATATGCAACTTGTTTGCATATGGAGCCATGACATGAAGCGCGATTCCCTTTCTTCGCCCCTGCCCGACGTGGCGGCCGGCCCGCACCTGGGCCACCCCTTGCCATTGGAATGGGTCGGCATGCAGGGCATCGCCTTGCCGCTGTGGCTGGAAGAGGGCGGGCAGGCGCAGCAAGTGCATGCGTGGGCCGACGTGCACGTCGATCTGCCCGATCCGCGCGTGAAGGGCATCCATATGTCGCGCCTGTATCTGCTGCTCGACGCGTTTGCCGCCGCGCAGCCGCTCGATGCGGGCGCCCTGGCCGCCGTGTTGCGGCGCATGGTGGACAGTCACGCCGACTGCGGCAGCACGCAGGCGCGCATCGCGCTGGCGTTTCCCGTGCTGCGGCGCCAGCCGGCGCTGCTGACGGCGGGGCTGGCGGGATGGAAATCGTATCCCGTGCGCCTGCAAGCCAGTGTTTCTCCGCAAGGTTTTGCCCTGTCCCTGACGGTGGAGATCGGCTACTCGTCGACTTGTCCGTGTTCGGCGGCGCTGGCGCGGCAATTGCTGGCCGATGCCTTCGCGGCGCAGTTCGGTGCGGGCGGCATCGCTGGCGCGGCCGCGCACGCCTGGCTGCAGGAACACGCGAGCCTGGCCACGCCGCACAGCCAGCGCAGCACGGCGACGGTGACCGTGCCATTGACGCAGCAGGCGGAGCTGGACCTGTTTCCCCTGATCGACCTGGTGGAAGCGGCGCTGGCGACGCCCTTGCAGACGGCCGTGAAGCGGGCCGACGAACAGGCGTTTGCGCGCTTGAATGGTGCTAACCTGATGTACGTGGAAGACGCGGCCCGCCGCGTGCAGGCGGCACTGGCGCTACATTATGCGCAGCCGCGTGTTACCGTACGGCATATGGAAAGCCTGCATCCGCACGATGCCGTGGCGCAGGCGGGCCAGCTTGCCTGAGCTTTTCACTCAACCACCGTGGAGGAAGACCGCATGCCGGAGAAAATCACGCAGGAGCCTGGCGAAGACAGCCTGGAAGAGGAACTGGAGCGCGAGCGGCGCGAGCATGCGCTGATCGACGAGGAAAAGCTGGGCATGGACGAGCTGGAAGAGGAGCATTTGAAGCGGGAACGCCCGCCGGGCGCGCCGGCGGGGTGCTAGCGCGCATGCACTGCATCAGCGCTGGCATCGCGCCGCGCCGCCCGGTACAATTTCGCTTTGTCCTTCTCCCCCAACCCCGGAGGCCCATGAAATACCGTGCATTCTTCCCGTTCATCCTCGGCCTGACAGGCGCCGTCCTGGCCGCCTCGCAAGCCCACGCCGCCACCATCTGCACCGCCATGGCCGACGCCAAAACGGGTGCCGTCCTGCTGCAGGAGGGTAATTGTATCGACCGCGTCACCCCCGCCTCCACGTTCAAGATCGCGCTCAGCCTCATGGGCTATGACGCCGGCTTCCTCAAGGACGAGCACAAGCCCAGCCTGCCATTTCGCCAGGGCTACGTGGACTGGGGCGGCGAAGCGTGGCGCCAGGATACGGACCCGTCGCGCTGGATGCAGTACTCGGTGGTCTGGTATTCGCAGCAGATCACGCAGGCGCTGGGCGCCGAGCGCTTCCAGAAGTACGCCAAGGCTTTGCGCTACGGCAATGCGGACGTTTCGGGCGACCCGGGCAAGGACAACAGTCTGGAACGCTCGTGGATCAGCTCTTCGCTGAAAATTTCTCCGCTGGAACAGCTGGGCTTCCTGCGCAAACTGGTCAATTACCAGTTGCCCGTGACGAAACAGGCGATGCAGGAAACGCACAAGTTGACGCGCCTGGCCGACGTGGACGGCTGGCAAGTGCATGGCAAGACGGGCGCCGCCTTCCCGCGCAAGGCCGACGGCAGCTTTGACGAAGCGCATGGCTACGGCTGGTTCGTGGGCTGGGCCAGCAAGGGCGAGCGCAGCATCGTGTTTGCGCGCCTGGTGCAGGATGAGCAAAAGGGCCTGCCATCGGCCGGCTTGCGCACGCGCGAAGCGATGCTGAAGGAATTGCCGTCCCTACTGGAGCAGGCGCAGAAGTGACGGCCAGCATCGTCGCCGCCACCTTCATCGCGACCGAGGGCGAGTACCTGGAAGCCGTCATCGAGGTGGACGGCCAGCGCCTGCACGTGATGGACGAGTTCGGCGGTGCCCAGATGGCCGCTGGCACGCAATTCCAGGCGGAACTGTGGCCCATGGCCAGCGAACTTGACGACTGGGATCCCATCTTCAGCGCCAATCCCGGCCGGGAAAAGCGCCTGGTGCGCCTCGATGGCTGGCGCTACCTGGCGCTCGGCGTCGTGACCCAGGTCGACCCCGTCGTCTGCGATTGCGGCCTGCTGCAGGTGGACAAGCCGTTTACGACGCATGACGAACGCTGCGTGGGAGCGTATGTGGGCGTCACCCTGGCGCGCCTCGATGCTTGCTTGGCGTAAATTCCGGCCCGCTTTGTTGCCCGCCCTATATACTTGCTGAAACGGATCATCCGGCATCAGACAAGGTTACAAGCATGGCATCAGGCATGGAGCAGTTTCAGGAAAAAGCACGGCAGGCGTTCATACGGGCGCGCGTACAGGCAGTGCGCGTGGCGGGGCTGGCATGGGTCAGGGCAGTGGCGCTGTACCGGCGCGGCCATGCGCACTTGATGACCTTGCCGCCCGTGCGGCGCGCGCTGGTGCTGGCCTTATGGTCGTTTCTGGCCTTGCTGGCGCTGGTGATCCTGTACATGCTGCTGTTGATCCCCCTGACGCCGAGCATCCACGACTTGCGCCAGGCGCGCGCTGCCGCGCCCAGCACCATGGTCAGCGCCGATGGCAAGGAACTGGCCCGTTTCGACCAGGGCTTGCAGGAACGGGTCACGTTAAAACAGATTTCGCCGAACGTGATCAGCGCGCTGATTGCGACGGAAGACCACCGTTTCTACGAACACCACGGCATCGACTTCACCCGCACGGCCGGCGCCATCCTGCATACGGCAGGGGGCAACCCGCAGGGCGGTTCCACCATCACGCAGCAGCTGGCGCGCAATATGTTCCCCGAGGAAATCGGCCGCTCGCGCAACCTGAACCGCAAGCTGAAGGAACTCATCACGGCCCTGAAAATCGAGGCCACCTACAGCAAGACGGAAATCCTCGAAGCCTACCTGAACACGGTTCCCTTCCTGTACAACACCTACGGCATCGAAATGGCGGCCCGCACCTATTTCGACAAGCCCGCCGCGCGCCTCGATATCCTGGAAAGCGCCACCCTGGTCGGCATGCTCAAGGGCACGAATTACTACAATCCCGTCGGTAATCCCGAACGTTCCTTGCAGCGGCGCAATGTGGTCCTGGGCCAGATGCGCAAACATGAGGTCATCGACGAGGCGCGCTACAAGCAGTTGATCAAGCGCCCGCTGCGCCTGCATTTCGAGCGCCAGAGCGAGCGGGCGCAGTCGGACAGCCATTTCACGGCCTACGTGCGCAAATGGCTGATCGACTGGGCCGACGAGAACGACTACAACCTGGAACTCGATGCGCTGGTGGTGCACACCACGCTCGACTACGACTTGCAGCAGGCGGCCGAGCGCGCCGTCGAACGCCAGGCGAATGCCCTGCAGGCGATCGCGGACGTGGAATGGAGCCGCGCGGGCGTGCCGTCGTCCACTTCGACGGGCATGTACGCGGGCATGCAGGGCGGCAGCGTGCCGTTCGATTACTTTTGGAAATCGCATCCGGCGCTGCTGGACGCCTTCGTGCGCGAGTCCGCCGACTACCGCAAGCTGACGGCGGCCGGCGGCACGCCGGACGAGGCGCTGGCGCAGCTGAAGGGCGACCGCGCCTTCATGGCGGCCCTGCGCAAGTCGAAGACGCGGCTGGAAGCGGGCTTTGCGGCCATGGACCCGGCCACGGGCGCCGTGCGCGCCTGGGTGGGCAGCCGCGACTTTGCGCGCGAACAATTCGACCACGTGTCGCAGGCGGCGCGCCAGCCCGGTTCCACCTTCAAGCCCATCGTGTACGGCGCGGCGCTGGAAAAGGGACTGAGCCCTGAGCACGTCTACCGTGATGCCGTGATGGACATCAAGGCGGCCGACGGCACCAAATGGCGCCCGACGGACATGAGCGGCACGACGGGCCGCGACATGACCATGCGCGACGGCCTCGTCTACTCGAAAAACACCATCACGGCGCAGGTGATGCAGGACGTCGGATTGCCGCCCATCATCAAGCTGGCGCGCGCGCTGGGCATTCGCGACAGCAAGCTGGAAAAAGTGCCGTCGCTGGCGCTGGGCACCAGTCCCGTCACCTTATTGGAAATGGTCAACGCCTACGCCAGCATCGCGGCGCAGGGCGAAGCGCGCTTGCCCTTCGTCGTCACGCACATCACGGACCGCGAAGGCAAGACCATCGCCCGCTTCGGCGAAGACAAGCCCAAGCGCGCCATGCAGGCGGCATCGGCCGCCACCCTGACGGACATGATGCGCGGCGTGATCGACCGGGGCACGGGCACGGCCATCCGCAGCCGCTTCGGCATCCGCTCCGACGTGGCCGGCAAGAGCGGTACCACGCAAAACAATGCGGATGGCTGGTTCATCCTGATGCACCCGGAACTCGTCGGCGGCGCCTGGGTGGGTTTCAACGACGCGCGCGTCACCATGCGCAGCAACTACTGGGGCCAGGGCGGCCACAACGCCGTGCTGGTGGTGGGCGACTTCTTCAAGACGGCGCTCGACACGGGGAAGATCGCGCGCGACGCCATCTTCCCCGGTGGCAAGCCACCGCCGCCGCTGCGCCATGTGGAACCGGTCGAGGAACCGCAGGACGAGCCGGTGGAAGAGCCGGGCGATTTGCTGCAGGAAGGCGCGCCGCCGGCGCCGCTGGCCGTGCCGGCGGAAGAGGGCGGGCAGGAGTCGCATGGCAAGGCCGTGCCGGAGCCCGTTCCGGCCCCGTTGCCGCCGCCCGCGCCTGTTCCGCAAGGCTAAGCGACCGCTCACAGGACGACGATTGTGACCATTGCATTCAGACATGGCGACACGCTTGGCGACATCGGCTACGAGGTGCTGCTGCATTCGCTGCTGTCCACCGTGGCCGTGCGCCTGGAAGGGGGCGAGTGGGGTTCGCGCTTTCCCTGCATCATGCTCAAGCTGTGCCGGGGGCGGCTGGACGCCGCCGATGCCATTGCGGCCTGCGCCGAATGGCGGGATCTGCAGGCTGGACTGGCAGCCTTGCCGCCGGGGCAGGCGGTGTGGGATTTCAATGACCTTGCCAGCCGGCCGCCGTGGGGCGAGGCCGCCGGCCTGCGGGTCACTTCCATGGCGGACTACCACGTCACCACCGCCGGCCTGCTGCTGCTCGACGTCATGGGCGATCACCTTGCCGCCTTGCTGGCCTCGGGCGGCACGCTGGAGATCATTCCTTTGGACGGGCTGGCGCCGTTTTACTATGTCAACTGACGGATTTCTGCTACGGCAATGGGTGAAACATGCGGATATTGAAAAGAAGCACGAAAGTATTATTTTCGATGAGTCTTTTTCTTGCTCTCTATCTTCTCGCTGGTTGCTGTGATTCTCATGCGCAAGAACTGATAGCAGTCGGCTCGAAAACGGGCCATATTGCGCTAAGTCAAGTAGTCAAAAGCGCATCTTTGGTGGCGAAGGTGACGGTCGTGTCCGTGACGGCAGTGCCGCGGGAGGAGGCGGATGATGGGAAACCCTGTGGATTTGTTTACCGGGCAAAAGTCGTGCAAGCATTGAAGGGCGGCAAGGATGTTGATGTGCAGTTTTTCATGCCTCTGGGAATTTATCCTCTCCATCCAGGTCTCAAATACCTGGTGTTCCTGGAGCATAGAAGCGAGCAGGATGTGAAAGACCTCTTTCTTTCCTTGAGCGCTGCGTTGACTGATGCGGAAAGCGACAGCTTGAAGTGTAAATTTCAAAAGGGATATTACGTTCCAATTCAGGCGGACCCCCTGCCATTTGATGCAGATGCCGGGAGACAATTTGGTGGAGAGTGGCTGGGCCTTGCAAGGGGCGGGGTGCCATCGAGCCTCCTTCTTTGCGCAGTCCAGGGATTCAGTACCAGTAGCAGTGAGGTGGATAGCCAGCATCATAGAAGAAAAAAATCCGGCGGCGCCGTGGTCAGCTGGGTTGAAATGGCCCGGCTGATAAAAAAGAGTCAGGGCGCATTCAGCTTTTTGAACCGGCGGCTCGATGCGTGCGACCAGTAAGCAATATTGGCGCATCCGCGGTGCCGTTACGGCAGTCTGCTCTGGCATAGCCAGACGCCGGCTCCTGCCTGTGTTTTACAGCGTATTGCGCCGCAAGCCCGCTTCCCGCACGAACACTTGCAGCGCGGGCATGGTCTGCTGGTGCAGCGCTTCCAGTTCCGTGCGCAACATGGGTGTGATGGTCAGGCTGCCGTCCGCCTGGCGGTGCAGCGGCAGGCCCAGCGCTTGCGCCATTTCCACCGGGTAATTCGTAAAATTGCCGTAGGGCCGCTTGCCGTCGACGGACGGGGTGGGCCAGTAACCTTCGGCCAGGTAATCCCCGGGTGCGCCCATGCCCAGCATTTCCAGCGATAGCCACGACTGCTGGCGCAGCAGTTGCAGGTGACGGGTGGTAAACGTGAACGACGCCTTGCCGTTGGCATAGCTGCCCGGTTTCAGATTCGCCATTTGCACGAAATGCGGCAGCAGCTGCGCCGCTTCCATCAGCCGCTGGGCGGCCAGGGGCGCATCCTGGCTGGCGATGGCTTGCATGGCCAGTTCCAGGGTGTCGCCCTTGCCCAGCGGGTAGGCCGGATTGAGCATGGGCGCGCCGCTTTCCACGGGCGACCAGCCGATGCTGAAACGCCGTATCAGCGCCAGATGGTGCACATTGAGCACCTTGGGCAGCGGAGAATCCAGGGTGGCCAGGATGCGCTGGCGTACGGCGCGGGGCAGCTCGTTGTCGGCCGCGCGCGCACGCACGGGCGAGCACAGCAGGGCGCCGGCGAGGCGCAGCAGCTGGCGCCGCATGGGCTGGATCAGTCTCCGCATTATCGCGCCGTCAAGTCCTGGCGCTGGAATTCGATGCGGTTTTCCTGATACTGCCACTTGGTGTAGGGCCCGAACACGCGCCGGTTTTCCTTGCTGTCGGCATTCGATTGCTCGCGCTTCATGCGCCGCACGAGGGCGGTATCGACCAGCGGCTCCGTCGTCGTGCCGAACACTTCGTGGCGCACGCTCTGCTTGGCGTCGGCGCCGCGCGAAATGATGGTGAGCTTGCGCGTGGCAGGATCGAAGTACAGGCGCATGGCAAACGTGTTCATGTCCTGCAGGTACAGGCCGTCGTCGCGCCACTGGGCATAGAAATAGTCGCCGCAGACGGCCTTCGGCTCGCGTTTCCACTCGCAGGCGAGCAGGATCAGCAAGTGATGGTCGTCGAGTTGCTTGATTGAAACACGGGCCTTGGAATAGCCCCAGTTGCTGGGCGGCACGATCTTCGACGAGAGCAGATTGTATTCGCCCACGAGATTGGGCATGGGCGCTTGCGCGAAGGCGCCAGCGCAGAGTGTCAAGGCGGCTGCCGCTGCGGCGCCGCGTATCGAGGAAAGTGTCGTCATGATGGCCATAGAGAAAAGTTGCCATATTATAGATGGCAACTTGCCAAGATGGCCGCGCGCTTGCGCAGCGCGCCGCTTGTTACTTCAGCTTGCTCAATTCCGCCACGTCGATCTTGACGACCTTGCCCTCGGTGGCGGCCACGAGTGCGTGGAAGTGGGGCGTCGCGTAGTGCGCAGTCAGGGCCGCGTTGTTCGTCCATTCTTCCAGCATGATGAAGCGCGTGGGAATCTTATTGTCGAGGTGCAACTCGTAGCGCAGGCAGTCGCTTTCCGCGCGGCTCGGCGGCACGACGGCTTCCAGGGCGGCGCGCACGGCGTCGATATGTTGGGCTTGGGCATCGATGGTGGCGACGACGGTCAGGGTCATGGTGGTCCTTGTAAAGTGGTGGGGCGGATGCAGCTTAGCGCAGTTTGCCCTTTCTTGTCCGCCATGCCCAGTCTGGCTGCGCCGAAACAGTTTCCGCCGCAGCCAGAGAATCAAGCTGAACCTATGCCGCCTGCAGCGCGCCGATCTGCTCGAAGGCCGCCGTCAAGGCCTGCGCCCTGGCTGCGTCGCTGACCTTGACGCCTTCGGCGCGCACGATCTCGATCTGCTGGATGCCGAGGAAGCCGAGAAAGGCGCGCAGATGGCTTTCCTGGTGTTCCAGGGCGGCCATCGGCGTGTCGGCGCCATAGTAGCCGCCGCGCGTCGAGGCGATGATCACGCGCTTGGCTCCCAGCAAGCCTTCCGGGCCATTGGCGCCGTACTGGAAGGTCTTGCCGGGCACGGCCAGCGCGTCGAGCCACGATTTGAGCTGGCTGGGGATGGCGAAGTTGTACATGGGCGCGCCGATGACGATGATGTCGGCGGCCAGCACTTGCTCCAGCGCGGCGGCAAGGATTTCTCCCTCGGCGACGCCGGGCAAGGCCGTAAATTGCGGCAAGGGCTGGGCGGCCAGGTCGCGGTAGCGGACGGTGGCGCCGGGCGCGGCCGCTTGCAGGCGGGCGGCGATGGCGGTGGTCAGCTGGCGGCTGACGGAATGCTCGCCAAGGACGCTGGAATCGATATGCAGGATGTTCATATAGGCCTTCTTGGATGGTATGATCGGGTGGTATGTTTTTGTAACCGGGTTAAATATAGTGACTATCAAATGAACGCACAAGAAGGCACTTTTTCCACACTGGGGCACACGGATGTGACTATGGGCGAGGTGGCCGCGCGCGGGGCCGAGCTGGAAAAGCGCATGCGCGACCACGGCGGCCATGCGGGCGTGGCGGACTCGTGCCGCCCGATCACGGACATCCTCACCCGCGTGGGCGACAAATGGAGCGTGATGGTGGTGATGTTGCTGGGCAATGGCACCAAGCGCTTCAACGAGATGCGCCGCCTGATCGGCGGCATCTCGCAGCGCATGCTGACTTTGACCCTGCGGGGTCTTGAACGCGACGGTCTCGTCACGCGCACCGTGTTTCCCACCGTGCCGCCGCGCGTCGACTATGCGCTGACGGACCTGGGGCGTTCGCTATTGATTCCCATCAGCGCGCTGGGCGCCTGGGCCTACGGCCACCGCGACGCCATCGATGCGGCGCGGCTGGCGTTCGATGCCAGGGCCGATGCGGGCGCGACGTCAGGCAGCTAGCTTAGTTCGATCACGGCCAGCATGTCATTGCCATCCGCGTCCATGCCTTTTTCCACGAAACCCATGCTGGCATAGAACTGTTTCGCGTTGGCATTGCTGGGCTTGTAGCAGATTTCGATGCTGCGCGCATCCGGGCGGGCGCGGATTTCCGCCAGCGCCAGGGCGAGGGCGGCGCGGCCATGGCCTTGCCCCTGGCGCCGGTGGTCGATCATGAAGCGCCAGATCTGGTAGTGGCCGGGCGGGTCGTCGGCGTCGGGCGAGACGAACATCAGGAAGCCGATCACTTCCTCGTCGCCATACACGGCGCGCGTATGCAGGATGGCGGGATGGAAACTCGCTTGCGCGATGGAATAGTCGTTGCTGGCCAGATAGTCGCGTTGCTGCGGCAACAGGGGCAAGTCGCTGATGAGGTCGAAATTGTCGACGGTGACGGGGCGCAGGCTGATAAGCATAGTGGACGGCAATGAAGGGCAAGGCCTGGCAGTATGCGGAAAAATTACTCAATTGGCAACGCTGTCGCGTCGCCTGCCCCGAACAGCTGCGCCATGGTCTGGCGCAGCCAGCGGTTCGACGCATCCTGGTGGTAGCGCTCGTGCCAGTGCTGCTTGACTGAAAAGCTGGGCAGTGCCACGGGCAAGGGCAGGATGCGGAACGCTTCGTGGTCATGCATCTGCAGTGCGTAGCGGTACGGTACCGTGACGATGTACTCGGTTTCGGCGACGATGCGCGACACGCCGAGAAAGCTGGGCAGTTTCAGCACGATGCGCCGCTGCACGCCGGCCGCTGCCAGCACCTTTTCCACGATGGAATGTCCCGTGCCCGAGCTTTTCACTTCGATATGCCCCTCCGCCAGGAATTCTTCCACGGTAATCGTGTCGCGGATGCGCGGGTGGCTGCTGGCCACCAGGCAGACGAAATGCTGGTCGAACAGTTTCTGCTGATAAAACCCCGATTCCAAGTGCGGCATGAAGCCCACTGCCAGGTCCACTTCGCCGCCTTCCAGCCGCGCCGGCGTGTCGGTGGCGATCTTCGACACGTCCAGCGTGATGCCTGGGCCCGTCTGCTGCAAATGGTTGAGCAGGATGGGCAGCAGCACGATTTCGCTGATGTCCGTCATGCAGATGGCAAATTCGCGCGTGCTGGCGGCCGGGTCGAACACGGGCTGGTCGGCCAGCGCGTGCTGCCAGGCGGCAATTGCCGCGCGCACGTCCTGCACGGCGTTCTGCGCGCGCGGCGTCGGCTCCATGCCTTTCGAGGTGCGCGCGAACAGGCGGTCGCCGAAATGCGTGCGCAATTTCCCCAGGCCGATGCTCACCGTCGACTGGGGCAAGCCCAGGTTTTCCGCCGCGCGCGTCACGTTGCGGCTTTTATAGATCTCGTCAAAGATGAACAGCAATTCGATATCGAAGCGCGACATAAGGAGATTCCGCCATTATTTAAAAACGTGATTGTGGCTATTGTATTCCATCGCTTTACCAAATATTGACCTGTCGGCACACTGCTTGCCATACCAAGAGCACAGCAAACGTGCTGCGCGCAAGCACACAGATCAATTGGAGGAGAGAAATGGAAACTAACCACAAGCCGTCCGTGCTGATCGTCGGCGGCGGCATCGGCGGCATGGCCGCCGCGCTGTCCCTGTCGCGCCTGGGGCTGGCCGTCACCGTGCTGGAACAGGCATCGACCCTGGGCGAGATCGGCGCCGGCATCCAGCTGGCGCCCAACGCCTTTGCCGCGCTCGATGCGCTGGGCGTGGGCGAGCGCACCAGGGCCCGCGCCGTGTTCACGGAACGCCTGGTGATGATGGACGCCGTCGACGCCACCGAGGTAGGCACCTTCGTCGTCGACGCGGCCTTCCGCGCACGCTTCAGCAATCCCTACGCCGTGATCCACCGGGCCGACATCCACGGCGCCATCCTCGACGCGGTGCGCACCTCGCCCCTGATCACGTTTGTGACCTCGTCGCAGGTGACGGACGTGGCGGAAGACGCCGACGGCGTCACCGTGGTCGATGCGGCGGGGCGCAGCTTCCGCGCCGATGTGCTGATCGGCTGCGACGGCGTGAAATCCGTCATCCGCGAGCGCATCGTGGGCGACCAGGTGCGCGTTTCCGGCCACGTGGTGTACCGCGCCGTCGTGCCGGCCGCCGACATGCCGGCCGACCTGCGCTGGAACGCGCCCGTCGTCTGGGCTGGGCCGAACTGCCACCTCGTGCACTACCCGCTGCGCAATGGCGAACAATACAACCTGGTGGTGACCTTCCACAGCCGCGAGCAGGAAGCGTGGAGCGTCACGGACGGCAGCAAGGAAGAGGTGCTGTCGTATTTCGACGGCGTCCATGCGCAGCCGCGCCAGCTGCTGCACAAGCCGACGACTTGGCGCCGCTGGAGCACGGCCGACCGCGACCCCGTCGCCAACTGGAGCACCAAGCGCATGACCTTGCTGGGCGACTCGGCCCACCCGATGCTGCAATACCTGGCGCAGGGCGCCTGCATGGCGCTGGAAGATGCCGTGACCCTGGGCGAAGCCGTGCGCGCCTGCGATTTCGACATGGCCGCCGCCTTCCAGCTGTACCAGACCTCGCGCATCGCCCGCACGGCCCGTGTCGTGCTGTCTGCGCGCGAAATGGGGCGCTTGTACCACGCCAGGGGCGTCGAACGCCTGGTGCGCAACGACCTGTGGCGCGGGCGCACGCCGGCGCAATTCTATGAGGCGCTGGCCTGGCTGTATGGCTGGACGGCGCAAACCTGCCTGGCCGCCACCGGGAAGGAGGCAGCATGACCTCCCATCAAACGCCCGAACGCCAGGCTTTGTATGACGCCCTGAGCGGCATGCATTTGTCGCCCCTGTGGCAATCGCTGCACACGCTGGTGCCGCCGCATCCGACGGCGCCGTATGCGGCGGCCCTGTGGCGCTATGCGGACATCGCGCCGCAGCTGGCGCGCGCCGGCGAAGTGATCACGGCCCACGAAGCCGTGCGCAGGGTCCTCGTGCTGGAAAACCCCGCCTTGCCGGGCCGCTCGTCGATCACGCAATCGCTGTACGCGGGCCTGCAGCTGATCCTGCCCGGCGAAGTGGCGCCATCGCACCGCCACAGCCAGTCCGCGCTGCGTTTCGTCGTGAGCGGGCAGGGTGCCTACACGACGGTGGCGGGCGAGCGCACCACCATGCACCCGGGCGACTTCATCATCACGCCGTCGTGGACCTGGCATGACCACGGCAATGTGGGCATCGACGGCGTCTGCGAGCCTGTCGTCTGGCTCGATGGCCTCGACATTCCCATGCTGCGCTATTTCGATTCCGGCTTCGCGGAAAACGACACGCAGGACAGCCAGACGGTCAGCCGCCCGGAAGGCCAGAGCATGGCCCGCTACGGCTACAACATGGCGCCGGTAAAACCCCTGCACCAGGGCGCCACCTCGCCCATCTTCAATTACCCGTATGCCCGTTCGCGCGAAGCGCTGGAGCTGCTGTCGCGCACGGATGCCATCGACGAGTGGCACGGCTACAAGCTCAAATACGCGAACCCGCTGACGGGCGGCTCGCCCATGCCCACCATGGCCACCTTCATGCAGCTGCTGCCGAAAGGGTTTGCCGGCAAGCGCGCGCGCAGCACCGACGGCACCGTCTACAGCGTCGTCGAAGGCCACGGCAAGGTGACGATAGGCGGGCAGGCGTTTGATTTCGCCCCGCGCGACACCTTCGTCGTGCCGTCGTGGGCTCTTGTCTCCTTCGACTGCCCGGAGGAAGACGTCGTGCTGTTCAGTTTTTCCGACCGCCCCGTGCAGCAAGCCATGGGCGTGCTGCGCGAGCAGTTTTTGACCGATTGATTTTTCACACAGGATTTCACCATGACCAAATTCATTTTTACCCCCCAGGCCATCGCCGGCCTGCCCATCGTCGGCACGGACGCGCAGTTCCCTGTGCGCCGCATCTACTGCGTGGGCCGCAACTACGCCGCCCATGCGCGCGAAATGGGTTTCGATCCCGACCGCGAGCCGCCATTCTTCTTTTGCAAGCCGAATGACGACAAGTCCGTCGTCCCCGTGCCGCCCGGCGTGACGGCCACGGTGCCGTATCCGGCGCAGACCTCGAACTACCACCATGAAATCGAACTGGTGGTCGCCATCGGCAAGGGCGGCAGCAACATCGCCCTGGAAGACGCGGCCTCGCACATCTTCGGCTATGGCGTGGGCCTGGACATGACGCGGCGCGACCTGCAGATGCGCATGCGCGAACAGGGCCGTCCGTGGGAAATCGGCAAGGCCTTCGACTATTCCGCACCCATCGGCGCGCTCACGCCGATGGCGGCATGCGGTGAAATCACCACGGGCGCCATCGTGCTGGAAGTCGACGGCAAGGTCGTGCAGACGAGCGATTTGACGCATCTGATCTGGTCCGTCAATGAAGTCATCGCCAACCTGTCGACGCTGTTCGAGCTGCAGCCGGGCGACATCATCATGACGGGCACGCCCGAAGGCGTGGGCGCCGTCACCAGCGGACAGACCATGCACGCGCGCATAGACGGTTTGACGCCGATCAAGGTCGCCGTGCAGTAAACACCCTCGGGCCAGCGCGGCACAGACCGCGCAGCCCGAACGAACAATAACAACGGAGACAAGACCATGACTACCCACGCCGGCACCGACGTCCAGCACTTCCTCGACAGCCACCCGTTTTCCCGCTACCAGAAACTGATCCTCTGGCTATGCTTCCTCATCGTCGCCATCGACGGCTTCGATACGGCCTCGATCGGCTTCATCGCGCCCGCCATCCGCGCCGAGTGGGGCTTGACGCCCGCCGCGCTGGCGCCCCTGTTCGGCGCCGGCCTGTTTGGCCTGATGGCCGGTTCGTTTTTATTCGGCCCCCTGGCGGACCGTTACGGCCGCCGCCCCGTGCTGATCGTCTCCGTCGCGTTTTTTGGCGCGGCCAGCCTGCTGTCGGCCTGGTCGACGGATCTGACGATGCTGCTGGTGCTGCGCTTCTTGACGGGCCTGGGCCTGGGCGGCGCGATGCCGACATCGGTGACCATGACGTCCGAATACTGCCCGCAGCAGCGCCGTTCCGGCCTCGTGACCATGATGTTCTGCGGCTTTACCATCGGTTCCGCGCTGGGCGGCCTGGCGTCGGCGCAGCTGCTGCACCTGATCGGCTGGCGCGGCGTGCTGATGCTGGGCGGCGCCTTGCCGCTGCTGCTGGTGCCCGTGCTGCTGTTGGCGCTGCCGGAATCCCTGCGCTGGCTGGTGCTGAAAGGCCGCGACGGCAGCCAGATCATCATGCGCCGCATCGCGCCGACCCTGGCCAGCCTGCCGCATCTGGTGGTCAGCGACAAGAAGCTGGCCGGCTCGCCCATGGCGGAACTGTTCCGTCCCGGCGTCATCGGCGGCACCTTGCTGTTGTGGTCCACGTTTTTCATGAGTTTATTGATCATTTATCTGCTGTCGAGCTGGATGCCGACTTTGCTGAACGGCAATGGTCTGTCCCTGTCGAACGCCTCGCTGGTGACGATGATGTTCCAGGTGGGCGGCACGGTCGGCGCCATCCTGCTGGGCCGCTGGATGGACCGCTACAGCCCCCATAAAGTGCTGAGCATCGCCTACCTGGCCGCCGCTGGCTGCATCGTCGTCGTGGCCCTGTCGGGCAGCAGCCTGGCCCTGCTGGTGCTGGCCGTCTTCGGCGTGGGCTTTGGCGTGAGCGGCTCGCAGGTGGGCGCCAATGCGCTGGCCGCCGCCTTTTACCCCACGTCGAGCCGCGCCACAGGCGTCAGCTGGGCCGCCGCCGTGGGCCGCAGCGGCTCCGTGCTCGGTTCCATGGCCGGCGGCCTGATGCTGACCCTGAAACTTGACAATGAAACCATCTTCTTTTTGCTGGCTATTCCCGCCGTGCTGGCCTCCCTGGCGCTGCTGGCCATGGGGTGCCTGATGCGCGCCCGGAGCGCCGCCAGCGCCATTCCCGCTACCCTGAAAGAGAGCACCGTATGAAATTGCATGGCTATTACCGCAGTTCCGCGTCCTACCGCGTGCGCATCGCGCTGAACCTGAAACAGCTGCACGCCGACACGGCCTATGTGCACCTGAGCCGCAACGGCGGCGAGCAGTTCACGCCCGCGTTTTCCAGCCTGAACCCGCAGCACCTGTTGCCCGTGCTGGAGGATGGCGGCGCCGTGCTGACGCAATCCCTGGCCATCATCGAGTACCTGGACGAGACGCAGGCGGGGCAAAAACTGCTGCCCGCCGATGCTCTGGGCCGCGCCAGGGTACGCCAGCTGTCCATGGTGTGCGCCTGCGACATCCATCCGCTGAACAACCTGCGCGTGCTCAATTACCTGACGGGCCCCCTGGCCCTGTCGCAGGAGCAGAAAAACGCGTGGTACCGGCACTGGACCCATCTGGGCCTGGCCGCGCTGGAAGCGGAGCTGGCGGGGAGCCCGCACACGGGCCGCTTCTGCCATGGCGATATGCCGACCCTGGCCGACTGCTGCCTGGTGCCGCAGGTGTACAACGCGCTGCGCTTCCAGTGCGACCTGGCCTTGTATCCGACGATACGCCGCATCGTGGCGCAGTGCGAGGCGCTGCCCGCGTTCCGGCAGGCGCGCCCCGACGTGCAGCCAGACGCCGAATAAAACAATACAAAACCAAAAAACGGAGACAAGCATGAGAAAAATCAACGCCATCACCGTGGCGCTGCTGGGCGCGTGCGCCTGCGGCACCAGTTACGCGCAAGGCGGCGTGACCCTGTACGGCGTGCTCGACAGCTCCGTGGCCTACACGAGCAATGTCAATGCCGCCGGCGACAGCATGGTCAAGGTGCCGACACTCACGGGTTCATTGCCGTCGCGCTTCGGCGTCAAGGGCGTGGAAGACCTGGGCGGCGGCCTGCAGGCGATCTTTGCGCTGGAATCGGGCTTCGGCGTCGACACGGGCATCGCGGGGCAGGGCGGGCGCCTGTTCGGCCGCCAGTCGTGGGTGGGCCTGAAAGGGCGCTATGGCAGCGTGATGCTGGGGCGGCAAATGAACATGTCGTTCTGGGCCACGCAAAAGTCCGACATCATGGGCCCGACCCTGTTTTCCATCAGCAGCCTCGATCTGTACCTGCCGAATGCGCGCAGCGACAACGCCATCGGCTACCTGGGCACGTTTTTCGATGTGACCGTGGGCGCCACCTACAGCCTGGGGCGCGATGGTTCGGCGGCAGGCGGGCCGGCCGCCACTGGCTGCGCGGGCGAAGTGGCGGGCAATGCGAAGGCGTGCCGCCAGATCACCGCCTTGCTCGGCTACGACACGGGCCGCTACGGCGCCACGGCCTCGTACGACATCCTGTACGGCAATGCGGGCGCGGCCAACGGTCTCACGTCGAGCCGCAACTTCGACCGCCGCGTGATCGCCAGCGCCTATGCCATGTTTGATCAGCTGAAAATCGGCGGCGGCGTGATCGACCGCACGATCCGCGCCGCCACGGGACCCATCGACTCGCAGCTGCTGTATGTGGGCGCCGCCTATCCGCTGGCCCCCGCGCTGGTGCTCGATGGGCAGCTCGCCAGACTCGCCGTCAAGGCCAGCCCGAACGATGCCACCCTGGCCACCGTTCGCCTGACGTATCATTTATCCAGGCGCACGGCCGTCTACGGCGCCATCGGCCGCATGGCCAATGATGGCGCGGCGGCCGTGGCGCTGGACGCGGGCGGCACCGTTGGCGCGGGGCGCACGCAACATGGCGTGATGGCGGGGATGCGCCACTTCTTCTGACGCCTTCCTAGGGGCTACCTTGCATGTCGTGCCGGTAGCGCGCCGGCGGCAGCTCGAACTGGGTCTTGAAGAAGCGGGTAAACGCGCTTTGCGAGGAAAAGCCCAGGCGCTCGCTGATTTCCACCACGCTCAGGGTCGTTTCGCGCAGCAAACGGCGCGATTCGCGGCTCTTGGCGCGCAATTCCAGCGCGCGGAACGAGGTCTGCTCCTGCTGCAGCTGGCGCTGCAGGGTCCAGCGGTTCATCGCCAGGCCATCGCACAGGGCCGGCAGCAGCGCGGCGCCGTCGGCGTCCCCGGCACCTTGCCGGCCCAGCAAATCGATGATGGCTTGCTCCACGCGGGCCGAAAACAGCTGCGCCCCCTGCAACTGCTGCAATTGCCCCTGCGCGTGGCGCAGCGCGTGCGGCGCCAGCATGGCGTTGAACTGGGCGAAGGGCCGGTCCAGCGCCGGCGCGTCGAACGTCAGGGTATTGCGTGCCTGGCCGAAGGTGGCAGCGGCGCCGAAGCACTCGGAAATGGCCGGCGCGAACCACGGCGCCTTGCCCTGGAAGCCGGCATGGAAGGCGGTGGGTGTGCCATCGTCGTAGGCGCGCGCCACCAGCGACAGCATGCGGAAATTGGCCAGCGCCTGCATGGCGCCCCCCAGCTGGCAGAACTCGGACAGGTATTCGATCTCGATGCGCGTGCCATTTTCGCTCATCAGCATGAAGTCGAATTCGCCGATCAGGCCCCGCAAGTGCAGCAGCTCGTGCAGCGCGCTGCGCAGGGTGGGGCGGTTGAAGCAGACGTGGGCGATGCCCGAGTAATGCGCGAACCAGTGCGTCACGTCGAGATCGAGCAGGCCGCGGTGCTGGGGCAGTTGCTGGGCGTAGGCCGTCATGCGGCGGTGCCGCTCGGCGTTGATGCGGCCGCCCGGCTCGTCCAGCTGCGCCGGCGTGATGCCCGTCTGGCGGAAAAAGTCGGCGGGATCGTGGCCATCGGCCTGCATGGCGCGCGCGCATTGCTGCGCGATGCGGTTCGAAACCGTGCGCGTGTCGGGTTTGTGCAAGGCTGTCTCCTGCTTATGCTGCTTGTTGTAGTAATTTTTCACAAATATTAGCACTTTGTAGGAGATTGTTGGTTGTTGTGCCATCTAACCAAAAATTGTTCTCGCGGGTATAAAACGCGTGCTGCGCGGTCAAGAAACTCACGCATTCTCACGCTATATTGTTTTCGGCCGGCCTTGCTGCCGTGCCTTGATACCTACAAAAACAGTCTTGGAGATAATGATGAATTGCACTTTGAAACCGATGGCCCGCGTGGTCGCCGGCTGCGTCGCCACGCTTGCCCTGGCCGCCTGCGGCAACGATACCGGCAGCGAGGGATACACGCAGCCCGTGTTCGGCGCCACCACCTACACCCAGCTCAAGGTTGACGGCTATACCTTCAAGGATATGAACCGCAACGGCAAGATCGACCCGTACGAAGACTGGCGCCTGCCGGCGGAGGCGCGCGCCGACGACCTGCTGTCGCGCATGAGCCTCGATGAAAAGGCGGGCCTGATGATGCACGGCACGGCACCCACCGTGTCCGACCCTTCCGGCATCGGCCTGGGCGGCGCGTATGACTTGACGGCCCTGCAAGACCTGATCGTCAAGCAGTACGTCAACACCTTCATTACCCGCATGGCGGGCGACACGGCCAATATGGCGGCCCAGTACAACAAGGTGCAGGCGCTGAGCGAAACCTCGCGCCACGGCATCCCCGTGTCCATCAGCACGGACCCGCGCCACCATTTCCAGTACACGGTGGGCGCCAGCGCCGGCACCAAGGGTTTCTCGCAGTGGCCTGAAACCCTGGGCCTGGCCGCCATCGGCGACGACGCGCTGGTGCGCCGTTTCGGCGACATCGCGCGCCAGGAATACCTGGCCGTCGGCATCACGCAGGCGCTGTCGCCGCAGGCGGACCTGGCTACCGAGCCGCGCTGGGCGCGCATCAACGGCACCTTCGGCGAAGACGCGGACCTGGCCAAGCGCATGGTGCAGCACTATATCGAGGGTTTTCAGGATGGCAATACGGGCTTGCATGACGGCAGCGTGGTGGCCGTCGTCAAGCACTGGGTCGGCTATGGCGCCACGAAGGAGGGCTTCGATGGTCACAATTACTATGGCCGCTACATGACCTACCCGGGCAACAACTTCGCCTATCACGTCAAGCCGTTCGAAGGCGCGTTCACGGCCAAGGCGGCCTCCGTCATGCCCACGTATGCCATGCCAGACGGCAATATCACCGTCGACGGCATCACCCTGGAGCAGGTGGGAGCCGGCTTCAGCAAGACCTTGCTGACGGACTTGCTGCGCGGCAAATACGGCTTCGAGGGCGTGATCCTGTCCGACTGGGGCATCACCTCCGACTGCGACGCCAACTGCCGCAACGGCACGGCGCCGGGCGTCGCGCCTTCCTTCATCGGCTTCGGCACGCCGTGGGGCATGGAAGACGCCACCAAGGCCGAACGTTACGTCAAGGCCGTCACGGCGGGGATGGACCAGTTTGGCGGCGTGACGGAAGCGCCGTACCTGACGCAAGCCGTGCAGCGGGGCCAGCTGACGGAAGCGCGCATCAACGCCTCGGCGCGGCGCATCCTGATCCAGAAATTCAAGCAGGGCCTGTTCGAGCACCCGTTCGTCGATGCGGCCAAGGCGGCCAGCACGGTGGGCAAGGCGGAATTCGTCGAGGCGGGCCTGGAGGCCCAGCGCCGCTCGCTGGTCTTGCTGGAAAACAAGGAAAAGGTCTTGCCGCTGGCGGCCACCGTCAAGAAGGTCTACCTGTACGGCATCGATGCGGCCGTGGCGAAACAGTATGGCTACACGGTGGTCGCCACGCCGCAGGAAGCGGACGTGGCCCTGCTGCGCGTGGCCGCGCCGTATGAAACCCTGCACCCGAACTACATCTTCGGCAGCATGCAGCACGAGGGCCGCCTCGATTACGTCGACGGCAATGCCGACTACGAGGCGATCAAGAATGCGGCGAAATACGCGCCGAAGACGGTGGTCACCGTGTACCTGGACCGCCCGGCCATCCTCGGCAACGTGCAGGACAAGGCCAGCGCCATCGTCGCCAACTTCGGCGTGAGCGACGGCGCGCTGTTCGATGTCCTGACGGGCAAGGCCAAGCCGCAAGGCAAGCTGCCGTTCGAGCTGCCCTCGTCGATGGCCGAAGTGCAGGTGCAGAAATCGGACGTGCCGTATGACACGGCCCATCCGCTGTACAAGTTCGGTTACGGCCTGGCCTACTAAACCGCCCCTGTCGTCAGCGCACGGAAATCCAGCTGCGCTCCTGCATGGAGCGCAGCGCGGCATCGATCAGCCGGTCCACTTCGTAGCCATCGCGGAAGGTGGGCCAGACCGGCTGGCCGCTGGCGATGGCCTGCAGAAAATCGCGCGCTTCGATGACGATCTGCTCGTTGTACCCCGTGCCGTGCCCCGCGCCCTGGCTGAACGCCAGGTAGTCGGGGTGGGCGGGGCCCATCAGCAGGCGCTGGAAACCCTGGCGCTGCGCGGGATGGCCGGCATCGTACAGCCATAGTGCATTCTGGTTTTCCTGATCAAACGCAATGGCGCCTTTCGTCCCCGTGATACGGTAGGTGTAGCCCATCTTGCGCCCGGCCGCCACGCGGCTGAAGGTGAGGGCACCGAGCGCGCCGCTGGCAAAGCGCAGCATCAGGTTGCCCTGGTCGTCGTTTTCCACCGCTTCCATGCCGTGCGGGCCTTGCCGCTGCGCGTGCACGGTGTTCATGTCGGCCACCAGCGCATCGACGGGGCCGCCCAGGCGCAGGGCCAGGTTGAGCAGGTGCGAGCCCACGTCGGCCAGTGCGCCGGCGCGCGTTGCCGTCGCCGCGCGCGTGCGCCAGGATGCCGGTGCGCGCGGGTCGTGCAGATAGTCTTCCACGTGTTCGGCGGCGACATGGATGATTTCGCCGATCTCTCCCGATTCGATGATCTGCCGCGCCAGCTGGCTGGCGGGCGTGCGGATGTAGTTATAGCCCACCATGTTGGCCACGCCCGCGTTTTCCGCCGCCTGCGCAAGCAGCAGGGAGTCGGCGGCCGTCATGCCCAGCGGCTTTTCGCAGAATACGGGCTTGCCCAGGGCCAGCGCCGCCAGCACGATGTCCTTGTGCGTGGCTGGCGGCGTGGCCACGATGACGGCGTCGATGGCGGGATCATTGACCAGCGCGCGCCAGTCGCCCGTGGAGCGCTGCCACCCCAGCTCCTGCGCGCTGCGGGCGGCGCCTTCGCTGCTGCTGGTGCCGATGCATTCGCACACGGGATTCAAGGCCGTGTGAAAAATGCTGCGCACGGCCTTGTAGGCGATGGTGTGGGCCTTGCCCATGTAGCCGGCGCCGATCAGGCCGATGTGGATGTCTTGCATATGCGGGTACTCCGTTTGTATCGTGGTGAGGGATTCAGGCTTGCTGGCGCCAGGCGTGGCTATCCAGGGCGTCGATAAAGCGTGCAGCGGGCCAGTCCTGCGCCAGCGCTTCGTGCATCAGCTGCTGCTGCGTGGGCGGCGCCATGTCGCCGATCGGCTGGTCGCGGTCGAGGTTGCTGGGAAAGGCATAGCCTTCGGCGCAGGCGGCCGCCGCGTGGCGCACGCCAGCATCATCCAGGGCGCCCCGGGCACGCAGCGCCTGCAGGGCCGGATACAGGGCGGCGCTCATGGCGCGGCGGTCCAGCGCTTCCATGGCGCGCCCGAACGGCGACGACACTTGCAGCAGGTTGGCCATGCGGCGGATGTCGGACGAGCGGTTATGCCCGGCCGCATGGAACAGGGCGGGGTTGAAGAACACGGCATCGCCTTTGGACAGGGGCAGCTGCACGCAATGCTGCGCAAAGTAGTCGCGGAACGGCCGCTGCTGCCAGGCGAGAAAACCGGCCCGGTAGCGCTGCGACCCGGGCAGGTACAGGGTGGGGCCGGAGGCCAGCGGCATGTCGCAATGGGCGACGGCGCCCTGCAGTGTCAGCAAGGCCGACATCTGGTGCACGGGCGCGGGGTAGGCGGCGCAGCTGGCGGCGCTCTGGAAGCCCAGGTGGTAGTCGCGGTGCGGCGCCTGGGCCGCTCCGCCCGGGTTGACGACATTGACTTGCGCCGTCATCTGGTAGGCTGGACCCAGCCATGCCTCGGCGATCCAGGCGAAGACGGGATTGGCGTAGTAGCGCGCGAACGCCTCCGGCGCGCGCAGGCACAGCTTTTGCTGGGCATTCCAGATACGGTCATTCGCGCCAGCCTTGGCGAAATGGTCGCCGGCCGCCTGGCCGCTGGCATGCTGCTCGGCGATCAGCGCGCGAAAGACGCCGCTTACCCGTTCCAGCGTGTCCATGTCGGCGACGGCGCGTTGCAGCACGATGACGCCCGGGCCATCCATCAGCGCCCGGCCCCATTCGGCCTGCAGCGCGCGCAACGCCAGCGGCTTGCCGGCCAGCGCGCGCACCTGGTCGCAGTCGTAGACGAGAATGTTTTCTTCCACCGCGGCGGCGTGGGGATAGTCGGCCAGCGCTGTGCGTTGGCTGACGGTGGCGATGAAGTCCTGCAGGTCGCAGTGTTCCGGCGTCAGCCAGTAGGGGGAGGTCTGCGCGGCGGCGTCTGAGGTGGGCATGCGGTGTCTCCGTTGTTTAAGTTGTAGAATCAGTATAGGGATGAAAATCCGCATTTTTCATCAAGAAATCCATCAAAAAACCATCAAAATCTGAATTGGAGATGGCATGACGCATCCTTTCCCCGTCAAGGTCGTGGCGCTGCAGGCCGGCGTCAGCGTGGCCACGGTCGACCGCGTGATCAAGCAGCGCGGCGGCGTGCATGCGAATACGGTGCGCCGCGTGATGCAGGCGCTCGATGAACTGGCGCGGCAAAGCACGCAGGTGGGCCTGTCCGGAAGAAAATTCATGCTCGACGTGCTGATGGTGGCACCGCGCCGCTTCACGGACGCCGTGCGCCTGGCACTCGAATCGGAGCTGCCGTCCTTGCATCCGGCCGTGTTGCGTTCGCGCTTTCACCTGCATGAAACCCTGGAGGTGGACGGCGTCGTCGACCTGCTGGAACGCATCCGCAAGAACGGCAGCCACGGCGTGCTGCTGAAAGCACCGGACTTGCCAGAAGTGGCGGAAGCGGTGAACCGGCTGGCGGCGGCCGGCATCCCCGTCGTGACCCTGGTGACGGACTTGCCAGGCTCCGCGCGCCGCAGCTACGTGGGCATGGATAACCGCGCGGCGGGCGAGACGGCCGCCTGCCTGGTCGGCCAGTGGCTGGGCAGCCGGAAAAAACAGCAGGTGCTGGTGACCCTGAGCAGCAACCGCTTTCATGGCGAGGAAGAGCGCGAGATCGGCTTTCGCCGCGCGCTGCGCGAACGGCACCGCCACTTGTCCATCGTCGAAGTGAGCGAGGGCCACGGCATCGACGGCGCCACGGGCGCGCTGGTGCGCGAAGCCCTGGCCGCGCACCCGGGCATCGCCGCCGTGTATTCGATCGGCGGTGGCAATGCCGCCATCGTGCAGGCGTTCGCCCAGGCGGGGCGCCCATGCCAGGTCTTCATCGGCCACGACCTGGATGCGGGCAACGTGGCGCTGCTCCGCTCGGGCGCCATCCAGGCCGTGCTGCACCATGACCTGGGCCAGGACATGCGCCGCGCCTGCCAGGAAATCCTGCGGGCACAGGGTGCGCTGCCGGCACTGGCGCAGCCCGCGTCCTTGTCCGCGATCCAGATCGTCACGCCGTGGAATCTGCCCGCCCTGAATGGCCTGAATTGACAGCTGCCCGGGCCTGGCCGATACTCGCCGCTTCGCTCATCGCTCACCTCAGGAAGGAATGCCCCGATGTCCGTCACTCCGAAATTGCACCAGACCGTGCTTGCCGCCTTGCTTTCCAGCGTATTTGCCATGCCTGCCATGGCCGCCGGCCCCGCAGCCCCGGCCACCGCCAGCGCGTCGTCCGCCTGGGTCGAGGCCAGCAACCGCAACGCGGCCATCGTGCTGGCGGCGCAGGCGCAGTTCTCGCCCGAAGACGCGTCCGACACGGGCCTGGCCCAATACGACGGCCTGGCCGCCGACCTGGGGCCGAACATCAGCGAGCGCCATGTGGCGGCCATGCAGAAGGCGCGCGCGCAATTGCAGCAAAAGCTGGAACTGGAACGCGACGAACGCATACGCCAGGACCTGGAAATTCTGATCGGCGCCGTCGACCAGGAAATCGCCGGCACCGAGCTGGAAGCCAGATACACCTTACCGTGGGTCGACGTGCCGCAAATGGTCTTTGGCAGCATGCAAAGCCTGCTGCAGGAGCAGCGTCCGGCCGCGCGCCGCGCCAAGGCGCTGGAGCGCCTGCAGCGCTATGTGGGCCAGTTCCCGGGCAGCACGCCGATCACGCAGCAGGCAAAGGCGCGCTTCACGGAGAAAATCGGCACGCCCGGCCTGGCCGGTCCCGTGCGCCTGCAGGTGGAGCAGGCGCTGGAAAACGTGCCCACGTATATCGCCGGCATCCGCAAGCTGTTCGCCGACATGAAGATCGCGGGCGCCGAACCCGCGCTGGCCGCCATGGAGCAGCAGCTGAATGACTATGCGGCATGGGAAAAGCAGGTGGTGCTGCCCCTGTCGCGCACGGATTTCCGCATGGCGCCCGAGCTGTATGCGTTTCGCCTGAAGCAGGTGGGCATCGATATCGAGCCGCGCGCGCTGGTGGAACGGGCGCAGGTGGCCTACCTGGAAACGCGCGCCGCCATGCAGGCGCTGGCGCCCGTGGTGGCGGCCAGGCTGGCCTTGAAGGGCGTCGACGGTAGCGACTACCGCCAGGTGCTGCGCGCGCTGAAGAGCGATTCCATCCCGAACGCGCAGCTCGAAGCGCACTACAAGGGCGTCAATACGCAGCTCGAGGAACGCATCGCCCGGCAGCGCGTGGTCGATATCCCTGCGCGCGCCATGACCATGCGCCTGGCATCCGCGGCAGAATCGGCGGCCCAGCCGGCGCCGCATATGCGTCCGCCTCCGCTGATCGGCAATACGGGAGAACACGGCCAGTTCGTCCTCCCCGTCAGCAATCCGGCTGCCAGCGGCAAGGGCGAGGCGTATGATGATTTCAACTTCGCGGGCGCGGCCTGGACCCTGAGCGCGCATGAGGGCCGCCCCGGCCACGAGCTGCAGTTCAGCGCCATGGTGGAGCGGGGCGTGTCGCAGGCGCGCAGCCTGTATGCGTTCAACAGCGTCAACGTGGAAGGCTGGGCGCTGTACGCGGAAGCGGAGATGATCCCCTACGAGCCGGCCGAGGGCCAGTTCATCGCGCTGCAGTTCCGCATGCTGCGCGCGGCGCGCGCCATGCTCGATCCGATGCTGAACCTGGGGCAAGTCACGCGCGAAGAGGCGGGACGCATCCTGACGGATGAAGTGATGCTGTCGAAACCGATGGCGCGCCAGGAGCTGGACCGCTACACCTTCAACATGCCGGGCCAGGCGGGCAGCTATTTCTACGGCTATACGCGCATCCTGCAGCTGCGCGCGGAAACGGAGCTGGCGCTGGGAGACCGATTCGACCGACTGGCCTTCAACAACTTCCTGCTGGGACAGGGCTTGCTGCCGCCGGACTTGCTGGCCAAGGCCGTGCGCGAACACTTCATCCCCGGGCAGAGAAAAGCCAGGGGCTGACGCCATCCCACACAGCATGCCATACTGGCGTCCTTGAAATAATGACGTGAGCGTGGCTGCATGTGGCGTGGGATCGTATCTGGTTTGCTGGCCGGCGCCTTCTGGGGCGCCGTTTTCATTGTGCCCGTCTTGCTGCCGGATTTTTCTCCGGCCGAGCTGATGGTGGGCCGCTACATCTGCTATGGCGCGCTGGCGGCCGGCTTGATGCTGCCGCGCCTCTTGCCCCTGCTGCGCCGGCTGCGGCGCGGCGACTGGCTGGCCATGCTGTGCCAGGCGCTGGCGGGCAATGTCGTGTATTACCTGCTGCTGGCGTATGGCGTCAAACTGGCCGGCGTGGCGCCCACCTCCCTGATCATTGGTTTGCTGCCCCTGAGCGTGACGCTGTTCGGCCACAAGGACCACGGCGCGCCGCCCTTGCGCCGCCTGGCCTTGCCGCTGCTGGTGGTGGCCGCGGGCATCGCCTGCATCAATGTCGATATCTTCAGCCATGCAGGCGGCGCGGGCGCGGACGGCGCCAGTCTGGCGCACAGGCTGGCCGGCGTGCTGTGCGCCATCGGCGCGTTCGCGTGCTGGACCTGGTATGCGCTCGACAATGCCCGTTTCCTCAAGCGCCATGCGCATGTCAGCGCCGCGGAATGGGCCATGCTGTATGGCCTGGCCAGCGGCGTCATCGCGCTGGTCGTGGGCGCCGTGATGCTGGCGCTGCAGCCGGCGGGCGGCGTCGATGGCGCTCCGGCGCGCGACTGGCCCCGCTTCTGGCTCGTCTGCCTGCTGCTGGCGCTGGGCGCTTCCGTGATCGGCAACTACCTGTGGAACCTGGCGTCGCGCCTGGTGCCGGTGACCCTGTCGGGCCAGCTGATCCTGTCGGAGACCCTGTTCGCGCTGCTGTACGGCTTCGTCTACGCGCAGCGCATGCCACGCCCGCTGGAGTGGGCGGCGATGCTGCTGCTGACGGCGGGCGTGCTGTGGTCCGTGCAGCGGCATGCGCACGAGGAGGGAGAAGGGCGGGGAAAAGGGCGTGGGGCAGGGCGGACGTAGCGAAAAATACATCGTTGCCAGTCCGCCGTTTGCCCTGGGCCGGCCGTATAATGACGCTCATTTGCCGGTCACCGAGGGAGTTCCGCTTGCAGCTACCGATCCGTTATCCGAACATGCCGCAACTGCTGCTGAAGGCGCGCGACAGCCTGCTCCAGCATTTCCGCCCCATCCTCAATCACTTCGGCGTGACGGAGCAGCAGTGGCGCATCATGCGCGCGCTGAACGAAAGCCCCACCCTGGAACCGCGCGAGCTGTGCGAGATCTGCCAGATTTCCAGCCCCAGCATGAGCGGCATCCTGGCGCGCATGGAAGAAATCGGCCTGATCGGACGCAGCAAGTTCGAAGGCGACCAGCGCCGCCGCAAGGTGCACCTGTCGGAAGCGGGCGCCAGCCTGCTGCTGCAGATGGGTAAACTGATCGACCTGCAATATGAACACCTGGAAGCGGCGTACGGCAAGCAGGTGTTCGAAGACATGCGCCGCACCCTGGAAGCGTTTATTGCCCTCGAAACCCTGCCGGTGGCGCCCGCGATCCTGCGCTGAACCCCAAACTTCTCTTTGCCTGAGCATCCATCGGGCGCGTGTTTTTCGACACGCGCCGCCGCTGCTTTTGCCATGCCCGTTCCACGCATTGCCGCATCCTGCCGGGCTTGTGCCCGCGCCACTGTCAGTTTTGCTATAAGACCAATCAATGTTTTGCTATAAGACTACGCCTTACAGTCAATCACTTACATGTGAGTAAATAAGCGTATAATTTGCCTCACTTGATCCAGATCAAGAAGAACAGCGGAACCCCATCGCTGATGGGGCGGCAACGCGGCGTCACAGCCTGTACCCGCCATCGTGGTGGCGGTACTTGCCGGGCGTACAATAAAACAGGAAAGTCAGGAAAAAAATGAACCATACATGCATGCGCGCTGCAGCGCTGGCCGCCTTTTCACTCATCGGCGCAAACGTTTGCGCCCAAAGCAATGTCACCATCTATGGCGTGGTCGACGCAGCCACTGCCTACGCGAGCAACCAGGGCGGCAATTCGAACACCTACATGCGCAGCGGCAATTTGTCCGCCAGCAAGATCGGTTTCCAAGGCGTGGAAGACCTGGGCGGCGACCTGAAGGCGCTGTTCCTGCTGGAAAACGGCTTTGAAAGCGATACGGGCGCGCAAAGTTCCGCCAGCGCCCTGTTCAACCGCCAGGCTTACGTGGGCCTGCAATCGGCAGCCTACGGCAGCGTGACGGCGGGCCGCCAGTACACGCCGTACTACCTGCTGGTGGGTTCGCTGGCATCGAGCAACGTCTTGACGGGCGCCACCGGCGCGCACCCGGGCGATATCGACGGCCTCGATACGACCGTGCGCATCAGCAATTCCGTGACCTACAGCATGCCAGCGTGGCGCGGCCTGCAAGCGAGCGCGCAATACGGCTTCGGCGAAGCGGCTGACGGCAATGCCGTGGGCAGCAGCTTCAGCGCCGCCGTCAAGTACAGCACCTCGCCGGCCGAATTCGCGCTCGGCTACCTGAAACTGAAAAATTGCCAAAACGGTACTGGCTGGAGCGACAAGGCCTCGGCCAGCTTCGGCATCTCCGCCATCAACCAGGGCTACGCCTCGGCCGACAGCATCGAATTCATCGCCGCCAGCGCCCGCTACACGATGGGCAAGTGGATGGTGGGCGTCAACGCCAGCAACGTGCAATACCAGGCGGGCAGCCATTCCACGTTCCGCGACACGGCCATCTTCAACACGGCAGGCCTGATCGCCAGCTACCAGTGGACGCCGCAGTGGTTCCTGTCCGCCGGCTACAGCGACACCTTCGCCAGCCGCGCCAACGGCGTGTCGGACCACGCGCGTTACCGCCAGCTGTCGTTCGAACAGAATTATGCGCTGTCCAAGCGCACGGCGATCTACCTGATCGAAGCGCGCCAGCTGGCGCGCGGCCAGACCCTGGGCCAGAACGGCGCCATCGTCGACGCCGTCGCCTCGGTGGGCGATTCGCAAAACGGCACGCCGTCGTCGAACGGCGGCCAGACGGTGGTGATGGTCGGTCTCAAGCATTCTTTCTGAACGGTTGCTGAACTCACGGGAGCTTCAATTGGACGCTACACATAACAAGGAGGGCCGCGGCCCCCTGAATCCCGGCCGCCGCATGGTGCTGGCCGGCTTGCTGTCGGCTTCGGCCGCGGCGCTGATTCCCTGGGCGCTGGCCGAACCGGTCGCCAGTGCGGAGCAGGGCGCCTTCCTGGGCGTGTCGGCCATGCTGGTCGGCCGCCAGGTGCTCGATCCCGTGCTGGCCAAACGCCTGTATGACGCGCTGGTGGCGCAGGATGCCGCCTTCCCGGCGAATGTGCGTGCGCTGTTGAGCCTGATCAATGCGCAGGGCTTGCAGGCGGCCGGCCTGCAGGAAGCGCTCGATGCGCTGGCTCCCGCTCAGTCGCCGCTGGCGGCCCTGCCGCGCCAGATCGCCAGCGCCTGGTACCTGGGCATCGTCGGCACGGGCGAAGCGGCCGTCTGCGTCGCCTACGAGCAGGCGCTGAACGCGGCCGTCGTGGCCGACGTGCTCAAGCCCCCCACGTATTCCTACGGCGCCTACGGCAGCTGGGCCAGAAAACCAATTTAAGGAGCCATCATGGCTGAAGAACTCTCCGCCGATTACCTCGTCATCGGCTCCGGCATCATCGGCTCGCTGGCCGCGCGCAAGCTGGCGCTGGCGGGCGCCTCGGTGTTGATCCTGGAAGCGGGCCCGCGCGTGTCGCGCGGCGAAATCGTCGCCCGTTTCCGCAACACGACGCGCCGCAGCGACTGGATGTCGCCGTATCCGTCGGTGGCCACGGCGCCGCACCCGATCTACCAGCCGAAGGATAACGGCTACCTGGTGCAGGCGGGTCCGTACCCGTATCCGGCCGAATACATCCGCCAGTTCGGCGGCACCTCGTGGCACTGGGCCGCGCAAGCCTGGCGCAACGTGCCGAACGACTTCCGCATCCACACCTTGTATGGCGTGGGCGTCGATTGGCCGATCAGCTATGAAGACCTGGAGCCGTTCTACCAGGAAGCGGAAGAGATCATGGGTGTCTCGGGCGCGGAGAACACGGGTTCGCCGCGCAAGCAGCCATTCCCGATGGATGCCGTGACGGAGCCGTACGCCATGCGCCGCATCCGCGAGCGCCTCGACCCCTCGTTCAAGGTGGTTGGCAACACGGTGGCGCGCAACAGCGTCAGCTACGATGGCCGCCCGGCCTGCTGCGGCAACAACAGCTGCCAGCCGATCTGCCCCATCGACGCGCAATACCACGGCGGCATCGCCGCGCAGCAGGCGGAAGACGCGGGCGTCAGAATCGTCTGCAATGCCAACGTCTACAAGCTGGAACATGACGCGCAGGGCCGCATCACGGCCGCCTTGTACTACGACGTGGATAAAAAAAGTCACCGGGTCACGGCCAGGACCTTCATTCTGGCCGCCAACGGCATCGAAAGCCCCCGTTTGCTGCTCGTTTCCGCCACGGACAAGTACCCGAACGGCCTGGCCAACAGCAGCGACATGGTGGGCCGCAACCTGATGGACCATCCGAGCACCTCGATCACCTTCGACGCCGATGAAGACCTGTGGCTGGGCCGGGGCCCGCAAAGCCCCAATTCCATCAACACCATGCGCGACGGCGACTTCCGCAGCCAGCATTCGCCGTACCGCCTGGATTTCACGAACATCTCGCGCGTCGATGGCGCGACCAGGGAGTTGATCGGCAAGGGCGTGTTTGGCGCGGAATTCGAACAGCAGCTGCGTTTCCGCTCGGCGCGCGAAATGAGCCTGAAAAACGTGCTGGAAGTGCTGCCGAACCCGGAAAACCGCATCGCGCTCAGCAGCGAAAAAGATGCCATGGGCATCCCCAAGCCGCAGGCGCATTATGCGATCGACGAGTACACGAAACGGGGCCACGAGCGCTCGAAGCAGGATTTCGAGCAGATCGCCAAACTGATGGGCGGCACCAATCTGCGCCACAGCAAGGAAGGCGTGTTCGCCAACAACCAGCACATCTGCGGCACCCTGTCGATGGGTTCCGATCCGGCCAAGGCCGTGTGCGACCAGTGGGGCCGCACGTTTGATCATGCCAACCTGTTCCTGTGCAGCACCGGCGTGCTGCCCACGTCCGGCACCTGCAATTCGACGGAAAACGGCCTGGCCGTGGCACTGCGCACCGTCAAGCATATCCTCGACGAACAACAGGGAGGAACGGCATGATGGCGACCTTCAGAATGGCGGCCGGCGCCGCCTTGCTGGCACTGGCCTTGCCCGTGCTGGCGGCGAACGCCCCTGGCGCCGACGTGCAGGCGATCGAGCGTGGCCGCTACCTGGCGACGGCGGGCGACTGCATCGCCTGCCACAGCGTCCCTGGCGGCAAGCCGATGGCGGGCGGCCTGTCCCTGGCCACGCCGCTGGGGGCCATCGTCGCCACCAACATCACGCCGTCGACAACGCACGGCATCGGCAACTACACGCTCAAGCAGTTTTCCGACGCCGTGCGCCATGGCGTGCGGGCCGACGGCGCGCACCTGTACCCGGCCATGCCCTACACGGCCTACGCCAAGGTGACGGATGACGACACGGCCGCCCTGTATGCCTACTTCATGCATGGCGTGGCGGCGGTGGATACGGCGCCGGCAACACAGACGGACTTGCCGTTCCCGTTCAACATCCGCCTGTCGATGGCGGGCTGGAATTGGCTCTTCCTCGACAAGAAGCCGTTTGTGGCCGATGCGGCCAAGAGCATGGAGTGGAACCGCGGCGCCTACCTGGCGCAAGGGCTGGCCCACTGCACCACCTGCCACACGCCGCGCAACGCGCTGATGGCCGAGCAGCTGTCGAAAGAGCTGGGCGGCGCCGATCTGGGCACCTGGTTTGCGCCGAACATCACCTCGGACACCAACAGCGGCATCGGCAGCTGGAGCCAGCAAGACCTGGTCGATTACCTGCGCACGGGCCGCGCCGCGCACCGGGGGCAGGCTGCCGGACCGATGGCCGAAGCCATCGACCATAGCCTGAAGCACCTGAGCGACGCAGACCTGAGCGCCATCGCGCACTACATCAAGAGCGTACCCGCCATCCGCGACAAGGCGGATACGAAACCGGTGACGCAATGGGGCCAGGCGGGCGATGAGCTCAATGCCATCCGCGGCGTGCCGCTGCCGCAGGACTTGAACAAGATGTCGGGTGCGCAGCTGTACGATGCGCAGTGCGCCAGCTGCCACCAGGCGAAGGGCGAGGGCAGTTTCGACGGCAGCTTGCCGCCCTTGTTCCACAACTCGGTGACGGGCCGCAGCAACAGCAACAACCTGGTGATGGCGATCCTCGATGGGGTGGAGCGGCAGGATGGCAAGGGTAATCATACTGCGGGACACCTGATGCCCGCCTTCCGCCAGACCCTGTCGGACGAGCAGATCGTCACCCTCGGCAATTACGTGCAGAAGATGTACGGCAATCCTGACGTGAAGGTGACGGCGGAGCAGGTGACGACCCTGCGCAACGGCGGTCCTGCCTCGAACCTGATCGGCCTGGCCCGCGCCGGCATCATCGTCGGCGTGCTGGTGCTGCTGGCCTTGCTGCTGTGGTGGCGGGGACGGCGTCGCAAGGCGGTGTAAGCGTCCAAGCGCAGCAAAGGCCGGGGCCAGACTGGAACGTCTGGCCCTTTTTTTGCCCCATAATTGCAACTTGTTTGCATATGCGGATCTTATGTACTATGATGAGTTACATGAGACGCGACAGCAAACTATCATCGATCCTCCATGTGCTGCTGCACATGGCCCACGCGGGACGTCCGATGACGTCCGAGGAACTCGCCGGCTGCCTGGACACCAACCCCGTGCTGGTACGGCGCGTGATGGCCGGCTTGCGCGAACGCGGCTACGTGGCCTCGGTCAAGGGCCATGGCGGCGGCTGGCGCATCGTCTGCGACCTGCACAGCGTGACCCTGCAAGACATCTATGTGGCCGTGGGGTCGCCCACCATCTTCGCCATGGGCAACCGCGTCGATCAGCCGGGCTGCCTGGTGGAGCAGGTGGTCAACCAGTCGGTGGCCGGCGCCTTCGACGAGGCCGAGGCGCTGCTGATCCGGCGCTTCGGCGCCGTCACCCTGGCCGAGCTGGCCGACCGTTTCAGCCAAGAATACGCCATACATCGAGGAGCACTGCATGCCCATTCCTGAATCGCCTGGCATTCCGTTCGACGCCATCATCGTCGGCGGCAGCTACGCCGGCCTGTCCGCCGCCACGCAACTGGCGCGCGCCCGCCGCCGCGTGCTGGTGATCGACGGCGGCCAGCGCCGCAACCGCTACGCCAGCCATTCCCACGGTTTCCTGACCCAGGACGGCAGCGGGACGGCCGCCATCGCCGCCGAGGGCAAGGCGCAGCTGCTGGCGTATGCCACCGTGTCCTGGCTGGACGGCACGGCCGTGCAGGCGGCGGCCAGCTGCGATGGCGATGGCTTCGACGTGATCCTGGCGGACGGCAATGTCGTTCACGGCCGCCGCCTGGTGCTGGCCACCGGCGTGATCGACGAGCTGCCGCCCGTCGATGGCTTGTCCGAGCGCTGGGGCGGCAGTGTCTTTCACTGCCCCTATTGCCACGGCTATGAACTGGAGCAGGGCGCCATCGGCGTGCTGGCCACGGGGCCCCTGTCCATGCACCATGCACTGATGCTGCCCGACTGGGGCACGGTCACTTTTTTCCTGAATGGCGCGTTCGAACCCGATGCGGCGCAGCTGGCGCAGCTGGCCGCGCGCGGCGTGACGGTGCTGCCCACGCCCGTGGCGCGGATCGACGGCGTGGCCGACGTGGTCATGGCCGACGGCAGCCGCCATGCGATGGCCGGCCTGTTCGTGGCCACCCGCACCCGCCTGGCCAGTTCCCTGGCTGTGGAACTGGGCTGCGCGCTGGAAGAGGGCGCCATGGGCGCGTTCGTGCGCACCGACGAGCAAAAGGCCTGCAGCGTGCCCGGCGTCTTTTGCTGCGGCGATGCGGGACGCATGGCCGGCAGCGTGGCGTTCGCGGTGGCCGACGGCGCCATGGCGGGCGTGGCGGCGCACCGTTCGCTGATGTTCGGGCTGGATCAGGCGGCAAAACCGCCGTCGATCTTCAGCCCAGCGCCCGTGACGAAGGCCGCTTCGTCGCTGGCCAGGTAAACCACCATGCCGGCGATTTCATCGGCCGTGCCGTGGCGGGGCAGCGCCATCAGGCCGTGCATCAGGTCGGCGAAGTCGCCCGTGGGCGGGTTCATGTCGGTGGCGACGGGGCCCGGTTCCACGTTGTTGATGGTGATGCCGCGCGGTCCCAGGTCCCGCGACAGGCCTTGCGTCAGGCCGCTCAGGGCCGATTTGCTCATGGCGTAGGCGGCCGCGCCGCCGAACGGCATGCGGTGCGCATTCGTGCTGCCGATATTGATGATGCGCCCGCCCGTCTGCATGTGCGCCACGGCCGCCTTGATGGCCACGAACACGGCGCGCACGTTGATGGCAATCGTCTTGTCGAAGTCCGCCAGCGAAAAATCATCGATGGCGCCGGGCAGGAACACTCCCGCGTTGTTGACGAGGATGTCGACACGGCCAAACTGCGCCGCCACCTTGTCGATGGCGGCCGTCAGGGCCGCGGCGTCGGCCGCATCGGCCTGCACGCCCAGCGCCTTGCCGCCGGCCGCTTCCACCTTGGCAGCCAGCGCCTGCGCTTCGCCGGCCGAGCTTTGATACGTGAAGACGACATTGGCGCCCTGGCTGGCCAGGCGGCGCACGATGGCGGCGCCGATGCCGCGCGAGCCGCCCGTCACAAAGGCGATCTTGTTCAGCAGTGACTGGGTATGGTTGGTTTGGGTTTGCATGATGGGCTTTCTGTGTGAGGAATCGAGAAGCTCAGTATCTGCCTTGCATTGCCTGCGCGGTAGCCATGAATCGCTACAATCACTTTCAACTATAAATATCAAATGAGCGGGTAGAATAGGCGCATGGACGCCCTCAATCATTTGCAATCGTTTGTGCTGTCCGCCGAACTGGGCAGCTTTTCGGCGGCTGCGCGCCGCCTGGGGCTGACGCCGGCTGCCGTCAGCAAGAACGTGGCGCGGCTGGAAGCGAGCCTGGGCCTGCGCCTGTTTCAGCGCAGCACGCGCCGCCTGACCCTGACGGAAGGGGGCGAACGCTTCCTGCTGCAGGTCAAAGGCGCCCTGTCCACCCTGCGCGAGGCGATCGCCGGCGTGGCGGAAGAGGGCAGCCAGCCGGCCGGCATCCTGAAAATCAGCATGGCGCCGTCGTTCGGGCGCAGTTACGTGGTGCCCCTGCTGGGCGAGTTCATCGCGCGCTACCCGGGCGTCATTCCCGACTGTCATTTCGACAACCGGCAAGTGGACTTGATCGGCGAGGGGTTTGACGTGGCCATCGGCGGCGGCATCGAGCTGACGCCCGGCGTGGTGGCGCGCGAACTGGGCCACGCCCACATCGTCGCCACGGCGTCGCCCGCCTTCATGCAGGGGAAAAGCGTGCCCGTGCATCCTTCGGACCTGGCGCTACTCGACGGCGTGGCGCGGCGCTCGGCCGGCAGCGGCAGACTGCGCAGCTGGATACTGCGCGATGGATCGGGCGGCGAAGGCGTGGCCGAATGCCGGCCGCGCGCCATCTTCGACGATCCGGAAGCGATGGCGCAGGCAGCCATCCTGGGCGTCGGCGTGGCGCTGCTGCCCATGCCGCACGCGCTGCCCCACTTGCGCAGCGGCGCGTTGATCCGCCTGCTGCCCGGCTGGCATGCCGATTCCGGCCCCCTGTCCGTGTACTATGCGAGCAAGAAGCTGCTGCCCGCGAAGACGCGCGTCTTCGTCGATTTCTTGCTGGAGCAGTTCCGCCAGCGCGATTTCGCCGCGCAGATACGGCCCGATTAACCGATAGAGAATTCCCATGCATAGCAGTTACAGCCTGTTTTACACCTTTGACGGCGATCAGCCGGCCCGTTTCCGGGAAGCGCGCGTCTTCGGCACGACCGTGTGGACGGCCGCCGGCGCGGCCATGACGTGGGGCGAGGAGACGCGCAAGGACTACGCCAGCGAAGCCGAGGCGCACGCCGCCTACGTCGCCCGTTGCCTGGCGGCGCTGGCCGATGGCTACAGCTTGGCGCGCGCGAGCGTCATCGACCCGGCCGCATTCGATTTTGCGCTGCTGCAAACCCTGGTGGCGGACGCCGCGCGCCAGGCTTTCGACTGCGTGCGCCGTGCGCATCCTGACCAGCACATCGACGCTTTCGCCCTGGTGAGCGACGACAGCGCCATGACCATCGGCCCCATGGCGAACAGCCGCGAAGCGCTGGCCGCCTCGGAATACGGCGAAGAGATGCTGTGGAACCCGGCCGAGTGGGCGTTTGACGAGGGCGGCGCCTACTTCGACAGCGCCTACCGCTTGCTGCTGCAGGCGCACCGCGAACTGCCGTTCGACGTCGCATTCGCCACCTTCCGCAGCGGCGTGTTCGACGCCTGCATCGCGGCGCTGGCGCAGCTCGACGCCGAAGGCTGTTTCGGTACGGGCGCGCAGCGCGATCAAGCCGTGCTGCTGTTCGAGGTCAGCGACAGCGAGCCGGTGGAAGGTGCGCTGGCGCGTTTGAATCCGCCGGCGGTGGTGGCGCGTTACGAGGAGTGGATGGCCAGCTGGGAAGAGTGAAGCTTACGCCGCCACCAGCCTGAGTCTTGTAATCTCCGCCGGCGCGCCGATGCGTTTCGGTGGGCCCCAGTAGCCCGTGCCGCGGCTCACATAAATCCACAGGCGGCCTTGCCGGTGCAGGCCCGCCACGTAGGGCTGCTGCAGCGGCACGAACAGGTTCCACGGCCAGAATTGTCCCCCGTGCGTGTGGCCCGACAATTGCAGGTCGTAGCCGGCCGCTTCCGCCTCGGGCGCGCTGCGCGGCTGGTGCGCCAGCAGGATGCGGGGGATATCGGCTGGCGCGCCGGCGATGGCGCCCTGCGGGTCGCTGCGCTGATCCGGATCGAAGGCGCCGGCATTGAAATCGGTGACGCCGGCCAGCGCCAGGCGCGCGCCGTCGTGCTCGAGCACCGTGTGCTCGTTCATCAGCACGCGCAAGCCCAGGCGGCGAAATTCCGCCACCCACGGCGCGGCGCCCGAATAGTATTCGTGGTTGCCCGTGACGAGGAAGACGCCATGGCGCGCGCGCAGCTCGCCCAGCGGCGCCGTATGGCTGCCCAGTTGCGCCACCGTGCCGTCGACCACGTCGCCCGTGATGGCGATGAGGTCCGCCTGCAGGCCGTTGGCGCGCGCCACGATGGCTTCCACATAGGCGCGCTTGATGGTGGCGCCCACGTGGATGTCGCTCAGCTGCACGATGCTGTAACCCTGCAGGGCGGCCGGCAGGCCGGTAATCGGTACCGTCACTTCGCGCACGCGCGCCACACGGCGGGCGTTGATGAAGCCAAGGACGGTGGCCAGCAGCGCCAGGGCTAGCGCCGCCACGGCGGACGCCTGGGCGTGCGGGCGGGTGGCGGGGACCAGCATCAGCAGTTCGCGCAGCACGGTGAGCACGAACAGCGAGGAAAAAAAGCCCATGCACAGCGAGCCGGCCCAGCTCAAACGGTCGGCCAGGCGCGCATCGTTGGTGACGGCGCGGGCGAAGATGGTCATCGGCATCAGCATGGTCGACGCCAGCAGGACGGCGCCGCCCAGCAGCCAGCCGGCCAGGCCGACGGGCAGCGCGGGCAGCAGCAGCCAGCCCAGGAGGGCGTGCAGGGCGCCCAGTATCATGGTGATGCGCAGCAGCGGCGTGCGGGTTTTCATGTCGTGGTTCCAGTGGTGGGGCGCCCGGCGCGGCGGATGCGATGCGGCGCCATCGCCGGCCGCCGATTATAGCCGACGCCCCGGCAACAGGCGTCGGCCACCCCGCTCATGCTGCGCTCATGGCGTGATATGCAGCCCCAGCATGGCCAGTTTGCCGAAATCGACAGGCTTGGCGAAGTGTTCGTTGAACCCGGCCTGCAGGGCCGCCTGGCGGTCGTGTTCCTGGCCATAGCCGGTCAGCGCCACGAGCTGGAATTGCTGCGGTATCGGCAGCTGGCGCAGTTTGCCGGCCACGTCGTAGCCGCTCATGTCGGGCAGGCCGATGTCGAGAAAGACGATGTCGGGCTTGAATTCCAAGGTGCGCTCGGTCGCTTGCGCGCCCGTGTAGGCCGTGCGCACCGTGTGGCCGTACATTTCCAGCAGCTCGGCCAGGGTGTCGGCCGCATCGCAGTTGTCGTCGACGACGAGGATGCGCTGACTGCCGCCGGAGACAGCCTCCGGCGCCGGCGCGGCGGCGGCCACGGGCACGTTGGCGTCGAGGGGCAGGATCACTTCGAAGGTGCTGCCCAGCCCCACGCCGGGGCTGTGCACGCTGACCTGGCCGCCGTGCAAGGTCACCAGGTTGCGCACCAGCGACAGGCCGATGCCCAGGCCATCCTGCACCCGGTCGGGCGAATGGCCGCTCTGCTCGAACAGGCCGAAGATGCTGTCGATGTTGGCGGCGGCGATGCCGATGCCGTTGTCGCTCAGGCGGATGCGCACATTGTCGCCTTCGCGGACGGCGGAAATGGCGATGCGCCCGCCCGGCGCCGTGAACTTGGCCGCGTTGAGCAGCAGGTTGGCGACGATCTGCGACAGGCGCACGGCGTCGCCGCAGACCCACAGTTCTTCCTTGGGCAGATGCACGTCGAGCGCATGGCCGCGCGCCTCGATGCTGTGCGAACTCGTTTCCAGCGCGCTGCGGATGACGCTGGCCAGGCTCACGCTTTCCCACTGCAGCGAGATCTTGCCCTGCGAAATGCGCGACACGTCGAGCAGGTCGTCCACCAGGCGCACCAGGTGGTCCGTGTGGCGGCCGATGGTGCGGCGCGCATTGTCCTGCACGGCCGGCACGACGGGGTCGAGCTTGCACAGCAGGGCCAGCGCCGTGCGGATGGGGCCCAGCGGATTGCGCAATTCGTGGGCCAGGGTGGCCAGGAATTCATCCTTGCGGCGGTCCACGTCGCGCAGCGCGCGCTCGACGCGGCCCAGGCGCAGCAGCGCCTTGACGTTGGCGATCAGTTCATCGGCCTCGATCGGCTCGACCAGGTAATTGTCGGCGCCGCCATCGAGTGCGCGGATCTTGTCGGCCGTGCCGATGCACGATGCCGACGTCTGCAGCACCAGAATGGTGTTCGTCTCGGCGCCGCCCTTCAGTTGGCGGCACACTTCCAGGCCGTTGATGTCGGGCAGCTTGACGTCGAGCAGGATCAGGTTCGGGCGGTCCTGGCGGGCGCGCAGCAGTGCGTCGCCGCCGTTCGAGGCTTCGATGACCTTGAAGCCGGCGCGTTTGAGGATGCGCGACTTGGCGTAGCGTGCGCCATCGCTGTCATCGACGTTCAGGATCAGAGCATCGCTGTTGTTATCCGGTAGCATGCGCATTGTCCCAGGTGGTTGTGCCTTGCGGCGGAACCGGCTCTTGCCGGTGATGTTGGTTGCCGATCAGTGCGCGCAGGGTCGCCAGCAATTGCTGGCGCGACAGCGGCTTGACGTAATAGGCGTCGGCGCCCAGGGCCAGGCCCTTGCGTACGTCGTCGATCTCGGTGGCGACGATGACGGGCACCTGGCGCCGCAGCGGGTCGTTTTTCAGCTCGGCCAGCCAGTGCCAGGCCGTTTCGCCGTGCAGCAGGATGTCGAGGATGACGGCGGCGGGGCGCTGCTGTTCCCAGCGTTCCTGCGCCTCGCGCACGCTGCGCGCGGGGACCACGCGAAACTCGCTGCCGGCCAAGAATTTTTCATACAGCAGGCGCACGGGCGGATTGTCTTCCACCACCAGCACGCCGATGCGCTGGTCGTTGCCATTGTCGTTGGCCGGCGCGCTCGGCGGCAGGCTGCCTTCGGGCGCATGGTAGCTGGCGGGCAGGACCACGGAAAACAGCGAACCCTGGCCCGGCGTGCTTTCCACGGACACCGTGCCATTGAGCAGGGTGGCCAGGTTGCGGCACAGGGGCAGGCCCAGGCCCGTGCCCTTGACCTTGCGCTGCATGTGGTTTTCCACCTGGCTGAATTCCTCGAAGATCAGCTGCACGTCCTCGGCATCGATGCCCAGGCCCGTGTCGGAGACGGAAAAACGGATGGCGTCCTGCTCCGGCAAGGGCGTGGCGCTGACGACGATGGCGCCGGCCTCGGTGAACTTGAGCGCGTTGGAGATGAAGTTGCGCAGGATTTGCGACAGCTTGCCTTCATCCGTATGGATCTGCAGCGCCGGATCGGGGTCGATGAAGGTGAGCGTGAGCGAATCGGACACCAGCAGCGGGCGCAGCATGCCGCGCAGGGCGCTGAACAGGTCGGCCACCTGGAAGCTGTTGGCGTGCACGTCGACCTTGCCCGCCTCGATCTTGGCCAGGTCCAGCAGGTCGTTTACCAGGTCGCTCAGGCTGACGGCGCTTTGCAGGATGAACAGCACCTGCTTTTCCTGTTCCTCCGACAGTTCGCCGTCGATGCGGTCGAGCAGCAGCTTGGACAGGGCACGGATGGAGCTGAGCGGCGTGCGGAATTCATGGCTCATGTTCGACAGGAAGCGCGACTTCATCTGGTCGGCGCGGCGCAGGTGGTCGGCTTTTTCATCGAGTTCCGCGAACAGCGCCACCACGCCCCGGTTGGTGTCTTCCAGTTCGCGCGTCAGCTGCAGCAGGTCTTCCTGGCGCGTTTTCAGTTCGGCCAGGGTGCTCATGAGTTCGCGGTTCTGCTGCTGCACTTCGGCCAGCGTGATATCCGACGGCAGCGCCTGCAGGCTGGCGGACAGGGTGCCGATGCTTTGCCCGTCGAGCAGGGGCGCGTCGCGCGGGAACAGCTTGTGCAGCGTGATCTGGGTGCCGTCGCCGGGCGCGCTGTGGATATGGCAGCGGTCCATCAGGCGCTGCGCGCCCAGGATGCCCAGGCCCATGCCCGTGGGCGAGCGGTAGGTGCCGGCCAGTATCCGGTCGAGCTGCGCGATGCCGGGGCCCTGGTCCTCGATGCGGATGCTGAGCACCTGCGGCGCCGTCTGGCCATCGATGGCGAAATGCACCTTGCCGCTGCCCGCGTAGTTGTAGACGTTGCGCGCCAGCTCCGACACGGCCGTGGCGATGCGTACCTGGTCCTGCACGCCGAAGCCGCACAGGGCGGCGATCTGCCGCGCGCGCTGGCGCGCCCCCACCACATCGAGTTCGCTGCCGATATGGGCCGTCAATATGCGTTGCGTCATGGCGTGTCGTTCCTTTCCGCACCGGCATGCCGGTGCTCCTCATGTTCGCGCAGCACCACCACCGTGACGTCGTCGCGCCCGCGCGCAAAATCGCGGTACAGCACGGCGGCGATGAGGCTGGGGTGGCATTGCGCCAGGCCCGGATACTGTTCCAGGTCCCAGCGCGTGTGCAAGCCGTCCGAGTGCATGATCAAGGTCGTGCCCAGCTGCCACGGATAGCAGAATTCCTGCACCTTGCGCAGATTGCTGCCGACGATGCCGTTATGCGACAGCAGATGCCGGCGCTGCTGCGCGTCGAAGGCGCAGGCGGCGATGTTGCCCACGCCGGCATAGCGCAATTCGCGGCGCGCGCTGTCGATATGCGCCACCGCCAGGGCCGCGCCGCGCGTGGTGCGCAGGGCGCCGTGGGCCAGTTCGATGAAGGGGGCGGGCAGGGGCGGCAGGCCGGGCGTGTCGTGTTCCAGCAGCGCGCTGGCGCGTTCCGACGCGCGCGCCGCCAGCGGGCCGTGGCCCAGGCCATCGGCCACCATCAGGCTCAGTTCATGGCCTTCGCACACGACGTTCCAGGCGTCGCCGCACACCTGTTCCGAGGCCAGCGGCAGGCATACGGCGCCGATGCGCCAGTTCGGACGGGCGGGAATGGCGCTGCTGGCATGCTGGCCCCATACCACCACCATCAGCACCGTGCCCTTGCCGGGCGCCGTGTACAGGTCGAATTCCTGGCCCAGGCGGCGTATCGCGCCCAGTCCAACGCCGTAGGTGCCCGTGGTGGAATGGCCATCCTGCATGTGCTGGCGCACGTTGGCCATGCCGGGACCGTTGTCGATGGCCAGCACCTCGATGCCGCTGGTGCCGCCGCGCAGCACCTTGCGCAGCAGGATTTCGCCGCGCTGCGCGTGCTTGACGATATTGGTGGCCGCCTCGCTGATGATGATGGCCAGCTGGCCCGTGCGCACGTCGTCGAAGCCGATGCGGCGCGCCAGTTCGTTGCCGGCGCGGCGGGCCGCGGCGATCTCGCTCGGTTCGCCGATGGGAAAACTTCTTTGCCTGAGAATGTCAGGCTGTGGTTCCTGGTGGTTCAAAACAGCTTCCATTTCGCGATGGTGACGGTGGTGCCCGCGCCGGGCGCCGTGTCGATGTGAAATGCGTCGGCCAGGCGCTTGGCGCCGCCCAGCCCCAGTCCCAGCCCGCCGCCGCTGGTATAGCCATCGGTCAGTGCCAGGGAAATATCGTCGATGCCCGGTCCCGCGTCGACAAAGCGCAGTTCCAGTCCCTGGCGCGCGCCATCGCAGACGCGCGCGATGCGCGCTTCGCCGCCGCCGCCGTAGCGCAGGGTGTTGCGCGCCAGTTCGCTGGCCGCCGTGATGATCTTGGTCTGTTCGATCAGGCCAAAACCCATGGCGACCATGCTGTCGCGCACCTGCTTGCGCAAGCGCACGACGTCTTCGTCGCTGTGCAGGGGCAGGATCTGCTGCACACCGGCCTGCGCCCGCTCCTGTGCCTGCGCGCCTAGCAAGGCGCCCCCGTCATGCGCATGCGCCGCCCCGTTCCAGCATCTTGATGCCCAGCTCCACGTTGAGCGCCGTGCTCACGCCTTCCAGGGTCAGCCCCAGTTCCACCAGCGTGATGGCGACGGCCGGCTGCATGCCGACGACGACGGTGCGCGCGTCGAGGATTTTCGCCATCGCCGCCGTGTTGCTGATCATGCGGCCGATGAAGGAGTCGACGATGTCGAGCGCGGAAATGTCGATCAGCACGCCCGTGGCGCGGTCCGTCACGATGCGGGTGGTCAGGTCGTCCTGCAGGGTCATCGCCAGGCGGTCATGCATGTCCACCTGGATCGTCACCAGCAGCAGCCGGCCCATGCGTAAAATGGGGATTCTTTCCATAGGCGCCTCAGTGTTGTTGCTGCTGGTAGGTGATGCTGGAACCCGTGCGCTTCAGGGCCACGACGAAGGCGTCGGCCAGCGTGGCCTTGGTCATCACGTCTTCCAGATTGACGCCCAGGTGCACGATGGTTTGCGCGATCTGCGGGCGGATGCCGCTGATGATGCAGTCGGCGCCCATCAGGCGCGCGGCGGCGATCGTCTTCAGCAGGTGCTGCGCCACCAGAGTGTCGACGGTGGGCACGCCCGTGATGTCGATGATGGCGATCAGGGCGCCCGTGTCGACGATCTTTTGCAGCAGGCTTTCCATCACCACCTGCGTGCGGGCGCTGTCGAGGGTGCCGATCAGGGGCAGGGCCAGCACGTTTTGCCACAGCTGCACCACGGGCGTGGACAGTTCCAGCAATTCCTGCTGCTGGCGCAAGATCACCTGTTCGCGCGCCTTCTGGTAGATGGCGATGGTCAGCAGGCCCAGTTCGTCGAACAATTTGCTGGTGCTGACGATGGCGTCGCCCAACTGCTCCGGCTGCGCCGTGATTGCCTTGCGCAGGTAGGCGAACAGCGGTTCCTTGAGGGCGAACATGAAGCTGGCCGTGTCGATCGGCGAATAGCCCTGGCGCACGCGCGACTGCGATATTTCGGCGAGCAATTGGCGCGTGTCGTCCCAGGCGCCGCCTTCGATGTCGAACGAGTCGCCGCTTTCCAGCGCGCCCGCCAGCAGCGGCAGGAATTGCGATGCCTGCTGGCGCAGCTCGTTTTCGGCGATCTTGTCGCGCCGCACTAGGCGGGCGATCAGGCCGGCCATCCAGCCGTCCAGCAGTTCCGTGTGGTGCTCGTTGATGATGCCGGCCAGTTGCTGCGCCTGGCCCGTGCCTGTCTTGACCGTGTCCGTCTTCATTTTCATGCTGATCCTTGGCTGGAGTGGAGGGTGCGGCACGGCCGCAAACGGGCCCGCGCTGTGATGAATAAATTATAGGCAGACATGGCCATGGCCTGTGTTCTGTGCCGCACATAGTGGCGCATGTCGATATACATTCCTGTGGGAAACATTGGTGCTTTTAAAGATGCATTTAATTTGCATGTTTAAGCGGCTTCCGCTACACTGGGAGCACTCAACAAGAGAAAAACACCATGAATATCGACAAATTCAAGCAGCAGCACCTGGCCATCCTGGCCGCCATCGATGACTTGCGCCGGCTGGCGCGCGGCGGTGTCGCCGCGCAGGCGCAGGCCATTGCCGAACAGATCATCGCCATGAGCGGCTTGATCAAGCTGCACCTGGCCGTCGAGCAGCGCTACCTGTACCCGGCTGCGCAAGCGTCCGGCGTGGCCAGGGTGGCCCAGCTGGGCCGCCAGTACGAAAACGAGATGGACGGCATTGCCGGCGCCTACCTTGATTTCGCCGGCCGCTGGAATACGCCCGTGCGCCTGGCGGCCGAACCGGAAGCCTTCCGCAGCGAAGCCAACACCGTGCTGCACGCGCTGTTCCAGCGCATGCGCCGCGAAGACCACGAGTTATACCCGGCCGTTGAAACACTGGCCTGAAACCGCTTACTAATAGATACAGGAGTTTTACATGCTGACCCAAGAACAACGCGCCATCATCACGGCCACCGTCCCCATCCTCGAGCAGGGCGGCGAAGCGCTGACCCGTCATTTCTACAAGAACCTGTTCCGCGACCATCCCGAAGTGCTGCCGTACTTTAACCAGGCGCACCAGCACAGCGGCGACCAGCAGCGCGCGCTGGCCAATGGCGTGTTGATGTATGCCAAACATATCGACCAGCTTGAAGCGCTGGGCGACCTGGTGGCCACCATCGTCAACAAGCACGTGGCCCTGCAGATCCGCGCCGAGCACTATCCGCTGGTGGGCGCCAGCCTGCTGCAGGCGATCCGCGAAGTGTTGGGCGAAGAGGTGGCCAGCGACGCCGTCATCGACGCCTGGGGCGCGGCCTACGGCCAGCTGGCCGATATCCTGGCCGGCGAGGAAGGGCGCATCTACAAGGCGCAAGCGGCCGCGCCGGGCGGCTGGAGCGGCGCACGCGACTTTGTAGTGCGCAGCAAGACGGTGGAAAGCGGCGAGATCACGTCCTTCCTGCTGGCGCCCGCCGATGGCCAGCCCGTGCTCGACTTTGCGGCAGGTCAATATATCGGCGTGCTGGTCGATGTCGACGGCGTGCCCATGCGCCGCCAGTACTCCTTGTCGGCCGTCAGCAATGGCCAGACCTACCGCATCAGCGTCAAGCGGGAAGAGGGCGGCAAGGTGTCGAATTTCTTCCACGACCACGTGCAGGCGGGCGATACCGTGCAGCTGACGCCGCCCTCGGGCGACTTCGTGCTGACGGAGAGCGACAAGCCGCTGGTGCTGATCAGCGGCGGCGTGGGCATCACGCCGACCCTGGCCATGCTGACGGCGGCCCTGCGCGGCAAGCGCCCCGTGCATTTCATTCATGCGGCGCGCCACCACGGCGTGCATGCATTCCGCGCGCAGATCGATGCACTGGCCGCGCAGCACCCGCAATTGAAACGCTATTACTGCTACGCGGAACATGCCGGTGAGCAAGATGCGCCCGATGCCGTCGGCTTGCTGAATAAAGAGCAGTTGAATAGCTGGCTACCGGCCTCGCGCGACGTCGACGCGTATTTCCTGGGACCCCAGCCGTTCATGCGGGCCGTCAAGCAATACCTGCGCGAGCTGGGCGTGCCGGAACGGCAGACGCACCATGAATTCTTCGGACCGGCAGCCGCGCTGAACTGACCTTGTCTGCCTTGTGTTACTCCTTGCGTTGCTCCTTGTATTGCTCCTTGTGTTGCCCCTGCGAGAAAAAAACGCCGCCGTAAGGGGCGGGTAAGCCTCGCGCCGTATTGTGAATGCAAGCTCGACAAGAAAAGAGCAGGCTTTTACATAACGGAGGCAACACCATGCATGACGATCTGGTACAAAAACTCAAGAGCGATCCCAATTATCATCAATTGGTCAGGCTGCGCTCGCGCTTCGGCTGGGCCCTGACGGGCCTGATGATGCTGGTGTACTACGGCTACATCCTGCTGATCGCGTTCGACAAGGAATTTCTTGCCGCCAAAACGGGCGCGGGGGTGATGACCTGGGGCATGCCGATCGGCCTGTTCGTCATCGTGTTTACCGTCGTGATCACGGGCATCTATGTGCGCCGCGCCAACAAGCAATTCGACGACCTGACCAGCGCCATCCAGGCACGGGTGCAAGCATGAACGGCGCCGCTTTGACACAACGCAAGCATTCCTGCCTCGCGGCGCTGGCCTTGCTGGCGGGCGCCAGCGGCAGCGTGCTGGCGGCCGGCGCCGACCTGGGCCAGGCAGTCAAGCAGCCCACCAACTGGACGGCCATCATCATGTTTGCCGTCTTCGTCATCTTTACCCTGTTCGTCACCAAGTGGGCGGCCAAGAAGACCAAGTCGGCCTCCGATTTCTACACGGCCGGCGGCGGCATCACGGGCTTCCAGAATGGCCTGGCCATCGCGGGCGACTATATGTCGGCCGCATCGTTCCTCGGCATTTCCGCCGCCGTCTTCCTGAACGGCTACGACGGCCTGATCTACGCCATCGGCTTTCTCGTCGGCTGGCCCGTCATCACCTTCCTGATGGCCGAGCGCCTGCGCAACCTGGGCCGCTACACCTTTGCCGACGTGGCCGCCTACCGCTTCAAGCAGGCGCCGATCCGCATTTTCTCGGCGTCCGGCACCCTGGTCGTCGTGGCCTTTTACCTGATCGCGCAGATGGTGGGCGCGGGCCAGCTGATCAAGCTGCTGTTCGGCCTGGAATACTGGATCGCCGTCGTGCTGGTCGGCACCTTGATGATGATCTACGTGCTGTTCGGCGGCATGACGGCCACCACCTGGGTACAGATCATCAAGGCCGTGATGCTGCTGGGCGGCGCTACCTTCATGGCCGTGGCCGTGCTGGCGCAGTTCAACTTCAGCCCGGAAGCGCTGTTCGCCAAGTCGGTGGACGTGCATGCCACCAAGGAAGCCATCATGGGCCCCGGTTCCTTCATCAAGGACCCGATCTCGGCCATCTCGTTCGGCATGGCGCTGATGTTCGGCACGGCCGGCTTGCCGCACATCCTGATGCGTTTCTTCACGGTACCGAGCGCCAAGGAAGCGCGAAAATCCGTGTTCTGGGCCACCACCTGGATCGCCTATTTCTACATTCTGACCTTCATCATCGGCTTTGGCGCCATCGTGCTGGTCAGCACCAATCCCGAGTTCAAGGATGCGGCCGGCAAATTGCTGGGCGGTAACAACATGGCAGCCGTGCACCTGGCCAAGGCCGTGGGCGGCAACGTCTTCCTCGGCTTCATGTCGGCGGTCGCGTTCGCCACCATCCTGGCCGTCGTGGCGGGCCTGACCCTGTCGGGCGCGTCGGCCGTGTCGCACGACCTGTATGCCACCGTCATCAAGAAGGGCAAGGCCACGGGCGCCAACGAATTGAAAGTGTCGCGCGTGACGACGATCGTGCTGGGCATCATCGCCGTGGTGCTGGGTATTGCCTTCGAGAAACAGAACATCGCCTTCATGGTCTCGCTGGCGTTCGCGATTGCCGCCTCGGCCAACTTCCCCGTGCTGTTCATGTCGGTGCTGTGGAAAGACTGCACCACGCGGGGCGCCACCATCGGCGGCTTCCTGGGCTTGATCACGGCCGTGGCGTTGACGGTGGTGTCGAAGTCCGTGTGGGTCGACGTGCTCGGCCATGGCGAAGCGCTGTTCCCGTACGCTTCGCCGGCGCTGTTCTCGATGACGGCGGGCTTCGTCGGCATCTGGCTGTTCTCGGTGCTCGACAAGAGCCCGCGCGCGCGCATCGACCGCGCCGGCTATGAAGCGCAGCAAATGCGTTCGGAAACGGGCATCGGCGCGGCAGGCGCCAGCGCACATTGATGTTGTAGGTAATTACTGCAAGAAACAATGCCCGGTTCGCCGGGCATTGTTGTTTTTGGCGCGCTTACTTTGCCACGCGCAGGGGAATCACGCCGGCCGCCAGCGCGGGCGCGCCCGGTGCCGCTTCGAGTATCGACGCCAGGGTCACCGTGTCGAGCACGGCCAGGAAGGCGGCCGTGGCCTGGCCCAGCTTGGCCTTCAGCAGGCAATCGGGCGTCAGCGGGCAGGTGTTGTTTTCCTTGTTGAAGCACTCGGCCATGAAGAAATCGCTTTCCGTCTCGCGCACCACGGTGCCGATATTGATCTCGGCCGGGTCTCGCGCCAGGCGCAGGCCGCCGTTGCGTCCACGCACGGTTTCCACGATGCCCGACAGGCCCAGCTGGTGCACCACCTTCATCAGGTGATTCTTTGAAATCGCATGCAGGTCGGCGATGTCCTGGATGGTGACGAGGCGGTCGCGGTGCACGCCCAGGTACATCAGGGTGCGCAGGGTGTAGTCGGTATAGGCAGTCAGTCGCATGGGATATCGTTCATAAGATGTGGATTACATCCTTGTTTCATCCGCAGCATACAGGAGAGCGCCTGCGATGTGTGTTGCGCCGTCACTTTTCGGCCTGGAAAGACAAAAGTTGATTGCCTTTCGTTTAAATGCGTAGTAAATTTTCATATTGTTGCCCTGGCAAACAGCTTGCAAGCCCGTGTCGACCCTTTAAGCATGGATTTTATTGATGAAAATCAAGAGGATGGTGAAGCAATAAGGTAAATTTACTACAAAAATCGGATGATGGGCGTTTCCCGGCCGGGGAGCGCGTACTACGCAATCTGTGCGGTGCCGCCGTGGCCGCCCCAGGAAATGAATACCATGCAAATGAATGAAGTGAAAGACGAGCTGCTGAGCAGCGATATCCGCCAGCTGGGCCGTCTGCTGGGCGACGCCATCCGCAACCATCTGGGCGACCCCGCCTTCGAGCGCATCGAACATGTGCGCCAGTTGGCCATCCGTTTCCGTCGCGACAATGATGAAGCGGCGCGCGCGCAGCTGTCCGATGCGCTGCAAGCGCTGTCGCAGGAAGAAACCACGCAATTGACGCGCGCTTTCAGCTATTTCTCACTGCTGGCCAACATTGCGGAAGATCAACACCACATCCGCCGCACGCGCGCCCATCTGATCGCCGGTTCGCGGCCGCGCCAGGGTAGTCTCAGCCATGCCGTCGGCAACGTGTTTGACGCGGGCAAGGCCGATGCGCTGGAAACTTTCTTTGAAGATGCGTTCGTCAGCCCCGTGTTCACGGCGCATCCGACGGAAGTGCAGCGCAAGAGCATCCAGAATTGCCAGATGGCTATCGCGCGCCTGTTGAGCGAGCGCGACCGCGTGCAAATGACGCCGGAAGAAGCGGAACAGAACGAAGAAGCGCTGGGCCGCGGTATTGTCACCCTGTGGCAAACCCGTCTGTTGCGCACCAGCAAGCTGTCCGTCATGGATGAAGTGGCCAATGGCCTGTCGTTCTACGACCACACGATCCTGCGCGAATTGCCGAAATTGTATTCCTCGCTGGAAACGATGTTGGCCCAGCGCGATGCCCGCTGGGAAGATGCGGAATTGCCCAATTTCATGAAAGTCGGCAGCTGGATCGGCGGCGACCGCGACGGCAACCCCTTCGTCACGGCCGACATCCTGCGCAGCACCCTGCAGACGCAGGCCGACAAGGTGCTCGACTTTTACCTCGGCGAATTGCGCAAGCTCGCTTCGCAACTGTCGCTGGCGCAAATCCTGAACGCCTGCAGCGAGCCGCTGCGCGCGCTGGCCGAGCGCTCGGCCGATGCCTCGCCGCACCGGGTCGACGAACCGTACCGCCGCGCCCTGCATGGCATCCACGCGCGCCTCGATGCCACGCGCGTGGTGCTGTCTGGCAAGGGCAGGCAAGCCGATGGCGTGCAGCCTTACGCGGCAGCGGCCGAGCTGCTGGCCGACCTGGACGTGGTCCAGCATTCGCTCGTCAGCAATGGCTTGCGCGCGCTGGCGCGGGGCCGGCTGCGCCAGCTGCGCCGCGCCGTCAAGGTCTTCGGCTTTTCGCTGGCGCCGCTCGATTTGCGCCAGAATTCCGACGTGCACGAGCGCGTCGTGGGCGAACTGTTCGCCGGCGCCCAGCCGGGCCTGGTCTACCTGGACCTTGATGAAGAGCAGCGTATCGCCGTGCTGCTGGCCGAGCTGGAGTCGCCGCGCCTGCTGACGTCGCCGTATGCGCAGTACTCGGAAGAAACGACGTCCGAACTCGACATTTTCCGTGCCGTGCGCGCAGCCCACGTCAAATACGGCAAGGAATCGGTGCCGAACTGCATCATTTCCAAGGCGGCCAGCGTATCGGACTTGCTGGAAGTGGCCTTGCTGCTGAAAGAAGTGGGCTTGCTGCGCCAGGACAGCCGCGAAGTGGACGTCAACATCATTCCCCTGTTCGAAACCATCGACGACTTGCGCGCCGGCCCCGCCATCATGGCGCGCGCGTTTGGCTTGCCGTTCTACCGGGACTTGCTGGCCTCGCGCGCGGACCAGCAGGAAGTCATGCTTGGTTATTCCGACAGCAACAAGGACGGCGGCTTTCTGACCTCCGGCTGGGAACTCTACAAGGCCGAAATCGAGCTGGTGACCGTGTTCAAGGAATATCAGATCAAGCTGCGATTGTTCCACGGCCGCGGAGGTTCCGTGGGCCGCGGCGGCGGACCCAGCTATGAAGCCATCCTGGCCCAGCCGGCCGGCGCCGTGCAGGGGCAGATCCGGCTGACGGAGCAGGGCGAAGTCATCACGGCCAAGTATGCGAACCCGGAAGTAGGGCGCCGCAACCTGGAAGTGCTGGTGGCCGCCACCATCCAGTCGACCCTGCTGCCGCAGGCGCAGCTGCAGCCGAAGGCTTCGGCCGGCGCGGGCCATTTGGCCGCCATGGAAGAACTGTCCGGTACGGCCCTGAACGCCTACCGCGACCTCGTCTACGGCACGGACGGCTTCGAACAGTACTTCTGGGAATCGACGGTGATCGCGGAAATTGCCGCCCTGAATATCGGCAGCCGTCCCGCCTCGCGCAAGAAATCGACCTCGATCGAGGATTTGCGCGCCATTCCCTGGGTGTTGAGCTGGGCCCAATGCCGCTTGATGCTGCCGGGCTGGTTCGGTTTCGGTTCCGCCGTGCAAGCCTACCTGGCCGCCCATCCCGCCGATGGGGCCGACGTGCTGCGCGGCATGTACACGGATTGGCCCTTCTTCACGTCCTTGCTGTCGAACATGGATATGGTCCTGGCCAAGAGCGACATCGCCATCGCCGGCAAGTATGCGGAACTCGTCAAGGACAAGGCCTTGCGCGACGCCATCTTTACGCGCATCCGCGCCGAATACGCGGCCACCTTGGCCGCCTTGAAGCTGATCACGGGCCAGGAAGAGTTGCAGCAAGCCAATCCGCTGATGCAGCGCTCGATACGCAACCGTTTCCCGTACATCGATCCGCTCAACCACGTGCAGGTGGAGCTGTTGAAACGCTTCCGCGAGGGTAAACAGGATGCGGCGGCGCGCACGGGCATTCATTTGTCGATCAACGGCATCGCCGCAGGACTTCGCAATAGCGGTTAATTGATTCATTCAAACAAGATCAAGGAGACAGCATGACCATCAAAGTTGCCATCAATGGCTATGGCCGCATCGGCCGCAATGTCTTGCGCGCGTTTTATGAAGGCGGCAAGCAGCAGGATATCGAGATCGTCGCCATCAACGACCTGGGCGATGCCAAGTCGAATGCGCATTTGACGCGCTACGACACGGTGCACGGCAAGTTTCCCGGCGTCGTCACCATCGATGGCGAGAACATGCTCGTCAACGGCGACCGCATCCGCGTCTTCGCGCAGCGCGACCCGGCCCTGATTCCATGGGGAGAGTTGGGCGTTGACGTGGTGCTCGAATGCACGGGTTTCTTCACCACCAAGGAAAAAGCCTCGGCCCATTTGAAGGGCGGGGCAAAGAAAGTCATCATTTCCGCGCCGGGCGGCAAGGACGTGGACGCCACCATCGTGTTCGGCGTCAACCAGCACGTGCTGAAAGCCACGGACACGGTCATCTCGAATGCCTCGTGCACGACGAACTGCCTCGCACCCTTAGTCAAGCCGCTCAACGACGCCATCGGCATCGAATCGGGCCTGATGACCACCGTGCATGCCTACACGAACGACCAGGTGCTGTCCGATGTGATGCATGAAGACTTGCGCCGCGCCCGTTCGGCCACGCATTCGATGATCCCCACCAAGACGGGCGCGGCGGCCGCCGTCGGCCTGGTCTTGCCGGAACTGAATGGCAAGCTCGATGGTTTTGCCGTGCGCGTGCCGACCATCAACGTCTCGCTGGTCGACCTGTCCTTCATCGCCAAGCGTGATACCAGCGTCGAAGAAGTCAATGCCTTGCTGAAAACGGCGTCGGAAGGCGCGCTGAAAGGCATCCTCACTTACCAGACGGAACCGCTGGTTTCCATCGACTTCAACCACAACCCGGCCTCGTCGAACTTCGATGCGACCCTGACCAAGGTTTCGGGCCGCCTCGTGAAAGTGTCGTCGTGGTACGACAACGAGTGGGGTTTCTCGAACCGCATGCTCGACACCACGGTCGCCCTGATGGCGGCCAAGTAACAAGAACCACCGCTGATCCAGCGCACCAGGACGGCCGGCCCACAAGGCTGGCCCTTGTAGCAACTCATTATAGAAAGCAGCACACCATGACCATGCAAGTACAGCAACGCGCCACCAAGATCGTTTCCACCATCGGCCCCGCTTCGAACGATATCGATACCCTGGTCCGCATGTTCAAGGCCGGCGTCGACGTCGTGCGCCTGAACTTCTCGCATGGCAAGGCGCAAGACCATATCGACCGCGCCCGCATGGTGCGCGAAGCGGCTGCCCTGTGCGGCCGCGAAGTGGCCATCATGGCCGACTTGCAAGGTCCGAAGATTCGTGTCGGCAAGTTTGAAGAAGGCAAGATTTTCCTGGAAAACGGCGCTTCCTTCATCCTCGACGCGAAATGGGGCGAAAACGGCGAACTGGGCAACATCGAGCGCTGCGGCCTCGACTACAAGGAATTGCCGCGCGATTTGCGCGCCGCCGACGTATTGTTGCTCAACGATGGCCTGATCGTCTTGACGGTCGACAAAGTTGTCGGCAGCGAAATCCATACGACGGTGAAAATCGGCGGTGAATTGTCGAACAACAAGGGCATCAACCGCCAGGGCGGCGGCTTGTCGGCCCCGGCCCTGACGGCGAAAGACATGGAAGACGTGAAAACGGCGATGAGCTTCCAGGCCGATTACGTGGCCGTCTCGTTCCCGAAAAACGCCACCGACATGGTCATGGCGCGCCAGCTGGCCAATATCGCCGGCGAAGCGTGGGACCACAAGCCGATGATGATCGCCAAGATCGAACGGGCGGAAGCCATTCCCGCGCTGCAGGAAATCCTCGACGCTTCCGACGGCATCATGGTGGCGCGCGGCGACCTGGCCGTGGAAGTGGGCAATGCGGCCGTGCCGGCACTGCAAAAGCGCATGATCAAGATGGCGCGCGCGTCGAATAAACTGGCCATTACTGCCACGCAGATGATGGAATCGATGATCGTCAACGCCGTGCCGACCCGCGCGGAAGTGTCCGACGTGGCCAATGCCGTGCTCGACGGTACGGACGCCGTCATGACGTCGGCGGAAACGGCCTCGGGCCGCTACCCGATCGAAACGGTGGAAGCGATGGCCGCCATCTGCCTGGATGCGGAAAAGTGGGATACCTGCAAGCTGGACGCCGATTTCCTCAACGCCACGTTTTCGCGCATCGACCAGTCGATCGCCTACGGCGCGCTGTTTACGGCCCACCACCTGCGCGTGAAAGCGATCGCCACACTGACGGAATCGGGCTCCACGGCCCTGTGGATGAGCCGTTGCAACATCGATATCCCCATCGTCGCGCTGACCCCCAGCGTGGGCACGCGCCGCAAGCTGGCCCTGTACCGCAACGTCAGCACCCTGGAACTGACGTCCGGCACGGACCGCGACAAGGTCTTGCAGCAGGCGGAAGACTTGCTGCTGGAACATAAAGTCGTGGCCAAGGGCGACACCGTCGTGCTGACCTGGGGCGAACCGATGGGCAAGGTCGGCGGCACGAATGCCTTGAAAATCATGAAGATCGGCCAGCATTGATCGTGGCATCGTTGGAAACGGCGTAAGCCGGCTTGGCGCTGCGCGCGCAAGCCGGCAACCGTCGCGGCAGTCTTAAGAATGCCTGAAAGAGCCGTCCACACCGGCCAACCGCGGGGCAGATGCGCAATCTGCCATTGCGGCACCCGCATTTCCGTGTCAGCATGGCTTTTCTGCCTTGCAAGGCGTGTCCGGAGTGCATGATGACTACCTGCCTGCCGGCCCTGATCTGATCGCTGTCGGCCTTCGTTTGCCTCTTCATTGCCAAACGCCGCTACTTGAAAACCACCGCCGCCAGGGCCATCCTGGTGGTGTTTCTGGGGCCGCTGGCCATTCCCTTCGTGCTGGCCGCAAAGCCCGGGAAACCCGCGCTGGCGTAAGCCGCCGGCCGTCCTTGGATTGTCGGCGTGCCGCATTGCATGACGGGTGCGCGACAGCCGCGCTACACAGCCTGAAACAACAGTTTCCAGGCGCGGGCAGGCGCCGGCGTTGACGCGGGGCGGCACTGTTTGCGATAATGAGAATTATTCTCAGTTTGGTGATGCTGTCGCCCCTCTATCGCCAACCCTCCACCTTGCCGCTTGCAGCGCAGGAGTCCGTCGTGAACATTGCGCAGTCCAGCGAATCGATCGCCGTCATTTACAGCAGCCACCACGGCTGGCTGATGCGCTGGCTGCGCGCCAAGCTGCAGTGCGCCGACCATGCGGCCGACCTGGCGCAGGATACCTTCGTGCGCCTGCTGACGGCGCCGCCCGAGGGCCGGCAGAGCCTGCGCGAACCGCGCGCCTACCTGACGACCGTGGCGCAGCGCCTGCTGATCGACCATTACCGGCGCCTGTCGCTGGAGCAGGCGTGGCTGGAAACCCTGGCGCAGCAGCCTGAATTGCTGATGCAGTCGCCGGAAGAGCGTTTGCTGGTACTGGAAGCCTTGCAGCGCATCGATGCCATGCTCGACGGCTTGCCGCCGCTGGTGCGCAACGCCTTCCTGCTGGCGCATGTCGATGGCCTCGGCTATGGGGAAATCGCCCGGTGCCTGGCCGTGAGCGAGCGCAGCATCAAGCGTTACATGGTGCAGGCGTTCGAGCGCTGCATCCTCTTGATCCTGTGAACGCCAGCACGGTTGCCATCAATCCCCGCGCGGCGCGGGCGGCGGCGCAATGGCTGGTGCGCCTGCACGGGGGACCCTTGAACCTTGACGAACAGCAAGCCTTCCAGGCCTGGCGCGCCAGCGATCCCGCGCATGAGGCGGCGTGGAAACGGGCCGAGCTGGTATGCGGCACCCTGGCCAGCGTGCCGCCCGCGCTGCGCCAGACGGCGGATGCGCCGCCGCAGTCGCCGCACAGGCGTGCCGTGCTCTACGGCTTGGCGGGGCTGATCGCGGCCGGGCCGGTGCTATGGCTGGCCAGCGAGTCGGCGCCCTGGCAGGCGTGGCGCGCGGCCATCTGCACGGCCAGGGGGGAAATCGGCCATATGAACTTGCCCGATGGTACGCAACTGGTGCTCAATACGGACACGGCCATCGACTTGCGCTTTGACGGCGCGGCGCGCCTGGTGGCCTTGCATGCCGGGGAAATCCACGTTGCCACAGCGCACGACCAGGCCGTGCCGGCGCGCCCGTTCCTGGTGCGCAGCAGCAATGGCGTCGTGCGCGCGCTGGGTACGCACTTCAGCGTGCGCCAGGGCGGCAGCGTGCTGGCACCGCGCACGCGGGTGAGCGTCAGCGAGGGTGCCGTCGAGATCCGGCCATCGCAAGCGCCCGACGCCTTGCGCAGGGTCGATGCGGGCCGGCAAGGCAGTTTCGATGACCGTGCCGTTTCTGCCTTGACGCCGCTGGCGCCGCATGGCGACGCCTGGCTGCGTGGCGCGCTGATCGCCGAGCGCATGCCGCTGGGCGAGGTGCTGGAACAGGTGGCGCGCTACCGCTATGGCGTGCTGCGCTGCGATCCGGCGCTCGCGGCCATGCCCGTCGATGGCATCTTCCAGCTGAACGACCCGGACAACATCCTGCTCTTGCTGCAGCGCGCCTTGCCGATCCGGCTGGTGCGCCGCACGCGCTACTGGATCAGTGTCGAGGCGGCCTGACGCAAAATTTGCCGCCAGCCTGTTCCTGCATGTCCCTTTTTGCGGATTGCTTCGTCATACAAGGTAGAGGACGAACAATCTGAACCATCGAAAGGGTTTACATGGCTTTGCAGCACCGTAGCTTGACAGCAGCACGCATGACGCTCCATCCCACCACCGGCGCCGTGCGCGCCGCGCTGGTCCTGCTCCTGGCCGTGGGCGCGGCCGGCGCCACTTTGCCGCACATGGCGCTGGCGGCCGAGGCCAGCCCGGCCGCCAGCCTGCGCGACTACGGCATTCCCGCCGGCAGCCTGCGCGATGCGCTGGCCTCGTTTGCCATCGCCGCCGGCATCAACCTGTCCACGCAGGGCGTGGCGCTGGACGGCCTGGCGACGCCGGGCTTGCGGGGCCGTTATGGCGTCGCTGCCGGCTTGCAGACGTTGCTGCAAGGCAGCGGCCTGGACGTGGTGGACGGCGGCAGCGGCAATTACCTGTTGCGCAAGATCAATAACAGCACGGCCGAGGGCGGCCTGGCCAGCATGCCGGCCGTGGTCGTCAGCGCCGAGGCGGACCGCGCCACGGAAGGCACGGGCTTATATACGGCGCGCGCCATGTCGACGGCCACGGGGCTGAACCTGTCGCAGCGCCACACGCCGCAAACGGTCAGCGTGATTTCGCGCCAGCAGATGGAAGATTTCGATTTGACCACCTTGCAGGATGTCGCGCGCGCCACGCCTGGCCTGTATGGCAAGACGCAGGGTGTGTCCGACCAGGAAACCACATATTTTGCGCGCGGTTTTGCCTTGAGCCACGTCAATGTCGACGGCTTGCCGCTCGATGTCACGGGTTTTAACGAGCGTAATGTTTCCGCCGACATGCTGATGTACGACCGGGTGGAAGTGGTGCGCGGTGCCACGGGTTTGATGGAAGGGGCGGGCGCGCCGTCGGGCAGCATCAACATGATACGCAAGCGCCCCACGGCCACGCCCTTGCTGAATGCGTCCGCTCACCTGGGCAGCTGGAAGGACCGGCAATGGACGGTGGACGCCAGCAATGCCCTGAATGACACGGGCAGCGTGCGCGGCAGGGTGGCGGCCGGCTGGCGCGACAGCGACAGCTTTGTCGACGTGGTCAGCAACAGCAACGGCACCGTGTATGCGATCGTCGAGGCGGACCTGACGCCGTCGACCACGGCCGGCGTCGGTTTTTCGCGCCAGCACAGCCGCACCGATGGCGTGTTCGTCGGCTTGCCGACGTTTGCCGATGGCCGTCACATGGACTTGCCCCGCTCGACCTTCCTGAATAATGCCGATTCCTTCCAGAAACGCGACAACAACGTCGTCTTCGCCGACCTGGAAACCAGGCTGGAGCAGGGTTGGCGCAGCCGCTTTGCCATCACGCGCATCGATGCCTCGTCCAGCACGTGCAACACCACCAATAGCCGCATCGATGGCGAGCTCTATCGTTTCAGCCAGTCGGAAACGGGCTGGAAGTACAACACGGATCAGGTGGTGGCCGACTGGCGCCTGAGCGGCCCCGTCACCTGGTTCGGCCGCCGGCACGACGTCATCGTCGGCGCCAGCTACCGCCACGACGATTCGGACGCGGGCCAGAGCTGGGAAGGGGCGGCCGCGCGCGTGATCGACATCCGCCAGTGGAATCCCCATGCCTACCGCATGAACGGCGCGCCGTTCGAGCCGTACAACTGGGGCCGCAGGACGGACGAAAAGGGGATTTATGCGGCCGGCAACTTCAGCTTGGCCGATCCGCTGCGCCTGGTGCTGGGCGGTCGCTTCGGCTGGTATACGCAGGACGTGACGGGCTGGTATTCGACCAACCCAGTCTGGCGCCGCGACCTGACGGAAAACGCGAAGTTTACGCCGTACGCGGGCCTCGTCTATGATGTGGATCAACATCACTCCGTGTATGCGAGCGGCACGCAGATATTCCAGCCGCAAAGCGTGCTCGACGTGGGCGGCAATACCTTGCCGCCGTTGAGCGGCACCAATCTGGAAGCGGGCGTCAAGGGCGAGTATTTCGGCGGCAGGCTCAACGCCAGCGGCGCCTTGTTCCGCATCAAGCAAAACAACCGCGCCATGGCCGATGAAGTCAATTGTCCGACGGGCGGCGCCATCTACTGCGCCCGCGCGGCCGGGCAGGTGCGGAGCGAAGGCATCGATCTGCAATTGTCGGGCTCGCCATTGCCGGGCTGGCAGATCGCGGGCGGCTACACCTATGTGCTGGCCAAGTACACGAAAGACAGCGTGGCGGCGAATATCGGCCAGCGCATCGCCACGGATGAACCGAAGCAATTGTTCAAGCTGTACACGACTGTGCAGCTGCGCGGCAGTCTGGCGCGGTGGAGCCTGGGTGCCTCCGTGTACGCGCAGGACAAGATCTACCGCCGCGACACGGCTTACCTGACGCAGCAGGGCGCTTACGCCATCGTCGGCCTGACGGCCGGCTACCGCCTGAGCGAGCAGCTGCAGCTGCGCCTCAGCGTCGACAACGTGCTCGACCGCCGCTACTACCAGGGCCTCGGCTATGCGTGGTCGGGCGGGCTGGAGCGCTACGGCGCGCCGCGCAGCGTGCTGCTGTCCCTGAACTACAAGCTGTAGCCGTGGCGCCAGCAGAGCGCGCCCGGCCGGGCGCCTCTGCTACACTGCCGCCGTCCCCATTTTTTACTGTTCCCATGACCGCCACACACGTCCTCACGCCCCTGAAAAGCGCTTTCCAGCAATCGCGCGCCGAAAACAACATCGAGCTGATCCTGCCCGAACTGCTGGCCGCGCAATTGCACGTCGTTATCGGCGGGCAAAGCGAGCAGATCGACCTGTTCCTCGTGCCGTCGCCGAATCCCGAGCGCCAGTGCGTGACGGTGGCGGAAGATCCGGCCTTTTTGGCCGGCATCAATTTTCCCAAGATTCCCGTCACGGGGGCGCAACTGATCGCCTCGATTCCCGCCGAGGTCGAGATCGTCCTCCTGCATGGCGATGGCGCCAACTACCTGACGCGCGAACAGCTGGCGTGGTTCCGCGGCATGCTGGCGCCGACCGCTTGAGCGGGGAGCTGGGACCCAGGCTGAAGCCGGCGCGCGCGGAATGGATATGCTTTGCGGCGGCCGACGATGCCGCGGCCCAGGCGGCGCTGATGGCGGACATGCGTCCCGTGCTGTCGCGCAGCGTGCTGCTGGCCGGCTGCGCGCTGATCCTCGCCTTTGTCGGGCAAGCCGTCTGGCGCGACGTGCCGTACGCGGGCGAGGCAGTGTTGTTCGGTCCGCTTGCTCTGGCCGCCTGGATCGCGGGCCTGGTGCTGTTTCCCGGACGCGCTTTGCTCTTTCATGTGGAACTTGGCGATGCGGGCCTGTTGCTGCGGCGCCATGCGCGGCGCCTGCCCGGCTGGGATAAAAGCGTGCAGCTGGAGTTGGCGCAGCTGCAGCGGCTGGACGTGGTCACGTATGCGGGCGCATTGCAGGTCTATCGGACCCCGGCACCGCTGGCGCGCGTGGAGCTGCTGCTCTACACGACTCTCGCGGACTGTCCGCTGATCCGCGTGGTGGGCCTGAACTTGCCCGTGCCGCAGCGCTGGACGCTGTGCCAGATCAAGGAAGAACTGAGCCGCCGCTGTAGACTGGCCGGTATCCCTGTCCGCGAGACGGCTGGGCCGATCAGCCAGGAATCCGCGGCCATCCGCGCGCGCTGGCCGCAGGGGTAGGCGCAGACGGGCCAGTGTCGCATCGCCGCCGCAATAACTATCATTTTTGATAACTGTATTGCTGAAGTCCTATGAATATTTTCGCAAAGCAACTATACTCATGGCTCTTTAAAAAATCATCGTCACGCTGGCGGCCAGCCATCCGCGCCAGAGTTCGTACGCATTCCGCTTTTTCCCTCTGTAAAAAGCACCTTTCCCCCGCGCGGCAGGCGCGGGCGTGATGACCGAGTCTTGCCCTGGTCGACTGTTACCGTTGTCATTTTCGCTGTGTTGCCGCTTTACTAAAAAGCCGGGCGCCGGCGCGCGGTGCGCCGTCATGTTTTGCGACGTCACGTTTCACTCTATTTAGTTCACGACAGTATGCTGAGTTCCATCTTTGCCGTATCGAACGATACCTTGCCGTACATCTACGGCACGCACAATGCCTGGCTGGTGCTGTTTTCCATCGGCATCGCCATCTTTGCCTCGTTCATGGCCCTGCAGATCGCCGGCATGGCGCGCAGCAGCGAGCGCGGCTTCCAGCGCCAGACGGCCATCGTCACGGGCGCCATCGCGCTGGGCGGCGGCATCTGGTCGATGCACTTCATCGGCATGCTGGCTTTCGACATCTGCACGCGCGTCTCCTTCGAGCCCGGCCTGACCCTGCTGTCCATGCTGCCCGGCGTGGCGGCGTCGTGGGTGGCGCTGCACTTGCTGGCGCGTCCGAGCATCAACTGGCGCCAGCTGGTGGTGGGCGGCGTGCTCGTCGGCGTGGGCATCGGTTCCATGCATTACAGCGGCATGGCCGCCATGCAGACCTCGCTGACCCTGCACTACGAGCCGTGGCTGTTCGCGCTGTCGCTGCTGGTGGCCGTTACCATGGCCATGCTGGCGCTGTGGGTGCGCTTCGGCCTGAGCGCCATGCGCCAGCGCCTCAGTCCGCTGGCGTCCTTGCTGCTCAGCAGTGTGGTGATGGGCCTGGCTATTTCCGGCATGCATTACACGGGCATGCTGGCGGCACGCTTTTCCGGCACGCCCACGGCAGGCGAGAACACGATCACCGTGCAAGCCTCGTTCGTGGCGCTGGCCGTGGCCCTGATCACCATCACCCTGACCGTCTTCGTGGCGGCCGCGAACGGCTTGCTGCGCTACCGCCAGCTGCTGCGCCACGCCAGCGTCAGCGAATCGCGCCTGCGCGCCATCGTCGACACGGCGGCCGATGGCCTGATCACCATCGACGGCCAGGGCAAGGTGCGCTCCTTCAATCCCGCCGCGGAAAGCCTGTTCGGCTGGCGCGAAGCGGACATCGTGGGGCGCGACGCCAGCGTGCTGCTGCAGCCGGCCGACGCGGCTGAATACGAGGGCTATCTGCGCGACTACCTGGAAACGGGCGCTTCGCGCATCCTCGACAGCGGACGCGAACTCGATGGCTGCCACAAGGATGGCGCCGTACTGCCCATGCGCGTGGCGATCGGCAAGATCGACATGCCGGCGCAGCCCCTGTTCGTGGCCTTCGTCACGGACATGCGTTCTTCGCGCAGCATGGAGCAGGCGCTGAAGGACAGCGAGCGCCAGTACCGCACCCTGATCCGCAACATCCCCGGCGTGTCCTTCCACTGCAGCTTCGCGCCCGAATGGAAGATGATCTTCATCAGCGATGCCGTCTTCAACCTGACGGGCTGGATGCCGCAGGACTTCGCCGAAGGGCGGGTCAGGCTGTTCGACCTCGTGCATCCGGACGACCGCCAGCGCGTCAACGACACCTGTGTGCAGGCGGCCGGCGAAAAACGCGATTTCGAGAACGTCTATCGCATGATCCACCGCGACGGGCGCGAGCGCTGGGTGCGCGAAAGCAGCGGCCCCGTGCTCGACAACGACGGCGTGGTGCGCTGGATCGACGGCGTCATCCTCGACATCACGGAAAGCGAATTGCGCAACGCCGAATACGAAGGCAAGGTGACGGCCATCTCGCGCGCGACGGCGGTCGCGGAGTTCGATCTGCAGGGGCGCATCCTGGCGGCCAACCAGAATTTCCTCGACCTGGTCGGCTACCGGCTCGACGACGTGCTGGGCCTGCACCACAGCATCTTCTGCGAACCTGCCCACGTGACTTCGCCCGACTACATCGCGTTCTGGCAGCACCTGGCGGGCGGCGAATTCAATACGGGCGAATACAAGCGCATCGGCAAGGATGGCCGGGAAGTGTGGATACAGGCTTCGTACAACCCGATCTTCAACACGGACGGCAAGCCGTTCAAGGTGGTCAAGCTGGCCACCGACGTGAGCGAACGGCGCGCCATGCAGGAAAACCTGCGCGCGGCGAAAGACCGCGCCGAGCTGGCCGCCGAATCGAAGACCAGCTTTCTGGCCAACATGAGCCATGAAATCCGCACGCCGATGAACGCCATCATCGGTTTTACGGAAGTGCTGCTGGGGACCGCCCTGGACAGCCTGCAGCGCCGTCACCTGGGCACGGTGCGCCAGTCGGCCCGTTCGCTGCTCGAGCTGCTCAACGACATCCTCGACACGGCCAAACTGGAAAAAGGCGCCACCGAGCTGGAACTGGTGGACTTTTCGCTGCCCGACCTGGTCGACCACGTGGCCGCGTCCCTGCGCATCACGGCGCACGCGCGCGACCTGGTGCTGCATGTCGATGTCGATCCCGGCATGGGCCAGTTCTTCCTCGGCGACGCGCGCCGGGTGCAGCAGGTGCTGACGAATCTGATCGGCAACGCCGTCAAGTTCACGGAAGTGGGCCATGTGCGCGTGGCCGTCGACATGCAGGGCGAGCAGGTGCACATCGCCGTGCACGACACGGGCATCGGCATCCCCGCCGACCGCCTGGACAAGATCTTTGCGCCGTTTACGCAAGCCGATTCCTCGATGAGCCGCCGCTTTGGCGGCACGGGCCTGGGTACGACGATTTCGCTGCAGCTGGTCGAGCTGATGGGTGGCACCATCACGGTGGAGAGCACCCTGGGCGTGGGCAGCGTGTTCCACGTGCTGCTGCCGCTGGCGCCGGGCAAGGCCGTGTCGCGCCGCAGCGAGCAGCCCGTGGTGGCCTTGCCGCCGCTGCGCATCCTGGCCGCCGACGACGTGCCGCAGAACGTGGAGCTGCTGCTGATCAGCCTGGGCGCGGCCGGCCACCAGGTGATCGCCGCCAGCGACGGCGAGAGCGCCGTGCGCGAGTTCAGCAAGGGCAGCTTTGACATCGTCCTGATGGACGTGCAGATGCCGCGCATGGATGGCCTGGAAGCGACGCGCCTGATCCGCGTGTTCGAGCGCGAGCAGGGCTTGAAGGCGACGCCCATCATCGCCCTGACGGCCAGCGTGCTGGAACAGGACCGCCGCGCCGCGCAGACGGCCGGCATGAACGGCTTCGCCTCGAAACCGCTGGAAATGCACAAGCTGACGGCGGAAATCGCCCGCCTGCTCGATATCGCCGTGGCCATGCCGCCGCCGGCGGCCGGCGCGGCGGCGCGTGCGGCCGCCGGGCAGGTCGACTGGCAGCGCGGCATCGCCCTGTGGGGCGGCCGCGAAGCCCTGCAGCGGGCGATCGGCCGCTTCGTGCAGGCCAATGGCGACTGCGCCGCCATGCTGGCGGCGGAGCTGGAGCGCGGCGGCAGCAGCGTGGCCGGCCACCTGCTGCACCGTATCAAGGGCGCGGCGGGCAACCTGTGCCTGGTGCAGGTGGAAAGCCTGCTGGGCCGCATCGAGCAGGCGATCGCGCGCCAGCTGCCGGCCACCGAATTGCTGGTGCAGCTGGCCGCCGCCTTCATGGCGCTGGCCGGCGAACTGGAAGAAATGGGGATGCCGGCCGTGGCCATGGAAGCGCCGGCCGCCAGCGCGCCCCTCGATGCATCGGCCGTGGGCGCCTTGCTGCGGCAAGCCATCGCCAGCCTGGAGGGCGGGCAGCTGGACGACGCCCTGATGGCGCAGATCGCCGCCATGCTGGCGCCGCACGGCCAGCAGCAGCGCCTGCAGGCGCTGGCCAGCGCCATCGACGACTTTGAATTTGCGCGTGCCGTGGGCGTGCTGCGCCAGCTGCTGGCGTGGCTCGAGGCGCCAACGCCTGCCGACCTTTCCTGATATTGGACTGACGATGACCTTACAAGAAGACAAACCGATCCTGCTGCTGGTCGACGACGAAGCGACGAATCTGCAGGTGCTGCGCCAGATCCTGCAGGACGATTACCGCCTGCTGTACGCCAAGGATGGCGAGAAGGCGCTGGAACTGGCGCAGAACAACCCCGTCGAACTGATCCTGCTCGACATCATGATGCCGGCCATGACGGGCTATGAAGTGTGCCGCCAGCTGAAAGCCATGCCGGTCACTGCCGCGATTCCCGTCATTTTCGTCACCGCCCTGTGCGATGTGAAGGACGAGGCGGACGGTTTTGACGCGGGCGCCGTCGACTACATCACGAAACCCGTCAGCCCGCCCATCGTGCGCGCCCGCGTGCGCACGCATTTGTCGCTGGTGGATGCCGAGGAATTGCGCCGCTCGCGCCTGCAGGTGATCCAGACCCTGGGCCAGGCGGCCGAATACAAGGACAACGAGACGGGCATGCACGTCATCCGCATGAGCTATTACGCGCGCCAGCTGGCGCTGGCGGCCGGCTACAGCGCGGCCAGGGCGGAAGATTTATTGAACGCGGCACCGATGCATGACGTGGGCAAGATCGGCATCCCCGACGCCATCCTGCAAAAGCCGGGCAAGCTCGATGCGGACGAATGGAACGTCATGCGCAGCCACGCGGAAATCGGCGCGGCCATCATCGGCGAGCACGCGGGCGGCCTGCTGAAAATGGCGCGCACCATCGCCCTGACGCACCACGAGAAATGGGATGGCAGCGGCTATCCGCAAGGCTTGAAAGGCGAGGAAATCCCGCATGAGGGCCGCATCGTCGCCATCGCCGACGTCTTCGACGCGCTCACCAGCGAGCGCCCGTACAAGCCCGCCTGGACGGTGTCGGACGCGATCGCCACCATGCAGCGCGACAGCGGCACGCATTTCGATCCCGCGCTGCTGGCGCTGTTCATCGAGCAGCTGCCGGCCATGCTGGAGATCAAGGACAAGTGGCGCGAGCCGGCGTAGGGCGCATCTGCCCAGGGCGGGGCCACGCGCAGGCGGTCGGCCAGCAACTGTGCATACGCAGGGCTGTCGCCGAATGTCAGCTGCGAGCACGCCATGGCCTGGCCCAAGGTTGCCATGTGGCGCGATGACATGGCATAGGCAAGTTTGCCGGGCTGTCGGCGCGATGGATACATGAAACCATGGATTTGGCCTTTCTCCTGTGAAATGATCTGGTCCAGCTGCCAGCCCAGCCATTGGCACCAGGCATGATCGGGACTGCGCAATTGATCGTAGATACCCAGGCGGCTGGCGGCCAGCCCTGTCAGGTCGAGCAATTGCAGCGGGGCGCTGAACGACAGGGTGGCGATCAGCGCCAGTTCCGCACCATGCGCGATATAAAAGGTGCCCGGACGCGTCACGTCGTTCTGGCAAAGCTGGGCTTCCCAGGCCGCCGTGTAGGCATCGTCCGCAAGATACGCCCAGTGATAGGGGAAGCCGGCCGCATCTGCCAGTTCGGCGGGTGGGCCGAAGCGATATGTGCGCTGGACTTTCAATGGCCAGATGGACGCCGCGTTCCATGCGGCGCGCACCAGGGCCTGGCCTGCTGGATGGGTGATGATATGGCTCAATAATTCAGCGCGCAGCGATGCCAGCGCCGGCAGGCGCACGGTCATTTCTGGCGGGACGGGCGTATCTTTCAGTTGCAACGTCATGCGGGGCTAGCCTACGATGTCGGCCATGCCCCTATGCTGCCACTTCGCCGCCGCCAGCACCTTGCGCAATCTCTCGCTGGCAGGCAAATCCAGCAGCGTTTGCTGACTGGGATGCACTTCGGCCCGCGTTTCGAACGATTTTCCTGCAAGCATCTCTGCCGGCGAAAGTTCGTTGAGTTCGTCGGCGCTGCTGACCCAGAAGGCATGGATGTCACTACCGGGCTGGCCGGCGAGAATGGCCAGTACGGGCGCAATCAGTTCCGGCACGGGCTGGACAAATTGCCAAGCCGGAAACTCCTTGCCGATACTGCGTCCCTTGGGTGTCACGCAATAGAACCGCTGGCTTTCCACGGCGCGATATAGCGACGCCTGCGACAGTGCCACCCATCCTTGCCCAATCACATCGGACACCTTGAGTTTTGACACGGGAAGCTGGAGTGGTATGCCCGTCGGCGCTGCGCGCAGCGATGCGCGCGCAGCATCGAGCGCGCGCGTGGCCAGGTCGATCAGGCGCTCGCGCTCGGGACCTTGCGCCAACAGGTCGAGTTGTGCGCTCACCAATTGCGAGAATTGCTCCACTACCCGCAGGTCGTTGTCGGTCCATTCCTGGCGTTCGGGTGCCAGGGTATCGTGATGCAGATGCGCTGTCATGTTCGCTCCTCGGGTATATGCGCCAGGCGTCTTACACACAAGATTATCATGTTTCGCAACTTTATCAAGCGAAAAGCGCATTTTTCCGGCATCGGACAGCGAGATATATGCGGCCGATCAGGGCAAGTTGTCCGGCAACCGCAAAATCCGACGTATCTCCAGGATCGCCTGGGGGCTTTCCTGCACGCTGTGCCACGAGGGGATGACTTTTTCCGACAGCGCGCCGTCGAGGTGGGCGCTGGCGTAGGGCACCACGCCATCGCTGGAGTCCGCCAGCGGCAGGTCCGGCGTGTCGTTGCCCATGATGGAGTAGTAGCGCACGTTCGGGCTGATGGGCAGGTCCGCCACCAGGCGCACGAACGGGTCCTTGTCGCTGAGGTTATCGATGCTGTTGGGGATGCGCAGCGGCTCGCTGCTGCCCGTGTCGAGCTGCGCCAGGCTGCCGGCCGCGTCGGACAGCTGGTCGAGCATGGTGATCGGCAAGGTGACGAGGTTGGCGATCCAGCGCGCCACCTTGTGGTTGGCGAACGAGGTGCCGCGGTGCGGCGCGGCGATGAAGATGGCGCGGTTGACCTGCGGCATGGCCGTGAAATTGAGGTAGGGCGCCAGCCCGGCGCGCACTTTTTCCGCCTTCTTGCCCTTCAAATTGTATTCTTCCGTGATGGCGTCGAGCAGGGTGTTGCTGGCGTCGGACACCATCAGGCGCGCCAGCACGCCGCCCATGCTGTGGCCGATCAAGACCATGTCGTTCGCGGCCGTCGCCTTGCCCGCCGGGTCGAATTGCGCCAGGGTGGCGGCCAGCGCCTTGCGGATGGCGGCGTTGTTGGCGGCCAGCGGCGCGTTGCTCGGGTAGTACACCTGCCATATTTGATAGCGGCGGCGCAGCTGCTCGTCGCCCATCAGTTCATTCGCCACGTTGATCCACGCTTCCGGACTGCTGGCCAGGCCGTGCAGCATGACGATGGTGCGCTTGTTCGGGTCGTAGGGCTGCATCAGGTGCACCTGCGGGCGCGAAATGCCGTCGGCGCGGCCGAACAGGGTGCGCAGCGCCTGTACGCCGAAGCCGGAGCGGGCCAGCCACAGGCCATAGCCGGCCGTGAAGTTGGCCGCCACGGGCAATTCCTGGCCCGCCATGCGCGTCGATTCGCTGCGCGTCGGGTCGACCAGCATCACCAGCAGCTGCTGCGTGGCCAATACCTCCTGCAGGCTGTTGCCGTCGAAGCGGATCAGCGCCGTGACGACGGGGAAGCGGGTTTCCTGGTACGGTACATACTCGCCTTTCGACGCCGGGGGCTTGGGCATGACGGCGACCAGGTCGGCGCCGAAGCCGTCGCGCCGGTACACATTGCGCAGGCCGGAAAACGACAGCGAGGTGGCCGGCAGCAGTTCTTCGGGCAGGGTGCCGTCGTCGGGCAGGCGCAGGGCCGACAGTTCGCTGTCGATCTGCCAGCCGGCGACGCGGATCACATGGCCGTCCGGGCGGTATTCGCCGCGGTGGCGGAACAGGTTGCCGACGGCTTTTTGCACGGCGTAGTTATAGTAGTCGCGGATCTGCGTCTGGCGTTCCTCGAAGGCGCGCTGGCCCGGCGTGCGCGTCGTGTAGAACAGGTAGGCGTAGGCGTAGCGGGCCGATTCCAGCCACGCGGCCAGCAGTTCGGCGCTGGGGTGGCCGCCCTGTTTTTCTTCCGCCAGGGCGCTTTCCAGCCATAATTCGGAGAGCGTGGCCAGGCGCTGCTCGTCGCTGAGCAGCTCGGAACGGGCCAGGTCGGCGCGGCAGCTGCCCGTATTGGCTTCGCAGGCGGCGATGTCGCTGCCGATGATGCGCAGCACCTCGCTGGCCGCGGCGCTGAGTTTGCCCGTGGTGAGAATGTCGCCGCGCCGCTGCTGCAGGTAGTCGGCCGGGGAAATGGCGCTGACGGTGACGGCGGCGCAGCCGCTCAGCAGCGCCGCGGCGCACAGGAGGGCGCATACGCGCAGACGCCGCATCAGCATGGGGGTGCGCCTTAGAACGAGTAGACCAGGGTCAGCGACGTTTGCGTATCCGTGTTCTTCTTGTCATCGGGCACGCGCGTATCGTTGCGGGCGCTGAAGGCGGCCTTCATCTGCATGGTGCCGTTGATTTTCGTGCTGAGGGCCGTTTCGGCGATCGAGTGGGTGTTCGAGGTGCCCCGTTCCACGCTGACCGTCTGCGTAAACATGGCCGACTGGCTGATCTTCCACTTCATGGCGGCAGCGCCGCGCACCGTCAGGCCGTGTTCCGACTCGCCCGTGTCGTTGGTGCCGCTGAAATAGCCAGGACCGACTTCCACGTCGACGCTCTTGTCGCTCGACTGGTACCAGCGCGAGCCGTGACCGACGGCCAGGGTCGAGTATTTGGTGTAGGCGCCGAACTTGTCGTTTACGTGCGAGGCCAGCACGAACAGCTTTTCATGGTCGGCCATCAGCTTGTAGGCGGCCTTGGCGGAAGCGGAAAAGCGCTCGGCCGAGCGTTCGCGGATCTTTTGTCCCTCGTCGTTCGTCGTTTCATCTTCCTTGAAATAGCCGCTGAAGATGTACTGGTTGCTCCAGTCGTCGAGTTCCTGGCGCGCGTCGATCTTGCCCGTGACGGAGGTGCCGACCGTATTGCCCGAGGTGGTGATGGCACCCAGTTCGGCGGAAGTGCTCCAGCTGCCGATGGGGATTTCATCGAACAGCATGCTTTGTTTGGTGTCTGCGGCAGCGGCGTTGCCGCATGCGCTGGCCATGGCCAGCGCCAGTGCGAGAGAGTGGGTCGATTTCATGGCTGTATTGGTCTGTGGCGCGCGCCAGGCGCGCCTGCTGTTCGTTAGTGGCAGTGGTGGCGATGCAGGCCGCGGCAAGCCGGGCGGCACCTGAAACAGGAGCGCGCGGGCGCGGCCAAACATTGTCGAGGCTGTATTGTACCCGACCCCGTCAACGTTCGCCGCACGCTGCGGCGCGCCCGAATGCGGCTATATGGATTGCCCGCGCCTGCACGCCGGGGCTGGCAAGTGGCGCGCGCCTGGCGTATGCTGCGCCTATTTGCTGCCTGATCTTTACAAGGAATTCCCCGTGCGCTGCCTGGTCATCGAAGACGAAGCCGAAACTTCCCGCTATATCTGTGCCGGCCTGCGCGAGGCGGGCCACGACATCACCGCTTGCGACAATGGCATCGACGGCATGCGCCTGGCCTGCGGCGAAGACTGGGATGCGCTGGTGCTCGACCGCCTGCTGCCCGGCGAGATCGATGGCCTGGCCATCGTCGCGCGCTTGCGCGGCATGGGCCGCAACACGCCCGTGCTGGTGCTGTCGGCCCTGTCGAGCGTCGACGAACGCGTGCGCGGCTTGCGCAGCGGCGGCGACGATTACCTGTCGAAACCGTTCGCCATCGCCGAACTGCTGGCGCGCATCGAGGCGCTGCTGCGCCGCGCCGCGCCCGTGCCCGAATCGACGCAGCTGCAGGTGGCCGACCTGGTGCTCGACATGCGCACCATGCGCGTGACGCGCGCCAACCGGCAAATCGCCCTGCAGCCGCGCGAATTTCGCCTGCTCGAATACCTGATGCGCCACCAGGGCCAGTCCGTCACGCGCGCCATGCTGCTCGAAGCCGTGTGGGACTACCATTTCGACCCGCAGACCAACGTCATCGACGTGCAGGTGAGCCGTTTGCGCACCAAGGTGGACAAGGAATTTTCGCCGCCGCTGATCCACACGGTGCGCGGCGTCGGCTACACCCTGGGCGTGCTCGACAGTGCGTAACTTGCACCGCTCGATCGCGGCCCGGCTGGCGCTCGGCTATGGCGTGCTGGTGGTCGTGTCGATCAGCATCGTCTGCGCCGTCTTCTATTTCGGCACCATCGGCGTGCTGGACCGCAGCGTGGACCGCAAGCTTACCCTGCTCTCGGAGCGCCTCGCCGCGCTGTACGAGCAGGGCGGCAGCAGCCGCACGACGGCGGAAATCGCCCATCTGCTGACCGACCGCACCGACAGCGACACGGAGATCTTCTTGCTGGTCGATGCCGATGGCCGCCGCGTGGCGGGCAACCTGTCGTCCTGGCCTGACGTGGGCAGCCCTGTGGGCCGCCTGCTGCACCGCGACGTCACGCGCGAAGGCCGCCGGGTGCCCGCGCGCATGCTGATCCGCGACCTGGCGGGCGGCGCGCGCCTGTTCGTCGGGCGCGACATGGAAGAGGGCAAGTCGATCCGCACCCTGGTGCTGCGCTCGCTGGCCTATGGCGGCGGGGTGGCCATCCTGCTGGTGGCGGCGGGCGCCTGGCTGTTCCGGCGCCAGCTCGAGGCGCGCATCGGGCAGATCCGCCGCACGGCGGGCGAGATCGAGGCGGGCGACCTGAGCCGGCGCATTCCCGTCTCCAGCGAGGATGAATTCGGCTTGCTGAGCCGCGACATCAACCGCATGCTCGACCGCATCGAACACCTGATGGAGGGCGTGCGCCACGTGTCGAACGCCATCGCGCATGACTTGCGCACACCCTTGGGGCGCATCCGCAACAAGCTCGATGGCGCCTTGCGCCAGCAGCAAAGCGTGGCCGGCTACGAAAGTGCGGCGCAGGCGGCCATCGACGACATCGACGACCTGACGCGCGTGTTCGACAAGCTGCTGCAGATCGCGGCGGCCGAATCGGGCATGCGTCCCGAGAATTTCGATGACATTGACCTGCATCAGATCGGCGCCGACATCGTGGAAATGTATGAAGCGACGGCCGACGAACAGGGCGTGCTGCTGGTGCAGATGTATGGCGAGGGCGTGCCGGCGCGGGGCGACCGCAACCTGCTGGGCAGCGCCCTGGCCAGCCTGGTCGACAACGCCATCAAGTACGCGGGGCAGGGCGCCACGGTGGAAGTGTCGGCCGGCAGCGACGCGCAGGGCAGCTGGCTGGCCGTGCGCGACAACGGCCCCGGCGTGCCGGCCGAGGAATTGCCGAAGCTGACGCAGCGCTTCTACCGGCTTGACAAGAGCCGCCATTTGCCCGGCAATGGCCTGGGCCTGTCCATCGTGGCGGCCATCGCGGCCCTGCATGGGGGCAGCCTGGAGATCGAGGACGCGGCGCCGGGCTTGCGGCTGCGTTTGCGGCTGCCGCGCTAAGGCACCGCTGCCAGGCCGGCGTGGCGTATCGGCACATTACCAACTTGTAACCCCCTTCGTTTTCACCTCCCCCTATCATCCGCTCTACCCGCAACAGACGGCTGCCAGCGCGCAGCCGCCCGTTGCGGGCTGCCTGCGGCCGTCGCCGCGTCCCGTTTATCCAGACCCGTCGTAGAGCCGTTCGCATGCATACTTTTACCGCCACCGGCGACAACGCCGCGCCGCAGCAGCCGGCACTGCGCCAGCATGGGCACCGCCTCAAGGCTGCGCTGGGTGCCATCGTCTTTCCCGTGCAGCGCGCGCGCTGGCAAGCCTTCGTCGCCGGCACGCCTGGCCTGGCGGCGCTGGCGCAAGCCCATCCCAGCCTGCTGTACAAGATTTACCGCCCCTACGCCAGCCGCCGCCTCGGCTGCGCGGCGAGGGTGGATCTGCTGCGCGGGCATTACCGCTTCCTGTGGCAGGCGGGCGCGCGGCCGCTGGTGGAATACGCGGCGCGCCGCGCGCTGGTGCTGGCCACCATCGAGGGCAAGGATGGCGCCACCTACCGCCTGCAGCTGACGGCCATCCACGACAGCCACCGCGAGGGCGACCTGTGCCTGCGCCTGACGCGCGACGGCGTGTCGCTGTACCTGGCCAGTTTCCTGTTCCGTCCCCAGCCCGGCGGCTGCGCCATCCAGCTGGGCGCCTTGCAGGGCTTGCGCTCGCCCGCCGGCGCGCAGGCGGTGAAGGAAGCGACGCGGGCGCTGCACGGCTGCCGGCCGAAAAACCTGATGGTGGCCGCCCTGCGCGACCTGGGCGATTTTTTCGGCTGCGGCCACCTGGACCTGGTCAGCAACGCCAACCGCATCGCGCTGAACTGGCGCCGGCGCCGCCACATCTCGTGCGATTACGACCTGGCGTGGCGCGAGCTGCATGCGCTGCCTGCCGGCGACGGCAATTACCGCCTGCCATGCGGCCCGTGCCGGATGCCGGACCTGGAACTGGTGCCGTCGAAAAAACGCGCCGATGCGCGCCGCCGCGGCGCCATGCTGGTACAGCTGGCGGCGGACATGCGCTGGCAAGTGGCTGCCCTGCTGCAGCCGCAATGAAGGCGCAGGCCGGTCTTTTTTGACCTGCGCGGCTTTTTTGCGGGGCGGCCCGGCGCAAGCGGCGCGATCGGCGTATACTTATCGGCGTTGTTAACCTGAAGCCAGTCACCCCATGCCAGCACAATTCCCCACTTCGCGCATGCGCCGCCTGCGCGCGACCCCGCAACTGCGCGAGCTGTTCCGCGAAACCGAGATCAATCCGCAGGACCTGGTCCTGCCGATCTTCGTCGACGAAGGCAGCAGCGATTTCATCGACATCAAGTCCATGCCCGGCGTGCGCCGCATTCCGGAAGCGAAGCTGGCGCAGGAAATCGAGCGCTACGCGCGCGCCGGCCTGCGCTCCGTCATGACCTTCGGCATTTCGCACCACAAGGACAGCCACGGCACGGACACCCTGAACCCGGACGGCCTGGTGGCGCGCATGTCGCGCATCATCAAGGACGCCGTGCCGGAAATGGTGGTCATGTCCGACACCTGCTTCTGCGAATACACGGACCACGGCCATTGCGGCATCCTGCATGGCGACACGGTCGACAATGACAGCACGGTGCTGAACCTGGGCAAGCAGGCCGTCATCGCGGCCCAGGCGGGCGCCGACATCATCGCCCCTTCGGCCGCCATGGATGGCCAGGTGGCGGCCATCCGCAGCGCGCTCGACGCGGCCGGTTTCCACGACACGCCCGTGATGGCGTATTCGACCAAGTTCGCCTCCGGCCTGTACGGCCCGTTCCGCGACGCGGCCGGCAGCACCCTGAAGGGCGACCGCAAGACCTACCAGATGGACCCGATGAACCGCCGCGAAGCGGTGCGCGAGTCCTTGATCGACGAAGCCGAAGGCGCCGATGCGCTGATGGTCAAGCCGGCCGGTGCCTACCTGGACATCATCCGCGACCTGCGCGAAGCGACGCGTTTGCCGATCGGCGCCTACCAGGTCAGCGGCGAATACGCGATGATCAAGTTCGCCGCCCAGGCGGGCGCCATCGACGAGCGCCGCGTGGTGCAGGAAACCCTGGGCGCCATCAAGCGCGCGGGCGCGGACATGATCTTTACGTACTTCGCGATGGATGTGCTGAATAATCCGTACTAAGTAAATCAACGCGGGGCAGGGCAGGCGCCTTTTCAGCTATCATGGCGCGCTGCCCAACCGGGTCTTATTTGTCGCTTCCCATGCCCCTGAAAATCTCCCGCATCCTGCACGCCGGCTATGTCTTCGAATGCGAAGGCATGGCCATCGCCTTCGATCCCATCGTCGAAAACCCCTTCAGCCGCAACTGCCACGCCTTTCCGTCCGTGCGCTTCGACCTCGACGCCGTGCGCCGGCTGCGCTGGGATGCCGTCTTCATTTCGCACTTCCACGACGACCACTGCTCGCTCGACAGCCTCGATGCGCTCGACCGCGCCACGCCCATCTACCTGTATTGCGTCTTCGACGAACTGTTCGCGATGCTGCGCGCGCTCGGCTTTACGTCCGTCGAGCGCCTGCACGTCGACGTGCCAGTGCGGGTGGGCGCCATCGAGGTGATCCCGCGCCGGGCGCTCGACGACGATGTCGATTCGCTGTTCCAGGTGCGCGCGGCGGGCCTGAACGTATTGAACGTCGTCGACTCGTGGATCGGCCCCGAGACGCTGGCGCAGCTGGCCGCGTTCGCGCCCTGGGACATGGTGCTGTGGCCGTTCCAGACCATGCGCGAGATCGCCGTCATCGCGCCGTCGCTGGCAGCGCGAGGTCCGGTCGAGCTTCCCGACGACTGGGTGCCGCAGCTGCGCGCGCTGGCGCCCCGTTACCTCGTGCCCAGTTCCTGCCAGTTCGTGCAGGAAGACTGGTCCTGGTACAACCACGCGATGTTCCCGATCACTTACCGCCGCTTTGCCGATGAAATCGGCGCCGCGCTGCCGGACGCGCGCATCTTCCGGCTCGATCCATCGACGGCCGTGCTGCTCGACGTGCACGGAATGAGCAGCGCCGACCCCTTGCCCTGGGTGCTCCCCGTGGGGCCGCAGGACGTGGACTTCGACTACCGTCCCGACGCGCCGCCGCCCGCCACGGCCGACATCGCCCGCCGTTTCTCGCCCTTGAGTGCCCATGATGCGGCGCTGGTGCTCGATTTTTGCCAGAACGGTTTGCTTGAACGCTACCGCGACATGGAGCTGCCCGAGGACAGCTACTTCCAGCAACCGCGTTTGTGGCGATTGTCGCTGTATGGTCATGACGGCGTAGCCACCGTCGTGCATTACCGCACGCATGGCGACTTGATCGACCTGGTGCCGGAGACGAACGAAGCGCCCGGCTGGACCACCGAAGTGCCGCTGGTGAAATGCCATGCGGCGCTGGTGCTCGGTGAATCGCTGACGTCGATGTACATGCGCATCAATGACGGTCCTTTCGATGTGGCCACGCGGGACGCACTGGCGGAAGCGGATATCGTCGACGACCCGTTGATCCGCTGCCTGTTCAACGACGCCATCGGCGCCTACCAGGCGGCGCAGCTCAAGCGCCTGCTGGCCCGCTGAAGAAAACGCCGCGACAGGGTAAGATGGACGATTGATACCAGTATCTCAGATCAAGGAATGATCAACATGACAAAAGACAATGAAACCGCGATCCTGGCCGGCGGCTGCTTCTGGGGCGTGCAGGATCTGCTGCGCCGCTATCCGGGCGTGATCGCCACGCGCGTGGGCTACAGCGGCGGCGACGTGGCCAACGCCACTTACCGCAACCACGGCACGCATGCGGAAGCGATCGAAATCATCTTCGACCCGAGCACCATCAGCTACCGCAAGATCCTGGAATTCTTCTTCCAGATACACGACCCCAGCACGGAGAACCGCCAGGGCAACGACCGCGGCACCAGCTACCGTTCGGCCATCTTTTACACGAACGACGAGCAAAAACGCGTGGCCGAAGACACCATCCGCGACGTCGACGCGTCCGGCCTGTGGCCCGGCAAGGTGGTGACGGAAGTGGCGCCGGCCGGCCCGTTCTGGGAAGCGGAACCGGAGCACCAGGATTATCTGCAGCGCTTGCCGCACGGCTACACCTGCCACTACATCCGGCCGGACTGGGTCTTGCCGCAGCGCGCGCAGTAAGGAAGGGAGCCGGGCATGCGTTACTGGCGCGTCGAGCGGCGGCAGGCGGAAGGGCAGCTGGACTTCGGGCGTACCCTGGAGCTGATGGCTGCCATCGGCCATGCCGACGTGAATGCCGTCGCCGGGGCCATCCTGAAGACGGTCAGCACGGTCGCGCCCATTGCCCAGTGCACGATCTTTGCCTATGAATTCGGCAACCGGCCCCGCACGGTGGCCGTGGCCGACCGGCGCGGCGGACGTTTCCTGCAAGATATCGCCGACAGCTATGCGCGCCACTATTACGCGCTCGACGGCAACCAGCGCGTGATCGCGCCCGCGCCGGGGCGGAAAATCGATCCCGCCATCGTGCTGCACCAGCAAGCCAGCGACGAGATCGACCATCCCGGCTACCGCGCCACCTGCTATCAAAAACCGAATGTCTCGGACCGGCTGTCCTTGCTGGTGCAGCCGGCCGGCGATATCTGGCTATCCGTCAATTTCTACCGCGACAGCAGCCAGGGCCAGTTCCAGCCCGCTGAAGTGGCCGGTATCGAAACCCTGTCACCGCTCTTCGCCCATGCCGTCAAGCATCACTACAGCTTGAATGGCCAGAACGCCCAGGGTGTCGCGCCCATGATGCTGGCAAGGCTGCGCCAGCATTGTCCCGCCTTGAGCAAGCGCGAACTGGACGTGCTGCGCTGCGTGCTCGAAGGCCTCACGGCCGTGGAAATCGCCGAGATCATGGGCCTGCAACCGTCCAGCGTGACGACTTACCAGAAACGCGCGTATAAACGCCTGGGCATTTCCAGCCAGCGCCAGTTGTTTGCCCTGTGCATGGCGCCAGCGCCTGTCTAGTCCCTTGGACGTAGGGACGGCTCCGCCTTTTTGACTGTGTTCGCCGTGAAATGTCCCCAAAATGGGGACAGGGTTCGCGGCGCGCGTCTGCATACTGTGTTTCAAGCCGGGATCACCCGGCCGCTCTCACCCCATAAAATCAACAAGGGGAGGGCGACACCTTATGGAGACAAGCATGACCATCGCCCAAGGGGCCACCCCCGCCATCGCAGCCACCCCGGCGCCCGTCCTCGACGCGGCCAGCGTGCAACTGGAACAGCAGGTGATGCGCAAGGTATCGCGCCATCTGCTGGGATTTTTATTCGTGCTGTTCGTGTTTTCCTTTCTTGACCGCATCAACATCGGCTTTGCCGGCCTGACCATGATGCAAGACCTGGGCTTGTCCGGCACCCAGTTCGGCTTTGCCACCACCCTGTTCTACATCGCCTACATCGCCTGCAGCATTCCCAGCAACATCGTGCTGGCGCGCATCGGCGCCCGGCGCTGGATTGGCAGCATGATGATCGCCTGGGGCCTGGCCTCGACGGCGACCCTGTTCGCCAGCGGCCCGGCCAGCCTGTATGCGCTGCGCTTTTTAGTGGGCGTAACGGAGGCGGGCTTTCTGCCCGGCATGCTGCTGTACCTTACATACTGGTTTCCCAGCGCCTACCGGGCGCGCGCCAATGCCCTGTTCATGATCGCCATGCCCGTCACGGCCGCCATCGGTTCGGCCCTGTCGGGCCTGATCCTGGGACTGGACGGCCACTGGGGCTTGAAAGGCTGGCAATGGCTGTTCTTGCTCGAAGGCATGCCTTCCGTGCTGCTGGGCCTGGCCGTCTACGGTTACCTTGATGACTCACCCAACAAGGCAAGCTGGCTGGGCAAGCTGGAACAGCAGGTGCTGGCGCGCATGCTGGCAGCCGAGCACAAGCCTGTGGCGCAGGCCCAGAAAACTTCCGTGCTGGCGGAAATGCTGTCGCCCACCGTGCTGAAATTCGGCATCGCCTACTTTTGCCTGGTCAACACCCTGGCCATGGTGGCCGTGTGGACGCCGCTGATCGTGAAAAGTTTCAATAGCGGCGCCAGCAACACGCAAATCGGCTTGCTGGCGGCCATTCCCCAAGTATGCACCGTGATCGGCATGATTGTCTGGGGCCGCCGCTCGGACCGGCTGCAGGAACGCCGCTGGCACATCGTCTGGCCCATGCTGCTGTCGGCCGCTGGCTGGCTCTTCACGGCCTATTCAGGCAATCCCGTGCTGCAACTGCTGGGCGTGTGCATGGCTTCGACGGGCGCCTACACGGCCATGTCCGTCTTCTGGACCACGCCGGACCGGGCCCTGAGCCTGGGGGCGCGCGCCATCGGCATCGCCGTCATCAATGCCACGGGCAATATCGGCTCGGCCCTGAATCCCGTCGTCGTGGGCTGGCTGAAGGATTTCACGCACAGCTTTGCCACGGGCTTGCTGTATGCCAGCGTGCTGCTGGTGGCGGGCGCGGCCATCGTGCTGACCTTGCCGATTGCGCGCGGCAGTAAATAATATTATTGAAGAGGAAACATTATGCGCGACACGTTTCACCCTTATCCCCATGTGCCCAAAGTGTATCCGCCCGGCAAGCCAGCGGGCGCCGGCACGCAGCACGTCCCGGTGCTGATCGTCGGCGGCGGTCCCGTGGGCCTGGCCACGGCCCTGGGCCTGGCGCGCCACGGCGTGCGTTCGGTGCTGATCGAGGCGGACGACGGCGTCTGCACGGGCAGCCGCGCCATCTGCATTTCGCGGCGCAGCCTGGAAATCATCGAACGCCTCGGTGCGCTCGACGGTTTTATTAGCAAGGGCTTGCCGTGGGCGGGCGGGCGCAGCTTTTACCGCGACGAGGAAGTGCTGCACTTTACGATGCCGCAAGACGCGAACCAGAAATTGCCGCCGATGGTTAACCTGGCGCAATACCATATCGAGCAATTCCTGCTCGATGCGGTCGAACGCGTGCCCGAGTTGATCGATATCCGCTGGCAGACGCGCGTCACCGGCGTGCAGCAGCGCGCCGATGGCGCCACGGTCACGCTGGCCACGCTCGAAGACACCTACAAAATCGACACAGACTGGCTGGTGGCGGCCGATGGCGGGCGCAGCGTGGTGCGCGAGGCGCTGGGCCTCAAATTGCAGGGTACCAGCTATGAAGGGCGTTATGTGATCGTCGACATCCACCTGAAAAGCGGCCGTCCGACGGAGCGCCTCGCGTATTTCGATCCGCCGTCGAATCCCGGTTCGACTGTGCTGGTGCACAAGCAGCCCGACGATATCTGGCGCATCGATTACCAGTTGCGCGACGACGAGGATGCGCAGGCGGCCGTGCTGCTGGAAAACGTGGCGCCCCGCGTGGACAGCCTGCTGGCCATGATGGGGGAAACGGCGCCATGGCATCCCGTATGGATCACCATCTATAAAGCCAACGCCTTGACCCTGGACAAATACCGGCACGGCGCCGTGCTGTTCGCGGGCGATGCGGCCCACCTGGTGCCCATCTTCGGCGTGCGCGGGGCCAATTCCGGCATCGACGATGCGGACAATCTGGCCTGGAAGCTCGCCTACGTCGTCAAGGGCCAGGCGCCGCATAGCTTGCTGGACAGCTATTCGGACGAACGCGTGTTCGCCGCCCATGAAAACTTGCGCCACGGCACGAAAAGCACGGAATTCATGGCGCCGCCCACGTTCGCCTTCGAGCTGATGCGCACGGCCGTGCTGGGCCTGGCGGGCAAGCATGCGCACGTGCGCTCGCTGATCAACCCGCGCCAGACCAGCGCCATCGCGTATGCGCAATCGGCCTTGAACGCGCCAGATAGCCAGACGTTTGCCGCCGGTCCCGCGCCGGGCACGGTCTTGCCCGAGTGCCCGCTGGCGCTGCCGCACAACGGCGGCCAAAAAGCGGGGTATATTACCGATTTGCTGAAACGCGCGGATGGCCATTTCACGGGCCTGTATTTCAGCGAGGATGGCGCCGTGCCCGCGGAACTGCTGGCGCTGGGCGACAGCTTGCCGCTGACGACCGTGGTGATTGCCCGCAGCGGAGAGCAAGGGGGCGCCTGCGACCACACGGCACAGGTATGCTCGCTGTTTGATGCCCAGCCAGGCACGTTTTACCTCGTGCGTCCGGACGGCCACGTGCTGGGACGCTGGCGGCAAGTGCGGGCGGGGCAGGTGGCGACAGCGCTGGCGGCGGCCGGCATCGGCCAATCAAAGTAACAAGGAGATAATATGACCGACATCGAACTGGACAATCTTTACACCGAGCTGTGCCACACCATGGGCGGCCTGGGCGAACAGCGCTCGCCGCTGTTCCTGGCCCGCTTCGCCTTGCTGGCCATGGGCGCCATCGGCCAGGCCGACGTGGTGCAGGGCTTGCTGCGCGACGCGGCCGACGGCCTGGCGGTGCGCGCATGATAGGCGCCGGCTACCAAAGCGGCTTCGGCAACGAATTTGCCACGGAAGCCATCGCCGGCGCCTTGCCGCAGGGGCAAAATTCGCCGCAGCGGGCGCCGCTGGGCCTGTACGCGGAACAATTGTCGGGCACGGCCTTCACGGCGCCGCGCGCGCAGAACCGGCGCTCGTGGCTGTACCGCATCCGTCCCGCCAGCCAGCATCCGCCATTTACCCTGCTGGCGAACACGCGCATCGTCAGCGATTTCCACGCCATGCCTTTCACTCCGCCGAACCAGCTGCGCTGGGACCCGCTGCCGCTGCCCGACAGCGCGACGCCGGTCGACTTCATCGATGGCTGGCAAACGATGGCCGGCAATGGCAGCGCCGAAGCGATGAGCGGCTGCGCCATTCACGTGTACGCGGCCAACCGCTCGATGCAGCGCTTCTTTTATTCGGCCGACGGCGAATTGCTGGTCGTGCCGCAGGAAGGGCGGCTGGCGATTGCCACGGAACTGGGCCTGATCGAGCTGGAACCGCAGGAAATCGCCGTGATCCCGCGCGGCGTGCGCTTTCGCGTGACCCTGCTGGACGGCAGGGCGCGCGGTTATGTGTGCGAAAACTTCGGCACGGCTTTCCGTTTGCCGGACATGGGGCCCATCGGCTCGAATGGCCTGGCCAACAGCCGCGATTTCCTCACGCCGCACGCGGCGTATGAAGATATCGAAGGCGAGTGCGAGCTGGTGGCCAAGTTCGGCGGCCATCTGTGGCGCACGACCCTCGACCATTCGCCGCTGGACGTGGTGGCCTGGCATGGCAATTACGCACCGTATAAATACGATTTGCGCCGCTTTAATGTCATCGGCTCGATCAGCTACGACCATCCGGACCCGTCGATCTTCCTCGTGCTGCAGGCACCGAGCGAAAACCCGCTGCTGGGCGCCATCGACTTCGCCATCTTCCCGCCCCGCTGGCTGGCGGCCGAACACACGTTCCGCCCGCCCTGGTTCCACCGCAACGTGGCCAGCGAATTCATGGGGCTGATCCACGGCGTGTACGACGCCAAGGCGGCCGGCTTCGTGCCGGGCGGCGCCAGCCTGCACAACTGCATGTCCGGCCACGGCCCCGATGCGCAGACGTTCGAGAAAGCCTCGCACGGCGACACGTCCGCGCCCGTGAAGGTAGGCGATACCATGGCTTTCATGTTCGAAACGCGCACCATCCTCAAGCCCACGCCGTTCGCGCTGGATGGCGGCCTGCTGCAAAACGACTATTTCGAATGCTGGCAAGGCTTGCGCAAGCATTTTGATCCCGATCAAGCCTAGTCTAGCCTAGGTCAGGCGGCCCGCGCCCGCCTCAGCGTATGCGGGTTGGCGGGCCGCGCCAGTCCCAGGTGGCCGCGCAGGGTGCTGGCCGCATACTCGGTGCGGAACAGGCCGCGCCGCTGCAGTTCCGGCACCACCAGCCGCGTAAAGTCCTCGAAACCTTGCGGCAGCAGGGGCGGCACGACGTTGAAGCCGTCCGCGCCCCGTTCCACGAACCACTGCTCCATCACGTCGGCCACCGTCTTGACGGAGCCGATCGCTTGCAGGTGGCCGCGCGCCACGCGAAAGCGCAGCACCAGCTGGCGCAAGGTCAGGTGCTCGCGGCGGGCCAGCTCCAGCTGCTGTTGAAAACGTCCCTTGCCATTGTCGCCCGCCTGGTAGGGCAGGTCGGGCAAGGGGCCGTCGAGCGGATAGCCGGACAAGTCGAAGCCGCCAAATTCCAGGTTGCTGAAGTCGACCAGGTCCTGCAGCTCGCCGAACTGGTCCTGTGCCTGCTGGTCCGACTCCGCCACCACGACGGACAGGCCCGGCGTGACTTTCAATTGATCTTCGGCGCGGCCAAATTTCGCCATGCGTCCTTTCACGTCCGCGTAATACGCCTGCGCCACTGGCAGCGAGGTGGCGGAGCAGTACACCATCTCGGCCAGCCGCGCGGCAAATTCGCGGCCCGTCTCGGAATTGCCTGCCTGGACCAGTACGGGGTGGCCCTGCACGGGACGGGGCAAGTCCAGCAAGCCTTGCGAGGCGAAATACTCGCCCCGGAAATCGAGCGGATGGCCGGCTGCCGGCTGGTAGAACTGGCCGCCGGCGCGGTCAGGCCGCTCGAAGGCGTCGTCGTCCCAGCTGTCCCACAGGGCCTTGGACAGGGCGACGAATTCATCGGCGCGCGCATAGCGCTGCGCGTGGCTGCGCGGCGCATCGATGCCGAAATTGCGCGCCGTATGCTCGGCGAACGAGGAAACGACGTTCCAGCCCGCGCGCCCGCCGCTCAGGTGGTCGAGCGAACTGAATTTGCGCGCCACGTGATACGGGTGCTCGTAATTCGTGTTGACGGTGGCGATCAGGCCGATGTGGCTGGTGACGGCGGCAATCGCCGACAGCAGCGTGAAGGGTTCGAACGGCAGGCCGATGGCGGCGCGGCCCGTGTCGGGCATGACGTCGCCCGAGCGGCCGATGAAGTCGGCGATGAAAAAGCTGTCGAACCTGGCCGCCTCGGCCAGCCTGGCGGCGCGCAGCCACCAGGCCAGGTCGGGCCGTCCGCTGGCGCTGGCGGATGGATGGCGCCAGGCGGCCGGAGGGTGGCCGTGGCGCTGCAAAAAGACGTTCAGGACGAGCTGGCGTGCTGGCATGGGGGAAGCTCCGTGGTGGGTTGGCGACATGATCTGCGTCAATACTGATGCAAGCTTCGGGCCAGCAAGGGGCCAGCGCCCGCATATGCAAAATCCGGATAAGCTAGCGCGGCACCATTCGTTCACGCCGGCAGATGGCGCGCGGTATAGTCGGCCCATGGAACTCTTAGCCCACAATTTCAGCAGCGATTTCGCGCGCAGCGCCCACCTTGCCCGTGGCGCCAGCGCCGACGATGATGGTGCGCTCGTCGCCTTCCGCGACCCGCAGCAAATGAGCTTGCTGGTGCGCGCCACGGCCTTTGTCTTTGCCGACCCCCGTTCGCGCCAGTTGCATGAACTGATCGAACGCATCGCCCCCAGCGAGGCGACGGTGCTGATCACGGGCGAGACGGGGACGGGAAAAGAACTGATTGCGCGCCATGTGCACGGCTTGAGCGGGCGCGCCGAGCAGACTTTCGTGGCGATCAACTGCGGCGCGTTTTCCGAAACCCTGGTCGAGAGCGAACTGTTTGGCTATGAAAAGGGCGCATTTACGGGCGCGCAGCAGGGCAAACCGGGCTGGTTCGAGACGGCCAGCGGCGGCACCCTGTTCCTCGATGAAATCGGCGACTTGCCGCTGGCGATGCAGGTCAAGCTGCTGCGCGTGCTGCAGGAGCGCGAAGTGGTGCGCCTGGGCGCGCGGCGCGCCATCCCCATCGACGTGCGCCTGATCGCCGCCACGAACGTGGACCTGGCCGAAGCCGTGCGGGCCGGACGCTTCCGCGAAGACCTGTATTACCGGCTGCAGGTGATCGGCCTGCCGCTGCGCCCATTGCGCGAGCGCCCGGGCGACATCATGCCGCTGACGCGCCACTTCATGGCCATCTATGCGCAGCGCCTGCACCTGGGCGAGGTGGAGCTGGACCTTGATGCGCAACAAGCCTTGCTGGCCTATCCATGGCCGGGCAATATCCGCGAACTGGAAAACGTCATCCACCGCGCGCTGCTCGTCTGCCGCAGCGGCGTCGTGCGCGCCGAGGACCTGAGTTTGTCGGGCTGGCACCGCGCTCCGGCACCTGCATCCGCCCCCGTGCCCGTGCCGGATGCGTGGGCCGGCGGCGCCGACATCGCCTACGCGGCCCACGGCGCGGCCGGCCAGGACGATTTATTGGCCGCCGAGCGCTTTGCCCGCGCCTGGCAAGCCTTGCTCGACTCGGGCGAGGCCGTGGAATTCGAGGCGATGCAGCAGGAACTGGTGCGCGCCGCGTGGGAGCGCAATGAGCGCAACCAGGTACGTACGGCGAAACACCTGAACCTGAGCCGCAACATCCTGCGCACCTTCCTGAAAAAGGCGGGCGCCATCGACTAGCCGCGCGACTACTTTCCTGGAGCCGGACCCGCAGCAATGCGGCGCCGGCTTTTTTCATGGCTGCTGCGCGCGCAGCACATTGCTGCCGTGGGCGCAGCCGATTGCTGCGCAAGCAGCAGCTTCGGGCGTCGCTGGCTCTCCGGCGCCTGGCATGTTTTCTGCGAGGAGGGAAGGGCAGGCCGCTGCGCCAATGTGCAGCGGTGTTTTCTTCGACCCACGACAGGAGTCCATGCATGACCATCGAATTCATCTGGCAATTGCCCACCAGCGGCGACGGCCGTTATGCGGCGCCCGGCATCACGCGCCGGGGCGAACGGGCCGCTGGCGCGCCCAGTCCCCTGCAGGCGGGCGTGAGCGACCCGCGCGGCGCGCGTCCGCCTTTCACTTACTTCGACTACCTGCACCAGATCGCCCGCGCGGCCGACCTTTCCGGCTTCGACGGCATCCAGATACGCCACGATACGCAGGGCGATGAAAGCTGGATCGTCGCCGGCTACCTGGCCCGCAGCACGCGCCACCTGAAGCTGATCGCCGAATTCGACGCGGCCTGGGGTTCGGCCGTGTACGCGGCAAAGAACGCCGTCAGCTTCCAGCGCTTCACGGGCGGGCGCTTCGCCTGGCAGATCGGGCAGGGCGGCGATGCGGCCGCGCGCCGCCGCCAGGGCGATGCGGCGCCCGATGCCGACATCGTGCCCCGCATCGATGAATTCATCACGGTGGCGCGCGGCGTGCAGAATACGTCGCCGTTCAGCTTCAAGGGCAGGTTCTTCGAAGTGCAGGATGGCGGCTTCAAGGGCCCGCTGGCGAACCACCCCGTCAACGGCATCTACCTGACGGGCGACAGCCCCGAGGCGCTGGCCCTGTCGGCGCGCCAGGCCGACGTGCACGTCTTCGATGCGGCGCCCGTGGCGGACTTGCAGCCTTCCATCGGCAGCCTGCAGACGCAGGCGCGCCAGCTGGGCCGTGCCGTGGCGGCGGGTTTGCGCATCGACGTGCTGGCCCGTGAAACGTTCGACGAAGCCTTGCGCGACGCGCGCCGCTACCGCAGCGGCGCGGGTCTGCCAGACGAACTGCCGTCCGACGGCGGCACTGCCGCCTTCTGGCCCGGCTTTGCGCAAGCGCAAACGGGCGCCCACGGGGCCCTGGTGGGCAGCTATGCGCAGGTCAGCGCCGCGCTGCAAGCGTATGCGCAGGCGGGCGTGTCGAGCTTCGTGCTGGCGGCCATCCCCCATTTCGAGGAAGCCTACCGCATCGGCGAACACGTATTGCCAGCCTTGCGGGCATCGTTGACGGCATCCGCGCTGCAAGCGGCTTGAATCCACATTATTTGAAGGAGTACCCCTGATGGCAATCGATTTTTTCTGGCGCATCCCCACGCATGGCGAACCGAGTTCGCACCGCGCCCGCACGCCGTTTCGCGGCGACTGGTTCCCCGGCAATGACAACCTGCGCCAGGCCGGCCTCGGTGGCGGCGGCGCCGACGGTTTTACCTACATCGACTACCTGGCGGAGATCGCCCGCGCGGCCGAACTATCCGGCTTCCAGGGCGGCCTGATTCCGTCCTTTCCCATGACGGATGAACCGTGGGCCATTTCCGCGCTGCTGGCGCGCGAAACGCGCACCTTCCGCTTCATGATCCCGTTCCAGCCCGGCTTTCTGAACCCCGTGGTGGCCGCGCGCATGACGGCCAGCCTGCAGCGGGCCACGGGCGGCCGCGCCCTGTACAACGTGATCACGGGCGGCGGCGGCCCGGCGCAGCTGTGGTGGGGCGATGCGGCCGGCCACGACGACCGCTACACGCGCACGACGGAATTTCTCGACGTGGTGCGCGGCGTGTGGCGCGGCGGACCGTTTTCCTACCAGGGCAAGTTCTACCAGGTGGAAGACGCGGGCCTGGCCACGCCCCTGTCGGAGCAGGATTTCCCCGAGATCTATTTTTCCGGCTCGTCCGACGCGGCCCTCGGTTCCGCCTCGAAGCACGCCGATTACTACCTGACGTGGCTGGAACCGTTCGAGCAGCTGCGCGAAAAATTCGCCCGCGTGCATGAAAAGACGGCGCTGTTGGGGCGCAAGATCAAGTGCGCCGTACGCGTCGACATCGTCGCCCGCGCCACGGAAGAAGAGGCGTGGGACGAGGTGCGCAAGGGTTTTGAGGCCGTCGATGCCGCGACCCTGCGCCAGTTCCTCGGCGCCGATGGCGGCGATTCCGTGGGCGCGGCGCGCCAGCGGGGCAACCGCCCGACCACCTTGAACAGCTACAAGGACTTGATCACGGCGCCGAACATCTGGTCCGGCTTCAATCTGCTGCGCGGCGGGCAGACGCAGGGCATCGTTGGCAGCTACCAGCAGGTGGCCGAACGCCTCGATGAACTGGTGCAGCTGGGCGCCGACGCCTTCATCCTGGCCAGCACGCCGCACCTGGAAGAAGCGTACCGCGTGGGCGAGGAAGTGCTGCCCCTCGTGCGCGGCCACACGGCGGCACTGCTGCGCGCCGCCTGATCCTTTCCCCTGTTGCCGCGACAGCAGCGCCACCGCCTGCTGTCGCGCAGGCAGCACGCGGCACCGGCGCTGCTGCCAAATCAACAGCGCTATCATGACGATAGTCTTCCTTTGAAATCAAACACTTAAGTTCTGTTTTGCTGCGCTGCGGCAGCGGGCATGCCCCTTGCAATACTGGTCATCACCATCTCGCGTTTTGACTTTACTCAAGGATAATCACCCATGCGCCGTTCGACTGCCCCTGCCGACTCTTCCCCATTTCCTTTCCACCTGACGCCAGTGCGCCGCGCGCTGCGCTCGGCCTTCGCCATCGGCGGCCTGATGCTCGCCCCAGGTCTGGCCCATGCGGAAACGCCTGGCGCCGATGTCATTGCCGCGGCTGACGCGAATGGCGCCGGCGAGGGCGCCTCGCTGCAATCGGTGACGGTGACGGCGCAAAAGCGCGAGGAATCGGCACAGAAGGTGCCCAGCGCGATCACGGTGTTAGGCGGCAAGGAGCTGCTCGACACGGGCATCGGCCGCTCGGCCAGCGAAATCCTCAATTACGTGCCGAATGCCTCGGCCGGCACGCAGCAGCACGGCCGTCCGCGCTGGTGGATACGCGGCGTGGGCGCGGGCCAGCAGCAGGTGGACTTTCCGAATCCCGTCGGCTTCTACCTCGACGACGTCTACATCAGCAATTCCAGCGCCACGGGCTTTCCCCTGTTCGACCTGGACCGGGTGGAGGTGCTGCGCGGCCCGCAAGGCACCCTGTGGGGCAAGAACACGACGGGCGGCGCCATCAACGTGATCTCGCGCAAACCCTCGTTCAAGTCCAGCGGCTACGCCAAGCTCGACTACGGCAGCTACGACACCACCGTTGCCGAAGGCGCCATCGGCGGCGCGCTGGTCGACGAAGTGCTGGCGGGGCGGCTGTCCTTCCATACGGAGCAGCAGGACAAGGGCCGCTTCCGCAACCAGTTTACGGGCGAACGCGATGGAAAACTCAAGGACAGCGCCATCCGCGGCCAGCTCAAGGCACTGATCGGGCGCGACCTGACGGCGAACCTGAGCCTGCATTACCGCGACTACACGACCAAGGGCGCCACCACCACCGTGGCCAGCTACGGCGCGAATGGCGTCTACCGCAACGGCTACATCCCCAGTACCAATCCCGACGATGTCAGCACGAATGCGCCGGCCGACAGCGACGTGCAACAGGGCGGCGCCCAGCTGAACCTCGAATATGCGCTGGGCGAACTGACCCTCACTTCCATCACGGGCTATGAAAATTTCAGGAACGAAGCGACGGGCGACAGCGACAACACGCCGCTGGAAGTGGGCCGCAGCCGTTCCAAGGCCAGCAGCCGGCAAGTGTCGCAGGAGCTGCGATTGACGTCGCCGCAGAACGGCGCCGTGAGCTGGGTGGCGGGTCTGTTCTACTTCAATGAAAAGATCGATGCCGATTCGGCCGGCGCGCGCCTGCCCAACGGCACGGTGCCGGCGCTGGCGGGCAGCACGCAGCCCGTCGGCTACAACCGCACCATCTACCAGCACAAGGCGCGCAGCGCGGCCATCTTCGGCAGCACGACCGTCAACTTCAGCGAGCAGCTGCTGTCCACCTTCGGCCTGCGCTGGACCACGGAAACCAAGGACCTCGATTTGCGGCGCGTGCAGGCCGCATCGAACACAGTGACGTTCGGCGACGCGGCCAACTGGTGGAACACGGTCCAGGGCGGCAATTACACGGCCGCCTCCGTGGCCAACAATAACTTCACGTCGAACCCGTCGACCACCTGGAACGCGCTGACCTACGACGTGACGCCCGAATACCGCTTCAGCCGCACCCTGCGCGGCTACCTGAAATACGCGCACGGCATCAAGTCGGGCGGCTACAACACCAGCGCCACGGACGTGCGGGCATTGAACACGGTCAAGCCGGAAACCCTGAACTCGTTCGAGGCGGGCATCAAGTCGGAATGGCTGGACGGGCGCCTGAACTTCAACGCCAACGTTTTCCACTATGATTACAAGAACGTGCAGGTGAATATCACGGGCGTGTACAACGGCGACCCCACGCAAAGCGTCAATTACCTGCAGAACGTGCGCAAGGCCCATGTCAACGGCGCGGAATTCGAGATCGAGGCGCAGCCGACGGACAACCTGCACGTCAATGCCAACCTGGGCCTGCTGCGCACGGAATTCGACGATTTCGCCATCCAGAACAATGGCGGCGACCGCTCCGGCAACGAATTCGTGCGCTCGCCCCATGTGACGGCCCTGCTGGCGGCCGACTACCGCTACCCGCTGGGCAACGGCGCGCAGCTGGTCTTCAGCGGCGACGTGCGCTACACGTCGAAGCAGTACTACTATGTCGACCCGCAAAATGCCGCGCGCGACCTGCTGAACCAGGGCGGCTTCGCGCTGGCCAACGCCCGCCTGTCGTACGTGCTCCCGGGCGGCAAGCAGCGCATCACGGCGTATGCGAACAACCTGGCCGACAAGGTCTACCGCAACCACACCTTGACCAGCTTCGTGCCCGGCGCCGTCAACGGCGACACGGTGATCATCGGCCAGGGCCGCACGGTGGGCGCGTCGTACACGCTGCAGTTCTGACCGCGCAGGGCAGAGGCAGGGGCGATATGCTATAGTCGTCGGGCATGGCTGCCGCATCCGCTGCGCTGGCCATGCAACGTTCTCAGGGCGGGGTGCGATTCCCCACCGGCGGTAATGGCATGCGTGCCTAGCCCGCGAGCGCTTGCCGGCACGGTCTTCGGGCCATGACGGCAAGGTCAGCAGACCTGGTGTGATTCCGGGGCCGACGGTATAGTCCGGATAAAGAGAGAGCGGGATGGCATCATTGTGTCGACGCCGGCATCCGCCCGGCGCATGGACGGCCTGGCCGTCGGTGCGTCTGCGCGCGTGCCTGCATGCGCAGTTGGGCGTGGCTTTCATGCGCCCGTCATATCCCCTTCGATCCGATGCCCTGTTTTTATCATTCTTGAAAACAGGAGTCTTTTATATGTCACAAGCATCACACGCAGCACCAGGCAAGCGCATCGCCTTCATCCAGGCGGGCTGGCACCGCGACATCGTCGCGCAATGCAGGCTGTCGTTTATCGCGGAAATGGCCGCGCTGGGCTTCGCCGAGAGCGATATCGACGTCATCGACGTCGCCGGCGCCTTTGAAATCCCCCTGCATGCGCAAGTGCTGGCCAACAGCGGCCGGTACGCGGCGATTGCCGCTTCCGCCCTGGTGGTGGACGGCGGCATCTACCGCCATGATTTCGTCGCCGATGCCGTCATTTCCGGCATGATGCAGGTACAGCTGGCGACGGGCGTGCCCGTGCTGTCGGCCGTGCTGACCCCGCACCACTTCCATGCGGGCCACGAGCACCAGGAATTCTACTTCCAGCACTTCAAGGTCAAGGGCGTGGAACTGGCGACGGCCTGCGCCGCCACCATCCATTCGCTGCAGCGGCTGGCGCAACCGGCCAGCGCGCCGCAGGCGGTGCTGGCAGCCTAGCAGCCGGCCTGCCGTGAATCGATAGTGCCCGTGGGGCCAGCACATGTTGCCATGTGCTGGCCCCATTTCCTTATGCCGCCTGCCGCAGCAGCGCGTCGAGCCTGCGCTGCGCCTCTTCCAATGGCCGGCGGTCGATCCAGCTGTCGATATCGACGTCGCGGTCGAGAAAACCGTGCTGCAATTGAAAATCCTTCTGCTGGCGGAACAGCGCCACCTTGTCGTCGGACAGGTCGGGCGCCAACGTCAGGTGAAAACCGTCGCGGTAGGCTTCGGCCACGGCGTCGGCGCCGGCCCGCGTCTCGCCCTGCAGGATGGCCAGCACATCTTCTTTGTGGCTGCGCGCCCAGTGCGCGGCGCGCAAGGTCTGCGTCAAAAAGCGCACGACCAGCTCGAAATGCTGTTCCAGCATGGTTGCATGCACGGTGATCGGGCGCGGCGTGCCGTTGTTGACGCGGAAGCGCCGGTCGGGCAGGGCGTCGATGTCGATGCCCACTTCCAGCCCCGCCGCACGCGCCGCCTCGGCCGCCGCCGCGCCTTTCACGTAGACGGCGTCGACTTCGCCGCGCAAGAGCGGGCCTATGCCTTGCCACAGGCCCGCGCCCAGATTGGCCGATGCCTGGGCGTCGCCCCCCACTTCCACCAGCTGCACATCGTCGAGCGTGAGGCCGGCCGACGCCAGCACGCCCTTGTAGCCGGCCAGGCTCATGCCGCGCGCGATGCTGCGCCCGCGCCGGTTCTCGCGCAAGTCTTCGGCGCGGAAGGCGGGCAGCGCCAGGCGCTTGCCCTGCAGCTGCGCGGGCGTGGCGATGCCGGAACCGGGGCGCACGAGGATGGCTTGCCATTCATCGATCCAGGTCAGGCCGATCAGGCGCGTGGGCGCCCCTTGTGCGCGCGCGGGCAGGGCCAGCAGGTTGCCGCCTTCGCGCACGAGCGTGGACAGGCCATGGTCGTAGTGGTGGCGCGCCAGCTCGCCGCCCACTTCCTGCAGCGTCTTCAAGGCGATGCCGTCGCGGGCGAATTCCTCGTCCAGCCAGCCAAGCTTGTAGGCCAGGCCCGTGGCCGTGGGCACGGGGCAGCGGGTGAACCAGACGGTATCGACGGCGGGGGCGGTTGCGGTAGTCATGGGATTCTTTCGTGGTGGGTGGAGCCTGTAACCGTGCAGGAAACGTGCCCGCGCCGCTTGCTGGCTTGCCGACAGCCGCTGCGCACAACGCTGCTGCGGCGCCAGCAGCCGCTGTTGCGCAGGCAGCAGCCTTCCACCATTTCTGCGGCCCCGGCGCTGGCACGCGTCTTGCGAAAGTAGACGGTAGACGAAACCCGGTCTCAACCTCTTTACCGAATGGAGCATGACATGACGGACGTGGCACAAGCACAAGCAGCAGAGCAAGTACAAACCCAGGAGTTGACGGCGGCCGAACTGGCCTTCGTGGAGCAGGTGCGGCGCGATGCGCAGACCGCCTTCGACGGCTTGCGCGAGACGGGCAGTCTGACGGCCAACGGCACGGTGGGCTTTGTCGAACGCACGCCCGGCGGCGACAAGGTGGTGGTGGTCAACGATCCCGGCCCGTTCCGCCGCAGCCAGCCCCTGAAGGCGGCCGTGCTGGCGCTGGACGGCACGGTGCTGCTCGGCGACGCCAACAACGGCGGCGCACGCTATTTAAAGCTGTTCCGCGAGCGGCCCGAGGTCACGTCGATCTCGCACGTGCATTCGCCATCGCTGGGCGCGTGGGCGCAGACGCACCGCACCCTGCCGATCCGCTACGTGCCCGTGCAGCGCTACCAGCTGGTGCGCGAAATCCCCATCTATATCGACCGCCGCCAGCCGGAAGTCGATTTCATCCTCGGCGAAATCGCCCGCAATACGCATGCCACGGCCATCCTGGAAGCGAATGGCGGGGCCACCGTGTGGGGCAAGCAGGGCTTGCTGAAGCTGGCCGAATTCATCCTGCTGCTGGAAGAGGGCGCAAAAATCCAGATCGCGGCCGAAGCCATCGGCGGCTCGCGCGACTTCGGCCCGGGCGTACTGCTGCAGCAATGGAAGATGAGCAAGCTGATCGACACGGCGCGCGCCTTGTCGCTCCTGCCTGCCACCGACCTGGTCAACACCTGACCAAACCTGCTGCGCGTCGCGCCTTGCGGCCTGTGATGCTCGCTGTGCCTGTGCACAGCTGCGCTTCTCGGCCACAAATCGCTGCCGCTCGCGACGGTTTTGTCAGGTGTCGTTGTGTAAAAAATATTTAATTAAGAACAGGCCCCAGATGTCATTGAAATTCTTACGTTTGCGCTGGCGCAAAGTCGTCGCCGTCGCCCTGGCGGCCAGCCTGCTGGCGCCAGCCATCGCGGCGGCGGCCGAGCCGCTGCCGGCCGCCGTGCGCATCGCCGTCGTGGCGCGCACGGCACCGTCCGGCAAGACCGTGTTTGCCGGTTCGGCCGCCCAGGTGGCCACGCAAGGCTGGCTGGCGGCCGAACTGGGCAAGCTGGGCGTGAAGCTGGAATGGGTGCCCGTCACCACCAATTCCGTGGCGACGCAGGTCAACGAGGCGTTTGCCAACCACTCGATCGACCTGGCCCAGTATGGCGACCTGCCATCGATTATCGCCAATGCCTCGGGCCTGCAGACGCGGCTGATTTTGCCTGGCGGCAGCTTCAGCAACACCTACCTGGTCGTGCCGAACGGCTCCACGGCGAAGTCCATCAAGGATTTGAAGGGCAAGAAGATCGCCCTGCACCGGGGGCGGCCATGGGAATACCCGTTCGCGCGCCTGCTGGAAGCGAATGGCATGACCTTGCGCGACGTCAAGATCCTCAACCTGAACCCGCAGGCGGGCGCGGCGGCCGTGGCGACGGGCGGCGCCGACGCCTTCTTCACCCTCAGCGACGCCTTTTTGCTGGAAGATAAAAAGGTGGGCAAGATCATCTGGTCCAGCAAGGCGCCGCCGCAGGACTGGAAGATGCGCGCCGAACTGTGGGCCGACAGCGGCTTCCTGCAGCGCTGGCCGCAACTGGCCCAGCTGGTGGTGACGGCGTATGTGCGCGAGCACCACCGGGCCGCCGGCGCCGGTGGCGAAGACGAATACGTGCGCACGGAGGCGTCCGCGGGCCAGGTGGAAAGCGTGGTGCGGCGCGAACTGGCGGGCGACCATACGCCGTGGCAGGCGCGCTGGTCGCCCCTGTTTACGGCCAGCCTGCGCCAGCATTACGTGGGCGAGGCGGCGTATGCGAAGAGCGCGGGGCTGATCGGGCGGCCTCTGCAAGTCGACAGCCTGTTCGCGCCCCAGTTCGTCAACCAGGCGCTGGCGCAGCTGAAGCTGCAAACCTACTGGTCGCCATGACGGAGCGCGCATGAATACTCTCGTCAACGCCATCGCCTTGCCGCGCGCTCCCGCGCCGGCGCGTGCCGCGCATGGCCCGTGGCTGCAGCGCTTTGTGCGCTCGCGCTGGTCCGTGTGGACTTCGCCGCTGGCCTTGCTGCTGCTGTGGACGGCCGCCACCACCTTCGAATGGATGCCCGCGCACATCCTGATGTCGCCCTGGCAAGTATTGCTGACGGCGGCGGACCTGGCCGACAGCGGAGAATTGGGCCAGCACCTGGGCATCAGCCTGTTCCGCCTGCTGGCCGGTTTCGGCCTGGGCGCCAGCGCGGGCCTGGCCTTCGGCGTCGTGCTGGGCCTGTCGCCTGGCTTGCGCAGCTATGTCGACCCCACGTTCAATATCCTGCGCCAGCTGCCGACCGTGGCCCTGATCCCTTTGTTTATCTTGCTGTTCGGCATAGGCGAGAGTTTCAAGGTGTTTATCGTGGCCAAGGCCAGCTTCTTCATCGTGGCGCTGGCCGTGCATGACGCCATCCGCAACCTGTCGCAGCGTTACTTTGAGGTAGCGCAAGTGTATTGCTTCTCGCGCTGGCAGCGCATCCGCCTGATCGTCTTGCCCGCCATCGTGCCGGCCGCGCTGACGGGCATGCGCATCGCCCTGTCGCGCTCGTGGATGGTGCTGGTGGGGGCGGAATTGCTGGCTGCCGACAGCGGCCTGGGCCAGATGATGGAAATGGGCCGGCAAATGTTCCGCCTCGACGTGGTGATGGTGGGCGTGGTGCTGACGGGCGTGATCGGCTTTGGCCTGGACCGGGCCTGCCATGCGCTGGAGGCAAGATTGATGCGCTGGAAGCGCAGTGGAGAGAACGCATGAAGCAACGTTTGAGTGTGATCTTCAAGGGCGCGCTGCTGCCCCTGGCCTTGCTGGGCGCCTGGCAATGGGCATCTGGCCAGGGCGCTGCCGCCGCCTACATCTTCGTCTCGCTGGGCGATCTGGCGCACAGCCTGCGCGACCTGGTCGTGACGGGCGAACTGTGGGTGCATCTGCGCGCCAGCCTGGGACGCACGCTGGCCGGACTGTTGCTGGGCGGCAGCGCCGGCATCGTCACGGGCGCGCTGATGGCGCAGTCGCCGCTGGCGGACCGCCTGATCGGCCCGCTGTTCCACAGCATCCGCCAGGTACCCCTGCTGGGGCTGATCCCCTTGCTGGGCTTGTGGGTGGGCAATGGCGACGGCGCCAAGTTGCTGGTGATCGCCATCGCCGCCTTTTATCCTGCCGTGCTCAACACGTATGCGGGCATGCGCCAGGTAGAGGGGCGCTTGCGCGAAGTGGGGCAGGTGCTGACCCTGACGCGCTGGCAGACCTTGCGCCAGATTCTGTTGCCAGGCGCCATGCCGGCCATCGTCACCGGTGTCACGCATGCGCTGGCGTTCGCCTGGCTCGCGTGCCTGGGCGGCGAACTGCTGTTTGCGGCCGGTCCCGGCATGGGTTCCTTGCTGCTCAATGGCGAAGTGTCGGGCCGCATGGACGTCGTCCTGCTGGCCGTGCTCGTGATCGCCTTGCTGGCGCAAGCGATGAACGTGGCGTTTGCGCGTCTGGCGCGTTTGCTGGTGAAGGGGCGCAGCAGTGAGTAAATCCCTGCCATTCCAGCCAGACGCGGCCGTCAGTGCCCGCGAAGGGGAGCTGCGCGCCTTCCTGCTGCGCTTTATCGGCCTGACCTTGCTGTCGGGCGTGACCATCGGCATGAACAAGGTGCTGGCCACCTTGCTGGGCTTGCATTTGCACGTGAGCAATTTCCAGCTGGCCGCGATCAGCAGCGCGGAAACCCTGGCCATGGCGCTGGGCACCATTCCTGCCGGCTATATCTTGTCGCGCGGCAATCCGAAGCATCTGTACGCGGGCGTGAGCCTGAGCCTGGCGCTGGCCTTTTGCGTGCTGCCGTGGCTGCCCGGCTGGCAATGGGTGGCCCTGCTGATGTTTCTCGTGGGACTGTGCATCTCGCTGCGCATCGTGGCCATGAGCACGGTGTTTCTCGTGCGCCTGCCGGAACTGGGGCAGGGCAAGGCGGGCTGGTACAAGGGCACATTAATCCTCGGCATGCAGTTCCTGGGGCCCCTCTGCGGCAATTACCTGATCGCGCAGCTGGGCTTGAAGGCGGGCTTTTTGATTTCGGCCATGATGTTCGCCATCCTGGCGGTGCTGGGCTGGCAAGTGTTGCCTGACAATACGGCACCCCGCAAGCAGGCGGGACAGGGGGCGCTGCCCGGTGCGGCCAGCCTGCGCGAACTGCTGCGCCTGCCTATCGTGCGCGTGACTTACCTGTTCGAAATCCTTGCCAGCTTCACGGCATCCAGCGTGGGCGTGTTTTCCATCCTGCTGGCCATCCGCGTGCTGCACTGGCCTGCGCACCACTCCGTCTGGCTGATGGCCGTGCAGGGACTCAGCTGCGTGCTGGTGCTGCTGTTCCTGGGGCGTTTCGTGCTGGCCAGCCGGCACCGCGAGCAACTGTATGGCGGCGCCCACCTGGCCATCATGGCGGCCTTGCTGATCCTCGGACTGTGGCCGAACAGCATCGCCTACCTGGGCGCATCCGTGCTGCTGGGGCTGGGACTGGGCGTGAATAACCTCGTCAATACGGACAATATCGCCCGCGCACCCGTCGACAAGGCCCGCGTTTCCGCCCATCTGACCCTGTTCGGCATGGTGGGCGGCACGGCTGGCGCGCTGGCGGCCGGCCATCTGGCCGACGTGACGGGCTTGCGCAATGTATTTCTGATCTGGCTGTTTCCCTGGCTGGCCGCCTGGCTGGTTTTCCACGGCAGCTGCTGGCTGCGCCGGGCGCCGCCCGCCGCCATTCCTTCCCTCGCCCCCACTGCAGAGAGTGCGCCATGAATGATTTTGTTTCTCCATCGACCTTGCTGCCGCAGCGGCAGCACCTGAACGGCGGCTTGCAAGTGCAGCACGTGAGCAAGTCGTTTGCGCTGAAAGGTGCGCCGCTGCCTGTGCTCGACGATATTTCGCTGACCATCGCCCCCGGCGAATTCGTCGCCATCGTGGGCGCGTCCGGTTGCGGAAAATCAACCCTGCTGCGCCTGCTGGCGGGTCTCGATACGGAGTACACGGGCTTGCTTCTGCACGATGGCGTGCCGATCCGTGGCACGGACTTGCGCCGGGGCCTCGTGTTCCAGGACCACCGCCTGTTTCCGTGGCTGACGGTGCAGCAGAACGTGGCCGTGGCCTTCAGCAATACCCGTGTGCCGCAGGCCGAGCGCGACGCGCGCGTGGCGGCGGAAATCGCGCGCGTGGGCCTCGACGGCTATGCGGATGCCTATCCGCATCAGTTATCGGGCGGCATGTCGCAACGGGCGGCGATTGCCCGTGCCCTGGTCGGGCGGCCCGACGTGCTGCTGCTGGACGAGCCGCTCGGTGCGCTCGACGCGCTGACCCGCTTGCGTTTGCAGCAGGAATTGCGCCGCCTGTGGCAGGACGAGGGCATCACCATGGTGATGGTCACGCATGACATCGATGAGGCCGTCTACCTGGCCGACCGCATCGTCGTGCTCGATGCCCGTCCCGGCAAGGTGCGCCGGGTGCAGGACGTGCCGCTGGCCCACCCGCGCCAGCGCGGTTCGCCGGGCTTCGTTGCCATCCGCGACGGCTTGCATGGGGATTTCAGCGACCTCGACGACACGCACGCGCCCGTGGCGCAGGAAGTGGATCCCAGCAGCCTGTGGGATGGCAATGAATGGGCGCGCAGGATGGCGCTGTAGTTTTTTTGATTTCGATCAACCTGGAGAGACAGCATGAGCAATGAAAGTCAGGCAGCAAACCAAGCACTCGACACCCTGTGGTACACGCGCTGCCCCGTCCCCACGGGCTTGGGGATCGCCCTGCAGCAGGGCTGGCTGGAAGAAGCCTTGCGCGCCGACGGCACCAGTTTGCGCTCCTTGCGCGAATCGGAGCAGGAAGCCGTGCGCGAATCGCATTTCGACCATACCTTGCAAAATTCCGTGCGCCACGGCGGCAATATTCCCGCCCTGTGGGCGCGCGCGGCGGGACGCGACACGCGCGTGATCGGCCTGTCGTGGTCGGACGAGACGCAGCTGATATTGACCCTGCCCGACAGCGGCATTCAGACGGTGCGCGACTTGAAGGGCCGGCGCTTCGGCTTGCCCCTGTGGGTCAGGGCGCAGATCGACTTTGCGCGCGCGCAAGCCTTGCGCGGGCTGGAAAACGCGCTCAGCCTGGAAGGCTTGACGGTTGCCGACGTGGAACTGGTCGATTATGTGATCCAGGCGGGCCAGAGCGAAACGGCGCCGGAGCGGGGCGCGGCAACGAATCTGTTCAGCGGCGCGCGGCGCGGCGGGCAAAGCCCTGAGCTGCTGGGCTTGCTGCGGCGCGAGGTGGATGCCATCTTCCTGAAAGGTGCTTCGGCCGCCCAGCTGGCCCAGCAGTTCGGCTTGCACACGGTGATCGACACGGGCAGCCACCCGGAACCGTTGATCCGCGCCAACAACGGCACGCCGCGCACCCTGAGCGTCGATGCGCACTTGCTCGACCACCATTTCCCTTCCGTCGTGACCCTGGTGCAGCAGGTGCTGCGGGCCGAAGCGTGGGCGCGCGGTCACGCGGACGAGACGCGGCGCTTCCTGGCGCGCGAATCGAACGCCAGCGAGCACTGGGTGCAAGTGGCCTACGGCAAGGATGCCCACCTGCGCCTGGACACGGACCTGGCGGAAACGTCGGTCGCCGGCTTGCAGGATTTCAGCGACTTTTTGTTCCGCTGGAACTTTCTGCCCAGCAAGGTCGACGTGCGCGCCTGGATCGATCCCCGTCCTTTCGACGCGGCGTTGGCGCAGACGCGCCGCGCGGCCTGAGCGGGAAGCACGTCAACGGTGGCCATGTTCGATGATGAGGAGAATGCGATGCGGCGACGCACGGTGATGGGCGGGCTGGCCTTGCTGCCCCTGGCGGGAAAGGCGGCCTCGGCTGCGGCGAAAACGGCGGGGGCGCCGCCGGCGGCCCTGCGCATCGCCTCGACGGGCTTTGCGGAAAACGGCAAGGCGGAACTGGGCGGCATCGCCTACCGCGTGCAGCAGGAAGGCTGGCTGGCCCGCGAACTCAAGCTGCGCGGCGTGCGGCTGGAATGGCTGCCCGTCACGGGCGACACGGGCGCGACCATGAACGAGGCGTTCGCCAGCGGGCGCATCGACATGGCCGCGTATGGCGACTTGCCGTCCGTCATACTCAACGCGGGCGGCGTGCGCACGCAGGTGATCGTGCCGGCGGGGCGGGGCACGGACCAGTTCCTGCTGGTGCCCACCGGTTCGCGCGCCACGTCCCTGGCCGACCTGAAAGGCAAGCGCATCAGCGTGCACCGGGGCCGGCCGTGGGAACTGGGCTTGCGCCAGCTGATCGCCGACCAGCGCATGTCGCCCACGGATTTTCGTCTGATTAATATGGATTTGAAGCCGGGCACGGCCGCCCTGGCCACGGGCGCCGTCGACGCCTTGTTCATGATCAATGGCTATCCGCTGGAAGACAAGGGCATCGGCCGCATCATCTGGTCCAGCAAGGGCTTGCCAGAGAGAAAAATGCGGGTGGAACTGTGGGCGCGGCGCGATTTTACGCAAGCCCATCCCGCCATCGCGGAACTGGTGGCCACGGCCTGGCTGCGGGCCCAGCATTGGGCGGCGCTCGATGGCAACCGCGAAGCGATCATCAAGGATGGCACGCGCAACGGCACGCCCGACAGCGTGGTGCGGCGCAGCTACGACGATCCGGGCCTGCAGTGGAAGGAGCGCTGGTCGCCCCTGTACGACGACGCCGTGTACCGCCATTACCGCCGGGTACTGGCGTTTGCGCAGGAACAAAAGCTGATCCGCCAGCCGTTGACGGCGGAAGAGCTGCTGGAACCGCGTTTCGTGGCGGCCGGCTTGAAAAAGCTGGGCCTGGCCAATTACTGGGAACCGGCCAAGGTGTGATGCTGGAAGTGGGGCGCGTGGCTCAGTGCGGCAGGCACACGCGTCCTACCAGCTTGAGTACGCCATCGCCCGCATGCGCGCGCAGTTGCAGCAACATCAGTGCCATGCCCAGCATCAGTGCTGCGGCGCAAAGTTTCTTGTGCATCGTCGTTCCTGTTTTCACTTCATTGTGAGTTTGCGGCCGTATTATTGCTCAAATTCAGCGTGCGGGATGAGCATTTTGCCAAGCGTGCTCTACAATTATGCATCTTGCGCATCCGCGCCATCTGAATTGTATGCATAGTATGTGAAGGGAATGACAAGCCTGTGACTTCCAAGCCGATCAAGATCGCCGCCACCGTTGTCGTGGCTCTCGCCGCTGGGGCCGGCATTTATAGCTATACCCGACCGGCCGCCACCGCCACGCCGGGCGCCCCGGCCTCGGGCACCCCGGCCGCCGCGCCGCATTCCGGCGTCGATACGGCCGCCGTGGCCAGCCAGTTCCGCGATTTGCTGGGTAATTTCCGCAAGATCATCGTGCTGCTGGCCGACGAGCAAAGCTTGCCGGAAGGGGCGCGCGACGAAGCCCGGAAAGTGGGCCAGGCCCTGTTCCATGAAAACCAGGAACGCATCGCCAAGCTCGATCTTGCGCTGGATCAATTGACGGCGTCCACCAACCCGGGCCGCTTCGAGGCGCTCGACAGTTTATTGACGTATATCGAATCCGACCCGGGCCTGTACGACGCGGACCGCCTGGCTTTCCGCGAGCTGCTGCAAAGCATGCTGGCCGACGTGGCCAAGGATTCGTCCCTGCCGGCGATCAAGCTGCACAAGCGCATTTCCGAAGACCTCGACGCGCTGGGCGAGATCGAGCGCAATTACGAGAAGGAAATCCGGCAAATCTTCGGCAACCTGGGCCAGCGCGCCATCGAACTCAGGCGCGAACGGTGGGACGATTATGTGGCGCAGCTGAAAAAACTGTACAGCCGCGAGCAGATTCTGAAGGAAAATGGCATCGTCGTGCCGTACACGGTGCCGCCGGCCGGCTCCGTGCCGGAAGCCAAGCCCGTGCCCAAGAAGGATGAGGCGGAAATCTTCGGCCTCGGCTTGCCGAAGAAAACCATCGTGCTGACCTTCGACGACGGCCCGCACCGCCGCTACACGGAAGAAATCAGCGCCATTCTGAAACAGTATGGTGTGCCGGCCGTGTTCTTCAACGTGGGCCGCAACCTGGGCAGCCTGGACGCGGAAGGCCACGCCAAGCTGGGCGCGGGCGCGGAAGTGAGCCGCAAGCTGATGCAGGAAGGCTATGCCGTGGGCAACCATAGTTTCAGCCACGCACAGCTGTCGAAACAGACGGGCGACAAGCTGAAAGGCGAAATCCTCGGCACCGACACTTTATTGAAGGCCATCAGCCCCGAGCGGGCCGCGCTGTTCCGCTTTCCGTATGGCGCGCGCAACAGCGAAGGCATGGCCGCGCTGGCCGATGCCCATTTGAAATCCGTGATGTGGAATATCGATTCGCTGGACTGGGCCGATCCCGTGCCCAGCTCGATCACGAACCGGGTGCTGGCGTCCGTCGACAAGGCGGGGCGCGGCATCGTCCTGTTCCACGACATCCATGAACGCACGGTGAAAGCCTTGCCGGCCGTGCTCGACAAGCTGATCGCGGAAGGCTATCAATTCGCGGGCTGGGATGGCACCAGCTTCCAGGTGGCGAAAAGCACGGCGCCCGCGCCCGAAAAAGTGCCCGTCACCACCGGCTACGCCAATTCCTGGGCCGTCGTGATCGGCATCGACGATTATGCGAAATGGCCGAAGCTGCAGTATGCGGTGCGCGACGCGCAAGGCATCCGCGAAACCCTGATCGAAAAATTCGCGTTTGCGCCTGAACGCGTCGTGACTTTGAAGAATGGCGAAGCGACGCGCAACAATATCCTGGCCGCTTTCCACGACAAGCTGGCGCATGGCGGCGTGCAAAAGAATGACCGCATCTTCGTCTTCTTCGCCGGCCACGGGGCCACGCGCAAGCTCAGTTCCGGGCGCGACCTCGGCTACATCGTGCCGTTTGACTCCGACCCGGCGCAGTTCGCCACGGATGCGATTCCGATGACGGAAATCCAGAATATCGCGGAAAGCCTGACGGCCAAGCATGCGTTCTTCGTCATGGATGCCTGCTACAGCGGCCTGGGCCTTACCCGCGGCGCCGGTTCCAGCTCTTTCCTGCGCGACAACGCCAAGCGCATCGGCCGGCAAATGCTGACGGCCGGCGGCGGCGACCAGCTGGTGGCCGACGGCGGACCGAACGGTCATTCCGTGTTTACGTGGACCCTGCTGCAGGGCCTGGCGGGCAAGGGCGACCTGAACGGCGACGGATTGATCACGGCCACGGAACTGGCGGCGTATGTAGCGCCCGCCGTGTCCAGCGTGTCGAACCAGACGCCCGCGTTCGGCAGCCTGCCTGGTTCGGAAGGAGGCGATTTCGTCTTCGAATTGCCGGGCGAGACGGAATTCCTCAGCCCGAACACGACCCAGCTGTCGACGGAAGCCATTGCCCTGAACAGCAAGCTCGACGCCAAGCCGCAAACGGCCAGCGTGACGGTGAAGGATTTGCAGGGCGGCGAACAGAAGATCGTCACGCCCGGCGCCGTGCCGACCTCCACGCGCCAGCTGGCGCAGCGGGCCAACGACCGCGGCTTGCAGCTGTACAAGGAGAAACAGTACGCGCAGGCGGAAGCGCAATTTACGGAAGCGCTGAAATTGCGTCCCGATTTCGCGCTGGCGGCCAACAACCTGGGCTTTGTCTTCTACAAGCAGGAAAAATACCGCGAAGCGGCTCGCTGGTTTGAAAACACGGTCAAGATGGACCCGTCGCGCGCCATCGCCTACCTGAACTTGGGCGACGCGTATGCCAAGGCCGGCGATGCGGCCAGGGCGAAAGCGGCCTATAAAACCTATCTGGAACTGGCGCCGACGGCCTCGACGGCGCCGGCCGTGCGGCAAAAGATGGAAAAGCTGTAAGTTGACGTCCAACTTGCCCATGGTCCACGTCTTCGCCTGCAGCGGCCGCTTTGCCAGCTGGGAAGCGTTGCAGGCCTACCTGGCGCCCGCGTACACGGAAGATGGCGATGCCGTGCCGTCGCCATTCTTCCTGGAAACGGGCCTGACGCAATATGAGCCAGCCTGCATCGAGAGCGCGCTGCTGGCCTCGCCCGCGCCGCTGGCAGAGCTGCTCGACGGCGTGTCGTATGCCGGCAGCTGGCTGGCGCAGGCGTGCGCGGACGCCCAGGACTTGCTGGCCGATACGGCCGTGTGCGTGTTTGCGCCGAATCAACTGGCGCATCCGCAGCGCAGCTCGCTGCACCACGTGGGCAGTTATCGTTACGATACGAAGGATTGACCGCCATCCCCGCGGCCTTCATGCAATAGCTTGTTGACGCTGGCCAGCAGGCTGGTGCCCGAAGTGGTGATGAAACGGGCGCCGGCCGCCTGCGCTTCCGTGCCGTAACTGGCGACCGTATCCTTGCTGCAATACACGACGATGGGCAGTTCGGGCAAGGTCTGGCGTACTTCGCGCACCGTGCGCACGCCCGCATCCTTGACGCGGCGGCCGTTTTCCACCCTGGCCATGTCCGTGATGAACAGCGCGTAGTGCTTCTGTTGCAGCATGGCCAGCGCCTGCCGCGTCGATACAGCCTGGTCCACCTTGATGTTTTCCCGTTCCAGCTGTTCCACCAGCAAGGTATTGTTGCGCGGATGGTCGTCCAGCCACAGAACGAGGCTGGACGGCTTTTGCGCCGTCGGCACGCCGGCCAGGGCCGTGACGGCGGCGCCGCCATCGGGCGGATGGGCCAGCAGCAGCTGCGTGACGGCTTCCTGCATGTCGTCGAGCGACTTTTGCTGCAAGCGGCTCAGTTCCGTCACTTCGATTTCCTTGCCGCTTTCCAGCCGCACGGACTCGTTCTTGACGAGGCTGTCGGCCCGCTTGATCATGATGGACAGGTAAATGCGCGTGAGCAAATAGCCGATTAAAAAGCCGTGCACGGAAAAGAACAGCATGATGCCGCCCACCACAGCCATGGCCGTGGCCGTATCGGTAGCCAGGCTGGGCGCTATGAAGGCGGCCATGCTGCGCGCACTGCCGGGCAGGCTTTTGAGCTCGATCAAGCCCACGCCCACGATGATTTTCGTCAGCCAGTCCGACACTTCCACCAGATTCGAATTGATTTCCATGGGTGTCGGCGTGCCCAGGAACAGGGTATTGCTGGGGTTGCCGGCCGCCGCATCGGCGCCTGCCGGGGGCGCTTCGTCCGTGGGACGGCTCTTGCCATTGGTCCGCTCGTCGGGCGGCGCCATGTTGACGGTGCCCGAAGGCAGGGTGCGCGGTATGCCGAACAGGAATCCCAGCAGCATGCCGCTGACGCAAAACCCCAGGCTCCACAGCAGGGCCGGCACGGCGTGGTAGTAGGGCGGCAGCAGGGCGCCCGCCAGCACGGCCAGCAAGCCCGCCAGCAGAATGAACAGCAGGATGTAGGGCAGCACGTCGCGCTTGCGCACGGCCGCCGTGGCGGTTTTTGTCGCCTTGCCGCTGCTGTCGCTCAGGTCCACGGTCGCTCCTTGAAAAAGACTGAATCCAGGCAGCCGGCCTGCCGCGTATATATCCCGTAGGAGCCTGTACTGACATCATAAAAAGGGGAGGCGCGATGCAATTGATAAAACGCAAACAGATGGCAGCTTGTGCCTTGTTGCTGCTGGCCGGCGCCGGCAAGGCGGCTGCGCCGGAGGCCGCATCGTCCACCGATGCGTCGCGCACCGTGCGCGTGACGGGCCATTACGACAACGCCGTCGGCACCTCGGACGCGGCCAGCCAGGGCGTCATCACCAATGAGCTGATCGTCAACCGGCCCGCCTTGCGTACGGGCGAATTGCTGGAATTCGTGCCGGGCCTGATCGTCACTCAGCACAGCGGCGACGGCAAGGCCAACCAGTATTTCCTGCGCGGCTTTAACCTAGACCATGGCACGGATTTCGCCACCTATGTGGACGGCATGCCCGTCAACATGCGCACGCATGTGCATGGGCAAGGCTATTCCGACCTCAATTTCCTCATTCCCGAACTGGTGCAGCGCATCGATTACAAGAAGGGGCCGTATTTCGCCGGCGAAGGCGATTTCGCCTCGGCGGGCGCGGCGCGCATCCGCCTGGCCGACAAATTGCCGCAAGGCCAGGCCAGCGTGTCCGTGGGCCAGCACGGCTATGTGCGCGCCGTCGTGGCCGATTCCCTTGATGCAGGACCAGGCACCCTGCTGTACGGCCTGGAGGTGAACCGCAACAATGGCCCCTGGGACGTGCCGGAGCGCGTGCGCAAGGTCAGCGGCGTGCTGCGCTACAGCCAGGGCACGCAGGATGACGGCTTCAGCGTGACGGCCATGGCCTACAAGAACAGCTGGAACGCCACCGACCAGGTGCCGCTGCGGGCCGTGGCGTCCGGGCAGATCGGCCGTTTCGGCTCGCTGGCGCCCAGCGACGGGGGCGACACGTCGCGCGCCAGCCTGTCGTATGCGATGCGCCGGCGCACGGAAAACCGCCTGTTCGAGTTCGATGCCTATCTGATCCGCTCGCAGCTGGAACTCAACAGCGATTTCACCTACTTCCTGGCAAATCCGGCCGCCGGCGACCAGTTCCAGCAAAGCGAGCGGCGCACGGTGGCCGGTGTCAACACCAGCGAAAGCTGGAATACGCAGCTGTTCGGTCTTTCCCTGCGCAACAAGCTGGGCATGCAGGCCCGTTATGACCGCCTGTCGCCCGTGGGCCTGTACAGCACGGTGGACAGAGTGCGGCAAGCCACGGTGCGCGAAGACCGGGTGCGCGAGGCCAGCGTCGGCCTGTACGGCGAAAACACGACCCAGTGGCTGCCGTGGCTGCGTTCCGTGGCGGGAGTACGCTACGACGCCTACCGTTTCAATGTGGCCAGCAGCATAGCCGGCAACAGCGGCGCGGCGAGCGACCACGTGGTGTCGCCGAAACTGTCCTTGATCCTGGGGCCGTGGAGCAAGACGGAGTTTTTTGTGAACTACGGCAAGGGTTTCCATAGCAACGATGCGCGGGGCACGACGCAGACGCGCTTGCCCGATGGCACGCCTTCCGCGCCCGTGACGCCCCTCGTGCCGAGCAAGGGCATGGAACTGGGCGCGCGCACGGAATGGCTGCCGGGCCTGCAAAGCTCGCTGGCCCTGTGGCGGCTCGATCTCGCGTCGGAACTGCTGTTCGTGGGCGACGCGGGCGAAACGCAGCCCAGCCGTGCCAGCCGCCGCCACGGCATCGAGTGGAACAACCATTATGTTGCCGCGCCGTGGCTGCTGTTCGACCTGGACCTGGCCGCCTCGCGCTCGCGCTACATGCAAAACGATGCGGCCGGCAATTTTATTCCTGGTTCGATCGACAGGGTGGCGTCGTTCGGCGTGACGGTGACGGACCGGGGGCCGTGGTCGGGCGCCTTGCAGCTGCGCTATTTCGGCCCCCGTCCCCTGATCGAGGACAACAGCGTGCGCTCGGCCTCGACGACCCTGGCGTATGCGCGCCTCGCTTACCAGCTCAACCGCAGGACGCGGCTGTCGCTCGACGTCTTCAACCTGTTGAATAAACGCGCCAGCGATATCGATTATTACTATGCGTCACGCCTGCCCGGCGAGGGGGCGGACGGCGTGAATGACCGGCACTTTCATCCGGTGGAACCGCGTTCCGCGCGCTTGACCTTGTCGCATGCGTTTTAATTGCCCGGCGCAAGAATGCAGGCGAAGCGATCCTCAAGCGCTGCTACCGCCACCGCCACGTTGAAAACGTCCTTTTATCGCGAGCAGAAGAAGGGCGGCAATGCTGACCGAACCTATGCTTTGAAGCAAGGAGAAGACAAGCAGCGTGATGCTATTTGCGTTGATGAACGCATTGCTGGCAAAGATGGACAATGGATTGAGCGCGTTCTGCATGGCAATGGTCAATGCAGGATGTTCCGAAAAAATCTTGCTTTCTAAATTTTTGTTAATCAGGAAGCATTGCTTGTTATTGCAAAAAAATATTTCGAAAATATAAAATACACACCAGAATGCGAAGTTCCATAGGATAAAGGATAGCAGGGCGCGCCAGATGGACGTGCCGAAGGCAGAAATCTGATCATAGAGCCATGATATGGCAATTTCGGCCATATCCATCTTGATATGCGAGTCGGAAGAGAGGGCGGCGCGGCGCCGTGAGCGTAATTCCTGGGCAAAAAATTCTGCTTCTTCGTGCTGGGCGCCAGCTTTTTTCATGGCGATACGCAAAGCCCGGAAGCGGCCGGGGGTGTCGTTCATGATCTGTTTATTGGTAATAAAAACTTCAGACCGTTTTTTATCCTTGGCCAAGCCATACTCAGTGTGTAAAAAAGTCGTTTCGCTGGGTGCCGAAACATCATGAAAGTCTGGCGGTAACTCAAATTTGCAATCGTCGAATGTGGCAATTAATTTTATTCTGGATTCGCGAAATGAAATATCTTCCAGAATGGTTACTCTGCGTATCTGTATTCCATCGGATATATTGCAATTGATGATGTGTGCCCGTCGTATTCTTGCGCCATGAATTTCCAGTAAGGCTATTTCTGATCTTTTTATTTCAATCAGATAAAAACTTCCCGAGGTTCTGAAAATTTTTTTGACGGAAAAATCAGTTGCATATATTGTTGCTGACGATTTCTGCAGGCTGATGTCGCCAGATCCCATGATGGTAGTTGCATTGAGAATAAATTCCACTCTCTTTGCGTATGAATCGAAGCGTATGTGCATGTGCTTGAAGATCGAGCGGGAAAAATCGAATTCGATGTAATACCAGCCAAAATCCGCCAGGATATTCTCTTCCATGCTGAAGGTGTCGGGGATGTGCAAGCTTGTGCAATCAATCAGCAAGCCTCGGGGCGGGTTGACGCCGATATGAAGCAAGTCTTCCGCCGTAAATCCCCATTCGTCTTCATGCTGATGTGCCAACGATATTGATTCTTGAATGAAGGAAAGCAGCTCCGCTGCCATGGCCATATGTAACAATGGCAGGCCATCGTGCCCTTCGCACGCAGAAAGGCGACCGGATGGAAAGGTTGATTCGCGTAGGGCCGCAAGTTTCCCTTCGACTCGATTCATGAGATCAGCGTGATCCTGTGCATCGTTCATGTATTTGATACATCAATGGAAGTGAATGAATCAAGCTATCTTGCGCGCAGCGACTGGCTGTGTATTCAGTTATTCAATATCGCTTGATGGATTTCAAGGAGACGGTAAAGTGTGCGCACTTTACCGTGGCAAGTGATGTCGCTGCCATGGCTGTGCGGCCTCTGCTACACTACAAGCATGCTGCACGGCTGTGCGTGCTCATCACCAAAAGCTTGAATGACAGATCATTTAGTACAAACCAGTAAATTCCTTTCCCTTATCCTGCGCCACTCTCCGGAAAAAATCGGCCTCGCGCTCGATGCCCAGGGCTGGGCCGACATCGGCCAGCTGCTGGCGCACGCTGCCCGGCATGGGCGCCACCTTTCCCGCGAACAATTGGATGACGTGGTGGCGCGCGACAGCAAGACGCGCTACGCCATCAGCGATGACGGCTTGCGCATCCGCGCCAACCAGGGGCATTCCCTGGCCGCCGTCGATATCGATCTGCCGCCCGCCACGCCGCCCGCCATGCTGTACCACGGCACGGCCAGCCGCTTTGTCGAGGCGATCCGTGCCGCCGGCTTGCTGCCCGGATCGCGCAACCACGTGCACTTGTCGTCCAGCCGCGAAACGGCCGTGGCCGTGGGCGCGCGCCACGGCAAGCCCGTCGTGCTGACGGTCGATGCGGCCGCCATGCAGGCGCAGGGCCACGTGTTTTATGTGTCCGACAATGGCGTGTGGCTGACTGACACTGTGCCGCAGGTCTTCATCGTGCTTCCTTGAAAGGCGCTTCCACGCCCGAATAGGCCAGAACGGCGTCCGGCAGCCTGACTCCTTGCACCCGGATGCTTGCTATGGCCTGGTTCAGTTCCGCCACCTCCGCTGAAGTAAAACGCACGCCAGCCGCGCCCAGGTTGTCTTCCAGGTGCGCCATCTGCGTGGTGCCGGGAATGGGCACGATCCATGGCCGCTGGGCCAGCAGCCAGGCCAGGGCGATACGGGCCGGTGTCGCCTGCTTGCGCGCCGCCCAGTTTTTTGCCAATGTCACCAGCGCCAGGTTGTGCGGCAGGTTTTCCGGTGCAAAGCGCGATTCGACCCGGCGGATGTCGCCCTCGGCAAAACGGGTTTTCGCGTCGATGGCGCCCGCCAGGAAGCCCACGCCCAGCGGGCTCCACGGCACGAAGCCGATGCCCAGCTCTTCGCACAGGGCCAGCACGCCGTCTTCCGGCCCGCGCCACAGCATCGAATATTCGCTTTGCACAGCGGAAACGGGCAGGGCCGCATGGGCGCGCCGCAGGGTATTGACGCCCATCTCGGACAGGCCCCAGTGCAGCACTTTGCCTTCGCGCATGAGGTCCTGCACGGCGCCGGCCACGTCTTCGATGGGCACTTGCGGGTCCACGCGGTGCTGGTACAGCAAGTCGATGCGGTCCGTGCGCAGGCGTTGCAGCATGCCGTCGACGACCAGCTTGATGTGATCGGGGCGGCTGTTGGTGCCGGGGCGGCGCTCGCCCGTCTGCTGGTCGATGTTCCAGCCGAACTTGGTGGCGATGACGATGTCGTTGCGGAATGGCGCCACGCCTTCACCGAGGATGCGCTCCACCTCGTGCGGGCCGTAGGCCTCGGCCGCGTCAAACAAGGTGACGCCCCGTTCGTAGGCCGTGCGGATAATTCTATGCATTTCGGGACGGCTGGGTATCGTCGTCTGGTAGCTGCGGCTCATGTTTTGCACGCCCAGGCCCAGGCTGGACACGGCCAGGGTGCCCAGCTTGCGGCGGCCCGGCAGCGTTGCTGGAGCCGGTGCGACCGCCTGGTCCTGCGCCAAACTGATCAATGGCGTGGCTGCCAGGCTGCCCGCCGCCAGCAGGAAACCGCGGCGGCCCGTGGAGGTATCGTGTTCGTTTGTCATGGTTCAAACCTTTCAGATAGCGAGCTTGCGTTCGGCCATCCATTGGACGATGGCCGGGTCGCGGTGCGAAAAGAAGCTGCTGCTGCCCGTTTCCAGGGTGGCGATGGCGGCCATGTCGCCCTCGTCGAGGTCGAAGTCAAAGATGGCCAGGTTTTCCGCCATGCGCTCGCGGCGCACGGTCTTGGCCAGTACGGCCACGCCCCGCTGCGTGAGCCAGCGCAGGACGATTTGGCCCACGGACTTGCCGTGTTTGCCGGCGATGCCCAGCAGCAACTCGTTCGTGAACAACTGCTTGCGGCCCTCGGCAAACGGCGCCCACGCTTGCGGCTGCACGCCGTGCTCGAGCATGAAGGCCACGCTGTCCGCCTGCTGGTGGAAGGGGTTGACTTCGATCTGGTTGACGGCGGGCGCGATGTCGTTGAAGGCGATGATGTCCATCAGCCGGTCGGGCTGGAAATTGCTCACGCCGATGGCGCGCAGCTTGCCGCTGCGATACGCATCCTGCATGGCGCGCCAGGAGCCGTGCACGTCGCCAAACGGCTGGTGGATCAGGAACAGGTCCAGATAGTCGAGCCGCAAGCGCCGCAGCGACTGCTCGATGGCGTCGCGCGTGCGCTCGTAGCCCGTGTCCTGCACCCACAGCTTGCTGGTGACGAACAGCTCTTCGCGCGCCACGCCGCCATGCTTGATGCCCAGGCCGACGGCCGCTTCGTTCAAATAGGATGCCGCCGTGTCGATCAGGCGGTAGCCGGCGCCGATGGCGTCGATCACGCTGCGTTCGCATTCGGCCGGGTCGGGAATCTGGAAGACGCCGTAGCCGGCGACGGGCATGCTGATGCCGTTGTTCAGGGTGACGCGGTCCATGGCAAAGCTCCTTCGGTTATTGACAGGAGCTACTCTAAGGCACCATCCACCCGTTGATAAGCCATTGTAATCGGCATGATCTTATAAGCCGTGCTAATGAATCGGATGCGATCACGCGCTGATCAGCTTGATATCGGCCACCCGCTCCACCAGCCACACGCACGCCACCAGGGCGATGGCCAGCGAACCGACGGTCAGCACTTGCCGGTACAGCCAGGTCTTGCGCAGCAGCCAGGCGAGGGGCAGAAACGCGGCGACGATGGCCAGCTGGCCGATCTCCACGCCCACGTTGAAGCCCAGCAGGCTGGCCAGCAGGGAGCCCTGCGGCAAGCCCAGGTCGCGCAGCACGCTGGCAAAGCCGAAACCGTGGATCAGGCCAAACGCGAAGGCGGCCACGGGGCGCTTGCCGCGGAACAGGGGCAGCAGGTTGTTCAGCGCGGCCAGGATCACGGAAGCGGCGATGGCCGACTCCACCCAGCGCGAAGGCAGCGATACGAGCGACAGGCTGGCCAGGGTCAATGTGATGGAATGGGCCAGCGTGAAGGCCGTGACGACTTTCAGCACGTCATAGAAGGCCGCCTTCAGCCCCTGCTGCTGTTCGCGCAAGCCAGGCAGCAGCACGGCCGGCAGCAGCAGCGACAGCAAGAACAAAATATGGTCGTAGCCGATCCAGATATGCCAGATGCCGTGCTTGACGTAGGCGCCGAACTGCGCCAGGCGGTCTGGCGCGGCCAGGGAGATGGTCTGGCGCGGGCTGTCCGGGTCGAAGATGGCCGTTTGCGTGGCGCCGCCGCTATCGATCTTGAGCAAGCCCTTGTGCTGCGGATCGAGGTCGGCGAACAGGGTGTAGCCGATGGTGAGACTGGCTGGCGCAGCGCCGGGGCAGTCGGCGCGAAAGCGCAGCACGTTGTAGGCGCCGTCCGTGTGGTTGTCGACCAGCTGCTCGATGGCTTGCAGGGGGCAGGCGCCCCGGTCGCTGGCCAGCTGCAGGCGCTGCAGCGCGTAGGCGGCAATCGCCGCGTGGCGCGCGCGGATTTCATCCCAGGTCAGGGCGCCATCGCCATTGCCATCGAGGCCGATGGCGAAATCGAGGTCGCGCAGGGCGATATCCCATTGCCCCTCGACCTGCTGGCCGTGCACGGCCAGGCTCAGATAGCTGTCGCTGGGCTTGTGGGCTTGCGCGGGACTTAGCCATGCGCACAGGAGCAGGATGAACAGGCAGCGCTTTACAGTACACATCACAGTACCCCCGCTTTCCTGGTAACACTGACTTTTTGCCCATCCTGCGGCCCCAGCTGCCTGGCCAGCCGCTGCAGGGCCAAGTCTTCCACGCCGCTGGCGGCGATCCAGGCCAGCACCGGTTGCGCGGCGCCGTAGTCGCGCGCGGCCAGGGCCGCTTCGAGCAGGATGCGCATGTCGGGCACTTCCTTCTGGATGGCCCAGTTCTGCTGCGCCAGCCGCAGGGCGGCAGGCACGTCCTGCTGCAAGAACAGGGCAAAACGGGCTTGCTCGCGCTGGTGCACGGTGTCGCCCCGCTGCATGGCGGCGGTGAAGCGAGCCGCCAGTTCGGTCTTGGCCGCCAGGAATGCCGTCTGCCGGCCGGGCAACGCCTGCAGCGCCAGCGCGTAACGCAGCAGCAGGGCGTCGATACGCTGCTGGTCCTTGAGTAACTTGACGACGTCCTGCGGGCGTTGCCGGTCGAGCAGGAAATCCGCGTAGGCGCCCAGCAGATAGCTGTCGCGCGGCTGCCGCGCCAGCGCGGTCTTGTAGCGCGCCTCGGCCAGCGCTGAATCTCCGCGCCGCGTGGCCATTTCCGCCAGCAGGGTGGCGGCCCAGTTTTCCAGCTCGGGCGCCGCGCCGGCGCTCCTTTGCAGGGTCAGGTCCAGCAGGCGCTCGCTGGCGGCGGCGCGGCCCGTGACGCTGGCGATATTGGCAAGGCAGGTGACGGTGACCAGCTGCGTGGAAAGTGCCGACAGGCGCGCGCAGCTGGCCGTCGCCTGCGCGTAATCGCCCTGCACGGTGAGGACGGTGGCGCGCGTCAGCCAGGCCTGGCCGTTTTGCGGCTGCTGCGCGATGACGGCGTCGAGGTCTTGCAGGGCGAGGCCGAACTTGTGGGTGCTTTGCAAGATGGTGGCGCGCAGCAGGCGCACGGGCAGGGGCGGCGCCGCCTGCCGCCACCAGGGCGCCAAGGCCGCTTGCGCGTAACCGAGGTAGCGCGGGTCCGTTTCGCTGCGCGCCAGGGCGATGTAGCGCTGCGCCAGGCTTGCCGCCAGGGTCATGTCTTGCGGCGTGGCATTCAATTGCTGGCGCAGGCCGCGCAGCTCGCTCTGCGTGGCGTCGGCGCGGCGCGGCAGCTGTTCGATGACGGCGCCGCCATCTTTCGGCGTGTAGGGCGCGGCCTGGGCCAGCAGGGGCAGGCAGGCGCACAGCAGGGAAATCGGTGTTTTCATCATGGATGCCATCAACAGTCATTGATGCGGGCGCCGGAGAGCGGACTCCCCGGCGCCCGCAAGGGCCTTACAGCGGCACCGGTTCCGTGTCTTCCGGCGACGTCGCCATGATGGCGTCGATGGCGACGCTATCCTTGTCATCGCTGGTGGTCAGGATGACGTTGCTGACGGCCACATAAAACGCATCGAGCAAGACCACGGGCGGCGGCGTGGTGCCGCCGTTGCCGTTATCGCCGCCATGGCTGCTGCCGCCGCCACCGCAGCCGGCCAGCAAGGCTGTGAGCGCCAGGGCGCCGCTTACATAGAGCTTTTTCATCGCGTTCTCCTTGTTACAGCTGCGGCGAACCGGCCACGGGCGTTTTCAGGTAGGGGAAACCCGCTGTGAAGAAGGTTTCATCGAGGAAAGCGCCGTCCGTGAAGTGCAGGGCGCCGGCCGGAGCGTCGGCCGGGGCGCAGCCGATGTTCAAGGTGCACAGCTTGCCCATGGCCACGCGCAGCACCACGTCGACCACGTCGTCGCCGGGACGCCGGCCGTTCGGGAAGCCCGCGTTATCGCCGCCGATCACGCCGAGGCGGTTTTGCGCACCGACGTTGGTGGGCGCGATCGAGGTATTCAGGCGCAGCATTTCCGATGCCGTCACGGTGACGGGCTGGTTGACGCCCTTGATGCCCGTCAGGAAGGTGGCCACCAGGTCGTTGCGGGGGAAGTTGGTGGGCGCCTTGGCGCCTGCCGAGCCGAACAGTACCTCCACCAGCGCCGGCGCCGTCGGGTTGGTGACGTAGTCGGCAAACTGTGCGTCGCCGGATGGTTTGCTGGCGTTGAAACGGTCCTTGTCCTTCAGGCCGATGACCAGTTCATTGACCAGCGGCATGCCCAGGCGCGACACCTGCACCCACGCGCCGCCTTCCTTCGACGCCGCGGTGCTGCCCGGCGCCGGGTTCAGCAAACGACCCTGGCGCAGGCTGGCCGTGGTCCAGCCGCCGATGACGGGGTCGCTGCCCGCCGTCAGGCAGGCGGTCGGCACTTCCATCTCGATGGCTGTGACGTTCTTGCGTGCCAGGTCATCCCTGGCAGCCGACTCCGCATTCGCGGCGAATTCCGTGGCGGGCGCCTTGATGTTAATCAAGTCGAACGTTTCGCCCAGGTTCACCACGAACGGGTCCTTGCGCTGGCCGACGAACATGCGCGTCGGCGTGGCGCAGCCGGGGATGTTCACCGTGTAGACGTGCTGCGCGGCATAGGCGGCATAGTTGGGGATGGACTTGGTGCCGATGTAGTCGACGGGCTTGTCGAAGGTCGTGCCGCCGCCCGTGGCATTGGTCACGCTGCTGCGCGTGCCCGTGCGGCGGTCGCCCCGCACCACCGTCACGCTGTAGGTTTCGCGCACGTTCAGGCCGGCCGGGTTGACGGAATCGATGGCGCCGCCGTTGATGACGAGCGGAATCGACACTTTCTTGCCGCCCACGGTGAACTGGCCGTCCTTGATGGTGTTGTTGAAGCGGAACTGGAAGGTGAGGTCTTCCTTGCCGTCGCCGTTGTTGTCGATGTGGATTTCGTACAGGGCGTTCGGGTCCATCGCGAAGTAATTCGGGCCGCCGTAGGCGTCCTGCAGGGGAATATAGTCGGCCACCAGGGTGGTGTAGGCGCCGCGGCCCGCTTCATAGCTGCGGAACATATAGAAGTCGGTGGCGTCGACTTTTGGGTTTTGCGTGATGAACGGCGCTTCGCGGTGGCTGGAAGCGTAGGCGGCTGGCGCGATGGCCAAAGTGAAGGAAACGGCGAGAAGGTTGCCCAGGAGTGCGGCGCCCAGTGCGGTTTTCGAGTGTGACAATGACATTTCGATTCTCCCGATTTTCGTTAGCGTTGACAGACAAGTCCAAGAAACTGCAGGCTGCCTGACTTATACGAACGGCTACAAAAAACGGATTCAACTCTTTGTCAAAGTCTGCAACTGACCTTGCCGGGCCCTTACCAGGCCAGCACTTTGGGACCGAGGGCGGCGCCGATGGCGGTCGGCACCAGCATGCCCAGCACGTACCAGAAACCGACGAAGCTGGCCGCCAGCTCCGGGCAATGCAGGCAATACACGAGCGCGGCCATGCCGCCGGCGGCAAACCCGGCGGCGGCGCCCGCCAGCCGCAGGCGCGTGGGCGCCAGCTGGCGCATCAGGCGCAGCACGGCGGCCAGGATGGGCAGCGACAGCATGGCGATCAGCAGGGGGCAGCTGCGCCAGGTGGCGCCCCAGAACAGCTCGGCGCGCTGTTCGGGCGGCGCTTCCTGCACGATGACGGCGCCCAGCGCCCACATCAGCAGCAGGGGCATGGCGAGCAGCAGGGGCAGGGCGCTTGTGTTGGCGCCCGGCACGCACAGGCGGCGGCTGACGTGCCAGGCCGCCAGGCATAGGCACACGACAAAGCCCACCTTGATCCAGAAGTCGGGCAGCAGTGCCAGCTGTTCCAGGTTGGGCCGCACGCCCAGCAGCATGGCCATCAGGGCCACGCTGGCCAGCAGGCCGGCGCCCAAGGTGCCTGCGGCGCGCCAGTGCGTGCCGGGCGGCGCCGCGGCGGCCACGTCGGGGCCGCTGGCCAGCATGGCGATCAAGTCATCGGTTTTCATGGTGCGTTTCCTTCTATCCTTAAATGGGCCGCCAGTGTTTTCAAGCCGCGGTGCACGGCCACCTTGACGCTGGCTTCCGAAATGTCCATGGCCGCCGCCGTGTCGCGCACGGACCAGCCGTCGAGCTTGGTATGCACGATGGCGTCGCGCTGCTGCGCCGGCAGGGTGGCCAGCAGTTTGCCCAGGTCGCGGCTGGCCTCGGCCGCCTCGGCATCGGCGCTGGAAAACAGTTCCTGCGCGCTATCTTCTTCGTCATACGGCAAGTGCTGCGCCTCGCGCCGCCCGTGCCGGCGCAGCCAGTCGATCATCTTGTAGCGGGCGATCGCATGGATCCACGACGTCAACGGCACGCCCGTGTCATACGTCAAGCGCTGGTTGTGGATGGCTAATAAACATTCCTGCACCAGGTCTTCCACCTCGTCCGGCCAGCGCTGCAGGCGGCGCCGGAAAAACGCGCGCAAATGGGCGCTGCTTGCCTGCAAGAAACTTCGATACGCCGCCGCATCGCCATCGAGGCCGCGCAGCATCAAGCCATGCAGCCGCAATTCCGTGCCGTGCAACTGCTCGCTTACTGGTATTCGTTGCATGCAGGCCTTTGGTGACAGGCGTTGAAAAAAATAAATCTTAAATTATTTGAGGGGGCTGTAACCAATCCGCAGGGTGCGGCGAATTGACAGGCAAGCACGCTTTGCATTCACCGCCTTTCATTTACTATAACGGTTAGTCATCATGATTATCAAGTCCCGTCTTGCCGCCTGTTTCCTTCCCGCCTGGCTCCTGGCCGTGGCGGCGCCGGCCGCCGCGCAGATGGCGTCCGGCCAGCGCTGCGAAGTCAAAAGCGGTCCGCAGACGGCGGCGCTGGTGGAACTGTACAGCAGCGAAGGCTGCTCCAGCTGCCCGCCCGCCGACCAGCGCCTGAACGCCCTGCGCAAGGAAGCGGGGGCGGCCAGCCTGATCGTGCCGCTGGCCCTGCACGTCACGTACTGGGACCAGATCGGCTGGACGGACCCGCTGGCGCAGGCGCAATTCGATGCGCGCCAGGCCGAGCTGCTGCGCCACCAGCCGCGCCACGTGGCCTATACGCCGCAGTTCTTCGTGGGCGGCACGGAATTGCGCGGCTGGGATACGCAACTGCCGGCCGCCATCCGCCGCATCAACGCGACCGCCGCACCCGTCGCTATCCGCCTGTCCGCCGCGCCGGCGCCGGGTGGCAAGCTGCTGCTGGAGGCCGATGCCAGCGCGCCGGATGCGCGGACGGGCGGCCAGCTGTACGTCGCCATCAGCGAAAGCGGCATCGTCTCGACCGTGCTGCGCGGCGAAAACCGGGGCGCCACACTGCATCACGACGCGGCCGTGCGCCTGTGGCTGGGGCCGGTTGCGCTGGCGCAAGGCCGCGCGCTGCTGCGCCGCGAAGTCAGCCTGCCCGCCAGCTGGCGCCCCGAGAAGCTGCAAGTGGTCGCCTTCGTGCAGCGGGCCGACAGCAGCGCCATCCTGCAAGCCGTCAGCACGGCATCCTGCGCGAAGGGGGTGATGTGATGAACGGACAAGCGAGCGTGATCCACCCCGCCTGGCTGCGCCTGACGCACTGGCTCAATGCCGTGGCCGTGGTGGTGCTGGCCACCAGCGGCTGGCGCATCTACAACGCGGCACCATTCTTCCCCTTCGAACTGCCGCGCGCGCTGACCCTGGGCGGCTGGCTGGGCGGCGCCCTGCAATGGCATTTCGCCGCCATGTGGCTGCTGGTGGCCAATGGCCTGCTGTATCTGGTCATCAATATCGTCTCGGGACGGCTGCGGCGCCAGTTCTTTCCCCTCTCGCCACGCCTGCTGCTGGCCGATTTCGTCGCCGCGCTGAAGGGCAAGCTGGCCCATGCGGACCCGCGCCGCTACAACATGGTGCAGCGCGCCGCTTACCTGTTCGTCATGCTCGACTGCATCGTGCTGGTGCTGTCCGGCCTGGTGCTGTGGAAATCCGTGCAGTTTCCCATCTTGCGCGAACTGCTGGGCGGCTACGAGAGTGCGCGCAGGGTCCACTTCATCGCCATGGCGCTGCTGACGGGCTTTGTGGGCGTGCACCTGCTGATGGTGGCGCTGGTGCCGCGCACCCTGGTCGCCATGCTGCGCGGCCGCTAAGGAGATGAGCATGAAAAAAACCATCCTCGTGCAAGCGCAGGGCCAGGTCATGCTGGCCGACGCCTTGCGCCAGATCAAACAGCCGTCGCGCCGCCTGTTTTTGCAGCGCAGCCTGACCCTGGGCGGCCTGTCGCTGTTGACGGGCTGCAACGCCAGCGACCCGTCCGGCATCGAGACGGCCTTGATGGCCGTGTCGCGCATGAACGACCGGGTGCAGGGCTGGCTGTTCGACCCGAACAAACTGGCACCCACGTATCCCGATTCCATGATCACGCGGCCGTTTCCCTTCAACGCGTATTACGGCGAGGATGAGGTGGAAGAGGTCGACGGCGACGCCTGGCGCCTGGAATTGAGTGGCTTGATCGCCGACAAGAAGCCGTGGACCCTGCCGCAGCTGCGCGCCCTGCCGCAGGAAACGCAGGTGACGCGCCATATCTGCGTGGAAGGCTGGAGCGCCATCGGCAAGTGGAGCGGCGTGCCGTTTTCCCATTTCCTGAAGCGGGTAGGCGCCGACACGACAGCCAGATACATCGGCTTCAAGTGCGCCGACGATTATTTCACGAGCATCGACATGGCCACGGCCCTGCATCCGCAAACCATCATGGCCTTGACCTACGACGGCCAGGAATTGCCGCCGAAATACGGCTACCCGATGAAATTGCGCATGCCGACCAAGCTGGGCTACAAGAACCCCAAGCACATCCAGGCCATTTTCGTCACGAATACCTACCCGGGAGGGTATTGGGAGAATCAGGGCTACAACTGGTTCGGCGGTTCCTAGGAAGGCCGGGGAACCGGCCAGGGCGGCGTTGCATTGCCTTGTCGTACTAGTCGTACTGCCTGCGGCAATGCGCCTGGCCCTGACCACCTCCCGGCCTTCCTTATGTTCAGCAGCAAGCAGCACCCTGTAGTACCGCAGTCGCTTTCACACCGGGCACTTGCCCATTTAACCCAGAGACAAGGACATATCATGAAAACCACCATTACCACCTTCGCCGCCATCATCGCTTCCGCCATCCTCATGTCGGGCGCCGCGTTTGCCCAGGATGCCATGAAGAAAGATGCCATGGCCAAGGACGCCTCGGCCGATGCCATGCACAAGGATGCGATGGACAAGGACGGCATGCACAAGCCGATGGCCAAGAAACACATGAAGAAGGATCACATGGCCAAGGATGGCATGGCAAAAGATGCCATGGGGAAAGACGGCATGAAGAAGGATGAAATGAAAAAGGATGGCATGGCCAAGGATGCGATGGCCAAGTAAGGCAGGCAAGTCAGGCAAGTGCCTTTGCGTCGCCTTGATGGGGCGCAAGGGCAGGTTTGCCGCGCATGTCCCATGCGGCGTATTGACGCGGCATGCCGGATACCGCAGAGTGCCGTGACGACGCCCGACTCTGGATACCCATGCAGCCATTCCCCCTCATTGAAACGCCACGGACCATCCTGACCGTGCTGCACCCCGGCAATGCGCACCTTCTGCTTGCCTACCAGCAGGAAAACAGGCATCACCTCGCGCCGTGGGAACCCGAACGCGACAGCCAGTTCTACACCGTGGAGGCCTGCGCTGCGCGTGCCGCGAGCGCCTGTCGCGCATTTTTGGATGGCAACGCCGTCAATTTCATCGCCATCGGCCGCGACTCGGACACGATGGTCGCCGGATGCAACTTCACGAATATCGTCAGGGGGCCGCTGCAGGCCTGCAATCTCGGTTACTCTGTCGCCAAGGCTTGCGAAGGACGGGGCCTGATGCGCGAAGTGGCGGCGGCGGGGATCGCTTACGCCTTCGAGGAACTTGGCTTGCATCGCATCATGGCCAACCACATGCCGGCCAACGTGAAAAGCGAGCGCCTGTTACGCACGCTGGGATTCGAGCGGGAAGGTTATGCCCGGGCCTACCTGAAAATCGCCGGCAAGTGGGAAGACATGGTGCTCAATGCGCTGATCCATCCGCAGGGATAAGCCGCGGCGCCATACGGATGAGCCGCTACTCTTGCCGCTACTCTTATATACTGGCTATCTCTTCCGATTTTCAACCCGCAGAGCCATGACCGACCCGCACACCGCCGCGTTGTCCCCCGAAGCACCTTCCTCCGATAAATCGATCCGCCGCCGCTCGCTGTTCGCCGCCTGCAGCGCGCATGCCGTGCATGACGGCTTGACGGACGTGATCTATGTGCTGCTGCCCATCTGGCAGGCGCAGTTTGCCATCAGCTATGCCATGGTGGGCCTGTTGCGCGGTTCGTACTCGGGCATGATGGCCGGTTTCCAGCTGCTGGCCAGCCGCCTGGCCAGGCGCTGGGGACGCGAGCGCATGCTGGTGGGCGGCACGGCGCTGGCCGGCATCGCCTACCTGATCGCGGGGCAGGCGGGCGGCCTGGCCGTGCTGCTGATCGCCTTGCTGCTGGGCGGCCTGGGCGCCAGCACCCAGCATCCGCTGGCCTCGTCCATCGTCACCGACACGCACGAGGCGGGCGGCGGCGTGAAGGAAGCGTTGTCGCACTACAATTTTGCGGGCGATATCGGCAAGACCCTGATTCCCGCGCTGGTGGGCTTGCTGTTGCTCGTGTGCAGCTGGCAAGCGAGCGTTTCCTTGCTGGGCTTGCTGGGCCTGGCGGCGGCCGGCTTGCTGTGGTGGCTGCTGCCGAAGCCGGAAGAGATCCAGGCCAGCCAGAAGAAAGCGGTCAAACCCGTCACTGGCAGCGGCTCCAAAGCAAGCTTTCGCGCGCTGCTGGCGACGGGCACCCTGGACAGCGCCGTGCGCATGGGTTTTCTGACCTTCTTGCCATTCTTGCTGAAAAGCAAGGGGGCGGGCACGGCCGGCATCGGCGTGGCCTTGTCGCTGCTGTTCGTGGGCGGCGCCTTCGGCAAGCTGCTGTGCGGCTACCTGGGCGCGCGCATCGGCATGATGAAGACCGTGTGGCTGACGGAATCGATGACCTCGCTGCTGATCGTCGCGGCCCTGTGGCTGCCGCTGGCCGGCATCATGGCCATGCTGCCCCTGCTGGGGCTGGCGCTGAACGGCACCTCGTCCGTGCTGTACGGCGTGGTGCCGGAACTGGCCGAGCCGGGCAAGCGCGAGCACGCGTTTGCCCTGTTCTACACGGGCAGCATCGGCGGCGGCGCGCTGTCGCCCGTGCTGTTCGGCGCGCTGGGCGACCATACCAGCGTGCCCACGGCCTTGCTGGCGCTGGCGGCCGTATTGCTGCTGACCTTGCCGCTGGCGTGGAAGGTGCAGCGGGGCCTGGCGCATGGCGGCGCCGCATGACAGGATGCCTCGCATGAGTCTGCCATTGCCGCGCGACAAACACGATACGGGCAATGCGCAAGCCCTGACCGCCTTGCGCTGGGAAGAAATCCGTCCCGCCATGCCGCAGATCCTCGAGTGGGTGCAGGATGCGAACTGGCCCGTGGCCGTCATCCTCCTGCCTTTTCTGGCCAGCATCGGCCCACGCCTGGCTCCGTATCTGAAGACGGTGCTGGCCAGTGACGATGAACAGTGGAAATATGTTGTTCTGCTAGGCATCGTGCGCCATTCCCCCGGGCTCGCTGCCGCCGTGGACGGGGAATTGCAGCGTTTCGCCCTGGCGCCAACGGCTGGCGAGCTGGAAGAAGGCGTGGCCGAGGTGGCCCGGGACATTCTGAAATGCCAGATCATCACGGTGGCCGGCCAATAATCAGGGTCATTATTGGAGTGCATCAGTATTGAATGTGCGTGCGTGTGGCCATTCCTGCAATAGATAGGAGACAATCCGGCCCGAATATATATCGGCATCCGGGTTTTTAAAACTCTCTATCATTTAACAGGAAGATTACATGGGCAATTTTAGTATCCCGCAAACCAATAAAGCACTCGCTGTATATTTTCATGGCAAGACAGTACCGATGCTCTTTGCGGTATTTGCGGCGATCCTGGCGGCAGTGGCCGGTTTCGTGCTGTACCTGAGCACAACCTTGCCCCAGAAGACACTGACTGATACGCAGGCCATGACCTTGCGTAATGGCGCCAGGCTGGGCACGCACAGTAATTTGACTATTCTTTATGGCACGGCGGCTTTTCTATTGCTGCTCGCACTGCTGGTGCTGGTCATGCGCGCGGTGATGCTCAAGCGGCGGAAAAGCCGCTTTGAATTGCATGAAGATGGTGTGGTGCATGAATTGAACGGCATTCGCAGCTACGCTGCCTTTGCCGATATCGAGGACTTGTATCTGTTTGCCGGCGGCTCCACCGCCATGACCGGCATGATCAATAACCTTGCCTACCGCACGGGCGCCGACCAGCCCTGGATATGGGCTACCGGAGAACTCAAACGCTTTGACGAGTTCATGGACGCGTTTCGTTCCCGTTATCTGGAATACCGTCTGCCTGTATTACAGCAGAAGCTTGCAGACGGCGAGCGCGTGAGTTTCCGCTACATCAGCAGTGGCGACGTGTACAAGAAGCGCTTGTTCGGTAATTTCCTGAATGTCAAGACACAGGAACTGGCCTTGTCGGCGCAGGGTTTGCATGTGGACGGCGTCACCTGGCCTGGCGCCAGCCTGCAGTGCATGCATCAGAATGACTGGACCGAGAAACTGACGATCAAGGATGCGGCGGGTACGACAGTATTTTCATGCATCGGCACGGGTATCCTGAGTTTCGACCTGTTCGCCAATATGCTGGACGACGAGATTAATCAGGCCGGGTAAAATCCCGGCGAAAATATGCCTCCCGGTACAGGGAGGCTGCCGACCGGGCTATCCCGGTCGGCAGTGAACTTCAGATAAAAATCTGAACACATTTACTGTCGAATGACGAATATCAAAAAAACGTTTCATGCGCCTATGGCGTGACTTGCCCGCCAGCACTTCCATCGTCTACACTCGCCGCATGAAAAATTTTGAAAAGCGGCGCGACCGCTATGACTTGTTCCGGGCGTTCGACAATCCCCTCGTCAACATCAATTTCCAGCTCGACGTGCCGGATTTCCGGCCCTGGTGCAAGGAACGGAACATTCCCGTATTTCACTTTTTCCTGTTTTGCCTGCTCAATACGGTCAAGGAAATCGATAATTTCATGTACCGCATCTGCAAGGGCGAAGTGATCCGTATCGACGATTTTCCCGCGTCCTACACCGTCATCAACGGCGACGAGAACCTCAACTACACGCGTTTTACCATGACGGACCGGCTCGATCTCTTCATCGAACGCAGCCTGGAAGCGAAACGCATCGCCGAGGCGAGCTGCGCGCTGATCAATACGGGCGAGGGAGAGACCGAGCGCGAGCAGCGCAACAATATCTTCATCACCTGCCTGCCATGGCTGGAGCTGGCGGCCATCGAGCACCCGATCTGCCGCCACCGCGACGCCGACATCCCGACCTTTACCTGGGGCAAATTCGGCCCCGCGCAGCAGGATGGCCGCATGCGGGTACCGTTTTCCGCGCAGGCCCACCATGGCTTTGTCGATGGCTACCACGTGCAGAAACTGGCGCAGGCGCTGGCGCAGCGCATCGCCGCCATCATTGCCTAGGCTAAATAGTCGCTGGGCGCCCGGCCCAGCACCCGGCGGAAGGCGGCCGTAAAAGCGCTGGGGCTGGCATAACCGAGGTCGAGCGCCACGCGGGTGACGGCTTGTCCTTCGGCCAGCCGCGTGATGGCGGCCAGCAGGCACGCTTGCTGGCGCCATTGGGCAAAGGCCAGCCCCGTCTGGGCGCGGAATTGCCGCGTGAACGTGCGCCGGCTCATGCCCGCCTGCGCCGCCATCGCGTCCAGGCCGCTGTCCAGGCTCGGTTGCCGCAGCAATTCCATGCACAGCCGCGCCAGCCTGGCATCCTGCGGCAGGGGTGCGCTCAGGGGCAGGGGACTGGCAGCGGCGATCTCGTCAAGCAGCAAGGCCATCAACCGCCCGGCGCGCGACGCTTGCACATACAAGGCTTCCACGGTCACGGCTTCGGCCAGCAGCTGGCGCAGCAGCGGCGAGGCGTCCAGCACCTGGCAGTGGGATGGCAAGCCCATCCCGGCGATGGCCGGTGCGTCGATAAACACGTTGTGCATGCTCACGGCGCCATGCATGCGCATGCCGTGGACGAGTCCGGCCGGCACCCAGCAAGCCCGTTGCGGCGGCACCAGCCAGTTGCCTTGCGGCGTGTGCACGCTGATGACGCCGCGCGCCGCATAGGCGAATTGCCCGCGCGCATGGCTGTGGTTGGGAAATATCTCGCCGGGGGCATAGTCGCGCGCGGTGGCGATCAATTCTCGCGGCACTTCCGTATAAAAATCATCCATGGCCCGTACTCTACAGTATTTGACCTGGCATCGAAGGCGGGCCGTTCGCTGGCCGCTTACCATTACACTCTTTCTCAGGAGTGAACATGCACAACAGCTATCATCGCGTGGGCCATGGCCCGCACGCCGTCATCGTCCTGCACGGCTGGTTCGGCGACGCGCACGCGTTTGCGCCGATGGAAGCGGCCCTCGATGGCGGCGCCTTCAGCTATGTCTTCATGGACAACCGCGGCTATGGCGGCATGCGCGGCGCGGCGGGCGAGTATTCGATGGAAGAGGTCGCCCGCGACGCGCTGGCCTTGGCCGATGCGCTGGGCTTTGCCACCTTCAGCGTGGTCGGTCACTCTATGGGCGGCATGGCGCTGGAACGGCTGGCCTTGCTGGCACCCTTGCGTTTGCGCAAGCTGGTGGCTGTGGCGCCCGTGCCCAGCTGCGGCGTGGCGTTCGATGGGGCGGCCCGGCAACTGTTTCTCGATGCCAGCGCGAACATCGATGCGCGGCGCGCCATCATCGCCCGCAGCACGGGCGGGCGCTTGTCAGCTACCTGGCTGGACTGGAAGGCGCAGTATTCGTGGGAAAGTTCGGATCAGGCCGCGTTCGCCGCCTACTTTCTCGCGTGGAGCGAAACGGATTTCAGCGGCGAAGTGCAGGCAATGGCGTCGAAACTGCCCTTGCTGGCGCTGGTGGGGGAACACGACCCCCGCTTCGATGCGGACCTGATGCGCCGCACGTATCTGGCGTGGTACCCGCAAGCCCGGCTGGAGGTGCTGGGCAATGCGGGACACTATCCGATGAATGAAACGCCGCTGGCCCTGGCGGCCAGCATCGAGGCGTTTCTATCGGCGCAGTGACCTTATGCTGCCTTGCTGCGCAGGCGCAGCAGGCTCAGGCCCAGCAGCACGAAGGCGCCGCCCGTGATGCGGTTAAACAGCTTTGCGCGTCCCGGCGTGGCAAGCTGGGTTTTCAGCAGGCGCGCCAGGTTGGCGTAGAACAGGTGGGCCAGCATGGCGCAGGCGACAAACGAGGTCGTCAGCACGGTGAACTGGATGGCCACCGGCTCGCCCGGCGTGATGAATTGCGGAAACAGGGCCGAAAAGAACAGGATGGCTTTCGGATTGGTCAGCGCCACCGTCAAGCCCTGGCGGAAGAGTTTCCAGAAGGAATTTGGATTCGCCGCGCCTTGCACCACGGGCGCATCGGCCACGACGCTGGTCTTGCTGCGCCATTGCTTGATGCCCAGGAACACCAGATACAGGGCACCGGCCAGTTTCAGCAGCATGAAGGCCGTGGCCGAGGTAGCCAGCACGACGCCCATGCCGGCCATGGCCACGCCGGAAATGATGAACAAGCCAAAACCATTGCCCATGCTGCTGATCATCGCGCGGCGCGGGCCGACGGCGATGGCATTCGAGATGGCCAGCAAGACGGCCGGGCCGGGAGAAAACGTGACGAGCAGGGCGACGCTGCAGAAAAGCAGCCAGTTCGAGAGGTGCATGGGTGTTCCTGGGTGGGGCCGAAGCCGGATTGGGGAGTCAAAACACGTCTATTGTACGAAGTTTTCGGCTCCCGCGCCGGCGGCCCCGGCAAGTATCAGATTAACTCTCAGGCAAACAGGCCCGTCACCACATGGTTGATGGCGGCGCCGCCGGCGATCAGCCAGCAGAACAGCAGGCCGGCCAGCAACAGGGGCTTGATGCCGGCGCGGCGGATGGCCGACATATGCGTCGTCAAGCCCAGGGCCGCCATGGCCATGGCCAGCAGGGCCGTGTCGATGTCGGTGATGGTGGCGACCATGCTGGCTGGCAACAGGCCCAGCGAATTGAAGGCCACCACGCCGATGAAGATGAAGGCGAACCAGGGGATGGCCAGCTTGGCCGCCTTGTCGTGGCTGCCATCTTTGGCCTTGCCGCGCGCCAGCACCGCCGACAGGATGACGAGGAACGGCGCCAGCATCATCACGCGCACCATCTTGGCGATCACGGCCGCATTCGCCGCCTCTTGCCCGATCGACTTGCCGGCCGCCACCACTTGCGCCACCTCATGCACGGTCGAACCGATGTACACGCCGAAGGCCGTGGGCGTGGCGCCCAGCACTTGCCAGCCTTGATTCAGCTGGTACAGCACGGGGTACAAAAAGATGGCGATGGTGCCGAACACCACGACGGTGGAGACGGCCACGGTGACATCCTCGCTGCGCCCCTTGACGACGGGCTCGGTCGCCATCACGGCCGCCGCGCCGCAGATCGAGCTGCCCGCGCCGATCAGAATGGCGCTGTTGCGTTCCAGCTTGAACACCCTGGTGCCGAGGAACATGGCCAGGCCAAACGTGGACGCCAGCACCAGCGCGTCGATGGCGATGCCGGCCAGGCCCACTTGCCCGATATCCTGGAACGTCAAGCGGAAGCCATACAGGATGATGCCAAGACGCAATAATGTCTGCTTTGAAAAAGCCACGCCCGCGCCGCAGGTGGGCGCCAGGCCGCCATACACGCTGTTGCCCAGCACAATGCCCAGCATGATGGCCAGGGTCAGGGCGCTCATGCCGTGGCTTTGCATCCATTCCAGCTTGCCCAGCGCGATGGCGCCCCAGGCGATCACGCCGCTGAGCAGCAGGCCGGGCAGGAGGCGGCCGTAGCGGTCGCTGAAACTGGTTGTATTGGTGCTTGAGAGGGAAGACATGCCGTACTCCATGGTTCTTGGTTCGTATGGCATGACTGTACAGTTCGCTGATTAAATGGTAAAACGGATTGTTTTTGTATGTTTAACCTGAAAAATAGGTAAATTGAGTGGAGGAACGGCATGGCTTTGACATTGCGGCAACTGCAGATTTTCCTGGCCGTGGCAGACACGGGCAGCACCAGCGCGGCCGGCGAGCTGATTGCGCTGTCGCAATCGGCCACCAGCGCAGCCCTGAACGAGCTGGAAACCTTGCTCGGTGCGCAACTGTTCGACCGCGTGGGCAAGCGATTGCTGCTCAACGACAATGGCCGCCTGCTGTTGCCGCAGGCGCGGCAGATGCGCGACGGGGCCGCCAGCATCGAGCGCCAGTTTGCGGGCGCCGATCCGTCCGTGCCCGTCAGCCTGCAGATCGGCGCCAGCACGACCATCGGCATCTATCTGCTGCCGCAGATATTGGCCCAGGCGGCGCAGCAGTACGGGCGCAGCATCCCGCAGGTGACGATCGCCAACACGGCCGACATCGCGGCCGCCGTGGCGGAGTTCCGTGTCGATATCGGCCTCATCGAAGGGCCATGCCACGAAGCGGGCTTGCTGGTGGAGCCGTGGCTGACGGACCAGATGCTGATCGTGGCCGCGCCCACGCATCCGCTGGCGCAACTGCGCCACCTGCTCAGCTTTGCGGAGCTGAACCAGGCGGGCTGGCTGTTGCGCGAGGCGGGCTCGGGCACGCGCGAAGCCGTGGAGCAGGCGCTGGTGCCGTACCTGCACTATCTGCGCGCCGCAGGCGAATTCAGCAACTCGGAAGCCATCAAGTATGGCGCGGCGGCCGGTCTCGGCATCGCCTGCCTGTCGCGGGTGGTGGTGGCCGATCTGCTGGCCAGCGGGCAACTGGTAGAACTGGAAACCATGCTGCCGCCCCTGGAGCGCAACTTTTATCTGATCCGCCAGTCGAAGAAGATCCTCTCGCCCCGTTTGACGGGATTTTTGGAGCTGTGCCGCCACGCGTCGCGTATGGCTTGACTGTTTTCCATATAAGGGATAAATTCCCATATATGGAAAATTCAACGCTCACAGAGAACGACACAGAACAGCGCCTGGCCGCGCGTTTAAAACAGTTGCGCGTGGAGCGGGGCTGGTCGCTGGACCAGCTGGCCAGCGCCAGCCAGGTCAGCCGGGCCACCCTGTCGCGCCTGGAAAATGGCGAAGTCAGCCCGACCACAGCCGTGCTGGGCAAGCTGTGCGCCGCGTATGGCCTGGCCATGTCGCGCCTGTTGCGCATGGTCGAGGACGATTTTCCGCCCCTGCTGCGGCGGGCGGAACAGACCGTGTGGACGGATGCGGACACCGGCTTTGTCCGCCGTTCCGTCTCGCCCCCGTCGCGCGTGCTGGCCGGCGAAGCGCTCGAATGCGAGCTCGGCGCGGGCGTGACGATCAGCTATGCCGCTTCGCCCCGGCCCGGCATGGAACACCATCTGCTGCTGCAGGAGGGCAAGCTCAACGTAACGGTCGACGGCCGCTCCCACGCTTTGCTGCCCGGCGATTGCCTGCGCTATCAATTGCACGGCGCCAGCGCGTTTACGACCCCGCCGGACAGCGGCGCCCGCTATTTTCTCTTTCTTGTCTGAGGTTGACATGTCCGTATCGCTACGCCATTTTTCGCCCGCCGATATTCTCGAACGCCTGCCGGAACTGGGCGCCTTGCTGCTGGCGTGCGTGCACGACGGCGCCAGCATCGGTTTTATCCTGCCCTTCGACGCGGTGGCCAGCCAGGCGTTCTGGACGGACAATGTGTTGCCGGCCGTGACGCACGGCGTGCGCCTGCTGCTGGTGGCCGAAGTGGAAGGCAGGGTGGCCGGTGCCGTGCAGCTGGACTGGGATACCAATCCCAACCAGGCGCACCGGGCCGAAGTGCGCAAGCTGCTGGTCGCGCCCGCGTTCCGCCGCCACGGCATCGCCCGTCAGCTGATGCGGGCGCTGGAAGAGCAGGCGCGGCAGCTGCCGCGCAGCCTGCTGACCCTGGACACGCGCAGCAGCGACCATGCGCAAGCGCTGTATTTGTCGCTCGGCTACGTGGTGGCGGGCAGCATCCCCGGCTACGCGCTGGCGCCGGCCGGCGACCGGCTGGACGCCACCACCATCATGTACAAGCAGCTGCAGCAAGGCACTATCCATGAGCAATGAGCAATAAGCGATAAGCGGGAACTCAGGCTTTCAGGCGCGCTCTAACGGCAGGACGGCGCGACCGTGCCGGCGCGGCCTCGTCTTGCGTTATGTCATGCCTCGCCACAAGGCTGATGGCCGGCGCCGCATGCCGGGGCGCTGTCTCATTGCCCAAGGTGAAGATGCCCACCGTGCCCGAAAGCTGCCGGGCGCGCTGCTGCATGCTTGCCGCCGCCGTCGACGCCTGTTCCACCAGGGCGGCATTTTGCTGTGTCACATGTTCCATCTGCACGATGGCGGCATTGACTTGCTCGATGCCCGACAATTGCTCGCCGCTGGCCAGGCTGATCTCGCCCATGATGTCCGTGACGCGGTGCACGCTGGCCACGATGTCGCGCATGGTGGCGCCCGCCGTATCGACCAGGCGCGCGCCCGCGTCGACCCGCTCGACGGAGTCGCCGATCAATTGCTTGATTTCCTTGGCGGCCCCGGCCGAACGCTGGGCCAGGGTACGCACCTCGGACGCCACGACGGCAAAGCCGCGCCCCTGCTCGCCGGCCCGCGCCGCTTCCACGGCCGCATTCAGTGCCAGGATATTCGTCTGGAACGCGATGGCGTCGATGACGCCGATGATGTCAACGATCTTTTTCGACGACGCATTGATCGAGCTCATGGTATCGATGACTTCTGCCACCACCTTGCCCCCTTTGCCGGCCACGTCGGCGGCCGATTGCGCCAGCTGGTTGGCTTGCCGCGCATTGTCCGCATTTTGCTTGACGGTGCCCGTCAGTTCTTCCATCGAGGCGGCCGTCTGTTCCAGCGAACTGGCTTGCGCCTGCGTGCGCTGCGACAGGTCCAGGTTGCCAGCGGCGATTTCGCCCGAGGCGCCCGCGATATCGTGCGTGCCGCCGCGTACGTCGCCCACGATATGGATCAAGCTGGCATTCATGTCTTTCAGCGCCTGCAGCAGCTGGCCCACCTCGTCGCCGGATTCGACGCGGATATGGCCGCTCAGGTCGCCGCCAGCCACCTTGCGCGCCACCTTGACGGCATGCCGCAGGGGCCGCACGATGCCGCTGCTGATGAACCAGGCCGTGACCAGGCTCAGCACGCCGCCGACCAGGCCCAGCGCGATGATCAGCACGCTGGTATCGTGCGCGCGGGCCATGGCCGCCTCGGCCGCCGCGCGCATCTGCGCCGATTGCGCCGCGATCTGCCGGTCGATGTCGCGCAGGGCAGGCTGTTCCTGCGTGCTGTTGCGCGTGGCTTGCAATTGCGCGATGCGCGCATAGCGCTGGTTCACGCTGTTATCGATTTCCCCGCTCACCGTGGCCAGTTGCCACGTGCTGATGCCGACGACGACCGCCAGCAACAGCGATGCCAGCAAAAAACCTGTGGTCAGGCGTACACCGATGCGTATGTTTGAAATATTCATGTCCCCTCAGCTGTTGTCCCATGGTGGGCGCACCCCATGCGGGCGGCACGGCGCGGCGCTGTTGCCCCTGACGTTGCTGGGGTGAAATGAGTGTAGCAGTGCAATACTAAGTAATCTATAAATATTTCCATATTGGAATTAGTCACTGCCTGTTTAGCAACAGCCGGCAACGATTGCCGCAACGCCTGGCCGTCTTGCCTGGCGCCTGGCTTGTTGCCAGATAAAATCACCCACCTTATTACAGACTCGTCCTACCTCCATCGTCGGCATTATCTGACTGGCGTATACCGGTGCCGTGCCTACACTGTTAATTGCACAGACCCGGCGGCGGGTTCTTTCTTCTCACAGGAGGTTGATATGGCGAATATCCAGGCAGGATCGGACGGTGCGGCAAACGAGGAAATGACGGCAAAGCGCCTGAACGTGGTCGACTGGATCTCGATGATCCTCTTGATCGTGGGCGGCTTGAACTGGGCGCTCGTGGGCCTGTTCGATATCGACATCGTGGCCCGCATCCTGGGCGCCATGACGACGGCGTCGCGCGGCGTGTACGTGCTGGTGGGGCTGGCGGCGCTGTATTCCATCTATCTGTGCGTGCGCAAGCTGCCGGCCAAGCCCTAGATGGGAGGAGACATGCCTGTCGGTGCCAGTCCCAAGCGCGAGCGCGAATTCAGGAAGCTGGAAAAAGAGTTCAAGCAGGAAGGGCGCTATCCGGGCCGCGAGGACGAAGTCGCCGCGCGCATCGTGAACAAGCAACGGGCGCAGGCGGGTGAAACGCAGGAGGCCCATGGTCAGGGAGGGGCGGGCAAGCTTGCGGTCAAGGCGGCTGCCGCACCGGCGGCACGCGACTTGCCGATCGCCGGCTACCAGCACCTGACGGTGGCGCAGATCCGCGACAAGCTGGGCGGCCTGTCTGCTGCCCAGCGCAAGCGCCTGCGCGAGTATGAGGCGACGCACAAGAGGCGCAAGGGCGTGCTGGAGGCCTTGGATAGCTAAGCGGCGCGTTGCGGATCTATCTGCAGGGGCGCGCATTGCCTGCTTGTCTGGCGTCAGTCGCGTTGCGCCTGTAGTGTCGGCTGAAACATGGGGCGCTGGATTGCACAGGCTTGCTGCCTGCGCCATGCTTCTGTTTTGCTTGTGCTGGGGATGAGACTTTGCTTCTTGCGTTTTGCGGTTTTGCGTCTTACTGCGTGCGCAGGTAGGCCAGCAAGTCGGCCACTTGCTGGGTATTGCCGATGCCCCAGAAGCGCATGTTATTGCCGGGAATGAAGTCGCTCGGCGCTTTCAGGAAGCTGGCCAGGTTTTGTTCGGTCCAGACAATATTCGCGTTTTTCATGGCCGCCGAGTATTTATAGTCGGTGGTGCTGCCAGCCTTGCGGCCGATCACACCCGTCAGTTTGGGGCCGAAGCCGCCGCGCGCCGATGGCCCCACCTGGTGGCAGGAGGCGCACTTGCGAAACGCGGCCTTGCCCGCTTCCGCATTGCCCTGCAAGGCAGGCGCAGCGGCAGGCGCGGCCGCGTTGGCCATGACGGCTGGCGCCAGCAGCAGGGCTGTCGCGGTTAGATGGGAAAGCAAGCGAAAGGTAGATGTCATTGGTGATACTCAAATGGGACTGGATGGCAAGCGATGGCATATTTTACAGGCGGGCATCCAAACCTGCCCGCCAGCTATGCAGCCACGCCGAACGGGTAAGCGAGGGCAAGGCGCAGTAGGCACAGCGTAACAGGCTCATACCGCTAGCGCTTGCCGCCCTGTGCGCCGAGCGCCGCCATGGCCGACGCGAACACGATGCAGGCGATGGCCAGCCACTGGGTCAGGCTCAGCAGTTCTCCCAGCACCGCCATCGCGGCCAGCGCGCTGACGGCCGGTGCCGCGCTGCTGAACATGCCGAACACGCCTTGCGGCAAGCGCCGCAGGGCAAAGATTTCCAGCGAATATGGCAGGGCGCTGGACAGCATGGCGATTGCCAGGCCCATCAATGCAATCGATGGCGCCAGCAGGGCCGTGCCCGAGTACGCAACGCCGATGGGCACCGTCACCATGGCCGCCACCGTCATGCCCCAGGCCACGGCTTGCCCTCCCTGCAAGGTCGAGGCACGCTTGCCGAAGATGATATACAGCGCCCAGCACAGGGCTGCCCCCAGCGCATACGCCACGCCGACGGGGTCCAGGCTGCCCGGGCTGCCTTGCAGGGGCAGCAGCAAATATAATCCGAACGCGGCGCAGGCGACGGCGAATAAGTCGCGGGGCCGGCGCGACGACAGCATGGCCACGGCCAGCGGCCCCGTCACCTCGATGGCGACCGCGATGCCGATCGGTATCAGCGCAAACGCCCGGTAAATCAGCAAGTTCATCAATCCCAGCACGGAACCATAGATGAGCAAGTTCAGCACATCCTTGCGCGTCAGCCGGTAGCGCCATGGCCGGAAAATCGCCAGCAGGATCAGCGCCGAAAACCCCACGCGGTACGCCGTAATTCCCTCCACGCCAATGACAGGAAACAGATTCTTCGCAATCGCCGCCCCCAGATTGACGGAAATCTGCCCTCCCAGGACGGCCAGGGAAGGGAGCAGGATGCTGTCGGGGAGCGAGGAGGTCGAGGCGGGGGAGGTCATGGGACGGTATTTTAATACGCCACAGGCCGCCAGTCGCTGGCAGATCTGCAACGCCCGGCAATTTAGCCGCCCGCAGTGACAGGCGATGCAGAGCGGACACTGTTGAGGTAGTGCAAGTATTTTCTGATAATGCTATTCTGCCTGCACACCCGGAACACCCGGGCGCCACTCCGATTCTTCATCTTGATGGAGCCGTCCCATGAATGGCAGAAGCATGGCAGCGACAGTCGCTTTGGCGTGTGCCGCCGGCATGGCCGGTGCGCAGGCCTTGCCGCCGCAGGCGCAATTACCGGTCTGGGCAACGCAGCAATTCGATAGCCTGGCCAAGCGCGAGGCCATCGAAGTCAATGCGCGCATGAATCCCTTCGTCCTGCGCGGCGATTTCGACGGCGACGGCAAGGGCGACCTGGCTGTCCTGATCAGGAACAAGGACAGCAAGAAGGAGGGCATCGTCTTCCTGTTCCGGCAAAAGACGGCGCCGCTCATCGTGGGGGCGGGTCACGCATTGTCCAACGGCGGCGACGATTTCGCCTGGCTGGAAGTGTGGCAGGTGGAAGACAAGGGCTCGCTCCAGCACAGCTATCATGAAAAATCGCTGAGGCTGAAGACGGACGGGATCGTGGTGGCGAAAGAGGGCTCCGCCAGTGCCTTGATCTATATCAAGGGTGGCAAGGCGGTGTGGCAGCAGCAGGGCGATTGATGGATTGGCCGTGCCTGGCTGCTGGCCGATGCCGGCCCTCTGCCGGCGTGTCGAACGGTGCATTAACGTGTCAATCAGGAGTAGCAGGGTAATGAATGTATTTAGTATCGGCGACACCAATTTCGAAGTGGATGTCGCGAAATCCCGGATCAGCGTGGCGGCACATGCCGACGGCATGCGGGAAATCAATATCAGGATCGAGGCCGACGACGAGGTGTTCATGCGGTTGACGGAAGACGACGATGCGCCCTGGTCGTGGGCGCTGTATCCGCCGGCATTCCTTTTGCAGGGCTTGCTCGTTGCGGGAACGGACGCGGCGCCCGTGCAGATGCTTGCCGTTGACGCCGGCAATACGGATTGCGAGTCCGCGCTCTACATGATGGAATACCGCGACGTGGCCGATCTGCACCTGGTGGAATTGTCGGCGCAGCGGCTGGCCATTACGGGCAAGGTGGAGTTCGATGGCAAACGCCTGCCTTTTGCCATCGATATGCCGCGCGCAAGCTAGCGGCAATCTTCAGCGCAGCTAAGTAGGTCGTGGGAAATTATTGTGAAGTTATGACGAACAGAACGGGATGCGCTGCAAGGCGCCCGTTGCGACGCAGTGCAGGCACTGCTAGCAGCGGGTAACGCCGCAGAGCGCCGGTTATGGAAGTCAGAAATCACAATAATTTATTGCGACCTACTTCGTGAACTGGGGCAGCCTGTGCGGGCCGCCCCGATTGCATCAGTCCAGCTTCAAGGCCTTCGCCACATCCCCCCATGCCACATACTTGAAGTTCTGCGGCCCATCGGGCAGGCGCTTGTAGCCATCCTGGATCACCAGCATGCCTTGCGCATACGCGCCGCCCAGGTTGGCGGAGGTGACGTCGAGGCCGTCCGTTTCCGAGGTGCCGTCGATGCCGGCGGGTAAATTGAAACCCACCTTGAAGCGGCCGCGCACCTTGTACGGCGCTTGCGCGTCGAGCACCACGTAGCTGCTGTCGCCCTGGCTGGAAGCGATCAGGTAGCCCGTGTTGGCCTTGGCGCCAGGCTGGCGGTAGATGGCCATGCCTTCCACGTCGGCCGTCAGGTGTGCGCCCACGGGCAAGACCATGGCGAGCGCGTCCGGCTTGGCGGCATCGGCCGAGGTGGTCCACACGCCGCGCGTTTCCTCGCCCAGGAACAAGCGGGCGTTGGCATCGTCGGCCACGCAGCCTTCCGGTTGCGTGGCAACCTTGAAGCTGCGCAACAGCGTCGCCTTGAACTTGCTGCCTTCCAGGCCGATGCTGTATTGCTGGAAGGTGCCGTCCTTGTCGTTGATGAACGCTTGCACGCCGCCGCTGGCCGGCTGGTACAAGCACATGCCGTAGATGCTTTTCAATCCCGTAGGGAAGCGGCCCGCTTCCGCCACCACGCCATCGGCATTGATGGTGAACAGCATCATGCTGTTGTCGTCGCGCTGGGTGGCCACGGCCAGGTCGACCTTGCTGCCACCCAACTGGATGTTCTGGCGCACGTCGACGTTGTTCAGGCGTCCCACTTCCAGCAGCTGCGTCTGCTTGCCTTGCAAGTCGTAGACGAGCAGCCCCTGTTTCTTGTTGGTACCGAGGATGCGAGAGTCGGCGGGATTGCTGGACAGCCAGATGGCCGGATCGTCGGCCGCGTCGCCCTGGCGCGCCATCGGTTCCGTCTGCGCTTGCGGGGCGATGATGGCCACCGCAGGCTGCGTTTCCGCCTTGGCGGCCCATTTCAAGGGCCGCGCTTGCCAGCCGTTCTTGCTGCGCAGCAGCAAGGCGTCCTTGTCCAGCGCCAGCTGGCTGTCGCCCTTGCGCACGTTCAGGGCGACCGTTTGGGCAGGCAGGGCCGTCCATGTATCTCCCTGATGGGTGACCAGGTGCAGCTTTTCCGCCTTGCCGTCGAGCACGGCCACGCCGCCGGGCAGCACGGCCAGCGCGCCGGCCCCACCGTCCAGCTGGCCATACGGTTTGCGCAGGGCCACCACTTCGCGCTTGCCCATGCCTTCGGACTCCGCGTCATACGCCCACACGCCCATGTTGGCTTCACTGACCAGCAGGCGCTGGGCGCCATCGTCGGCGCGGCAATGCTTGGCGTGCGGCGGCAAAGCGAGTCTGCGCACCAGCTGGCGCTGCTCGCCCTGCATCACCCACTGTTCCGCCTGGCCATCCTTGCCGATCAAGAACAGATGGGCTAGCTGCTGGGCGTCGCGGTACAGGCACGACGCTTCCACGGAAAACGTCGGCACGGGAAACGGCGCCAATTTCACCAGCTTGCCGGCCTGCACGTCTACGGAGACGGGCAGGGGGCGCTGCGTGTCCGCTTCGAGGAACACGGCCAGTACCTTGCCGCCATCGCTGCGCGTGTCCAGTTGCTTGGCGCGCACGGCGATGCGGTCCTGTTCCTGGCCGGCAGCGTCGAACAGGCGCAAGCCATGCTTGTCGAGCAGCAGCCAGCCGCCGCCGGGCAGGCGCGCCAGTTCTTCCGCTTCCTGCGTGAAAGTGGGGACGGCTTGGGCAGGGGCGGCCTGCGCGATGCCGCCGAGGCAAAAGGCAGCCAGCACAGCGCTGCAGAGTACGGTTTTTTTCATGTTATTGAGAATCATCATCAGAAGGCGCTGGCTTTCAGGCTCACCTTGAAGGTGCGGCCATATTGTTCGTTTTGCACGTTGTATTGCTTCGTGCCCTGGTAGACATAGTATTTTTCGTTGTTCAGGTTGGCCGCCTCGAACACGACCTGGAATTGCTTGCTGATCTGATAGGACAGCGAGAAATCGAGCTGCTTCTGGCTGGCGACGATATGGTCCTGGCTTGGGTCGAGGATATCGCCGCCCATTTCCAGCAGATATGGCGACTTGTAGTTGAGGGCCAGGCGGGCGCTGACGGGTCCCGTTTCATAGCCCAGCATCAAGTTCATCACCTGGTTCGACTGGCCCGGCAGGCGGATGTCGCGGTTGATCTGCTTGTTGCTGGCCTTGTCGAAGCGGCCGATTTGTGCGCTCGACGTGCTCAGGGTGCCGTTGACGCCGACGAGCAACTTGTTGAATGGCGCCGGCAGCATGCGCAGCGGCTGCATGTAGGCCAGTTCGATGCCTTTGACCTTGGCCGCGTCGCCATTCGCATACGAGGTGGCCGTCGTGTAGCCCGCCCATGATCCCGTGCCGGCCAGGTTCGTCGTGTAGGTGAAATTCTTGATGTCCTTGTAGAAACCGTAGGCCGACATCACGCCGTCGTTGCCCAGCACTCTTTCGATGCCCAGGTCCAGGTTGTTCGCCTTCAAGGGTTTCAAGTCCGGGTTGCCGATCACGGCTTCCGTATTGCTGGCCAGGCTGATGCCGGGCGCCAGCTGGCTGAAATTGGCGCGCACCACGGCTTGCGTCCAGGCGGCCCGTACGCTGGTCTTGTGATCGAGGTCGTAACGGGCTTGCAGGTTCGGCAGCCAGTTGGTGTACGAACGTTCGCGCGTCAAGGCCGTGGCCGCGCCGGCGCTGTCCACTTGCGAGCCGGCTGCCTCGAAACTGGTGCGTTCGGCGCGCACGCCGCCCAGGATGTGCCAGGCGTCGAAGTCGTAGCTGTTCTGCACATACATGGCGTTGATGTCTTCATGCATGCGGTAATCGTTGATGATGGATTCCGTGGCCAGGCGCGCCTTGTCGCGGTCCAGTCCAGACACACGGGCACGGATCAGGGCCGGGTCCAGCGCCGCGCCGATGTTGCCCAGGTCATAGTCAAGCTTGTGGCCTTGCACGAAATTGCTCATCGAGGTGGAACCGGCGCCCCAGTAATTGCCGCTCGTGGCCTTGCTGCTGTTATACGCCCATTGATCCGTGTCATTGGTCTTTTCGCGGCGGCTGACCTTGGCGCCGAATTTCAGGGTGGCGATGTCGAACTTGCGGGCCAGGTCGATGCGCGCGTGGTGTTCATTGTCCTTCGAGTAGCGCTTTTGCAGGGTGATGGCGTTGAGCGCGTAGCTGGCCGGGTCGTACAGCGAGGCGGGGCCGCTCAGCAATGGCTGCTCGGTGCCATCAAAACTGATGCCGGCGAAATTGCTGATGCCGCGGAAACGGCCGTCGTTCAGGGATTCCGGCGTGTCTTCCGTGGCGCGGCTCAGGCCGCCTTTCACGTCCAGCGTCCAGTCGCCCGATTTCTGCTGCGTGCCCAGCACCAGGGAGCGCACTTGCTGCGTGTACTTGCGCTGGCGGATGCGGCGCTCGGCGCGCGCGCTGGCCGTCTGGTCTTCGGCCAGGCTGCCGCCCGCGATATTGCTGATGGTCAAACGGTCGCGCACTTCATTGTCGGAAAATTCGCTGACGAACGAGCGCAAGAACCAGCTGTTGCCCGTTTCCGGGCGGTAATCGAGATTGACGGCCAGGGCGCCGCGCTTGCGCACGGGCAGGTAGTCGCGCAATTCCAGGCCCGACAATTTACCCTTGCTCCAGGCGCCGCCCGTTTCCACGTCATCCGAGCCGAACGAACGCTTTTCCGCGCTCAGGCCGGCGGCCACGCCCAGTTTGCCGTCGAGAAAGCGCTGGGCCCACAGGGCGCCGCCGCTGGGGCTGGTCTTGCCCGTCTTTTCATCGTGGCTGGCGGCCACGTTGGCCGACAGCAGCGTGCCCGGCAAGTCGAAGGCGGACAGCGACTTGACTTCGATGGTGGCGCCCAGCGAGTTGGCGTCCATTTCCGGCAGCAAGGTCTTCGAGACTTCCAGCGTGCGGATCAGGCCGGCAGGCAGGATGTCCAGCGCCACGGCGCGGCGGCCCGCTTCCGGCGACGGCACCAGCGCGCCGTTGATGGTGACGGCATTGAGGTCCGGCCCCAGGCCGCGCACCGTGATGTAGCGGCCTTCGCCCTGGTCGCGCTGCACGGATACGCCCGGCAAGCGGGCCAGCGCCTCGGCCGCATTTTTATCGGGCAAGCCGCCGATATCGTCGCTGCTGATGACGCTGATGATGTTGTCGGCTTTCTCTTGCGCGGCGATGGCGTTGCGCAGGCTGGCGCGCTGGCCGCTGACGACGACGGTGGCGGCCGGCTGGCCATCCGCATCTTGCGCTTGCGCATGGCTTTGACCGCTGAAGACGGCCATGACGGCCAGGGACAGGGCCGTCAGGCGCAGCGGGGAGGGGAAGGAAGTGTGCGTGGTTTTCATGAAGGGCTCGGTTAGGGAGGAAGGAACCGGGCGGATTCTAGGCAGCAAATATGACGGTTGCGTGACAGGCAAGGGCTTGCCACCCTGAAAACAACGGCGGGTGAACGCTTTCCGGCCGGAAATGAATCGTGGTGAGCTGAAATGACCTGCCGCCGCAAGGCGCATGGGCAATGGCTTGCCGCATTTGCCTGCGCCGCGTTGGTAATGATGAGCCGTTTGCACCTGCCGCACGGGCGTGGCGCATGTCATCGTGCCGTCATGGGCGGGCGCTATCGTGGCGACAGCACCACTTTTAAAGGTTCCCCACATGCTGCCGTTGCACCGTAACAGTCTGATTGCCGCCGCGCTGGCATTGCCCCTGTTTTTATTCCTGTACGCCACACTGGGCCACGTTAAACCGTTTGCCATCTGGAAGTGGATGGATATCGTCTGCGAAGGCGGCACGGCCGTCATGGCGGGCATCTGGTTTTTGTTTACCCTCAGCAGTCGTCCACGGGGCCGGGTGACGAGCCTGATCGCCGGCGGCCTGTGCGCCATCATGCTGGGCTCCTGGGCCGATTGCCTGGACGAATTCTTTGCCGTCGACAAGAGCGCCGTGTGGGACAACTGGCTGGAAGCCCTGATTCCGTTTGGCATGCTGGTGTTGACGATCGGCATGTATTACTGGCGCCAGGAGCAGTTTCGCCTGAACGAACACCTGCAAAAGCGCGAACGCCTGTTCCGCGACCACCGCGCCTTCGACCGCATCACGCAGCTGGCCGACGCCAGCTATCTGCGCACGCAGATGCGCCTGGAGCAGGAACGCCGGCCCGGCTTCGATTGCGCGCTGGTCTTGCTTGACATCGATAGCTTTCACCTGATTAACCGGGAATACGGCCACCGCGAAGGCGACCGCGTGCTGCAAGCCGTGGGCCACATGCTGTTGTTGAACTTGCGCAATGACGACTTGCTGTGCCGCTATGCGGGCGACCGCTTTGCCGTGCTGATGCCTGGCGTGTCGCGCGAGGATGCGGCCGTCAAGGCACGCCACCTGTGCGCCATGGTGGGACAGATGCGCCACCATGCCAACGACAACCGCGAAATCCGCCTGAGCCTGCGGCATGCCTGCTCGCTGACCGATGGCGTGCCGGAAGTGGTCTTGGCCGAGCTGAGCCGGGCCGTGGAAACGCCGGGCCGCAGCGCCAGTCCCAGGGCCGGCAGCGCCGCGCCTGCCTGATGCCGCTGAACCAGCAGGGCGACCCCAGCATCGCGGCCCATCACCAGCCGGCGCTGGTGCTCGACTATGCGCGCAGCCGCGAGCTGGCCACGGCGCCGCTGCTCAAGGGCACGGGCCTCGATGGCGGCGCGCTGCCGTCCGCGGAAAGCCAGGTCAGCGCCGCGCAATACCTGCAGTTGCTGGCCAACGTGGCGCGCGGCCTCGATAGTGCCGACACCAGCTTCATGCTGGGCCAGCAAATGCTGCCCGGCCATTACGGCGCCGCCAGCCACGCCTTGCTGCAGGCGCAGAATCTGCGCCAGGCCTTGACCATCCTGTGCAACTTCCATACCTTGCTGTGTCCGCTGCTGCAGCCCCGGCTGCGCGAGGCGGGCGACATGCACGTGCTGTACTGGGTCGATGCGTTCGGCGCGCCGAGCCAGCTGCCGTTTCTGGTGGAAATGCACATGACGGCGCTGGCGGCCATGTGCCGCTGGCTGGCGGGCGAGTCCTTGCCGTGGCGCTTCTGTTTCAACCGCGCGCGGCCCCGCCACGTGGAGCAACACGAAGTGCACCTGGGCCAGGCGCTGCGTTTCGATTGCCAGGTCGACGCCATGCTCATCGATTCCAGCTGGCTCGACCGTCCCTGGCCGCGCGGCAATGCCACGGCGGCGGCGCTGGCCTTGCGCGCGGCGGCCGTGGCGCCCGTGCCGGCAGCCAGCCTGCTGGGTGCGCTGTACGACTATCTGCTGGCGAACATCCGCTGCGCGCCCACGCTGGAACGCACGGCGCAGGAATTCGGCGTCAGTCCCGCCACCCTGAAACGCCACCTGGCGCGCCATGGCACGCATTTCCAGGCCGAGCTGGACCAGGTGCGCGCGCACAAGGCGATTTATCTGTTCCAGGCGCATGGCTACGACAACGATGCCGTGGCCGCCTACCTCGGCTTTCATGATGCCACCAACTTCCGCCGCTCGTTCAAGCGCTGGACGGGGCAAACGCCGCAGTTGCTGCGCCACGCGCTGGCCTTGTTCGTCGCGGGATGAACGAGGGCGTTGCGCGCCAGCGCCACGGACAGTTGTTCCTGAGGGAACAATTGCCCGTTCTGCTACATCCATAGTACACTCGATCAGAGAGCGAACAGACGCGCTTTGAGGCGCTCCGGCACGGCGTCACGCGACGCCGCAACACCGCCATTGCTATGGCGGGCCGGCGGCAGACGACCGGTGTGCCGTGCCTTAACCCAGCCTGGAAGTTGGCGTCACCAGTGTGGTGCGCCGGAAACCGGGCAACTTGATAATGCTCAATCGTGTATTCACAATCGCAGATCGATCCAGTCGTCAGCTTCCGCAACACCCAGGGTGAGGCGGTGCGCGGCACGATTTTCAACTTGCAGCGCAATTCGCTGGTCATGGAAATCTACAATCCATACTCGATTGTGCAGGTCAGCGAGGTGCTCAATGACGTGACGGTGCGCATGGGGGCGAAGAACGCCTACGTGGGCAAGGCCGTCGTCATCAGCAGCGTCAACACGGGCCTGACCGCCATCGTTTCCGTGACCCTGATCGACGAGTGGCGCGAGCTGAGCGACGTGGTCGTGGTCAAGGGCGCCGTGTTGAAAGAGTCGAGCGCCTTTGTCGCCGGCTGGGGCGAGCGCTTCCGCATCCGCCGCGATTACCAGATCGTCGTCAACGAAATGCGCGCCTTCCTGTCGGAAGTGGCGCGCTGGGTCGAGCAGGTCGACCTGTCCGACTCCTTGCCCAAGGAAAACGGCCGCCTGCGTCCCGATATCTTCGACGAACTGGCCTTGCCCCTGATGGAGCAAACCCAGCTGTACTTGCGCCAGCTCGAGGTGGAAGCCTCGCTGGTCGAGGAAGAGCGGGCGCCGGCCCACCGGGCCTTTGCCCAGGCGGCGCTCCATCCATTGATCCTGCGCGCCCCGTTCGTCTTCCGCACGTTTACCAAGCCGCTCGGCTATGCGGGCGACTATCAGATGGTCAACCAGCTGCTCGATGATCCGCGCCAGGGCCCGAGCACCTATTTTCAGATCGTCAATGCGGCCTTCCTGCAGGCGGCCGTGGCCACGGCGCACCGCAACCGCATCGATATCCTGACGGAATTTTTGGCACAGAAGGCGGCCGCCGCGCGCGCCGCCGGGCGTGTGTATAAAGTGCTCAACGTGGGTTGCGGCCCCGCCATCGAGGTGCAGCGTTTCCTGGAAACGTGCCCCGATGCGCAATGGCTGGCCTTCGAACTGGTCGACTTCAGCAGCGAGACGCTGGACTGGACGCGCGCGCGCCTGACCACCATCATGCAGCGCACGGGGCGCGTGGTCGAGATCGATTATGTGCACGATTCCGTGCACAACCTGCTCAAGCGCCGCCACGGCTCGGGCGCCACGGGCTTGCCCGGCAGTTTTGATGCCGTGTATTGCGCCGGCCTGTTCGACTATCTGTCCGACAAGGTGTGCGCGCGCCTGCTGATGCACTTCGCTTCGCGCGTGGGCCCCGGCGGGCGTCTGCTGGTGACGAATGTGCACGCGGATAATCCGGGCAAGTTCGGCATGGAGCATTTGCTGGAATGGCATTTGATCTATCGCAATGAAGCGGGCCTGTCGGCCTTGCTGCCCGAGCATGCGACGGACCCGAAAATCTATGTCGACGCCACGGGCGTGAATGTGTTTGCGGAAGTGAGCATTCCTTGATGATGGATACCCCAGGCCTGCACGCCGGCTATACGGCCGTTTTGCGCGACTTCCGCCTGGAATTCAGCCGCGGCGGGGCCTACACGGGCATCGTGCTGATCCTGCTGGGCATGGGCCTCGATTCGGCCCTGTATCCGGACAAGCAGTCGGCGTTTACCAGCGCGCGCATCCTTGTGTCCGTGCTGATCTTTTGCGTCGTGCTGGCCATGCGCACGCGCTGGGCGCAAGACCGCATCCAGGGATTGACCTTTGTCTGGCTGATCCTGCCGCAAATCATGATCGCCTGGATGATCGCCGTCACGGAAGGCGCCACCTCGATCTATTATGTGGGCATGACCCTGGCCATCTATTCGTCGGGTATCGTGCTGGCCTTCGGCCTGTGGCAAAATATGGTCTTCGGCGCCATTTCCTGCCTGCTGTACGTGGCTGCCTGCGCCTGGCATGCGGGCGGTTTCGACTTGCCGAGCACGTTTGTCGTCAACTGTTTGTTCCTGATCATGTCGGCCAGCATCAGCGCCGTATTTACGTATTTCAATGAACGCGCCCGCTTCATGCTGTTCCAGCTGAAGGCGGAAGTGGCGCAAAAGAACACGCAGCTGGAAGAAACGAATAAAAGCCTGGCCGATATCAAGGGGCAGATGCTGCAGCAGGAGAAAATGGCTGCCATCGGTACCTTGGCCGCCGGGATGCTGCACGAAGTGAATAATCCCGTGAATTTCTGCATGATGGCCATCGAGGTGGCCATCGAAGACCCGGCCGCCAAGCAAAGCGCGCTGGTCAGCGAATGCCTGGCCGACGCCAAGCAGGGCATGCTGCGCGTGCAGCACATCGTGTCCGATTTAAAGACCTTTGCCTACCGCAAGAGCGGCAACCAGCTGGAAACGGGGCACTTCCAGTTCCGCAGCGCGCTCGACGCGGCCATCCGCCTGGTGGGGCACGAAACGAAGAACGTCAGCATCAGCCACGACTTGCCCGTCGACACCCTGGTGCGCGGCGACGAGGCGGCCATCGTGGGCGTGCTGATCAATTTGCTGGGCAATGCCGTGCTGTCCATGCGCAAGGGCAATGCGCCGCCGTTCGAGATCCGCATCACGGCCCACTGGGACGACAACCGCCTGCGCATCAGCGTGCGCGACAACGGCCCCGGCATCGCCCCGGAAAACCTGGCGCGCGTGTTCGAGCCGTTCTTTACCACGCGCGAAGTGGGGCAGGGCCTGGGCCTGGGCCTGAGCATCAGCTATGGCGTGATCGAGCGCCACGGCGGCACCCTTTCCGCCGAAAGCGTGCTCGGCGAATGGGCCAGCATGAATTTCGACTTGCAGCGCTCCGATTGGGAGGGCCGCTAGCATGGACAACGATAGCCGCGCCAGCGTGCTGTACGTGGACGACGAAGCGCTTGCCTGCAAGTATTTCGAGCGCGCCGTCGGTCCCCGCTACCGCGTGCTGACGGCGCAGAGCGTCGATGCGGCGCTGGCCCTGCTGGAAGACGAGGCCGGCCAGATCGACGTACTCGTCACCGATTACCGCATGCCGGACCGCCTGGGCAGCGAGTTGCTGCAGGAAGTGGCGCAGCGCTATCCCCACATCGTCTGCATGCTCGTGACCGCGTATGCGGACAAGGACGTGCTGCTGGAACTGATCAACGGGGGGGCGCTGTTCCGCCTGCTGGAAAAGCCGCTCGACCTGGCCGCCATGCAAACGGCGCTGCAGCTGGCCGTGCAGACGGGACGCGAGCGCGCCGCGCGCCGCCAGGGCCTGGTGGCGATGGAGGAATCGCTGGCTTTCCTCGCGCATGAATTGAACACGCCGCTGGCGGCCATCGCCAATTTTGCGCGCGGCATCGCGCGGCGCGCGCAGGCGGACGCCGCACCGCAGGCCGAGATCGGCGAGGCGGCCGCCTTGATGCACGATAATGCGCGTTATTGTCTGTCCGTGCTGGCCAGCTTTGTCGACACGGTGCGCCTGGCCAGCGCCGGTCCCGGCATGCAGGGCGGGCGCCGCGCCGGCAGCGCGCGCCAGCTGCTGGCCGCCTTGCTTGACAGCTATCCCTTGAGCACGGCCCAGCGCGCCGCCATTACGGTGGAAGTGGGGGACGATTTCTCCATTGCCGAGTCACCCAATTGCGTCGCGCTGATTCTGTCGTCCGTGCTGGCGAATGCCTTGCGTTCGGCCGGCGAGCAAGCCCATCCGGCGATCGGCATCCGCATCGACGCGGGCCGCATCACGGTGCGCGACAATGGCGCCGGCATCGCCCCCGAGATCGTCGAACAGCTGTTGATCGACCCCGTGAGCAGCGGCGGCGAAGGCAAGGGCTGGGGCATGGTGTTTTGCCACCGCATGATGCAGTCGTTCGGCGGCAACCTCGATATCGCCACCGAGTTTGGCAGTTCCACCACGGTAACCCTGAATTTTCCAGTACATATAAGGAACGAGCATGATTGACGCCAATCTGCGTTTACCGGCTCAGCGTGAGCCGGCGCAAGGCTTGCCGACGATACTTTACGTCGATGACGAGGCCAACGCCCTCAAATACTTCCAGCGCGCCATCGCGCCGCTGGCCGAGGTGCTGACGGCCACCTCGGTCGAGGAAGGCAAGCGCATCCTCGACGAGCAGGCCGACCGCATCGCCGTGCTGGTATCGGACCAGCGCATGCCTGGCGCCTACGGCAACGAGCTGCTGTCGTACGCCTGGGACCGCCATCCGCACATCGTGCGCATACTCACCACCGCGTATTCCGAGCTGGAGCACACGGTGGAAGCCGTCAACCAGGGGCAGATCCACCGCTACATCCAGAAGCCGTGGGATATCGCGGCGCTGCGCATGGAATTGAAACAGGCGCTGGAACTGGCGCGCCTGCGCAATGAACACGCGCAATTGCTGCGCGAAAAGCTGATGGTGCGCCAGCGGCAAGCCGTCGCCAACCGCATCGGCACCCTGTACGCCCTGTGCGCCAGCCTGGCCGGTCCGGAACAGCAGCTGCCCGTGGAAGCGTATCTGTCGGCGGCCCTGACGGCCGGCGTCACGCCGCCGGAGCCGGACTGGCTGCTGATGGATTACGCCGACCTGGTCAGTTCGGAAGCCTTCCGCGGCACGGCCTTTGCCGCCGCCGTGCGCCAGCAGCTCGACACGCTCGAGCGCGAGTATCCGGGGCGCGGCGTGGAGCAGGCGATCGACATGCTGCTGCCGGTGTTTGGCGCGGCGCTGCAAAACCAGGGCGGCACGGCGCTGTTCCTCGACGGCCGCCTGCTGACGGAATTCCTGGAAACGCCCACCACCACGCCCGTCTCGGCCATCCACGCCTTCTGGCTGGCCAGCTTGCTGTGGCTGGCGCGGCGCGGCTGGTCTTTGCAGCTGAGCAAAACGGAACTGGGCTTGCAGGGCAAGGTGGTGCAGGCGGAACCGGCGCTCACGCCGGACCATCTGGCGGCCTGGATCGAACAGTTCTGACGGTCCATCCCTTGCTGCGGATCAAGCGGCAAGGGGGGCGCCAAATAAAACAGGGCCATGCGGCCCTGTTTCTGCTTGCTGCGAGCGGGCTTAGCGCTCCGCTGCCGCCTTCAGGTTGTTCAACCCCTTTTCAAAATCCTTGCCGATCATCCGGTCCATGCTGACGAAGACCGTCATGACCTTGCTGACGTAAGGGCTGGGGCCCGTCATGGTCCAGTTCACCTTGGTGCCGTCGCCCTCGGGTGTCATGCTGAAGGTGGTGGTGTTGTGGCTTTCGAACGGTTTCAGGAAGTCCAGCTTGATGACGGTGCGCTCGGGCTGGGCCGCTTCCGTGATTTCCATGCGGCCCGCACCCACCTTGTCATTGCCTTGCCACGCATATTGCGCGCCCAGGCCGTTGGCCGGGCCCGCAAACGTGCGGCGCATGGCAGGATCGAGCTTTTCCCACGGCGACCAGGCGGCCCAGTAGTGGAAGTCCGTGATCAGGGCGGCGATTTTCTCGGGCGGCGCCTTGATGGTGATTTCGCGCTGGACACTGAAGGTGTCGGGCTTGGTGGTGGCATAGCCAAGGATGGCGGCGACGACGACAACGATCAGCAGCAGGGTTTTTTTGATCATATGCTCTCCAAATCTTGAATGGTCGATGCGAACGAATCAAGGCAATCTTAGCAGATATGAATGGCTGTGCGCGGCCTGTTGGCCTTTATTTGCATCTGCTTTGCGCAGGGCCGCCCGCAGGCCCGCCTGCATGCCCGTTCGCCGCCGCGCACGCCAGGCTGGTGCAGGTTTGTGGTGAAGGCCGGCGTCCGCTAGAATGCTGGCCTGCAAAGATTTCAACTAGGGAAATATGATTCAACGATCGATCGCCAGGCTGACCCTGGCGTGCGGCGTGCTGGCTTCCGCCTTTGCCGCGAACCTGGCGCATGCCGATGCCTGTCCTGCCCATTACGTCGATGGCCGCAAGCCGGAAATCACCAACCCCAAGCTGGACGTGGCGACGAAAGAGCTGTGCTACAACGTGTTTGGCGTGATGCACTCGGGTATCACCCGTACGCCCTTGTGGTCGGCCGAGCACTTGACGGCGAACAACCTGGAAGCGGCGCAGGATTTGTCGCGTGAAAACTCCTTCCATGCCGAGCGCAAGCTGCCCGCCGCCCAGCGCGCGGAGCTGGCCGATTATGCGCGCAGCGGTTTCGACCGTGGTCACATGGCGCCCAACGGCGACATGCCGGACCGCCAGAGTCAGCGCGACAGCTTTACCCTGGCCAATATGGTGCCGCAAGACGCGCGCAACAACCGCTATGTGTGGGCCGGCATCGAGGGCGCCGTGCGCAAGATGGCGAAGAAAGAGGGCGACCTGTACGTGATCACGGGACCGGCGTTCATTGGCGGCAACTTGCGCAAGGTGGGAAGAGTCATTGTGCCCAGCCATCTGTACAAGGCCGTGTACAGCCCGCGCCAGCGCGCCGGCGCCGCCTACTTCATTGAAAACGTCGACACCAAGGCGTATGAAGTGCTGAGCATCGCGCAACTGGAAGACAGGATCGGCATCGATCTGTTACCGTCGCTGACGCGGCAGCAGAAACTGCGCATGCTGAGTTTGCCGAAGATCAATAGCAAGTCCAAAAAATAATCGCCTTGAGAGGAAATGCCATGTGCGCAAAGAAATTCGTCCCTTACGCCAATGAAAGCGATGTGCTGGAGATCGGCAGCCTGAGCATCGAAAACAGGATCGACCGCATCAGCATCAGCGGCGACATCGACCTGACCCTGGACAAGCCGGGCCTGGCCCTGGCGAAACAGCTGCAAAAACTGCTGGGCGACGTGGTGGCGCAGCTGGAAAAGCAGGAGTTGCCGGACCAGCTGCCGCCGCCCGAAGTGACCTCGGTGGCCAATCCCTTCGAATAGCGCCCAAAAAAAACGCCTCCCGCAGGAGGCGTTTGCTGCTTGCTTGCGTTTAATTAAAACGTGTAGCGCGCATTGAAGGTGAAATAACGGCCATAGGCGTTATGCAGGCCTTCGTTGTAGCCGACTGCCGGGTAGCCTGGATCATACGGTGCGGCGCGGTCGAACAGATTCTGGATATTGATGCCCAGGCTCAGGTTCTTGAAGCCGGTGTATGTATAGCCGAGGCCAACCGTCGTCCAGCTGGCCACTTTGCAGTCCGGGAAGGCCGCTTCATAGCCCGGGATCGTGGTATTGCGGTCCGGCGCCGCGTCCGTCGGCTTCTTCGTGCCGTAGTAGCAGAAAGGCTGGTCGTAGATCTCGGCGCCATCGCGGTTACGCTTGAGCGATACGCTGCCGACGAAGTTCAGCGAGGCGTTGACGCTATGGTCGCCACGCGTCCAGTTGGTGGTCAGCGAAGCCTTGACCTTTGGCATGTCGGTACCGGTCGACAGCTGCCAGTCATACAGGCCAGGACGCGTGCCGGTCACATTGCTGACCGTGTCGCCTTCGTGCTGCTCCAGCTTGTAGCTGTAGACGTAGGTGCCGCGCAAGGCGGTGCTGAGCGAACCCCACTCGCCGAGCTTGTTACGCAGGCGTCCCTCGAAGTCGACGCCGCGCAGTTCGGTCGAACCCTGGTTGGACCAGGGAGTCTTGACCGACAACAAGGTGCCCGTGCCGGGAATCGGATTGCCGTTCGCATCGGTGATGAAGTTGGCCGGGTTCTGGTCGCGCAGGACGTTTTCCGGCGAGCGGTCTTCGTTCTTCAGCGCTTCGCTGGCCGTACCCAGCGCCACTTCTTTTTCCTTGCGCACGCGGTACACGTCGACGACCACGTCGATGTTCGAGGTCGGCGAGTAGATCAGGCCCAGCGAATAGCTTTTCGACGTTTCCGGCTTCAGGTCCGGATTGGCGCCGCCGACGCCGGAGATCGACTTGCTGCAGTCGGCCGTCACGCCGCCTGGACGCGGGGTGCTTTCATCTTCCTGGCAGCGTTTCGGATCCCACACGCCGGACAGGAAGAATTGCGCGCCGCCTGGCGTCACTTGCGACAGCGCGGGAGCGCGGAAGCCTTCGGCATACGTGCCGCGGAAGGCCAGCGTATCCGTGGCCGTCCACTTGGCGCCCACTTTCGGTACGAAGTTGGTCTTGATGCCAGGATATTTGTCTACCCGGCCCGCGAAGTCCATCTCGAAGCTCTTGGTGAATGGCGTGCGCAGCTCGACGAAGGCCGACTTGACGTTGCGCTGGCCGTCGATGATGGTATTGGACTGTCCGTAGATCTGGCCGGCGGCGACCACCGGATCCGGATCGATGCGGATTTTTTCCTGGCGCAGTTCGAAACCGATGGCCAGGCCCATGGCGCCGCCGCCCAGCTTGCCGAATTCCGTGCTGGCCTTGCCGTCCAGCTGGAAGATTTCCGCCAGGCCTTCGCTTTTCGGATCGTAGCCGATGGTCGGATCGGCCGCCAGCTGGGCCAGCGAGGTGCCGGTATTGAGCTTGCGCAAGGTCGGCAGGTACAGGCGGCCATATTGCGTTTCATCGCGTTCGGAACGGTTCCACAGCAGGCCCGTGTCCCAGCTCCAGCCGAAGTGATCGCCTTGCAGGCCCGTCAGCAGGCGTGTGTTCTGGTTGACCGTTTCCGAGCCGGCACGCAGGTTTTCAAAGCGGTAGGCAACCGAAGCGCGGGCATTCGTCAACGGGTTGTCGGGATGGCCGATCGGCAGGATGACCTGGAAGGGATCGGCCAGGCCCGTCGCCATGTAGTTGGTGACGGAGGTCGTGCCGAGGGTGATCGGCGCGCCCGTGTACGAGCGCGAGGAACGGGTGTAAGCCGCTTCGGCGTAGCCCGTGATGCCATTGCCGAGCTTCAAGGTGCCGCGGCTCAACACGCTGGCATCGCGGCCGTCACCCTGGCTTTCGAGGAATTGATCGGCGTCATAGTTACAGAAGGTGCGGCCAATGAGGATGCTGGTTGGCAGCAGGCCATCGTTTGTGCTGCCCGTGATGCGCTCCGACGGGTCGCAGCCCAGATTGAACGTGACGCGGGCCGGCGCGGTTGCCTGGGTGACGCCGAAGTTGCGCGAGCCTGGCGCCGATTCGCGGTACACCGTCGCATATTTCGAGATGGAGCTCGAGTAATTGGAGCGGAAGCGGCCGTTCAAGTCCTGGTAGGTCGAGTAGGCGACATCCTTGGCGTCGCGGCGGGCAACGCGGTCGCGTTGCGAGAAGTCGACGGCCGCGAAGATGTTGTAGCCATCGGTTTCCAGGTCGCCCGTGCCGAAGAAACCATTCACGTTCTTGCGGCGGAACAAGCCATCGTCGTTGGCACCCGCGTTGCCGGCGATTTGCGCGCCGCGGTAGTTCGATTTGGTAATGAAGTTGATGACGCCGCCGATGGCGTCCGAACCGTAGACGGCCGAGGCGCCATCCTTGAGGATTTCGACGCGGTCCAGGGCGGACAGCGGGATGCTGTTCAAGTCATACAGCGTGGAGTTGCCGTTGTTCGGGTCGGCATACGCCGATGGCGTCATGCGCCGGCCGTTCAGCAGGATCAGGGTGGAACTCGAACCCAGGCCGCGCAGCGACGCGGTGGCGACGCCCTTGGCAAAGCCGGTGCCGCTGCCCTGGTCCTGGTTGGTGTCGGTGCCCATCGATGGCACCAGTTTCATCAGTTCTGCCACGGTCGATGCGCCGCTGTCCTTGATGTCCTTGGCGGTGATCACGTCGACGGGGGAGGTGCCCTCCTTGTCGGCGCGTTTCAGGTTGGACCCGGTAATGAGGATTTTCTGCAGCGCCGGCTCCTGCGGCGCCAGTTGCGCGTAGACCAGCTGCGAGGAAGACAAGGTCAGGGCGACTGCGATTACGCTTTGTTTTAAGACTATTTTTTTAAGCAAAATATTCTCCATCGAATTTCAACTGCTGAACACATGGTCGTTCATCGTTATGCGATGTCCGACTTTCCCGGTCTAGTGGATCGCTTCAGCGATTTTTGTTGCAAAACCGTATAAACAGTATTGCCTAGACCTTTATCAAAACATTTTCAGAAAAGTTGTGCCATGCTTTTTTTCAACATTGTCACGTTGTCACAACAGTTTATCCAGAATATTTTCATGCTTACATATTCGGTAAAAAATTGATGGCAGGCAAGAGTTTTTATGTTAAGAAATATTCGAAAATTGATAAATAATCAATGAAAAAAATGCACCATTAATATGTTAAGTTATTGTTTTATAAGGAATAAATTTTAATTATTCTCGTTCAAAGTGAATTTCTACTGTTCTACGCATGTCCACCTAAGTTGCAAATTTTTACATTTGTAATATATTGCAGATGCACCGTTCTGGTGCGGCGCGGGAGCCTCTATGACGTCCCCGGCGAGGTGAGATAATATCGGCCGATAATCGCCATTGGATGTTGCGGTGCGCCATTCCCGTACATAAAAAAAAGCCGCCAGCATTATGCTGGCGGCCATTCTTGCAATTACTTGGTGCGTCTGTTTTTAATTGGTGCGCTTATGGATGCCCCTTGCTGGTGCGCCTATTGGCGCCTTCACTTCGCGAACGCCTGTGCCGCCGGCGTCACGGTGACGGCCTCCGGCTTGAGGTTCAGCTTCATCGCGCCGATGACCTTGTCTTCATCGAGCAAGGCCTGCGGCTTGTTGCCGTCGTACTTGATGGGAGAAAACGCGTCGCTGACGAGCTTTGCCTTCAGGCCGGCCGCATCCTTGGCGACGATCACCACGGACAGGTTCTGCGCCGACAGGTGCTGTTTGATGGCGCGGTTGACGTCTTGTACCGTCAGCTTCGACAAGCCGTCACGCATCAGCTTGGTGAACTCGGGCGTGCCATACCATTGCGAATCGAGCGCATAACCGAGCTGCTGGTCCTGCGTCGAGGTCATGACGAAGACGTTCTTCATCAGGTAGTCGCGCGTGGTGGCGAAATCGTCCTGCGTCAAGCCGTTGTTGACGAGCTTGCCCAATTCCGTCAGGGCCACGCGCAGGGCGAAATGCGCATTGTCCGGCGCCACGGGGCGGATCCAGATTTCGAACAGCTGCGCCTTGCGGCCCAGGTTCGGGTTCGGGAAGAACTGATACATGCCGCGCGGGAAGGCTTCGATGTAGGCGTAATCGCCGTAGTTCATGCCGCGAATCTCACGGATGCGCTGGTACAGGTAGGAATTCGAGGCGCGGTGCTCGCCCAGCCAGGTTTTCGCCAGCCACAGGGCGGGGAAGTCCGGGTGCGTGCGCGTCACTTCCAAAGGCAGGCCGAAGGAAATGGCCGTGGCGCGCGTATTCTTCTCGATGATTTCCACTTCCAGACCCTGCGCCTTGCGGCCCGCGGGTTTCACGGTAGCCGGCAAGCCGGGGCCGGCCGGCAGCTTGCCCAGCGCCTGCGTCAGCGAGGCCGTCATGGCGTCGGACACGTCGCCGGAAATGCCCACCTTCACGGCGCCTTGCGCATACGCCGTCTTCCAGAACTGTTTCACGTCGTCGAGGGTGATGGCGTCGATGCCGGCGACCGTGCCCAGCACCGGGTGGCCATACGGCGTGCCTGCGTAGACGTTGGTCTGCAGGCGTTCCTTGGCGAATTCCTCTTCGTTATTGTCCTTCAGGTCCAGCAGCAGCGCATTCTTTTGCGCATCCTTCAGGCGGCGGAAGTCGTCTTCGCGAAAACCCGGCGAGAGCAGCAGGGGCAGGGCGATGGCGTTGAACTGCGTCCAGTTATCCCTGTGGATGGAACCCGTAAACGTCGTCATTTCCTTGTCCGTCTGCTGGCTGAAACTGCCGGCCAGCGGGAACAGGGCCTGGTTGACTTCGTCGATCTTGCGCTCGGACGAGCCGCCCGACGCCACCATGGCCGCCGTCAGCGCGGCCAGGCCTTCCTTGCCCTGCGGGTCCTGCGCGGAACCGGCCGTAAACAGCAGCTTGTAGCGGATTTGCGGCAGCGCTGACTTTTGCACCAGCACGTCGAACTTCGCGTTCGAGGCGGCCGGCAGCAGGCTGGCCAGCTTCGGCGTGGTGGCGATGGCGGCCGCCATCGGCTGGTGCGACAGGGTGGTCACCACCAGGCCGTCATCCGTCAGGTATTTGCGCGCGGCGGCCTGCAGGTCGGCCGGCGTGAGCGTGTCGATCAGGCGGTAGTACTGGTTGATGGTGGCATACGAGCGGTCGAAATGCACGAACGATGCCAGGGTGCCGGCGATCTGCTCCGTATTGTCGAGCGAGCGGATCAAGCCGTATTTTTCCGCCGACTTGGCGTCCGCCAGGTCTTTTTCGCTCACCGGCGTGTCGCGCAGCTGCGCCACGGTGGCCAATATCGCGTCGCGCACGTAGACGGCGTCATCGATGTTTTTCACGCGCGCGCCCAGCACGGCCAGGGTCGGGTCGACGCGGTCCGGCGTCATCTCGAACAATTGATCGACCTTCTGTTCGTTCTGCACCAGGCGTTTATATAGGGGCGAGGTGCGGCCGAACGACAGCGACAGCAAGGTCGCCAGCGCCGCCTGGTCCTTGTCCTTCACGGAAAACGCGGGCGCGTGGAAGCCCACGGCTACCCACGGCAGGGTCGGCGTGGGCCAGGCCACGTGCTTGTAGACGGGGCCGCGCGGCGCGGGTTCCACGGGCACGGCCGCCTGCTGCTTGCCGCGCTGCCAGGCGCTCCAGTATTTTTCCACCAGCGCAATGGCTTGCTGCGGCTCCACGTCGCCGGCGATGATGATGGTGGTGCGCTCGGGGCGGTACCAGCGGTCGAAGAACAGTTTCGAATACGCGTACTGGTTCGGCATGTCTTCGATGTCCTGGATGAAGCCCATCGTCGTATGCTTGTAGGTATGCGTCGTGTAGGCGCTGTCGCGCATGACTTCGAACAGTTTCGAGACGGGATTGGCGCTGTTCTTGTTGTATTCGCCCAGCACGGCCCGCGATTCCGTCTTGAACGCGTCTTCCGCGTAATCGAGGTGCTGGAAGCGGTCCGCCTCCACCTTCAGCACGGTTTCCAGGTCCTGCTTGGCAAACGTGGTGTGGTAATTGGTCAGGTCGTCGCTCGTGTAGGCGTTCTGGCGCGCGCCGGCGCGGGTGATGACTTCCTGGTATTTCTCGGGCGGATAGGCCTTGGTGCCGCGGAACATCATGTGCTCGAAGAAGTGGGCAAAGCCGGACTTGCCCGGCTCGACTTCATTGCGCGAGCCCGTCTGCACGGGAATCTGCAGCGAGACGAGGTTGGGGAAGCCCGTCGGCACGATGATGATTTTTAAACCGTTGGCCAGGGTCTTTTCCGTCGCCTTGAACGGCAGCAGATCGGCCTTGCCGGCGGCGGCGCTGTGGGCGGCGGCCGGCTTGACGGGCGCGGCGCCCAGGTTCGAGGCCGCCATGGCCGACAGGGCCAGGGCGAAAGCGGGTAATAAAGCGGGCATGATTCTTGACACGAGGGCTCCTTCTTTTTTGGATGTTATGAAAGTGCAACGCCGCAGCATAGAATATTCATGCCGCCGTGCATAGGGGCAGGGTGCTTCCGGGCAGGCGCAGTGGGGTAAATTAAAGGCTCTGTCCCCGGCAAATAGGGGAACTCAAGGAATCTTCCCCAGCCCCGGCTGTCTGACGGTACCTATCAGACAAACGGGAGCCTTCCATGCAGCCAGCCGAATGGAAAACCTTCATCGCCCAGTTTGCCGCACTGAGCCGTCGCCAGCGCCTGGCAAGCACTGCTCTGCTGCGCGGGGCCGGATCGCAGAACGCCGCCGTGGCACTGGTCGAAAGCGTGGCCCGGCAGCGGCTACACTGTCCCGCCTGCAACAGCAGCCATGCGCACCGGCACGGTCATGCGCACGGACTGCAGCGCTACCGCTGCGTGCCGTGCGGGCGCACCTTCAATGCGCTCACCGGCACGCCGCTGGCCCGCTTGCGCCACAAGACCTTGTGGCTAGCCTACGCCGGCTGCCTGCTCGAGTCGGCTTCCGTGCGCAAGGCAGCAAGCCAGCTGGGCGTGCACCGCAACACCGCCTTTCGCTGGCGCCACCGGTTTTTAAGCCTGGCCAGGACGGACCGGCCCCATTGCCTGCATGGCATCGCCGAAGCGGACGAGCTGTATGTGCTGGAGTCAGAAAAGGGCGCGCGGCATCTGACGCGTCCGGCGCGCCGCCGTGGCGGCCATGCCCACAGGCGCGACATTTCCAGTGAACAAGTCTGCATCCTGGTGGCGCGCGACCGCACGGGACAAACCCTCGATTTCGTCGCGGGGAAAGGGGCGCTGACCAAGGCGCAGCTGCATGCTTGCCTGCCACCCGTGATCGACAAGGACGTCTTGCTGATGACCGACGGCCACGCTGCCTATCGCGCTTTCGCGCGTGAAGCGGGCATCAGTCACCAGGCCGTCAACTTGCGTGCCGGCATCCGCGTGCAGGGCGCCGCCCATGTGCAGAACGTCAACGCGTATCACGGCCGCTTGCGCGGCTGGCTGCGCATCTTCCATGGCGTGGCCAGCCGTTATCTGCCGAATTACCTGGGGTGGCGCTGGATACTGGATGCCAGGCGCATCCGCTCCCCGGAAACATTATTGAAGGCAACACTGGGAGCGTTCCCACATTTGACGGTGACATAGCCAAATTAAAAGTCGGGCCGCAGGATGCGCGTGGTGAGGTGGCTGAGAAAATCGCGCCGGGTCGGCAGGAACATGCGGATATACACGATGCCTTGCACGGCGTCATGGTGATACACGGCGCGAATCTCTTCGCACAGGCGTTGCCGTACATCCATGCCGACTTCACGGGCCGCCTCGATGGGGGCGCCGCTGTCGGGAAAGGTCTTGAGATCGGTAAATAGTTGCCGGAATGCCGACAGGAATTGGGCATGGGCTGCCGCCGTATGACATGCCTTGAAGTCGCTGCGCAATTCCCTGAAGTCGGCCTCCGCGCTTTTCAGCACGACGATGCGCGTCATCTCAATCCTGGCCGAGGCTGGCCAGGAAATCTTCTTCGGATACCACGTCGCCGCGCGCGATGTCCTGGTTGCCCATGGCGATCAGCTTCATGAACGCATGCTGTTCCTGCATCTGCCGCGCCTGCCGCTTGCCTTCCTGGTAGGCGTGCATCGACAGCACGACCATCTTCGCTTCACCATTTTGCGTGATGATCAGCGGTTCATCCTGACCCGCGTCAAAGCTGCTGACGATTTCCGTCGTGTTGGCCTTCAGGTAGGAGATCGGCATGATGCGTTCCTTGAGGTCCATGGCGGCTCCGCGATTGAATGTGAATGGGATAGGACTAAATATACACCAAATTTGGTCGTGTTTCCTGATGCCGGCACTTGCCGCTTACGTGAGCGTCGTTTCCGGCAGGCTGATGCGGTTGCGGCCCAGGTGCTTGGCGCGGTACAGGGCGCAGTCGGCCGTATGGATCAGCTGCCCCAGTTCCGTGCCGGGGCCGGGCAGGGCCGTGGCGGCGCCGATGCTGACGGTGACGCAGGCGCCATCGGGACGCTTGCGCGGCAGCTGCAGCCGCTCCACGCGCTGGCGGATGCGTTCGGCCACGATGGCCGCGCCCTTGAGCGACTGGTTCGGCAGGATGACGGCGAACTCTTCGCCGCCATAGCGCGCCACCAGGTCGTTCGTGCGCATTTCGCTGGCCACGGCGCCGGCCACTTTGCGCAGGCACAGGTCCCCGCCCTGGTGGCCGTGGCTGTCGTTGTACTCCTTGAAATTGTCGACGTCGACCATCAGCAGCGACAGGGGCTGGTCCTGCCGCTGGGCGCGCTGCCACTCGGCCAGGATGGTGTCGTCGAAGCAGCGCCGGTTTGCCAGCCCCGTCAGGCCGTCGCGCGTGGCCAGGCGTTCCAGTTCCACCTGTGCGCGTTTTTCATCGGTCATGTCGCGCAGGGTTTCGACGACGGCGATCAGCTCGCCATGGTTGCCGTAGATGGGACTGGCATCGACGGCCAGGTAGCGCCGCCGCCCCGTGCGCGGCATGTCGCACCAGTTTTCCGCGCACAGATTGTTGCCCGTGCTGCTGCGGTATTGCTGCTGGGCATGCAGGGCGCGCATGTCGCCGCCCCGTCCGGCCAGCAGCAGGTCGGCCAGGGTGGGGCGCTCGTCGTTGTAAAAGCAGCGGCCCGGCTCGCAGGTGCCCAGCACTTCGGCCGCCGGCACGCCCGTCAGTTGCTCGCAGGCGCGGTTCCAGATCATCACCTTGCCATGCACATCGAGTACAAAGGTGGGCACGACCAGCAATTCCATCATCTTGACGGCGAAACCCTGGGCTTCACCATACGGCGAGGCGCTGGCAGGTGCGTGGCTATCCGGCATGAAAGCATCCTTCTTGGGCGTGAATGGGGGCTGGCTCGTTGGCCATGATGCAGCGTGGCGGGCCGAAGGTGTTGATATTGAGCAATATTTTCAGCGATGGCGCATCGCCTCGTCGTGGCAGACAGGCAAGGGCAGCGAGACGCGCAAGGTGGTGCCGGCGCCGCTGCGGCTGTCGATGTGCAGGCTGCCGCCGGCGGCGGCCACGCGCTCATGCATGCCGGACAGGCCGCAACCGAGGCGCGGCGGCGAACCCGACAGCCCGACGCCGTCGTCGCCGATGCGGCATTCCACGCTGGCGCCCGCTTGCTGCAGGCACAGCTGGACATGCGTGGCGCGCGCGTGGCGGGCGATATTGGCCAGCGCTTCCTGCACCACGTGGTACAGCAAGACGCCGTGCGCGCGGCCGGCGGCGGCGTCGAGCCGGTATTCGCAGCGGCCATCGATGCCCGTCGTGCGCTTGAAGTCGGCCAGCAGTTCCTCGCATGCCGCCTGCAGGCCGGCATCGAGGGCGGGCGGGCGCAGGTCATGGATGACGCAGCGCAAGGCCGCGATGCTGAGGTCGACATTGCGCACGATCACGGCCAGCTGCTGCGCCAGCTGGGGAGCCACGCCATGCGTGCTGGTCTGCAGCATGGACAGGTCGATCTTCAAGGTCAGCAGGTGCTGGCCCAGGTCGTCATGGATGTCGCGCCCGATGCGCAGGCGTTCCTGTTCGCGCGCCTGCTGCTGCCCGCTGGCCAGGCGGTCTTGCTCGGCCTCCGCGCGCAGCTGTTCCAGCGCCTGCAGGCGCAGCGCCAGGCGGTGCTGGCACCACAGCAGCAGTGCCAGCGCACCGGACAGGATGGCGCAGGCCAGCATCAGCGGGGAGGGCAGGCCCATCTGCAGCAGCGGTCCGGCGGCGTAAGCGGCGTGCAGGGAGGCGAGTGCGCCGGCCGCCAGGCAGGCCAGAATGCACAGGCGGTACGGCAGGCGTAGCCAGCGTTGCATCATTTCCTCGCTTCCTAAATGTTTTCCATCAGGCAATTTTATTACAGAAAATACATTGGCTTGGGGATATTTATATTGTCTAAACGCAAAAGCTGCGCAGTTATGCCTGCCGGTGCCGCTTTCTTGTCCCCGGATGGCATGGCGGCAGGTGGCGGGCACGGCATTTGCACGGAAAGTGTCGCGGCGGCATATAATAGAGGGTTGTCAATCGGCTTTTGCGGTGACGGTGCGGTGCGCCGGCCTCGATGCGTTTGCCCTGCGCGATGACGCCAGCCAGCTCTTAGGAAATACAGTGACTTATAGCATCAAAGAGATTTTTTACACCCTGCAGGGCGAAGGCGCGCACGCGGGCCGTCCGGCCGTGTTTTGCCGCTTTTCCGGCTGCAACCTGTGGACGGGCCGCGAAAGCGACCGCGCCACGGCCGTGTGCCAGTTCTGCGACACGGATTTCGTCGGCACCGATGGCGAACTGGGCGGCAAGTTCAAGACGCCGCAGGAACTGGCCGCGCTGATCGACAGCCTGTGGCCGGCCAGCTACGCGCCGAGCAAATACGTGGTGTTTACGGGCGGCGAGCCGCTGCTGCAGCTGGACACGGCCCTGATCGACGCCATGCACGCGGTCGGCTTTACCATCGCCATCGAAACCAACGGCACCTTGCCCGTGCCGGCCGGCGTGGACTGGATCTGCGTCAGCCCGAAGATGGGTTCGACACTGGTCGTCCACAAAGGCAATGAAATCAAGGTCGTCATTCCCCAGTTCCAGCAAGACCTGGCCGCCTACGAACAACTGGACTTCGAGAACTTCTTCGTGCAGGCGATGGACGGCCCCCTGGCCGCGCACAACATGAAGCTGGCCATCGAGACGTGCAAAAGCAACCCGAAGTGGAAGCTGAGCCTGCAAACCCATAAACTCCTGCAAATTCCTTAATAAAACAATATGCTGACTATCACACGCAAGCTCGAATTCGACGCGGGCCACCGCATTCCCGACCACAAAAGCCAGTGCCGCAACCTGCACGGCCACCGCTACACGGTGGAAATCACCCTGGTCGGCAAGGTCATCGAAGCGGAAGGCAATTCCGATAATGGCATGATCATGGACTTTTCCGACGTGAAAACCCTGGCCAAGCAGCACCTGGTCGATGTCTGGGACCACGCCTTCCTCGTGTATGAAAAGGATACGGCCGTGCGCGACTTCCTGGCCAGCCTGCCCGACCACAAGACCGTCGTCATCGACCGCATCCCGACGGTGGAAAACCTGGCCCGCATCGCCTTCGAGATCCTGAAGGCGGCGTTTACCGACCATTTCGGCACGGGCTTGCACCTGCATAAGCTGGTGCTGCATGAAACCCCGAATTGCTGGGCAGAAGTGACCGATGACTGAAATGCACGCTGGCGCGCGCGACGCGCGCTACATGCAGCTGGCCCTGGAGCAGGCCCAGCACGCGTGGGACCTGGGCGAAGTGCCCGTCGGCGCCGTCGTCGTCAAGGATGACGAAGTCATTGCCGTCGGCTACAACCAGCCCATCGGCCGCCACGACCCCACGGCGCACGCGGAAGTGATGGCACTGCGCGCGGCCGCCGAAAAGCTGGGCAACTACCGGCTGCCCGGCTGCGAGCTGTATGTGACCCTGGAACCGTGCGTGATGTGCTCGGGCGCCATGCTGCATGCACGGCTGGCGCGCGTGGTGTACGGCGCGGGCGACCCGAAGACGGGCGCCTGCGGTTCCGTGCTGAACCTGTTCGAACAGCCGGCGCTGAACCACCAGACGGCCATCGCAGGGGGCGTGCTGGCCGACGAGTGCGGCGCCTTCCTCAAGCGTTTCTTTGCCGAGCGCCGCCGCGCGCAGGCGGAAGCGCGCAAGCTGGCCAATCCGCCGGCCTGACAGCGGACAGGGCAGGGCTTCCATGGCCTTGCCGGTAGGTGCGCCGTGCCTTGCCAGCCCTTCGGCTGGCATTTTTATAATTGTTGCGAAATAACATCTGTCTAGACCAATTGTCATTCTCAAATGAGAATGATTCGTGTTACAGTATTGTTTTCGCCAGCAAACTTTCCTTATGCATCGTTAACACTTTCGTTATCGATCCGGGTTCAAGAGCCAGCCTTTACTCTTAGACCGGATCATCATGACTACTGTGCTTCCGCAGCGCTCCGCTGCCCCCGTCGTATCCTCACCCCGCCTGCCTGTCCGCCGCCATAACCTGGTGCTGCGCGCCGCGTTGCTGGGCCTGTTCGCGGCGCCCTTGTTGCCCGCGCAGGCGCAAACGGCCGCCATCAATGCGGGCACGGCGGCCCAGGAGCCGGCCAAGCTGCCCGTCTTCCCGGAAATCGTCGTGAACGCCAAGCAAGACTATGAACGCCGCGCCGGCACCAAGACGGTCGTCACGGCGGACGACCTGGAGCGCCGCAATGTCACGGAAATGGGCGGCATCGTGCGCTATTTGCCCTTGATCAGCGCGCCAGCGGCGGCTTCGGGCAGCGGCAGCGTGTGGGATGGTTCGGGCAATACGGGCTACAACATCCGCGGCCTGGAAGGCAACCGGGTCAGCCTGGAGCTCGACGGCATCTCGCTGCCCGACGCGGCACCCAAGCCGGACGGCAACACCCTCAACGCCTTCGCCACGGGCCGCGATTATTTCGACCCAGAAACCTTCCGCGAAGTGCGCATCGATTCGGGCACGACGGCTGCCAGCGGCGCCAATCCGGGCCTGGGCGGCGGCGTGGCCTTCATCACCAAGTCGCCCGAGGATTACCTGGGCGAGGGGAAAGACCATTACGTGGCCTATAAATACGGCCGCGCCACGGCCGACCGCAGCAATGCGCACACCCTGACGGGCGCCGCCAGGATTGGCGCCAATCTGCAGGGCCTGGCCGTCTATGTGCACCGCGACGGCGAGCAGATGGACAGCCGCGGCAGCACGCCCGTCAACCCGGACGACTGGCATTCGAACGCCTTGCTGTCCAAGCTCGTGTGGACCTTGCCTGGCGAACAAAAGCTCGACTTGACGGTCGACATGTTCGAACGCAAGAACAAGCGCGATCTGCGCAGCAAGGTCAGCACGTATTACCCGACGGGCGTGCAGCAGGATTCCACCACCAAGCGCACGCGCGTCAGCCTGGGCCACGACGTGGTGCTCAAGGATTTTGCCCTGTTCGACCGCCTGACGTCGAAAGTGTATCTGCAGAATGCGAAAACCGAGGACAAGACGCAAGGCCTCTACACGTTCGGCAGTCCGGCCCGGCGCTCGATCGATACCAATTTCAAGAATGACAGCATCGGCTTGACGTCGGAAGCGTTCAAGCAGCTCAATGCGGACAATGCGCTGCTGTACGGCGTGCAGCTGGAACAGCTGAAAACGCGCCGTCCGTGGCGCGAAGACCGCGTCATCGTCGCCACGGGCCAGCATCAGGTCACCAACAAGAACCGCATGGCCGACATGGACACGAGCAAGCTGGCCCTGTACGTGCGCGACGATCTCAGCTTTGATCTGGCGGGCAAGAAAGCCGTGCTGACGCCGGGCCTGCGTGCCGACTACCGCAAGAACACGCCGAAAAACCTGCAAACCTATGTGATCGCCGTGCCGAACGCAGCCAAGGAAGTGCGCGAAGAGAGCGACACCTATTTCACGCCCAGCCTGAGCCTGTCCGTGGAAGTCTTGCCGCAGATGAACGCCTACGCCACCTTCACGCGCGGCACGCGCCTGCCGACGGCGGCCGAACGCACGGGCACCTACGACTCGTTCAGCTATACGGGCACGGGGCAGGGCTATGCCGTGCTGGGCAATGCGAATTTGCGCAAGGAAACCAGCAAGGCGTATGAACTGGGCCTGAAGGGCGACGTCGCCAGGGGCTTGAGCATGCACGCGTCCGTCTACCAGACGGAATACACGGACATGGTCGACTACGTGATGCAAAAAGATGATCCGGTGAACTACCCGACCATCACGCGCGGCCTGTTCCGCCCGGAAAACATCGGCAATGCCCGCACCTGGGGCGCCGAGCTGACCCTGCGCGCCGAGCTGGGCGCCTGGGCGCCGGCCATGCAGGGCTACCACGTCGACCTGGCCACCGGCGTGGCCAAGGGCCGCTCCTTCAATACCCAGACGGGCGAGAGCGGCGGCCTGAACTCGGTGGCGCCGGCCAAGTCGGCCTTGACCTTCGGCTACGACCATGCAAACGAGCTGTTCGGCCTGGCGCTGACGGCCGTGCATGCGGGCGCCAAGCAGGCGCCGGAAAACCTGCTCGTCGGCGATGCCGGCCCGCTGTTTACCGTGCCGTCGTACACCATCTTCGACCTGTCGACGTACTGGAACGTGCACAAGAACGCGAAGATCGTGGTCGGCGTGTACAACTTGACGGATCGCAAGTACTGGGACTACGCCGCCTCGCGCAGCTTGGCCGCCGGCACGACTGCCGCCAGCCGCGCCGAGATCGAGCGCTATGCCAAGCCGGGCCGCAACATCGCAGCCAGCCTCAGCGTCAATTTCTAAAGGTTTACCGGGGAGGGGCGCCTGCCCCTCTTTTTTTCCATGTTTGATTGAATGGTCTCTCTATGAAGTTATCCAAACTCGTTCTCTCCCTGCTAGGCAGCCTGCTGATTGCAAACGCATACGCGGCCCCAGCCAACCTGGCGGAACGCTGGTCCACCTTGCGCACGGAGCAGCCGAAGCTGCAGATCCGCGACGCGGCGCGCGCGCTGGGTGTGTCCGAAGCGCAATTGCTGGCAACCAACATCGGCAAGGGCGTCACGCGCCTGCAGGCGGACGGCAACCAGCCGCGCGAAATCATGCGCGCCGCGCTGGACCTGGGCCTGGTGCAAGCGATCACGCGCAATGAAAACGGCGTCATCGAAACGACGGGCGTCGCCAGCAAGTTCAAGCAGGCGGGCGACAAGTCGGAACAGGCTGATGCCAAGGATCCGGAAACGGAAGCGCGCCAGCGCAATATCGCGGGCGGCTACCTGGGCGGCCAGATCGACCTGCGTTTCCACTTTGAAAACTGGAAATACGCATTTGCCGTGGAGCAAGCAGGCCGCGACGGCAAGGCCACGCGCAGCCTGCAGTTTTTCGATGCCAACGGCACCGCCGTGCACAAGATTTATGTGCGCAGCGATGCGGGCGTGGCCGTCTACGATAAATTGGTGGCCACCTTCCGCCTGCCGCAGCAAAGCGCGGAACTGAACGTGCTGGCCGTGGCGCCGAAAGCGGCGGAAAAGCCGGACAGCGAGATCGACGTCAAGGAATTCCAGCTGGCCTGGAAAGACATGACGGACGTGCACCAGTTTGCGCAAATCATGCGCGAATTCCACCTGACGCGCGAACAGGCCCTGCGCCTGGCGCCGGCCGGCGTGGTCGAGCGCGTGACGCCGCAAGCGCTGCGCACCCTGCTGGAAAACGCGGCGAAGGACAAGGTCGCCATCATGGTGTTCCTGGGCAACGACGGCTTGACGCAGATCTACAGCGGCAAGATCGAGAAAACCATGGCCGCAGGCGGCTTCTTCAACGTGCTGGACCCGGACTTCAATCTGCACATCCGCGACACGGCCCTGCGCAGCGGCTGGGTCGTCAAGCGGGGCGGCGTCACGTCCGTCGAATTCTTCGACAACGACGGCACGCAAGTGGTCTCCTTCTTCGGCGTGCGCGAGCGCGGCAAGCCGCAGCCGCAAGCGTGGGTGGACCTGGCTGATTCCTTGCCTAAGGCCAAGTAGGTAGCAGCAGAGTTGCCGCGCGCCGTACCGGCGCGGCAACACTTCAGTGTGGGTGCCGCGTGCCGGTCTCATGTCTGAAGCACAATAGTGGTATGCTGATTGCAAGGCCGCAGCGATCGTGCCTGCGTGCTGGTTCCTGAAGAGAGGCAATCATGGCAACCATCATGGCGAACGGCCTCAACATAGCTTATGAAAGCCACGGCAACCCGGACGATCCGTGCGTGCTGCTGGTCATGGGCCTGGGCATGCAACTGATTGCCTGGCCGGCGGACTTCGTCGAAGGCATCGTCGAACAAGGTTTTCGCGTCGTGCGTTTCGACAACCGCGACAGCGGCCTGTCGAGCAAGATGGCGCAGGCGGGCAAACCGTATCTGCCGCTGGCCTACGTGAAAAACCTGCTGGGCTGGCCCCTGAAAACTTCCTACACCTTGAATGACATGGCGGACGACGCGCTGGGCTTGCTGGCGGCCTTGCGCATTGCCCAGGCGCATGTGATCGGCGTGTCGATGGGCGGCATGATCGCGCAAGTGATGGCGGCGCGCGCGCCGCTGCAAGTGCTCAGTTTGACTTCCATCATGTCGAGCAGCGGCCGGCGCGGCTTGCCCGGCCCCACGCGGGCGGCGCGCAATGCTTTATTGCAACGCCCGAAGCGCAACGCCAGCCGCGCCGAACTGATGGCCCACATGGCGGCCACCGTGCGCGTGATCGGCAGTCCCGCTTATCCCGTCTCGGAAAAACTGCTGTACCAGCGCATCGAAGCGGCGCTGGAGCGGGGCAGCTGCCCCGAAGGCGTGGCGCGGCAAATGGTGGCCATTGCCGCCTCGGGCGAACGCACGGAGCTATTGCCCAACATCAGCTGCCCGGCGCTGGTGATCCATGGCGCGGCCGATCCCCTGATCCCCGTCGCCTGCGGCATCGATACGGCGGCGCTGATCCCGGGCGCCACGCTCGAAGTGATCGAAGGCATGGGGCACGACATGCCGCCCCAGCTGATCGAGCGCCTGCTCGCCTTGATCGATGTGCATCTGCAAGGTAAGATGGCGCCCCAGATGCGCTCCCAGCCAGCTTGAAAGTAACCTGGCGCGCCCACCATTTGATTAGCCAGGCATATTTTGAAGACACCCGAGATTGGCATCGCCATCGTGGCGCCCGGCGGCTGCGCGCCCGATGACGCAGCCGTGGCGCGCGGCATCGCCCGCCTGCAGGCGCAAGGCGCCACCGTCCACACTTACTATGACCCCGAACACACCTTCCAGCGCTTCGGCGGCACGGATGCGGGCCGCCTGGCGCAGCTCAACGCGGCAGCCGCCGACCCGGACGTGCAGGTGGTGATCGCCTTGCGCGGCAGCTACGGCATCAGCCGCATCCTGCCCGACATCGATTTCGACCGCATGGCCGCCAGCGGCAAGCTGTTCGTCGGCTACAGCGATTTCACGGCCTTCCACATGGGTTTGCTGGCGAAAACGGGCCGCGCCAGCTTTGCCGGCCCCATGATCTGTGATGATTTTACGCGCGACGAGCCCGAGCAATTTACGCTCGATCAACTGTGGTCATGCCTGGCCGGACCCGTGCACACGGTCATGGCCACGGCAGCCGGCAATCCGCAGGTCGACTTGCAAGGCACGCTGTGGGGCGGCAACCTGGCCATGCTCGTGCACCTGCTCGGCACGCCATATTTCCCCCAGGTCGACGGCGGCATCCTGTTCCTGGAAGACGTCAACGAGCACCCGTACCGGGTCGAGCGCATGCTGCTGCAATTGCTGCACGCGGGCGTGCTCCAGCGCCAGCAGGCGGTCGTGCTCGGCGACTTTTCCGCCTATAAATTGAGTCCGATGGACAAGGGCTACGATTTCGACGTCATGCTGGCCTATGTGCGCGAGCGCCTGCCCGTGCCCGTGCTGACGGGGCTCGAATTCGGCCACATCCGCCGGCGGGTCACCTTGCCGTTCGGCGGCCAGGCGCGGCTGCAATCGGATGCGTCCGGCTTCCGCCTGCAGGTGAGCGATTACCCGACCCTGGCGCGCCCCTGAACTCCATGAGCGCCAGGCCCGGCAGGTTGCTGCAGCTCGACGTGCTGCGCGGCATCGCCGTGTTTGGCATCCTGCTGGTGAATATCTGGGGCTTTGCCTGGGGCACGCTGTCCTTGCGCTACGGCACCTTGCCGGCGCAGCCGCCCGTGCTCGACCAGCTCGTCATTTTCGGCGTGGCGGCGCTGGCGCAATTCAAGTTCTATCCCGTCTTCGCGTTTTTGTTTGGCGCCGGATTTGCCCTGCAGACACGTTCCCTGAAGCGCCAACTGGGCGGCTGGGAAGCGGCGCAAGCGGCGTATAAACGCCGGTTGCGCTGGCTGCTCGTGTTCGGCCTGCTGCACGGTTTCGGCATCTGGAGCGGCGACGTGCTGACTTCGTATGCCGTCGCCGGCATGCTGGTCCTGCCCCTGGCAGCCGCTAAACTGAGCCGCGTACGCAACCGCGCCTGGCTGGTGGCGGCCGGTTTCCTGCTGTTCATGTGTTTGCTCATTCCCGTGGGTCAGCAGGGCGGCGCGCCGGACACGGCGCATGACTTGCAAAACTTCGCCGCCCGCTACGCGACCTACACGCAAGGCGGCGCGTGGGCCGTGGCCAGGCTGCGCGCCAACGATTTCCTCGTCTCCTTGCTGTACGCCGCCGTCATGCTGCCGCATATCATCGTGCTGTTCCTGCTGGGCATCTTGTCCGTGCGCCTCGGCTGGCTGACGCAGCCGCGGCGTCACCAGCGCGTGTGGCGGCGCGTGCGTGCCGTGGGCCTGGGCGCGGGCTTGCCGTTCAACCTGCTGGCGGCAGGGGCCGTCGCGTGGCAGGTGGCCGATCCGTATCAAACCGTGTTCGATACGGCCCTGTTCGAAGTGGGCCTGTTTGCCGGCGGTCCCGTGCTGGCGGCCGGCTATGTGGCGGCGCTGATGCTGGCCGGTCCCTTCATGCTGCGCTGGCTCGGTGCATGGCTGGCGCCCGTGGGACGCATGGCGCTGAGCAATTATCTGCTGCAATCCTTGCTCAGCACCTGGCTGCTGCAGGGGCCGGGCCTGGGCTGGGGCGCCACGCTGCGTCCCGCCGAGATGCTGGGCCTGGCGGTCATCATCATGGCGGGGCAGGTGCTGCTGAGCCGCTACTGGCTGCGGCACTTCCGGCAAGGACCGATGGAAGCGCTGTGGCGCCGGCTGGCGCGCCTGCCCGCTTGAGCTAGTCGGCGCCCCAGTCGAACGCGCCTTGCGGCGATGCCGGCGGCGGCGCCCTGGGTTTGGCGGACGGCACGAGGGGATTATCCACGGCATGCCACTCGAACACATCCACGTCGAGCATGCAGGTGCGCGCCAGGTGCAGCGCCTGTTCGGGCGTGAGTGCGGGGGCTAGCCAGCGGTGCGCGTCTTCCAGGCTGACGGCGACGGGGCGGCGGTCGTGGATATCGACCATGCCGCCCAGGCTGTCGGCCGTCACCAGCACGAAACCCGCTTCTTCCCGGTTGAATTTGTACGGCCCGAACTGGGCCAGCGCCAGCAGGAACAGGGGCGCGCGGTCCTTGCGGTGGATGTGCCACGGCTGCTTGCTGCCTTTTTCGCCTGTCCATTCATACCAGCCATCGACGCAGACGATGCCGCGCCCCGCGCGCAGCAAGGGTTTCCAATAGGCGCCGGCGAGTTTTTCCAGCCGGGCATTGATGGCGATGGGGATTTTTTTCTTGCCGGGGGCGGGCACGGCTTGCGCGGCCCAGGCGGGGCGGTAGCCCCAGAAGACATCGTCGACCCGCTGCACGCCATCCTGGATATGCAGCACGGGCCGGTACGTGCCGGGCGAGACGTTCAGGTGCGGCTCGGCCTCGCTGTCGAACACCGCGTCGGTCCAGCCGAAGGATGACGCCAGCACGCGCGCCGTGTCATTTTGATCGAATCGTCCACACATGCTGAAATCATACCCGATCGCCTGGTGCCGCGAGCGCGGCGCGCGCCCTTTTCGTGAGTGTGGTCAAACGTACAGACTTGGGCGGCCGCAAGGCGCACAGTGGAACCCAGTCAGATCCCTGACGCTTCTTGCATCGGAGGAATTATGCCTTTTGAAAATCCCACCATCCACAAAGGTTTTACCATCAGTGCCACGGCCAGCCAGCGCCGTGATGGCCGCTGGGTCGGCTCGTATGTCAGCCAGAACCAGGCGTGCGGCGCGTATGCGGACACCTGCGATTACGACGATTGCAGCAATGAAAAAGAAGCGCAGCAAGTGGCCTTGTCGGTAGGCTGGCGCCTGGCCGATGGAGTGCCTGCACGCTGAAACGGCCTTAGCGCTTGCCTCGCAGGGCCAGCAGCAAGCCTGCGAGCGGCAGCAGCAGCGCGGCGCCCAGCCGTACGGAGGTCCGCGACGCGACCTCCACGCCCAGCACATGGGGCAAGGCCAGCAGCAACAGGGGCGCGGGCACGGCGATCGCAAAGAAAAACAGGTACCACGAGTAGCCGTTTTTCTTGGCCAGCAAGGCGATCAGCGCGCAGCCGACCAGGAAGACGAGCGGTAAATTCACAAATTCCATGGTGTTGAGTTTTCATCCGGGAAAGCGCGTCATTATACGCGCGCCCCTGGATGCCGGATGCGCTTGCCAGCGTCAGTTGCCGACGAAATCCGGCGGCTGCGGCGCCTGTTTTCCGGCCAGCGGCCCATCGGCCGGCAGCAGCGCCTTGATGGCGCCGTTATAGATGAGTTCCTGGGCATACGCCGACGCCTCGATCAAGGCCGCATGCACGGACTTGAAACTGCTGGGCGTTTCAATCAGCACGGGCTTGGCGTACACCTGCAGGGTATCGCCGCGCTTGCTGATCAAGATCATGCCCCGGTAGCGCCCATCCTTCTCCAGCGCCCCCGCCACATGAAATTCATAGCCCCTGATCTGGTGTTTTTGTTCCTGATCCATGTTTGCCGCCTCCCGACCTGATTGTCATGGGCCAGACCATGCCACGCGTATCGAACAGCAGAGTGTTTGATTTGTATCAATACGTCCCTTGAACGCATTCAACTAGCGTATCGACGCTTGCTGCAAGCGTAGCGAGCGGAGGGGATGTGTGGCTGAGAAGCGCAACCGCACTTTGGTGCGGTGAGCATCGCCAGCCGCAAAGCCCCCCGCGCAGTAGCTTGCGGCAAGCGTCCTCACCCAGCGCGAATGGCGCGGATCTGCTGGGCGGTTTCTTCGATCTCCCGATACGCTTCCTGGATATAACCATTGATCGGGTGCCCGTCCATCCACTCGAAATACGCGCGCTCGTCGTGTTTGATGGCAAAAGGGACGTGGTGGTCGCGTATCGACTCGGCCGTTTCGCGTACCATCGAGGCAAAAATCAGCTCCAGAGTTTCCATGGTGGTCACCTTGCGAGACAGGGATGCAGAGTAATGAATGTAGCACAAAGCGCGCTGCCGGCCACGCCGGCGCTTGTGCCGTGCGCGGCCAGGCTTCAGGCCGGATGGCCGATATGCTCGTACAAGATCACGCAGCCGATGATGATCAGCACCAGGCCGCCCACCAGTTCGGCGCGCCGCCCGGCGATGGTGCCGAGCACGCGGCCCAGCATCACGCCCAGGGTCACCATGACGAAGGTGGAAAAGCCGATGGCGGCGGCCGTGACGACGATGTTGGCGCCCAGCAAGGCCAGGCCCGCACCCACGACCATGGCGTCGATGCTGGTGGCCAGGCCCGTGACGGCCAGCACCCAGAACGAGTGCGATTGCGCGGGGGCTTCTTCCTCGTCGGCGTCGGAGAGGGCATTGCGTATCATCAACAGGCCGATGATGCCCAGCAGGCTGAAGGCGATCCAGTGATCCCACGCTTCCACGTACGGCGCGGCCACGCTGCCCAGGGCCCAGCCGATGATGGGCGTGATCGCCTCGATGACGCCGAAGATCAGCCCCGTGCGCAGCGCCTCGCGCCATTGCGGCTTGTGCAGGGCGGCGCCCTTGCCGACGGCAGCCGCGAAGGCATCGGTGGACATGGCTAGGGAGAGGGCGGCGGTGGCGGCGAAATTCATCGTTGGCTTTCTGTAGAACCTGGCTGGGATGGTGAGTGGCAAATGACAAACCCGGCGATTCTACCCTACGTACAGCACCACCAACGAGGCCAACAGGCAATATGCGCCAAAGAAATGCCAGCGGCCCTGTTCCAGCCAGCGCGACAGCCAGCGCAAGGCCAGCAAGCCGGCCAGGAACGAAAGCAGCATGCCCAGCAGGCTGGGACCGAGCAGGTGCAGCAGGCTGTTGCCGTGTTCAAGATGGTCCAGGCTGCCATTTGCCACGGCCTGGTAGAAGCGCCAGCCTTCCTTGACCAGCACGGCCGGCGTCAGCACGACGGCCAGGGCAAAGCTGAATTCCTCGGCGCGGCGCTGCGGCACGCCCATGGCGATGCCGGCCGAAATGGTGGCGCCCGAGCGGGAAAAGCCGCGGAAGGGCAGGCACAGGCCCTGCACGGCGCCAATCACCATCGCCTTGCCGATGGACAAGGTGCCATGCTGGCGCGCCTGCAGGCGCGACGACACAATGATCAGCACGCCGGCGGCGGCCAGCGCGGCGGCCATCAGTTTCGCGTTGCCGAACAGGTGCTCGATTTCAAAACCGGGTGCATCCTTGCTCATGACATGGGTGATGCCCTTGAGCAAGCCGAAGCCGACGATGCCCGTCAGGGCCGTGGCGGCCACCAGCAGCAGCACATTGCTGCGGAAGGCGCCGGCCGAACTGAAATACGTGGCGCGCCAGGATTTCCAGAAATATGCGATGACGGCGAACATGGTACCGGTGTGCAACATTACCAGCAGCATGGTCAGTTCGGGCGACGTGGGGTCCAGCCCCATCAGTTTTTCCGCCATGATGACGTGGGCGGAGCTGGACACGGGCAGCAGCTCGGCGAAGCCCTGGACGATGGAAAGGATAAATAATTGCAAAAAGCTCATGGCGGACGGCACTCAGGCGGGAAAAGCAGGGCCGCCGATTTTACCCGCCGTAGCGTGTGCCCGAGCCGTGCGCGCCATTACAGTTTGTCCATGTTGGAGCAGGCCAGCAGCACGCCGAGGGCCATCAGCAGCGTGCCGATCAGGCGGTCGATGGTCCGCTGGTGGCTGATCATGCGCAAACGAAAGCTTGCTTGTGAGAAAAAGATGGCCACCAGGGCAAACCACGCGAGGTGGATGGCGGACATGCACAGCCCGTAGCCGAACTGCACACTCAATGGCGTGCCGGGCTGCACCACCTGGGTGTAGGTGCTGATGACAAACAAGGTGGTTTTCGGGTTCAGGGCATTCGTCAGCAAGCCGTTGAGCAAAATCTTATGCCGGGGCACGCGGGCGCCGCCCTGCAGGTCGATGACGAGGCCCGCGCGGTTGCTCCAGGTCTTCCAGCCGATGATGATCAGGTACACGGCGCCCACGGTCTTGATCACCGTAAACAAGGCCGGTGAGCTGGCGATGATCAGGCCCACGCCAAACATCGTATAGAACACGTGCACTTGCACGCCCAGCGCGATGCCGAGCGCGGCCAGCAGGCCCGCGCGGCGGCCATGCAGATAGCTGTTGCGCGTGACCATCGCGAAATCGGGGCCGGGGACGATGGCGGCCAGCAGGGTAATCAATGTAACGGCAAGCAATGCAATCATGTGTCTTCCTTGGGGAGTGGCGGCCACATGGCAATCGGTGAGTATTCATTGCCTTTATGGGCAAGATCCTGTGTGCGTGCCGGTGGCCGGAAGACGCATTATCAAGGTACTGGCGGCCGATGAAAAACGATGTTATCTTGCCGATATGTGTGAGAAAAAATAACAGATCATGAGCAGACAGACAGCACTCGGCAGCTTGCGTTTCTTCGAGGCGGCGGCCAGGCTGGGCAGTTTTGTCCAGGCGGCGGACGAGCTGCACGTGACGCACGGGGCGGTCAGCCGGCAAATCCGCCTGCTGGAAACGTCACTGGGCACGGCCCTGTTCGAGCGCCGCAACCGCGGCGTCTTCCTGACCGCGCCGGGCGCGCAGTTGCGCGATGCCGTCCAGCAGGCGTTCGAACGGCTCGACGCCGCCCTCGATGCGGTGCGCCAGCCGGTGCGCCCGGCGCCGCTGGTGGTGTCATGCGAGCCGACGATCGCCATGAAATGGCTGATCCCGCGCCTCGGCGACTTTTACCAGCGTCATCCCGAAGTACCGCTGCACCTGTTCGCCTCGGGCGGGCCGGTGGCGTTCCAGCGCGATGCGGTGGACGTGGCGCTGCGGCGCAACGATTTTGCGTGGGATGGGGGATTGCATGTGGAAAAGGTGTGCGATGAATGGATCGCGCCCGTGTGCGCGCCGGCCCTGCTGCGGCAAGGCAAGCTGGATCTGTCCGCGCAACGCCTGCTGCACACGGCGTCGCGCCCGGCCGCCTGGGCGCACTGGCGCGCCGCCGGCACGGACGACGGCCATGGCGGCCACGGCGACAGCCAGACCTACGAGCATTTCTATCTGAGCCTGCAAGCCGCGTGCGCCGGCCTGGGCGTGGCGATCGGCTCCGTCTTCATGGCGCGCGAAGACCTCGACAGCGGGCGCCTCGTCGCGCCGCTGGGTTTCCGGCGCGACGGCAGCGGCTATTTCCTGCTGTCGCCGCTGCCGTTCGACGGCGATGCGCGCCGCACCGCCTTGCTGCGCTGGCTGCGCGAGCAGATGGGACAGGCGCTGCCGGTGGCGTAGCCGTGTCGCTTACTGCGGCGCGGCGGCCGGCTTGAACACGGCGCGGAACGCTTTTAACGCTGCCGGATGGTAGATGGTGCCATGGCTTTCTTCCGGCATCTTCTCTACATGCCATTGCAAGCCGGACGGCGCCTGCTTTTGCAGCACGTCGGCCAGGCGCTGCACCTCGCTGGCGATGCCCGCTTCGCTGCTGGACGCCAGGTACAGGCTGCGTTTGCCCGGCTTGCCCTTGGTCAGCAGGTCCGCCGCCTGACGGGGCAGGGCGCCCTGGTTCCACCACAGGCTGGGGTCGAAGGCCAGGTAGTGGTCGAACAGCTGCGGTTCCAGCAGATACGTTTCCACCACGAACAGGCCCGCCAGCGATTCGCCGACGATGGCCGTCTCGCCCGTCGTGCGGTAGCGGCGTTTGACTTCCGGCATCAGTTCATCGCGGATGAAGGCCCGGTAGGCTGGCGAACCGCCCACGACGGGCGCGATCTTGCGGTCTTGCGCATTATCGGTCGGCCCCGTCAGGTCGCGCCGGCGCTGCGTGTTTTGCATGCCGACCAGCATGAACGGGCGCATCGTGCCGTTGGCTACCGACACCTGCAGCAAGCCGGCCACGTGCAAAAAGTCTTCCGCCACGCCGCCGTCGGGCATGTACAGCACGGGCAGGGGCGCGTCGGGCGGCGTATCCCAGGCGCGCGCCATGTACACATTGATGTGGCGCTGTTCCTTCAGCGCCTGCGAGTCGATCGTGAAACTTTCGCCGATGACGAGCGGCGTGGCCGCGCTGGCGGCAGTGTTAGCCGTAGCGGCGGGTGCGGCGGTGGCGACGTGGAAGGAGCTGGACAGCAGCAGGGCGGCGGTGAGGTGCAGTGCAAGGCAAGAGCGGCGCATGTTTTCCCGTGATAAATAAGTTGGATGGATGGCATGTACTCGTATAGACATGCCACCAAGCAATTCTATCTTATCTTTGGTGCAGCATTACTTGATCGTCAAGAGTTTTCGCTCGAGCACGATACCGGCCTTGTCGATCGTGTAGGCGACCAGCAGCGCGCCATCGTCGGCGCAGGCGTGGCAGGTGATCAGGGGCGTGGAAAACAGCACGCTCTGGCCGCCATCGCTGGTGGCCGTGCTGCCGACGAACTCGGCGGGCGCAAACGGCATGGCATCCGGGTGGGCGGCGGTAAACGCTTGCCATGCAGGCGTGGCGCGGTCTTCCTCGCGCACGGAGTGCTCGTCGACGTCGATGGCGGCGCCATCGCTGCCGATCAGCAAGGTGCTTTCATTCGTGTTGGCGCGAAAAGGATAGGTGACGGTGGCCAGCGCCACCTTGCCCAGCGGGCGCCAGGCAGAGATGTAACCTGCCATGTTTGCCCTGACCAGCATCCTGGCGGCGGCGATGGCTTGCGGGTGCGCACCGGTACGCTGCATGGTGCGCAACATGCAGACGTCGGGCGCGGAGTGCGATTGCCCGCTGCGGCAGGTTGACAGCGAGCGTTCCTGCCACACGGCACGCGCATCGATGGGCCCCGTCTCTTCGGCATGGACGGCCTGCATGGCGACCAAACCGGAAAAGGCCAATACGGCGCAACCGGCTACATGGCGGGAGATTGATGTGGGCATGGGGAGTCCTTTCAGTGCGGGAAACAAGGTATCGTCACCGATTATAGAAGGCGGGCCGTGCCCGCCCGCGCACCGCAGGCCCGTTCAGCGCTTCTTTGCCGCCGCCTGGCGCAGGGCCTTGGCTTCCTGCTTGTTGGGAATGTGCGGGCGCGTGGCCAGCTCCGCCTTGACGGCGGCGATGGCGGCGCCGAACTGCTGTTCGGCCTGCGCGGGGCTGGCGCCCGCATAATCCTGCTGATTCGATTGCGCGGCCCGCAGCCGGCGCAGCAGCGCCAGCAATTGCCTGGCGTGCAGGGCGGGCAAGTCTTGCGCCAGCGCTTGCGCGACCACCGCGCCTTCCACATGCTCGGGGTCGATCAAGCGCAGCAAGGCCAGGCCCGCGGGCTGTGGTGCCGGTGTCAATTTGTCCATCCAGCCATTCTAAACGAGGCCGGGATTACAGGTATTCCCAGATTTCATCGAAGGTTTCGCGCGCGAAATCGTTGCGCCAGGCTTCCGAGTTCTTTTCGCGGCTGACGGCAAACACGGCGCGCCACGCCTGCTTCGGCGAGCTCGTGTAGGTGGCGGCGATCTTTTGCAGGCCGGCCGTGCATTGTTCAACCTTGCAGCCGCTCTTCGCCAGTTGCTGGGCGGCAGGCGCCCATGCCACCGGCACCTTGACGACCTGGCATTCGAAGCTGACGGCAGCCGTCTGGATGCCGTTTTCCACCGTCACCGGGTCCGCCTTGGTGGCCTGGCACACGGCGCCATTCTTGGCGGCGATGACATTCGCGGCCAGCTGTTCAGCGGCAGGCGTCACGGCCGCGCGCATGGCGGCGGGGAACAGGTCGGCGATCAGCTTGCCGGTTTCCGTCGGGAACTTGGCATCGGCCGCCTTCAATCCGCTGTACGACGCGTATTCGGCGCTCTGCTGGCCCGCCAGGCGGGTGGGGCGCAGATAGGCGTTGAGCTTGGCGACGCTCGCTTCATCCTGGTTGATGATGGTCTTGATGTACAGGTTGGCCACGTCGATGGGTGCCAGTTCCACGGCGGTTTCCGCGGCGATGGCGGGCTGGGCCAGTGCCACGGCGGCGGCCAAGGCTGCCGCCAGCAGGGCAGTGCGCGATGTTTCTTGTGTTTGGTGCATGTATTTTCTCCACGATTCAATGTCAGGCGCCAAAAAATGCTTTATAGCAACTATGGCGCGCGCATTATAGATGGTAAAAGTCATAACGTTGCGCACGGAAGGTTGCACACCTCAGGCGTCCGCCTTGCTGGCCGCTTCCAGCAAGGCCAGCAGCAGCTCCTTGCGCCGGCCTTGCGCCTTGCGCGCCAGGGTGGCCAGTTTTTCCAGCTTGCCCCAGATGGGATACAGCATGTGCTCGAGCAGATAACCTTCCAGCCCTTGCAGTTGCTGGCAGAACAGTTCCAGTTTCTCCACCTCTTCCAGTTCCGCCTGGATCTTGACCTTTGCGTTGTCCGTGCAGGCGCGCAGGCATGCGGCCAGCACGGGAGCGGAATCGCGCGTCACGCCATGCTTTTCAGCAAAGGCCGCCGTGAACTGGTCCTGCACGCTCTGATGTTCCTCGTCGACGTTGGCCATGTAGTGCTGCACCAGCGGGAAATAGCGCGCGTCGAGCAGGCCCAGGCCGAACGTGGCATAGCTGCCGGGCATGCAATTCTTTTCGCCTTCCGTGTCGGCATAGAACTCGAATTGCTCGATGGCGGCGCGCGCATACGCTTCCAGCTGCGGCTGCAGGGCGGGATAGGCGAGGGCGTTGGCAAAGAAGCGGTGCGTATCGGATTTCGCCAGTCCCTTGATCGGCAGGTATGCCTTGACCTTGGACTTGAGCTTGATCTGGCAGCTTTTCGGGAAGCCGTTGTTCAGCAAATGCGTGATGAAGGCCAGCGCCTGCGCATACGCCTCTTCCTCTTCCCGGACAATCGTGATGCTGATGGTGGCAAACACGTCGTTGGCGCGGCATTCCAGCTGCGCGTTTTTCAGGTGGATGGCGTCGGGCGCGAAGGTGCCGCTGCCTTCCTTGAGCATGCGCACGGCCCGCTCGCTGCCCAGTTCGCGCGCGATTTCCAGGAATTTCAGGCCCCTGGACTTGGCGTAGCTCGGTTCGTGGCGCAGTATCATCACGGCGCCGTACAGCAGCAGGTCGATGCCTTGCTGCACCTGCGCATCGGGCGCCGCGCCCGCTTTCAAGGTGTATTCGGTGGCACGGTAGCTTGATTGCTGCATATCATAGAACCGCGGCAGGAACTGCTTTTCCGCCCATGCCGACACGGCCTGGATGATATCGCCGCGGTGTTCGGCCAGCGCTTGCGGACGCGACTTGTTCAGCTGCTCGATGCGCTGGAACTGGGCGATCGTCCAGGCGAGATCGGGTTGTGGGAACAGGTGGGGGTCGAGCAGGTGGCGCGCCAGGAAGAAGGTTTCCAGCTTTTTCGTCGGCCGCTTGCCGCGCTCGAGTTTTTGCGTGACGTAGTTGTGTATGTGCTCGAGCAAGGTTGTGCGCTTGCCTTCGTTGACATACTCGAGCAGGTTCAGGTGCAGCGTACCCTGCGCCGTCCGGAACTTGCCGCGAAAGCTGAATCGGTAATCGACGAAGGGCGTGTCGGCCAGTGTTTCCAGCTTCGCTTGCACCATGGCAGCGAGTTGGGGTGCGATGCTGTCGCGCACGACGGCTTCATCGAGGCGCGATGGCGTCCGCGTTGCGACATCGGCGGCATCGGTCAGATGGAAATCGTCCGCCGTGGTGCGTCCGGGTTTGTAGTCGAGTAATAAATCATTGAAGATACCCATCTGCAAGGTGGTCCGGTTGACGGCGTCTTCCAGGTCGGTGCGCTTCAGGCGCTCGACAAACCACGCCTCCACGGCCGCCATCATTTCCGCCGTTGCCTGTTCTAAAAGTGTGCTCATTGACTTCCTTGCCTTGTGCGCGACAGTGCCGCCGGTTGCCGTCACGATCATGTTTAATATAAGGCACTATTTTAGGTGGCCGGGCCTGGATGGGACAAGGGGCGCACGGTGGTCCGGAGGGCGCGGCGAAGTGGCTGATGCCGATAGCACAGGGAATGGCCAGCACGGCGCCAGGCAGGAGCGCGGTTAAATATGTACGGTAACAGACGGTAGTTGACTAGTCATCGCGCTACGCTTGCCCGTTATTGAACATTGATATTGCCGGAAACGCCATGATGCATTTATTCCCAGCGAAAAATCGCGCCCAGCTTGAGCGCCGCTGTTCGGCCATTCCGTCAGCCAGGTGGTGCCTGGGGCCGGCGGAGCGTGTGCATAGCGGGGTGCCCGGCCATGCCCTATGAAATTTTGCACGACAGCATCGCCCTCGAGCAGGCGGGCGACGCCATCCGCTTCCATCTGACCGCCTTCGGGGCGGAGAAGACCTGCCGCATCACCGTGACGGCATTGCACAGCCTGGACCAGGGACAGGGCGGCGATCTGCTGGCCATTTTCGACACTCACCGCCTGCGCATCGGCCAGCGCGCCTTCGCTTACCTGAGCCGGGATCTGCTGGTCAGCAGCGTGGTCTTGCGCGCACTTGATTTTTAGTTACTATTTCCAGTGCCGGCGCCCCTGCTCAGGCCAGATATGGTATTTCCGCACAGATCGTCAAGTAAATGCAGGTATGGCTGGACGGAAATGTTACATCTGGGTATTCTGCGCATCTGATACTTATTTCTATACAGAAAAAGGTAAGAGGGCGGTCAGCGTCGGCGGCAACGCGGCGCGCGCTGCCAGGCAAGGTCAGGCATGCAAAGGTGAAGTCGTCCGCTTGCTGAGCGAAACGCTCGTGTTTCGGCTCGCGGCGGGCAGGGAACAGTGCTGTCATCTTTAAAATAGTAGGAGAGGTTGCTCATGGATGCAGAAAAGGATGTTGTGTACGGTACAGAAGATTTGTTGATGAGTTTGTGCAACTCGGTGGTTCGGGTGCTCAACGTGGCAACGCAAAGCAAGGTCAATTATTCAGGCATGGTGCAGCGCATCACCAAGACGGGGCTGAAGCCGGACATCGGCTGCTTCGTCATGTTCGATGGCGGTTTCACGGGCCTGGTGGTGCTCAATTTCGCCGCCGATACGGCGATGGAAATCTACGAGCGCTACATGTTGCACATGGGTATGCCGAAGTCGGAGCTGGCCAGCTTCTACACGTCGGATGAAGTGTCGAACATCATGGGCGAGCTGATGAACCAGATCGTGGGCGACTTCACGGGCAAGGTGCGGCGCGAGCTGCAAACGAACATCACCCAGAGCCAGCCGAAGATGCTGGTGCTGAACAAGCAGGTGATGCTCAGCGTCGACACGCCGCTGGACCGTCCGGAAATGCGCCGCGTCACTTTCTACACGGAAAAGAACAATATTTTCTACCTGGAACTGGCGATCGACCGTACCGAGTTCATCAAGCTGCACGATTTCGATTCGCGCGAAGTCGACGCCGATTCGCTGATGGACAGCGAATACGCGAACCGCGAACGCGATGCCGCCCCGGCCCCTGCGGCGGAACCGGAAGACGACGACAACGCCGACCTGCTCAAATCGCTGGGCATGTAAGCAGCGGTGTCTGAGAGCGGCCGGCGGCATCTTGCCGCCGGCCGCTGCCGTATGCAGCCTACAGGGCCTTGCTCATGAAGGCCCGGCTCGTGCCGTCGGGACTGTAGGCAATCTTGCCGAAGCGGCGCCAGCCGCGACGCTCGTAAAATTCGGGCGCCTGGAAACTGATGGTGTACAGCACCGCCGAGGCGCAGCCGCGCCGGCGTCCTTCTTCCTCGAACTGCGCCAGTACCTGGCTGCCCAGTCCCAGCCCCCGCAAGGCGGCGGGCAAATAAAACAAATCGAGAAACAGCAGGCCCAGCGAGGTCCGTCCCATGGCGCCGCCCAGCACGCGCTGGCTGTCGCGGTCGCGCACGACCACGCTCAATACCTGCCTGTCGCGGCGGACAGGAGAATAGTCGATAACTGTATGAATATACAGTATTCCGGCTATTTTTGCCCGTCTAGTTGCGGCAACGTCAATGTTTCCATGCGGCGCATGCCCACCATGCCGCTGTGCTGGCTGTCATCGAGCGACCAGTATTCGAGCGCATACGCATAGCTGCCATCGACGATGGTCAGCGATTCCTTCTGGCGGCCGTTGGGCGCCTTGTAATACAGGCGCCGCGCGGGCCGGCCATCGACCGTGTGCCTGAACGCCTGCGGGCTGAGGGAGGCGCGCTTGCCCGCCTTGCCCGCCATCGACATCGCGGTGATCGTCACGTAAGCGCGGTCCGGGCAGCGCGCCAGCAGGTGGGCGCCGCTCAGGACGGTGGGCTGCGTCTGGTCCAGCGGGAAACCGAACGGCTGCATGCCGACGATATCGCGGCAATCCATCTGCTGCGCCAGGGACGTCAGCGTGGCCGGATCGAGCGCGCTGCTGAGGTGCTTTTCGGCCGCTTGCGCCTGGCCCAGCGCCAGGCGGCGCTCCAGTTCGGCCAGCGAAATGTCGCTGGGTACGGGCAGCGGCGCCGGGGCGTCGGGGTCGGCCGCACTCGATGTTTCCGCCTGCATGCGCGAGACGACGGAGTGGCTGCTCCCGGCTGTGCCATCGAGGGCGTGGGCGAATGGCGCGGCGCCGGCAAGGGCCATCGCCAGCGATAAGGCCGTGTGTTTCAGCATGAAATTTCCTGCAATCTGATACAAATGACACGCATTGTGTCTCAGATTGCCTGCGCATGCGTGTTCCTTGCTAACGTGCAGCCATCGCCGACGCAATCTCGATCGAACTCAGTTTCCAGTCCCACACGCCATGGCGCAGCAGGACCAGCGCGCCTTCCTGCGCATTGCCATCCTTCGTGCGCACGACAAACGTGTTCACGCCGGCATAGCCTGCGGAATACTCGGCCTTTTTCTGTGCGCCACTGGCGGGCGCGTCCGCACGCGTATCCGTATCCGCCTGCGGACTGAGGGCGCTCTTGTTGACCAGCGCCACCACGCCGGCGGGCGAGACCATGGCATCGACCATCTTGCCCAGCATGGCGCTGGCGATCGACTGGCCCAAGGCGGCCAGCGGATTGTCGCTGCCGGCCGTTGCCGCGATGCTGCGCGCCATGCTCGCTTCCAGCTGCGCCTTGACGCTGGTGCGCAGGGCGGGGAAGTCCACGTGCCCGGCCAGGGCTTCGGCGTTGCGCTCGGCCAGGGCGCTCTTGATCTGCTGCAAGGTGTAATACGGCGAAGCATAGGCGGTGACGGCGATGGCGGCCACGGCCGCGGCGATGGTGATTTTTTTCAAGTGATGCCTGTGGGGTGAAGGTGAAGGAGTACTCGTCTTGCCATTGTACTGTGCGCCTGGCGGCGCGACGCCATGATGGCGTGCGCTGCAGACCCGGTCGCGCCGCAGGCCGATAGCGGGTCGCAAGCGATGCGTTAGTCACGTCCGGCCAGGTAAAGGCGGCGTTCCAGCGCAGCGGGTCAATTGCGGCCTGGGACTATTGCTTGCTTTGAATCGTCCCTGGGGATTGCAGGGCATCCATGAACTCCCTGGGATCGACATTCCTGGCTTCCGCATTGCCGCCGCAATTCTTGGCGATCATGGTGCCGAGCGACACGCTGGAGTTCGGTTTGCACTTGCGGGCGGCAAGCTTGGGTGCGCCATCGTCCGCGGCGGGTTCGGGGGCGGCGCAACCCGCCAGGGACAATGCGGCAATGCTGATCAATAAATAATGGTAACCAGAAAACATTTTCATGCTTATTACCTTTCGTGATGATACGCATTCGTTGAAGGGGAGCAATTGATTGTAACAAAACATAGATCATTTGCTATGATATTTTTATCATGCAATGTTGTGCCAGCAGATAGTGATGTTGTCCGGCGGAACCCTGTCCTGTTTTTTCAAGGGGCCGGGTGCTATAGAGGGATGGGGGTGGGTACTGTATAATGGGAGAAAAGTACCTAACTACCTGTTTTCACTGGATAAAGACCTCACTAATGCTTTCTACAGCTAACATCACGATGCAGTTTGGCGCCAAGCCATTGTTTGAGAATATCTCCGTCAAGTTCGGCGACGGCAACCGCTATGGCTTGATCGGCGCCAACGGCTGCGGCAAGTCGACGTTCATGAAGATCCTGGGCGGCGACCTGGACCCGTCGGGCGGCAACGTCATGCTCGATACCAACGAGCGCCTGGGCAAGCTGCGCCAGGATCAGTTCGCGTTTGAAGACATGCGCGTGCTCGACGTCGTCATGATGGGCCACACGGAAATGTGGGCCGCGATCCAGCAACGCGACGCCATCTACGCGAACCCGGAAGCGACGGACGACGACTACATGCAGGCCGCCGAACTGGAAGGCAAAGTGTCCGAATACGACGGCTACACGGCCGAATCGCGCGCCGGCGAACTGCTGCTGGGCGCCGGTGTCGCCATTGACCTGCATCAAGGCCCGATGAGCAATGTCTCGCCAGGCTGGAAGCTGCGCGTGCTGCTGGCACAGGCGCTGTTCTCGAATCCGGACATCCTGCTGCTCGACGAGCCGACGAATAACCTGGACATCAACACGATTCGCTGGCTGGAAGACGTGCTCAACGAGCGCAACTCCACCATGATCATCATTTCCCATGATCGCCACTTCCTGAACCAGGTGTGCACCCACGTGGCCGACATGGATTACGGCACCTTGAAGATTTATCCGGGCAACTACGACGAATACATGTTCGCCTCGACCCAGGCGCGCAACCAGCAGCTGGCCAACAACGCGAAAGCGAAAGACAAGGTTGCCGAGCTGCAAGAGTTCGTGCGCCGCTTCGCCGCCAACAAATCGAAGGCCCGCCAGGCCACGTCGCGCGCCAAGCAGATCGAAAAGATCAAGGTCGACGACATCAAGCCATCGTCGCGCGCCTATCCGTTCGTGCGTTTCGACGGCGAAAAGAAATTGCACCGTCTGGCCGTGGAAGTCGAGAACATCTCGAAAGGCTTCGACCGCCAGCTGTTCAAGAACTTCAGCATCATGGTCGAGGCGGGCGAGCGCATCGCCATCATCGGCGCCAACGGCGCGGGCAAGACCACCATGCTGCGCTGCATCGCGGGCGACATCGCCGGCTTGCAGCCGGACCAGGGCCGCGTGAAGTGGGCGGAAAACGCCAACGTGGGCTACATGCCGCAAGATCCGACGGAAGATTTCGCCAAGGATACGAACCTGACCGACTGGATCGGCCAGTGGACGAAAGAGGGCGACGACGACCAGGCCGTGCGTTCCATCCTGGGCCGTTTGCTGTTCGGCGGCGACGATGTCAAGAAGGCCGTCAAGGTGCTGTCCGGTGGTGAAAAGGGCCGCATGATGTACGGCAAGCTGATGCTGGGCCGCCACAACGTGCTGATGCTCGATGAGCCGACCAACCACATGGACATGGAATCGATTGAATCCTTGAACATCGCGCTGGAAAAATACGCGGGCACCCTGATTTTCGTGTCGCATGACCGCGAATTCGTCTCTTCGCTGGCCAACCGCATCATCGAAATCAAGGAAGATGAAGTGGTCGATTACCGTGGCAACTATGAGGATTACCTCAAGAGCCAGGGTATCGATTAAACGCCTGATCAAACCTACTGCGCGTCGCGCTTTGCGGCCTGTGATGCTCACCGTGCTTTAGCACGGTTGCGCTTCTCGGCCACAAGGGGGCGCCGAGCCTCGCTGCCGCTCGCTACGGTTTTATCAGGCGTTTGGAAAGCTGGTGGTGTACTCTGGTATCACCACACCGACGCGCCGCGGTTATTTCGTTCCGGCGCACCTGCTTCATTGCAATCGTGCCGGTCTATCCCGTTTTTGTTTGACACAGCCATGCAAACTTTAGCCATCAAATCCGTCGAGTACGAACATCCACAAGACGGAGCCAGCTGCACTGCCCACGCCTGGGCACGCACGCCAGCGACGCCGTCCCCGGCTGAAAAAGCCGAACTGATCACGCGCATCAAGCGCCTGCTGATCGAGCGCGAAGCCGTGCTCGTTGCCCACTATTACGTTGATGCTGACCTGCAAGACCTGGCGGAAGCCACGGGCGGCTGCGTCTCCGACTCGCTGGAAATGGCCCGTTTCGGGCGCGACCATCCGGCCAAGACCCTGGTCGTGGCCGGCGTGCGCTTCATGGGCGAAACGGCGAAAATCCTCAGTCCCGAAAAAACCGTCCTGATGCCCGACCTCGACGCGACCTGCTCGCTCGACCTGGGCTGCCCTGTGGACGAGTTCACGGCCTTCTGCGACGCCCACCCGGACCGCACGGTCGTCGTCTACGCCAACACCAGCGCGGCCGTCAAGGCGCGCGCGGACTGGATGGTGACCTCGTCGATCGGCCTCGACATCGTTGCCCACCTGCATGCGCAGGGCAAGAAAATCCTGTGGGCACCCGACAAGCACCTGGGTTCGTACATCCAGAAGCAGACGGGCGCCGACATGCTGCTGTGGCAGGGCAGCTGCCTCGTGCACGACGAATTCAAGGGCATCGAACTCGATTTGCTCAAGGAAGAGTATCCACAAGCCAAGGTGCTCGTGCATCCGGAGTCGCCCGCCAACGTGGTGGCCCTGGCCGACATGGTCGGTTCCACGTCGCAAATGATTGCGGCAGCGCAAACCATGGATACGGACACTTTTATTGTCGCCACCGACAACGGCATCCTGCACAAGATGCGCGCGGCTGCGCCAGGAAAACGTTTCATCGAAGCGCCCACGGCCGGCAACAGCGCCACCTGTAAAAGCTGCGCGCACTGCCCGTGGATGGCCATGAACGGCTTGCTGAACCTGGCGCAGACGCTGGAAAACATGCACAACGAAATCCACGTCGATCCCGCCGTCGGCCAGCTGGCCGTGCGTTCGATCAATCGCATGCTCGACTTCGCCGCCGCCAAGAAGGCGGGCCTCAAGCCGGGCGCGGACCTGGCAAAAGAAACCACATTGTTCCAAGGAATCGGTCCAGCATGAGTACCCTCGTTAATTCTTTCGCTCCCTTCGATCCCGCCCTGGCGCGCGCCTTCGAGGGCAATTTGCTGGCCGCCTTGCTGGAAGACGTGGGCCAGTGCGACGTGACGGGCGAACTGGTGCCGCCCGACCATATCGTCACGGCCCGTGTCATCGTGCGCGAAGCGGCCGTGCTGTGCGGCGCGCCGTGGTTCGAAGGCATCATGAAAAGCCTGGACCGCAGCATCGATATTGCCTGGCATTACGCCGAAGGCGACATGATGACGGCCGACAGCGTCGTCTGCACGATCCAGGCGCCGGCGCGCGCCTTGCTCACGGCCGAGCGCAGCGCCCTCAATTTCCTGCAGCTGCTGTCGGCCGTGGCCACGGCCACGCGCCGGTATGTGGACGTGATCGCCGGCACCAAGGCGTCCATCCTGGACACGCGCAAGACCTTGCCTGGCCTGCGCCTGGCGCAAAAGTATGCGGTACGCGTGGGCGGCGGCAAGAACCAGCGCCTGGCCCTGTATGACGGCATCCTGATCAAGGAAAACCATATCGCGGCGGCCGGCGGCGTCAGCCAGGCCCTGGAAAACGCGCGCAACCTCGACGCGGGCGTGCCCGTGCAGATCGAGGTGGAAACCCTGGCGCAATTGCAGGAAGCGCTGGACGCGGGCGCCGTCTCCGTCTTGCTCGACAACTTCAGTAACGACATGATGCGCGAGGCCGTGGCCCTCACCAACGGCCGCGCCTTGCTCGAAGCGTCGGGCGGCATCAATGTCGACACCGTGCGCGCCATCGCCGAAACGGGCGTGGACCGCATCTCGATCGGCAGCCTGACCAAGGATGTGCGGGCCACCGATTACTCCTTGCGCATCGTCGGCTGATGAGTAGAGCAGGGCGGCGCCTGCTGGCCTTGGCGCTGCTGTGGCCGGCGCTGCTTGTGCCATCGCGGGCGCCAGCCCGGGAACTGCTGGCCGTGGGCGCGCAGTTCGAGCGCGTGTTCGAGTACCAGGACGGCGGCGAGTATGGCGGCCTGGGCGCGGAGCTGCTGCGCCTGATGGCGGCGCGCACGGGCAACACCGTGCGTTTCCGCATGGTGCCGTGGGCGCGCGCGCAAGCCATGCTGGTGCAGGGGCAGGCCGATATCCTGATCGGTCCCTACAAGACGCCCGAGCGCATCGCCAGCATGGCATTTTCCGACAAGCCGTTCTACCAGGATCAGATGGTCTTCTATACGCGCCAGGACGCCAGCTTCGGCTGGGATGGCGACTACGCGACGCTGAAGAACCGCCGGGTGGTGCTGCTCAATGGCTGGGCCTATGGCGCGGAATGGGAGCGCGTGCGGCCCGGCTTGCAGGTCAGCGTGGCCAATAACGTGGAAAATGGCTTGAAGATGCTGGTGCACAACCACGTCGACGTGTTCATCAGCAACCGCCGCAATACCGACCCCGTCGTCGCCCGTCTCGGCTATGGCCGCCAGGTAAAGCCGCTGCCTAAAGTCATCGACATACAAAACGGTTATTTTGCCTATCCCCGCTCGCCCACTTTCGACAAGCTGCGCCTGCAGTTCGACCAGGAATTGAATAACTTGATCGAGACGGGCGAACTGAAACGGCTGGGCAAGCGTTACGACGTCGGCGTGCCCTGATGCTGCGGCCTTGGCTTTCCTCAAGGCGCCCGCCGTTCCCGTAGAATATTGTTACCCTGATAAGGCCTCTGCGCGCTACCATGGATTGCCGTGCATTTTTTTGCGCGGCGTAGAACCATTGGCCTGCCGTAAGGTATTTACAGGCAACAAAGGAGAATGTCCATGCGGGAAGGACACGGGGAGGACGCGCGCGCAACCGCTGCCAACCTGGACGAGGCGCAGCTGCTCGGCCGTGTCGTGGCCGGGGACAGGCGCGCCTTCGAGACGCTGTACCGTGCCTACTTCCCCCGTCTGACCCGGTTTCTGGGCCGGATGACGCGCAGCGCGCCATTGATCGAGGAAATCGTCAACGACACCATGCTGGTGGTATGGCAAACAGCGCAGCGCTATGATGGGAGTTGCAAGGTGTCGACCTGGATCTTCGCGATTGCCTACCGCAAGGCATTGAAAGGTTTCCGCACCTGCGACGAACCGTTGGAGTCCGACATGGAGTTGTATCCGGGCGGCCCGGAGCTGGAGCCGGAGCACGAACTTAGCCAGCGGCAATTGGGATGTGCCCTGGCAGCGGCGATAGGCGCATTGCCGCTGCCGCAGCGCATCGTGGTGCTGCTGACCTATTATCACGACATGGGCTATAACGATATCGCCGCGATCATCGACTGTCCGGTCAACACGGTCAAGACGCGCATGTTCCATGCGCGGCGCAAGTTGCAGGAGCTGCTCGAGCGGGCGCGGGAGGACTACGAATGAACGGACGCACCGTCAAGCCGGGCGAGCCTGCACATCAGGCCGCGCACGCGCTGTTGCCATGGCTTGCGACTGGGCAATTGCCAGCGCGCGATGCACGCATGCTCGAGCAGCACCTGTCCACATGCAAGCTGTGCCAGCGTGAGCTGGAGAACGAGCGCCAGCTGCTGGCGGCGACCCGCGCCGAAGCGGATGCGGACCTGCAGCCTGCGCAATGCGATGTCGAGCGGGCGCTGGCGCAACTATTGCCACGACTGCCCAGGCAAGAGGCCCGGGAACGGCCTGCGCCACGGTGGCGCTGGCCGGCCTTCCATCGCCTGGCCTGGATGCCCTGGGCGCTGGCGCTGCAGTTCGTCGCCATCCTTGGCCTGGCTCTCCTGCTGGCCAGGCCTGCCTTTGATGAGGGCGCCTATCGCGGCCTGGGCGGCGCGGCCGGCGCCGGCAACCTGGTTGTCGTTTTCAAGCCGGATACCGCAGAGAAAGAGTTGCGCCGCATCCTGCAAGCGAATGACGCGCGTCTGGTCGACGGCCCGACCGTGACCGACGCCTATCTGCTCAACGTGCCGGAGCCGCGGCGCGCCCGGACCCGTCTGCGCGCCGAGCCGGCGGTCGTGCTGGCCGAAACGCTGGATGGGGGAGGCCCGCCGTGATCCTGCCGCGCCTGACCATGCCTGCGCTTGCCTTGCTGGCACTGCTTGCCGGCAGCGCGCCGGCCCACGACGCCCCGGCACTTGATGATGCCGTGGCATCCGTTCCCGGCAGAAATGGCGCCGTGCCGCCGCGCCAATTGCTGGTCATGCTGCGCCTGCCGGCCCCGCACTACCGGCCGGACGCCAGTTACGGCGGGCGCTACATCGACGATGGCGGCCGCAGCGCGCGCCGCCGCATTAGCGAAGATCTGGCGCGGCGCCACGGCCTGAAACTGGTCGCCGACTGGCCGATGCCGGCGCTGGGCCTCGATTGCTACCTGTTGGAGTACGGGGAAGGAGAGCAGCCGCAGCGCCTTGCCGACCTGTTGTCGCGCGATCCGCGCGTGGAATGGGCCCAGCCGGTCGGGCTTTTTTCCGGCATGGGGGATGCCGATCCGCTGTATCCGGTGCAACCCGGCGGCCGCTATTGGCATGTGGACGCGCTGCACCGCACGGCCACGGGGCGCGACGTGGCGGTCGCCGTGGTCGACAGCGGCATCGACAGCAGGCATCCGGACCTGGCGGGGCAGGTGGCGCTCACGGAAAATTTTGTCGATGGCAGCCCTTACGCGGCGGAGGCGCACGGCACCGCCGTGGCTGGCATCATCGCGGCGCGCGAGGGCAATGGCGGCATGCTCGGCATCGCCCCGGGCGCGCGGCTGATGGGTTTGCGTGCCTGCTGGCAGCAACTGGACCTCAGCACCCGCTGCAACAGCTTTACCTTGGGCAAAGCGCTCAACTTCGCCATCGTGCACCAGGCAAAAATTATCAACCTGAGCCTGTCCGGACCGTCCGACCGCCTGCTGGACCGCCTGCTCGATGCCGCCCTGGCGCGCGGCATCAGTATTGTCGGCGCGCTCGATCCCCATGGCGGGGCGCGGGATTTTCCCGCCTCGCATGCCGGTGTGATTGTGGTCGCGCAACAGGGGCGCGCAGCCCCCGTCGCGGCGCCGCCTGAGGCGCCGCAGCATGCCGTCCGGCTGGCGCCCGGACGCGACATTCCCACGAGCATCCCTGGCGGCGGTTGGCGCTTCGTCTCCGGCAACTCGTATGCGGCGGCGCACGTCACTGGCTTGCTGGCCTTGCTGGCCGAATTGCGGCCCGGCGCCATGCCAGCGCAACTGGAGCGTTTGCTCATGCCGGAAACGCGCCTGGATGCTACTATCGACGCCTGTGCCACCATCGCGCGCGCCGCTGGCGCGTGTCCCTGCTCATGCGCAACAGCCTCCGCCATCCTGCCTGCCGGCCCGGGTCCGTGATTGCCATTGCCGGTGCCGTGCTGCTGCTGTGCGCCGGCGCTGCCTCCGCCCAGGTTGGCGGCAACATCGCGCTGCTCTCCGATTACCGCTTTCGCGGCGTTTCGATGAGCGATGGACACCCCGTGCCGCAGTTCACCTTGAACTATGACGACCCGGACAGCTGGTACTGGGGCGTGCAAGCTTCGGGCGCCAGCTCGCACGAACGGGGCGGCACCCAGCTGATTGCGTATGCGGGCATGGCACGGCGCCTGGCGTCCGGCTGGAGCTGGGAAGCGGGCGCCAGCAGGTCGGTGCTGACCCACGATCACGGCAGCGACTACGGTGAATGGTATGCCGGACTTGCTGCCGAACGCATCGGCGTCAGACTCTATTTCGCGCCCCATTATCTTGGACGCGACATGCGCACCTTGTACGCCGAAATGAACGGATTCCATCCCTTGCAAGACGGGTTCAAGCTGGTCGCCCACATTGGTGTGCTGCGCCCGCTGTCGCACCCTGGCATGGAGTCGGCCAGCATGCGCCGCGACGGCAGCATCGGCCTGGCAGCGGCACTGGGCGACTGGCATGCGCAACTGGCCTGGGTGGCCAGCTCAGGCGGCGCGCCGCGCTCGCTCTATTACGTGGAAGCGGCGTCGCGGGCAGTGGTACTCAGCGCTGCTTATTCTTTCTGAATGATAAATTGGCATTTTTTCGCGGAGGCGAAACCTTTCAGGCGTGCGCGGGTATCAACGGGCAGCGACATTTTGCCCACCACGCCGAAAGGAAGCGCCATGAATACGCACCATGTCAGCAGGATAGCCTGCGCCTGCATCGCCGCATCGCTGTTTGCCTGCGGCGGCGGTCACGATGACGGCAGGAATCACATGCCGCCCAGCAGCAGTGCCTATGCGGCCACCAGCCTCGTGTCGGACACGACAGCCTTGCCCGCCGCCCACACGGACGCCAACCTCGTCAACGCCTGGGGCGTGGCCTTCAATCCGCGCGGCTTCGTCTGGGTGACCGATAACGGCACGGCGAAGTCCACCTTGTACGATGGCAACGGCGTGCCGCAATCGCTGGTGGTCAGCACGCCGGCGGGGCCGACGGGCATCGTATTCAACGGCACGCAGGATTTCAAGCTGAGCCTGAACGGCGTGACGGCGCCCAGCCCCTTCATCTTTGCCAGCGAAAGCGGCAGCATCTCGGCCTGGTCGCCCACGGTCAGCCCGACGACGGCCGTGGTCGTGTTCGATGGTAGTGCTGGCGGCAGCGTCTACAAGGGCCTGGCGATTTCCGTGTATGCGGGCGCCAACTACTTGTATGCGGCCGATTTCCATAACCGCCGCGTCGATGTCTTCGATGCTAATTTCGCCAAAGTCAGCTTGCCCGGCGCGTTCAGCGATCCCGGCTTGCCGGCCGGCTATGCGCCGTTCGGCATCCAGGCCATCGGCCAGCGCATCTATGTCGCCTATGCCATGCGCCAGGCCAGCGGCGACGATGAACAGGCCGGCGCCGGCCTGGGCATGGTCAATGTGTATGACACGGGCGGCACACTGATCAAGCGGCTGGTGAGCGGCGGCGCCCTGAATGCGCCATGGGGCATGGCGCTGGCGCCCGCCAACTTTGGCACGGCCAGCAATATGTTGTTGGTAGGGAATTTTGGCGATGGCAAGATCAATGCCTATGATCCCGACACGGGTACTGCCGGGGGCGCGCTGCTCAAGACGGATGGCACGCCGCTGGTGATCGATGGCTTGTGGGGCATCGCCTTCGGCAATGGCCTTAACAGCCAGCCCGTCAATACGCTGTTCTATGCGGCCGGGCCGGATGACGAGACGCATGGGCAATACGGGCGCATCGATTTGAAGTAGGGCCAGCCAAGTGTCCATGCGGCAAGCTGGCCTGCCGCATGGATCAGCGTGCCGCCGTTACAGCTGGCGCGCCTCGAACGTGTTGCACTGGGAAATCTGGCCGCTCTCGATGCCCTTGCTGAACCAGCGCACGCGCTGATCCGAGGTGCCATGCGTAAACGAGTCCGGCACGACATGGCCTTGCGACTGGCGCTGCAGCGCATCGTCGCCGATGGCCGTGGCCGCTTTCAGGGCCGCTTCCACGTCGCCTTGCTCCAGGATCTTGCGGTCCTGGTTCGCATGAAATGCCCACACGCCGGCAAAGCAGTCGGCCTGCAATTCCAGGCGCACGGACATGGCGTTGGCCTGGCGCTCCGATTGCGTGCGGCGCGCCTGGTCGACCTTTTCGGACAGGCCCAGCAGGTTCTGCACGTGGTGGCCCACTTCATGCGCGATCACATACGCTTCCGCAAATTCGCCCGAGACCTTGAAGCGCTGCTGCATCAGGTTGAAGAAATCGAGGTCCAGGTAGACTTTCTGGTCGCCGGGGCAATAGAAGGGCCCGCTGGCGCTCTGGCCTGTGCCGCAGGCCGTCGGCGTGCTGCCCGAGTACAGGACCAGCTTGGGCTTCACATAGCTGCCGCCTTCGGCCTTGAACAGGGCGCCCCACGTGTCTTCCGTATCGGCCAGCACGGTTTTCACGAAGCGGGCCATCTCGTCCGATTCGGGCGGCTGGCGCGCCGGGGACTGGCTTTGCTGGGTACTGACCTGGCCGCCACCGCCGCTGAGCAAGTTGAGCAGGGTCAAGGGATTGACGCCCAGCACATACGAGCCGACGAGGGCGATGACGATGGTGCCGATGCCGATCGAGCGTCCGCCAAAACCGAAGCCGCCCCCACCGCCGCCCCCGCCGCCATCTTCGCCACGGCGGTCTTCCACATTGTCGCTTTCGCGATTGCCTTCCCATTTCATGATATTTACTCCTGCTGCGATTGATTGGTGACGCCTGCATATGCTTCTTGCGACGAATCTTGTTATTATCGCAGTAAACCACGCCGCGACAGGGACGACAATGTTACCCTTTGCAACTTTCTATCGACTCCACAACAGGTACACGCATGGCGCTTGCCAACGATACACGCATTTCTCCCGTCGCGGTGGTCCAGGCGCAACTGGACGCCTACAATGCCCACGATGTGGCGGCCTTGCTGGCCATTTACGCCGATGACGCACAGCAATTCCAGCACCCCGATACCTTGCTGGCCACGGGCAGCGCGCAGATCGGCCCCCGCTTCACGGACCGTTTCGCCGCCAGCCAGCCCCGGGCGCAGTTGCTCAATCGCATCGCCTGCGGCAAGCTGGTGATCGACCATGAAATCGTCCATGGCGACACGCCGGACGGTGTTTCCGCGCAGGAATTGGTGGCGACCTATGAGGTGGAGCAGGGGCGCATCAGCCGTGCCTGGTTCAGTTTTGGCGCCCTGACGCGCCTGCGCGTGGCGTTGCCTGCCGATGTGCCCGCCATGAATGCGCTGATCGCCCGTTCCGGCGTGGCGCTGAGCGCGGGATTCTATACGCCGGAACAGGCCGAGGCCGTGACGCGCCACGTGTTCGGCGTCGATACGCAGCTCGTTGCCGACCAGACGTATTTCGTCATCGAACGCGATGGCGCCATGCGGGCTTGCGGCGGCTGGAGCCGGCGCGCCACCCTGTACGGTGCCGACCGCGCGAAGAGCGGACCGGACCCGCTGCTCGATCCGGCCAGCCAGCCGGGCCGTATCCGCGCATTCTTCGTGGAACCGGCCGCGGCGCGTCAGGGCCTGGGCAGCATGCTGATGCGCCACTGCGAACGGCAGGCGCGGGCCGCCGGTTTTACGGCACTGGAGTTGGCCGCCACCTTGCCGGGCGTGCCCCTGTACCTGGCCAGCGGCTTTGCCGTGACGGAAGATTTTTACCTCGACTTGCCCGACGACATCAAGTTGCCGCTGGCGCGCATGCACAAGCGGCTGTAAGGCAGCCTACCAGGGCAGCGGCGCCTTTTCTCCATTGGCATGCTCGCCGTAGTACAGCGACGGCAAAAAGCGCGACAGATAGGTAAATTCGCTGTAGCAATGGCGCAGCAAATTCAGGCCCAGCACGTCGGGCACGTCGCGCACGGGATTGAGGCTGTTGCGGCCCAGCAAGAAGCGGCTGCGCAGCACGCAGCCCGTGGGCGTGTCGCGCGTCAGGTGCAGCATTTCGCCATCGAGGGGATCGCCGTACGGATCCAGCTGTACATGGTCGCCAAATCCGATGCGCGCGCAGATGGCGGCCGACAGGGCGCCGCTGTCCCTTGCCTGCTGCAGTTGCGCCGGGTCAAAGACTTCCTTCGGATCATGGAACTTCAGCTTGGCTTTCACGGGCGGAATGTCGCCCAGCGATTCCACCGCCTCGATCGAGGCACCGTAATAACTTTCTCCCTTTTTCCATGCGCTGTTCCAGCCGTGATGGGCCACGTGGTCGTGCGGATGCCACCACTTGATGTGCTGTGTCGTCTCGAAAAATGTAAACCACCAGTCCAGCATGCGCCCGCTGCAGCCGTGCAGCTCCGTGCGCGCCGCCACCAGCAGGCAGCCATCGTCGAGGCGCGTGATGCCCGTTTCCAGGGGCAGGGGAAACGGGTCGAGCAAGTTGCCCGTGCCGGTGATGCTCCATGGGAATTCAATATGCGTGTAGCTCGTCATGTCGTTCTCCTTTGTTGGGGTGAGCCAATTATATATTAAAGAAACGTTTAGCGTTTCCTAAATGTGTTTCAGTGTAAAATTGCCCATCGATCAAGCTTGGAGCCGGCATGCAGGAAGAAGAGAGCAAGGCATTGCGTGGACGGGGCCGTCCGGCGCGCCCGCCCGAGGAAGCGCGCGAGGCGGCCGTGCAGGCGGCCACCTGGCTGCTGCTGAATGAAGGTTATGCCGCCACGACCATGGAAGCGGTGGCGCGCCACGCGGGCATGGCAAAGAAGTCGCTGTATCAATACGCGGCCAACCGCGAGGAACTCGTGGCCCTCGTGGTGCGCGGCTGGACGGACGCCTTCTTGCCGGCGATGGCGCACGATGCGGCGTCGCCCGGCGACGTTTTGCCGCTATTGAAGGAAATATTGCAGGTGATGGCGGCGCGCGTGCTGACGCCGGACGCCGTCGGCCTGTTCCGCCTGCTGTGCACGGAGTTTCCCGCGCGCGCCGACTTGCTGGCCGTGTATCAGCGCAACGGCATCGAGCGGGGCACGGCGATGCTGGCCGAGTGGTTGCAGCGCCAGGGCGCGCGCGGCCACCTGGCGCTGCAGGATGGGCACGATGGGCACGAAATGGCCGGCTTGCTGCTGGCCATGGTGATCGCCGAGCCGTTGCGGCAGATGGCGCTGGGCTTGCTGGCGCCCGTGCCGGCCTGGGATGCGGCACCGCGCATCGATACGGCGCTGCGATTGCTGGGCGGCCAGTCGTTCAAGGTCGCTGGTGCTTCAGCGCTTCGCGGTAGCTGAGCGGCGATAGTTGCTGGCGGTGCGCGCCGGCAAACGCCGCCACGGCCGCGGGTGCTTGGCGCGCGTAATCGCGCAGGGCCCAGCCGATGGCCTTGCGGATGAAAAACTCGTCTTCGTGGGCCAGCGCCAGCGCCGCGCCGAACAGCCAGCCGGCATCCGTGTCGGCGCGCCAGCCCAGCTGGTGCAGCATGGCGATGCGGCGCAGCCAGAAGTCTGCGTGGCGCAAGGCGCCATCCATGTGCGCATGGCCGTCGCCGCCGCGCTGGTGCTCCGCCTGCAGCACCTCGCCCACGATGCCGGCCATGCCATCGACGCTGTCCCACCACGCGCGCTGGCGCGCCAGTGCCAGCAGGGCGGGAAGGTGTTCGACGTCCAGTTGCCGCCGGTGCAGGGCCAGCATGTCGAGCGCCACGTGCTGGTATTCGCGCTCGGGCTGCTGCCACAGCAGTTGCGCATGGTCCAGCAGCACATCGGCCCCCACGCCTTGCAAGCCCGCCAGCAAGCCCCTGGCGGCCAGCCGCCGCTGCGGTGCCGCCACGCCCAGGAACACGAACTGGCCGCGCATATACGCCTGCATGGGCGCCGCGCGGCCCGGTTCGGCAACCGCTTCCAGCGCGATTTTTAGTTCTTCATGTAGATTCATGGTATCTCGCTTTCCTTCAGGCGTAAAAAAAGCGCTCACAGGGAGCGCTTTTTCATGCCGATCCAATATTATTGAATCTTGGCCTTCTTCATCAACTCATCGCGGTAGGCGGCGAGTTTCTTCTGTTGCAGCGACTCGGCCACCTGGCCCTTGACTTCTTCCAGTGCCGGCAGCTTCGTCGGACGGGTTTCTTCCAGCTTGATCACGTGGAAGCCGAATTGCGACTGCACGGGCGTTTGCGTGACCTGGCCTGGTTTCAGGGCGACCATGGCGTCGGAGAATGGCTTCACGTAGGAAGCTGGGCTGGCCCAGTCCAGGTCGCCGCCATTGGCTGCGGAACCGTCTTTCGATACTTTCGCCAGTTCTTCGAACTTGGCGCCGCCTTTCAGCTTGGCGATGATGTCTTTCGCTTCCGCTTCGGTAGCCACCAGGATGTGGCGTGCATGGTATTCCTTGTCGCCCGCTTGTGCCTTGAACTTGTCGTATTCGGCCTTGATTTCAGCGTCCTTGACAGGGTTCTTCTTGACGTAGTCGGCCAGCAGGGCGTTGATGATGATGCTTTGACGGGCATTGTCGATCTGCGACTTGACTTCCGGACGCGTGCCGTAGCCTTGCTTGTCGGCTTCCTGGATCAGCACTTCGCGGCCGATCAGGTCTTTCTTGATGGCTTCGCGCAATTGCGGCGAATCGGCTTGCTTGCCTTGGGCGACGACTTGCTTGACGACCTGGTCGACGCGCGACGATGGGATGGCCTTGCCGTTCACGGTGGCGACGTTTTGCGCGAACGCAGGGATCGCGGCTACGGCGATCAAGGCTAAGATCAGGCGGGCTGGCTTCAAAATCATGTTCATTCCTAATAAATATACTAAAAATCGATATACGCGACTGTCGCGCAGTGCGCATTCAGGCGCAGAATACACGACCGGCGCCGAAAAGGGCGCCGGGGAGGTCAGTTCTTACTGAACTTTCGCTTTTTTGATCATTTCTTCCTGATACGCTTGCAATTTCTTTTGCTGCAGCGCTTCGGCGATCTGTGGCTTGACTTCTTCCAGGGTCGGCAGTTTTGCCGCGCGGGTGTCGTCCAGCTTGATCACGTGGAAACCGTTAGGCGTTTGCACCGGGGTATCGGTGACCTGGCCTTTTTGCAGTTTCACGAAGGCGTCGGAGAACACTTTCGGGAACGACGATGGGGCTGCCCAGTCCAGGTCGCCGCCGTTGTCGGCCGAGCCGGCATCTTTCGATTGCTTGGCCAGATCTTCGAACTTGGCGCCGCCTTTCAGCTTGGCGATGATGTCTTTCGCTTCCGCTTCGGTGGCCACCAGGATGTGGCGTACGTGGTATTCCTTGTCGCCCGTCTGCGCCACGAAGCGGTCGTACTCGGCCTTGATTTCAGCGTCGTTGACGGGGTTCTTTTTCAGGTAGTCGCCGACCAGGGCGTTGATGACGATGGCCTGACGCGCATTCTCGATTTGCTGCTTGACGGCTGCATCTTTACCGAAACCTTTGTTTTCCGCTTCTTGCATCAGCACTTCACGGCCGATCAAGTCCTTCTTGATCATTTCGCGCAATTGCGGCGAATCCGGTTGCTGGCCTTGGGCGACGACTTGCTTGACGACTGCATCAACGCGCGACGATGGGATAGGCTTGCCATTAACAACGGCAACATTTTGCGCAAAAACAGGTACCGCGACAACGGCGAGTAGTGCGATCAGCAAGCGGGCTGGCTTAAAAGTCATTATTAAATCCTGTTAGGGAAAGTTTCGTAAAAAACGCATGGGAAGAAATCTATAACATGGCTCGGGTACGCCAAAACGCCATCCTTACACTACTTCGGACGGCGCCAGGGCCACAATCGCCAATGCATGTATCTCATTATGCATCATATCGTGCACGGAATCATACACCAGTCGATGGCGCATGACGAGCCTGAGCCCCTCAAATCGGCTAGAAATAATGCGCAGATTGTAGTGACCTCCGCCCGAGGCGGCGCCCGCATGGCCCCGGTGGCGCGCCGAGTCGTCTTCCAGCACGCATTCCAGAGGGGAAAGTGCCGTTTCCAGGCGGGTGCGGATGCGCTGCATGCGCGTTTCCGGCGAAGTATTTTCGGTGGTGGTATGCATCATGCGTCTTCCTTGATATGTTTGGCCAGGAACAGGGTTTGCGCCACGATGAAGGCAAAGAAGATGCCCGTCGCGCCAAACGCTTTAAAACTGACCCAGGCGGCCATGTCGCCCTTGTACAGCACGAAGGCCACGAACAGATTCAGCGCGCCGATGGCGCCGAAGAAGATGATCCATGCGGCCAGCAGCTGGTTCCAGACGGCATCGGGCAATTGCACCTGCGCTTCCATGGTCTTGCGGATCAGGTTTTTCTTGAAGCCCACGTGGGCGATCAAGAGGGCCAGGCCGGACAGCCAGTAGATCAGGGTCGGCTTCCATTTCAGGAAGAAATCGTCATGCAGGTAGATGCTGGCGCCGCCGAACACGACAAAGATGAACAGCGACAGCCACAGCATGCCGTCCACCTTGCGCCCGCGCAGCAGCAGATAGCTGACCTGGCAAGCGGTGGCGACGATGCCGACGAGGGTGGCGAGTATCCACGGCGCCTGGTCGGCCTTGATCAGGCCGCCTGACACGAAGCCGGACAAATATTGCTGCACGAAATCGTGCGTGGCCGCTTCATACATGCCGCCCAGTTTGAAGGCGGCGAAGAAGGCGATCAGGGGGAAGAGGTCGAATAGAAATTTCATGGCGAGACTTTACACTGGTCTTATTAAAATCATCTTAGGAATGGCTTAGGAGCAACCGAGTTGCTCCCAGGCGATCCTGTGTCTCACGGCTGCGGATCGAAGCGCAAGGAGGCCGAATTGATGCAATAGCGCAAACCGGTTGGCGGCGGGCCGTCCGGGAAGACGTGGCCCAGGTGGGCGTCGCAGACGGCGCAGACGATTTCCGTGCGCACCATGCCGTGGCTGCGGTCGACAATTTCCGTCACGTTGGCCGGGTCGAGCGCCTGGAAATAGCTGGGCCAGCCGCAGCCCGAGTCGAACTTGGTGTCCGACGCGAACAGGGGCGTGTTGCAGCAGACGCAGGTGTAGATGCCGTGTTGATGGTGGTCCCAGAACTTGCCCGTGAAGGCCCGTTCCGTGGCGGCGTGGCGCGTGACTTCGTATTGCATCGAATCGAGCATGGCGCGCCATTCGGCGTCGGTTTTCTTGACTTTATTCGTGGTCATAATGACTCCTTAGGATGAGCAGCTGACTTCAAGGTGGCTGGCCCAATCGGGCGGCAGGGCCGCATAGTGCTGGTGTTCGGGCTGTTCGTCAAATGGCTTTTGCAAAACTTCCAGCAATGTCGCCACTTCCGTGTAGTCCTGCTGCTGGGCTTTCTCGATGGCCACTTGCGCCAGGTAGTTGCGCAGCACGTATTTCGGGTTGACGCCGTTCATGGCCGCTTGCCGTTCTGCATCGACGCTATTCTCAAGCAACAGGCGCGCCCGGTACGTCGCGGCCCACGCATCGAAGGCGGCGCGGTCGATGAACATGTCGCGCAGCATGGTGTCATGTTCGGGCGCCGCCACCTGCAGTGTAGACAAGGCGCGGAAGAAGTTGGTGAAATCCACGTGATTGGCTTGCATCAGCGCAAACATGTTGTCGAACAGGGCCGTATCGTCGTCCTGGCTCGTTTGCAAGCCCAGCTTGGCGCGCAGCAAGGCATTCATCTTCTCGGCGAAGGCGGGTTGGTAGCTGTCCAGCGCCGCCTGCGCCAGTTCCACTTCGCCGATCAGCGGCAGCAGCGCCTGGCCCAGCGCATAGCAGTTCCAGTGGCCCACCTGCGGCTGGTTCGCATAGGAATAGCGGCCCTGCTGGTCCGTATGGTTGCAGATGTGTTCCGCGTCAAACGCTTCCATGAAGCCGAAGGGGCCATAATCGAGCGTCAATCCCAGGATAGACATATTGTCCGTATTCATCACGCCATGCATGAAGCCCACGGCTTGCCACTGCGCAATCATGTGCGCCGTGCGCACGCAGACTTCGGCCAGCAAGGCCTGGTATGGATTTGCTGCGGCGCGCAAATGGGGATAAAAACCGTCGATCACGTAATCGGCGAGGATTTTCAGCTCGTCCGGCTTCTTGCGGTAAAACCAGTGCTCGAACGAGCCGAAGCGCACAAACGTGGGCGCCATGCGCGTGACGACGGCCGCCGTTTCCACCGTTTCGCGCATGATGCCTTGCTGCGAACCCATGATGGACAGCGCGCGCGAGGTGGGAATGCCCAGCGCCGCCATGGCTTCCGAACACAGGAATTCGCGGATGGACGAGCGCAGCACGGCGCGTCCGTCGCCCATGCGCGAATACGGCGTGGCGCCGGCGCCTTTCAATTGCAGCTCCATCGGACCGCTTTCCGTGGCGATATCGCCCAGCAGGATGGCGCGGCCGTCGCCCAGCTGGCCGGCCCAGACGCCGAACTGGTGACCCGAATACACGGCCGACAGGGGCTGCGAGCGCTCGGCCACGGCATTACCGCTCAGCAGCGCCACGTAGTCGGGCTCGGCCAGGCGCGCCGCATCGAGCCCCACCAGGCTTGCTGCCGGCGCGCTGGCGGCGACAAAGTAGGGCGAGGGCAGGGGTGTGGGCATCAGGCGCGTATAGAACGCGGGCGGCAAGGCCGCAAAGGCGTTATCCAGTGGTAAGGTATGAGCGGTGATGGCAGTTCCATTCAAATAAGATGTGGCGGCAGGATGCGCCAGCCTGGAACACGATTTTACCGCACAGCGCCAGGGCGTGCGGCGGGCGCCTTCGGGCCTGCCGTGGCGGGCCTGGACAGGGTGAAAAACGGAATCAAAAATTCCATGCTGCAATGCAATATCGAAATGCGTTGACGATTTCCGCACGACCGTACGAAACTAGGAAAAATCTTTAAATTCCAACAATAACCGAGTATCCACCCCAGGAGACACGATGTCGGCATTTCCCTTGAGTCCAGTGATGGGCCAGATGATGAATCAGCCCCTGCTGATTTCCAGCATTATCGAGTTTGCAGCGCGTCATTATGGAGGCAGCGAAATCATTTCGCGGCGGGTGGAGGGCGATATGCACCGCTACACCTACCGCGATTGCCACCAGCGCGCGCGCCGGCTGGCCAATGCCCTGCATGGCCTCGGCGTCGGCATGGGCGACCGGGTCGCCACCCTGGCCTGGAATGGCTATCGCCACCTGGAAGCCTACTATGCCGTGTCCGGCTCGGGTGCCGTCTTGCACACGATTAACCCGCGCCTGTTTCCCGACCAGATCGCCTACATCTCGAACCACGCGGAAGACCAGGTATTGCTGTTTGATTTGACCTTTTTGCCCGTGGTGGAGAAAATCGCCGCCGACTGCACCTTCGTGCGCCATTTCGTCCTGATGTGCGACCGCGAGCGGATGCCCGCCAGCAGCACCATTCCCGACCTGCTGTGCTATGAAGACTTGATCGCCACGCATTCCGACGACTACGCATGGCCATTGTTCGACGAGAACTCGGCCGCCACCCTGTGCTACACGTCGGGCACCACGGGCAATCCCAAGGGCGCCCTGTATTCGCACCGTTCGACCGTGCTGCACGCGTATGCCTCGGCCATGCCCAGCGCCCTGAACGTGCGCGCCTCGGACACGGTGCTGCCCGTCGTGCCCATGTTCCACGTGAATGCCTGGGGCCTGCCGTATTCCGTGCCCCTGTCCGGCGCGCGCATGGTGTTTCCCGGCGCGGCGCTGGACGGCAAGTCGCTGTACGAATTGTTCGAGGCGGAAAAAGTGACGTTCTCGGCCGGCGTGCCCACCGTATGGCTGGGCTTGCTGAACCATGCGCTGCAGAATGACTTGAAATTTTCCACCTTCCGCCGCACGGTGATCGGCGGCGCGGCGTGCCCGCCGGCCATGATGGATACCCTGATCGACAAGTTCGACATCGAGGTCATCCACGCCTGGGGCATGACGGAAATGTCGCCGCTGGGCACGGCGGGCGGCTTGCAGACCAAGCACCTGGACTTGCCGAAGGACGAGCAGCGCAAGATCCTGCAAAAGCAGGGCCATGCGATCTACGGCGTGGACATGAAGATCGTCGACGACGACGGCAAGGAATTGCCGTGGGATGGCGTGGCGTACGGGCATCTGCTGGTGAAGGGGCCGTGGATCATTTCCTCGTACTACAAGAACGAGGGCGGCGAGGTGCTGCAGGATGGCTGGTTCCCCACTGGCGACGTGGCTACCATCGACGCGGACGGCTACATGCAGATCACGGACCGCAGCAAGGACGTGATCAAGTCGGGCGGCGAGTGGATCGGCACCATCGACCTGGAAAACCTGGCCATGGCCCACCCGGCCGTGCTGCAGGCGGCCTGCATCGGCGTGTTCCACCCGAAATGGGACGAGCGCCCCGTGCTGGTGGTGGTATTGCGTCCCGGCATGACGGTCACGCGCGACGCCTTGCTGCAGTTCTTTGAAGGCAAGATCGCCAAGTGGTGGACGCCCGACGACGTGCTGTTCATCGACGCCTTGCCCATGGGCGCCACGGGCAAGATCCAGAAGAACAAGCTGCGCGAGCAGTTCAAGGGGCACCGGCTGCCCGGGATGTAAGGCAAGCTAGGCCGCTTGCGGCAGCGCCGTTCCCAGCTTTTCCAGCAGATGATCGCACTGGAAGACGGACAGGGTCTGGCGCTGCGCATCCGTGCCGATATCGATCATTTCATCCATTTCACTGCGCAAGTCGTCGTGCGCGCCCGTGCGGATGATTTGCGGTGCCGCAAAGCGCTGGCTGTCGGAAATGGTCATGATGTTATCGACGTGGTCGACGAGGAAGCCGTAGCGTTCGGCGCCCCGTTCCACGATCAGGATCTTGCCCGCGCTGGCGTCCGGCAGGGCCGGCATCGCGTACAGCTGGCGCAAGTCGATGATGCTGATCATTTGCTGGCGCAAGTTGAGCATGCCGCGCATGCAGGCCGGCATGCCCGGCGGCGTCGTGATGGCGCCGCTGAAATCGATGATTTCGCGCACTTGCCCGATTTCCACGGCGAAGCGGGTTTCCACCGTAAACGTGATGTAGACGCGGCGCCGCGCCTTGTGCGTGGCGGCGCTGGCCGTTTCCGTGTCGGCCGGATACAGGCGCGCGTGGCCGTCGCGCATCTCGACGATCTCCGCTTGCGACAGGATGCCCTTGTGATCGAGGAAAATGATGTCGCCCAAGCCTTCTTTCGTGATGCAGCCGGCGAACATGGCGGCGCGCGCCTTGCTCAGCAGGGGAATCGGCAGCACTTCGTCGCCAAAGAAATGCACGATGCTGTCGACGGAGTCGACGAGGAAGCCCACGGTCGTGTCATCGAGGCGCACGACGATGATGCGCTGATCGCCTGTTGCGGCCGTGGCCGTCGTGCCGGACGCGGGCGCCTGCAGCAGGGCGCCGAAATCGACGACGGCCACCTGGCTGCCGCGAAAATGCATGCGGCCAAGGCACAGCTCGCTGTTTAGCAGGGAGCTGTGCAGCTCCGGCACCTTGATGATTTCCTGGATGGCCAGCATTTCGAAGGCGAACGTGGCGCCGGCCGCATGGAAGCTGACGCACTGCCGGCGTTCGCTTTGCGCATGGTAGCGGGCCGTGCTCAGCTTGGCGCCCGTCGCCTGCAGGGCCAGCACATGGGGCACGTTTTCGATGCGCAGCAGGGCGTGCGGGTCGAGTACCTGCAGCAGGCGCGCGCCGCCGTCGAGCAAAATCGTGCCGGCGATGACGGCGTGGCTGTCGCCGGCCGCATATTGCAGGGCGCTGCGCGCGCTGGCGGGCACACGCAGGATTTCGCCCGTGTCCTGGAAGACGATGCCGATCAGCACTTGCTGGAAATCGAGGATGGCGATCTTGTCGGTGGCGACGGCGCGCGGTGCATCGGCGCGGAACAAGCGGCCCAGGTTGACCACCGGAATGACGCTGCCGCGCAAGGTGAACATGCCTTCCAGATAGGCGGGCGACAGGGGCAGGGCCGTGACTTTCGCTGGGTAATTCACCACTTCGCGGATGCAGCTGGCGGGCAGGGCGAATTCATCGTCGCCCAGGTGGAATGAACCGAACAGTTCGGTCGCCGTATCGCTTGTGCCCTGCGCCTGCAAACCCGTCGCTTCATGCATCTCCATATGCGCCTTCCTTGCGTGGAATCAATTCGGGTGGCGCCACCACATCGGTGACGGCGTAGCTGTGCCGGGCGCAATCGATCAGCAGCTGGCGCCCGTGGCGCCCGCCCAGCGCGCAAAAACTGACGTGCAAGCCGCACTGGGCCAGGTATTTTTGCGCCGCTTCCGCGTTTTGCCGGCCCACCTGCAGGCGGCCATGGACGTGGGCGGGGCCGAACATGCTGGCGCCGCCCGCCAGCACCACGTCGATATCGGCGTAATCGGCCTGGCGCACGCCCATCAGGCGCAGCAGCGAAGGCACGGCCTGGCTGACATAGCGCGCGCCAAGGGCATGCTCGGCCCCCGGCGCCTCCGGCAGCAGGCAGTGGGCCAGGCCGCAGCAGGGGCCATTCTTCCAGATGAAGCCGATGCCGATGCAGGAGCCGAGCAGCGCTTGCAGCTGTTGCCCCGGCGTGCCCACGCTAAGTTGCCCCATGCCAACATGGTGCAGCGGCAGGCCATGCTCGATGATGATGCTCATGCGCTACCCGCCTTGTAAATCATGGGAAATTCGAATTGATAGCCGGTACCGAGGCGCGCGATGGTTTCCGACTCGCCCAGGATCAGCCGGCCCTCATCCTTGAGGCTCAGGCGCGCCTGGCGCAGCACGGTTTCCTGGTGCTCGGCATCGAAATAAATCAGTACATTGCGCAGGAACACCAGGTCGAACTGCCGCGCCGGGCGCAGCGCTTCGAGCAAGTTATGCTGGGCAAAGCTGACGTGTTGCCGCAGCTCTTCGTTGACCTTGACGCCATACGGCGAGGGTGTGAAATATCTGCGCAGCAAGTCCGGGTGCGACAACCGGATGCGTTCGACGGAGCGCCCGCTGTACTGGCCGGCCCGCGCCGCACCGATGATCTGCTGCGAAATGTCGCTGGCCAGGATCTGGTAGCGGAAAGCGGGCGTTTGCAGCCTGAATTGCTCGCACAGCATGGCGATCGAATACAGCTCCTCGCCGCTGGCCGCCGCCGCCGACCAGATGGCGAGGCAGCCATCGGGATGGGCGCGCGCCCAGGCGGGCAGGTAGCGGTCGCGGAAGTAATCCCAGACCTGCGGCGTGCGGAAGAACAGGGTATCGTTGGTGGTCACCAGGTCGATGAAGTGGGCCACCTCGTCGCGGTCGCTGGCCACCCGGTCCAGGTAAGCCTGGTAGCTGTGCAGGGACAGCGCCCGCAGCCGTGGCTGCAAGCGCCGTTCCAGCAAGACACTCTTGCGCGCGGTCATGGCGATGCCCGTATGCTGGCGCACCAGCGCGATCAGGTTCGTCAGCACTTCGGGCGTCAAGGTGGCCGCGTGGCTCATGGCCTACACCACGAAGCCGGAGACAGTCTGGTTCAGGCTGCCCGCGCGCTCGTTCAAGCCATCCGTCGAACGGGCGATGCTGTCGCAGTTGGCGGCCGACTTTTCCGTTTCCTCGGCGATGTACTGGATCGCCGTCGACACTTCGCGCGCCGTCAGCAGCTGCTCGTTGGCCGCCTTCGAGATATCCGAGATGGCCAAGGTGGTCTTCGCCACGCCCGAGACGATCTTGTCGAAGGCATCGCTGGCCTGGCGCGAGATTTCGCTGCCCGTCGAGACGCGCTTGACGGATTCGTTGATCAGCTTGGAAATCTCTTTTGTTGCCTGGGAGGAACGTTCTGCCAGCTTGCGCACCTCGTCGGCGACGACGGAAAAGCCCAGGCCGTGCTCGCCCGCGCGCGCCGCCTCGATGGCCGCATTGAAGGCCAGCATGTTCGTCTGGTTGGCGATCTCGCTGATGACCTTGACGATTTCGCCGATGTCTTCCGACGAGCGGTTGATCAAGTCCATCGCCTCGATCGACTTGGCGACGGCGCGCGCGCCCGCTTCCGCTTCCTGCTGCGTGGCTTTCGCCAGGAAGTCGGCGTTCGAGGTGTTTTCCGCGATGGAATTGATGGAAAACGTCAAGCCGTCGATGGACGCGTTCATTTCTTCCACCGTCGCGCCCAGCGCCTGCGTGCCCACGGCCACGCCCGTGGCCCGTTCCGCGATCGTGTGCGAGGCGTCGGCAAAGCCGTTCGCCGCCGACACCACGTTGCCGATCACGCCGCGCAAGTCGACGATCATCTTGCTGATGCCGCCGGCCAGCAGGTCGATCGGCTCGTCGCCTTCGGGCACGATAGTGCAGGTCAGGTCGCCTTGCGCCGCGCGCGCCACCGAGCCGAGCAGGGCGTCGACCTTGCGGCTGTCGCTGGCGGCCTTGGCCTGGATGCTGTTTTCCAGGTTCACCTGGTCCGTGATGTCGATGGCGAACTTGACCACTTTATATGGCTTGCCGTTCAGGTCCAGGATGGGATTGTAGGTCGCCTGTATCCAGACCACCTTGCCATGGTTGCCCAGGCGCTTGTAGCGGCCCGCGTCGAATTCGCCCCGGTTGAGCTTTTGCCAGAATTTCTTGTACTCGGCGCTGCCGGCATACTCGGGTTCGCAGAACATGCGGTGGTGCTCGCCCTGGATATCGCTCAAGTCGTAGTCCATGACGGCGAGGAAATTGTCGTTCGCGTCCAGCACATTGCCCTGCATGTCGAATTCGATCACGGCCTGCGCCTTGCCGATGGCGCTGACCTTGCCTTCGTATTCGGCATTGCGCTTTTTCAGGGCCGTCACGTCGCTGGCGAACTTGACCACCTTGAAGGGCCGGCCTTCCGCGTCGAAAATAGGGTTGTACGAGGCATTGAGCCAGATTTCGCGGCCGTCCTTGGTGACGCGCTTGTATTCGCCCGCGTCGAACTGGCCTTGTCCCAGCTTCTGCCAGAACTGCGCGTATTCCTCGCTCTGGGCGTACTCGGGCAGGCAAAACATGCGGTGGTGCTTGCCCTTGATCTCGTCGAGCGTGTAGCCGACGGACTTGAGGAAATTGTCGTTGGCGTCGAGGATGGTGCCGTCGAGCCGGAACTCGATCACGGCCTGGGCCTTGCTGATGGCCTCGATCTTGCCTTCGTAATCGGCGTTGCGGCGCTTGCTGGCCGTGATGTCGGTGGCAAACTTGATGACTTTATACGGCTTGCCGTCCGCGTCGAGGATGGGGTTGTAGGACGCGTTGATCCACACTTCGCGCCCATCCCTGGCGCGGCGCTTGTACTCGCCATGGTCGAACTCGCCGCGTCCCAGCTTGGCCCAGAAGTCGGCGTATTCGGCCGTTTTCACATACTCGGGGTCGCAGAAGATGGCATGGTGCTTGCCTTGCACTTCGGCCAGGGTATAGCCGACGACGCGCAGGAAATTGTCATTCGCATGCAGGATGGTGCCGTCGAGTTCGAATTCGATGACGGCCTGGACACGGTTCAATGCAGTATTTATCGCTTGTAAGTCCAGATCCTGGGAGTGGCTGACATGGCTGGCTGCGTCCATAGTATTTCCTTCGGGGTGAGAAGAGGAATGGGAGCGATAGGCTGCTGTTATTATTTTTCTGCTATTTATATAAGACAGGGATGTTATTGCAGCGGTCTACCTATGGTGATAATCGGTGAGAATGTGCGCGATCAACGGCCGCCAGTGTTTACCCTGCAGTTTGCCTTATAGTAAATAAATTATAGAGTATTGATTTGTATCAACAATTTTATTATTCCCCAGCATCCGGCGAAAAACAAGGGGTGGGAATAAATAATGTAAAAATTGTCGCAATTGACCCATGCCGGCATATAACAAACGCCTTCTTTCGCATAATAAAACGCCGTTATTATTATTGCGGTTTTATTATTTAAATGAATATCCAAGTGATAGCTTCTCCCGGAGCTTGCTGCTTGCAGCAGAATCTTTCCGTAAATGATGTTGTACCATGGCGTAGCATGCTGGCGGCCGCGCGCACACGACAAAAATAATACGAGCGTTCTTTTATGCGGTATAGTAAAGCTTCATCCCTTGCAACCACCTCATACATTGAGCAAAACCAATAAGGAAGAGACATGAGTGCTGAATATCAAGTGAACGGCGCCGTTGCCGTCATTACCCTCGCCAATCCGCCCGTCAATGGCCTGGGCCTGGCGACGCGCACGGCCGCCGTGGCCGGCATCCGCCAGGCGCTGGCAGACGAGTCCGTCAAAGCCATCGTCATCACGGGCGCCGGCAAGGCCTTCTCCGGCGGCGCCGATATCAAGGAATTCAATTCGCCCAAGGCGCTCACGGAACCGACCCTGCACACCCTGATCAACGTCGTCGAACAGTCGACCAAGCCGGTCGTGGCGGCGATCCACAGCGTCTGCATGGGCGGCGGCCTGGAGCTGGCGCTGGGCTGCAACTACCGCGTGGCCGCGCCCGGCGCGCAGATGGCCTTGCCGGAAGTCAAGCTGGGCATCTTGCCGGGCGCGGGCGGCACGCAGCGCCTGCCTCGCGTGCTGGGCCTGGAAATGGCCCTCAACATGATCGTCTCGGGCACGCCCGTGGCGTCCGAGAAACTGGCCGGCACGGCCCTGTTCGATGAAGTCATCGCCCCCGGCGCCGACTTGCTGGCCGCCGCCGTGGCCTTCGCCACGAAGATAGCCGACGTGCGCCCGCTGCCGAAAGTGCGCGAGCGCAAGGTCGACTACCCGAACCATGAAGCGTTCCTGCAGTTTTCGCGCAATACCGTCAAGGCCATGTCCGGCCCGTTCCCGGCACCGCTGAAATGCGTCGATGCCGTGGCGGCCGCCGTGACGATGAAATTCGACGATGGCTTGAAATACGAGCGCGAACTGTTCATGCAGCTGGTGCAGTCGCCGGAATCGAAAGCCCTGCGCCACGCCTTCTTTGCCGAGCGCGTCGCCAGCAAGGTGCCCGACGTGCCGTCCGATACGCCCGTGCGCGCGATCGCCAGCGCGGCCATCGTGGGCGCCGGCACCATGGGTGGCGGCATCGCCATGAACTTCGCCAACGCGGGCATCCCCGTGATACTGCTGGAAACGAAGCAGGAAGCGCTGGACAAGGGCCTGGCCACCATCCGCAAGAATTATGAAAACACGGTGAAGAAGGGCAAGTTGACGCAGGACAAGGCCGAGCAGCGCATCGCGCTGGTCAGCGGCACGTTGGCGTATGCCGACATCGCGCAAGCCGACATCGTCATCGAAGCCGTGTTCGAAGAGCTGGGCGTGAAGGAAACCGTCTTCAAACAGCTTGACGCCGTCATGAAGCCGGGCGCCATCCTTGCCTCGAACACGTCTACCTTGGACCTGGACAAGATCGCCGCGTTCACCCAGCGCCCGCAAGACGTGATCGGCACGCATTTCTTCAGCCCCGCGAACGTCATGAAACTGCTGGAAATCGTCCGCGGCAAGGAAACGGGCAAGGACGTGCTGGCCACGGCGCTGGCGCTGTCGAAAAAACTGAAGAAGACGGGCGTCGTCTCGGGCGTATGCGACGGTTTCATCGGCAACCGCATGATCGAGCAGTACAGCCGCCAGGCCGGTTTCCTGCTGGAAGAAGGCTGCTTGCCGGAGCAGGTCGACAAGGCCGTCGAGAAATTCGGCTTTGCCATGGGCCCGTTCCGCATGGGCGACCTGGCCGGCAACGATATCGGCTGGGCCATCCGCAAGCGCCGCTACGTGGAAAAACCGGACGTCACGTATTCGAAGACGGCCGACCTGCTGTGCGAACTGGGGCGCTATGGCCAGAAGACGGGCGCCGGCTGGTATGACTACAAGGCGGGCGACCGCAAGGCGTATCCGTCGGAACAGGTCAACGCGATGATCGTTCAGCATTCCGCCGACATCGGCGTGACGCGGCGCAAGATCAGCGACCAGGAAATCGTCGAACGCCTCGTGTATGCGCTGGTTAATGAAGGCGCGCGCATCCTGGAAGAGGGCATCGCCCTGCGCGCCTCGGATATCGACATGGTGTATTTGACGGGCTACGGCTTCCCCCTGTTCCGCGGCGGCCCGATGTTCTACGCGGACACGGTGGGCTTGCCGAACGTGCTCGATACCATCAATGGCTACGCGAAAGGCCGCCACGGCGAAGCGTGGACGCCGGCGCCCCTGCTGGTGAAACTGGCGGGCGAGGGCAAGGGTTTCAATAGCTGATTCAGGTGCCGAATGCAAAAAGGGCAGATTTCTCTGCCCTTTTTTTATTTCTTCTTCGCCACCATCTTGACCGCCTCGTTGACGATGACAGGGTTGTCCTTCTGGATGTAGTAGCCGGCCCCCGTGATGCGCTCGATGGCCGGCGCGCCGGACAGGCGCTGCCAATCCTTTTCCTGGGCCCGCACGACGTTCTCGAACGAGCCCATTTCCTCGATGCCGAACTTGTCGCGCACCAGCAGCATGGCGGGCACGCGCAGCGGGCTGTTCATGTCGACGTGCTGCAGACATTGCGTCTGGGCATCGAATTCGGCCGATTCCGTACTGTTGAACATGAGTTTGCGCCGCGTCTTCACGAGCATGGCGTAGGTGGACGCGTCCGTCTGCAGGCGGTTCCACTGCTGCGGGTGCGTGGGATCGAGCAGGACCAGGCCGGCCACGTCCTGCGGGTACAGCCGGGCATACACATACTGGTACAGTCCGCCCAAGCCGTGGCCGACCAGCACATACGGCGGCTTCAGGCCCGCCTGCGCCAGCAGGGCGCGCTGCTGGGCGGCGATGGTGCAGGGGTCGCGCGGCGTGGTGGTCTTCTGGCTGTCGCCATAGCCGGGACGGTCGTACACGAGCACGCGGTGCTGTCTGGCCACTTCGGGCACCACCTTGGCCCATACATCCTTGCCGTCGCCCATGGCCGACTGGAACACGACGGGCAAGCCGCCCTGGCCGCTCAGGGTATACGCGATGCTGGCGTCGGGCAGGGCGGCCGTGGCCGGCACGCCGGGCATGACCGGGGTCGATGGCAACAGGGAGCAGCCGGAAAAACAGCCTGCGAGCAGCAGGCCGGCGCTGGAGAGGAGCATGGTGCGCGCGGGGCGGCCGACGAATAGATGATGCATGAATCTCCTTCTTGATGCGGGGACCGGGGACCAGTATGGCGTGCCAGCCATTATAGGCAAAACCATATGGAAGTGGAAATGCCGAACAGAAGCGGATTTCCCCACCTGTCAGCCGGCGTCGGCCTGGTGGCAGACGGCTTCGATGCGGTTGCCGTCCGGATCGAACAGAAAGGCCGCGTAATAGCTGGCGTGGTAGTGGCGCAGACCGGGTGCGCCCAGGTCGATGCCGCCATGCGCCAGGCCCGCGTGCCAGAACGCTTCCACGGCCGCGCGCGAGGGGGCCTTGAAGCAGCAATGGCGGCGCGGCGCGTCGTCAGGCTGCGGGCCCAGGCGCACGGAAAAATAGCTGCGTTCGGGGTGTTCCGCATCGCTGCGCTGGCCATAGCCTATCCAGGCATTGGCATGGTCGCTGCCCACCTTGGGCACGTCCAGCGCGGCGAAGACGGCGTCGTAGAAGCGCTCGGCGCGTTCCAGGTCGCTGACGGTGAGGGAGACGTGATCGAGCATGGGCACTCCGCTGTAAAAACAAGGACGGCCATAGCATAGCCCGGATCACGGCGGCTGTGGGCGGGAGTGACCGAGTGATACCGCCGGCGGCCGACTGCCGGTTAAGGGCGGCGGGCCAGCCGCGCCACGATACTGCGGCTCATCAGCTGCACGCGGGGCGCGAACAGCATCACGGCGCAGAAGGCCACGGGCCAGGCGGCAAGGAACGCGTGGCGCCAGCGGGGCAGGAAGTCTGCCTGCAGGCCGATATTGAGCCAGGTGACCCAGGCGCTCATCAGCAGGGTCATGACCAGCGACATCAGGAAGGCAAATACGCAGCGCAGGCGCAGGGCGTCGGACATGGGACACTTTCAAAATGGTGAAGATATGCAGCGTAACGACTTGCAGCAATCTATACTAGAGCCATATTTTTAATTTCAAATTCCGAAAATGCAATCATGTTCGACGAATCATGCTTGATGACCTAGCCCTGTTTGTCGCCATCGTCGAGGCGGGCAGCCTGCATGCGGCGGCCGTCAAGGAAGACTTGCCCGCCGCCACCGTCACGCGCCGGCTGCAGAAGCTGGAAAGCCAGCTAGGCTACCGCTTGCTCAACCGCAGCGCGCGCCGCCTGCAGCCGACGGCGGAAGGCTGGCAATACTACGAGCAGTGCCGTCCCCTGGTGCACGCCTTGCGGCAGGCGACGCAGCAGCTCGACGCCAGCCTGTCGGCCGTCTCGGGCAGCATCCGCGTGCTGGCGCCCGTGAACTTCGCCAGCGGCTTGCTGACGCCCGCCTGGGTCAGCTTCATGCAGCAGTATCCGGACATCCGCCTGGAACTGGAACTGTCGAACCTGCTGCAAGATCTGGTGGGCAGCGGCGCCGACCTGGCCATCCGCGTGGGCGCGCTCGACGACTCCTCGCTGATGCAGCGCCGCCTGGGCAGCGCCGCGCTGGTGATGGTGGCCGCGCCAGCCTACCTGGCGCGCGCCGGCGTGCCGCGCGACTTGCAGGAACTGGAGCGGCACGAGCTGATCGTGGCCGAACCGCTGCGCAGCTGGCGCTTGCGGCGGCCCGGCGACGGCGCCGAAATGCTGATCGAACCGCAGGCGCGCCTGCGCGTCAATGAAATGCGCCTGGCCGTGGAAATGGCCGACGCGGGCATCGGCATCTTGCTGTGCCCGCTTTTGCAGTGCCGCGACGAGGTGGCGCGCGGTTCGCTCGTGCGCGTGCTGCCCGACTGGATGCCGCAGCCGCGCCACGTGTATGCCGTGTGGACGCAGCGACGCTACCTGCCGGCCCGCGTGCGCGTGCTGCTCGAGCACCTGGCGGCGTTTGCGGCGGCCAATCCGCTGCTGAACGGGGAGCTGGACGGGCAGGATGCCCCGTTGTCCTCAATCCTTTCTATTAAGTAATACCGAGCGCTTGTACTTTCCGCCGGGATCGCGTTAAGATAAAGCCGCACGCTTATCCAGCGGGCAATCTGGTGTTTTTTCGCGCAATCCGTCCCTATCCATGAGAGTAGCAATGAAATATCTGATCGTTCCCTTCTTGCTGGCGATGACCGGCTGCGAAGTACTGTATGACGCGAACCGGGACAAGATCGGCGAGTACTGCAATAGCCTGAACAATTTCGACGACCGCAATGCCTGCCGCAAGCGCAACCAGACCAGCTACCAGGAATACGTGCAGCAGCGCGACCAGGTAAAAAAGGGCAAGAGCGACAAATAAGCCTGCCGCCGCCTGCGCCGCATACGCCGCATAAAAAAAACGCCGCTGACCAGTCAGCGGCGTTTTGCTTTGCGGGCCCCGGCCTGGCGGCCAGGGCTTGCAACGGATCAATCGTCGGCGTAGATATTGTTGTCCTTGGTTTCCTTGACGAACAGGGTGCCGATCACGACAGTCGCCAGGGCGACGACGATCGGATACCACAGGCCGTAATAGATGTCGCCCTTGAAAGCCACCAGCGCGAAGGCCGTGGTCGGCAGCAAGCCGCCGAACCAGCCGTTACCGATATGGTAGGGCAGGGACATCGAGGTGTAACGGATACGCGTCGGGAACATTTCCACCAGCATGGCGGCGATCGGGCCGTACACCATGGTGACGTACAGCACCAGGATGAACAGCAGCAAGACGACCATCGGCTTGTTGATCTGGTCCGGATCGGCTTTCGCAGGGTAGCCCGCTTCCTTGATGCCGGCGCCGATTTCCTTCTTCAGCGCTGCTTCATGGGCCTTGCTTTCCGCATCGAAGTTCAGGCCATCGGGCGTCATGACGGCGTTAAACGACGTGAATTCCTTCGTACCGATGCGCACCTTGGCGATTGAGCCGGCCGGCGCGTCTTCCTTCGTGTAGTTCACCGAGCTGTTCGACAGGAAGCCCGTGGCGATGTCGCACGACGACGGGAACTTCTTGGTACCCGTCATGTTGAACTGGAAGTGGCAGGAAGCGGGATCGGCTACCACCACCACTGGCGAGTTCTTCAGTGCCGCTTCCAGCTGCGGATTGGCGAAGTGGGTCAGGCCGCTGAAGATCGGGAAGTAGGTCAGGGCGGCGATCAGGCAGCCGCCGAGGATGATGTACTTGCGGCCGATGCGGTCCGACAGGCTGCCGAAGAACAGGAAGAACGGCGTGGCCAGCAGCAGGGCGATGGCGACGAGCACGTTGGCCGTGGCCAGGTCCACTTTCAGGGTCTGGATCATGAAGAACAGGGCGTAGAACTGGCCCGTGTACCAGACGACGGCCTGGCCGGCGGTCAGGCCGATCAGGGCCAGGATGACGATCTTCAGGTTCTTCCACTTGCCGAACGCTTCCGTCAGCGGCGCCTTCGAGGTCTTGCCCTCGGCCTTCATCTTGGCAAATGCCGGCGATTCATTCATGGCCAGGCGGATCCACACAGAAATACCCAGCAGGATGACGGAGACCAGGAAGGGAATGCGCCAGCCCCAGGCCTCGAAATCCTTCTCGCCCGTCGCCAGGCGGGTGCCCAGGATGACCATCAGCGACAGGAAGAAGCCCAGCGTGGCCGTCGTCTGTATCCACGCCGTGAACGCGCCGCGCTTGCCTTCAGGCGCGTGCTCGGCCACGTAGGTGGCTGCGCCGCCGTATTCGCCGCCCAGCGCCAGGCCTTGCAGGATGCGCAGGATGACGAGGATGATCGGTGCGGCGATGCCGATGGACGCATGGCCCGGCAGCAAGCCGACGATGAAGGTGGAGCCGCCCATGATCAGAATCGTGATCAGGAAGGTGTACTTGCGGCCGATCATGTCGCCCAGGCGGCCGAAGACCAGCGCGCCGAACGGACGCACGATGAAGCCGGCGGCAAAGGCCAGCAGCGCGAAAATGAAGGTGGTGGTGGGGTCGCCGATGAAGAATTGCTTGGCGATGATGGATGCCAGCGAACCGTACAGGTAAAAATCGTACCATTCAAAAACGGTGCCCAAGGAGGACGCAAAGATGACCTTGCGTTCCTCGGGCGTGATCGGCGTGCCCTTGGTGGACATTTTCCGTACGTCGGCCGGGCCGGATGATGATGCCATGGTTTGTCTCCCTATGTTTTATAGTGAACTGGTGCCGAGGTCTTTTTGACCATTCTTGCAACAGCTTGGGGCGAGTGTGTTCTCCGAACCTTACGTCATGCTTGCTTGAAACTTACACCAAGCTTACAAATCGCCATGCGCCGGAACTTTGCGAACGACCGTACTTAAATGTGCTATTCTGCTTCCGAGCTAACATCATTGACCACATAACATTCCCACAAGGAGACACAGCATGAATGAAGCCGTCATCGTATCGACCGCCCGCACGGGCCTGGCCAAGTCCTGGAAGGGCGCGTTCAACATGACGCATGGCGCCACCCTGGGCGGCCATGTGCTGGCCGCCGCCGTCGAGCGCGCGCGCATCGAGGCGGAGGAAGTGGAAGACGTGCTGGTCGGCTGCGCCTTCCCCGAAGGCGCCACGGGCGGCAATATCGCGCGCCAGGTGGCCTTGCGCGGCGGCTGCCCCGTCACCACGGCGGGCATGACCGTCAACCGTTTCTGTTCCTCGGGCTTGCAGGCGATCGCCCTGGCGGCGCAGCGCATCATCGCGGGCGAAGGCGATATCTATGCGGCGGGCGGCGTGGAATCGATTTCCTGCGTGCAAAATGAAATGAATACGCATATGTACCGCGAGGTCTGGCTGCAGCAGCACAAGCCGGAAGTGTACTGGCCCATGCTGCAGACGGCGGAAACCGTGGCCAAGCGCTACCAGATTTCGCGCGAGCGGCAAGATGTGTATGGCGCGCAAAGCCAGCAGCGCGCAGCAAGCGCCCAGGCCGCCGGCCTGTTCGACGCGGAAATCGTGCCGATGACCACCATCATGGGCGTGGCCGACAAGTCCAGCGGCATGCTGGTCTCGCGCGAAGTGACGATTTCCAGCGACGAAGGCATCCGTGCCGACACGACCTATGACGGCGTGGCGAAGATCCGCCCGGCCATCCCGGGCGGCGTCATCAGCGCCGGCAATGCCAGCCAGTTCTCCGACGGCGCGTCCATGGCCATCGTGATGAACGCGAAAGTGGCCGAAGCGAAAGGCTTGCAGCCGCTGGGCATCTTCCGCGGCTTTGCCGTGGCCGGCTGCGAACCCGATGAAATGGGCATCGGCCCCGTCTACGCCATCCCGAAACTGCTGAAAAAGGCGGGCTTGACGGTGGCCGACATCGGTCTGTGGGAACTGAACGAAGCGTTCGCCGTGCAAGTGCTGTACTGCGCCGACACGCTGGGCATCCCCATGGACCGCCTGAACGTCAACGGCGGGGCGATTGCCGTGGGCCACCCGTACGGCGTGTCGGGCGCGCGCCTGACGGGCCACGCCTTGATCGAAGGCAAGCGCCGCGGCGTCAAATACGTGGTGGTGACCATGTGCATCGGCGGCGGCCAGGGCGCGGCCGGGCTGTTCGAAGTGCTGTGATGTAGATCAAACCCAGTCTGCGGGCGGCTTCCAGGGCCGCCCGTTTGCATTCCGCGCCCATTGCCTGCAAGGCGCGCCGATAGCGGGTACAGTAATGCTTCATTTATAAACAACCAGCCTGCCGCCATGATCAAGCACATCGTTTTCTGGAAACTCAAAGACCACGCCGAAGGCGCCGACCGCGCCACGAATGCCCTGAAACTGAAGGCCCTGCTCGATTCCTGTTCGGATTTGGTGCCCGGCATCCTGAAATTCGAGGCAGCCGTGGCCCAGCCCGGCCTGGAAGCCACCTACGACATCGTCCTGTACAGCGAGTTCGCCAGCCGCGAGGCGCTCGATGCCTACCAGAACCATCCCGAGCACGTGAAGATCAAGCCGTTTTTTGGCGCTGTGCGCGAAGCGCGGCAGTGTATGGACTATGAGATTTAATGATTGAATTACCCCAGCCCTTCGCTTTAGGGTTCAGCTTGTTCATCCAATAAGGAGCATTCATGACCACCTACCAACGCATCGTCCTCGCCGCGCGCCCCGCCTCGAATGAGGAAGTGCAGCCGGCACATTTTCGTCTGGAAACCAAAGATATTCCCGCCATCACGGATGGGCAATTGCTGGTGCGCAACCAGTTCCTGTCGCTCGATCCCTACATGCGCGGGCGCATGAGCGCCAATAAAAGCTATGCGGCGCCGCAGGCGCTCGATGAAACCATGATCGGCGGCACGGTAGGCGTGGTGCTGGAATCGAAGCATCCGAAGTTCGCCGTCGGCGACACGGTGGTCGGGACTCTGGGCTGGACGGAAGTGGCCGTGTCGGACGGCACCATGCTGCGCAAGGTTGACACGACGCATATCCCCTCCTCGGCCTACCTGGGTTCCGTCGGCATGCCGGGCATGACGGCCTGGTATGGCTTGAACCAGATCATGGCGCCGAAAGCGGGCGAAACCGTGGTGGTATCGGCCGCCAGCGGCGCCGTGGGCAGCGTCGTGGGCCAGCTGGCGAAATTGAAAGGCTGCCGCGTGGTCGGCATCGCGGGCGGGGCGGAGAAATGCGCGTACGTCGTCGAGGAGCTGGGTTTCGATGCCTGCATCGACTACAAGGCGGGCAACCTGGCAGCTGACCTGGCGGCGGCCACGCCGGATGGCATCGACGCCATCTTTGAAAACGTGGGCGGCGCCGTGTTCGACGCGGCCCTGGCCCGCACCAACGCCTTTGGCCGCGTGGCCGTGTGCGGCTGGATCGCCGGCTACAACGGCGAGCCGACGCCGCTCGACAATGCGCGCCTGATCCTCACCAACCGCCTCACCGTGCGCGGCTTCATCGTTTCCGAGCAGCCGGAATTCTGGCCGCAGGGCCTGGCGGAACTGGGTACGCTGGTGGCGACGGGCAAGCTGAAATTCCGCGAATCCGTGGCCGACGGCCTGGCCAGCGCGCCCGAAGCCTTCATCGGCTTGCTGAAAGGCCGCAACTTCGGCAAGCAGCTGGTCAAGCTCAGCTGATCTCTCTGTGGAAAGGCAGGTCGTGCGACAATAACGGCCTGTCTCTTTCTACATTACACCATGACCAAGCACACCATCCGCCTCGGCGACTGGACCACCCTGGGCCCCGACGCCACCGCCATCCGTTTTGAAGTATTCGTCGATGAACAGAAAGTGCCGGCCGAGATCGAACTCGACGACATGGACGTCGTCTGCCTGCATGCCGTGGCTTATGATGACGCCGGCAACGCCGTCGGCACGGGCCGCTTATTGCCCGATGGCCACATCGGCCGCATGGCCGTGCGCCTGCCGGGCCGCGGCACGGGCGTGGGCGGCGCCATTTTGACCTTGCTGATGGACAAGGCGCGCGAACGCGGTGATGCGGCGGTGGTGCTGAACGCGCAAACCGTGGCCGCGCCATTCTATGCGCGCCACGGTTTCGTGCAGCAGGGGGACGTGTTTGAAGAGGCGGGGATTGCGCATGTGGAAATGCGCCTGCAGTTTGCCTGATTGATCAGGGCAGGGTGCGCCGCACGGCGTCCGGGGAGCTGGACGCCGTATGCAATGCCATTAGTTCTGCGCGTGGCTCTGGCGCCATTTGTCGAGGATGACAGCCAGCACGATCACGACACCTTTCGCCACATACTGCCAGAACGACGACAATCCCAGGATCGTCAAGCCATTGTTCATCACGCCGATGATCAGGGCGCCGATGACGGTGCCCCAGACGGAACCGACGCCGCCCATCAGGCTCGTTCCGCCCAGCACGACGGCCGCGATGGCGTCGAGTTCATAACCGGTACCCCAGTTGCCGTTGGCCGCATACAGGCGGCTGGCCGACATGGCGCCGCCCAGGCCCGCGAACAGGCCGCTGATGGTGTAGACAAACATCAGCACGAGACCGACCTTGATCCCCGTCAAACGGGCCGCCTGGATATTGCCGCCGACGGCGTAGATATGCAGGCCCAGCGTCGTCTTGCGCAAAATAAACCAGGTCAGCAGAACGACGGCCGCCGCCAGCCAGATCAGCCAGGGCACGGCCAGGAAGCTGCCGTTGCCCATCCATTCGAAGCTGGGGATTTCCGTGTTCAGCACGCTGGTGCCATCGGCCAGCAGATAGGCCGCGCCGCGCAGGGCCGTCATGGTGCCCAGGGTCACGACGAAGGGGTTCAGGCCGACGAGGGCGACCAGCACGCCGTTCAGCGCGCCCAGCAGCAAGCCGACGATGAGGAAGGCGGGAATCGAAAAGCCGGCGAACTGGGCCGACAAGGACATCAGCATGCCTGCCACGGCCGAGACGGCCAGCACGGAGCCGACCGATAAATCGATGCCGCTGGTCAAAATGACGAAGGTCATGCCCGAGGCCAGCACGATATTGATCGAGACCTGGCGGAAGATATTCATGGTGTTGTTGCTGGTCATGAACGTGGACGTGCCGTCGGCCGAGAAATACACGGTCAGGCCATACATGGCCAGGTACAGCACGACCAGCACGGGCAGCATGCCCAGGCGGCGCATCAGGTTCGAGGCATTGAAGGGTTCGCCGGCGCGCGGGGCGCCGCGGGTGGTACTAGTTGTCATGGTCTATCTCCTGAATGATTATTCTTATGCCGCTTCCAGCTGGGTGGCGTAGGCAAGGATGTTTTCCTGCGTAATATCGTCGCCCGTCACTTCGCCCGTCAGGCGTCCTTCGCACATCACCATCACGCGGTCGCAGATGCCGACCAGCTCGGCCAGTTCGCTGGAAATGCACAGCACGGCCGTGCCCGCATCCGCCAGCTGGTGGATGATCTTGTAGATTTCACTCTTCGCGCCCACGTCCACGCCCCGCGTCGGTTCGTCGAGGATGAGGACTTTCGGCGCGATGGCCAGCCAGCGTGCCAGCAAGACTTTCTGCTGGTTGCCGCCGGAGAGCCCCCCGACGATGCCGTCCGGGCCGGAGACCTTGACGTTCAGGTTGGTAATCGCCTCGCGCGTGAGCTGCGTCAGGGCGCCACGGTTGACCACGCCCGCCGTGGAATGCCTGGACAGGATATTCATCGACATGTTTTCCATGGCCGACAACTGCATGAACAAGCCCAGGCTCTTGCGGTCTTCCGGCAAATAGCCGATGCCGTGGCGGATGGCTGCCAGCGGCCGCTGGATGTGCACTTCCTGGCCGTCGAGCCACACTTGCCCCGATTGCTTCCTGTCCGCGCCAAAGATCAGGCGCGCCAGTTCCGTGCGGCCCGCGCCCACGAGTCCCGCCAGGCCCGTCACTTCGCCCGCATGCAGGGCAAACGAGGCGGGCTTGACCTTGCCGCCGCCCACGTTTTCCACGCGCAAGCGCTCGGCGCCCCGCGTGGTGCGGCGCTGGTGCGAATAGAAGTCGTCGGCGGGACGGCCTACCATCATTTGCACGACTTTCTTTTGATCCAGCTCATCCTTGCCCAGCTCGCCCACATAGGCGCCGTCGCGCAGCACCGTGATGCGGCGCGCCAGGCGTTCCACCTCGGCCATGCGATGGCTGATGTAGAGCACGGCCAGGCCCTTGTCGCGCTGTTCTTCGATGATACGGAACAATTGTTCGGTTTCCCGGTCGGACAGGGCGGCAGTGGGCTCGTCCATGATCAGGATGCGGCTTTCGTGCACGAGGGCGCGGGCGATTTCCACCTGCTGCTGCTCGGCGATCGACAGGGTAGCTACCATCGTGTCGGCATCGAAGCGGGAACCGAGGTCGGCCAGGATGGCGTTCGTGCGCGCACGCATCTCGCCGCCCTTGACGGTCCAGAACGGTCCTTGCGGTTCGCTGCCCATGAAGACGTTCTGCGCCACCGTCATGTTCTTGGCCACGCTCAGTTCCTGGTAGATCAGGTTGATGCCGAGCGCGCGGGCCTCGCCCGGGTTGCGGATCTTGATCGGCTTGCCGTCGAGAATGATTTCGCCCGCATCCGGCGTGTACACGCCCGAGAGGATTTTCATCAGGGTGCTCTTGCCGGCGCCATTTTCGCCCATTACGGCATGGATTTCGCCGCTGCGCACCGTCAGGTGCACGCCGCGCAACGCGCGCGTGGCGCCAAAGCGCTTCTCGATGCCGCGCATTTCAAAAATAATATCGTCGCTCATGGGAATATCCTTGCTGGTGAAACTGCTGCCCGCCCTTGGGCCATGGCCGGGGCGGGCAACACGTGGTTCAGGTCAGGCAGATCAGTTCTTTACCCAGCCCGTGTAGGTGGCGACGTTTTCCTTGGTGATGGCCGGGGTCGGCAACAGCACCATGGTCTGTTTCGGCGTGCGGCCGTTCATGATGTCGTAGCCCATCTGCACGGCGTCCGTTGCCATGCGGTACGGATTTTGCGCCGAGGTGGCGGCAAACAGGCCGGCCTTGTTTTTCAGGGCGTTCTGGCCGTCCGGCGCGCCATCGACGGCCGTGATCAGTTTCACGTCCGTGCGTTTCGATTGCTTGATCGCCAGTTCGGCGCCGATGCCCGTCGGATCGTTGATGGCGAACACGCCGTCGATCTTCGGATGGGCCGTCAGCAGGTTCGACATCACGGTCATGCCGCCGTCGCGGCTGCCGCCCGCATTCTGGTTGTCGGACAGGATCTTGATATCCTTGAACGCGGCCAGGGTCTTCTTGCAGCCGTTCACGCGGTCGATCACGGAGGTGACGGGCGGGCCGTTGAGGATCACCACGTTGCCCTTGCCGCCGATCTGCTTGGCCAGGTAGGCGCACGACACGTCGCCCGCCATGGTGTTGTCGGACATCACGGTGGCCGAAGCGCCCACGGCGCCCACGTCGACGGCGATCACGACCACGCCCGCATTGCGCGCCTTCTTGATGGCCGGAGCGATGCCCTTGGAATCGACGGCGTTCAGGATGATGATGTCGGTCTTGTTGGCGATAAAGTTCTCGATCTGGTCCACCTGGGTGTTCAGGTCATACTTGCTGGAAACAGTGGTGACTTTCACACCGGGGCCACCGAGCTTTTTCGCGCTTTCTTTTGCGCCGCGGCCAATCGCGACAAAAAACGGGTTGGCCAGGTCGCCCACGCTCACACCGATCGATTTCAGCGGTTTGTCGGCGGCAAAGGCGCCGCAGGCGGCGGACAGCAGCAGGGTGGCGGTAATGACTTTTTTCATGAGGATCTCCAAGGGTTTTTATTGTAAAAACAAACGGTGCTACGGGTAAAAAACTGGGTGCAAACTTATTGGCTGCGCAATTTCTCGATCATGGCATCGAGCTTGCCCGCATCGACGGCAAAGCCGCGGATGCCTTCGGCCAGCTTCTCGGTCGCCATCGCATCGTCGTTCAGGGCGTAGCGGAAGGCGGCCTCGTCATACGTGACGGCCGGCTGCGCCGCACCCAGGTCGCCGCCCAGCGCGCGCTCGAACGGCGCACTTGACGCTTCGAGCTTTGCCAGCAAGTCCGGGCTGATGGTCAGCAGATCGCAGCCGGACAGTGCCGTGATCTGCCCCACGTTGCGGAAGCTGGCGCCCATCACTTGCGTGGCGATGCCATGTTGCTTGTAGTAATTAAAGATGCGCGTGACCGATTGCACGCCTGGATCGTTGGACAGGCTGCGCGCCGCTTCGTCCCATGCCGCGCCCAGCGATTTTTTATGCCAATCGTAGATGCGGCCCACGAACGGCGAAATCAGCCGCACTTTGGCATCGGCGCAGGCGACGGCCTGGCAAAACGCGAACAGCAGGGTCAGGTTGCAAAAGATGCCATCTTTTTCCAGTTCGCGCGCGGCCTGGATGCCTTCCCAGGTGGCGGCGACCTTGATCAGCACGCGCTCACGGCTAATGCCGGCTTGCTCGTACAGGGCGATCAGGCGGCGCCCGCGGGCCACGGTGGCATCGCGGTCAAAGCTCAAACGGGCATCGACTTCCGTCGACACGCGGCCCGGCACCACTTTCAGGATTTCCAGGCCGAAACGCACCAGCACCTGGTCGACGATATCGTCCAGCGACGCGGTTTTGTGCGCGGCAACCGTGCTTTCCAGCAAGGGCGCGTAATCGGGCTGCAGCACGGCTTTTAAAATCAGCGACGGATTGGTGGTGGCGTCTTGCGGCGCGAAACGGGCCAGTTGCAAAAAGTCGCCCGTGTCGGCGACGACGGTGCTGTGTTGCTTCAATTGTTGCAGCTGATTCATTGCTATTCCTTATCACTGAGTTGGTGCAGAGCTTGCACGGCGGGAAACAGGCTACGGTAGCGGCCGTAGCGGATGCTCAAGGCTGCGCTGTGCGCGGCATCGGGCAGGAAAGTGTTTTTGATAGGTAAGCCCTGCGTCAGCAGGCTGGCGTCGCCGATGGCGGCAAAGCCCAGCTTGGCCGCACCGAGGCTGGCCGACAGCTCGCTGTTGTGCAAGGTGCGCATTTCGCGTCCCAGCACATTGGCCAGCAGCTGCGCCCAGTACTGGCTGCGCGCGCCGCCGCCCACCAGCATGCAGTGCGGCACCACGGCGCCCGTCGAGGTGACGGCCGCCATGGCGTCGCGCAAGGCAAACGCCACGCCTTCGAGCACGGCGTAACCGAGCTGCGCCGGCGTGCTGTCGTGGCCCAGCTGCAAAAAGGCGCCGCGCACCTGCGGGTCGTTGTGCGGCGTGCGTTCGCCCGACAGGTAGGGCAGGAACAGGGGCGCCGATGGCGCGATGGGCGCATCGAGCGGCAGGGCGCTTTCCACCAGCGCCAGCAGGGCGGCCTCGTCGGGCTGGCCCAGCACGCCAGTGGCCCAGCGCAGGCAACTGGCGCCGGACAGGATCGCGCCCATCGCATACCAGCGGCCGGGCAGGGCGTGGCAAAAGCTGTGCACGCCGCCGGCAGGGTTGCCCAGGGGCGCTTCGGTCACACTGACGATGGCGGCGCTGGTACCGAGCGAAATGAAACTGTCGCCGCCGTTGACGGCGCCGATGCCCACGGCCGAGACGGGATTATCTCCGCCGCCGCTCGCCACCACCACGTCCATGGGCAAGCCCAGCTTGTCGGCGATGGCGGCCGGCACGGTACCCGTGGCCGCGTCGCCTTCGGCCAGCGCCGGCATCTGTTCCGCACGCAAACCGCAGGCGGCCAGCATGGGCGCGTACCAGGCGCGAGCGGCCTCGTCCAGCCACAGGGTGCCGGCCGCGTCGGACATGTCCGTCAGCTTGATCCCCGTCAAGCGCAGGCGCAGATAGTCTTTCGGCGACAGCAGGCAGGCGATGGCGGCAAACGCGGCCGGCTCATGCTTTTGCAGCCACAGCAGTTTCGGCGCCGTCAGGCCCGCCATGGGCAGGCTGCCCGTCACGTCCGCGTAGGCGGGATAGTCGCGCGCCAGGCTGGCCGCTTCGGCTTCGGCGCGCGCGTCGTTCCACAGGATGGCGGGACGGATCACGTTGTCGTTGCTGTCGAGCAGCACGGCGCCATGCATCTGGCCCGACAGGCCGATGCAGGCGATGCGCGCGTAGTCCTGCGGCCAGCCGGCGCGCAGCTGCGCCAGGGCGTTGACGCAGGCGGCCCACCAATCCTGCGGCGCTTGTTCGGACCAGCCCGGCTGCGGGCGGCTGGTATCGATGCGCACGGACGCCTGGCCGCGCACGGCGCCGGTGCCGTCCATCAGCACGGTTTTCAGTTCGGAGGTACCGAGGTCGATACCGAGGGAAATCGCTGGATGCATGTTGATTTACAGTGAAAGGTCAGGGGCAGCCGCAGGAGTTGCGCACGCGCAAGGTCGGCGACAAACGTTGCACATGCTGGGCGCGGCCCGGGTTGGCGATACGGTCGATCAGGAGGTCGACGGCCATGGCGCCCAGCTCTTCGAGCGGCTGGGCCATCACGGTCAGGCGGGGGCTGAAGTAATCGGCCCAGTCGAAATCATCGAAACCGGCCAGCGCGACGTCTTGCGGTACCGCAATCTGTGCGTCGCGCAAGGCGTGCATGGTGCCGATGGTCATCAGGTTATTCCCGGCCACGATGGCCGTCGGGCGCTGTCCAGCAGGCAGGGCCAGCAGTTCGCGCGTGGCCGCGCCGCTGCGCTCCAGATTCGAGTCGCCCGAGCGCAGCAGGTCCGGATCGAAGGCGATGTTGGCGCGCTGCAATGCCAGGCGGTAGCCTTCGATACGCTCGTGCGTCGTGGACAGGCCGGGCGCGCCGCTGATGAAGCCGATGCGGCGGTGGCCGTGGGCCGCGATCAGATGGCTGACCAGTTCTGCCGTCGCCTCGATGTTTTCCACGCCCACCTGGTCGAACGGCTGCGGCGACATGCGGTCGACCAGTACGGAAGCGATCTTGTTGCTGGTCAAATAGTCGAGGGTGCGGTTGTGCGCGTCGCCGGACGGCGCCAGCACGATGCCGTCGACCCGGCGCTGGTGCAGGTTCTGCACCACCTTGAGTTCCTGTTCGGGATCGTCATGCGTATCGGAAAACAGCATCATCAGGCCGTGGCGCGTGCAGGCGGCCTCGATGGCGCGCACGGTTTCACTGAAGTAATGATTGGTGAAGGCGGAAATGGCCACGCCGATGGTGCCCGACGACGAGCCGGCCAGCGCGCGGGCCAGCATGTTCGGCACATAGCCGATCTGCTGCATGGCCGCGTTGACGGCGGCGACGGTTTTCGGGCTGACCTTGCGGGTGCCGTTGAGTACGTGCGAAACGGTCGACAGCGATACGTCCGCCGCGCGCGCTACATCTTCCATGGTGGCCATGGTGTCTCCTGATGGTTTTATTCTTATTGTGTGCTGCGATAGTGTGCGGCTGTGTCGCCGCGTTGGAATCCATCGTAAACAAAAGAAAGCGCTTGCGCAAGCGCTTTCTTTTTTGTGCGGATGGGTGGTGGGTGGGTTTTCGATGAGGATAGGGGAAGCTTGCGTAGGTCGGATTAGCGCGCCGCAGGCGCGCGTAATCCGACAGCGGGGATGGTGATGATGCCGGTGTGGTGGTGTCGGCTTACGCGCTTGCGCGCTAACCCGACCTACTGAATCACCAGCTCATGCAGTTCGCCGGGAGAGTCCGGGAACAGTTTGACGACGGTGGAGGTGCGCGTGCCGTAACCGGGCGTTTCGATGCAGACGGCGGACAGCACGCGCTCGAGGTCGAGCGGCACGCCCGTGTCGGGCAGACGGAAGTCCGGGGCGCGCGTGGTGTCGGCCAGCATGTCGAAGTAGGCTTCGTCGGGCGCGCCCTGGCACAGCAGGCTGGCGAACTGGGCCTTGGTCTTCAGCACCTTGGGCCACGGCGCGTCGAGCAGGGCGTTCGACAGGCCGTAGATGCCCGGTTCCAATGGCTGGCCATTGCGCGCATCGCCATCGCCCCGGTTGGAAAACCAGATCAGCGTAGTGGCGTCGCCCAGCACCAGGTTAAAACCGTTGTAGGCTTTGCAGCCGGGGCGGATCTGCGCGATATAGTCCTGCGGCGACATGCTGCCGGCCAGGTAGTCGGCCACCAGGGCGCCGCGCGAGGGGGCGTCCGGGTTGCGGTCTTGCGGGCTGCGGATATTCGTGATGGCGGCAAAGCGCGAGCTGCCGCTGCCGGCCTGGGTGATGCCCATCCAGCTGCCGCCCGCCTGCAGGTCGCGGCCCGCATACACTTGCGGGTGTTCGGGCCAGGCCCCGGCGGGGGCGCTGGCGCGTTCATAGAATTCGTCGCGGTTGGCGGCGGCAATCAGCGGGATGTGCGGATTGACTTTCCAGGCAAAAACGATCAGGCACATGGGGGCAAATCCATGAACACTTCCGTGTGGCGTGCACCCGCCGTCAGGGACAGCAAGCCCGCTTCCTCGGCGGCCGCGGCCAGTTGTTCGGCAAAACCTTCGCCGACGACGGGATAGATTTCCATCCACGTCTGCAAGCCATCCTCGGCCTCGGGACGGCGCTTGAGTTGCGGCGCCACGCCGGACGCGGCCGCCAGTTTCGCCTGCAAGGCGCGCACGCGCGCTTCCAGCGCCTGGGCGTGCTCTTCCTTCACTTGATAGTAAATGTACAAATCTTTCATGGCATTCTCACAAGTCGAGTGCGTCGAGCACGTAAGGCATGGGCAGGAAATGCACGGCCGCACCCTGGGCCGAGCCGTAGCGCACGGCGCCGGCGGCGCTTGAACCTTCTGCTATCGCCCCCAACTTCATTTCGACGAGGGCGTCAAAGCCGCCCACGCCGTTCGGCGCGGCGTTGACGACCATGCCGCAAGGCTGCTCGGGGTCGCTGACGGCAAACAGTTCGCCGCCGGCCACGACGCTGGCGTCAGCGATGCTGACGAGGGTGGTGCGGCGCTTGAGCTTGCCCAAGTACTGGCTGCGCGCGACGATTTCCTGGCCCGGGTAGCAGCCTTTCTTGAAATTGACGCCGCCCAGCAGCTCGAAGTTGACCATCTGCGGCACGAATTGCTCTTGCGTGGCGGCCGTGATCTGCGGGATGCCCGCATGGATGTCCGACAATTGCCAAACGTCATTGCCGCCCTTGGCCAGCTGTTGCGTCAATTGCGGCCACACGTCGCGCGCCGTGGCGGCGGACGTCAGCCATTCATAGCGGGCGCTGCCGAAGGCATCGGCCACACGCAGCAGGGTGCCCAGCGCATGCTCGACCTTGCTGAACGGCGTGGCGGGCAGGGCGGGGAACCAGGCCGACAGGGCCGCGCCGGCTTGCCTGCCGCCGAGGCCCAGCATGACCTGGTTCGCGTCATCAAACGTCGCATCGTGCAGCTTGGCCTTGGCGCGCAGCACGAACATCTGCAGGCGCTTCTGGATGGCGGGCTGTATGGCGCGCGGCAATTGCAGATAAATGGTGGTGGCGTTGCGCCACATCAAAAAACTGGCCAGCAGGCGGCCCTTCGGCGTGCAGTAGCCGGCCAGGCGCACTTGCTCCTGGTTCAGGTGTTCCACGTCGTTGGTCAGCTGGCCGTGCAGGAAACTGGCTGCCTCGTCGCCGGTCAGGCCGATCAAGCCCTGGTCCGTGATGGCCGCGACAAAACCTTCTTGCAGCTGGGGCACTGTCAGGGAGTGGCCAAAATCGGCGATGGGGGAGACGCTGGTGGCAAGCGCGGTGCCGTCAGGCGCGTTCTCGGCGGCAAGGGGGCGGGCGCCTTGGGCAGTTAAAAATTGATTCCAGTTATTCATAATTTCCATTAGATCAGCGATTAAGCATTATCATTACGGGTTCATTATAGTGATGTCGCGCAGATTGCGTCGGCAGCGGCAAGATTGCCAGTGTTGGCGCCGCTTTGCGCGCACTTGCTTCACAAATGAACGATCATAACAAGCGCGCGTTGCCCGTCAGCGAGCGCATCACAAGAATCGGAACAATGGCTTTCTTTAAAAAACTTGTAGTCAGTTCAGTCATCGCCGCCATCGGCGTGGGCGGTACTTTTGTGTATTGGGCACAGCAGCCCATCACCACGGACGGCGAAGCGATTCCGTTTACGATCAGCCCGGGCAGTGGCGCGCATGCGGCCGGCCAGCAGATCGCGGACGCGGGCGTGCCCATCGTGCCCATCCTGTTCAACATGCTGGCGCGCATCGAAGGCAAGACTTCGAAGATCAAGGCCGGTTCCTACGAGCTGAAACCGGGCACCACGCCGCAGCGTCTGATCACGCAGCTGGCGCGCGGCGAGTTCGCGCAGGAGTCGCTGACCATCATCGAAGGCTGGACTTTCAAGCAGATGCGCGCGGCGATGGCGAATCATCCCGGCCTCAAGCACGATACCGTGGGCCTGTCCGACAAGGAACTGATGGCGAAGATCAGCCCGGAATACATGTTGCCGGAAGGCCTGTTCTTCCCGGACACGTATCTGTTCGCCAAGGGTGCCAGCGAAATGCAGATTTTCAAGCAGGCGCACACGGCCATGATCGGCCGGCTGTCCGAAGCGTGGTTCAAGCGCGATCCGGCCTTGCCGTATAAAAACCCGTACGAGGCGCTGATCATGGCGTCCATCGTGGAAAAGGAAACGGGCCAAAAGTCCGAGCGCGCCATGATCGCCGGCGTGTTCGTCAACCGCCTGAAGACGGGCATGCTGCTGCAGACGGACCCCACCGTGATCTATGGCATGGGCGACAACTACCAGGGCAAGATCCGCAAACGCGACCTGGAAGCGGACACCCCGTACAATACCTACACGCGCGGCGGCCTGCCGCCCACGCCGATCGCCCTGGCTGGCGCGCAATCGCTGACGGCGGCCCTGGCGCCGGCCCGCACGCAGGCGCTGTATTTCGTCGCGCGCGGCGACGGCACCAGCCAGTTCTCGGCCAACTTGCCCGACCATAACCGCGCCGTGAACCAGTACCAGCGCTAATATCCTTATCAGATCAAGAGTTTCATGACACAACACTATCAACCCCGCTTCATCACCTTCGAAGGCATCGATGGCGCGGGCAAGTCGACGCATATCGGCTTTGTTACCGATTACCTGCGGCAGCGGGGCGTGAGCCTCGTCTCGTCGCGCGAACCGGGCGGCACCAGCCTGGGCGAAAAGCTGCGCGAACTGCTGCTGCATGAAAAGATGCACCTCGAAACGGAAGCCCTGCTGATGTTCGCCAGCCGCCGCGAACACATCGCGCAAGTCATCGCGCCCGCCCTGGAACGGGGCGAGTGGGTCATTTCCGACCGCTTTACGGATGCCAGCTTCGCCTACCAGGGCGGCGGCCGGGGCATGGACTTGCGCAAGATGGAACAGCTGGAAGCGTGGGTGCACCCGCACCTGCAGCCGGACATCACCTTCCTGTTCGACGTGCCGCTGGCCGTGGCACGCGCCCGCCTGGACGCGACGCGCGAACTCGACAAGTTCGAGCAGGAGCGATCGGACTTCTTTGCCGCCACGCGCAACGAGTACCTGCGCCGCGCGGCCCAGTTCCCGCAGCGTTTCCGCATCATCGATTCCACGCAAAGCATCGCCGATATCCAGGTGCAGCTGGCGCAACTGCTTGATGTATTGCTTGCACAAAGCACTGTAACGCGCTGATTTAAAAGAAGAAGATATGACCAGTTCTCTCTATCCGTGGCAACAGGACGCCTGGCAGCAGTTGCAAGCCTTGCGCCCGCGCATGCCGCATGCCATCCTGTTCCATGGCGCGCAAGGCATCGGCAAGGCCGACTTCATCGAGCATTTTGCGCAAGCGCTGCTGTGCGAAGACGTGCGCGCCGACGGCCATGCCTGCGGCACCTGCGCCTCGTGCGGCTGGTTTAGCCAGGGCAACCATCCCGATTACCGCCGCGTGCGTCCGGAAGCGCTGGAAGACGAGGTGGCCGACGACGGCGAAGAGGGCGAGGGCGCGAAGAAAAGCGCCAAGAGCAAGACGCCGTCGAAAGACATCAAGATCGAGCAGATCCGCAACCTGGCCGACTTCATGAACATTTCCACGCACCGGCAAGGCTTGCGCGTGGTGGTGCTGTACCCGGCCGAGGCGCTGAACACGCCCGCGTCGAACGCCTTGCTGAAGACCCTGGAAGAGCCGCCGCCGGGCACCCTGTTCCTGCTGGCATCGAACAGCCTGGACCGCTTGCTGCCGACGATCTTGTCGCGCTGCCGCAAGTTCGCCTTGCCCATGCCCAGCCACGAGCAGGCATTGACGTGGCTCAAGGCTCAAGGCTTGAACGACGCGGACAGCTGGCTGCGCGAGCAGGGCGGCGCGCCGCTGGCCGCCTTGGCCCAGTCAGAATCGGGCGGCCGCGAAGAAACGGAACAGTTGCTGCAGGTGCTGGCCCATCCCGGCGTGGAAGCGGCCCTGAAGGCGGCCGACAAATTGCAGAAGGCGCCGCTGGCGCCCCTGGTGGCGTCTTTGCAGCGCTGGCTGTACGACGTGTTCTCCGTCAAATTATCGGGCACCATCCGCTACTATCCGCGCCACCGGCGCGAGCTGGAAGCGCTGGCCGGGCGCATCAACGTCAGCCGCCTGATGGCCGCCATCAAGGCCGCCAACGAGCGCCGCGCGATTGCCGAACACCCCTTGTCGCCCAAGCTGTTCCTGGAAGACATGCTGCTCGACTACGCATCCAGTTGCCAATGAAATCAATGGCTTGCATTGCCAAGTTAAAGTAAATTGTAGCCTTCCTGGCGCGATTTGAATGACTTGGCCCCCAGACTCACGGTATCGTTTGCCACGCTTGACCCCCGGTGTTACAGTCAAGGCACTGGACAGCAACGGAGGCGTACATGCAACGAGTCACTGGCATTGGCGGCATCTTTTTCCACGCGCAAGACCCGGCCGCGCTGCGCGCCTGGTACCAGCGCCACCTGGGCCTGGACGTGCAGCCCTGGGGCGGCGCCGCCTTTACCTGGACGGATGCCGCCGGCCAACCCACGGCAGGCACCACCATCTGGTCCGTGGCAGCCAAGGACAGCGAGCAGTTTGCGCCCGGCATGGCGTCCTTCATGATCAATTACCGGGTCGACGACCTCGATGCGCTGCTGCAAGCCTTGCGCGACGAGGGCTGCACGGTGCTGGACAAGGCGCCGGACTCGGAATACGGCCAGTTCGGCTGGGTCATCGATCCTGAGGGCAACAAGGTGGAGCTGTGGCAGCCGCCAAAGGGGCAGTAGGCGGGGGCAATAGGCAATGCAGGCGCCAGATCAGCGATAATACGGGTTCGGCTAACCATTTCATTTATTTATGCGCGACATTATTGCTGGATTCCTACGTTTCCAAAAAGAGGTTTTTCCTGAGCGCCGCGAGTTGTTCAAGACCCTGGCCACGGGACAAACCCCGAAGGCCCTGTTCATTTCCTGTTCGGACAGCCGCATGGTGCCCGAACTGGTGACCCAGCGCGAACCAGGCGAACTCTTCGTGATCCGCAATGCGGGCAACATCGTGCCTTCCTACGGGCCGGAGCCGGGCGGCGTCAGCGCCACGGTGGAATTTGCCGTGTCGGCCCTGAACGTGACCGACATCGTCATTTGCGGCCATTCCGATTGCGGCGCGATGAAGGCGATCGCCACCTGCGCCTGCCTCGATCACATGCCGGCCGTGCGCAGCTGGCTGCACCATGCGGACGCGGCGCGCATGATCAACGAATCGGTCGACCATCCGACGGAACAGTCGCGCATCGACGGCATGGTGCGCGCCAACGTGGTGGCGCAACTGAATAACCTGCGCACCCATCCCTCGGTGGCGCTGGCCATGGCGCAACATCGTCTGACCCTGCATGGCTGGGTGTACGACATCGAGAACGGCTCGCTCGACGCGCTCGACGAATCGACCGGCAACTTCGTTCCGCTGGCCGAACACCCGGCCTCGCAGATGTAATCGGCTGCCAGCATCCGAACCGCCCCGGCAGGGGACGCGCGCCGCCGCCGTTCCCCTGCCAGTTTTTGCTCCCTCCGGTACAATCCCGCCTTATGTATATCGATTCCCATTGCCATATCAATTTCCCCGAGCTGGCCGCTCGCATGCCCGAGATCCTCGCCAAGATGGCCGAGAACAAGGTGACGCACGCGCTGTGCGTGTCCGTCGACTTGCCGGACTTCCCGCAGGTGCTGGCCCTGGCCGAGCAGTATCCACATATTTTCGCTTCCGTCGGCGTGCATCCGGACTACGAAGACACGCCTGAACCATCGGTGGAAGACCTGGTGCGCCTGGCCGACCATCCGAAGATCATCGCCATCGGCGAGACGGGCCTCGACTATTTCCGCCTGACGGGCGATCTGGAGTGGCAGCGCGAGCGTTTCAGGACTCACATCAAAGCATCAAGAATCACGCGCAAGCCCTTGATTATTCACACAAGAGCGGCCAGCGAAGACACGATACGCATCATGCGCGAAGAGGGCGCGGGCGTGGCCGACGGCGGCGTGGCCGGCGTCATGCATTGCTTTACGGAGTCGCTCGAAGTGGCGCGCGCCGCCATAGCCATGGATTTCTACATTTCGTTTTCCGGCATCGTCACGTTCAAGAGCGCCAAGGATTTGCAGGCCGTGGCGCTGGAAGTGCCGCTCGAGCGCATCCTCATCGAAACGGATTCGCCGTATCTGGCCCCCGTGCCGTTCCGCGGCCGCATGAACGAGCCGGGCTACGTGGCCCACGTGGCGGAATACCTGTCGATCTTGAAAGGCATCCCCCTGGACCAGGTGGCGCGCCAGACGACGGAAAATTTCTTCAAGTTATTCAATCAGTTGCCATAACTTTTTAAGGTAAAACATGATGAAAAAACTCGCGCTGGCGATGCTGCTGTGCTGTGCCGCCGCCAGCCAGGCGGCGCCGGAACCCGATGCATTCTTCCGCGCCGTGTCCGTCAACAACGCCAGCGGCGTGCGCGGCATGCTGATTGAGGGCATGAATCCGAACCAGCCTGACGCACAGCGCGGCGACATACCGCTCGTGCTGGCCCTGCGCGACGATGCGGACCGGGTTTTCCAGGTGCTGCTCGACGCTCCCGGCATCGACATCGAGGCCCGTTCGGCCAACGGCAACACGGCGCTGATGATGGCCGCCTACAAGCACAAGCTGGACGCGGTGAACGCCTTGCTGGCCAAGGGCGCCAAGGTCAACCAGAGCGGCTGGACGGCGCTCCACTATGCGGCCTCGGCCGGCGACCTGCCCATCATGAAGATTTTTCTGGACCGCGATGCCGTGGTCGATGCGCGCGCGCCCGCCAACGTCACGCCGCTGATGTTTGCCGCCCGCGAAGGACAGGAGGGCGCCGTCAAGCTGCTGCTGTCCTGGGGCGCGGACGCCAGCCTGAAGAGCGACCATGGCTGGACGGCCGCGCAGTTCGCCCAGGCCGGCGACAAGCCGGGCGTGGTGGCCATCATCGAGGCGGCCCAGAAGGCGCGCGCAGCACGTAAATAAGTACCTGCAAATAATGTATTAATTTCAATATTTTCCATGCCAGCGCTGAAACTGGCATGGAATTGCCTCTCACCTCAGCCCTTTGTTCTCCCTGGCGATTAACGATAATGATCGTGTCGCATTAATCAGGAGATTTTTCGCATGGGCCATCACACCACCGTCAGGCGCCGGCTGTATTGTCGCCGCCCCTCGCGCAGCCCGTGCGACATCACTGCTTTCTGGAATGACAAAACCGATCGGCCATCGGAGCCAGACTCCAAGAGGACAGACATGCTGAATGAACGAGAAATCGAGAGTTGTTACCTGGGGCAATTTATCCCCGTCCATTACCACCACAATATGCTGATGGACCAGAACCGCATGCACGGGTTCAAGTCGGCGATCGATTACGCGGTGAAACCCGGCATGAAGGTGCTGGAACTGGGCGGCGGCACGGGCGTGCTGTCGTGGTTTGCGGCCGCGCGCGCCGACAAGGTCTGGTGCGTGGAGTTCAATCCGGACATGGTCAAGGAAGCGCGCAAGATGCTGGCGCTCAACCCGAACGGTGAAAAAGTGGAAGTCGTCCACGCGGACGCCTTCGAATATCTGCCGCCCGAGCCCGTCGACGTGGTCATCTGCGAAATGATCCATGTGGGTATGCTGCGCGAAAAGCAGGTGGAAGTGATCGAATCGTTCAAGCGCCGCTACCTGGCCCGCTTCGGCGGCCCGCTGCCCATCTTCCTGCCCGAGGCCGTCATCATGGCCGTGCAGCCGATGCAGCAGGAATACGATTTCGAGGGTTTTTATGCGCCCATCGTGCAATTCCAGGAAACCACGGCCATCCACCCGGGCGTGCAGGAACTGGCGCCGCCGTCCGTCTACAGCATCATCGACTTCAGCCAGCCGACGGACAGCGTGTTCGGCTTCGACGGCAAGTTCGTCGTCGAGCGCAGCGGCACCCTGAACGCCTTGCGTTTCGTCACCAAGAACATCCTGGCCGTGGTGCCCGAGCGCTCGACCACCATCGACTGGCTGAACCACTACATGTGCCTGCCGCTGGCCGCGCCGCTGGCCGTGAAGGCGGGCGACGTGCTGCAAGTGAGTTTCCAGTACCGCGCCGGCGGCTCGATTCCGTCGCTGGAAGCGTCGATCCGCGCACAGGTGATCTATGACGTCAACCTGCAGCCCGTCACGCAGAACCCTGTCTACGCCTGAGCATCATTGATTTAAAGCTAACGCCGCAGCGATTTCATCCTGCGGCGTTCGTTCATTCAGGGTATATTTCGTCTTTTACCCACTGGACAGCTTTATTATCATGGAACAGATCGATCAGCGTTACCTCGTGCAACAGAACAAAATCAGCGATGGCGAGACCAGGCCACCCGTGTTTGCCAAGGTAATGCGCAGCAAGGAAGGCGTGTTTGAAGGCGTGTCCTTCATCAAGTCGAAGGACAAGGCCTCCATCCTGACCATCGAAGAGGCCAACCAGGCCATCAAATGGGCCGCCAGCAAGAAGCCGAACGCGCACGAGTACATCACGAAAGTGATTTGCGTCGGCCAGTAAGTCCCCGTTCATCCCCGCGTTTACTCCGTCCATCCTCCCATTGTGCCGTTCATCGCATGGCCGTTGCCGCCGCGGCGGCGCTTGACTATAGTGCCGTCACGGTAGCGGGGCAAGCACGGCTTGCTCCGCACATTTCATTCAAGGGGAACGCGATGCTGGGATTTGTGCTGTGGCTGCTGCTCTTGCTGGTGTGCTGGCCCCTGGCCTTGCTGGCCCTCGTGCTGTATCCGCTGGCCTGGCTGCTGTTGCTGCCATTCCGCCTGATCGGCATCGGCGTGGAAGGCGTGTTCGAGTTGCTGCGCGCCATCGTCATGCTGCCGGCCCGCGTGCTTGGTGGCGGGCGGCACTGAACTGGATTTCCCATAAAAAATGGCGCCGTCGGCGCCATTTTTTTATGCATGTACCGTTTACACCGCTTACAGGTCGACCATGAAACCGGCGCCGATCGATTTCTGCGAATAGTTGTAGTCGATCAAGCTCTGGCCATAGCCGGAGAACAGCTGCAGATAGCCTTTCAGGTTGGCTTTCAGCGGGAAAGCCCAGCTGGCCTGCATGGAGCCATGCCTCTTGCTGAAATTGCGGCGTGCCGTCACGGCGTATTCATGGCCCTTGTTGCGGTAGCTCACGCGCAAATCGCCATGCCCCATGTAATCGGTGATGTCGATATTGTCGTTGTCGGTCGCGCTATTGTCGAGGCGGTGCCAGACGCGGCCCGTGATCGCCAGGTTGTCCTTTTCCACGCCCAGTTCCGCATACACGCGGTTCCAGCTGCGCGACAGGGTCGACGTCTGGCCATTCGACTGGTGCACCAGGCCGAAGTTCAGGTAATTGAATTCCAGGCCCGCGAAATTCTTGTTGATCGGCAAGATCAGCATCAGCTCCGGCTGGTAATTGGTCTCGCGGAACGGGCTCGATGCCTTGCGGTTATACGCTTGCCAGAAACTTTGCTGCGTGTAGCCGAACCACATGTCGATGGGCGTGCCGGCGATGTCTTCCAGCAGCTTCATCTTGAAACTCAGCTGGAACGTCAATTCCACGTGCTGGCTCTTGATGCCGGCCGGCGTGAAGTCCTGGAACGGTTCGTCGTTCGAGGCGTCGCTGTAGTTGGCCAGCAGCAGATAGGTGTCGCGGTGCGGGCGGAAGTTGAACAGCCCCCGCTTCGAGGCGTCGTTGAGTTCCCACGATTGCTGCGTGCGCGAAATCGGCGCTTCCGGCGGCGCCGCGCCAGCCTGCGCGATGGCGGGAATGGCGGCGTTGACGGCATCCGGCGTGGCCACGCCCGGCGGGCTGACGGGCGTGATGGGGGCGACCTCGGCGGCTGCCGCCAGGGTCACGGCAGCCGTGGCAGGGTCGCCGCCGGCGGCGATGGTGGCTTTTTCCGCCGCCTTGGCCAGGGTGTCGAAGCAGCCCAGGCGGGCGCTGGCGTCACCAAGCACGGCGCAACGCTGCATTTGCTGTTCCAGTTCGCCGGCCATAGCCAGCGCCGGCGACGCCAGCAGGGAGGAGAGGATTATTTTTCTTAGTCGGATAGTCATAGGCTGAGTGGGGCATGTCATTCGGTGCGCACCTGGGCTGGCATGCCGGCGGCGTCGCCTTGCACGATAATTTACGGTGCGTATTGATTTTTATTAATCTTTGTTGAATTAAAGTTCAAAAATTAAAGTCCGGGAAGTATAGCCGAATCCGCAATTAGCCTCCGTGCGCCTGACGTGCGCGCGACGGCAAGTGTTGTACGCGTGGTAAACGGCCCGCTGCCGTGCCGCTCAAATCGATGTCTGCTACACTGGAAAACCGGTGCAAACACTGGCGCGCCGGGCTAGCCATGGAGATTGTGATGACCCGCAAAACACCTATCGAGCGCTACCGCAACATCGGCATCAGCGCCCATATCGACGCCGGCAAGACCACCACCACCGAGCGCATCCTGTTTTATACGGGGGTCAATCACAAGATCGGCGAAGTGCACAATGGCGCCGCCACGATGGACTGGATGGAGCAGGAGCAGGAACGGGGCATCACCATCACCTCGGCCGCCACCACGGCGTTCTGGAAAGGCATGGCCGGCAACTTCCCCGAACACCGGATCAACATCATCGACACGCCCGGCCACGTGGATTTCACGATCGAGGTCGAACGCTCGATGCGCGTGCTCGACGGCGCCGTGATGGTCTACGACGCCGTCGGCGGCGTGCAGCCGCAATCGGAAACCGTCTGGCGGCAAGCCAATAAATACCATGTGCCGCGCATCGCCTTCATCAACAAGATGGACCGGGTGGGGGCGGATTTCTTGCGCGTGCGCAAGCAGATCGCCGAGCGCCTGAAGGGCGTGGCCGTGCCCATCCAGCTGCCCATCGGCGCCGAAGAGCATTTCACGGGCGTGATCGACCTGCTGAAAATGCGCGCCATCACCTGGGACGACGCCAGCCAGGGCGTGCAGTTCAGCTATGGCGAGATTCCCGCCGAGCTGCTGGCGCAGGCGCAGGAGTGGCACGAGCACCTGGTCGAACACGCGGCCGAGGCCACCACCGAGATGACGGAGCGCTACCTGAACGGCGACACGTTCACGGAAGCGGAACTCAAGCAGGCCTTGCGCGCGCGCACCATCCGCAACGAGATCGTGCCCATGCTGTGCGGCAGCGCCTTCAAGAACAAGGGCGTGCAGGCGATGCTCGACGCCGTCATCGAATACCTGCCGTCGCCGCTGGAAGTGCCGCCCATCATGGGGCATGACGAGCACGACAACGAGGTGGAGCGCCATCCGGCCGACGACGAGCATTTCTCGGCCTTGGCCTTCAAGATCATGACGGACCCGTTCGTGGGGCAGCTGACCTTCTTCCGCGTGTATTCGGGCGTGGTGAATTCGGGCGACATGGTCTACAACCCCACCAAGAGCGCGCGCGAGCGGCTGGGGCGCATTTTGCAGATGCATGCGAACGAGCGCAAGGAGATCAAGGAAGTGTATGCGGGCGACATCGCCGCCGCCGTGGGCCTGAAAGCCGTGACCACGGGCGACACCCTGTGCGCCATCGACCACATCATCGTGCTGGAAAAGATGATCTTCCCGGAACCCGTGATTTCCCAGGCGGTCGAACCGAAGACCAAGCCGGACCAGGAAAAGATGGGCATCGCCCTGAACCGCCTGGCGCAGGAAGACCCGTCGTTCAGGGTGCATACGGACGAGGAATCGGGCCAGACCATCATGTCGGGCATGGGAGAATTGCACCTGGAAATTCTGGTCGACCGCATGCGGCGCGAATTCGGCGTGGAAGCGAACGTGGGCAAGCCGCAGGTGGCCTACCGCGAAACCATCACGCGCACGGTGGAAGATATCGAGGGCAAGTTCGTCAAGCAATCGGGCGGACGGGGCCAGTACGGCCACGTGGTGCTGAAACTCGAACCGCTGGAGCCAGGCACGGGCTACCAGTTCGTCGACGCCATCAAGGGCGGCGTCGTGCCGCGCGAATTCATTCCCGCCGTCGACAAGGGCATCATCGAAACCCTCAAATCGGGCGTGCTGGCCGGCTATCCCGTGGTGGACGTCAAGGCCACGTTGACGTTCGGCTCCTACCACGACGTCGATTCGAATGAAAACGCGTTTCGCATGGCCGGCTCCATCGCCTTCAAGGATGGCATGCGCAAAGCGTCGCCCGTGCTGTTGGAACCGATGATGCAGGTGGAGGCGGAAACGCCGGAAGAATTCATGGGCAACGTCATGGGCGATTTGACGGCCCGGCGCGGCATGGTACAGGGCGTCGACGACATCCCCGGCGGCGCGGGGCGCATCGTCAAGGCCCTGGTGCCGCTGGCGGAAATGTTCGGCTATTCCACCACCCTGCGCTCGCTGACCCAGGGCCGCGCCACGTACACGATGGAATTCAAGCACTATGCGGCCGTGCCCAAGCATATATTGGACCAGGTGGCGGCGGCGGGGAAGGCGAAGTAAATGTAATCAAACCCGAATGGCAAATGCCGGGGTCGTACCCTGCAGGGTATGACCCCAGTCGTCGCAGTTGGGTTTAGTGTGCGAGGTTTTGCGCAATGATCGCATCGGCCATCTTCTCCGCCTCGTCCACGGGCTGGCTCAGCGCCTGGGTCGTGTAGACGGTGGACGCCGCCATCGGCTGGTCCAGGGTTGCCCCTTCGCCGTGGCTGGTATCGACCGTCACCGTGGTCGACAGGCCGATGCGCAGCGGGTGGGCGGCCAGTTCCTTCGGGTCCAGCGTGATGCGCACGGGCACGCGCTGTACCACCTTGATCCAGTTGCCCGTGGCGTTTTGCGCCGGCAGCAGGGAGAACGCGCTGCCCGTGCCGGCCGACATGCCCAGCACCTTGCCGTGGTAGACCACCTTGCTGCCATACAAATCCGTTTCAATCGTGGCCGCCTGGCCGACACGGATATTGCGCAATTCGGACTCCTTGAAGTTCGCATCGATCCATAATTGGTCGAGCGGCACGATGGACATCAGGGGCGTGCCCGGCGTCACGTGCGACCCCAGCTGGACGTTGCGCTTGGCGACATAGCCCGAGACGGGCGCGACCACGGCGTTGCGGCGCACGGCCAGCCACGCTTGCAGCACGTCGCCCTTGGCCGACAGCACGGCCGGATGGCTGGCCAGGTTCACGCCTGCCACGCCCGATTTGGCCGACTCGGCCTGGCGCTGCGCCACCGTCAAGGCTGCTTTCGCGTCGTCAACGGCCTGTTTCGCATGAACAAGGTCTTCGCCCGAGATCGTGTGGTCCGCGGCCAGCGGTGCGCGGCGCGCCAGGTTGCCTTGCGCCGTGGCCAGCGCCAGGCGGCGCTGCTCGATGACGGCGTCGTACTGCGCCACGCTGGCATAGCGTTCGCGCTCCTGGCGCACGACGTTGCCCAGGCGCGCCTGCGCCTGGCTCAGGGCCAGGTCCGCATCGATGGCGTTCAGGGTGATCAGCGGCGCGCCCGCTTTCACCATCTGCGTCTCGTCGGCGCGGATTTCATCGACATTGCCCGTCACTTGCGCGGACAGGGTGACCAGGTTGCCGGCCACGTAGGCGTTGTCCGTGACTTCTTCCTTGGCCAGCACTAATTGATAATAGGCTGCCCAGGCGGCGCCCGCCACGAGAAAGGCGGCCGTGATGGCGATCAGGACGGCCTTGCGCTTGCCCGGCTGTTCGGTGGAAGTGGTGGTGGCTGTGGTTTCGCTGCTCATGATGTGTTCCGTAATCGATTGTTATTGTTTGGTGGTGTTGGTGCTGGCCGTGCCGGCAAAGTCGCTGCTGCCCCGGTAGCCGCCGCCCAGGGCCACGCTCAGGCTGATTTCCGCGTTCTGGCGCTGGTTTTGCAGCTGCATGCCCAGGTCCACCTGGCCGCGCACGGTCATTTCCGCATTCAGCTGGGTGGCGCGGTCGGCCAATCCCTGTTTCAGCCGGGCGTTGGCGTTGCGCAGCTGCGCTTCGCTGGCGCGCAGGTTTTCCTGCTGCAGGCGCAGCTGGTTTTCCACGCCTTGCACCCTGGCGCCCGCCTGCGCCACGTCGCGCACGACATTGAAGACGTTCTGGTTGTAGTCGGCGATCAGTTCGTTGCGTTCGCTGCGCGCGCCGGCAAGCTGCGCCTGCAGGCGGCCGCTGTCGAACAGGGGCAAGGACAGGGCCGGGCCGATGAACAGGGTGCGGCTGCCGGACTCGAGCAGCTTGCCCAGCTTGATCGCATCGAGGCCGAACGAGGCTCCCAGGTCGATATCGGGGTAGAACGATGCCTGCGCCGCCTCGATCTTGCTCATCGATGCCTGTACCCGCCAGCGGGACGCCTGCAAGTCGGGCCGGCGCGCCAGCAATTCCATGCCCAGCTTGCCGGGCAGGGCATGCGGCAGCGCCTGGGCCTGTCTCGGCTGCAGGCTGGCCAGCGCCGAGCTGTCGCCGCCGAGCAGGGCGCGCAAGGCTTCCCGTTCCGTGACGACCTGCGTTTCCAGCAGGGCGATCTGCTGCTGCAGCAAGCTCAAACGCGTTTGCGCGGACAGATGGTCGTCGCTGACGCCGAGGCCGTTGGCGATGCGCTTTTCCTTGTCCAGCACCAGTTGCTGCTGCAGGGCCACCAGCGCATGCAGATTGTCCATGCGGGCCCAGCCGTTTTGCATGCTGAAGTAGTGGCGTGCGATCTCGGCCGCCAGCATCTGTTCCGCCATCGCATACTCGGCACGGCGCGCGTTGACTTCGCCCAGGCTGGCGGCGATCTGCGCCTTGTGCTTGCCCCACCAGTCCAGGTCGTAATGGGCTTGCACGCCCACCGTGACCTCGTTGTAGTAATTGCCGCCGATGGGGGCGGGCATCAAGCCGTTGCCCGAATAGCGCTGGCGGCTGGCGTTGGCGTCCAGGTCGACCCTGGGGCCGCGCTGCGCGTGTTGCGCGTCAAACGCGGCAAGGGCCGAGCCGATGCGGGCATTCGCCACCGCCAGGTTCGGGCTGGCGGCCAGCGCCTGGTCGATTAGCTGGTCCAGCTGATCGTCCTGGAACTGGCGCCACCACTGGGCGGCGGGCCAGCCTTCGCTGGCCAGGTGGATGTCGGCCGCCAATTGCACGGTGGCCAGGTCTTGCTGCGGCAGCTGTTGCGTGTCGGGCGGGATGCTGGCGCAGCCGGCCAGGGATAAACTTAGCGCCAGGACGCTCAGGGAGAGTTTCATCGGTGTGTGCATGTGGGTTATTCCATGGCCGCGTGGTCGACCACGACAGGCGCATTTTTCTTCGGTGGTTTGATCAGGAGCAAGAGCGGCAGCACGAGGATGGTCAGCCACATCATCAGCCAGAAGTCGTCGAGGTAGGCGATCATCGACGCCTGCCGCGTGATTTCGCCATTCAGCGCCGCCATGCCCGTGCTCGTGCCCAGGTCGAACACCTGGGCGATGCCGGGGTCATGCAGGGCCGGATTGGCGATCGTGATGTGTTCCGTCAGGGAGGCATGGGCGATCTGCGTATTGCGCACCAACAAGGTTTGCACGAGGGCGATGCCGATGCTGCTGCCGATATTGCGCACCAGGCTGTAGATCGCCGTGCCTTCCGCCCGCATCTGCGGCGACAGGGTGGCGAACGTGGCCGCGCTCAGGGGCACGAAGACGAGGCCCAGGCCGATGCCCTGGATAATGCCATTCCATACGACCGTCTTCGGTACGAGGTCCAGGGTGAAATTGGCCATTTGCCACAGCGAAAACGCGGTAATCGAAAAGCCTACGCCCAGCAGGATGCGCGTATCGATCTTGCCCGTCAGCCTGCCGACGATCAGCATGGCCAGCATCGTACCCAGGCCGCTGGGCGCCGTCACCAGGCCGGCGATGGCCGCCGGGTAATTCATCAGGCCTTGCAGCATGGACGGCGTCAGCGCGCGGGTGGCGAACAGCACCATGCCGACGATGAAGATGAACAGCAAGCCGCTCACATAGTTCGAATTCTTCAGCAGGCGGTAGTCGAGGAAGGACTTGCCGGCCGGGCGCAGCGCCGTGTGGGCGACGAAATAACACAGGCTCATGGCCAGCACGATGGCTTCGATCCACGTTTCGGTGGAGGAAAACCAGTCATTCTGCTCGCCCCGGTCCAGCAGCATCTGCAGCGCGCCGATGGACAGGCTCAGGGTGGCAAAGCCGAACATGTCAAAGTTCATGCGGCGGTTGGGCGGGTCCTTGCGGATGTAGCGCCAGATGCCATAGAAGGCCATGGCGCCGATGGGGATGTTGATGAAGAAGACCCAGCGCCAGCTGTAGCTGTCCGTCAGCCAGCCGCCCAAGGTCGGTCCCAGGATGGGGCCGATCATCACGCCCATGCCCCAGATGGCCATGGCCGAGCCGTGCTTTTCGCGCGGATTGATGTCGAGCAAGACCGCCTGCGACAGGGGCACCAGCGCCGCGCCGAACACGCCTTGCAGCAAACGGGCGGCAACGATCTCGGACAGGGTACCGGACAGGCCGCACAGCACGGAGGCGAGCGTAAAGCCGGCCACGGAGACGAGAAAGGTGTTTTTCTGGCCGAAACGATCGCACAGCCAGCCCGTCAGGGGCGTGGCGATGGCGGCGGCGACGATGAACGAGGTCAGCACCCAGGTGATCTGGTCTTGCGAGGCGGACAGGCTGCCCTGCATGTGGGGCAGGGCGACGTTGGCGATGGTGCCGTCGAGCGCCTGGATGATGGTGGCGAGCATGATCGAAATCGTGATCATGCGCCGGTTCAGGGTGGGGTCCTGTGAAGCGGGCAGCGCCGGCGTGGCGCTGGCTGTGGCCGAACTCATGCGGATTTCTCCGTGGCCGCCTGTAGCGCTTCGAGCAGTTCGGTGGCGGCCCGCAGTTGATCGGGATCAATGCCCTGCAGCAGTTCCTTGCGGAAACCGTCCGCTTCCTTGCGCACGGTGTCATACACCTGCAGGCCAGCTTCCGTCAGCACGACGAGTTTCACGCGGCGGTCCGTTTCCGACGGCTGGCGCTGCACGAAGCCCGATTTCACGAGCCGGTCCAGCATCGACACCATGGTGGGGTTTTCCACGCCCAGCTGATGGGCCAATTCGCTTTGCGAGGGCGGCTGCGGCGATTTGGCGATCATGGCAATGGCCATCCAGCTCGCTTGCCCCAGGTCCAGGTCCTTCAGGCGCCGGTCGATCGCATGGCGCCAGCCGCGCGCCGTCTTGTGGAGCGCGGCGGAAAAACGCTCTTCGATAGAAATCATAAGGTGAGTCGTCTAATAGTTAGGTGTCTAACTAATATTCTAGCATGCTGGTTTGACAGGCGTACAGGCCTTTCCGTTTGTCGGCGCCGCTGGTACATTAACAGTCAGCCCACCACCATCAGGAGACAGCATGACGACGGAAAAACAGAAGCAGGATGGACAGCACCGCGACAGCAGCGACTTTGTCATCACGCAAACCTTCGACGCGCCGCGCGAACTGGTGTTCCAGTCGTGGGTGGAGCCCGAGCGCCTGGCCCAATGGTGGGGCCCCGTCGGCTTCGAATTGAGCGTGCTGGCGCTGGACTTGCGCCCGGGCGGTGTCTTCCACTACGGCATGCGCGCCGACAATGGCTACGAGATGTGGGGCAAGTTCACCTACCAGGCCATCGAAGCGCCGGAAAAGATCGTCTCGATTTTGTCATTCGCCGACAAGCAGGGCACTGCCGTGCAGCACCCCGTCAGCGCGACCTGGCCATTGGAATCGTTCAATGTCATGACCCTCACGGAAGAAAACGGCAAGACGACGATGACCTTGCGTTCCACACCGCACAAGGCCACCGATGAGCAGCATGAGACTTTCCTGGAAGGGCATGAGTCGATGACGCAGGGGTTCAAGGCTACTTTTGCCCAATTGGCACAGTACCTTGCGCGTGTTCAGTGAGGGTATTGTTTTGAACAGCGGGCCAGAGCCGCGGGCCTGAGAAAATGCCCATGGCTGCGTTGCTTGGGCTCGCCGTACATGCGTACTGTCTTCGCCCGCGCGCCTTGCCCTGGCCATTTTTCAGGCCCGCTGGGCCCGGGGAGCCTTTGTTGAGGCGCGGGCGGGTTCATGCTCTCGTTGCCGGTTCGCGGTTGAGGAACGTCTGCTTGCGCCCCAAACCGGAAATTGAATTGGTCCAACTCGCCTAGGTTCGGGTTACCTGTGCAAGTCTGACTAATCTACTCTTGGTCGCGTATGGAAAGTAATAAGTACTAAGGACTGTAGAACTGGCTAAGGCGTCCATTAGGATCGATCCTTAAGATGAAGTAATCGCCGTTGAAGAGTACTGCCATGCGCCCTGATCTGACAAACTCTCCCGAGTTCGTCGCGAAGTGAAGAGCAAGCTCTTCGCGAATACTATCTAAGACTTTCTCGATTAGGTCCTTAAGGTCCGTCAGCTCATAAGGAAGGACAGTCTTTCCCTTAAAATTACCAACCTGATAGGCATCTATGTGTCGCATTACGATGTGCAGGTAGGATTGCAAATCCCAAAAGACTTGCTTTTTCCCGTGCAGTATAACGGACGGGTTAAACCCGATGGCGTTAGCAAGTATCCTTTTCGCAACATCACTGTCTAACGTCAATGACCGGTCTCCTAATCTCGCTCTCTCAAACTCAGCGCATACAGCGCCAAGTGCCGCTACTCGCTTAACGAATTCGTAGCTGGCTTTGGCTTCTAGCTCTTCCTTGGTCAGTGCATTTCGTGCAGCTTTCGCGTTTAACGATGCAAGTTGAATGTTGACGTTCTCGCTTGCAGACTTCACAGTAAAGCCAAAAGTTTCAAGGATGCGGCTATCGATCGTATTGTTTCGCATCCCCAGCATTGTTCCGACTTGGTCTTCTTTTTCATAATCGATCAATGCAGTTCCGCCGTTATGTTTCATGACCAGATAATTTACTAGTAGCTTCTGTGCGTCTAGCTTTGAAAAGTCAGCTTCAACTAAAACAATGTTCGGCACAATCTTCTTGCCTGTTGGGTGACGGAGCGGCTGGCGGTTAAAGGTTGCGTAAGATATCTTAAAGAGGTCTTTGATAGCGACGCCCTTGTACTTTAAAGTCTTTCTTTGTTGAACAGTTAGCGCAGGATCTCGGCAGTCTATCCGTAGAACCGCTAGATCGTTATAAGCTGAGTTACTATTCGCAAGCTCGTTTGTTTGCTCGTTCATGTAAACTTTGTTGAACAGAACCCCGGTAACCATGTGTCCGTAGTCAGTTTCAGCTTTGCTGTTGTGCCGAAACATAAAACAGGTCATGTTCCTTTCAATACCAATCATCTCGTGCAGGTCGCGCAGGTGAAACTCTCTCCCTGCAACTTCAACTCCAGGTATGCCTATCGAGTGCAAGTCTGTTATTTCGTATGTGCCAATCAATGCATTCTCCAGTACTGCTTCGATAGACGATCGCCAAGTCATCACCAGGCGCGGAACCTTCTGGGACAACGCCGCGATTGGAAGATTCTTCTCGACGCTGAAAACAGAACGGCTTAGCAAGAGGCACTACCTTTGTTATGTCGCCTGCTTCAGGCAACACTGTCATCATTGCGCGCCGATCCCCAGCATCTCCCTCACCACCGGCAAAATCATCTTCCAAGCATTCGACGTCGCCGCAATCTCGTCGTAATGGCTGGCCCCCGGCAAGATCAGCACCTCCGCATGGTCGCCGGCCAGCTTGGCCTTGGCCGCATAGTCGTGCGCGACGCGGGGAGGGGAGATGGTGTCGAGTTCTCCGGTCGCCAGGACGGTGCGGCTGCCGTTGGGGATCAGGTCGGCGGCGTTGGTGTCGCTGTAGATGTCCGGGCGCTCAGTGCTGGCGCTGCCTGCCAGTTGCGCGATGTCGCGTTCGCAGCTGCTCTTGATCAACTCCTTCTCATGGCGCAGGTCGGCCAGGCCGCCCAGGCTGACGATGTTTTTTACCGGCAGGTAGGTGTCGCGGTACAGGGGGCTGGTCTTGGGCAGCTTTTCCCGGCCGGCGATCCATTGCACCAGCTGGCCGCCGGCCGAGTGGCCCATGGCGAGGATGCGGTTCACGTCCAGCTGGTACTGGGGCGCGTGCTGCTGCAGGCTGTCGAGCGCCGCGTGCATGTCTTCATACGTGCCTGGGTAGCCGCCGCCCGGCTCGTCGACCCGGCGATATTCTACGTTCCACACGGCGATGCCTTGCGCGACGAGGGCGCCGGCCACGTTGCGCATCTGTTTGATGCCGCCGAAGGCCACCGTCCAGCAGCCCCCATGGACGAGCACGACGACGGGGAACGGCCCGCTGCCTTCGGGCCGGAACAGCTGCGCGTATTGCGACGGCGCGGAACCATAGGCGATCTGCGCCGTGGGCGCGGGGCCGTTCAGGGCCAGGTAGTCGTCCAGGCTCATGGGGGCGGCGACGGCGCCGTGGACGGAGGCAAGCAGGGCGGAGGCGAGCAGGGTGGACGGCAATGAAGTAGGCATGCTGGGATTCGCTTGAGAAGAGAGCAACACTTTAGCATAGGGCTGCGTGGCCGCGGAGATCAAGCAACGCGCTGTTTTCCTCCTGCAAGAGCGTTGCCCCATGGTATATTTCGGGCATCAGTTTTCCCCATATCGACACGGTGCACGCAAACAACATTCTTTCCTTGCTGGACGCCGAACATAGTGCGCTGGGCAGCATCGCGGCAGGCGCCGACCTGGCCCATGCTCTGGAACACTTGTTGCTGGCGCTGCAAGACCTGGCCGAGGGCGGTGCGCATGCCTGCCTGGTGCTCATCGACGAGGCCGACCGCTTTTGCGGCTTGTCCGCGCCCAGCCTGCCGCAAGACCTGTGCCTGGCCCTGCGCCACGGCGGCGAACAGCCGTCCCCGTTCGGCACGGCGGCCTTTTCCGGCGCGCCCGTGTATTGCGGCGACATCTCGCGCGACGTGCACTGGAGCGCGGGACGCAAGGAAGCCATGCTGCACGGCTACCGCGCCTGCTGGGTCGCCCCCGTCTTCGGCGCCAAGGGGCATATCCTGGGCGTGCTGGGCCTGTTTTTCCAGGCGACGTGCCATCCCACGCAACCCGAAATCGAACTGCTGGCGCTGGCCGCGCGCGTGGCCGCGCATGTCATCGAGCGGGGCCAGCTGGAACAGGCGCTGCATGACAGCCGCGAACACTTTCATTACGCCATAGAACTGAACACGCAAGTGCTGTGGACGGCCGACATCGACGGCAAGCTCGACTATGTGGCGCAGCGCTGGCGCGAATGGACGGGCTGCAGCGGCCTCGGTACCAGCTGGCTCGATGCCGTCCACCCCGAGGACGTGCGCCATTCCCTGGCGGCCTGGAGCGAATCGGTGGGCAGTTGCCAGCCTTTTGACGCGGAAATGCGCGTGCGCCGGCAGGACGGCCTGTACCGCTGGGTGCATTCGCGCGCGTACTGCCGGCTCGACGAGCGGGGCAAGCCCGTGAAATGGTATGGCTCGTGCGAGGATATCGACGAGCACTGGCAGGCGCGCAATGCCTTGCTCGACAGCGAAGCGCAGTTCCGTTCGCTCGCCTCGACCATGCCCAACCAGGCCTGGCTGGCGCATGGCAGCGGCGCCACCTACTGGGTCAACGAACAGGTGTGCGAATACACGGGGCAATCGATGAAGTCGCTCGTATCGAGCGGCTTTCGCCATTGCGTGCATCCGGACGACGTGCAGGCCACGCAGGTCAGCTGGGAGCGGGCCGTCGCCACCGCCAGCGCCTACGAACACGAATTCCGCATGCGCCGCGCCAGCGACGGCGCTTACCGCTGGTTCCTGGCGCGCGCCTTGCCCCTGTTCGACGAGGCGGGCACGGTGTTGCGCTGGGTGGGCACGAACACGGACGTGCAGGAACAGAAGAACGTGCTGGAAAAGATGGCCTACCTGAATTCCTCGCTGGAACTGGAAATGGCCAACCGCACGGCCGACCGCGACCGCATGTGGCGGCTGTCGACCGACATCATGCTGGTGGCCGACCTGGCCGGCATGATCATCGCCGTCAATCCCGCCTGGAGCAAGATCCTCGAGCGCCCGGAAATCGAGTCGCTGGGCATGGATTTCATCAGTCTCGTGCATCCCGACGACCGCATGGCGGCCCTGCAGGACTTGTCGCGCCTGGCCCACGGCGCACCCACCTTGCGCATGGAAAACCGCTACCGCCGGCGCGATGGCGGCTACCGCTGGATTTCCTGGACGGCCGTGCCGGCGCAAAAGCTGATCCACGCCATCGGCCGCGACGTCACCGATGAAAAAGAGGCGCGTCTGGCGCTCGTGCGCAGCGAGCAAGCCTTGTTGCAGGCGCAAAAGCTGGAATCGATCGGCAAGCTGACGGGCGGCGTGGCGCACGATTTCAACAACGTGCTGCAAATTATCTCTGGCAATCTGCAGTTGCTGAAGCTGACGGTGGCCGACAATCCGCAGGCGGCCAGGCGCCTCGATTCGGCCGCCTCGGCCGTCGAGCGGGGCGCCAAGCTGTCGTCGCAACTGCTGGCCTTTGCGCGGCGTCAACCGTTGAAGCCGCTGGTGACGGACCTGGGACGCTTGCTGCGCCGCATGCACGAGCTGATCCGCCGCGCCCTGGGCGAGGCGATTGCCGAGGAAACCTTCATCAGCGAAGGTTTGTGGCATACCCTGGTCGATCCGAACCAGATGGAAAACGTGCTGCTGAACATGGCCATCAACGCGCGCGACGCGATGGACAAGGGCGGCCGCCTCACTTTCACCTTGAGCAATGTCACGCTCGACGCCGCCTATGCCAGCCTGCATGCCGATGTGCTGGAGGGGCAATATGTGCTGCTGACCATCACGGACACGGGCCACGGCATGGAGCGCGACGTGATCGACCAGATATTCGAACCGTTCTTCACGACGAAAAAGGAAGGCGAGGGCACGGGCCTGGGCCTGTCCATGGCGTACGGCTTCATCCGCCAGAGCGCGGGCCACATCAAGGTGCACAGCGCGCCCGGTGCGGGCACGACGTTCAAGATTTATCTGCCCCGTTCGCTGGAAAAGCTGGCCGAGCCGCCGCCTGGCCTGACGGGCCCCGTGCTGGGCGGCGGCGAGACCATTCTCGTGGTGGAAGACGATGCCCCCGTGCAACATACGGTGGTCGACATGCTGCGCGGCCTCGGCTACGACGTGCTGCATGCGGACGACGGCGCCTCGGCGCTGGCCCTGCTGGGCACGGGCGTGGCCATCGACCTGCTGTTTACGGACGTGGTCATGCCCGGTCCCGTCAGCAGCAAGGAGCTGGCGCAGCAAGCCAGGCTGCTGCTGCCCGAGCTGGCCGTGCTGTTTACCTCGGGCTATACGCATAACGCCATCATGCAGGGCGGGCGCCTGGACCCGGGCGTGGAACTGTTGAGTAAACCCTACCAGCGCGAAGACCTGGCGCGGCGCATCCGCCATCTGCTGGCCGACCGCCGCCTGGTGGGCGCGCCCGACCCGTCCGGGCGGCGCATCCTGCTGGTGGAAGACAATGACGATGCGCGCGAAATGACCACGGAAATGCTCAATATGCTGGGGCACACCGTGCACGGCGTGGCCAGCGCGGAAGCGGCCATGCCGCTCCTGGCCATGCCGGGCCTGGACGTGCTGGTGACGGATATCAGCCTGCCCACCATGTCGGGCCTGGAACTGGCGCGCCATGCGCGCGCGCACTGGCCGCAGCTGGACGTGGTGTTTGCTTCCGGGCACGACTGGGGCGCCAGCCTGATGCAGGACGCCAGCGCGCGCTTCCTGCGCAAGCCGTTTGGCCTGGAAGAGCTGGCCGGCGCCCTGAAGGCGCGCCAGCTCGACGTCTACTGACCTGGCGGCAGCAAGGCCCGCTGCAATTGCTCCAGGGTAAATGGTTTCACCAGAAAACGCGCCTGCGGATCCAGTACGCCGGAATTGGCGGGCGCATGACCGGTGGAAAACACCACTTCCAGTTGCGGCTGCTCGCGGGCGGCCAGTTCGGCCAGCTCGGCGCCCGACATCTGCGGCAGGCTGATATCGGTCAGCAGCAGTTCCAGTCCCGGCGTGGCCAGCAGGGGCAAGGCTTCCTCGGCCGTGCCCACGGCCAGCACCGTGTGGCCGAGCATGGCCAGCAGTTCGCTCGTCATGGCGCGCGCATCGGCATTGTCTTCCACCAGCAGGATGTGCCTCCCCTCCGGCCGTGCCGGCGCGGACTGCGGCGCCAGCTGCGCGCGGTACTGGTGCAGGGCCGTCACGTGGCGGCCATTGGCCAGCAGGTGGCGGATGCGCCGCGCCAGGTCCTCGCGCCGGTAAGGCTTGCTCAACAGTTCCACGCCCGGTTCCAATCGGCCGCCCTGCATGATGGCGTCCTGCGTGTAGCCCGAGGTAAACAAGACGGCCAACTGCGGCAGCAGCAAGCGGGCCTGGCGCGCCAGTTCCGTGCTGGCCACCTTGCCCGGCATCACCACGTCCGTAAACAGCAGGTCGATGGGCACGCCGCTGCCGACGATGGCCAGCGCGCTTTCGCCATCGCTGGCGCGCAGCACGACGTAGCCGAGGCCGCGCAGCATGTCCACCACCGTCGTCTGCACCTGCACGTCGTCTTCCACGACGAGGATGGTTTCCTTGCCGCCCAGCACGGGACCGCCCAGCTGCAGCGGCAGTTCCGTTTCCGCTTCCAGCGAGCGCGGCAGGTAGATGCGGAAGGTGCTGCCGTGGCCCGGCAGGCTGTCCACCGTCAGGTGGCCGCCGCTCTGGCGCAGGAAGCCGTACGCCATGCTCAAACCCAGTCCCGTGCCTTCGCCCTCGCTTTTGGTCGTGAAGAACGGTTCGAAAATCTTGTCCAGCAGCTCGGCTGGAATGCCCGTGCCCGTATCCGAGACGGCCAGCTGCACGTAGTCACCAGGCGTGACGTCCGCGTGGCGGGCCGCATAGTCGCTGCCCAGCACGCTGTTGCTCAGTTCGATGGTCAGCTGGCCCTGGCCGGCCATGGCGTCGCGCGCGTTGATGGCCAGGTTGAGGATGACGTTTTCCAGCTGGTGCGGGTCGACCAGGGCGCGCCAGCAGTCGTCGGCCAGCAGCAGGCGCGTCTCGATGGTTTCGCCCGTGGCGCGCCGCAGCAGCTCTTCCGTCGAACGCAGCAGTTGCGCCAGGTCCGTCACCAGCGGTTTCAATGGTTGACGCCGCGCAAAGGCCAGCAGCTGGGCAGACAGCTTGGCGCCCCGTTCCACGGCGGACGAGGCGCTGGCGATGCGCTTGGCGGCCAGCGGGTCGCCGTCCAGGGTCATCTGCAGCAGTTGCAGGTTGCCCGAGATAATTTGCAGCACGTTATTGAAATCGTGGGCCACGCCGCCCGTCAGCTTGCCCAGTGCTTCGAGCTTTTGCGATTGCAGCAGGGCCATCTCGCTGTGGCGCAGGGATTCCTGCATGCGGCGCAAGGTGCTTTCCGCTTCCTTTTCCAGGGTGACGTGGCGCCCCGTGGCAAACACCAGGTCGCCTTCGGTGGCCGCCACCCACGACAGCCAGCGGTGGCCGCCATCGCGGTGCCGGTAGCGGTTTTCAAAGCTGGGCATGGCTTCCTGCGACACTTGCGCCAGCGCCTGGCGCGTGGCGGCCGCATCCTCGGGCAGCACGAAGTCGAACAGGCTGCGGCCCAGCATTTCCTCGGGCAGCCAGCCCAGGATGGCGCCGGCGGCCGGGTTGACGGCGGCAAAGCAGCCTTCGGCATCGATGGCCACCATCAGGTCTTGCGCGCTGCGCCACAGCCGCTCGCGCTCGCTGTTGCGCGCGGCCAGGTCCGCTTCCAGCTTCTTTTCCACGGTGATGTCGCGCGCGCTGCAATACACCTTCTCGCCCTCGGGCACGGCCACCCACGACAGCCAGTGCCAGCCGCCCAGCTTGTGGCGGTAGCGGTTTTCGAAGCGCAGCGCCGGCTGGCCCTGGTTGGCCGCTTCCCAGGCCGCATAGGTGCGCGGCAAGTCGTCCGGGTGGATCAGTTCAAAAAATTTCGTCGTGCGGATTTCCTCCGCCGACCAGCCCAGGGTGGCTTGCCAGGCGGGGTTCGAGTGCTCGAAATAGCCGTCGAGGTTGAGCACGCCCAGCAAGTCGGGGCTGACGTTCCAGGTGCGGCCGAACTCGCGCGTGCGCTCGGCCACCTGCGTTTCCATGCTGGCACTGAGGGCGCGCAGGCGCGATTCCGCCTGCGCCCGCAAGATGGTCGACCAGACCCGTTCCGACACTTGCACGGCCAGTTCGATCTCGTCCGCATGCCACAGGCGCGCCGCGCTGCTGTGCACGACGAACAGGGCCGCCAGCCGGCCTTCCTTGGCAATGGGAATGTTCAGGAAGGCACGGATGCCCAGGCGCGCAAACGTGGCCAGCGCGGCCGGCATGGCCGTGCGCGGGTCGCTCGCCACATCGCTGACGGCCAGCGCCTGGCCGGCGGCCAGTGCATCGGCCAGGCGGGCGGCATAATCGCCGAGGAAATACTCGCCCGTGGCGCCCGGCGCCAGGCCGTCGCTCCATGCATGCTGTAGGGTGGGGCATTGCAGGGTCTGGTCGATATCGAAACAGGCCACTTGCTGGGCGCCCAGGCGTTGTCCCAGCAGCTGCGCCGACAGGGACAGGATCTCGCCCGTGTCCTGCAGCAGGCGCAGCCGGCGTTCCAGCTGCAGCAAGAAGGCGACGCCGCTGGCGCCGGCCTGGCTGCGGGGGGCGGGTGTGCTGCTCATGCGGGCCTCAGCTGCCGGCCAGCGGCAGGGTGACGCTGAACAGGGCGCCATTGCCGGGCTGGCTTTGCAGGGTGATGGCGCCGCCATGCGCATCGACCAGCTGCTTGGTGATGAACAGGCCCAGGCCCAGGCCGCCCGTGCGGTCCTGGTGCATGACGCGCTCGAACGCGTCGAAGATGCGTTCCTGGTCGCGCGCATTGATGCCGATGCCATGGTCGCGCACTTCGATGACGGCGCTGTTCTGCGTGTGCGCCAGGCTGATTTCCACGGGCTGGCCCTGGCCGTAGCGCACGGCATTGCTGATCAGGTTGACGACGATCTGCTCGACGCGGAAGGCATCCCAGTACCCCTGGATGGGTTCGAAGGCCAGCACTTCCAGCACGCTGCCCGTGGCGGCCGCATATGGGCCGAGGTCGTCGGCCACGCGGCGCACCAGGCTGGTCAGGTCGACCGCTTCGCGGCGGATCGACAGCTTGCCGCTGGTAATGCGCGAGACGTCGAGCATGTCGTCGATCAGGCGCACCATGCTGCGGATTTGCCGCCCGTCGCGCGCCACCATCTTGTTCAGCTTATCCGGCTCGAAGGCGGCCAGGTTGCCCCGTTCGAGGTTGACGGTGCGCATCTGCGTCTCGAGGAACAGCGTGTTTAACGGCGTGCGCAGCTCGTGCGCCACCATGGACATGAATTCATCGCGCAGGCGCAGCGAGCGCTGCAGTTCCGCCTGGGTGGCGCGCAGTTCTTTCAGTAACGCTTCCTGCTGCTGGCGGCTGTGCTCGAGCGCCTGCACCTGGCGCCGCGTCTCGCTGCGCTGCTGGTGCAGGGCGACGAAGACGTTGACCTTGCTTTGCACGGCATTGATGTCGAGCGGCTTGTGCAGGAAATCGACGGCGCCGCTTTCATAGCCCTGGAAGGCGAAATTCATTTCCTTGCCGGCCGCCGTGACGAAGACGATGGGAATGTGACGCGTCTTTTCCGTGCCGCGCATCAATTGCGCAAGCTCAAAGCCATCCATTTCCGGCATTTGCACGTCGAGGATGGCCAGCGCGAAATCGTGTTCCAGCAGCAGGGCCAGCGCTTCTTCGCCCGACGAGGCCTGGTAGACGCTGCGGTCGCTCTCGCGGATCAGCGCATTGAGCGCGCGCAAGTTCTCCGGCAAGTCGTCGACGATCAGCAGTTTGGTGCTTGTTTCATTCATCATGTTTCATTCCTGGCATGTGCCGTCCAGCGTAATGGGAAGCGGCGTGCGACGGCGCACGCTTGCGGTAGAGCTTTTCGGGACCCGGCAATGGCTCGAAGTCGGCGGCAAAGCGCGTGAAATGCGTGCTTTCCTTGCTGCCCAGGCCCAGGAAGCCCCGGTGGCACAGCGACTCGTGGAACAGGCCCAGGGCCCGCTCCTGCAAGGTTTTGTTGAAATAAATCAACACGTTACGGCAGCAAATCAATTGCGTTTCGATAAAAACGCTGTCCGTGGACAGGCTGTGGTCGGCAAAATTGATCCTGTCGAGCAAGTGCTGCTGGAAACGCGCCGTGGCATGCTCGACCGTGTAGTACTCGTCCAGCCGGCCCAGGCCGCCAGCGGCCAGGTAGTTGGCGCCATACTCCTCGAGCCGGTGCAGCGGATACACGCCGCGCGCGGCCGTGGCCAGCGCTTGCGGATTGATGTCCGTGGCGTAGATCGTGCTGCGTTCGAGCAAGCCTTCCTCGTGCAGCACGATGGCCAGCGACAGTGCCTCTTCGCCCGTGCAGCAGCCGGCCACCCAGATGGTCGGCGACGGGTAGGTCTTCAGCACGGGCACGACGTGCTCGCGCAAGGTGCGGAAAAAGGCCGGGTCGCGGAACATCTGCGTGACGGGCACGGTCAAAATCTGCAGCAGCCGGCCAAAGCTGGCCGCGTCATCGAGCACCAGTTGCTGCAAGGCAGGCAAGTCGGCGCAATGGAAGCGCTCCAGCGCCTGGTTCAGGCGCCGGCGCTGCGAGGGCAGGGAATAGTCGCGAAAGTCGTAGCTGTAGCGCTGATAGATCGCTTCCATCAGCGCGTGCAGCTGCGCGTCCGTGTAGCGCGGGGACATCAGCGACTGTCCATTGAGTGGCGTGGCATCAGATGCGTTCCATCTTCGGCATCCACACGCGCAGCAGCGAATACAGGCGGTCCAGGTCGATCGGCTTGGCCAGGTAGTCGGATGCGCCCGCCTGCAGGCATTCTTCCTGGTCATTTTTCATGGCCTTGGCCGTAATGGCGATGATGGGCAGCTTGTTGTAGCGGCCATCGGCGCGGATCAAGCGCGTCGCTTCCAGCCCATCCATGCCGGGCATCATGACATCCATCAACACCAGGTCGATATCGTCCACGCTGTTGAGCTTGCTGATGGCTTCGAAGCCGTTGCGGCCGATTTCCACCACCACGCCTTTCTGTTCCAGCGCATTCGTCAAGGCAAAGATGTTGCGCACGTCGTCATCCACCAGCAAGATCTTGCGTCCTTCAAACACGCGCTCGCGGCTGCGCACCTGCTGCAGCATGCCCTGGCGCTCGCTCGACAGTTCGGATTCCACCTTGTGCAGGAACAAGGTCACTTCGTCGAGCAGGCGCTCGGGCGAACGGGCGCCCTTGATGATGATCGAGCGCGAATATTTCATTAAATCCGCTTCTTCCTCGCGGCTCAGGTTGCGGCCCGTGTAGACGATGACGGGCGGGAACGAGCACAGCTCTTCATGTTCCATGCGTTCGAGCAATTCGTTGCCCTGGATGTCGGGCAGCTTCAAGTCGATGATCATGCAGTCGAAAATCTGTGTCTTCAGCAATTCCAGCGCCTGTTCGCCCAGCGCCACGGCCGTGATTTCCACGTCGTCGTCGCTGATCAGGTGGACCACGCTTTCGCGCTGGCGTTCGTCATCCTCGACCAGCAGGATGCGCTTCATCTGTTGCGTGAACTTCGATTCGAGCTTGCGGAACACTTCCTTCAGCTGTTCGCGCGTGCGCGGCTTGGTGGCGTAGCCGATGGCGCCCAGCTGCATGGCTTCCTGGATCTGGTCGTTGCCGGAGACGATGTGCACGGGGATGTGGCGCGTCAGCGGGTTTTCCTTCAATTGCTGCAAGACCAGCAAGCCCGGGCGGTCCGGCAAGCCCATGTCGAGCAGGATGGCGTCGGGCAGGAATTCTTCGGCCAGGCGCAAGCCTTCGTCGGCGCCGTGCGCCACCAGGCAGCGGTATTGCATTTCATGCGCGAGGTCGAACAGGATGCCGGCAAACGACGGCTCATCCTCGATCACCAGCACGGAACGCTGGCCCGTCTTGGCCGGGGGCACGCTATCGCGGTCATCCTGGAAGGTGGGCAGCGGCACGGGCTTGGCGGCAGGCGCCGCCTTCGGCGCGGCGGCCGCGGTTTTGGCGGGCGCTTGCGGCGCGGCGGCGGGCACTGCCGCCGCTTCCACCGCGCGTTCCGGCATGACGGCCGGCAGCACCAGGGTAAACGTGCTGCCCTGGCCCGGCGTGCTGGCCAGCTCGATGCTGCCGCCCAGCAAGGCGGCCAGGTCGCGCGAGATCGACAGGCCCAGGCCCGTGCCGCCGTAGCGGCGGCTGGTGGTGCCGTCGGCCTGGTGGAAGGCGTCGAAAATCTTGTGCTGCTGGTCGTCGGCGATGCCGATGCCCGAATCCTGCACCTGGAAGCGCACCTGGCCGGCTGCATCGGCGCTCACGTGCAGGGACACCGTGCCCGCATCGGTAAACTTGATGGCGTTCGACAGCAGGTTTTTCAGGATCTGCTCCAGGCGCTGGCGGTCGCTGACGAAGGACGGCGGCGTGTCCGGCGCCACCTTGACGTCAAATACCAGTTTCTTTTGCTGCGCCTGGGCGCCGAACAGCATCCTCATGCTGCTGAGCAGTTCGTCGAAAGGCACGGCTTCCGGCGTCAATTCCAGCTTGCCCGCCTCGACCTTGGAAATGTCGAGGATATCGTTGATGAGGGTCAACAGGTCGTTGCCGGCCGAATAGATGGTTTGTGCAAACGTCACTTGCTCGGGCGTCAGGTTGCCGCTGCTGTTGTCCGACAGCAGCTTCGACAGGATGAGCGAGCTGTTCAGCGGCGTGCGCAGCTCATGCGACATGTTCGCCAGGAATTCGGATTTATAGCGGCTGGCCCGCTGCAGCTCTTCCGCGCGCGCTTCCAGCTGGGCGTGCGCCTGGCCGATGGCCATGTTCTTCTGGTCCAGCGACAGCGCCTGCACGGCCAGTTGCTCGTTCGACTGCTCCAGCGCCGCCTTTTGCTCTTCCAGGTGGGCTTGCGACTGTTCCAGCACGCGCGACTGCTCGCCCAGCTCTTCATTGGCCGTGCGCAGCTCTTCCTGCTGCACTTCCAGTTCTTCATTCAATTGCTGGGTTTCTTCCAGCACATTTTGCAGGCGCTGGCGGTACAGGGCCGCTTCCAGCGAAGTGCCGATATTGGCGGCAATCAGGTTCAGCCATTCCTTGGCGCGGGCGCTGACGGGATGCGTAAAGCCCAGTTCGATGACGCCGTTGACGACGCCTTCATTGTTGACGGGCGCCAAAACCAGTTCCAGCGGCGCGCCGCTGCCCAGGCTCGACGTCACGGTCAGGTAATTCTCGGGCACTTGCTGCACATGCTTGAGGCGCTTTTCGCGCGCCGTCTCGCCTACCAGGCCTTCGCCCAGCTTGAACACCTGTTTTTCCTTCACGCCCTGTTCGTTGAAGCCGTACACGGCCGTGCGGCGCAGGCTGCCATCCTCGTCGACGACGTACAGGGTGGCCACGGCCACTTCCAGCCGGTGGGCGAGGAAATCGAGCACGTGCCGTCCCAGCTGCGGCAAGCCCAGCTGGCCGCTTGTGTGGGCCGCCAGCTCCGTCTGTCCCGTGCGCAGCCATGCTTGCTCCTGCAGCACGTCGTTGTCCTTGCCGCGCTGCTCCAGCGCATCGTTATAGATATCGGACAGGCGCAGCAGTTCGCGACGTCCCAGGTAGGCGAGCAAGCCGGACATGCCCAGGCTGAGGATCAGGAACACCACCACGGCCAGCATGGTGCGGCCCTCGGCCGAGTCGCCCCGTTCCTGGCGCAAACGCTGCTCCATGGACAGGAAGGTGAGAAATTCGCGGCGGATTTCGTCGAACTCCAGCTTGCCTTCGCCCTGGCGCACGCGCGCGAGGAATTCCTGATTGTTGCGGCGCTGGGCGATCACGGCTTCCGCGTACTCCATCCACTGGCCTTGCAGCGCGCGGATGCGGCGCAAGCGGTCCACCTGGATGGGGCTGTCGGACACGAGCTCGAGCAGGGTGCTCATTTCCACGGCGATCTTTGCCTTGCCCGATTTATACGGCGCCAAAAACGTTTCATCGCCCGTCAGCAGATAGCCGCGCATGCCTGTTTCCAGGTCGACGGACAGCTTCATGACTTCATTCGCGTTGCCGATCACCCGTTCGGAATGCTCGACCGAGCGCAGGGCCGAGAGCAGGTAGGCGATCAGGCCGACAAACACGAGGGCCGTGACGACCCCGATAACCAGCGGCAAGGTGACGTTGCGGGCGAGGATGCGGCGAAAGCTGAAGGAGTCGATCGGGGTCTTGGTATTCATCATGTCCGTGTAAGGCTGTCGCGAAAAAGTCAATTTTAATTGAAATGCAAGGTTTCTGGTGGTCAAGCATGGCGTGCGCTAGCATAACAGCCTTGCGCCAAATTGCCGACGCGCGAGGCGGTGCAAAGCGCGCCAGCGCACAGATGATCGTCGGGGAAAAATCAAGCTGGCCGCGATTGAGGCAGATCAAAGAGACAAGCGGTTCGCATCCTAAGATGCAGGAGGTGGCGGCGTCCCTGCGGACGGCCGCCGTCCGCAAACCAGCCCATGCAGGAGGACATCATGGCTAATCAATTGATGCGTCGCGATCCGCAAAACCCGCTGGCACGTTTCGACCCGTTCAGCGACATGGAAGAATTCATGCACGACTTTTTCGCGCCCGCCTTGCGCCTGCGCGATGGGGGTTCGTCACGCATGCGCGTCGACATTTCCGAAACCGAGCAAGCGTATCAGGTGCAGGCAGACATTCCAGGCGTTAACAAGGACGATATCAAGGTGTCCATCGACGGCAACCGCGTCTCCATCAGTGCCGAACTCAAGGATGAAAGGGTGACGCGCGACGGCGGCGGCAAGACCGTGCGCAGCGAACGCGAATATGGCCAGCAATACCGCAGCTTCGTGCTGCCGCACGAGGTGGACGAAGCCGGCGCCCAGGCGCGCTATGAAAATGGCGTGCTGCTGCTGGATTTGCCGAAGAAGGAGGGCACGGGCGGGCGGCAGCTGGCGATACAGTAAGCCGGGCCTGGGCATGAAAAAACGCCGGACAGTGCCGGCGTTTTTCAGTGCAGTGTGGGCTGCACACTATATATATGTCAGTCGCGGATTTCCAGCGCCCGGTTCAGGCTCAGGGCGGCCAGCGAGGCGACGGCGCCTGACAGCAGGTAGAAGCTGACATAGGCGAGGCCGAAGTTGGCCGACAGGCCCAGCGCCACCAGCGGAGCGAAGCCGGCACCCACCAGCCAGGCCAGGTCGGACGTCAGGGCCGCGCCCGTATAGCGGAAGCGGGCAGGGAAGTTGGCCGTCACGGCGCCGGCAGCCTGGCCGTAGGACAGGCCCAGCAGGCTGAAGCCCACGAGGATGAACACGTCCTGGCCCGTATTGCCGCCGCCCATCAGGGTCGGCACGAAGGCGCTGAAGATAGCGATCAGCACGGCCAGCACGCCCAGGGTGGTGCGGCGGCCCACTTTATCGGCCAGCAAGCCGGAAATCACCACGCCGATGGCGGCCAGCACGGCGCCGACCATCTGAATTTGCAGGAAGTCCGGGGCCGAACGCGTCTGGTAGACGGAAATCCATGACAGCGGGAACACGGTGACCAGGTGGAACAGGGCGTAGCTGGCCAGCGCGGCGAGGGCGCCGATCAGCACGTTGCGGCCCTGGCCGCGGCTCATTTCAAACACGCTCACGGGCTGCAGTTCGCGTTCGTCGAGCAGGCGCGCATATTCATTCGTCGACACCAGGCGCAAGCGGGCAAACAGGGCCACCACGTTGATGGCGAAGGCTACGTAGAACGGATAGCGCCAGCCCCAGTCGAGGAAGTCTTCATCCGTCAGGTTGGTCAGCATGAACCAGAACAGGCCGGCGGCGATCAGGAAGCCGGCGGGCGCGCCCAGCTGGCCCAGCATGGCGTACCAGCCGCGCTTGTTTTCCGGCGCGTTCAGGGCCAGCAGCGATGGCAAGCCATCCCATGAGCCGCCCAGGGCGACGCCCTGGCCGATGCGCAGCACGGACAGCCAGATGATGGCGGCAAAGCCCAGGTGGGAGTAGGTCGGCAGGAAGGCGATGCCGGCCGTCGACACGCCCAGCAGGAAGAGGGCGAACGTCAGCTTGGCGCTGCGTCCCATGCGGCGCTGGATCTCCATGAAGATCACGGTGCCGAACGGACGGGCGATGAAGGCGAACGAGAAGATCAGGAAGGCATACAAGGTACCTTCCAGGCGTTCTTCGAACGGGAAGAAGACACGCGGAAACACCAGCACCGAGGCGATGGCGTAAACAAAGAAGTCAAAGTATTCGGAAGCGCGGCCGATGATCACGCCAACGGCGATCTCACCGGGGTCGATATGCGATTCGACCGTGCCGGCCCCGCTTGCGTCGCGCAGGGAATGGGGGGAAAAGTCAGCGGGTACATCCCCGCTGTGTATGCGCGTGCTGGACATGATGATCGTCTCCAATATAGTTTCGAGTTCGGCCAACGCGTAACATACCCCGGGTGTCTCACGCCCGGAGTAGGACTATTCAATAGATAGTTGTAGGAAAACTCCGCAACCACCGAGTGAAAATCCGAGCAAGGGGTAGGACAAAACGTCCAATTGCCAACGCGCTCCAGTGAGAATACAGTACCATATCTTCATCCCCTGTACTGGACTTTCCTGTATGTTTTCATTAAAAGTTCGTCGCGGACTGCTTCTTTTACCTCTCGCATTGTTGGCTGGTTGCAATACGGTGGTACTGAATCCGTCTGGTGACATCGCAGTTCAGCAAGGCAATCTGATTGTCATCTCGACATTGCTGATGCTGTTGATTATCGTTCCGGTAATCGCCCTGACCCTGCTGTTCGCATGGCGCTATAGAAAAAACAACACCGCGGCCAAATACGAGCCGGACTGGGACCACTCGACTCGCCTCGAGCTGATTATCTGGGGCGCGCCCCTGTTGATCATCATCGTGCTGGGCCTGCTGACCTGGATCAGCACCCACACCCTCGATCCATACCGCCCATTGAGCCGTATCGACGCCAACCGCCCCATTCCTGCCAGCCACAAGCCGATGATCGTCGAAGTCGTGGCCCTGGACTGGAAATGGCTGTTCATCTACCCGGAGCAAGGCATCGCTTCCGTGAATGAACTGTACGCGCCCGTCGATCGTCCGATCCGCTTCAAGATCACCGCGTCGTCCGTCATGAACTCGTTCTTCATCCCCGCACTGGCAGGTCAGATCTACGCCATGCCGGGCATGGAAACGCAGTTGAATGCCGTCATCAACAAGCCGGGTGTCTATAAAGGCTTCTCCGCGAACTACAGCGGTGCCGGTTTCTCGGGCATGCGCTTCAAGTTCCACGGCGTCAATGATGCGGACTTCGACAAATGGGTGGAATCGGCACGTGCCGGTGGCGGCGCGCTGAACCGCGACGACTACCTGTCGCTGGCCCAGCCTAGCGAACGCGACCCTGTTCGCCGCTACAGCGCCGTACCTAGCGATCTGTACAAGGCAATTCTGAACCGCACCATCGTTTCCGACGCCCTGTGCGTGACGCCGGTCGAGCCATACAAATTGACGATGGCAAAAAGCCCGGTAGCGGCCGTAACGGCAGTAGTCGCTAGCGATGCAGTGGTTGAAAAGGGCGTTCAAGCCAAGTAACGACTGCATGAATCCCGCAGCGCATTGCGCTGCAGATACTGGCGCCGCTTGCCTGGCGCCTCCCTTTTTTCTCTGAGAGTAACAATGCTAGACCATATTGATCTGACGAAGCTTATATTCGGCCGTCTGACTTGGGATGCAATTCCATTTCACGAACCTATCCTGCTGGCGACCTTTGCAATGGTCGCCCTGGGCGGTATCGCACTCGTTGCGGCACTGACGTATTTCCGCGTCTGGGGTACCCTGTGGCGCGACTGGATCACCAGTATCGACCATAAAAAAATCGGTATCATGTACATGATCCTGGGCCTGGTCATGCTGCTGCGCGGCTTTGCCGACGCGCTCATGATGCGTACCCAGCAGGCGATCGCCTTTGGCGACAATGCCGGCTTCCTGCCACCGCATCACTACGACCAGATCTTCACCGCCCACGGCGTGATCATGATCTTCTTCGTCGCGATGCCTTTCGTGACGGGTCTGATGAACTACGTGGTGCCGCTGCAGATCGGCGCGCGCGACGTGGCTTTCCCTTTCCTGAACAACTTCAGCTTCTGGATGACCACCATGGGCGCCGCCCTGGTCATGGCTTCGCTGTTCGTCGGCGAATTCGCCCGCACGGGCTGGCTGGCGTATCCGCCGCTGTCGGGCATCGTCGGCAGTCCGGACGTGGGGGTAGACTATTACATCTGGTCCTTGCAGATTGCCGGGGTCGGGACGCTATTGTCCGGTGTCAACCTGATCGCCACCATCGTCAAGATGCGCGCACCAGGCATGACCTGGATGAAAATGCCCGTCTTCACCTGGACCGCACTGTGCACCAACATCCTGATCGTCGCCGCTTTCCCGGTGCTGACGGCTGTTCTGGCCATGCTGTCGCTGGACCGCGTTGCCGGCTTTAACTTCTTTACGACGGAATTGGGCGGCAACGCCATGATGTACGTCAACCTGATCTGGATCTGGGGTCACCCGGAAGTCTACATCCTGATCCTGCCGCTGTTCGGCGTGTTCTCGGAAGTGGTCGCCACGTTCAGCAGCAAGCGCCTGTTCGGCTACGCCTCGATGGTGTACGCCACCTGCGTCATCATGATCCTGTCGTACCTGGTATGGCTGCATCACTTCTTCACCATGGGTTCGGGCGCCAGCGTCAACTCGTTCTTCGGCATCACGACGATGATCATCTCGATCCCGACGGGCGCGAAGATCTTCAACTGGCTGTTTACCATGTACCGCGGCCGTATCCGCTTTGAACTGCCAATGCTGTGGACGATCGGCTTCATGGTCACCTTCACCATCGGCGGCATGACCGGCGTGCTGCTGGCCGTACCGCCTGCGGACTTCGTGCTGCATAACAGCCTGTTCCTGATCGCCCACTTCCATAACGTGATTATCGGCGGCGTGGTGTTCGGTGTATTTGCTGCAATCAACTACTGGTACCCGAAAGCCTTCGGCTACAAGCTCGACGCGTTCTGGGGCAAGTGCTCGTTCTGGTTCTGGTTCGTCGGCTTCTACCTGGCCTTCATGCCGCTGTACGTGCTGGGCCTGATGGGCGTGACCCGTCGTGTCAACCACTTTGAAGATCCATCCTTGCAAATCTGGACCATCATCGCCTGGTTTGGCGCCGTCTCGATCGCGCTGGGCATCGGTTCCCTGCTGATGCAGTTCTATGTCAGTTTCCGCAACCGTCACGCCCTGCGCGACGTGACCGGCGACCCATGGGGCGGCCGTACGCTGGAGTGGGCGACCTCGTCGCCTCCGCCAGACTATAATTTCGCCTTCACGCCACAAGTGCACGAACTCGATGCATGGACCGACATGAAGAAACACGGTTACCAGCGTCCGACGTCCGGTTTCACGAAGATCCACATGCCGAAGAACACCTGGGCTGGTTTCGTGATCGCCGCACTGTCCGCACTGGTCGGTTTTGGCCTGATCTGGCAAATGTGGCTCGTCGCCAGCGTTGGCTTCGTGGTCATGATGATTACGATCATCGTCCATACCTTTAACTACAAGCGCGATTACTACATTCCTGCGGAAGAAGTGGTCCGTACCGAAGACGCTTATACTAAATTGCTGAGCAGCCATGTCTGATACCATCGCCCATAACACCGGCGCCGCTGGCGCCGCACCAAGCACGCGCAGCTACTTTGTGCGCGAGCACCACCCGGAAAACGGCAGCTTGCTGGGTTTCTGGCTCTACCTGATGAGCGATTGCCTGATCTTCGCCTGTCTGTTCGCCACGTACGCCGTGGTCGGCCGCAGCTACGCGGACGGCCCGACGGGCGCCGCGCTGTTCGACCTGCCGCTGGTGGCCGTCAACACGGCCATGCTGCTGTTGTCGTCGATCACCTACGGCTTCGCCATGCTGGCCATGCAGCGCAAGCAATTGCGCAGCACCCTGGTCTGGCTGGCCATCACGGGCCTGTTCGGCCTGGCCTTCCTGTCGCTGGAAATGTATGAATTCATTCATCTGATCCACGAAGGCGCCGGTCCGCAGCGCAGCGCGTTCCTGTCGTCGTTCTTTGCCCTGGTCGGCACCCACGGCTTGCACGTGACGTTCGGCGTGATCTGGCTCGTGACCCTGATGTTCCAGTTGAACAAGCATGGCCTGACCCCGGAAAACGGCCGCCGCATGATGTGCCTGTCGCTGTTCTGGCACTTCCTGGACGTCATCTGGATCGGCGTCTTCACCTTTGTCTACCTGATGGGAGTGCTGCCATGAGCGACCACCACACACACGGCGATAGCCACCACCATGACAACCACGATCATGGCAGCCTGAAAAGCTACACGATCGGCTTCATCCTGTCGGTGATCCTGACGGCCATTCCGTTCTGGCTGGTGATGACGAAAGCCATCACCAACTCGGGCACCATGGGCCTGGTCCTGCTGGCGTTCGCGGCGGTTCAAGTGGTGGTACACATGGTGTACTTCCTGCACATGAACACCAAGTCGGAAGGCGGCTGGAACATGATGGCGCTGATCTTCACGATCATGATCGTGGGCATTGCCATGGCCGGTTCCCTGTGGGTGATGTACCACATGAACCACAACATGATGCCGGATCTGATGCCTGAGTACATGCATACGAAAACGGCTCCATGATGAGTAATACGCGCCCAAGCAACACCGGGCGCGCCCCTGGCGCCGCATCGCAAGATGCCGCGCCAGGCCCACGCGGCATGGCTGTGCATTATTCAAAAATTGCACTGGCCTTGCTGGCGGGGATCTTGTTTGCCGGTTTCTGTGTCCTGGGAACCTGGCAAGTCAAGCGCCTGTTCTGGAAGCTTGACCTGATCGAGCGCGTCGAACAACGCGTACATGCGCCCGCAACGGACGCACCTGGACCCGCAGCCTGGGCCAGCATCACGCAGCAAACGGATGAATACCGCCATGTGCGACTCTCCGGTACCTATCTCCCCATTTTCAATACCCTGGTGCAGGCAACGACGGCACTGGGCAGCGGTTATTGGTTAATCACGCCATTGCGCCTGGCCGATGGCAGCACCGTGCTGGTCAACCGCGGCTTCGTGCCGAAACGCGCCAGCATCGGCGCCGGCACGCCGGCCGGCATCGTCGAGGTCGACGGCTTGCTGCGCATCAGCGAGACGGGCGGCGGTTTCTTGCGCGAAAACAGTCCTGCCACGCAGCACTGGTATTCGCGCGATGTGGCCGCCATCGCCGGCTCGCACATGCTCACCAACGTGGCGCCATATTTCGTCGACGCGAAAGAAAAATCGGAAACGGCCAGTGACGCCCCCGTCGGCGGCCTGACCGTGATCTCGTTCCACAACAACCATCTGGTTTATGCCTTGACGTGGTTCGCGCTTGCCTTGATGGTAGCCGGTATCACGTGGTGGATCGTGCGCGAGGACAAGCGCCGCCGCGCGCGTGGCAAGAAGCTTGATCCATCGCAAGAAAGCGACCATGCCGGGCAGGATTGAGATCCTGCCCAACCGCGAGGTCTTAGAACGCGGCGCGGTGGCGGCCGAGATGGAACATCCGGCCGGCCACCAGAACATGAAGCTGCTGATCCAGCTGCGCTGGCTGGCCGTGATCGGCCAGATCAGCACCATCTTCGGCGTGGGGGTGGGACTGGGCATCGCCTTGCCCGTGCCCTACATGCTGGAAGTGCTGTCCTGCCTGATCGCCTTCAATCTGGCCAGCCTCTTGCGCTGGCACGAACGCCAGCCCGTTTCCAATACGGCCCTGTTTCTGGCCCTGCTGGTTGACGTGACCGTGCTGACGGCCCAGCTCTACCTGAGCGGCGGCATCAGCAACCCGTTTGCCTTCCTGTACTTACTGCAAGTCATCCTCAGCGCCGTGCTGCTGGAAGTGTGGTCGACCTGGATCATGGTGGCCATTACCAGCCTGTGCCTGGCCGGCCTGGCCTTGCTGCCCGGCCCCCTGATCCTGCCGATCGACCCCGAACGGGGCTTTTCCAGCCTGTACGTGCAGGGCCTGCTGATCTGTTTTATTTTGAACGCCGCCTTGCTGGTGGTGTTCATCACGCGCATCAACCGCAACCAGCGCGCCGGCGACGCCAAGGTGGCCGATTTGCGCCAGCGCGCGGCGGAAGAAGAGCACATCATCCGCATGGGCCTGCTGGCCTCGGGCGCCGCGCACGAGCTGGGCACGCCGCTGGCGACCTTGTCCGTCATCCTCGGCGACTGGCGCCGCATGCCGGAACTGAGCAAGAACAGCGAATTGCTGGAAGAAATCACGGAAATGCAGGCACAGTTGCAGCGCTGCAAGAGCATCGTCAGCGGCATCCTGTTGTCGGCGGGCGAGGCGCGCGGCGAATCTTCCGTGAAAACGACGATCAATACCTTCCTCAACGACCTGGTCGACGAGTGGCGCAGCAGCCGCCCGATCCAGGATTTCGAGTACGATAACCGCATCGAGCACGACGTGCCCGTCGTCTTCGATTCGACCCTGAAACAAACCATCTGCAATGTGCTCGACAATGCGCTGGAGGCGTCGCCCGAATGGCTGCGCTTCGAAGCGACGCGCGAAGCGGATGCCTTGCACCTGGTCATTACCGATGCGGGCCCCGGTTTCGAGCCGTCGATGCTGACGCACCTGGGCAAGCCATATCAAAGCAGCAAGGGCAAGCCCGGCGGCGGCCTGGGCCTGTTCCTGGTGGTGAATGTCGCGCGTACTTTAGGTGGTACGGTGACGGCGCGCAACCGGGTGCAGGGCGGGGCGGTGGTGCACCTGGCCTTGCCGCTGGCGGCCATCAAACTGGAAAGAGAAAGCGACCACCATGCAGGATGACCGTCTGTTACTGATCGTGGAAGACGATGCCGCGTTTGCCCGCACCCTGGGCCGCTCGTTCGAACGGCGTGGCTACCAGGTCATCCTGGCCACCAATTTCGACGAGGCGAGCGCCTTGCTGGAGCAGCATTGCCCCGACTACGCCGTCGTTGACCTGAAACTCAATGGCAATACGTCCGGCCTGGCCTGCGTGCAGATGCTGCACCAGCACGACCCGGAGATGCTGATCGTCGTGCTGACGGGCTACGCCAGCATCGGCACGGCCGTCGAAGCGATCAAGCTGGGCGCCTGCCAGTACCTGGCGAAGCCGTCGAACACGGACGACATCGAAGCGGCCTTCGGCCACGTGGCCGGCAACGCCGACATCGAACTGACGAATCGCGCCACCAACATCAAGACCCTGGAATGGGAACGCATCCACGAAATGCTGGCCGAGACGGATTTCAATATTTCGGAAACGGCAAGAAGGCTGGGCATGCACCGGCGCACCCTGGCGCGCAAGCTGGAAAAGCAACGGGTCAAGTAGGCACGTATCGCGCAGCGATGGCCCGGCATGGCATGGCGCATCAGTTGGATTTATCCTTGGCAAGCATGTTAATCCACACCATGACGACACCGCAGAGCGACAGAATAAATCCCAGATAGATCAGGAAAAATCCGAAAGATTCGGATAAGTAGCTGATCGTCAAATAGCCGATTATCCCGGTCAGGAAACCAAAGAAACCAATTTTGTGGCCTTTGTTTTTCTTATTTTGCATAATGTAATTCCTTGAGTATTGATAAAACCATTTTCAAGCCCCTGTCGTTGCTCCAGTCCTGTTCCCGCAGCGGCGGCGTGAACGACGAACTGCTGAAGGTCGCGGGCGGGCTCTTCCATTGAAACTGATCGGCAAGGCACCTAGGCGTCGGATGGCGTCACTGGTGGCCGCGCTCCTGACGTAGGGGCCCCGCCCTGTGATTCAAGGTCAGCTAGGCGTTGTCATGTCAGGGGCTATGCTCGACGGCCGGCTCCGCATCCGTCCGAGCCTGGACGGCTGCGCCGCATACACATAGAAGAAGACCAGCTATTGCACGCATATTCATCCCGTTCATTTGAATCTCAAGTGACTGTTTATCACGCCAGGAAATACCTGTTTTCCTGCGCATTCATGGAAACGTGAGTGTGGAAAAGAATGTCGATGAATGGGAATGCTGAGTGTGGAGGGGCAAAACAATGGCAAAATCCCCAGCGGTGGTATTCCTGGCGGATTGCTGCAAGTAGGCAGAGCAAATGAAACGCCTGTTCAGGACCAATCCGGTGCAGTTTTTAAATAGACACCGTACCCTGAAAGTTCCACCACGTGCGAGGACTTCCAGAAAAGCCTTCATGCCGCGCCCAGCCACTCCATCTTTTGCACCTGAATATGCGGATGGCTTTCCAGCGCTTCCCATTCGGGTAAAAAGACAAAACCCTGCTTCCGGTAAAATGCGGCCGCCCGGGCATTTTCCGGCGCCACACCGAGCACGAGGCGCGGATGGCCGTTGTCCACGGCGCATTGTTTCACGGCGTCGACCAGGCCTTGCGCCACGGCCAGGCCCCGATATGCGGACTGTACCCACATGGCGATCAGGTGGCATTCGCCGTCGCCGGCCACCACTTGCGCGGCCAGGCCGATGGGCTGTTCTCCGTCAAAGGCGAGGAAAAACGTGCGCTGCGGCGTGCTGGTGGCGCGCTGCTGCCAGTCGGCATCGTAAAAGCGGGCCGCGCTGGCGTGGCTGGCGCCAAAGGCCGTGGGTGCGTCGAGCAGGGCGGCCAGGCGCGTGGCTTTCAGCGCCGGCCAGTCGCTGGCGGTGGTGGGGCGGATGAGTATGGGTTTCAACGCTGCGGCATTCCTTAACTGGCGGGCGCGGCCGTGGACGAGGATATCTTCTTGTACGCTTGTGCAAGCATCGTGACGGTCGCCACGTCGTTCACGCTGCGCGCCTCGATGACTGTTTCGCCCGCAGCAATGGTGACGTCGCCGTTCGCATAGCTGGCGGGAAAGCGCCGTTCGGTGATCTTGTTGGTCAGCACATTGCGTGAGTAGCGCAGCGCCACGAGCCGCTCGCCCTCCTGCTTGATGACGACATAATTTGGCACGGTAGTGCGTTCCAGTTTCCACGTGCCGATGAAGTCTTCGACAGGGGCGGCGCCGGCATGCAGCGCGCAGCAGGCGGCGACGGCGCCCAGGAGCAGTTTTTTCATGGTGTTGACAGTCTATGCAAGAGTGGCCTGCGGGGCAGGAAAATACATCCGTCATGCTTGAATGGCGTGGCGCTTGTCCGTCGGATGGCGCCAGGCATTTAAGTATTTGGCAATATTAACAGGATCATTGCGTCGTTTGCTGCCGTCCCCACAATTTTGCTCACATCGTGTTGTATGCGCGCCCCGACAGTTCCAGCGGCGCCAGGGCCTGGGCCACTATCAGCAAACTACCGGCTAGCCGGCGCCAGCCACTCCATCTTCTGCACGCGGATATGCGGATGGCTTTCCAGCGCTTCCCATTCCGGTAAAAAGACAAAGCCCAGCTTCCGGTAAAACGCGGCCGCCCGGGCATTTTCCGGCGCCACACCGAGCACAATGCGCGGATGGCCGTTGTCCACGGCGCATTGTTTCACGGCGTCGACCAGGCCTTGCGCCACGGCCAGGCCCCGATATGCGGACTGTACCCACATGGCGATCAGGTGGCATTCGCCATTGCCAGCCACCACTTGCGCGGCCAGGCCGATGGCTTGTTCTCCGTCAAAGGCGAGGAAAAACGTGCGCTGCGGCGTGCTGATGGCGCGCTCTTGCCAGTCGGCATCGGAAAAGCGGGCCGCGCTGGCGTGGCTGGCGCCAAAGGCCATGGGGGCGTCGAGCAGGGCGGCCAGGCGCGTGGCTTTCAGTGCCGGCCAGTCGCTGGCGGTGGTGGGGCGGATGATAATGTTGTTCAATCTTGCAATGCCTTTAGGTAGTCATACGCTGACTCCGGATGCCAGGGACAGTCAGTACGCAGTGGGGAGCGAGTTAGTCAAGGTGGATGACTAGCCGTTGATGTTATACCCGGAAACTTTCCAGCCAGAACCTTTTTCGAGTACCGTCGTGATGGTTTCCAGTACGTTGGCCTTGTTTTCGTACTGGCTCACATAATCGATAACGATCTTGTCCACCCCTGGCTTGCCAGCCGTCGCCTTTTGCAGCGCAGCCGACTTCAGCTTGCGCGACTTGAACTCGCCCAGCGGCCAGTGCACGGCGGTGATGACCATCTTCCAGCCTGATTTCGACATTTCGCTGCGCAGCGCTGCGGCACTGGCGTCCCAGGTACCGGCGTCGTCGCCCGCATCCATGTGCTTGAGCCAACTTTCCGCGGCAATTTTGGCAGCCGCCACTTCCTGCGCTTCTTGCGCCATAGCAGGCAGGGACGTCGACAAGGCAACGGCAATACATACGGAAGCGAGGATTTTCATGACGGCTCTGGAAAGTAGTGAACAGTCTGCAAGATTATCCTGAAGGCCCGGTCCGGCAAAGCTCTTTTTAAAAAGGCGGGTGTGCGCGTAACGTGTCTACGACTGGTCCCACACTTCGATGGTCAATAACTGTCCCGGCGCGCAGGCGGCGATGCGCTCCCCGTGCACGGTGATGCTGCCGGGCCAGCCCGTGAGCTTGTCTTGCGGAAATTCTGCATCCTGCGCTTCGGCGATGCCCGCCTGCAGCAGGGGCGCGATGACGTCCGCCGAGGCCGTGTAGCGGTTGGGAAAACCGTTGAACGTCAGCTGGGTCGCCTTGCCTTGCTGGCACAATTGCGCGATCCAGTCCACGCCGACCAGACCCGCTTCCCAGCTGGCGAGAAACGCTTCCTTGTTGACTTTCGTCATATCGGCCATCTGCTCCGGCGTTTCCGTCGAGATAATCGTCCACCAGCCTGACATGGGCATTCCTTGTGAAAAGTGAAAATCAACGGGTCATGGCGCGGCGCAGCAGGTAGCTGAGGCCATCGACGGCGGCCACCATCAGCAGCATGGCGACGATGACGGTGGCGGCGTTCTGCATCTGGAACAGCGACAGATGGTATTTCAGCATCTGCCCCAGGCCGCCCGCGCCGACGACGCCGAGGATGGCGGCGGCGCGGATATTGTTTTCCCAGCGGTACAGGGTGTAGGACATCATCTGCGGCCCGCACTGCGGCAAGGTCGCATACAAAAAGGCCACGGCGGGCCGGGCGCCATTGATGCGCAAGGTGGCGGCCGGCAAGGGCGGACAATTTTCGAAGGCATCGGCAAACAAGCGCCCCAGCACGCCCACCGTGTGCAGGGCCAGGGCCAGGGTGCCCGCGAACGGACCCAGGCCGGCGGCGATCAGCAGGATCGAGGCCCATACCAGTTCCGGGATCGAGCGCAGCACATTCAACACGGCGCGCGTGGCGTTGCGCGCCAGGCTGCCGAAACGCCCGCTGGCGGGCAGGGCCAGCAGCGCGCCCAGGATAGCGGCAATCACCGTGCCGATGGCCGACATGGCCAGGGTCTCGAAGGTGGCCACGCCGACTTTCATCAGGAAGGGGCTGGCCAGCTCGGGCGGGGCAAAGCCGTGCAGGAAATCGGCGCTCGTGCGCACGGCGTCGGCACTGAAGAATTCTCCCCATTTCAGGGGCAGGGTGGCGAAGCTGGCGATGACCAGCAGCAACAGACCGGCCAGCAAGGCCCAGGTCGACCAGCGCACGGGGGCAGGTGTGGGCAACATCGGTTCCGTCTTCATGCCAGCCTCCGGCGCAGCATGGCGGACACGGCGTCGGCGCCCGCCACCAGCAGCACGAACACCATCAGCATGCTGGCCAGCTCATTGCCTGCCATCATCTTCATCGATTCATCCATGCGCTGGCCCAGGCCACCCGCGCCGACAAAACCCATGACGACGGAGCCGCGGATCGCGCATTCCCAGCGGTAGATCGTGTACGAGACCAGTTCGGCGGCCGATTCGGGCAGGGCGCCGTACAGCAATGCCTTTAATCTGCCGCTGCCGTTGTGCAATAGCGCGTTGCAGGCGGCGGCGTCCGACGATTCGAGGATTTCCGCATACACCTTGCCCAGCATGCCGCAATACGTGAGGGCGATGGCGATCACGCCGGCCGTCGGCCCCAGTCCCACGATGCGCACCAGCAACAATGCCCAGACCAGCTCCGGCACGCTGCGCAGCAGTACCAGCAACGCGCGCACGCAATGGCGCACGCTGGCGGCCAGCGGTGAAACCTTGCCGGAGCCGATGCGCGAAATCGACAAACGCTCCGTCACCAGCAAGGTCAAGGGAATGGCGCCCAGCATGGCCAGCGCCATGCCGGCCGTGGCCATGGCGATGGTTTCCCAGCTGGAAATGGCCACCAGCTGCAAAAATTCCAGCGAGTGGGCGGGCGGCACGAAGCTGGCGATGAATTGCCAGGTGGCCGCCAGGCTTTGCGCATCCCAGAGTATCCACGGCTTGAACTCGGCCTGCACCAGCATCGGCCACAGCACGAGCAGCACGATGGCAGCCCCGGTCAGGCGGCCGCGCCAGGCGGGGTCGCGCGGCATGGCGGCGTCGGCGCTCTTCAGCAAAGGGGCCTCGCGGCGTCCAGGTTCGCCTCCACCGCCTCGAACTGGGGCGCCGGATCGGCCTTGTTGCGGTACAGCTCGGCGATCATGGCGTCGCTGACCTCGGCGCCAGGCAAGTCGAAGACGATCTTGCCGTCACGCAAGGCAACGATGCGCGTAAAGCAGGCGCGCGCGATCTCCACCTGGTGCAGGCTGCAGATCAGGGTGGCGTTGCGCGCCGTCGCTTCCGCCTGCAGCACATGGATCGTTTGCAAAGCGAGGGTGGGGTCGAGCGCGGACAGCGGTTCGTCGACGAGGAACACTTGCGCATCCGACACCAGCGCGCGCGCCATGCCGCAGCGCTGGCGTTCGCCGCCGGACAGGCGGTCGACCCTGGCGTACAGCTTATCCTGCAGGTTGAATTTGCCCAGCGCTTCCCACGCGGCGCGGGGGTCGACGGGCGCCAGCAGCGAGCGCATCGCCGTCCACAAGCTCCATTGCGGCAAGCGGCCCGCCAGCACCGCGTTGACGACGCGCTGGCGCGGCGGCAAGGGCGGCGTTTGCGGCGCCAGGAACAAGCGCGCGCGCAAGGCGTGGCGTTCGCCGTTGGCAAGTTGCCAGGGAGAACTGCCGAGTATGCTCAAGCTGCCGGACTCGGGGCGCAGCGCGCAGGCCAAGGTGTGCAGCAGGCTGGTCTTGCCGGCGCCGGAAGGGCCGATCAGGGCGATCTGCTCGCCCTGGGCCACGTCCAGGTCCACGTCGCGCAGGGCCAGCGCATGGCCGGCGGCGCCCGCGTGGTGGACGCAGACCTTGTGAAGTTGGAATGTCATGCGATGTTTCGGTATGGGGGAGTGTGCCGGATGCGTCCGCAGGACGTCATCCGACAAGTTTCAGCAATTACTTCAACAACTTGGCATCGCGCGCGGCCGCTTCGATATCCTTGTAGTTCTCGGCCTTGGTCGGAATGAACTTGGTCGCGCGCTGCAGCTCCAGGATTTCCTTGCCTTCGGCCGTCGATGGGTCCAGCGCCAGGAAGGCGTCCGTCAGCTTCTTGCGCACGACGGGATTCATGTCGGCGCGCACGCTCCAGTTGTAATCGTAGTAGCCGGGCGTCGTGTAGAACACGCGCACCTTGGCTGGATCGACTTTTTTCGTTTCGACCAGCTTTTCCCACACGGAAATGTTCAAGGTGCCCGCATCGACCTTGCCGCCGGCGACGGCGGCCACGGTGGCGTCATGCGCGCCCGAGAATGCGATGCGCTTCATGTCCGTGTCCGGGTTGATCTTGGCGGCCAGCAAGTAGTAACGGGGCATCAAGTGGCCCGAGGTCGACGATTCCGAGCCGAACGTGAAATTCTTGCCTTTCAGGTCAGACAATTGATTGATGTCCTTGCTGGTGGTCACGAACACGGAGCGGAATTTCGTGTCTTCCTCGCGCTGCACCAGCGGCACGATCTTGCCGCCGCTGCGCACGTTGGCTTGCACGAAAGTAAAACCGCCGAACCAGACCATGTCGAGCTTGTGATTGATCAAGCCTTCCACGGAGGCCGCGTAATCGGTGACGGGCGTAAATTCCACCTTCATGCCCAGCTTTTTCTCCAGGTAGCTGCCCAGCGGCTTGAACTTGCGCTGCAATTCCGTCGGCGCTTCGTCGGGGATGGCGGACACGCGCAACACTTGCTGCGCCTGCGCCAGGCCGCTGTGGATGGCCAGGGTGGCGGCGACGGTGGCCAGGATGGCGGGGAACTTGTTGGAGAACGTGGTCATGGGACTGCCTTTGAAAAAATTGTTCATTAAAATACGGAAACCCCGGTACTGCCTTCCTGCATCTCGCCGATGACGACGGCGTCGCCAAAGCCTTCGGCGCGGAAAATCGCCAGCACTTGCTCGACGGCTTCCGGCGCGCAGGCCACCAGCAGGGGGCCGGCCGTCTGCGGGTCCGTCAGGATCGCCTTGTCGATGGCGCTGAGGCTGTCGGCCAGCGCCACTTGCGCGCCGTAGCCCTGCCAGTTGCGGCCCGAGGCGCCCGTGATGTTGCCATTCTGCGCCAGTTGCTGCACTTGCGGCAGCAGCGGCACGTCATCCATGGCGATGCGCGCCTGCAACTTCGCGCCGCGCGCCAGTTCCAGGGTGTGGCCCAGCAAGCCGAAGCCCGTCACATCCGTCAGCGCATGCACGCCGTCGAGCAGGGCCAGTTTCTTGCCCGGGGTATTCAATTTGGTGGTGTTGTCGATCAGCGAGGCGTAGCCGTCCGCGTCGAGCGCATTCTTCTTCAGCGCGGCCGACAGGATGCCCACGCCGATCGGCTTGCCCAATACCAATTTATCGCCGGCGCGCGCGCCCGCGTTGCGTTTGACCTGCGACGGGTGGACCAGGCCCAGCACGACGAGGCCGTAGATCGGCTCAACGGAATCGATGGTGTGGCCGCCCGCGATGGGGATGCCGGCCTGGGCGCAGATGGTTTCGCCGCCTTTCAAGATGAGGCCGATGGTTTCCACGGGCAGCTTGTTGATCGGCATGCCGACCAGGGCCAGCGCCATGATAGGCGTGCCGCCCATGGCGTACACGTCGGAAATGGCGTTGGTGGCGGCGATGCGGCCGAAGTCGAACGGATCGTCGACGATGGGCATGAAGAAATCCGTCGTGGCGATCAGCGCCTGCTCGTCGTTGAGCTGGTAGACGGCCGCGTCATCGGAGGTTTCTATGCCGACCAGCAATTCCTTCGGCAGGGGAAAGCCGCCGCTGCCCTTTAAGATGTCGGCCAGCACGCCGGGCGCAATCTTGCAGCCGCAGCCGCCGCCATGGGCAAATTCGGTCAATCGGATGGGTGTATTGGATGTTGCTGCGCTATCGGACATGGTCGTCATCCTGCTGAAAAAGGTCACTAAAAGCTGCGCCGGCGCTTACGCGGCGCTGGCGGTACGGGGTTCGCCGACGATAGCACATAATGCACGCGCGGCTTGCTCAAAGGCATGTTCTGAAATATCGGGCAAGACCAGCGGCGTCGCCTGGGCGTAGCGGCTGAAGTTGCGGGCGATCGATTGCCGGTAGACGGGGTCGTAATGCTGGACCAGCAACTGTTCCACCAGCTCGGCCATCTGGCCTGCCGTCGCCAGCTGCTGCCAATGGGCAATTTTCTCCTTGCCATGCAGCTGCGTCAACAGGGCCAGCTGCACGTTCAGGCGCTGTGCATCGCCGACGAAATGCGCATAGTCCTGCATCAGCAATTGCACGCGCTGGGCCGTGGCCAGCCGCACGTCCGTGCAGGCGGCCGCGCGCATCTTGTCCATCAGCGCGTCGGGCACGCGCACGCGGCCCACTTTCTTGCTTTCCGATTCGATGAAGACGGGCAATGCCGGGTCGAACTGGCGCAATTGCTGCCACAGCGCGCTTTCGAACGCCTTTTGCGACGGCTGCTCTTCCTCGGGCAAGCCGCCCAGCACGGAACCGCGGTGCGCTGCCAATTGTTCCAGGTCGATCACTTGCGCGCCTTGCCGGTCCAGCACTTGCAGCAAGCGGCTCTTGCCGCTGCCTGTCGGACCGCATAGCACGTTGATGAAATCGAAGCGCTCGGGCAGGGTGGCCAGTTCGGCGTTCACGTGGCGCCGGTAATCCTTGTAGCCGCCGTCGAGCTGCGTGACGGGCCAGCCGATGCGCGCCAGGATGTGCGCCATGGCGCCGCTGCGGTTGCCGCCGCGCCAGCAGTAGACGAGCGGCTTCCAATGCTGCGGATGAGCGAGGAAACCGTCTTCGATATGCCGCGCGATATTCTTCGCCACCAGCGCCGCGCCCAGCTTCTTCGCCTCGAAGGCACTGGTCTGTTTATATAAAGTACCGACGCGCACGCGCTGCTCGTCGTCGAGCACGGGCAGGTTGATGGCGCCCGGCAAGTGGTCTTCCGCGAACTCGGACGGGCTGCGCACGTCGATGATGGCGTCGAATTCGTGCAGGCGTGGCAGGATGTCGCTGAAGGGAAGGACTGCGGGGTATTTCATCGTGGCGCGGCTGCTTGGAATGGGGAAAGACGTATTATCCCCGATAAAGGCCGCCGGCGTGGGGCTTTGGCGCCGCCTTTCACACTGCGCGTGCCGGGCCGCCATCTTGCATGCCCGTGAAGAACCGCACCAGGCTATGCGGCGCGTCGTCGTCAAAGCACAGGCGCAGGATGCGTTCGGACTCCGCCGCGGCCGCGCTGCTGCGCGCAAACAGGGCCGTTTCATACGCCAGCAGGGCCGCCGCCACGTCGCTTGGGTGCGCGGCAAGCGCCTGCGCCAGCTCGGCGCCGTCCAGCATGGCCAGGTTGGCGCCTTCGCCGGCCGGCGCCATCAAATGGGCCGCGTCGCCCAGCAAGGTCACGCCCGCCGCGCGCTGCCAGCGGTGGTCGGCGGGCAGCAGGTGCACGGGACGGGGCACGGGCGGCGTGTCCGCGTCCGTGATCAGGGCCGTGAGTGCCGGCGCCCAGCCGGCAAACTGGGCGGCGATGGCTGCCCGCGCGGCGGCCGGGTCGGTAAAATCGATGCCGGCCAGCCACTCCACGGGTTTACTCAGGGCCACATACGCATGCAGCACGCCATCGGCTTCGCGGTGGGCCTGGATACCCTTGCCTGGCGCCAGCGCGAACAGGGCGCCGGCGCCCACGGCTTGCGCGCTGGCCGGATGGCGGCGGTCGCTGTCGAACAGATACGTTTCAATGAAAACAATGCCGCTGTAGGCGGGCTGCGCGCTGGAGAGCAGCGGCCGCACTCGGGACCAGGCGCCGTCCGCGCCTACCAGCAGGTCGCTGGCCGCCGTGGCGCCATGCGCAAAGCTCAGCATGTGCCTGCCGCCGTCCAGCGTTGCGATGCTGGTCAGTTTGTGGCCCCAGCGCACGCAGCCGTCAGGCAAGGCATCGAGCAGGATGCGGCGCAGCTCGCCGCGCGGCACTTCGGGACGCCCGCCCGTGCCATCGTCGCCCTCGTCGTGCAGGACCGTGCCATGCTGGTCGAGCACGCGGCTCGCTTCGCCGCCCGCATGGATGAGGGCGCGGAAGGCGTCATGCAGGCCGGCCGCCCGCAGCGCTTGCTGGCCGCTTTCCTCGTGGATATCGAGCATGCCGCCCTGGCGACGCGCCTGCGGCGACGCATCCGCTTCATACACGGTAGCGGCGATGCCGTGGACGTGCAGCACGCGGGCGAGCATCAGCCCGCCCAGGCCCGCGCCGATGATGGCGATATGCATGGTGATCCTTGAGGTGGTCTTCAAAATAGTAGTGGAACGCCGTTCCAGAAGAATTTTGCGGCAAGCCAGCATCTGTGTCAAGATAAGCGATGCCCCATACCGTAGCGAACCCACCACGACGCGCCGACTCGCTGACGCGCGACACCATCATCGACGCCGCCATCGCCCTGCTCGACACAGCGGGCGAGGGCGGCCTGACCTTCCGCGCCCTGGCCGCGCGCCTGGCCACGGGGGCGGGCGCCATCTATTGGCACGTGGCCGACAAGGAAGATCTGTTCACGGCCGCCAGCGACGCCATCGTCGCCCGCGCCATGCAGGCCGCCCCGCCCGGCGATACGCCGCAGGCGGGCATCCGCGCCGTGGCGCTGGCCATGTTCGAGGCCATGGATGCGCATCCGTGGCTGGGCTCGGCCCTGTCGCGCGCGCCGGGCCAGCTGCCCACCGTGCGCATCCTGGAACGCCTGGGCCGGCAGGTCGATGCGCTGGGCGTGCCGCAGGACCGGCAGTGGATGGCGGCATGCGCCTTGCTCAATTATCTGCTGGGCGTGAGCGGGCAGAATGCGGCCAATGCCGTCATTGCCCGGGAACAGGGTCTGGAGCGCGCGCATTTCCTCGACACCCTGGCGGGCGCCTGGTCACGCCTCGATGCGCAGGCGTTTCCGTTTGCCCGCAAGGTGGCGGGCCAGCTGCGCGCGCACGACGACCGCGCGGATTTCTTGGCGGGAATCGACCTGATCGTGCATGGCATGCAGGCGCTGCAAGGGGGCAGCTAGCCCAGCAAATGTCCCAGCAGCGGCGCCAGCAGCACCGTCACGACGCCGGAAAAGATCATCGTCAGGCTGGCCACGGCGCCTTCTTCCGTGCCGACCCGGCGCGCCACGGATAAGCCGAAGCCGTGCGCGGCCGCGCCATACGGGGCGCCGCGGGCGATGCGCATGCGCAAGGGCAGCAGTTTTAGCAGCGGCTTGCCCAGCATCAGGCCGAACAAGCCCGTCATCACCACGAAGATGCCCGTCAGCTGGGCCGAGCCGCCCATGTGGCGCGACGCTTCCAGCGCGAACGGCGTGGAGACGGAACGGGCCAGCAGGCTGCGCGCCATGTCGCCGTGCACGCCAAATACCCGGTCCAGCAGCAGGGTGGCGGCCACGGAGGCCACGATGCCGGCGCAGCTGCCCAGCGACAAGGCCAGCCAGTGCTTGCGGATCAGCTTGCGCTCCTGGAAGATGGGCAGCGCAAACGCGATGGTGGCCGGGCCCAGCAGCCACGGCAGCCAGCGCGTCTCGCCGAAATACGTGGCGAACGGGGTCGACGTGGCCTGCACGATGACGATCAATATCGCCGAGGTGCAGATGGCGGGCGTCAGCAAGAAGTGCGGGTGGCGGCGGTGCACGGCCTGGTTGGCGTAGAACAGCACCAGGGTCAGCAGCAGGAACAGCAGCGACAGCAGCAGGGTGCTCATGCGGCCGCCCTCGCGGCGCGCTGGCGCAGCAGCTTATTCAGGCGCAACTTGCGTTCATAGCGGCACACCCCTTCCACCGTCAGCGCCGTCGCCAGCATCACGCAGGCAAAGCCCAGGCCAATATTTACGAACAGCATCAAGCCCTGCGACTTCAACAGTTGCGTAAATTGCACCACGGATACGACCAGCGGTATGAAGAACAGCAGCATGTTGGCCAGCAGCCAGTTCGCGCCCAGTTCGATGGCGGCGGGGCGCACCCAGCCCGCCAGCAGCAGGGCCACCAGCACGAACAGGCCCACGACGCCGCCGGAAAACGGCAAGTGCAGGGCGGACGCGGCTGCGTCGGCCAGCCACCAGGCGGCGATCAGGATGCCCACTTGCCACGCGGTCTGCGCGGGCTGGCGCCAGACGGGGATGGAGAGTGGGGCGGCGGTGGAACAAGGGACGGCTTTCACGGCGGGCTTTCAAACGGATAGGGGAGGTTTTCATTGTAGTGAGCCCACATCAAAAGATAAAATGACTTAAACTCATGATTATCATTCTATTTTGGAATGCATCATGGATATCCGCTCCCTGCGCTACTTCGTCGAAGTGGTCGAACAGAACAGTTTTACGCGCGCGGCCAGCAAGCTGCACGTGACGCAGCCCACCGTCAGCAAGATGGTGCAACAGCTGGAGCAATCGCTGGACCTGGCCCTGCTGGACCGCGCCGGCAAGCGCTTTACCCTGACGGACGCGGGCAAGGTGGTGCTGTCGCGCGCGCATGAACTGCTGGCCCTGCATGCGGAACTGAAGGTGGAATTGCGCGACCTGCAACATCTGGAGCGGGGAGAACTGCGGGTCGGCGTGTCGCCGCAGACGCACTCGACCCTGGCGCCATGGCTGGCCGAATACCACCAGCGCTATCCGGGCATCGAACTGAAGATGTACGAAAGCGGCACGCAGGCCATCGAGCGCGACTTGCGCACCGGCACGGTGGAACTGGGCACCATGCTCGACTATCCGGGCAACGCGGCCACCTGGCAGGATTTCGAAGCCTTGCCCCTCGTGCGCTCGCCGCTGTGCCTGCTGGCCGCGCCCGGCTCGCCGTGGCACGGGCGCGCTGCCGTGGCCTTGGCCGAGCTGGCCGACAGCCCCTTCATTTTCTACGGCGCCGCGTTCGCCCTGAACGACATCGTGCAGGATGCCTGCCAGCGGGCCGGTTTCGCGCCGCGCATCACGGGCCGCAGCGGCCAGTGGGACTTTATTGCCTCGCTGGTGCGGCTGGGCGTGGGCATCTGCCTGCTGCCGAAGATGTATTGCGACACCCTGGAGCCGGCGCAATTTGACGTCATCCCCCTGGCCGGCCCGCCCGTGGAGTGGAATTTGATGCTGGCCTGGCGCCGGGGCGGGCGGCTGTCGTTCGCGGCGCGCGCCTGGCTGGAGCTCGTCAGGGCGCGCATGGCGGACGCGGCACGTTTACAATAGGCGAATCCCAACTTCCGCCCGACCCGATGAACATCAACGTCAATACCAGACTCAAACGCACGGCCGGCTCATTGCTGCTGGGATTGTTATGCACCGTGGGCCTGATGAGCGAAATGGGCTATGCCCAGGCCGCCCTTCCCGTGTATGGCTATTTCGTCAAGAACACCTATCCGCACGATCCCCAGGCGTTCACGCAAGGCTTGCTGTTCAAGGATGGCCATCTGTATGAAAGCACGGGCCAGAATGGCCAGTCCTCGCTGCGCAAGGTGGAGCTGACGACGGGCAAGGTGCTGCAGAAAAGCATGCTCGATAAAAACGTGTTTGGCGAAGGCATCACGGACGTGGGCGACGAGATCCTGGGCCTGACGTGGATTTCGCAGACCGGCTATGTCTTCGACCTGAAGACCTTCAAATTGAAACGCAAGTTCAGCTACCAGGGCGAAGGCTGGGGCCTGGCCAGCGACAATCAATTCGTCTACATGAGCGACGGCACGTCCGCCATCCGCGTGCTGAATCCGAAAACGATGGCCGAGGTGCGCCGCTTCGAGGTGAAGGCCGAGGGCCGCCCCATCGACCGGCTGAACGAGCTGGAAATGGTCGACGGGCAACTGTTCGCCAACGTGTGGGGCGCGGATGTGATCGCCCGCATCGACCCGGCCAGCGGCAAGGTCGTGGGCTGGATCGACCTGACGGGCTTGCTGCCGCCCGAGCAGCGGGGCACGGCCAATCCCGACGCCGTGCTCAACGGTATCGCCTGGGATGCACGGGGCAAGCGCTTGTTTGTGACGGGGAAACTGTGGCCGAAGCTGTTCGAGATCGAACTGATCGAAATCCAGCGCCGCTGATGTTTCCTATTGGACAGTATTGTTGGCGATGAATCGTCTATGATGGCGTTTCTTCGCCCAGCGCGACCTTGACAGGATGCCATGCTGTTCTTTCCTTTACACCGCCTGGCGGTCGCCGCCGCGCTGGCCGCCGCCATCGTGCCCGCCGCGCAGGCGCAAACATCATACGTGCCGGTGATGCAGCAATACGGCGACTTCGTCGTCACGCGTGACCGCCACGACGCGCTCGTCACCTTGTCGTTCCGCCAGCACGGCTATTGGCCCGGTGGCGCGCGCGAAGTGGTGGAGGTGCGCCCGCTGAAAGCGACGCGCGAGGGCCAGCCCATGCTGCTGGCCTTTACCAAAGGCTATACGGGCCAGGGCACCATCCTCATCGGCGTGCAGAATGGCGAACCGCTGATGCGTCCCATTAGCCCCCTGCAGCGCGACAGCATGGTGCGCACGGAGCGCGACCCCGAATGGGGCGTGCCGCAGCCGGGCCGCCCCGAGGTGCTGCTGTTTGCCCGCGACGGCCGCGCGCTCGATACGGACACGGGCGAGCTGCTGTGGTTTGACGTGGCTGGCGGCGTCACGGGCGATTACGCGCCCGCCATGCTGGTTTCCGTCTCGCCCGACGGGCGGCGCGGCGCGTATCTGACGAATGCGCTGACGAAGGTGGGGATCATCGTCGCCACGCGCGACGACGGCGTGGCCGGTGTGCTGGCCTTGCCGCCAGACACGTATCAACGGTGGCTGAAGCCCTTGTCGCAGGCCGCTTCCGCGCAGGCGGGCGCCGCCATCAAGGCGCGCCAGGGCCGCACGGATAGCAACCGCATCCGGCGCGAGCTGGAACTGGCCTGGTTCGGCCAGCAATTTCAATGGAAACAAGGCAAGGGCGGCTGGCAAGTGACGGGCTTGGGCCTCGCTTCCGCGCCGCCGGAAGGAAAACAGCCATGAGCTACCCTCAACTCATCGCCGGCTGCCTCGCCGCAGCCTTGCTGGCCGGCTGCGTGCACAGCGAGATCGCCCCCAGGGATTATCTGGCGCAGGACATCGACAAGAGCCAGGCCCTGGTGGAAGTGGACGTCGTCTTCGGGCAAGCGCCCGATGACAAGCTGACGTCGCGCACCACGTCCCGCAACAGCGTGGAGTACGGGGGCGCGCCGCATATCGTCGTGCCGTTCTACCAGAAGGGACTCGGTTTTGACCAGGGTTTCGCCGGCACCTACATGTTTGCCGTGCCTTATCCGATCGCCAAGGTGGAAACGGCCACGGCCAGCAGCCGCGTCTTCGGCCAGAAACTTGACGGCCAGCAGCCGGGCAGCCCGCGCTACCGTTTCCGCGTGCCGGGCAAGGCGCAGTGGAACAGCAATGAAACCTTCATGCTGAGCTTTGCGCGCAAGGGCCGCCGCGAAGAAATCACTTTCCGCTTCAGCAACGAGCAAAGCTGCCCGTCCGCCTTCCTGGCCACCACGCCACTGTATGGCTTTCCCATCAAGGTCGTCGCCACCTTCAAGGGCAATCAAGGCTGCCTGAAAGTGTGCGACAGCCGCGAGCAGTGGCCCGGCTTTTGCGCCTTCCAGCCGCCGCCGGCCGCCTGACTATCATCATGCAAGCGCCGCGCCGGCGTTGGACGGTGCGGCGCTTATACACGCGCGCGTTTTGCCGATTCTATTCAATTGTCATCGAATGGCGGCGTAAAACGCTTATTTATGCGCTGAAACCCCGGCTGAATTGACGCAGATCAATACCGCGGCCAGCGCATAAATCTTGCCGCAAAAATATCTTTCTCAGGCGTATGATTTCCGTGCCGTGAGCAGCGCACGCAGATGGCGCGGTCCGGCCCGATATCCGAAACGCATCCTTCCTGTGGAGAGACAGAATGAAAATGCCCGTTTTAGGAAGCACCCAGGCCGCCATCACCAACCGTCCGCTCGACATGCTGGCCACCGATACGGCCGCCGTGCGCGCCATCGCCCAGGCGGCCGTCAGCGTGGAACTGTTCACGATTCCCCTGTACATGGCCACCATGTATTCGATCCACGGCACGCACCAGATCAACTCGAAAGGCATCACCTATTACGAAGGCCGCCAGTGGCCGGGCATGGGTACCACGGCGCGGCCCGAACTGAAGGAGCAGAAGGCTTTCAATATCATCTTCAGTGTCTTCATCCAGGAAATGCTGCACCTGCAGATGGCGGCCAACCTGGCTACGGCCATCGGCACGGCGCCATGCTTCACGGGCTCGGAGCTGCAGTCGCAAGACCACGGCTGGACCTGCTACGGCAAGAGCTGCACGGTGATCCCGCACATCGTCGACTTGCAGGACACGGCCGGCTACCGCCACGTGCGCGTCAACCTGGAAGAACTGAATGACAACCAGTGCGACCTGTTCCTCGCCATCGAGCAGCCGGAACAGCAGGCGCGCGCCCAGCTGGCCGAGTTCGACAAGCATAACCACACCAAATATTTCCCCGAGGTACCGTTCGTGGGCTGGACGCCGGGCAAGCACGTGCATGACCTGCCCCTGTTCGGCACCATCGGCTACATGTATGAATGCTATGCGCGCTACATCAGCATCGCATACACGGATGGCCAGACCTTGTGGCACAAGCTGTTCGTCAACGGCTCGGTGCAGCAGGACATGTTCAACAGCCAGGTGCAGGGCCATGCGCGGGCCGAGTTTCCCAAGTTCGACACCTGCTTCGGCCCGCAGGACCAGGATGGCGGCCAGACGGGTTCGTTCAACAAGGCCATCGACATGATGGCGGCCATCACGGACCAGGGCGAGGGCAGCGATACGGCCATCCAGCGCTACCGCCGCGACGCGGCGCAACGCCTGATGGCCGTGCAGCCCGACTACCGCGAAGACCTGGCCGCCCTGAAGTGCGATTACCCGTCGTACGCGAACAATGGCAAGGACGCCGAATCGCGCGATGCGGCCGCGCGCCACGACAGCGCCCCGTTCGACCACTATGAGCGCTTCGGCCAGGTCAAGGCCATGCTGCCCGTGCAGACCTGGGCCGGCTGGCACAAGGAAGGCGGGCGCTGGAGCGAGGCCATGCTGACCAATGAGCGCTACAATCCGGCCACCGCGCCGAAGAACATCCCCGCGCCGGCGGCCGTGGCGGGCGCCCTGAACCGCCTGAAGGACGCCAGCGGCACCCTGCAAATGCTGAGCACGGTGGCCACGGGCGCCATCTATGGCATCACTTCCGTGCTGGACAAGTACTGGCTGAACCAGAAACTGGAGTTTCCGTATCCGTCGATGGTGGGCGCGGGCGACCGCATGGCCATCTGCTGGGCCGTGCTGGGCCAGGCGCCGAACCTGGCGACGGGCGTGCCGCTGGCCGAGAAAGGCGTGCTGTACCACGCCTGCCAGGGCATGCACCTGGAAGGCGACGCGTCGTCCACCTGCGCCGCGCTGGCCGTCTACCACACCTGCCGCGGCTCCAACGGCTGCCATGCCCAGGGCGGCTGCGGGTTTGCCCAGGCCGACACGGGCGGCTCGTCCTGCGGCCACTCGGTCAAGGCTGCCGCGGCGCCTGGCAGCGAGTGCTACGTGCCGCCACCGCCGCCGCAGGACGATAAAGTCTACAGCGCGCCCAGCGACAACAAATGCGGCGGCTTCGGCGGCTGCGCCGTGCCGATTTCGGCCTCGCAGCTGTATCCGAACACCACGAAGAAGGACCCGCCCGAACCCGCCACCATGACCCTGTACGATTTCGGTCCCGCGCCCGAGCACCGCAGCATTCCGCTGGGCCAGAGCATGAGTTTTGCCCTCGGCGACAATGTCTACGACAAGGCCTGGGAAGCCTACGGCAAGGTGATGGCGGCGCGCGGCACGCCGGTGGGCGCGCCGCCGGCGCCCACCGACCTGCGCCTGGCCTTGCCGCCGTCGACTTGATGGCGGCCGTCAAGCCAGCGGCGCTTCCGCGCCTGGGCCTGCCGAACCTGGGCCTGGGCGTGGGGCTGCGTCCGCCCCATTACGCGTACATCCTGGAACACGGTCCGCAAGTGGACTGGTTCGAGATCATCAGCGAGAATTTCATCGACAACCACGGCTATGCGCGCCACGTGCTCGAGCAGGTGGCGGCGCAGGTGCCCATCGTCATGCATGGCGTATCGCTGTCGATCGGCAGCAGCGATCCCCTGAGCCTGGCCTACCTGCGCAAGCTGCGCCAACTGGCCGCCGAGATCCGCCCCGCGTGGATTTCCGACCATGTGTGCTGGACGGGCGCCGCCTCGCTCAACAGCCACGATTTGCTGCCCTTGCCGCTGAACGAGGCCAGCCTGCGCCACGTGGCGGGCAGGGTGCGGCAAGTGCAGGAATTCCTGGGCCGTCCCCTGGTCCTGGAAAACCCCAGCAGCTACGTGGAGTTTGCCCAGTCCAGCATGCCGGAATGGGAATTCCTGGGCCGCCTGGCCGAGGACACGGGCTGTGGACTCTTGCTCGACGTCAACAATGTCCACGTCAGCGCGCATAACCACGGCTATGACGCGGCCGCCTACATCCGCCAGTTGCCGCACGACCACATCGTGCAGATCCACCTGGCCGGACCCACCGTCTGCGGCGCGATGCTGATCGACACGCACGACGCCCCCGTGCCGGCGGCCGTCTGGCGCCTGTACGCGCTGGCGCAGCAGCTGACGGGCGGCGTCTCGGCCCTGCTGGAATGGGATGCGGACATTCCGGCTTACCCGCAGTTGCTGGCTGAACTGGACAAGGCGCGCGCGGCCGGGCGGGGCGAGTTTTCCGATGCCGTACCAGCCACGGCCACGGCGAGCCTGGCCGCCGCCGTCTCGGCGCCGCTGGGCTTTCATCTGGAGGCGGCCCATGCCCCGTAGCGCCGACGGCGACGCGCGCGCGGACGCACCGCTGGCGCAATTGCAGGCGTGGTTTTTGACGGCCATGACGGCGCCGGGCGGTGCGGCGCGCGGTGCGCAGCTGGCCAGCGAGCGCCACGGCTTGACGCAGGAGCAGGTATTGAAACGGGCGCGGGGCGGGCCGGCGCCGCTGCACATCCATGCGGACGGCTACGTGCAGCGCCTGCTCGAATGCCTGCAAGCCGACTATCCCGTCTTGCGCAAGGTCATGGGCGACGAGCTGTTCGCGTTCTTTGCCCGCGCTTATGTCTGGCGCCACCCGTCCGCTTCTCCGACCTTGTATGACCTGGGCGGCGGCTTTGCCGATTTTCTCGCCGCCAGCCAGGGTGCCTCCGGCGCGCAGGGGGACGTCTTGCGCTTTCCCGTCGAACTGGCGCAGCTGGAGCGGGCGCGCAGCGAGGCGGGCAGGGCGCCGGGGCTGGAAAAACTGGCGCCGGCCGTCCTGCCGTCCGGCTTGGACTTGCTTTTGGGAAATGCACCGGCCTGGCGCCTGGCGCCGTGCACGCGGCTGCTGGCCCTGTCATTTCCCTTGTGTTCATTCTGGCAACAGGTGCAGGCGGCGCCGGACGCTGCCGTGCCGGCCCAGCCGCAGGCCAGTCCCGCCTTTGTGGCCATTTCTCGCATGCATTACCGGCTTGCCATGCACGAGCTGCAGCCCTGGCAGTTTGACTGCCTGCAGGCGCTTGGCGGGGGCGCGCCGCTGGCGCAGTGCGCGCAGCAGGCGGCGCAGTCCTGCGGCAGGGCGCCGGACGAGGTGCTGGCCGACGCCATGCTGTGGCTGCCCATGGCGGCCGCGGCCGGGCTGGTCTTCAGCGGCGAGGCGTGAGCGGAAAGCGGCGGACGCAAAAAAGGCCGATGAAAATCGGCCTCGATGACAACTGCAGGTGTTGCTTAGCGGTAAAACGCTTCGACTTTGCCCTTCAGCTTGATCTGCAGCGGACGGCCGCGGCGGTCGAGGGACTTGGTGGAAGCGACCTTGATCCAGCGTTCGCTGATGCAATATTCTTCCACGTCAAGGCGTTCCTTGTCGTTGAAGCGGATGCCGACGTCGTTCTCGAACACGGCTGCAACGTGGTAAGGGCTGCTCGGGTCGATCGACAGGCGATCGGGCAATGGGGGTAAGGTAGTGGTATCGTTCATGGGCGTAATTATCGCCCAGAATGCCGATCCAGACAACGGCCTTTCGCACGCCATCTGTGTGGCCGAGTGCAAAATGGCGGGGCGTCCGCAGGATAGCCATGGAGCGGCACGGCCATGCCGCACCGTCCATGCTGCTACGGATGGCCGGCTGACTTGCCGGCAATCACACTGCCCGGGAATCAGGATTTGTCGTCATTCTTGTGGCTTTGACGTCCCGCTTCCACGTGCTGCTCATGCGTGCCGCCGCGCATGCCGGAGCCGGAGCCCGATTGCTGGCTGCCGCTGCCGCTCTTGCCCTGGCCCGATTGCTGGCCCGACTGCTGCGAACCTTGCGAGCCCGATTGCTTGTCGGCGTCATTCTTGTGGCTTTGGCGGCCCGCTTCCACATGCTGCTCGTGCGTCCCGCCCTGGGTGCCGCCGGACGACTGGCGGCTGCCCGATTGCTTGTCCGACTGCTGGCTGCCCGATTGCTGCTTGTCCGATTGGCTACCGGTTTTGTCGTTGCTGTTCGAAGTCATGGTGGTTTCCTCTATGGTTGATACGCTATGGGTGGTCATCCCGTCACGGATGTTCCTGCCTGACATCCGGTGCTGCCTTGCACCGTTGAGGCCATTCTCCCGGCCTGTCGCTGGCTTCACCATAGGGACACTTCCTGTCGCCACGTAGGAAAACTCTGTGGTCGCTGACAACCATTTCTTAATTTCATGATTACAGATGTCGCGTTTCCTGCGGCGGCGTGTCCCAGTCGTCATGCCAGCCATCGACAAAGGTGACGGGCGCCCGGGCCAGCTCGGCCACCGCCGCATCGTCGAGGCAGTTCACGCCGATGCCGACAAACGGGCCGCTGCGGGGCGAATCGCCGTAGCCGAACGGCCGTACGCCGCAGTGGCGGCAAAAATAGTGGCGTTCGCGGCCGGCGCCGAAGCGGTATACGCTCAAATCCCCTTCACCGGCCAGCAGGCGGAAGGCCGCTGGCGGCACCTGGCTGGCCCAGCAGCGGATCTTCAGGCAATAGGAGCAGTTGCAGCGCAGGCTGGGGGCCGCCAGGTCGATCTCGGCCGCAAAGCGCACGGCGCCGCAGTGGCAGCTGCCATGGTAGGTTTTTTTCATCGTGCCCACTCTACAGGGTTGCCGTACTGTCATGCAACTGCTGGAATTGCGACAGTTGCTGCTGCATCAGCCGCGCATACTGGCCGCCCGCGCGCAGCAGCTCGGCGTGCGTGCCTTGCTGGCAAATCCGGCCCTTGTCCATGACGATGATGCGGTCGGCCTTGACGATGGTGGAAAAGCGGTGGGCGATGATGATGGTGGTGCGCCCTTGCATCAGCGTATCGAGCGCGCGCTGCACCAGCTGTTCGCTGGCCGCGTCGAGCGCGCTGGTGGCTTCGTCTAGAATCAGGATTTTCGGCGTGCGCAGGATGGCGCGGGCAATCGCGATACGCTGCTTCTGTCCGCCGGACAATTGCACGCCCCGTTCGCCCACCACGGTGTCGTAGCCATCCGGAAACGCCTCGATGAAGTCGTGCGCGTGCGCCAGGCGCGCCGCCGCCAGCATTTCGTCGCGCGTCACCTGGCGGTCCGGCACGGCAAAGGCGATATTGTCCGCGATGCTGCCGGAAAACAGGGCCGGTTCCTGCTCCACCACGGCCATCTGGCGCCGCAGCTGCGCCAGGCCCAGCACGCGCGCATCGATGCCGTCGAACAGCAGGCTGCCGGCCCCTGGCTGGTAGTGGCCCAGCACCAGGCTGGCGATGGTGGACTTGCCCGCGCCCGAGGCGCCCACCAGCGCGATCTTTTCCCCGGCCCGGATGGACAGGCTGACGCCGTCGAGGGCCGTCGCCTGCATCCGTTCCGGGTAGGAAAAGCGCACATCGCGCAGCGTGATATGGCCGGCCAGCGGCGGCTGCGGCGCCGCCTCGGGCACGGGACGGTGGCTGCGCAGGATCTCGAAGATGCGGTCGGTCGAGCCCATGGTGCGCATCCAGGTGTTCCAGAATTCGCTGATGGAGCCGGCCGTGTCCGTCACCATGCTGGCATAGATGACGAAGGCCGTCAGCTGGCCCACCGTCAGCTGGCCCTGGCCGATCAGATGGCCGCCGAAGCACAGGGTGGTCAGCAGGGCCACGAAGGCGAGCAGCCCCTGCGCGCCCTGGAACACGGCCAGCAGCCGCGTGCCGGCCAGCGACACCTCCAGCAGTTGCCGCATGGCTTGCGCATAGCGGGCCATGGCGCCGCCTTGCTGGTTGAACGCCTGCACCAGGCGCGCATGGGCAAAATATTCCTGCGCCACCTTGCCGCTGGCGGCCAGGCTGGCGGAAATGGCCCGCGCGCGCAACCGGTAGTTGCTGCCAGACAACTTACCGAAATACAGGCTGATGGGAATGAACAGGGCCAGCGGCAGGCTCAGCATGGGTGACAGCTGCAGCAGCATGGCGATGCCGCCCAAAAACACGCACAGCGAGCGCAAGGCATTGGCCGCGCCGATGGTCAGGCTTTCATGCAGGGCCGACACGTCGGACGTGAGCCGACTGTTCAGCTCGCCGCCATGGTGCTTGTCGAAGAAGGCGATGGGCTGGTTGATCACCACGTCGAACAGGCGCCGGCGCACGCCCATGACGACCATGTGGCCGCTCGACTGCAGCAGGTAGAAGCGGGCGGCCGAGGCCAGCGCATACAGCACGCTGAAGGCCAGCATGGCGGCCGCCATGCCCGGCGTGACGCCGCGCCGGGTCAGTTCCGCCACGTGGTCGATGAAATACGCGATGGCTTGCGGAAAGGCCAGCTGCGCGCCCACGGTAAGTGCCATGCACAGCAGGCCGGCGGCGATGCGCCAGCGCACGGGGTACAGCAGGCGCAGGCGTTCCAGGTGGGGAGCGGCATTCATGCCGCCTGCTCCTCGGGGCGTGCTTCCTGTTCCAGCTGCTGCGCCAGGGCCAGCCAGTCTTCGTCGCCGATCAGGCCGCTCGCCTCGAGCATGCCCTCATGGTTGACAAAAAGATAGGATGGAGAGCTCATCAGCGGATTCAGGCGCCGGTAGTCGCGCAGGCTGACGCGTGCCGCCGCCGCCCGCAAGGGGCCGTCGGGCAGGAAGGCGCGCAGGCGGCGCGGCGCTTCCTCGCTGAGCAGCCACACGGCCAGGCCCGCATCCCGCGCCAGCGGCAGCAGCCGTTCGATGCCGGCCAGCTTTTCCGCGCATTTCGGGCAGCGGCTGGCGAGGAACAGCAGCACGGCCGCCTGGCCGCCGGCGCCCGGCTGAAAAGGCGCGCCGCCAGCCAGCGCGCGGGCTGGCACGGCGGGCAGGGGCTCGCCCGGCGCCAGCGCCGCGGGCACGATGCGTTCGCGGCGGCTGGCGCGCAGCACGGCCAGGCTCAGCCAGACATTGCCGGCGAGGGCAAACGCCAGCGCCGCCAGCACCAGTTGCAGGGTCGTGTCATCCATCAGTGCGCCCTTGCCACAGTGGCGATGTCGTGCAGGGAAATGGCGGCCACGCAGACGATGGACGCCAAGCCGGCGGCCAGCACGCTGGTGGCCACGGGCAGGGCCGCCTCTGGCGCCAGCGCAAAGTAGGCGCCGTTGATGGCGAGCACCAGCGCATTGCGCAGCAGGTCGTAGTGCGACACGGGCCGCGCCGCCTCGCCGAAGCAGCTGCAGCGCACCACGCTGAGCGTGAAATAGCGGTAGGCCAGGACGGCCGTGAGTAGGCCCAGCAGCATGAGCGCCAGCAGCATGGGCGCGTCGGTGCCGCCGGTCAGCAGCCAGCCGGCCAGCAGCAGTTCGACCGCCACCAGGGCGGGCGCGGCAAGGGCGGCGGCGGCGGGCGGCAAGCCGAACGAGGTGGACAGGTTGCCGCGAAAGTCCGCGTAGCCGCGCAGCTTGCCCACGCCGGCCGTCAGCAGCAACAGGGCGATGCAATTGCGTGCCGTAGCGGACAGCAAGGCCGCCAGGGCCGGCGCCAAAAGCGGCGTCAGCATGCTGGCTCCGCTGCCATGCGCCACACGGGCGCGAAGCCGCCCGGACGCTGGCGCCGCAGCTGCACGCCGTCGCGCGAGGCGAGCAGGGCGTCATTCCACGGCTCGTCGGGCGCGCTACGCAGGGCGCCGCCTATGTGCGCCTGCAACTGGGTCGAGATGGCCCAGCCCAGCCGTTCAGCCTGGGCATCGCGTGTCATGTTCAGGCCCAGGCCGGCCAGCTCTTCGCGCGTCAGCGCATAGTTATGCGAGTGATAACCTGTGACCAGCTGGGCGACGATGGCGCGCCGCGCCTCTTGCGTGGCATCGGGCAATTGCCACGCCAGCAATTCCTCGCCGATCTGCGCCAGTTCCAGCGTGGTGCGGTAAAAGGCCGTCAGGGACGGCGGGAAGATGCTACCGCACAGCAGGGACAAGGATTGCTGGCGCGCTTCGCCGGCATCCACGCCGAACCACTGCTGCGCCATGTCGCCGAAGACCTTGATGTCCAGGCTGGAAAAGGCGCCGCCGTCCACGCCGTCGAGCTGCGGGTCGATGGGCGAGAACAGGGCCAGGTCGCCGGCGATGATTTCGTCGGCGCCCAGGGCCAGCAGGGTGGCGGCCGACTGGCAGTGGAAGGGCACGATAAAGCTCAGGTGGCGCGCATGCTGGCGCAGCAGCAGGGCGATGCGGCGCGCCGCGTTGACGATGCCGCCCCGTCCGTGCAGCACCACGTCGAGGCGCGCCACGGGGCCGATGCCCTGGCACAACTCATACAGGGCGGGCAGCAGTTCCATGTCCAGGTGCGAAGCGGCCAGGACGATGGCGCGGCTGTCGCGCGCCTGCTCCAGTGCGCGCAGCTGCGCCGGCAGCAAGTTCAGGTCTGGCTGCGGCATAGCGCTCCTTCGATCAGTTTGTCTGCCACGCTTTCCAGCAGGGGCAGGGCGGGCACCAGTTGTTGCACATATAAAAATTGCCCGACAGGATTGTTTTCCAGGAAAACATATTCGCCCTCGGGCGTGACGATCAGGTCCAGCGCGCCATACTCGAGACCATAGCTGTGCACGAAAGCGAGGCAGCGCTGATGTATGTCGTCCGGCAAGGTGGCCGCCTCATAGCGGATGGGCGCCGACATGTCGCGCGAATCGATGGCCGTGCGCGCATCGTCCTGCGAATACAGGCGGGCGGCAAACAGCTGCTTGCCGATCACGGTGATCCGTAGTTCGTATTGTTTGGCGATATATTCCTGGAACTGGCAGCTCAGCTCACTGACGGCGTCCAGGCTGTCGAGCATGGCGTCGTCGACGACGGTGGTGCCGATGCCGCCGCTGACTCTGTCTGCATCCTCGACCGTTTCGGCCGCCAGGGTGGGCGTGGACATGCTCTTGAAAATGATGGGTCCGCCGACGGCGGCGCGGAAAGCGCGCACGTCGTCGGGCACGTTGCTGATCAGGGTGGCGGGCACGCGAAAGCCCATGCGCGCGGCCCGTTCCAGCTGTTCGCCCTTCCATTGCGCGCCGCGCAGGGCCAGCGGATGGCTGAGCCAGTAGCAATCGAGCGTGTACAGCACGCTGAAGATGGCCTGTTCCGTTTCCAGCCGCGCGTAGGCGCGCTCTTGCTGTGTCAGGTCGCCGCTGGCATACGCGTATTCGGCCGCCTTGCGCAGCCAGACGGCGCCTACCTGGCGCAGGTCCAGCCAGTCGCCGTCGGGCAGGCGGCGCAGCCGCGCGCTGGCCTGGCCGCCCAGCAGGCGCTGGCATAGCTGGTAATCGCGGGGAAAGGCGTCGAGATCGATGCGCATGGGGGCGTGGCCGCGGTCGGCAAGAATCGATGCGACCAGGTCGGCGTGCAGGTCGCCGCTATGGCTGACAATTAAAATCTGTTTATGCATTCAGGGCCCTGCGGCGAAAGAAAATAAAAAGCCTTGCCATGGCAAGGCTTTCAGCTGGCCGTTAGTATCAGCAAAACTCTCCGCCGTCACTGGAACCCATACGCGAATAGCGGTATTGCTCGTCGCTGTCGACGGCCGTGCAGCCGGCCACGGCGACGCCGTCGCGTACTTTCCAGGGCGCGGGACGGACAGGTTTTTCCTGTTCCTTCTTTTCCGCCAGTTTGAAGGCGAACAGCCTGGTTTCTTTTTGCTTGTGCATGATTCTGTCCTATTGTGAGGGTTATATCCCGCGTATTCATTGCGAGCGCACGGCAAGCCGGGCTGCAATTGGCGCCAATTTGAATATATGGGATGGTATGAAAACTCCGCTCAGCGCCGTATTGATGGCGCGGCGAAGGTCAGCAATAGATGCCGGTATCGTTGGGCGCGAAACGCGAACTATCACGCAGGTTGTAATCTTCAGGGTCGCCATAATAGGTGCAGCCTGCCGTGGCGACACCGTCGCGCACCTGCCATGGCTGCTTGTCTTCTTTTTTGACTTCTTTTTCCGCCAGTTTGAAAGCGAACAGCTTGGTTTGATTTTGCATCGTACTATCCTTTTGTAATGGTTAAGTACTGCTTTGTCATTTGCCGGTGATTCGGCTTTTAAATATTAAGTTTAAAAAAATAATGCGTCAACCCATGAATCATATATGGTTGAAATAGCCTGATATTAATATGTCGGGCAGGAAAAAGCGGCAGCACCGCTTGTTGGCCAGGCGAGGTGAGGTGAATCGTGCGTATTCGCCTGATCGAATGCCGCTGCACTCCGCGCAAGCATGCACTGCTCCGCACGCCCGGCAGACGAATCAAAAGGGACCCGGAAGGGAATTCAATATAACCCCGCCTGCGGCGAGGTTATGCCGCGATGCCGCGATGCCGTGATCAGCAGTACTGGCCGCCATCGTTCGGCTGGAAGCGCGAGGAATCGCGGTATTGGTCATTGGTGCCGACGGCCGTGCAGCCGGCCACGGCGACGCCGTCGCGCACTTTCCAGGCAGTGGCGGGCGCCGTTTGTTTTTCTACCTGTTTTTCAGCCAGTTTAAACGCGAACAATTTTGGTTGGTTCTGTTTTTGCATTGTACTATCCTCTTGTGATGGTTAAGTACTGCTTGCGCTGTATGCCATGGTATATGGCCATCCGATATTAGCGCCGGAATAAATAGGCGTCAACTTGAAATTGAATCGTACGGGCGCTGATATTCACGCAATACTCACCAAATATCACGCGGCCGTGTTTATTATTTCCGTGCCATCGATAATAATGGCAGTGATTTAAATGCGCAGGGGGCGATATTATTGCGCCGCAGTATGGCGCGGCGTGTAGGCGCTCGATATCGGCAAGCCGGACGCGCATGCGGCACATCACGCACTATAATGTCGCCTTTTCGCAAGGGAGGCAGGCCATGGCAGCAGCAGTGAGCGACAGCCAGCGGCGGCAGGCGCATGCGCTGGCCACCGCGTTCGTCGGGACCCTCGATTTACGCGATCCTGTTGCGCTGCAACGCGAGTGGGCCATGTCGCCGGCGCTGGCCGGGGAAATCTGCGACATGCTGGACAGTTATTTTGCCGCGCAGCAGCGCCTGTCGCTGGCGCCCCTGGCGCAAGCCTTTGTGCCAGGCAAGGGCGGCCGTCCGCCCGTCGACGTGTACGCCACCGACGCCGGCCCGCTGGGCCTGGAATGCCTGCTGCTGGCCGACGGCAAGCCGGGCGAAGCGATCTTGCACCTGGAAGTGGCGGGCCACGACGGCGCATTGCGGCTGACTTACAAATACATCGGATCCTGAGGACGCCATGAACGAGCTGATGAACGAACAGATCAACGAAGACCAGCAGCGCATCTGCGACAAATACGGCATGCCCGCCCAGGCGCCGGAAGCCATGGTGGCCCTGGCCATCGGCAGCCTCGAACAATCGCCCATCTATGGCACGCGCATCGTGCTGCCGGAAAACGGCACCATCAGCTGGTTCATCCACTGCGGCGAACACGACGATGCCAGCGGCTTTTACCAGCCCCTGCACGCGGAACACCTGCACGAGATGCTGCCGCAAGTGGTCGATTACCTGGCCTTGCCCAGCGGCGCCAAGTTCATCCTCGACCGGCAAGGGTATGAAGATGTGTGGCTGGAAGAGTAACTTTCTAGTCGGCAAGATTGTCGTTGACGTTGACAAATAGGTATGGGATGCTGCGCTTCCGTTTTCAACTGTCGAAAGCCGCATCTTGAAGCCACGCCTCCCGTCCGTCCTGCTCGTCATGGCGCTTGCCGCCGTGGCAGCTCCCTTCACCTCGATCGCCATTGCCGCCCCCGCCAACCCATCGCAGGCATCGCGCGCGGAACAGGAAATTGCCGCCTTTGTGCGCAGCGAAATGCAGGAGCGCCAGATTCCCGGGCTGCAACTGGCCGTGATCCAGGGTGGCAAGGTCGTGCTGAAGCGCAATTTCGGCCTGGCCAGCCTGCAATACCAGGTGCCGGTGACGGATGCCAGCCTGTTTTCCATCAATTCGGCCACCAAGGCGTTTGCGGGCGTGGCCGTGATGCAGCTGGTGCAAGAGGGCAAGATCGACCTGGCCGCGCCCATCGGCCAGTACCTGACGGGGCTGCCTGTAGCCTGGCAAGCCGTGACGGTAACTCAATTGCTCAACCATACCTCGGGCTTGCCCGACGTGCTGGACCAGCGCAGCGGCAAGCTGGTGGGGCCGCAACCGGACGATGCCGCTGCGGCGTGGACGGCCGTGCAGGCGCTGGCCGTGGAAGCCCCGCCAGGCCAGCGCTACCGCTACAACCAGACCAATTACGTGTTGCTGGCGCAATTGATCGAGCGCCAGAGCGGCCAGCCCTTTACCAGCTTCATCCAGCGCCGGCAGTTCGACGTGGCCGGCATGCCGCACAGCGGCTTTGGCGACGCGAAGGACGTGGTCGTGGGCAAGGCCAGTTCCTACGTGCTGGACCGGGGCGGCAACGGTTACCGCAACGTGATCGAGGACTTTCCCGTCTTCATGCGCGCCGGGGCCGGCATCAACAGCAATGCGGGCGAACTGGTCAACTGGCTCATCGCGCTGCAGTCGGGACGCTTGCTGGCGCCCGCCACAGTGGAACGGCTGTGGCAGCCGACCAGCTTGAACGACGGCAAGCCCGCGCCGTGGGCGCTGGGCTGGCCCACCATCGGCCGCGATGGCCACCGCGCCGTGGCCGGCATCGGCGGCGGCCGCTCGGCCTTCTATGTGTATCCCGACGATGGCCTGGCCGTCATTATCCTCAGCAACCTGGCCGGCGGCCAGCCGGAGCAGCTGATCGACACCGTCGCCGGCTTTTACCTTCCCGCCCTGCGCCAGCAGCGCGGCGGCGCGTATGCCGCGCATTTATTGCGCAACAAGGCGGCCAGCACGGGCTTTGAAGGGCTGGAACAGAAACTGGCCGCCATCCGGCGCCAGCATGGATTGCCTGAACCCGCCGAAGGCGACCTGAATGCCTGGGGCTACCGCCTGCTGGGCCGGCAACAGCCGAAACAGGCGGTCGCCGTCTTCCAGCTGGGCGTGCAGCTGTACCCGCAAGGGGCGAATGGCCACGACAGCCTGGCCGAAGCGTACGAGGCCGATGGCGCCACGGCGCTGGCCGTCACGCATTACCGGCGTTCGCTGGAGCTGGACCCGGGCAACACGCACGCCGTGGCGCGTTTGCGCGTGCTGGCCGCCGATTAGCGCGCTGCCGCGGCCTGGCCGTGCTCGGCGCCGTGCATGGCCAGGTAGGCCGTCAGGTTGTCGTCGTGAATGCCCAGGGCGCGCAAGACTTCCTTGGTGAAGGTGACGGGCGCCGTGCCCGGTGCCGTGACGACGCGCTGGTCGGCCACGGCCCACGGTACGTCCTGGTACAGGGCGGCGCCCGCATAGCCGGTATCGGTCAGGTTGTCCGCACTGTTGGACGTATGGCGCACGGTGTCGAGCACGCCCGCCTGCGCCAGCACGCGCGTGCCGTCGCAGATACCGGCCAGCACCACGCCCTTGTCGCGCGCCGCGCGCAGCAGGGGGCCCAGGTCGGGCGCCTTGCCGCTTTGCCAGTGGCTGCCGCCGCACACCATCAGCAAATCGAGTTCCTCGAGTGAAATGGCTTCCAGCGCCAGTTGCGGCGTGACCAGCATGCCGCCGGACGAGGTGACGGGCAAGCCGCCCGGCGTGGCGAACTGCGTGTAGAAGCCGTAGTACAGGCGCGCCGTGGAGTTGATCAGGGCGGTTTCCCAATCGGCAAAGTTCTCGGTCAGTATGGTGATGGCACGTGTCATGAAAAGTCCTGTCGCAGGTGGAGATATCAATGGTACAGGCTGGCTGGCCTGCTGGTGACGAAAGCATAACGAAAAGCACTGACAATTTCTGTCAGGAGCGCACATGAAATGATGGTACAAGTTGCAAGGGACTACGCTACAATCGCTGGCCCGTTCGCGCGGGCTTGCCCCTGTTCAATGCTTACTCTCTATCGCCTCCATGCTGATTCTGTTTTGCCGTGTCCTGTTCAGCATTGCTGGCCTGTTGCTGTTCTTCCTCTTCGATCAGTTAAGCGCGAACGAATGCCTGAAATTGAGCGTCTTGCTGGCGGCCTTCCTGCTGGGCGTGGGCGGCGTGCTGCACGCGTGGCGTGGCAATACCGGCGCCGGCGCGATCAGCGTGCTGGTGCGCGTCGTCGTGCCCCTGTTTTACCTCGATGCCGCCATCAAGGGCTTTTTGCGTGGCTATTTTGGCATGCGGCCGAATCCCAATGCCGTTTTACAGGCCATGTTTGCGACAGATCAAGCGGAAACGGGAGAATTCTTCCTGCACAACAGCGTCGCCCTGGCGCAATCGGCCGGCTGGTTCGTGCTCGTGACGGCGGCCGTGCTGCTGGCCGACCGCCAGCTGCTGCGCTGGCAGGGCGCGCGCGCCAGCAGCGCGCCGGGCCTGCCGCACAAAGCCTTTGCCGCCGGCATGGCCGTGTTTCTCGTGCTGTTGCACGTCAACACCACCATGCGGCGTGAAAATCCGGCCCTGTTCTGGCCGCTGCGCTACCAGCAGTACAGCGCGCAGCTGGATGCGATGAAATCGATGCAGCACGCGCTGACGGCGGCCATGGCCGCGCCGCGCGACTGGAATGTGCGCTATGCGGGCGAGGAGGCGCGCACCGTCATCCTGGTGATCGGCGAGAGCACCAACCGCGCCTCGATGTCGCTGTATGGCTACCCGCGCGCCACCACGCCCCAGCTCGACGCCATGCGGGCTAAGCTGCTGGTATTCAATGACGTGATTTCGCCCGCGTCCAGCACGGTGGAATCGATGATGACCATGCTCACGCCGGCCGATATCGGCAACCCCGATGCGTGGATGGCCAAGCCGAATCTGCTGATGCTGGCCGAGGCGGCCGGCTACAAGACGTTCTGGGTCTCGAACCAGACGCGCAACGACGGCTGGATCGGGCTGCTGGCGGGCGAGGCCGACGAAAGCGATTTCATCAATTACGGCACTGGCCGCGGCGAAAACAATTTTGACGGCAACCTGTTCCAGCCGTTCGCCCATGCGCTGCGCGACGCGGCGCCGAAAAAGCTCATCGTCGTGCACCTGCTGGGCGCGCATCCCAGCTATGACATGCGCTATCCCCGCCGCTTCGCCCATTTCGACCGGGCGCATGACGCCGTCAGCGCGCAGATGGCCAGCCAGGGCAGGTCCAGCTGGATACGCAACCAGCGCGACGAGTACGACAACGCCATCCGCTACGGCGATTACGTGCTGGGCACCCTGATCCGCATGGCGGAGCAAGCCAAGACCGGCCGCGCCGCCTCGCTGCTGTTCGTCTCCGACCATGGGCAGGAGGTGGGCTACAGCCGCAATCACGCGGGCCATTCCGCGTCGGACAAGAGCGGCTATGAAATTCCCATGTTGATCTGGAACAACCAGCAAGCGCCGCAGTCGACGGCCGCGCGCGCCGCGCTGGAAAGCCGGCCGTATCAGACGGACAAGCTTGATGCGACCGTGCTGGGCTTGCTGAAGATCGAAACGCGCTATTACGCGGCGCATGACGATATCCTCAGCAGCGCCTTTACGCCCGTGCAGCGCTTCATGAATGGCTTGCAGTATCAGCGCGGGGCTGCGCTGGCCCGCTGAGCCGGCAATGAAAAGGCCCGGCCCGCCGCGGGAAGCGGCGGGGCCGGGCCCCTGAATTTGCTGCGGATTTGCTTTGGATTACTTCTCGGCGAATGCGCGCTCGACCACGAAGTCGCCAGGCGTCGAGGTATTGCCTTCCTTGAAGCCACGTGCTTCCAGCATTTCTTTCAGGTCGCGCAGCATCTCCGAGCTGCCGCAGATCATGACGCGGTCTTCGGCAGGGTTCAGCGCCGGCACGCCCAGGTCTTCGGCCAGCTTGCCGTTCTCGATCAGTTCCGTGATGCGGCCCATGTTGCGGAAGTCTTCGCGGGTCACGGTCGGGTAGTAGCGCAGCTTGTCGCTGACCATTTCGCCCAGGAACTCATGCTTCGGCAGGTGCTCTTCCAGCAAGTCGTGGTAAGCCAGCTCGTCGACCTGGCGCACGCCGTGCACGAGGATCAGCTGGTCGAAGCGCTCGTAGATGTCCGGATCGCGCACGATGCTGAGGAAAGGGGCCAGGCCCGTGCCCGTCGACAGCATGTACAGGCGCTTGCCTGGCAGCAGGTAGTCGGAGACCAGGGTACCGGTCGGCTTGCGGCCGACGATGACGGTGTCGCCCACTTGCAAGTGTTGCAAACGCGACGTCAATGGGCCGCCCGGCACCTTGATGCTGAAAAATTCCAGGTGGTCTTCGTAATTGGCGCTGGCGATACTGTAGGCGCGCAGCAATGGCTTGCCATCGACGCGCAGGCCGATCATGGTGAAATGGCCATTCGAGAAACGCAGCGACGGGTCGCGCGTGGTGGTAAAGGAGAACAGGGTATCCGTCCAGTGGTGCACGCTTAATACGCGCTCTTCATTCATCGAACTCATAGTGTTTGTTGGCTGGTCAAAAAAATGGTTAGTTGCTGGCAACTGCTGGCAAAAGTGAAACCCTGTGTAGGCCCAGACGCTATTGTACCGGCCTCCACACGAAATTGTTACCGTCTATCGCCGCCAATGCTGCCGCACACGGTGCCAACATTATAGTGCGGATGGTAATTTCGGGCTGGAATTCGCCCGGAAACGGGCGGTGGACATGCGGACTCTTGACCTGGCTCAGTTTTTCGCCAGCGGCATCAGGACGCGGCCCGGCGCTGCCAGAATGGCGCCTCCTGCCAGCGCTGTTCGGCGCCGTAGAAGCCGCGCCGCATCTGCAGATAGGTTTCAAACGAGGCGAAGATGCTGCGCCGGTAGCCCGCCGCCATGCCGCGGTCGCCCGCCAGGCAGGCTTCCGCCACCCGCGCCGCATGGATGCCGGACGCCATGGCCTGGCCGATGCCCAGCGAGGAGATCGGATCGAAGCAGGCGGCCGCGTCGCCCGCCGCCGTCCAGTTCTCGTCGGCGGGCAGCGAGGCCACCCGGCTGTGGATGGCGTAGTGGCGCAGGGCGCCCGGCGCGGGCAGGCGCGGCACGATATCGCGCACGTGCTGCGTGCGCATGGCGGCGTCGCGCCAGGGCGCCGCTTCCTTCAGGCGCAGGCGCTTGAGGATGTCGGCATCCGTGATGAAGGCCAGCGCCACGCGGTCGCCGGGCAGGGGCGCCGCGTAATACCAGCCGTGCTGCGTCGTTTCCACCAGGGTGCGGTGCGGCAGGAATTGCGGTTCTTGCAACTGATAATAGGCGTACAGCGCCACCAGCGAGTCTTCCGTGTGGATGGGGCGCTTGCGCTGGCGCACGATGGCCGCCTGCTTGCCGCTGCAATCGATCAGGTAGCGGGCCGTCAGGGCCACTTCCTGCCCGCCGGCCGTCACGCGCAAACGCCACGGGTCGCCGTGTTCCAGCTGCACCAGTTGCGCGGGGCGCAACAGCTCCACGCCGGCCTGGCGCGCCTGCTCCAGCAGGATGGCGTCATACTGCCGGCGGTCCAGGTGCAAGCCGTGGCCATGGCTGCTGAAGACGGCGTCGCGCGACACCAGTTCCGCGCTGCCCCACGCGGCCGCATGGGAAAACGCGGGCAGCTGGGCGCCGTCCAGCAGGTCGCGGCCCACGCCCAGAAAATCGAGCATCGAGAAGATGGACGACGAGACCGTTTCGCCGGCCCGGTAATCGTCGAACAGCTGCTTTTCCAGCAAGACGATGCGCAAGCCCGTGTAGCGGGCCAGGGTCAGGGCGGCGGCCGTGCCGGCGGCACCGCCGCCGACAATGGCCACGTCATAGCCGCGCGATGACGGCACGCTCATCGGCATGCTCAATGGGAAAACCGGCGCCGGTTGGCCGGCATGATTTTCTTCGGCGTGTCATGCAGCGCCACTTGCGCGCCGCCGCTGGCAAACAGCTGCGAGGCCTTCTCGGGCGCCGTCTGCGGATCCTCGTCCTTGAGGAACCAGGCGGGCAGGTAGTTGGCATCGTCGCCCGTGACGAAACTGCTGGCATTGCCGACCCCGACGCTGGCTGCCATGAATTTCGCGTGATTGCGCTCCTTTTCCACAAAGTACGGGTATTGGCGGCCCGATTCGGCATCCTCGTTCTGGTTCACGATGAAACCCAGATAGTGCCAGGAGCTGATCATCTGCGAAAAACTGTTCATGCCGCGGCTGTACATCACCTGCATGCCGGCCGGCACGCCGGCGAGCGCCTGTTCTTCCTTGGTGGTGGCGCCGTTGATCACGTTCCACGGGCTTTGCGGCGGCCACCAGTAGGCGTAGTAGGTGGGCGGCACGGGAATGAGCGAGTCGGGATTCTTGACGATGTCCGGATTGTCGAAGTTGATCATCTGCACGGAGCAGTCATAGAAATCGGCCTGCCATGGAATCGCCATGCGCTTGGTCAGGTCGCCCGGTTCGCAGCCGGTGCCGACGGTCGGATGGTTCCAGTCCAGCGGTTCGCACTCGTCGCGGCCCGGCGACAGGCCGTTTTTCGCGTAGTCGGCATCCACGCGGTGCAGGATGGCGTACGGTTTTTCATAGATGACGGGATTGCGCACGCTCCACGTCACTTCGATGCCGGGGCACATCGGTTCGCCCACGCAATTGCCGATGGTCGCGTGGTCGAGCGGGTCGATGCCCGGCAAGGCCAGGCCCGGCGCTTCCGGCGAGAATTTGCCGGCCGCCCATTGCTGCAAGGCAAAATATTGCGTATCCGTCAATACCGAAAACTTGCTGATGACGTTGTTGCGCACGGAATTGCTGCCCGAATTCAGGGGCACCAGGGGAATGCCGGCGCCGGGATTGTCCGTGGTGGCGGCGCTGAACAATTGTCCGCCCTGGCCTCCCGTGAATCCCGGCACCTGTTCGTTGGTCCCGGGCCGGATGGCCGATGGCTTGCGGAAATAACTGAGGAATTTTTCCCGCTGGGGCCGGTTCGCTTCCGAGGCATCGGCCACGTCGAAGGCGGGGCGGATGAAGGCCGTCATCGACGGCACCGTCGCCACCCACTGGTAATCGCCTATCCTTGCGAGAAATGGCTGGATATCCTGCGCGTAATTGACGACATAGTCGGGGTTCCAGCCATCGCTGGCGCTCCAGCGGGCCGCGTCGTAGGCTTCGGGCAGCGCATTCTTGTATTTGATGGCCATGTCGGCCACGACATCATCCCAGGTGGAAATATTCACCAGTTCGGGCGCGAACTTCGGCGAACCGATGACCACCCAGGCTTTGAGCACGACGGGCGTGCTGCCATCCTTGAAATGGATGGTCGCGCTGACGGGGCCGTCGCCCACGTCGTCATTCCACGTATCGCCGCCGCCGAAGCCTGTGATGCTTTCGGAGCCGCCGGCGCGGCCATAGGCGCCGATCACCAGCAGGTTGCCGCGCGAATCCGTGCGCATTTCGCCCAGGGTGCGCACCGGATAGCCTTGCGTGATCCCCTGCGGATCGGGGAAGGACACGTGCTTGTACGCGCCGGCGCCATCCTTGTCGAAATGGGCCTTGCCCAGCGGCGCGTCGAGCGTGCGCGGTCCCGGATCGACGATCAGTTTTTGCCGTGCCGCCGGGTCCGTGACATCGCCGTTGCGCAAATTGGTCCAGGACGTGGGCGTGAGGTTCCAGGCGGGCGGCGTATTTTCCCAGGTTTCATAGCTGTTGTATGGGCCAAACATCAAGTCGCCCAGCAGGGGAATGAAGTTCCACCAGGCCGCCTTCTTGTTGGCCACGTGCACTGTCCACTCGATCTTGGCAATGCTCGGGTCTTGCAGGTCGACCAGGACTTTTTCGCCGGGACGTCCGGCCACGGACTTGTAGATGCGGAAACTGGCTGCCTGGCGCCGCACGCGGCCGGCCGCATCCTTGAATTGGGCAACGTGGACCGGTTTGCCATTGGCCAGCACGGGATCGTTATTGCCGTCCGCTTCGATCGGCAGCCCGCCGATCGTCTCCGGCGCCAGGTAAAACGAATCATGGCTGTTGCCCACGCGGGCAATGCCGATGGACGGGTGGATCGAGTACTGTTCCGTGCTATTCATCAAGTTTTCCCCTTAAAAGGTTGGTAATCCTGGTGGCACATCTGGCGGCAGCTACGGGGAACGATACAGAGGAAAATTGACAAAAAAGTCACCCATTGTCACTTGCCAGCAATATTTTCTTCTCCTGTGATAGCGCTCAAGTCAACGATTCCGGAATTTCCAGGCGCGTGCGGGCGTAATGGAGCAGGGCACTGGCGTATGAGCTTGTATGATGTTGCTAAAAAGAATTATCACAATCTGTGCGGGCGCGATTGCCCGCCCGGATGCCTGTCCAGCAAAAGGAAATCATGATGTATAAAACAGTGCGCGACCTGTTCCTGCATTTCAAGGAAGCCGTCCCATTCCGCCTCGTTCCCGCCCTGATCTGCACCGCCTTGCTTGTTGGCATGCTATTGCTGCCGGCACCAGAAGGCTTGACGCCCAAGGCCTGGGGCCTGGTGGCGATCTTCCTCACCACGATTCTGGCGATCATATTAAAAGTCATGCCGATCGGCGTGATGGCCATGATGGCCATCGTCATTGTTTCTTTGTCACAAGTGACGTCGACCTCGTCCAAGGGCGCCATCACGGATGCGCTCAGCAGTTTCTCGAATCCATTGATCTGGCTGATCGTCGTGGCGATTCTGATATCGCGCGGGCTGAAGAAGACGGGATTGGGCAGCCGCATCGGGCTGCTGTTCATCTCGCTGCTGGGCAAGCGCACCATGGGCATCGGCTATGGCCTGGCGATCTGCGAACTGGTGCTGGCGCCATTTACGCCCAGTAACACGGCACGCGGCGGCGGCATCGTCCACCCCGTCATGAAATCGATCGCCAACGCCTTCGATTCGGACCCGGCCAAGGGCACGGAAAAGAAGGTGGGCACGTATCTGGCCCTCGTCAACTACCACGCCAACCCGATCACCTCGGCCATGTTCCTCACGGCCACGGCGCCCAACCCGCTGGTGGTCGATTTCGTGGCCAAGGCCAGCGGCCAGAGTTTCCACCTGACGTGGACCACCTGGGCCCTGTGCATGCTGCTGCCGGGCCTGGTCTGCCTGCTGGTGATGCCCCTGATTATCTATTGGCTGTCGCCGCCGGAGCTGAAGGCCACACCGGACGCCGTCACCTACGCCAAGGCGGAGCTGAAAGGCATGGGCCCGCTGTCGCCGTCGGAAAAAGTCATGCTGGGCACTTTCGGCCTGTTGCTGTTGCTGTGGGCGAACGTACCGGCCATGCTGTTCGGCCCCGCGTTTTCGCTCGATGCGACGGTGGTCGCCTTTGTCGGCTTGTTCGTGCTGATCATCACGGGCACCATCGACTGGGACGACGTGCTGTCGGAAAAGAGCGCCTGGGATACTCTCGTGTGGTTCGGCGCGCTCGTCATGATGGCGGAGCAATTGAACAAGACGGGCGTGATCGCCTGGTTTTCGGCCGGCATGAAGGCAGCGATTGTTGCCAGCGGCATGGACTGGCTGCCGATTGCCGGTGTCCTGGTGCTGGTGTTTGTCTTTTCGCATTACTTCTTTGCCAGCACGACGGCCCACATCAGCGCCATGCTGCTGGCCTTCCTGACGGTGGGCCTGCACCTGATCCCGGCCGAATACCACGTGCCGTTCATGCTGATGATGACGGCCGGCTCGGCCATCATGATGACCCTGACCCACTATGCGACGGGCACCTCGCCCATCATCTTCGGCAGCGGCTTCGTGACGATGGGCAACTGGTGGCGGGTTGGCTTCATCATGTGCGTGGTGGAACTGCTGATCTTTGCCGTCGTCGGCACGACCTGGTGGAAGGTGCTCGGCTACTGGTAAGAGGCTGCTACAGCTGCGGCGCCAGCTGCCGCATAGCCGCCAGGCAGTGCGCCAGCTCGCCGCCCACGGCGCGCTTCCACAGGACGGCCGCCTGCGACCAGGCTTTTTTCGCCAGCAAGTCCCGGAGTTCTTCCTGCTGCGCTGCCGGCAAGCCGCCGAACTGGCGCAGTTCCAGCGTGCGGGGCTGGCCGTGGCGGCCCGCCGGGTCGAGTTCTTCCAGCGCGTCGTGCAGGCTGCCGTAACGGTGCAGGGCGCCGCCGTCATCGACGGCCGCCAGCGCCAGGTCGGGCGTTTCTTCCAGGTCGTAGCCCAGGTCGCGGCAGGGTTCGTCGATCAGCTGGGCGATATTGTAGATAGTCAACACCTGCGCGGATCGCACGACGTCCGTCAGGTCGTGCACGTCGACACCCGCGTCCAGCAGACGCTGCAGGGCAGGGGCGTTGATGAAGGGAAAGCCCGACTCGCCCAGCGCGCGCCAGCGTTCCAGCCACTGGGGCCGCGGCAAGCTGTCATCGACGACATCGGCCCACAGGCCGCGCAGCAGCAACTGCTGCAGCAAGGGACCATATTTCTTCTGTTCAATATCCTGCGCCAGGGCAGCGGCCTGTGCCGCATCGAAGCCCGCTTCCTGCAATCGCCCAGTGATCGTTGTCATTCTCCGCCGCCTGCCTTTCGCTGTTTGTGTGTGCAGGCGGCATCATATATGCAAGCACCGCCGTTATGGCAACTGGCCGCGCACGACTTGCAGCAGATAGTTGCGCGCCGCGGCCCGCTCCATGCCTTTTTCTTGCAATAGCGGCAATAGCCGTTCAAACAGCTGGCGCCGCTGCAGCGATGCCTCGGAAGTGTCGCGGCGGTCCGAAAAGAAATCCATCAGGGTCGAGCCGCACAGGCAATTGCGGTAGACCTCGACGATGGCGACGTTGTTGTCATCGAAACTTTGCTTCAGCCCGGAGACATCCTTGCGCATCGCCTGCGTCTGCAAAATGAACTCGTCCGCCGTGGCGAAGACGCGCCCGCAGCAGGCGCAATGCTTGGGAAAGGCGGCTTCGGCCAGGGCGCGCAAGCCTTCGAAGAACAGCTGCTCCTGCATGATGGCTCCTGGTGGCGCGCTAGGCGGCGCGGTTGCTGATCTCGATGCCATGGGGGCCCCGCGGCGGCCGTTGCACGCCCGATTCGAAGCGCTGGAAGGCTTCCAGCAAGTGGTCCTTCAGCAGGGTTTCGTCCCACGGCTTGGTGATGAACTTGTACACCGAGCCTTCGTTGATCGCGGCCGTGACCGAATGCAGCTCAGGGTAGCCGGACAGCATCACGCGCACGATTTCCGGATAGATGCCCTTGATGCGGCGCAATAGTTCGTTGCCGGACATGCCCGGCATGCGCGCATCCGTGAGGATCACGCCCACCGCATGGGAGGCGACCAGTTCCAGCGCTTCCTGCGGCTTGGTGGTGCTGAGTATCTGGTAGCCTTCCTTGCGCAGCGAGCGGCGCAGGGCGGACAGGATATGCTCCTCGTCGTCCACCAGCAGCAGCACGCGCTGGGGCGCTTCGGCATGGCAGTTGTCGGGCGGCAAATGAGTGCCTGCATGCAACATCAGGTCCATCTCGGCGCCGGGCAGCGGGCGGCTGAAGTAATAGCCTTGCATGGCGTCGCAGCGGTTGGTATTGAGAAACCCCAATTGACCCTCCGTTTCCACGCCTTCGGCCACCGTGGTCATGTGCAGGGACTTGGCCATGGCGATGATGGAGCGGGTCAGCGAAGCGCCATCCACGCTGTCGGTCACGTCGCGGATGAACGACTGGTCGATCTTGACCACGTCGATGGGGAATTGCTTGAGGTAGGACAGGCTGGAATAGCCGGTGCCGAAATCGTCCAGCGACAGGATGACGCCGATTTCCTTCAACTGTTCCAGCGCCCGCACCACCAGGTCCCGGTTCTGCATCAGCACGCTCTCCGTCAGCTCCAGTTCCAGGCAGTGGGCCGGCACGCCGCTGTCGGCCAGCACTTCGCGCACCAGTTGCGGCATGTCGGCCTGGCGGAACTGGCGTGCCGACACGTTGACGGCCATCGTCAGATGCGTAAAGCCGTAGGCATGCCAGACGCCCAGCTGCGCGCAAGCCGTGCGCAGCACCCATTCGCCGATGGGTACGATCATGCCCGTTTCCTCGGCCAGGGGAATGAAGCGGTCCGGCGGCACCAGCCCGATGCCGTCGCGGCGCCAGCGCAGCAGCGCTTCCATGCCGTAGATCTTGCCGCTGGTGAGGTCGACCTTGGGCTGGTAATGCAATTCCAGCTCGCCCAGCGCCAGCGCCTGGTGCAGCGCATGTTCGATTTCGGCCCGCTCTTCCACCAGCACACCCATCTTGTGGTTGTAGAACTGGTAGCCGTTGCGGCCCTTGTCCTTGGCGCTGTAGAGGGCCGCGTCGGCCGTCTTGAGCAGCATGTCGGCGCTGTCGCCGTCGGAGGGAAAGACGCTGGCGCCGATACTGGTGCTGACGTGCAAGGTATGCTCGCCCAGCAAGAAGGGCTCGGTGAACACCTCGAGTATTTTTTTCACGATTTCTTCGGCCGTCTCGATGTCGGGCAAGTCCGTCAGCAGGATGACGAACTCGTCGCCGCCCTGGCGGGCCACGGTATCGCCTTCGCGCACGGCCAGCTTCAGCCGGCGGGCCACTTCCTGCAGCAGCGCATCGCCCACCGGGTGGCCATAGCTGTCGTTGACGAACTTGAAACGGTCGAGGTCCAGCATCAGGGTCGCCAGGTGCAAACGGGTGCGGCGGGCATGGGCGATGGCCTGGCCGATGCGGTCGTTCAGCAACTGGCGGTTGGGCAAGTCCGTCAGCGCATCGTGGTTGGCCAGGTATTCGATGCGCAATTCCTGCAGCTTGCGTTCCGTGATGTCCTGCACGGTACCGCGCATCAGCTGCACTTCGCCTCCTTCGCGCACGGCCTCGGCCTGGTGAAAGACGATGCACTCGCCGCCATCGGGCTGCAGCACCTTGTGCTCCAGGCTGTAGCTGGTGCCGTTGGCATGCAGTTCCATGAAGGCTTCGAGCAGCAGGGGCCGCTGGTCTTCGGGCAGGCATTGCAGCAGACGGTCGAAGCTGGTGGGGCCGGAATCGGCGTCCAGCCCCAGGATGCGCAGCAGTTCCGGCGACCAGTAGCCGTCGCCGCCGGTGCCCCGGTATTCCCAGTTGCCGAGGCGGGCCAGCGCCTGCGCGTGGCTGAGGCTATCCTGGATGCGGCTCAGCTCGGTGAGCGCGCTGCTGGCCCGCAGCAGGTAGCGCAAGCGGTGCGCCAGCAGCCGCCATTGCATCGGCTTGGAGATGAAATCGCTGGCACCCGCTTCCAGCGCCTGCTTGATGGAGTCATCGTCATCGTTGCCGGTCAGTACGACGATGGGCACGTGCGCGCCGCCGGGCAGCCGGCGCAGCTGCGCGCAGCATTCGAAGCCGCTCATGCCGGGCATGGCGACGTCGAGCAGGATCAGGTCGGGCACGCCGCGCTGGAAGGCGGCCAGCGCTTCCAGGCCGCTGGCCGCTTCCTCGATGCGGAAGCCTTCCGGCTCCAGCGCTTCCGTCACCAGGATGCGCGTCATGGTGTCGTCATCGACCACCAGGACCAGTGCTTGCGGGGCTTGTGCGGTATTCATATGGCTTCCTTCTCAATGGCCAGGGCGGCGAGGACACGGTCGAGTTCTTGCTGGATGCCGCGGATATGGTGCAGCGCGCTGCCGACGTCATTGCCGCGCGCATATTGTTCGATTTCACGGCAGGTGGCCGACAGGCCCAGCGCGCCCACGTTGGCGCAGCTGGACTTGAGCGTGTGCGCGGCCAGCTGCAGCGCCGCGGCGTCGCTGGCCTCGGCCGCCACTTCCAGCTGGCCCAGCAGGCGCGGGGCATCGCTGTAGAACAGGTCGATGATGCGGCCCAGGACGTCCGGACGGCCGGGACGCCGCATGGCGCGCAGGTTTTGCAGGGCGGCGGCGTCGAGGATGGAGCTTGTTTCAGCCGGCGCTGCCGGGGCAGCCTGCGCCGGGACGGCTTCCGCCGCCGTCTCCACCGTCTCCGCTGCCGCCGACGGGCGCCAGCGGGCCAGCATGGCCAGCAGGGCGGCGCGCGTGTACGGCTTGGCGAGGTAGTCGTCCATGCCCGCGTCCAGGCACAGTTCGCGGTCGCCCAGGATGGCGTTGGCCGTCAGGGCAATGATGGGCGTGCGGCTGCGGCCTTGCTGGGTTTCCATCCGCCGCAGGCACCGGGTCGCTTCGAAGCCGTCCATTTCCGGCATCTGGCAATCCATCAGGATCACATCGAAGGGGTAGCGCTCCCACAGGGCCAGCGCGCGCCGCCCGTTGTCGGCCGGCGTGGCCTCGTAAGCAGTATCTTCCAGCATGGCCAGGGCGATTTCCTGGTTGATCGCGTTGTCTTCCACCAGCAGCATGCGCAGCGGGGCCTGGCCCGGGGCTGCGCCAGCCATGTCCGGCGCGGCGGGCGGGGCAGGCATGGCAGCCGTCGCTGGCGCCAGAGTGCCGAAGCCGCCGACGGCCTCGATGCAGTGGCGCAATTCCAGCGCCCGCACGGGCTTGGTCAGACAGTATTCCACGCCCAACGCCGTCATCTGGCGCAGATCGGCCGAGGCGTCGAGTGAACTGAGCATGATGATTTTCAGCGCCGCCATGCGCGCGTCGTCCTTGATTGCCCGCACCAGCTCGGCGCCATCCATGACGGGCATGCGCATGTCGATGATCGCCAGATCGAACGGGCGCCCGCTGCGCAGCGCCCCTTGCAGCAGGTCCAGCGCCTCGGCGCCGTCGGCGGCGCTGGCAGTGGCCATCTGCCATTCGATCGCGTGCTGCAGCAGGATACTGCGGTTGGTGGCGTTGTCGTCCACGATCAGCACGTTCAAGGCATGGAGCGACACGCGCGGCGGCGGCGCCGCCGGCGCATCCTCGGGCGCCACCTCGCCGACGACGACGGTGACGGCGAAGCTGGAGCCCTGTCCCGCCACGGATTGGAGCACGATGTTGCCGCCCATCATTTCCGCCAGCTGCTTGATGATGGCCAGGCCCAGACCCGTGCCGCCGTATTTGCGCGAGGTGGTGCTGTCGGCCTGGCGGAACGGCTGGAAGACGGCCGCTGCCGCTTCCGGCGCCATGCCGATGCCCGTGTCGCGCACTTCCAGGCGGATCTGGCCGGCAGCGGGACAACTGACATCGACGGAAATTTCGCCCCGTTCCGTGAACTTGGTGGCGTTATTGAGCAGGTTGGTGAGGATCTGGCGCAGGCGCACGGGGTCGCCGCGCACGTGCTGCGGCACGTCGGAAGCGATGCGGCAGGTAAATTCGATGGCCTTGCGCTGGATGCCGTTGGCAAACAGCGCCACCACGTCGTCGATCACCTGGCGCAGGTCGAACGGAATGTGTTCGAGCACCAGCTTGCCCGCCTCGATCTTGGAAAAGTCGAGGATGTCGTCGATGATGCTGAGCAGACTTTCGCCCGAACGGTGCACCGTGTGCACGAAACGCTGCTGCTTGGGACTCAGTTCCGTGCGCTGCAGCAATTCCGTCATGCCCAGCACGCCATTCATCGGCGTGCGGATTTCGTGGCTCATCTTGGCCAGGAACTCGGATTTGGCGCGGTTGGCGGCATCGGCCTCGGCCTTGGCCTGCGTCAGCGCCAGGTCGCGCTGTTCGACGTGCTCGAGCATGCCGTTGAAGCCCGTGATCAGCTGCCCCAGCTCATCGCTGCCGTGCTGCGCCACGCGCACCGACAGCGCCTTGCCGTCGCGGATATGCGCGATCGCGTAGGACAACCGCGCCAGCGGCCTGGCGATCGAGGCGCTGATCAGGCCCGTGATGATCACGCAGGCCAGCAGCAGGACCAGCGCGATGCCGAGGATCAGCACGAAGGCACGCCGCACGCCGTCGCGCACCTTGGCTACCGCATCCTGCTGCTGCCCCGTGATGCGCGCCACCTGCTGCGCGGAATAGGCAGCCTGTTCGCGCTCGAAGGCGCGCACATGGTCAATGACGTCGTTCAGCGCCGTCTGGCTGTCCAGCACGCTGCCCTTGGCCTGCACCAGCCGCTGTCCCGAGCGCTCCACCGCGTCCAGGTAAGTGTTGACGGCCTTCGTTTCGGCCAGCAAGCCCAGCTGGCCTATGCTTTGCTGTAAGGCCTGCATGGTGGCCATGTCGCGGTGCAGGGCGCTGATGCGCCGGGCGATATCCTGGCCCAGGCGCGTGACGTCGCCGGCGGCCGTGGCCAGCATGACTTCGCCCACGTCGATGCTGATGGCGTCGACGGCAAGGTTGATTTCACCGCTGGCATCCTCGATGCGGGCCGAGGTGCGCATGTAGCGGCCCGCCTCGGCCAGCCGGTCGCGCCCCACGGCCAGCTGCAGCTCGATGGGGTCGAGTTCCTCGGCCAGGCGCAGGTGGGCAGTGGCCAGGGCGGTGCTGATCTGTTCCTTGAGCGCCGCATATTGCGCCTGCTGCGCCGCGCCGGCGCCGCCCTCGGCCAGCAGCCCGGCGCGCAAGGCCAGCAGGCCGGCGGCGGGATCGAGCATCTGCTGCGCCGTGGCCAGCAGTTTCGCCCGCAGCGCCTGCTGGGCCGGGCTGATGTCGCGCTCGCTGGTTCCCGCCAGGTGCGCGACGGCCGCCGTCAGCCGCTCGCGCAGGGGGGCGATGCGGAAACGGTTCTTCACGGCTTCCGTTTCGGCCAGCGCAATCTGCATGTCGTGGATGCTCTTGCGCAGGTCGGTCAGGTAGCGGGCATTCTGGTTCAGGCGCTGGCTTTGCAGCTGCACCTCGGCGGCCGTGGCCTGGGCCTGACTGTCGACCACGCGGATCTTGCTGCGCGCGCCCTTGGCGGCGGCCTTGATCTGGGCCAGCACTTGCCGCATCTCCGTCGCCTGCGCCTTGTAATAGGCCTCGTTTTCCAGGCGCTTGCGCACGGCGACGCGCATGCGCTGGAATTCCCGCTCGAAGGCCGCGTGGTAGCGGGGCGCCTGCAATTCGCCATGGTGCCGCAAATCGTCGCTGATGCTCTCGGCGGCCTGGATATTGGCGACGATCTTGTTCGACACCTGCTCCAGCTGCGCCATGTCTTCCGCCTTGCCCAGCTCGAAAAAGTCCGAAGCCATATCCTGCACGGTATAGCGCAGGCGCAATACGTCCGTGTACAGCGGCACCGTCTCGTCGGTCAAGCCGTGGACATGGGTTTCGATGCCTTTCACCAGCAGCAGGCCGGCCGCCGCCATGGCCGCCACGCCGGCCAGCAGGACGGTGGTACTGATGATCAGCTTGGTCCTGATTTTCATGCCAGGCTCCAGGGCAGGCCGGAAAAGTGGGCGCGCATCACTTGGCGCCAGGCGCCAGGTCCGCCGGAACGATTTTGCCGTCGGCGATACGGGTCAGGAAAACGGCCGTCGACGCCTGGTGGTCGCCTGGCCGCAGCGTCACCCGCAAGCCGCCCAGATCGAACCGGTCGAACGTCTCGAAACTCTGGATCAGGCGCTCGCGCGTGAGGTCGGCGCCCGTGCGGCGCAGCGCCGCCACCATCAGGGTGGCCGAGATGCAGCCTTCGAAACTGACGAAAGACAGCCTGGCCGACGGCACGTGCCGGGCCAGCAGGGCGGCGCAGTCGGCGGCGATCGGCAGCTGGCGGTCTTCCGGCAGGGGCACCACTTGCGAAATCACAATGTTGTTGCCTTCCGTGCCCAGCAGCTGCAGCAGGCTGTCGGTGCCGACGAAGGACACGGTGGCCAGCGCCGCCTTCAGCCCGGTCTGGCCTGCCTCGCGCACGAATGCGGCCACCGGGGTGTAGGGGCCGGCCATGATCACCGTTTGCAGGTCGTGGCCGATCAGGGCCGCCAGGCCCGCCTTGACGGCCGTCGTGCCGCGCTGGAACGAGCCCTTGGCGACGAGTTCCATGCCGCGCCGCTGCAGGGCGCGCACGGTGCCGTCGAGCACGGCATTGCCGAAACCGTCGTCCTGGTACAGCACGCCGAAGCGCTGGATGCCGCGGCTGGCGAAGTACTGCACCAGGGCATCGGACTCATCGTCGTAACTGGCGCGAAAGTTGATGATTTCATGCACCACGGGACGGCGCAAGGTCATCGCGCCCGTAAATGCGCCCACCAGCGGCACCTTCATTTCCTGGACGATCGGGATGACGGCGTTGGTGGTGGGCGTGCCCACGTTGCCGAACAGGGCGAATACCTGTTTTTCCTCGACCAGCCTGAGCGTTTCGCTGATGGCGCGGTCCGGATCGTAGCCATCGTCGGCCACCACCAGCTCGACGCTGCGGCCGTGGATGCCGCCGCTGCGGTTCGCTTCCTGGAACACGGCCGTGGCGCCATCGAGCATGGCCCGCCCCAGCCCCGAGGCCGCGCCCGTCTGGGCATTGACCATGCCCAGCCGGATTTGCGTATCGGTGACGCCCGGTTCGGCGGCCTGGACTATGCCGGCCGCAAGGGTGAGAGCGAGCCAGCAGCATTCCGGGAAAAAGCGCATGAGCTACCTTTATTGAAGTTGACCGGTATCAATAGGTATGGGGTTGACAACGAGTATGGAGGAAATTGCCAACAAAAAACTCACACATAGTCACGGCGTGGAAAGCAATTCACAGGTGCTTCACGGCACGGGCAGCTGTACCACCACCTTGCCGCGCGCGCGGCCCTGCGCCAGGTAGGCCAGCGCCTGTTTTGCCTCCAGAAAAGGAAACACCTGGTCGATGACGGGGCGGATGGTGCCCGCTTCGAGCAGGGCGGCGATCTGCGCCAGCTGGCCGCCGTCGGGACGCACGAAGTGGAAGGCGTAGCTGGCGTCGCGCCGCCGTGCCAGGCCGATGATCTTGCGGCTGAGCAAACCGAACACCAGTTTCAGCACCACATTCATGCCGCGCGCGCGGGCGAAAGCGGCGTCCGGCGGGCCGATCAGCGAGACGACGCGGCTGCCAGGCTTGACGATGCGCAAGGCCTTTTCCAGCCCGTCGCCGCGCACCGTACCCAGCACGGCGTCGTAATCGCGCAGCACGTCCTCGAACGGCTGCTGCTTGTAGTCGACCACCTCATCGGCGCCCAGGCTGCGCACCAGCGCCACGTTCGCCGTGCTGGTGGTGCTGCCCACGCGGGCGCCCAGGTGCCTGGCCAGCTGGATGGCAAACGTGCCGATGCCGCCGGAACCGGCCGGGATGAACACTTTCTGGCCCGGCCGCAGCCGCATGCGCTCGTGCATGGCTTGCCACGCCGTCAAGCCCACCATGGGAATCGACGCCGCCTGCACGAAATCGAGGTTGGCGGGTTTCAGGGCGGCCGCCTGTTCGGGCACGACGGCAAATTCGGCCAGGCTGCCATGTGGCGTGTCGAAAATACTCGCATACACGGCGTCGCCGGCCTTGAAGCGCGTGACGCCGCTGCCGACTTCCACCACCACGCCGGCCAGGTCGCTGCCCAGGGTAGCCGGCAAGCGCATTTTCAAGATCGGCTTGAAGTCGCCCCTGGGGATCAGGTAGTCGATGGGATTCAGGCCCACGGCGTGCACCCGCACCAGCAATTCGCCGGGGCCGGGAGTGGGGCGGGGCAGTTCGGCAAACGCGACGTGATCGAGGCCGCCGTATTGTTTGAGTTGCAATGCTTGCATGATGTTCTCGCTGAAGGATGAAAAGGGGGCCGGCGTTCAGGCCAGGCGCAAGTCCTTGCGCAAGCCGGCGTCCATCAGCGCGGCGGGCAGGAAACGGCGCATCAGGCGCAAGCGTGCCGCCAGAGGCCCGGCCGTGTAGCGCAACTTCGCCTGGCGCGCCTGCGCCGCCGCCAACACCGTCTCGGCCACGACGCCAGGGTCATCGGCGCCGGCCATCAGCGTTTGCAGCCGGCGCGTGACGGCCGCGCTCACTTGCCGGTAGGCGGACAGCGGGGCATCGGGCGCCAGCAGATTGGCTTCGAACGTGGTTTTCGTGTAGGCCGGTTCGATGACGCTGGCGCGGATGCCCCAGCCGCGCACTTCATGGTCGAGCGATTCCGTGTAGCCCTCGATGGCGTGCTTGGTGGCCGAATACAGCGCGCCGTAGGGCATGGGCAAGAAGCCGACGACGGAACCGATATTGAGGATGCGCCCGCCGCCCTGAGCCCGCATGTGCGGCAGCACGGCCAGGGTCATGCGCACGACGCCGTAAAAATTCGTGTCGAAGATGGCTTGCGCCTGCGCCATGCTGCTTTCCTCGGCGCCCGCCGGCGCCACGCCGAAACCGGCGTTGTTCACCAGCAAGTCGATGCGACCTTCGCGCCGTATCAGCTCGGCCACGGCTGCCGCGACGGATGCATCGCTGGTGACGTCGAGCGCCAGCATCGTGTAGCCGACCGCATCGGCTTGCGCGCCGCGGCGGCTGGTGCCGTATACCGTGTAGCCCGCCTGCGCCAGGCGCTGGGCCGTGGCCGCGCCGATGCCGGATGAGGCGCCGGTGACCAGGGCAATCTTGTTATCGTTCATGGCAGTCCTTCAGTGGTTGATAGTGTTGAATATGATGATCGTCATATTTTTGTTTGAAAAGAAGCCCGGGGCGGACCCGGGCCATGGGCGTTACGGCTGGCTTGTATCCTGGAACTGCGCCAGGGTGGCCGCGCACAGGGCGTCCGACAGGGCCGGTTCGTCGACGGCGCGCGCCAGGATGGTGGTGCCGATCATGGCGCACACCGTCGCCATCGCCTGCGCGTGCGCTTCGGGCTGGCCCCAGTTGAGCAGCTGGCGCGCGAACAGGTCGATCATTTCCTTGATGTGGATGGTGGCGGCGCGCCGCACCTCGGGCGCCTGGCGCGGCATTTCCGAGCCCAGCGCCGAGACGGGACAGCCCACTTCGATGGCGGCGATATGTTCGGGCGACAGGTAGGCGGCCAGCATCGCCCGCAGCGCCTGGCCGGGCGGGGCGGCTGCCGCCACCCTGGCCGCCAGCGCCACCGATTCGGCGCCCGCGCGGTCGCCCGCTTCGGCCAGCAACGCGTCGCGCGAGGCGAAGTGCGCATAGAAGCCGCCGTGCGTCAGGCCCGCTTCCTTCATGATGTCGGCCACGCCCGTGCCCGCATAGCCGCTGCGGCGGATGGCGCGCGTGGCCACCTCGACAATGCGTTCATGGGTGGCTTCCTTTCGGCTTTGCGCCGAAGGTTTCTTGTCAGATGATTTGTTGGATGAGTTTTGCATGATGGTCATCATATCGCAGTTTTCAAAACCGTGCAGGACCTGTGCCGGCAAAAGGCGTTACGATGCACGCTATCGACATGCGAACAGGAGAGACAGATGGCAATTATTCCAGCGGCAGCGACAGAACAGCTGTTTTCCTACGGTACCTTGCAGCAGCCCGAGGTGCGACTGGCCACCTTCGGGCGCCTGCTCGACAGCCGGCCCGACCAGTTGCCCGGCTATCGTCTGGCGATGCTGGCCATCCATGATGCGCAGGTGGTGGCGACCAGCGGCAAGACGCATCATCCGATCGCCTCGCGCGGCGCAGCGACGGATAGCGTGCCGGGCGCCGTGCTGGCTATTTCGCCCGAGGAATTGCGGCAGGCGGATGGCTACGAGGTGGCCGACTACCGGCGCGAGCGCGTCACCCTGGCGTCGGGCATGCATGCCTGGGCCTACGTGGATGCGCGCGATGCGCTGCGGTGAAGCGGGACGGCGGCGATAGGCGGCCACGCAACTGCCGCGAATAAAAAAACCTGTTCCGCGGAATATGGCCAGGCCAGGGAAACAGGCACGGCACAATATCGAACCCGATACGCAGGAATTTCAAGCGGCAGCCGGTATTTTTCCGGCGCCGTTTGATTTTTAAATGAACAGATTAGCTTTTCAGGCTGCAGAAGGAAGTATAGTGGTCCTGCGTGTAATAGCGTTCCACCAGCTTGCGTTTGCCCGCCGGTGTTTGTACCAGCAATACGGCGCGATGCGAGCCGGCCCCGCCATCGCCGCCGATACCCAGATAGTATTCATAATAAACCTCGTCCTTGCCGGCGGCGGGAAGGCGGCGTTCATTGTTATTGAAGACGGTATTGCCCGGACCACCGGCCACCGCGCTCGTCTTCGCATTGCGGTATGCGTCATATTCGCTGTTCTTCGGGGTGGGCAGGGTCTTGCTCGGTTCCCTTTTGCCGCAGTCGGGGATTTTCGCCGCATAGGCATGGGTTGAGAACAGGGCGCCTGCCACAATAAGACCCAGCGACCAGATTGTTGTGCGTTGAGCGTTCATCGATAAACTTTCGTTAGTGGTCCATGCAATGGAGATGCTGCGTGATACGGCCAGTGTCCGGCGACTTGCATCATCGCCGCAATATTGAATATAGTTAAGTTTTTGAAAATATTACTATCCAATTGTCACGTGCAAAAAATATTTTCATTTCCTCTGCGGAGAAACTGGACGGGAGCGCAGCGAATGGAAAAACAGGTGGCGGGTAAAATACGGCGAAGAATAAATATGGGGCAGAGAGTTTTCCGCGGCGAGTGACGCTTATTTCCATGGGCGTGACAATGTTTGAGTCTTTTTGATTATCAGTTCGTTATTCTCTGACGAAGTTATATGCGACTTTGAATAAAGAATGCATTCATTCTTTCCTCGTCAATCATTCACTTCTGATAGGAATCTGCATGAGCCATGACCACCTCGGTTGCGCCTGCTGCAACCTGCCACACCTGCCCGCGCTGACCAGCAGCCTGTTGACGGAAACCGCACTCGGCGGTGAACTGGATGCGGCGTTTCAACAAGCATATTCGCCGCACGCCGGGACACTGGCGCCGCAAGCCGTGATCTTCCATGGTGGTGTCATCCATACCCTGGCCAGCGGCGGCAGCGGGCAGGTGGAGGCCCTGGGCATCGCCGGCGGCAGCATCGTTGCCACCGGCACATTGCAAGCGGTGCGCCAGGCCATGCAAGCGCACCAGCCGCGCGAGGTGGACCTGGACGGCCGCACCTTGCTGCCCGGCTTCGTCGAACCCCACATGCACGTGCTGCCCAGCGCGCTGTACAGGAGCTGGCTGCCGCTGACGCCCTTCCAGCAGCCACCCCGGCAACAGGAGCTGGATCCGGAGTACAGTTTCCACAGCATCAGCCAGCGGATCGGTAAAGCGCTGGCACAGCCGGACACGCTGCCGAAAGACAAGAATGGCAATCCATGGCTGCTCGGCTTCGGCGTCGATCCCTCGCTGATGCTGGATTGGGAAGACATCACCGTCACGCAGCTGGACCCGCTGAGCAGCACGGTGCCCATCTTGCTGATGAACTCGTCCGGCCACCTTGCCTATCTGAATACCGCCGCGCTGCAGGCGGCGGGCATCGCGGACAACCCTTCCGGCGTATTGACCGAGATCAATATCGCCAAGGCGCTGCTGGTCGCGCCGCAGCCCAGGCTGGCGGAATTTGTCGTTTGCCTGAAGCAGGTGCTGGAGAATGCCTCCGCCATGGGCTTTACCACCGTCTTCGACGCCGGCCTCGGTGCCACCGAGCAGCCGCAGCTGGAAATCGGCTTGCTCAAACTGGCGGCGCACCTGGGGCCCGTGCGCATCGGCGCCGCGCTGTTCACCAAACCCGAAGAACAGGCGCTCGACCACTGGCTGCAGCGCTACTCGCCGGATCTGGACAGCCGCGGCGACCAGCGTTTCAGCATCAAGGCGATCAAGCTGATCGCCGATGGCTCCAACCAGGGCTTGACGGGCTACCAGAGCGAGCCCTATGCCTGTTCGCACGAGCACTCCGTCCCCGAGGTCCCGGACACCGGCCTGAGCAATTATCCCGACACGTCCGTGTTCGCCCGCATGCTGGACAAGGCGGTGGCGCACGGCTGGCCCGTGCTGGTGCACGCCAACGGCGACAAGGCGGTGGAATATGTGCTGGACAGCTACGCGCAGGTCTTGACGCCACGGCCGGGCGGCCCCAGCGAAGAGGAAGCGCGGAAGCGGCGCCAGCTGCGGCTGCGCGTGGAGCACGCATCGCTGCTGAATGACGCGGCAATCGACAGGATGGCGGAACTGCAATTGAATCCCAGCTTCCTCATCGGCCACGTCGGCTACTGGGGGCATACGTTCCAGCACACCATTTTTGGCCAGGCGCGCGCCCAGCTGCTGGATCGTTGCCAGTCGGCATTGCAAGCGGGTATGCACATCAGCTTGCATTCGGACCATTTCGTCTCGCCGCTGGGCCCCTTGCGCATGATGGAGCAGGCGGTGTTCCGCACCATGGAAGGCGCGCCGGCGAAAGAGGTGCTGAATCCGGATGAGCGCCTGAGCCGGATGGCGGCCTTGCGCGCCGTCACGCTCGATGCCGCCTGGCATTGCCACCTCGACCACCTGGTCGGTTCGCTGGAAGCCGGCAAGCGGGCCGACCTGGTGATTCTGGCGCAAGACCCGCTGGACGAGACCGTGCGCAAGCTGCGCGACATCGTGGTGGAAGAAACCTGGCTGGCGGGGGTGAAGGTACACAGCAACAAGTCGTCAGGCGCCATGGCGCAGTAAGCTGCCGCAATGCAACAGCCCCCGATAGCTGCCTGCTGCTATCGGGGGCTGGCGGAAACGCCCGTACCGGCGCGTTTCAAGGGGGAGCTTCAGGCTCAGGCCAGCTTGCGCTTGCCTGCGGAGACGCGGTTCCAGCCATAGCCGGCGATGATGATGGCCAGGATGGCCGCCTGCGCCAGCAGGGTTTCCGCCGTCGGCAGGATGCCCAGCAGGTCGATGCGCATGAAGTCGACGGGGGTGACGCCGACCCAGCCCGCTTCCTGCAGCGCCGCCACGCCTTTGCCCATCAAAATCACGGCCAGCACGGCCACGAAGGCGGACGTCCACGAGAAGAACTTGCCAATCGGCATGCGGGCGCTGGTGCGCAGCAAGGCCCAGGCGATCACGACCAGCAGCACGATGGCCACCAGGAAGCCGCCCAGCAGGGCGCCGCCGTTGCCGTCCGCCGCCAGGGCGGAATAGAACAGCACGGTTTCAAACACTTCGCGGTAGACGGCGATGAAGGCCAGGGCGAACAGGCCCCAGGCCGAGCGCCGCGTCATCGCTGCCGTGAGTTTCTCGTGCAAATACTCCTGCCAGCGCCCGGCGCTGCTCTTCTGGTGCATCCACAGGCCCACGCTGAGCAGGACCAGGGCGGCGAACACGGAACCGAGCCCTTCGCTCACCTCGCGGCTGGCGCCGCTGATGGTCACCAGATACGTTGCCGCGACCCACGTCAGGCCGCCCGCCACCAGGGCGCTGGCCCAGCCCGCATGCACGTAGGGCAGCACGTCGTTGCGCTTGGCCTTGCGCAGGAAGGCGATGATGCCGATTACGATCAGCAGCGCTTCCACGCCTTCGCGCAGCAGGATCGTCAGGGCGCCGACAAAGGTCGTCATCGGGTCGGCCTTGGCGTCGCCCAGTTCCGTTTCCACGTGGGTAAACAGTTGCTGCAGCTTTTCACCGGCCGCCTCGGCGTCGGCCACCGTGCCCTTGGCAACGGCGGAGCGGTAAGCGAGCATGGCGTTTTCCACGGCCAGCAGCAGGGACTTGTTGCGCGCGCCCACCATCGGCTCGATCGGCTCGAAACCGTCCAGGTAGGCGGACAGGCCCAGGCGCGTGGCGGCCGCGCGGTCGCCCGCATGCACGGCGGCCAGGCTTTCGGCCAGGCGCAGGCGGGACAGGGCCAGGCCGGTAGGCTTGTGCGCTTCGGCCTTGTCAGGATGGCTGCGCAGGTATGCCGTCAAGGCTTGCGCCTCGTCCGCGCCCAGCTTGGCGGCCGCCGCTTCCTGCGTCAGGGTGGTCACGGCGGCCAGGTCCGCGTACAGTTTTTTGCTGCGCGGATCGTCCTGCCACAGTTTTTCGCCGCGCGCGCTTGCCGCCGCATCGTGCGACATGCCGCCAATATAAAAAGCCAGGTCCCAGCGCTCGTTTTCGGACAGCTGGCCGAAACTGGCCATCGAGGTGCCGGCCACGCCTTGCGAAATGACCTGGTACAGCGCCATCAGGCTGCGCGACTGCGCCCGTTCGCCATCCGTGAAGGCGATCGGTTTCGGCTCCAGGCTGGCCGCCAGCGGACCGTCGCCGCCGCCGGCCACGCCGTGGCAAGAAGCGCACTGGGCCGCATACAGGGCCGCGCCGCGCGCCAGGTTCGGCAGCACTTTCGGCGCCACGGGGATCGGGTAGGCGGCAATCAGCAAGCCGTTCGCGTGGTGCGCCAGGCGCTTGACTTCCACGCCATCGGCCTTGGCCACGACGGCTTTGCGAAGGTCGGCGATGGCGGCAGCGATGGCCGCCTGCGATGCGTGGGCGGGCAGGGCGGCGATCTGTGTCGTCGCATTATCGGTAAAGTCGAGCATTTCCGCGTACTCCGCCTCGCTGACCACCTTGCCGTGCTCGACGGCGCCGCTGTAATCGACGGCAACATAATCAATGAGTTGCCACAATTGTTTGGCGCCGGCGCCAGGATCGGTCGCTTGCGCCTGCGCGCCTCCGGCCAGTAACAGGCTGAGGCTGGCAGCCACGAGCGGATAGCAGACGAGCCATTTCTTGATAGAACTGAACATGATTCTCATTCTCATTTGTCGTTAACCCGGCGACTATAGGACAGACGGTGCAGGGTGTCAACGGCGCACGGGCGTGCGCGGGTGCAAACGGCGCTGTCCTGGCCGATATTCTTGACCAGGACAGCGTGCTTGGAGAATGGAAGGAGGAGGGAAGAAGGCTACGGCTTCGATGCCGGTTTGGCGTACAGGCCCCTGGCCAGGCCATTGTCCGCATCGTCGACTTTCAGGCCGCCCTTGACGACGCGCAAGGCCAGCTTCTGGAATGCCTGGCCCCGCAGCCATTGCGGGTCGGTGACGGCGAACGCGGCGATGCGTTCCTGCGCGCGCGCGGGCGGCACGGTCAGCCATTGATAGTCGGCCTTCGCGCCCTGGCGGCGTAGGCCGGCGCGCACCCAGCGTTCCGAGGCCGGCATGCGGACGATGGCGTCGCCGTTCGCCACGCTTACCGCCGTGGCTGTCTTGCCGCTTTGCGCCTCGAATTTTACCTCCACGCCGGCCATCGGCCCCACTTTGGGGAAGCCGACGATGGCCACCCACAGGCCCGCTTCGGCAGGCTTCTGGATGCGCATTTCCGCTTCCTCGAACACGCGGAACTGCGGCTCCTTGCCGCCGTTGCCCGTCACCAGGGTCACCGTGTCGCCGGCAACGCGCCACTCGCCGCTGGCTTGCTCGTCGGTATTGCCGTAGCTGAGCGTCCATTCGAAGGTGCCGTCCTTTTTCAGCAGCAGCTCGGAACCCGTTTCCATGACGCCTTGCAGGTAATAGTGTCCGGGCAGCGTTGACGGGGCTTGCTCGGCCGCGCCGGCGGCAAGCGGCCAGGCGAGGGCGGCGCAGGCCAGCAGGCCGGAGAGGATTTTTTTCATCGCTGTGTCCTTGTTGTGTCTTTTTGAAATGCCATCATAACAACGGCAATTGCTTGCCGTCGCACCATAGGACACAGCGGCCACGCGGCCGGAGTCGCGCTCAGCTGCCGCTGAAATCGAGCACCACGCGCGAGGCAACCTTGCCATGTTCCAGGCGGCTGAAGATTTCATTGATGGCCGACAGCGGCTGCAATTCGATGCCGGCCTTGACCTTGCCGGTGGCGGCAAAGGCCAGCGCCTCGGCCATGTCCTGGCGGGTGCCCACGAAAGAGCCGCGTATCGTCACGCAATTGGCGACGACGTCGAACAGCGGCGTCGGGAAGTCGCCCGGCGGCAAGCCCACCAGCACGCAGGTGCCGCGCTTGCGCGTCATCGCCACGCCTTGCTGGAAGGCATCGATCGACGGCGCCGTGATCAGCACGCCGTGGGCGCCACCGCCCGTCGCTTCGCGCAAGGCCGCCACGGGGTCGCCCTGGCGCGCATTGATGGTCACTTCGGCGCCGAGGGCGCGCGCATGCTCGAGCTTGCCTTCATCGATGTCGACGGCCGCCACGCGCAAGCCCATGGCCACCGCATATTCGATGGCCAGGTGGCCCAGTCCGCCGATGCCGGACACGGCCAGCCACTGGCCCGGCCGCGCGCCCGTTTCCTTGATGCCCTTGTAACTGGTCACGCCGGCGCAGATGATGGGTGCCGCCTGCACGGCGGACAAGCCGGCCGGAATATGCGCGACGTAGCGCGGGTCGGCCAGGATGTATTCGGCGAAGCCGCCATTCTTCGTGTAGCCGCCGAACTGCGCCTCGGCGCACACGGTCTCCCAGGCTGCCAGGCAATGCTCGCAATGGCCGCAAGCGGAATAGAGCCAGGGCACGCCGACCCGGTCGCCCAGCCGCACCTCGGTCACGCCCGCGCCCAACTCCACCACCACGCCGATGCCTTCGTGGCCGGGAATGAACGGCGGCGTCGGCTTGACGGGCCAGTCGCCGCGTGCCGCATGCAAGTCCGTGTGGCAGACGCCGCACGCTTCCGTCCTGACGAGGATCTGGCCGGGGCCAGGCACCGGCACGGGTACGTCGCGCAGCACCAGCGGCTGGCCCAGTTGCTCGACAACGGCGGCTTTCATGGTAGTGGGGATCATGGTATTCCTTATGAAGTGGGTACGTGTAGTGCAGGGTGCAGGCCGAACCATCGTCGCTTGAATAGCGGCTTGCGCATGATCATATTCTGCTGCACACGATTCAAAAATTGATTGATCTACATCAACATATGCCGGGAGGGAGGCGTTTACTCAGGTGCAAAACAGGCTTCCATCAATTCCATAATTCGACTATTATGGAATTATTGAATAAGGAAACCATCATGCATGACTTGCCCAACATCAGCGCAGCCCACCTCGACACGCCGACCCTCGATAAACTGGCGCCGCCGGCGGTGGCCACGCATCCGCCCCGCATCCTGCTGCTGTACGGTTCGCTGCGTGAACGTTCATTCAGCCGCTTGCTGACCCTGGAGGCGCAGCGGCTGCTGCAGCATTTCGGCGCCGAGACACGCGTCTTCGACCCGCATGGCTTGCCCATGGTCGACAGCGTCGGCCCCGACCATCCGAAGGTGCAGGAGCTGCGCGCCTTGTCGCTGTGGTCGGAAGGCCAGGTCTGGTGCAGTCCGGAACGCCATGGCGCCGTGACGGGCGTGTTCAAGTCGCAGATCGACTGGCTGCCGCTGGAAATGGGCAGCGTGCGTCCCACGCAAGGGCGCACCCTGGCGGTGATGCAGGTGTCGGGCGGCTCGCAATCGTTCAACGCCGTCAACGGCTTGCGCGTGCTGGGCCGCTGGATGCGCATGGTGACGATCCCGAACCAGTCGTCCGTCGCCAAGGCCTACCAGGAGTTCGACGACAACGACCGCATGAAGCCGTCGCCGTACTACGACCGCCTGGTCGACGTCATGGAAGAATTGTACAAATTCACCCTGGTTGTGCGCGACCGCTCGGATTACCTGACCAGCCGCTACAGCGAGCGCAAGGAATCCATGCCGCTCGATGCGCGCGCCCTTGCCGCGGCGGCCATGGCGCACGAGACGCCGGGCAAGTAGCCTGTTACTGACCTATTAATAAGGGTTTCGGCGCATACAGCGCATTTTGGAATTCCGGCACATATTCATATTTCATCATCTTCCCCAGCTTCAATGACTTGAGATAGCTGGAGAAGCTGCCGTCGCCCAGTGCCAGGTCGACCGCTTCCGCGCTCGTGCTCGTTGCATGGCTGAGCTGGCGCGAAACGGCATAGCCATAAGTGAGCTGGCCGGCGTGATCCTTGTTGGTGAAGCTGTTCGTCACCAGCTCGGCCTGGTGCGACAGACCATCCAGCTTTTTCCCCGCGAAGACAAAATCGAGCTTGCCCGTTGCGCTATCCATGACTTCAAAGGAGACGGCGGCGTCCGTTTCCTTGCGCTCGATGCCGGTCAGCCACTTCGGCAGGTTGTAGCCTACGACACCGCGCACCCTGGCCAGTTCCGTGTTCACGGGCAGCTTGAGCACATAGCCCCAGAAATCCTTCGACAGGGATTGCCCCAGCAAGGTGAAAGGGCCGAAACTGGACGTGCCGGGCTTGTTCGTCACGATCGCCAGGGAAATTTCATTGTAGCTGTCGTTGTCGCAATACTCATAGGCGTAGGCCGTCAACGCCACCGCGCCCCGGCCCGGCCACACTTGCAATGGCTGCACCTGCTTCAGTATGTCTTGCGGCATCAGTTCCTTCAGCCTGGCCAGGTCTGCCGTGAAGACGGCCGTGATTTTATTGTTTTTATAATAGAAATTCGGTGAATACGAGTCAAAGCCGATGGCGACCTTTTCTTTTTTGATTCCCTTGAACCAGCTCAAGTCGAGCTCCGGCGCTTCCGCCGCGATCACCGACAAGGGCGGATTCGAGCGATAGCGGTCGTACAGGCCGCCGGCCGCCACCGGCACGGCATGGCCGGCGATATTGATGATGACCGGCTTGGTTTCGGCAGGACTGTCGGCCCGCGACGGGACGGCGGCGCCCCACAATATCAATGCGGATACCGCCGCGGCAATTTTCATGTTCATTGCTTGCACCTTTCATGTTGGATTGGAATTAATTGAGTCACAGGCCGCCGGGCGCCAGCCTGTTCATCCGGCGGCGATACTGCCGGTTCCTGATGGCGGTTTCCCATTGCTGCATCGCCAGCGCCAGGGCGGGCGCCACATTGGGCTTCGTTGGCTTGCCCTGGCTCAGGCGCCGCAGCTGATACTTGACCATCGCCATATAGCCGATCGACGGCAGCACCTTGTTTTTCCAGGTAATGGCCCTGAGCAATGGGCTGGCCGATTGATCGGCACGCCATGCTTTCGGCAAGTGCGGGTCGATGGCCAGCGCCGTTCCCATGCCCGCCACGGCGATGCCGCTGCCCAGCACCTGCTCGACCACCGGGTAGCGGCGTATGCTGCCCGTCACCATGATGGGCATCCGGGCCACGGTGGCGATGTCCTTGGCAAACTCCAGGAAATACGCTTCGCGGGCCAAGGTGCGGCCGTCGCGGGTCTGGCCATGCATGACAGGGGCTTCGTAACTGCCGCCGGACAATTCGATCAGGTCCACGCCCAGGCTGTTGAGCATGGAAACCACGTGCCTGGCATCCTCCGAGCTGAAGCCGCCTTTCTGGAAATCCGCCGAGTTGAGCTTCACGGCGACGGCAAAGCCTTTGCCCACGGCTTGCCGCACCCCGTTGACGACGTCCACCAACAGCCGCGCCCGGTTCTCGAGCGAGCCGCCCCAGCGGTCCGTGCGCTTGTTCGTGATAGGGGAGAGGAACTGGCTGAGCAGGTAGCCGTGCGCGGCATGGATTTGCACGCCCGTAAAGCCGAACTGCTCCGCCAGCTTGGCGGTATCGATGAAGCGCTGCTTCACGTCGGCAATGTCGGCTTCCGTCATTGCACGCGGCGCGGAAAATTGCTTGGAAAAGTTGCCCATATCCATGGGCACGGCCGAGGGCGCGATGGTTTCCTGTCCCATGGCGGCCGGCATCTGGCGTCCGGGATGGTTAATCTGCATCCAGATCTGCGCCCCGCGTGAACGGGCAGTGCGCGACCATTGCTCGAAGCGGGCGCCAAATTGCGCAGAATCAAGCACCACGCCGCCCGGTCCCGTCATGGCCCGGCGGTCGATCATCACGTTTCCTGTGATCATCAGGCCAACGCCGCCGTCGGCCCACGACTGGTACAGGCGGATCAGCTCCTGTGAGGGCGCGTGATCGTTGTCAGCCATGTTCTCTTCCATGGCGGCTTTGGCGAGGCGGTTCGGAATGACGCTTCCATTGGGCAGCGTCAGTGGGGTAAAAGGTTTCATGCTTATCTCCAGGGTTGCGATGACCTCACGATAAGCTTTAAGCTAACTTGAAGGTCAAGCTCTAAAACGCACTTTTTTTGCCTGCGTCCCGTTCGCAACACGGGCTGGAAGAAACGCAGCAGCCTGAGACAACAAACTCCTGGCACCGCCCATCTGCCGCTTGACACTCAAGTTGGCTTTAAGCTTATAGTGGCTCACATGGCGCAGGCCACGCAACCATCAGGAGGACGATCCCATGTCAGTTTTCAAGCAGCTTTTCCTCGCGCTCATGCCCTTGCTGTTCATGCAGATCGTTGCTGCGGAACCGGCGGCGCCAAAGCGGGAACCAGGCACGGTACTCGTGGTCATGACCAATCATTCCCAGTATCCGAGCAGAAACGACCATACCGGGCTCTGGCTCACGGAGCTGACGCACGTGTATGACGCGCTGAAGGACGCCGGCTTTGGCGTCGACTTCGTCAGCCCGAACGGTGGCGCCGTGCCGCTCGATGAGCGCAGTCTGGGATGGCTGTATATGGATGCCGCGGCAAAAAACCACTTGAAAGATTCCGCTTTCATGGCGGCGCTGGCGTCGACACGAGCGGCGGCCGACATCGATCCTGCCGGCTACCAGGCTATTTTCTACACGGGCGGCCATGGCACGATGTGGGACTTCAAGGGCAACCAGGACCTCAAGCGCATTGCCGAGGCGATCTACCGCAACGGCGGCATCGTTTCTTCCGTCTGCCACGGCGCCGCCGGCCTGCTCGACCTGCAGGACGAAAACGGCAAGCCGCTGATACAAGGGCGCCGCGTGACGGGCTTTTCGAATACGGAGGAATCGCTGGCCGGCATCAAGGATCAGGTACCCTATCTGCTGCAAAGCGAGCTCGAGGGCAGGGGAGCGCTGTATGACAAAGGCGTCATCCCGTTCGGCAGCTTCGTGATGACCGATGGCCGCCTCGTCACGGGCCAGAATCCCGGATCGGGCAAGGAAGTGGCGCAAGCGCTGCTCGCGGCTTTGCGGAATAACACACCAGAATAGGGGAGCAGGAAAAACGATGAAAATCGGCGAACTGGCCAAGCGCAGCGGCCTGGCGGCGTCCACGATACGTTTCTACGAAGCCAAGGGCTTGCTGAAAGCCGTGGACCGGCAATCGAACGGCTACCGCGACTATCCGCTGGAAGCGGTGGCGGTACTGTCCATCATCACCGACGCCCAGCAGGCGGGCTTTTCCCTGGACGAAATCAGGCAAGTCTTGCCGGAGGATATTTCATCATGGAAACATGATGAGCTGATGGTGGCGCTCAAGAAGAAGATCGCCGATATCGAGTCCCTGGAAGTGCGGCTGGCGCAGAACAAGGCCCATCTTTTGTCGGTGATTCAGATGATCGAGGCCAAACCCGATGAGCTGGACTGCAAGGATAATACAGCCAGGATCATGGAAAGCATGGGGATAGCCAGTAAAAACTGAAGACAAAACTGCTTTTGCGTCAGGTCAAACGCGCCGGGGAATGGATGCGCTTGTCCAGCGGCCTCTCGTTGAGCGCATCGGCGACCCGGTCCACGAATTGCCTGACGTCCCCCACCTCGGCAAACAGGCCGGCATAGGCTGCCCGGATCAGCACCGTGCACTGCTCGAATTTCGCGAGCTGCGACAAGCCTTCCTCCGTGGGCTCCAATAGCCGTCGCCGGGCATCATTGTCATCGTTCCGATACCGTACGAGGCCCAGGCGGAGCAGCTTTGGTATCTTTTGCATGACCAGCTGGTGCGAATGCCCGAGTTCGCGCGCCAGATCCGCGGCGGAGGCCGTGCCGAGCGTTGCCAGAACCGTCATCAGCGAACACGAGCGGACCGGGATGACGATCCCCATCGTGTCGAAGACAGTCTTGGATTGCTCGGCGATCAGGACGCTCAGCCGTTCGACAGCGCGGCCGAGAAACACGGCGTCATCGATCGGGGCCGGGTGAGGTGTCTCTTTAGTCAAGGCGCTTGTACCTCTGGATGCTGCCATCCTTGTTCACGCGTTCCAGCTCCGTCACTTTTCCGCGCAAGGTATTCAGGCGGTATCGAAAATCCGATACGCCTTCCACGGCGAACAGGTTGGGACCGATCGGCTCAAGCGCGACCCGGAACCGTTCGCGCCAGAGATAGTAAAGCGAGCCATTGTCCAGGATGATCTGGCGGCCTTCATATTTTCCGGCGGCTTTTGTCAACACTGCGGCATCGACGTGCGGGCGCTCGATAGCTGCCGTCAGGCTCGGGAGCAGCCAGGCAAGTTCGGTTCGGCTGGCGTCATCGGTCTTGGCCAGATGTTCAAGCGCCAGCTTGTGCGCCAGAGGAAGCGCGCGAATAGAGGGGCTAGGGATATCAGGTTGCACGCCGACACCTTCGAAATCGCCATGGTCTACGGGGTCCTGGATCTGGCCGATCGGCACTTGCACGAAAAAATCGTCATCCAGCGGCTTGCGCGCAACCGGATGCGCACCGCCGGCGGTCCGCTCCCCGATCAGCGTCGCCCGCCCGAGTTTCTTCATCGCATAGGAAAACCATTCTGCGGAGGAAAACGACGTGGAGCCGGTCAGGATATAGACGGGCTTGCCCACCATGCGCTTGCCCGGCAGGCCCGGCAGCACCCATTGCCCGCGCTGGATACGCTTGCCATCCTCATTGTAATAGTAGTCGAAGAGCAGCTGGTCTTTCTCGCTGGAGAAGAAATAGCTCGCCAGGAATTGCGCCATTTCCAGATGTCCGCCATTGTTATAACGCAAATCGATGATGACGGCATCCGTATTGCCGACGAAGCGCATAACGGACGCGGCCGTATCATAGGCAAGCTCGGGATCGGCAAAATAGCTGAACCGTATATAACCGATATTGCCCTTCAGGCGAGCGACCTCGTCGAAACCGAAATTGCTCTCTTCCAGCCTGCTCAATTCTTCTTTTCGTATCTTGGGCTTGAGCGCCGGGTTGGCTTTCGCCTTGAAATCCGCAATCCATTGGGAGTCGGCTCCCACCAGGAAATGCAGGTCGCCGCTGACTTTGATGAGATCGTCGGTCAGCTTGCTCGCAAACTCCGCCTTCGTTGCCGCCGAATCATAATCTCCCTTTTTCAGACGCTCCTGAAGCACGGGCGCAATTTTTCGCGCGATGTCCGGAAACGCGTAGTTCGTATTCAGGGTGCTGTCGAGGGAGGCGATGATCGCGCCTTTTTCGTCCCGTGAGATGCCCGGTACCTCGGCAAAAGCGCCCGATGCGCAAATGATGGACAGCGCCGACAGCGCTTGAAGCAGACATGAGTGATAGCGCATTCTGATGTTTCTCCTCGGTGAGACTCAAGAATACAATATATTGCGCAATATGTTGTATAAAAAATTGAACAACATCTGGCGGGCGGCTTTCACCGGTGCCTGACGCACTGCGTGCTGACGGCCGCTTCAATCCGGTATCGAGTTCGCGCGTCCTGGGCGATGAAGCGTTGCTCAAGCCGTAGTGTTAACGTCTTGCTATCAGTACTGTATGCATGTACAGTTAACGTGCTTCAATCGGATACAACAATCTACCTCGGGAGTAACTCACCATGCTTGACCACATGACTTTCCGCGTGACCGATATTGGTCGTGCTAAAGCGTTTTACAGCGCGGCCCTTGCGCCATTGGGCTACAGCCTATGCTTCGAAGGCAACTACGGCGCGAACATGCTGGGGTTTGCTTACCCTGACGCCTCTGAGCCTGACGGCAAGAAAGCCGATGTATGGTTCATCGATGGCCCATCACCATACGGGGGCTCACCAGCGACTACCGGCTGCCACCTGGCATGGCGCGCAGAAACTCGTGCGCAAGTGGATGCTTTTTACCTCGCAGCGATCACCGCCGGAGGAAAAGACAATGGCGCCCCTGGCCTCCGTCCAGACTATCACCCCCACTACTATGGCGCCTTTGTCATTGATTTAGAAGGCAACAACATCGAAGCCGTGTGCCACCAAGCAGGATGAGTAGCGCTCAGTGATTCCGCGTGAAAGGCTGGATATTCAGACCTCCGAAACGCCGAGCGCATGCGGGACGCAGGAAGTGCAGACATGCAGGAAGGGCGGCCTTCGGGAAGGTATGACGCAACCAGTGTGAAGACGCCCGGCGTAGCTGTTCAGAACAGATGGGCCAAGTCCAGGTCCGGAACCCGCACCGTTTCGGCTTCGGCGTGGCCGGGGCACACAAGATCGCCAGTTACATAGCAAAGTACTGCAGCAAGGAAATGCAGTGCAGGGCGCTTGACCAGAAACGCTACTTTCGTTCCAAGGGCATCGTGGTACCTGTCATGTACAAGCAGCGCAAGGCGGAAAACGTGCTGAACGACCGTTACCCGATGGCGTACAAGAGCTAGGCCGTATCGAGAATTCTTGATAACATTGAATCTCATTACTTGGGAGAAACAATGAGCGGTGCAGCAGAAACCACGTATTACACGAATGACAGGGTAACCGTCACAAATGCCCGTTTCATGGTCGATGGCGAAACCCATGCAATAAGTGGCATTACATCGGTCAAGTTGGGCGTGAAGAAGCCGAACAGGATCTTGCCTGCAGCGCTAATAATTCTTGAATTGCTGGTACTCACAAGTGGCAAGAACTTGGCAAACCTGTCTATCTGGCACTGGGCCATTATCTTGCTCCCGGGGCTAATCTGGATGTGTCTTCAACGAACTCACTATACGGTCACGCTTGCAAGCGCTTCCGGCGAGCACCGTGCTTTGAAAAGCAAGGTAAAGCCGTTTGTGAGCGAGGTGGTCGAAGCGATAAATCAGGCTATTGTCCGTCGAGCATAGAAATGGCCCGCAGATCGCGGGCCTTTTTACATGATGGCGTGCATGGCCAGGCGGGCATGCCATGGGCGGGACGGGCGATCCTTGATTGCGTCGAACAGGTCGTGGAGCTTCGCATGGCGCACCTTGGCGGCCACATCGTAGCCGCGCACGTAGTTGGCGAAGGCTCGTGGGCTGAGGTGTAGCGGTGCGACGGATGCCACCCAATCGTATAAATCGTCCTCGATGACGGCAATCTCTCCGAAGAGGTCGATTGCTGGCTGGCGTAGCTGGTAGGAAAAATAAGCTGCTGGCGGCTTCGGCTTGCGGCGGGTTGTTGTCTTTTTCATTCGGATATATTGCCCGGCGATTTGGGGCGGCAATGCGGGGAATAGAGGGGTGTTTGGCGTTTTACATAATTTCGTAAAAAGCTAGACTTTTTCGAGGAACTGCGTCCGTTGAAGTAAATCTGCAACTTTCCTGCCGTACGATTCCCCTGCCAAAATCACCGTGTTGAGCGCGGAGAGCTGCATTTTTAGTTCATAAATTCTTGAAGTAAAAGTGATACAGGCCGAAGATTTGCAATAAATCTAGAACTTCCCGTATGTACTCCGGTAATCCCCCCATTTTTAGAGCGCGCTAAAAGTAGGGGTTAAGCGGTCAAGGCAAGCTTCTGTTTTGGTGTGATGCCGCCAAGTGCCATGTTGGGCCGGTCGTGATTGTAAGTCCACAGCCAGCGGGTTGCAAAATCCTGGATGTCCTCAAGCGTTTCAAACAGGTGATGGGCCAGCTAGTCGTAGCGCACGGTACGGTTATAGCGCTCGACATAAGCATTCTGCTGCGGCTGGCCAGGCTGGATGAAGTCGATGCGAATGCCGCGTTTGGCGGCCCAGGCCAGCGTCACGGCGCTGATGTATTCGGGCCGTTGTCGCAGCGAATGACCTGGGGTTTGCCACGCCATTCGATGATCCTGTCGAGGGACCGGATGACGCGTTCGGACGGCAATGAGAAGTCAACCTCGATGCCGAGTCCCTCACGGTTGTAATCGTCAATTACGTTGAACAAGCGGATGCTTCTGCCGTCGGCCAGTTGGTCATGCATGAAATCCGTCGACCAGGTGTCGTTGATCTGTGCAGGCACGGCCAGCGGCAGCGGTTTTTCGCGCACCAGCCGATGGCGCGGCTTGATCCGCAAGTTCAGTTCCAGCTCGCGGTAGATCCGGTAGACGCGTTTTTGGTTCCATTTAAAACCCTTTACGTTGCGCAAATACAGGAAGCACAGGCCGAAGCCCCAGTTGCGCTGGTTATTGGTCAGGCGTACCAGCCAGTCCGCCACGACAGCGTTTTCCGCGTCGAGCTTGGCTCGATAGCGATAGCAGGTCTGGCTGATGTCGAACGCCTGGCTGAGTATTCTCACGGTCGCCGCCACTCCCGTCCAGTTGCGTTAGCAGCTCTAAATGACAACGGGCGGGGATAGGTCCAACCTGATGCCTGCAATCTCTTGGCGGTTCTCTTCACTACTGTTGGACAACCGCTTAAGCAAGGCGTGAGGGTTGGGTTGGCCTAATACCAGCCGATACATACTTGCATCTTCAAGAAGTCTGTCCCATGCCGTCGCCTCTCTTGAAAAAGGAATATTCACGGCAATCGCTTTAATCGGTTGGCTGTCGCCAAAGTGCCAGAGCGGAGCAAGGATGCTTGTGTGAGCCGCAGTATGGTTTTTGGCCTGTTGCAGAAGGAGTTCCCAAGGATGAGACGGCGAAGCTGCTGTATCCGCTTCCTGCGCGAACTGAAGCTTGGCGATGTTGGTTCTCACACCAAGACTGAGATAGCGGTCTACACGTCCTTCGCGTTGTTCTAATGCCATAGGTGAGCTAGGCAGGTTCCAGTGCACGAGCCGCCGGCAATAGCGATGCATGTCCAATCCTTCTTGCCCAGTTGAGGTCGTGGTGAGGACAAAAGGCGGGAAGGGTGAATTAAACGCTGTAAGAAGCCGATTCAAAGGTGTCTTCTTATCTCTTCGGACTTGCTGCGCCGGTTCAATATCCTCCGTAGGGCCGTTGCTCTCACCAAGCGATCTTGCGTACATCGCTGGACCATATGGCGCTTTTTCCTTTGCACGAGGGCGCGCCACCTGCAGCGTGCCGACGGTGCCAAGTGCAGCATGGATTGTGTCGGCGACTTCGCATGCTAACTTTCCAGGCCGGCGCTCCGAGCTATCGCGTACTAGAAGGAATATGTATTCGTCCAATACACTTTGGAGATCGTTCTGCAGGCAATAGCGAAGAACACGTCGCCAGTAAGGATGTGCTTTTTTTGTGTCGCCAACGATCGCCACAGCTAATGGGCGTTGAAACATGCGCGTTATGCTGCTTCCAATCGAGATCGCTGCTTCAAACAGCGCAGGTCTATCTTGATCCAACGCTGGAATGGCACGACGTAAGGCGCGATACGCGCAAGTGCCTGGGGCGGCTGCGGCCATTTCGGCCAAATCATTCGCGTCAGATTTGCTGAGCGTAACCTGGCTGACTTCTTCAAGTTCCGCCATGAGATCCAGCGCCGGCTGCACGTATGATTCAGAATTGGATGTCGGCTTGGGATACGACGCATTGGTGTTTAGCCCAAGTGCAATGTCGACAGTATTTTGCGTCTTTGCGGAGCGAGATATTTTTATGATGCCGGCGCGTACGAGTTGCTTTTGAATTCCAGCTATCAGATCAGCCTGTGACAGCGGGCTTTCACCGCCCCTCATTACCTCAAAGGGATCGCTGTTTTCCGCAAACTTCCAAAGTGGCGCGCCAATAGCAAGTACGGAACGTACAGGTTTGTGCTTCTGGCTAAGCTTATTTACACGAGAAAATTCAAGATCCTTACCACGCCCAAGCCGTGGTTCGATATAGAGATTGAGCGCTGTAGCGATTGCTGGCGGCGCAGCTCCCCAGGATGTGAAAACCAAAGTCTTTGACGCTGGAGTGCACTGTTCGCTATCGGTATTTTTAATATACGGTTTGCTTGGAGGGAGCCACAATCGTCGTTCAGTAGCATCCGTCCCCATCTCTTTGATCATGGCGCGCAACCGCGCATTCGCAGGAGCTGCCAAGGGCGTGCGTCGATAAAGCTGGCCGGACGAGAGCGCTGCCGGTGACGGAGGTTTTGTTCCAACGACCCTCGAAAAATCAGCGCCAGTTACATATCGCTTGCTCAGCGCGCTAACTACATACGGAGTAGATTTCCATAACTCCACGAGTTCACCGAAGCGGTGACGTTTGTTCTTGGCCGACGACGGAACTTCTTTAAGTAATTTCACCGCCTGCTGTAGAGCTTGAAGGTCACTCTCGTTAATTGGTGCATCTACCGAGATTCGTTCGACATGAGCATCAAATGGCCGTTCAGTGCGAACCATGAATTGCCGCAGATGAGCACCGAGGCCAGCCACCGCTTGCTGCAACGCCTCTTTTCGAATTTTCCCAACCGTGAGAGCAGACCGCAACTCTGTGAGGGCTAATCGCACATTGGCTACTTTTTCAGTTTGACCCTGATTCAAAAAACTGACAAGCCTGATAAAACCATTGTGCGGGTCCTTGCTCCCGTGGTCACCGGGGTCGCCAGGCTGATAAGGCGTCGCCGATAACACTAGTATCGGACGTCCTAGAATGTACTTGACCTGAGGCGAAGGCGAACCTCCCAGTAGCGCTTCTGAAAACCGCTGGATCTCGTCGACCACCACCAAAACCGGGTTAAGCTTTTTAAGCACACAGGCACTTAATAACGCCCTCAGTCCACCGATAATGGCCCGCTTATGTTTTTTACGCAAGAGAGGATCTTTCAGTTGGGCGATCGTTTCCTCGCCAAGCTGCATTTCGAAATCATCCCGGAGTTGCTTCGGCAAACTGGTCGTAGCAAAACGTGCGAGCACGTCGTCACTATCTCGCTTGCCCATGAAGAACTTGCGTAAGTCTTGGTCCTCCCTCAGAGATCGATAACGATTAACGACGAGTCTGTACAGAAGCACTCGCTCACGGATGGATCCAAAATGGTCAATCCGCAAATCCTTAATTGGAGTGATGCCAATCAATCTACCTTCGACTCCAGTGGTATAGGCTCTCTGTGCCAGCAAACAAAGTGAGCCGCTATTCTCGAGGGTCAATTCTTTGCTCTTGAGCTTTTGGAGGTTTTGGGTAACGATATTTCCGCTCGATGCGAGGTAAAGAACGTTTCTTTCTCGTTTCCCAGCCGTAGCCCTGGCGATTACGCCTTGAGCCACTTTGGTTTTGCCCAGCCCGACCTCATCAGCGACTAAAAAGCGGCGTTGTTTTGCTTCGAACATGCGTTTGTACACGTACTGGACAGTGCGCTTCTGAAAATCCTGTAGATGCAGCTCGTCAAGAATGTCAGGAGCGGTCACTTTAACGTCCTTTTTACAAGATCCCACATCGCGGCCAAACCTGCGTCTTCGGGATCATCTGTTAGCCCCGCTAATAATCCATCTATTGTCGTAATCTCGCTTTCCGCGTTCGGACCATGTACGCGGAGTAGCACTTTTTCAAGGATAGGCAAATGAGTCACGTCTGTTTTTTTCTTAGGCGATTTCTTTTTTTCTGACGCCTTTCCGGTAGGCCTGGATTCACCTCGCAAGCCGAAATACCACAACAGTTCTTTATACAGATTTGGCCGTGCCAACTGTGCGAGCGATTTGCGCGCTGCCTCTTTGTCCCAATCGATATCACCATTCAATTGCATTGCAACTACGATGTCGACTGATGCGTCGTCACCGTGTGTGAGCATTATGGACAAGAATGGCGTTAACTCGATCCCCGCGGCAATCTCGACAGTGCCGGTAATGCGGCTATTTTCAACTCGCATACTTTGGCAGTTGGCGCCGTATCCAAAGGGGTGCATCGTCACCGAAACATGCTCAGGCCACACTTGCCCTGAAGCAGAGAAATTCACGAGAACCTCAAGTAGCCTCACCGGGCCGGCGCGCACGGTGCCAGTTACGATTGCACTAGCAAGAGCATTTCTAGCGGATGTGATCCATGGCGGATCTTTCTGGGAGGTTTCGACTCCGCCTAATGTGATGGGCTCAAGCAGGCTTCTGAAAGTCTTTTCGTCTGCGGACGCATTTTCAGCAAGTATGGCTGGGACCTGTAGCGCTTTAGATTTCGTAGTAGCGGTAAACGCTATCTCGACGTTGCGTTCCCATCCCGACGGTGTCGCGTTCGCGCTGGTAACTACGATTCGGGTTCCACTATTCGCGGAAGATGCGAGGTAAATTTTTGCGTGCAACCCCATTAATTTTCCAGACAGACGTTGAGTATCGTCTGACGTGTGCAATGGCAACGCAGCATCTGTGATTTTGTACACTTGGTAATGCGTAAACGCGGTGTCAGGAATGTCCACCGGTCGGGTTATAAGCCAGCGCCGCTTTTCTCCGATTCCTGCCTGCGTCGCGAGCGACTCGAGCCAACCCTTGCGCAAAAACGGCGAAATAACCAGGAGATCGTCACCCTTGATTTTTTCTAAAATTGATTTGGCATTTCCGTTCTTTGGGTGGAACAAGCGCACTTCAAGATCGACGAGGCCAGGTATTGGTTGAAAGCGCACGTTTTTTAGAGCGTTTCCCAATTCTCGGCAATGCTCAACAGCGGCGTGTTCCTGATCGTTCACGAAATTCGCCAAATCACAAACCGCGTCTGCCAGTCCTGGAATATGACCCCCTGCCTGCGACTGGTCAAGCACCACCATAGAGTCCCATGAATTATCTGTCGTGAGGTTTCTGGTTGCGATAACCACACGCACGAGCCTCTTGCTCGGATGATCGAGGGAGACGAATTCTAAAACAAGCAATTTGGGATGAAATGAACCGCCTGGAATAGAGCAGGGAACTACAACATCCCCGACAAGTCTCAGCAATGGCCTTGAGGTTGCCCAGCGGCGAGATATCGCAATGCGGTCTCCCTGAACTAATAAGGTTACTCTTGAACCTAGCTCGTAGATTTTTGAAATGCCGACCGATTTATCAAGTTCGTCTGCCCCAAGTCCAGCTGCAAATAACGGAATGGTGACCAGCGTTTCAGCATCCAGACTGTATGCAGTGCCGAGTGCGCGATCTAGCTTGTAGCCTGCGGGCGGGGAGAGCACCTTGCGAAGGGTAGAGCGTCCGTACGGGTCGAGCGGTAGAGGTCTTTTAACCACGCGGATTCTCCGCATCTCTTACAAATTGCTGGACGCTTGCGCCCCATCGAAAATCCCAACGCTGAGCCATCTCTGGCGTGCCTGACCAGCCCGCGAGGTGATTAGGATTGCTTAACTTGGGCGCCGGGTTTACTTTCTCACGCTCTTCGACCCACTTCGACCAATTGGTCGATTCAAGGTCGGTCTCATCTGCAATGAGCTTACGAGCTGACTCGGCGAGGAACTTACGAGAGACATCACTGCCGAGCTCTTTCCAATATGTAGGGCTCGCCCATTCTTGAAGCATCGACTTTTCCTTTTCAAACGCTGCTCTCCATTCTTTGTAGAGCTTGTTGATGCGATTAGCAGTCGTATCGAGACTACGGTTCTTTTGGCGCCAAGTTGTCTCTATGCCCTGCGTATCAAGCTCTCGTGCTTTCTTGAGCAGCGCAAAGTTATATGCGAGTTGAATTGCCCAGCAGATCAGACTGACCATCTTTGCGCGGTTCAGTTCATCACGCACAGGATCATTACGTCCAACTTTGAGATCCCATGGATACCGTGCATCGGACAACGTTTTTCCATTTTGAATCTGAATCGCAACAGCTGAAAGTGGTGTGGTCTCAGATAGGCTCGACCATTGGCCGAGAATGAAATCAACCTCAGCCTGACTGCAATGAATGCTTGGCCATCCTGTAGATTTTTGTTCTGCCCAAAACTGATCAGCGAGTGTAATTACCTCGGCATCCCACTTGACGCGGTGCTCCGAAAGGACACTACCATCCTCGTCTTTTTCAACTTTGGATTGAATGGCTGTAATTCCGTTTGCTATCGTGACGTCTCGTTGGTCCGAAGTGATGGGAGCCAATAGCTTCCATTTTCGCACCGCGGTCCAGTACAGGTGTGCAAAGTCGCGGCTTGGCGTTCGACGACCGATTATCCCTGTCTCATCAGTGTTAGCAGCGTCTAGCGCTAAGTTAAGCTCAAACTGTCCCCGCGCAAGGTTCTCGGTTGTAGTCCCGCGCTTACGAAGCAGGGCCGCCACCAGGATGACATAGCGTAGCCGGGTGTACTGTGTGGATGTGCCTGGGAAGAGTAGTTCAGCGACGCGATCTCGGACTGAAGAGCCGATACGTAGAGCATCCACACCCTCGCCATCGATGTCATTACTTAGAAATTCTCGGACCTGTTCGGCCTCGGTTTCGTCGAAGTCCAGCCATTCCCATCTACTCGCTGCAATCATATTTCTCTTATCGATGTGACGCAGCACTGCAGCCAATGAGAGCAATTGCTTTCATTGGTGCTCCCAGTGCGTGTGCCTTCTTGGGTAATCCCCCCATTTTTAGAGCGCGCTAAAAGTAGAGGTTAAGTGGCCAAAGCAAGCTTCTGTTCTGGTGTAATGCCGCCAAGTGCCATGTTGGGCCGGTCGTGATTGTAAGTCCACAGCCAGCGGGTTGCAAAATCCTGGATCTCATCGAGCGTTTCAAACATGTGATGGGCCAGCCAATCGTAGCGCACGGTGCGATTATAGCGCTCGACATAAGCATTCTGCTGCGGCTGGCCAGGCTGGATGAAGTCGAGGCGAATGCCGCGCTTGGCGGCCCAGGCCAGCGTCACGGCGCTGATTTACTCCGGGCCGTTTATCGCAGCAAATGACCTGGGGTTTGCCACGCCATTCGATGATCCTGTCGAGGGAGCGGATGACGCGTTCGGATGGCAATGAGAAATCGACTTCGATGCCGAGTCCCTCACGGTTGTAGTCGTCGATCGCATTGAACAATCGGATGCCTCTGCCGTGGGCCAGTTGGTCATGCATGAAGTCCATTGACCAGGTGTCGTTAATCTGTGCAGGTACGGCCAGCGGCAGCGGCTTTTCCCGCACCAGCCGATGGCGTGGCTTGATACGCAGGTTCAGTTCCAGCTCGCGATAGATCCTGTAGACGCGCTTGTGGTTCCATTTAAACCCCTTCACGTTGCGCAAATACAGGAAGCACAGGCCGAAGCCCCAGTTGCGCTGGTTGTTGGTCAGGCGCACCAGCCAATCGGCCACCAGGGCGTTCTCGGCATCGAGCTTGGCGCGATAGCGATAGCAGGTCTGGCTGATGCCGAACGCCTGGCAAGCCAGTCCGATGGTGGCTGAACGCTGGGCCACGGCCCACTGCGCGATCTCCCGCCTGAGAAGCCGCTACCATTTTTTTATCAGGGCCTCCGCGACGATCTCGGCTTTCAAGCGCTCCTCGGCATACATCTTCTTCAGACGCCGGTTTTCGTCCTCCAGCTCCTTCATGCGGGCCATCAGCGAGGCGTCCAGGCCACCGAACTTGGAGCGCCATTTGTAGAACGTGGCGTTGCTGATGCCGTGCTCGCGGCACAGCTCAGGGACTGGTGAGCCGCCCTCGGCTTGCTTGAGGATGGCGATGATCTGGCTATCGGTAAAATGGGACGTCTTCATGCAGAACTTTCAAAAATCTGAGTTTGGAAAATTCTACTTTTAAACGCGATTATTTGGTGAGGGGATTACCATACAGGCCGAAGATTTGCAATAAATCTAGAACTTCCCGTAGGTACTCCAACCATTCCCTTTGCCCTAAAAAAACCTGGGATGCACTGAGCGGACATTTCCTCCTTGACATCACGATAACTTGAACTATTTTCTATTGGTCAGATTGTGAAAACGAAAGGCGGTACGGAATGCAAATTCGGTTCGACCTCCCGATGGAAACTCGTCGCCCCACTGGCAAGTCCCAGCGCTTCGACCTTTTCGGTCTCAAGATCTGCCGTCCCCTGACCCTGTTTCACCGTAACACTGTTAACGCGTGGATCGGGTTGGAGTGCGATCCGGCCGTTACCTATTATTGCGAACGGCCTCTACTAATCAACGATGCACCATTCAAGCGGCTCATCGACTTTTATGCGATCCGAAATGGAGAGGAGGAAGTACTGTTTGTCCTCACCGAAGCGGAGACGCAAGATATGCCTGTCGATGACGCTTTCGGGCCAGGCTTTGTGAACTGGTGCCGGCAGAGCAATATAGCGATCAAAACCGTCAGTCCCCAAGCGACTTTTGGCGATCCTTGGGCCACTGAAAATTGGGCTCAGCTTCTACGTGACCTGGCAGCTTTTGGCAGATATGTTCCTGTCCAACTGGTCGATGCAATCCGCCACGAGCTCACCGTACCTCAGACCCTAACGCAACTTGAACTGCTGTTTCCGTCAGTCGACCCGCTATTGTTGAAAGTCGCGTTGTTCAGCTTGCTTCATAAGGGGTTGGCCACGTGTCCAAGCTTGGCCTCACAGCCCTTTTCATCGGCCTTGCCATTTGTGGTGATATGAAGATTGAACTGGAATTCGGTTGTAACCGATTTGATCGAGCTTCGATCCCAGATACTTTTCGCCTTATGGATGCATGGCCGACCGTTGACGTCTCCGCGCTCTCCGAAGAGCAGCGCCAGGTGTTCGATCGGCGGGTAAAAGCGCTCACTCTCTACCTTACTGTGCCCGAAAAGTCGGTCGCCGCGATCAGCTCGGAAACAGGCATAGACCGTGCAACGCTGCTCCGCATCTTTCGTCGTTGCACGTCCATGCACGAGGATGGCAGAATATATGGATACCGCGGCGCATTGCGCTACGCGCGAATAAAGGAATACGAGCGGTACGCTCCGGTTAGCTTTAACGGCCGGGGCAAGGCAGGCGCGTTCAGGCAGTTGCTGCAGCGTTACCCTAGTATCGAAGCCTCGCTCAAGCGTGCGTTCCTGGAGCGAGGTCGTCAGATTACCACGGAACGTGAGATACGTAAGTCCATGAGGTCAATCCACATGGCGTTCCGGAAGCACTGCCGAGAGGCGGGGGTTAAAGCGAACGAATACCCGTTCACCGAGGCAAGGCTGGGCATTCGATCCTTGTACGCCTACTTTGATTCCCTCGCAAAGGAGTCATTTGAGATGTCAGTTAAACACTCTGGCGGTTCGTCCGCTCGCGCTGTTCCCACCATCACGCCGCATGTACCGGCAGCGACTCGTGCGTTTGAAGTTGTGGAATTCGATGGCCACAAGATCGATCTCCGCCTGACGGTGAAACTGCGCGGCAGTACGGGAATCGAGCAGCTTGTGGAAATGCACCGGATTTGGATCCTGGTAATTCTCGACATCGCGACACGGTGCGTCGTCGGCTACCACCTGGCGCTCAGTCGAGAATACTCCAAGCATGATGTTGCTTGCGCACTTCAAGCGGCGCTCACACCTTTTAGGCCGCGGCAATATGGCATCCCAACGCTTGCGATACGCGAGGGCGGCGGATTCCCGTCTGCAGTGATCGAAGAAGCGCAATTTGCTTGCTGGGACTGGTTCAGATGCGATAATGCGAAGTCGCATCTTGCGGCCGACACCATCAGTCGATTAACTCGCACTATTGGCTGCTGGCCTCACTTTGGCCCACCAGGCCAGCCGAATGACCGTCCCCATATCGAACGTTTCTTTCACTTGGTTTCGCGCCATTTCGCGCACAAGTTGCCAGGCAATCTAGGTAGCAATCCCCAAGCTATTGAACGAGAGCTCAGTGACCCGAAAGGCAATACTCGCTTGCTAGTTACGCTCGACGAACTCGAAGACATGATCGAGGTGCTTTTAGCCGACTATAACGGCGAGCCCCATCCCGGCCTAGACGGACACACACCGCTTGAGGCTATGGCTATCTCGGTGGCACGAAACAAAGACCGAATACGTGTGATGCCAAACGTCGCACGTACAAACCTATGCTTGTTACAAGAAGCAAAGCTGGTCACGGTGAAAGGCACGCCTCTCAAAGGCTTACGGCCACATATAAATTTTTGCAATGTTCGCTATACCAATCCGATTTTAGCGAGTAGTCCGGCATTGATCGGGAAAAAGTTGCGAATGTACTTCGATCCTCGCGATATCCGTACAGTGAAAGTGTTTTTCGAGGACGGTACCGAACTTGGCATTCTTACTGCCGCGCGGCCGTGGGGCATCCCACCACACTCGCTTAAAGTGCGACAGGAAATTTTCCGCCTGCTCGCCGAACGCAAACTTGAAATCCGCGAAGGTGACAACCCCGTCGAAGCGTGGGTTCGCCTCCGAATGGGGCAGCGCGATCGTAAGCTGGTTGCCGGCCAACTAGCTAAACAACAAAGACTTGAGGATGCTAATGAAAAGTTGAGTCCTGCCGATGCCGATCAGACGGAACCCTACATATCCTTGCGACCGGCGCCGCTTGGCGAACGTCCGCCCACCGACAATACGAGAAAAGCGGCGAAGACTGGCGAAGCATTGCCTAAGGACAAAGCGGTGCCTCTCAATCTTACGCTGCGCAAGACGTTCACATTCTAGGAGGCAGTATGGATATGACATATCAGCGGCCTATCAGTATTGATGATCACCCGATTATCGGCAAACGCTACCTCGTACCGACACCGACCATTGACGAAGTCACAAAGCGCGTTGTCAAGCAAATCCGCCTTCGCAGTCCTGGTGCGATCCTGTACGGTTATCCCCGGTTTGGGAAAACCTCAGCCATCAGATACATCATTCGTTATTTGATGGAAATTTTTCCGGATGCAGTTTGTATCAATTTCCGGTGCGAAACACACAAATCAGGTTCGGAAGATGCGTTTCTCTCTGCGCTGCTGGCTGCTGCCGGACATACTGAACCCTTAGCCGGCCGAGTCTCACGTAAGCGCATGCGTCTGATTGAACAAATCTGCGAGCTCGCAGACCGCGCGGGTAAGGACTGGTTCGTGTTTTTTGCCGATGAAGCGCAGAAGCTGCAAGTATTGGAATACGAGTGGTTGCGAGATGTGCACGATCAGCTTGAACTCAAAGGTATTCGGATGATCACAATCTTGGTCGGTCAACCGCAGATTCTCGATCAAAAATCAGCGTTGCGCCAATCACTTGACACCCAGATTGTCTTGCGGTTCATGGTCACCGAGATGAGATTCGGCGGTATAAGATCGGCAGAGGAAGTAGCCACATGTCTTCTCGCGTATGATCAGTCCTGCTTCCCAGCCGATAGTGCCTGGCAATTTACCCGCTTCTTTTACCCGCGAGCCTACGCGGCTGGATTGCGGCTCGCGGATCAGGCCGATGCGGTTTGGTCCGCGTTCGAGCGAGCTCATCTAGGAGCTGGTTTTAGTGGGCCAATCGAAATTCCAATGGCCTACTTTGCGAGGGCCGTTGAATGTGCTCTGTCGGAGTATCATGAATATGATAGCGACGACTTCAGCTTCTCTTCAGTAATTTGGGATTCGGCAGTGCTGGACTCTACCTATGTGCTTGCTTGCGAAGAGATCAGGCTTGGTCTCCCGCTGCCCAAATGGGTGTAGCGGTGAAGATTCTTCTGGATACATTCGCACGCAAGACCCCGCAGTGGTGTTGGAGGCCTGAATGGTCTACTGGATACGATTCAGCGTTTGGCCTGCTCATGAAATTTGCATATCTTAATGCGCTAACAGCAAAGGAGATTGCGACCGTATTCGTGAGCAGGACGTGCAAGCGCCGAACTGTGCTGCTACGAACTGTTAATATCGATCTGCGTGACGACGCTGTTTTCGACTTATCCGCCATTGGTGCTGCGATGAGTACCAGCCCGGCCAAACTCGCCGACGCATTTCTCTTCAGCCAGTTCCCTGGCCATAGTGCGTCTTCCGAAAATTTAAAATGGTGCGAGCAGTGCATGGCTTGGGGTTTGCATCTACCCCTTACTCAAATGAACGCTGTCAGTCAATGTCCAATCCACAACCAGCCTCTCATTTCCCGCTGCAGGCGATGTAATGAAACCATTCCCTATAAACTCTGTGCTGCTGTTTTTGACAACCCTTTCAAATGCCCACGGTGTTTAGAGGAACTGGGACCCAGGATCATGGCGGCGCGCAGCTGGGTTCCGGAAGTGCGGTCGGAACACGTCGCCAGAATTAGCCTGATGCACAAGTATGTGACCGAAATAGACCACCTTCAGGCTGTTTCGCAGACCGTGCCGATGGTCACGGACCAATGCGGTGACCTAGGCCTGCATGGCAAACGCGAACACCAATCGACTGGATACATCACTTTTGTTGGGCAGGTTCTCGACGAGATGGCGAGCAATCACGGCCAGTACTGTCTGCCCCTGACTCCTTTATCAAAGGCCGGTTGTGGGTATGGTTCTGCCAGCGAGGACCGGCTGCTTGAGCGATTTGGGCGGAATACAACGCCGGATAGGTTTCAGACTAGCGAAGAGATGCGCGTTGTTCTGCAAGTCTATCAGGCCTTAAAACGGCGAATGAAACACAAACTCGGCGGCCATCGTCATTGCGTTCTTGCTGCATGCAGGCATATCTGGTGGGACATGCGAGGTGCCACTACGGCAAGTTTTTGCCCGAGCGCGGCAGCGTACATTCGTTGGCGCATGCTTTGGGAAGGATGCGGCACGCCGAGATATCTCGACGCTACTAAGCGTAAGGAATACTACGGGATATTGGGATGGCTGCAGGCTCGCCCTGCACCATATCCGGACGAATGGCCAATTGCGCGAAAGGAATGGATGCTTGCGCATATCTTTGCCAGCGTTTGCTTAGCGAGCTACAGCGCACTCGAAAGCGAAGTAACTGTAGCGGAAGGCACATCAATGGTATGGGAAGCGCAGTCGTCCGCGGTACAGGCCGTCACCCACTGGGTTCTTGCGCGTGCCGATTCTAGGGGTGGTACCCCAATCATATTTACACCTTCTCATGGTTTACTTTGCGGATCTTCGCCCGAACGTGTCAGTAAAGCACATCGTCAGTGGCATGCCGCTCAACTGAGTCAAATTTGTCGCTGAAATTTCATGGCAAGTTGATCAGCGACCAAGAGCCTCAATTGTTTGGTTGAGCCGTCGCAGCAAGTCGTCGTAGGTCATTATTTCTATCATGTTCCGATATTTACGCTTGATGACCTCGAAATCCAGCATTTGGAGGTTGACGAATTACCTTTAATGAAGGTGGATATGTCAGGCAGCGGGGGAAGGGGGGCAACGCGATGATCGCTCGTCTGGGGCGTCGACTTACTTCTCTTTAGCCGAAGCAGGCGGAGCAGATGAAGTTGCTGATGACGTAACCGAAGCAGACAAGACGGCTCTGCTACTAGATATCGGTTGACGGGAGGTCCTGGCGGGTTCTTGTAATGGCTTTATTTCAGGCGCCTGCGGCAGCGCGAGATGTTTTTGCGCCGGCTGCGAGGCTCCGCTGCGTGGCTCGGTTGATTGTTTCTGAGGTTCCACGCCAAGGAGGTCGAATGCGCTTGCACACGCAATTAAGAGTACAGCAAACAACCCTATGGCTGCAGTCCAAACAAAAGTGCGCTCCGCGTGTGCAGTTGGCTGAGCCACCATGACGTCGTATTCGGATTGAGGTAAAAAGCGATACAGCCTCGATTGCCATTGTTTTCTTAGAGTCCGCTGCAAACGAATAAAATCATAGCCGGAGAAAATGATTGTGATCACGTAAAGGACAACAATAGCCATCACGGTAATGAGCAGCCAACGTGGAGTTGTTGTCGATAAACGAGCCGCAATGAGACCAAACCCAAGGGCAAGCGCGCCCGCTACTGCGGCCGCAAGTTGGCGGGTTCCTTCCGTAACTTTCGAGGTGTCTTCGGTAACGGATTTGCGTAAATCGGCCAAACTTTTCAGAGTTTCTTTGCCGACCTCGGCGATTGACATCTGATATGCTATTTTTGCTCCTTCGAAGGCGGGAAGCAAATTCTTTCCAAGGTGCGCAAGGTCTCCATCTGAAGCGCCACTAGACCTTGCTACCTCGCATGCAAATAGGATATGGCGGACCTCGGCCTCGCGTTCATTTTCAAAGACCCATGATGTCGCTTGTTGTAGCGTCGAAAAGGCCTGCGAACCGAGGTGCTCGAAGTAGCCCTTTGGCTCATCGCCGAGGTTAAGAACCAAGCGCGGAGGTCCCTTGAACTTTAGCTCCGAAGTTTCACTATCAATCTCATCCGCCAAGGATTTTAGGCACAAGGCAATACTTTCGGCTGCCCACACCATGGCCGCTTCTGTTTTAGGTAAAAATGTCGGATCGATCAGCAGCCAAGCACTGATATCCTGTGGAACTATCCGATTGCCGGTGGCCTCTCGCACCAATGAGCGAGGGCTTTTCTTTTTCAGAGGAGTAGGGGCTTCGACCTTTTCATGCCAATTAATGTATGTTCGCCCTTCGGTCCTTATTGTCTCTCCAATTAACGCAATTCGCCACACGGGAAACGTGCTCTCGGACTTTAAGAAATCGGCAAAGGAATCGTTGGTGAGGATTAATAGCTCACCGTCGTTTGGAGTTGGTTTGGAAAAGGTTACTCGAAATGGTTCGAACGCGGCTACTAGGTCCGTGTCCGTCCAATCGGCATTTTCTCCGTCATAGACGTGGGGGGCTAAACCTGCCTTATTGACCAGATCGACTATCTGCTTGGCGGGGGCCAGCGCTAGTTTCGAAACTATGACACGGTCTGCAGTTTCTGAAACGAACGCCTCGCCGGATGTCACCAGTTTATCAATAGCAGTGGCTAGTTCAATTTCGGACAACTGTGTCCTCCGTTACCTGTTTGGTCTCGACCGTAATTGTCTCACCTCCGTTGCCTTTCCGTTCACGCGAAACGGTGACCATGCCATCCTGGTCTGGATACAAAATCGTTACCCCCTCGATGGTCTTCACCTTGCGCAATATAGGGCGTTTCAGCACTTTTGGATCTGGCTTAAATGAAAGTCCGTCGAGCTTGGCGCCTCGAATCTTGCGCCGAGTTGCCAGGCGCAACTTCGCTTGGATATTCTCATCCTCGGGATTTCCTGCAGCAGTGATAACGGCATCTGAGATCGCGTCTTCGTTGATCTCCTGCCTGTCCCGCAATACGCCCTTCGCTATGCCGAATGCGAGCGCTACGTCTTTGTTGGGTAGGGCCTCTTTGTTGTCGGCAAGGAGCTCTCTAAGCATCTCTACCACCTTCTTATTTAGCTCCTCGTCGCTCAGACTGCGCGCTGCATCCAGGAACGCAGCGAAATAGTCGCCAATTGCTGGTGCGGGTTTCATTCGGTCCGTGGTCGAAATCACAGAATCGGCGACTCCGTCCTTCACTCGAATGATGGCTGATTTCTGGATGGCCTTCTTGTCGGCGATGAAGGCATGCACGATGCGCCGAAGGAGCCCACCATTACCTTCAGGCTGCTCTATCGCTTCTCGATAGTCATACTTGATTAGGCTGTAGAGTTTTGTGTTTTGGTCGCGAACAGTGAGTTCAAACATGAAGAGCGCACCATCGCTGCTCGTTTTTACGTGCAGTCGAGAGAACTCACGGGCTAGTGCTTGCGCGCCATCTTCGAACGACGTTTCTTTCTTGTAAATGCGTTGAACCTCAGCCTTCGTGGCGGACGTGTCGGCAAAGCTATACACGGGGGAGACATCGGTATTAGTGATCCTGTCTAGGAAAAACCTTTCATGCTCAACCTCACGTGCAGGCGCAGGCTCGAAGTTGCCACCTCCAACTACGTGCAAAATCATGTTGTTAATCTTGATCGATCCCAGTTCGTCGTCCGTAAAAAATCCCAAGCCCTGCTCCTTCGTTTTGTATTGTGAAATAGTCTTTGAATAGGAATATACCCAAAAGTTGCCTTTGGAAATACGCTATTTGTAACTACTAGGCAAGTTTCGCTTTTCGCACCCTTGTTTCCTGTAATTTTTTCCCGGAGTAGGGCGTGTCGTGCCCCCTGAGCAATAGTGGTCAGACGGCACGAGTCCCTTGCCCGAGCGCAGCTTTCGGCGACTTTTGCTAACCTACCTAACTCTTATCAATCATTGGCCAGGTGCCGTTTTCGGTAGGATAACCTGGGTCAGTCAAAATCAGCGCGATGGGTCAATTCCGCGTCGGCGCCAACAGCTTACGATTGAATGTTCGAAACAGGCTGATAGATGTGGATACGCTTGTGAATATGCTGGTGGTTCGCCGCCTCGAACTGGTCCTGGTGCTGCAGATAATCCACCGCGCTTTGCAAGCCTCCTTTTACAATTTTGAAAATCGCTTTCCGGGTCGTCACCGCCCCCCACGCAACGAAATAGCGCCGATCGGCAGTCGCTTTGACCTGGCCGGCGCCGATCGCCACGGCGACCGTCTTGGTCGACAGCACCAAGGCGTACTGCTCACCGATCGCCGGCAGGGCGGTGAGCCCAAACGCGGTGCGATACGCCATTAAGGAATCGAGCGCTTCTTTGGTCAGCGGGATGGTGCGCGCGCGGGCGCCTTTGCCGTGCTCTTCATTGACCCGCATCATCCAGTAGGTGCGCAGGGTTTTGGGGTCAGTCAGGCGGTACACCGCATCCATCCGGGCGCCGGCCAACTCCGAGGCGCGGATGCCCGTTTCGCGCAGCCAGACCAGTACAAACCGGTCACGCAGGTAGCGCTTGTAACGCCCTTGGTTGGCGTGCAGTTGCGCTTCCATGCAGTCCAGGATGAGGGCATACATATCCTCCGGTAACGAATGCGTGACGTCGACCCGGCGCGGCTTGGCCGAACGCGTCAGCGCCATCGGGTGAATCCGGATATAGCCCGCAGCATGGAAGGTGCTGAGCATGGCGCGCACGAAGCGGATAATGTCGGCTTGGCTGCTTGCCGCTGGCCTCACACGGAACGGGGTGTAGCCTTCCTCGCCCAGGCGAGCACCTTTTCGGCTCAGCGCGTACGCTGGCAGATCGGCCAAAAAGTCGCGGAAGGTCTTCATATCCTCGATGGTTCATTGCGATGGCATGCGCCCCCAGACCTGATCGAGATACCAGCCTTGGCCAAATGGAAGCGGTAGGTGGCGACCGTTTCTTGCGAGGCGTTGCCGTCAATCAAAGTAACGGTGACGTCGTGTTGTTAGCCGTAAACCTTGACTTCAAAAAAATCGAGCAACGATACCGCGACCAGAACTATTCGACATGCTGATAGCAGTCGCTGCCGGTTGTAGCTACATTTGTTGCATGCATGCGGAGCGATCTAGCAGGAGTTACGCTCTCCGAATCCTCGTCCCACCGCACTTTGATACCCCTCGCCGGCAAGGAATCGTTGATTAATCAGCTGTTCCAGCCGATCGGTTTCTGGTTGGAGATGCCTCCAGCGCGCGCGCTCTTGATTCATCTCACCCACGGACATTGCAGTGATGGACGATCCGAGCGACGCCACCATGTGTCTGGTAGCTGCCCAGAATCTTCGTGCCGAACCCACTTCATTGAAGGTCACGATAGGGAGCTGATACGTGGAATGGAGGTACTTGATGATAGCCAAGCCATAGCGCTGGCGTCGGAATGGTTCATCAATTTTGATCTGGAATATATACACCCTATCGAAGAGGGGAGACACCGCATATGAAATATAGCCTACCGGGTCGCCGGCGGCACTCGCCACGGTGGCAATCCGGTCAGGATTAGGGGAAGTAAAGCACTGCATGTGGTTCAATGCAACCTCCATGGTGAAGTGCGGAAGATCGAGCTCGTTGCAGTTCCGATATCGCGCAGGATCAGGCATGCTCTGCATCTCACTCTGCTCGAGCGGATCGAATATCCGTAGATCGCCAATGCTTCTGGGTACCGCGCGGCTGAAGACATATAGGGCGCGCCGTGCTAAGGCTAGAAAACTAAAACTTGTCATTTTTCCTCCCTCCAATCTTGTGATCGGATGTCATGATGTATAGGTGACCTGATCGACACGATCATCCCACGTTGCGCCCGACGCACTTTCTGCGGCCTGTTGGACCGTCTTCTTTTCGCTTGCAAGCGTACAAATGCGGTCTGTTCGGAATGATCCATAGTCATACCTATGTTAAGAAATTAAAATAATTGGCTCCGAAGCTAGCATTCCGGGCACTACTTCGTTAGTTGCACGAATTAAATCGAGAGCATCTTGCTCCGTATAAACCATCGTCGTTGCCAAGTCACTATGGCCAAGGAGTGCCGCCACATGTCGGATATCTTGTCCGCTGAGCAGGGCTCCCTTGGCGAAAGTGTGGCGCAGCCAGTGAGGGGAAGCTTCGCGTAATTGGTTAGCCCGGTCAACATCACCCACCGTATCCAAAAACTCAGCTGCCGTAGAGAGACGCGTTTTGACGATGTGATACAAACCGTGTCGAGTCGAAATAGTACGCCAAGCCTGGAAAAATCGACGAGATTGGACGTCTTTGATAACACTCCCACTAGGCGTCGCTGCTGCACGGCTGGTGCGAAGTGAGAGTATTAAAGCTGTTTTTTCTGACGGGTCGGGGAGGGCAGCCATGCCAAATGCTTCTCGATAGATGCCCAATGCATCAAGTACTGACCGCGGCACTGGCATTTTCCGTTCTTTCTGCCCTTTGGCCGTCTCCTCGCGAACCACCATAATCCAGTAGCTTTTGCCATCTTGTGGATCTGAAAGACGGTAAAAAGCTGACATTGTTGCTCTGATCAGTTCGCTGGTACGTAATCCCAGTTCACGTAAGGCGATAAAAATAAAGCGGTCGCGAACATGACTTTGGCGACGACTGAATGTAGGTTTTTCTTCGGCGTCCATCGCTTCAAGAACCAAATCATACAAGTCCGGTGCAACGGCACGCATTGTATTAACTTTCCGCACAGATCCGGCGCCATGAAGTCCCATCGGATTGATGTTGATATAGCCCATTTCTCGCCAGGCGCGGAACATTGCGTGAATACAGCGCTGGATATCGGAACGACTACTTTTTGAGGGTTGAGTACGGAAGGGCGTATGACCCTCTTCACCTGATTTTGCAAAACGTAAGCTAGCGGGATCTTGGACGCAAACGGCACTTTCAGGTAAATCTTTAAGGAATGCAAAGAAAGCCTCAACGTCTTGGACCGTCCAAAGAGATGGAGTAACCAGATGAATTTTTTCGCAAAACCAACGTAGCTTGGCTAGATGATAGCCATACGTTGCAACCGTTTCTGGTGAGTTCCGTCGCCCGCGGCTGGCGATGGCGCAAAGCCATACTTGCGCCGCCTCCCAGTCATTTGCCACTGGACCAAGTCCGTGAGACGCCGGGAAAAAAACTGTCTCGATCTGTTTTTGAACAGTGATCACTTCATTCATTTCGAATGATCCTTTGCTAGGGAGGCAGGAATGGCAGCCCCGTTGCGATAGGCTTGCTGACGAAAAGTTTCAAGCAAACACATATCGCGCTGTCGTTGACCCTCGGCCGAAATGCAGCGCTCTTTCCAAGTACGCGCTTCGCCACGTGCCTCATCAATCGAGCCTAAAGCGAATTTGCGGATATCTGCCACTTCTGTGGTCAGTAAGGCAACTGTGGCGATTTGATCCGTCAGAGCGGTAGCGGCACCTGCAGCATGTTCCGCGTATAGGCGGCTACTTTCGTTTGCAGCACTAAGCTCAGAAGTGAGCCGCAGACACTCGGCGCGTAAATCGCGCAGTTGCGCTTCTGCATCGCGCAGCCTGGCTGCATAAAAGCTGGTCTGAGCGGAATCAGCATGGCCAGCGCCACGAGCTATGCGCGCCAGGCCAGTCTGAACTGCCGCAGTCACGGCTGCCTGGAGGTTATTCAAGTTATCAAAAGAAGACGGAGCAACGTTAACTTCCCCTGCTACAGCACTTTCAGTTCGCTGCGTTATGGCTTCTAACGCCAACGCTTGTTTCTCCGTCGCCAATGTCGCTGTCGATGGCCTGCGATCAGGTGCATAAGCTTTGAGCAAGCGCTGATAAATAACCGGGCTGTACAGATTGCCAGTCACATCTTGCACTGCACGCAAGAATGCACGAACAAATGGCCGGTGGTTGCGCGGATCAAGTGGGTAAGACAGCTCGAGCTCTGCCGTACGAATAGAGATGGCACGGGCTTGGGAGTCCGTTAGCGAGAATGCTGGTCGAGACATGACGATTTTTTCAAATAAATTTCAGGTACATTAACAGGCATATAAATACCTGTCAAACCGTACTATTTACCTTAGCACACATTAAGGTAAATACTTTACACGAGCGACTTATTGTTCTAAAGATCGTTTTTCCAGCCTTCCCCCGCCGTATTTGATATGATTTATTTCATTAGTAAAAATGTACTTAAATATCCACAACTACTAGCTATAGTAGAAATAGGCAAGACAATACTAAATATGGCAACCGCACTCACTGCTCATCTGAGGAGAGCCAAAATCGCAGGAAAAAGTAAAAGCAATAAGGTTGGCTCAGTCGCCGGCCGCACGCTCAGCAATCCGAATGCGTCAGCAGTACAGCGTAGCTTGGCCGGTAGCGCATTGGCACAGAAGGGCACGAACAAGGCCGCTGGAAAGCGATGGAAGCCAAGGCGTCCGCCACATTACAAAACCGGACCGCCAACACGACGACAAAACAGCTAGCCAACTCCATCACGTCGCAAGCCATCAAGAAGTGCTAACGATATGGGCGCCTGGCGGCAGTCTCTAGCCGCCAACGTGATGATTAAATTGCTTGATTGCATTAAAATTTGCATTACTCTAAGATCAACAGTAACTCTCGTTTCAACAACACAAGGACACCATGAGTCTCGAAACTACGGACACGGCACTGCAAGAACTGCAGGACATGCAAGAGCCTGAACTAGTCGTTTTTCCTACTGAATTTGTGAGCAAACTTAGTGGAGCCATAGCACGCAGCCTTGACGTCAATGCAAAACCCTTTTCGTTAAAAGCAGGCAATCCGCATGAAGTAAAGTTCATCGAACCTGCTTACGTCGCTGCTGTTGAAATCGAGTTCTCGAAGCCTGTTGCCGGCGCAGGAATTGAGTTGACTGTATATGAAGCGATCCATAACAAGAGTATTAAAAAGCGTTTCACTGAATATGCGGCGACCGCGACCGTAGGCTTTTCCGTAAGTTATGTATCTTCTGGAATATCAATCTATTTGCAACCGGGCATTTTCGATCTAATCGCAAGACGAACCCTAGAAATTAGGCAAATCCGTATCATCGGCTACAACATCAAAGACTTCGAAGCATTGACTCATTCACTGGGGCGCTTGATAGGCCTCAGACAATCTACTGCTGACGAGCTATCGCGAGAGCGCGATGCCATACTGACTCTCCAAACCAAGGTTCACGAGCGTGAGGTTGCGGTAGAGGAGCTGGAAGAAAGGAAGAACACGGAGCTGGAATCGTTGCAAGGTGAGCTCGATCAATTCATCGAAGATATTAAGAAATCTTCGGCAAAATTGGCCGATCTCAAGGAGCAAATTACTCGAGTCGAAAATCAAAAACAAGCCACCGTCGACATGATTTCTAAGAACGAAGCGACCGTCCGGGACATTGAGGGAGAAGTCACAAAAGGAAAGGAACGACTGCGCGAATTGGCCCTCGATGCGTCAGAGAAAGAAAAGCGGCTGAGAGACCTTACCAGTAATGTCAATCTTTTCTCCGAAGAATTCTCATCATTTTCAGATCACGGCGCTAAGCAGGCGAACATCTTTATCGGCCTTTCTTTCATTCCACTGGCAATCATTTTTTTATTGACGTTCCAACTGCTGATGGGTGCGGTTGACCTCTCGGTAAAGTATGTGAAAGAGCCGAATCTGGATCTTTTAACGGTTTTCGTGACTCGCCTTCCTTACCTCACTATATGCGCATCCATCTTGGGCGTCTGCTACTCGGTTTGCCACTTCTTGTTCAAACGAGTCAGCGGCATATTTGCAGAACGCCTTGATTTCGCAAAAATTGGGATTCTCGCAAAGGATATCGCTTCGGCATCGGCAAATAGTCTAACGCTGAGCGAGCATGAGCTTTACGAAGGTCGTACCTACCTAAAGATCGAGATGCTGAAAGCTTACCTGAGTGGGAATATTGGCGAATATAGATACACTAAGCGAAGCGATCGCACGCCGACGTTGTTAGCACACGACAAGGATTTGCCGGATGAAGGATCAGACACTCCCGAGCAAGCGCCGGGATAGGACAAAAGATAACTACACATGAGCGAGAACCGACTGCTAGAAGAATTTGAACGCTTAGGCGGACAATTGTCACGCCTCATTGATGACGATCCACGTGCTGCGATTGAAACCGCTCGTAATATCCTAGCAACAACAGATACTCTTGATGAAGCAAACCGTATGGTCCTTGCCGGTATTGTTCTAACGGACGCGGGTAGTGATTGCAAGGATAGTGATGCGGTTGATCAAGGAGTATCCATCCTTGAGGATTTACATCGCAGAAGCAAAAGCGACCCCAATATAGATTACAACTTGGCTAATGCCCTAATAACGAGAGCTAATTTAGTTGTGCTTCCATCCATTGCAGACTGGTGCGTCGTCACTAGTTTGGATCGCATTCGAGCTAAAGAACTTTATTTGTCTGCGGCACATCACCCCGAGAGCTGCAGTGATCTACGGGCGCGCGCGCTTAATAACCTGGGCAATGCACTCGCAAAAAACTGGCGTCTCATCGAGGCTTATGACTGCTATGCGCGAGCCATTGAGCATGAGCCAACAAACGGGGTTGCGCTCAGTTACGCTGCAAAGTCGCTGGTTGAACTTGAAAAATACGGCCTGGCAATGGAGGAAGACGTGGCGCCAACCGTTGCTAGTCTCGTGCGAAAGGCAAATGCCTGCGTCGGAGGCATAGCGCAGATAGTAGGCCGCGCGGGGGATGCTACGATTCGGGAGTTCCTGGAAGCCAGCAATCATGTCGGTGAGAAGCCTCCGCTGACCAACGCAAGCAAATATCAGCACTTTGTAGCAACAAATCGTCTTGCCTTGACTCCGTCAATCGAAGGCCTGGATCTAAACCTTAGCCAATGGGATTCGCTACGTCTTGGCCCGATTTTAGTACAAAGCTCGCAAGCAAGAGTGCCGACGATATTCACGATGTTCAATTTGCTCAAGTCTGATTTCTTGGCGGCCCGCTTTGCGGCGTATCTGGCTTTAGAGGAACAGTGCCCGGAGAGTGGGAAATATTATGACACGCTAGACTACGCGAGATACGGAACGTCAATGAGTATGATGGCGATTGCTCAAAAATGCTGCTTTGATCTGCTTGACAAAACGGCAGTGGCTATCCACTCGTACTTGGGGCTACCCGGAAAGGCCGACGAAACAGGCTTCGGCACCTTGTGGTTCCTACATGAAAAAAACATTGAGAATCGTCGGCCGCGCGCATTTACGCCCAGCGTTTGCGCTTTGATAGAGCAGGGAAACTTCCCACTAATTGCCATTACAGAAGTCGCACGGGACTTGCGAGGGTACCTCAAGGCCAAGAAATCTATCCGTCACGCGGCCACGCATAGATTCACGGTTTTGCATGACGAAACTTTCACAGTTGGAATTCCCAGCAAGCAAATCGAGCACTTCAGTCTTGCTGAATACCAAAGTCAATTGATTGAGTCTTTGCAGATGGTCCGATCTGTACTTTTCTACTTCGTCCACATGGTTACAACTCACGAGCGGAGAAAGGAAAGGCCCGGTAGAATCGGAATCATTGAGATACCTGATCATGATTTCATTCGCGGTGCGTCGTAGATCCAAAATGGATTTTTCACCAGCAAGACCAGACAAGATTGGACCCGTATTAATAAGCGCCGACGAACGGCTCCATAGGGCATGATCGAGGAAAGTCACACTTTTGCTTCATGGTACGGCAGCGTTTTGACAAAATCAGCCAACGAGCGTCCATGGCTCTCAGTTACGACTGCGATTAACAGGTCCAACACGCACGAACCGCAGGCTGCTGCGTCGGAAGCCAATCCGCTTACGATCCTATCAATCGACTGCCAATATTTCAAGTCGAATCCGATAGCGGAGCCCGTTGAGCTGCTCCTGCAGGTATGCAGAGAACCGACCGTTATGCTGGCCGGCGACTTCTATGACATCGCGGACATGGTTGTTAGCGTTGCTGCTGAATCTCGATGTGTTAGTTAAGTCTGCCCATTGCCGCAACAGATTGATAAGAAGACTAGGCATTTTCGTTATTTTAGTTGTATTGTATGCGAGCCTCCCTAGTTTAGAGAGCAAGGCGCTTCTGATGAAGCCGCCTTGGTTACTCGCCTTCTTCTGTAGATCAGACCCAGTCAAGCGTCAATAACTAGTAGCTCTTTCAAGACAGGCATTCTTCCATGTATGTATCAAAAATAAAAATTAATAATTTCAGAAACTTCAACTCGCAGGAAATCCAATTTAACGATGGAATTAACGTTATTATTGGGCATAACAACGCCGGTAAAACAAATCTTATAAAGGCACTTTCGCTAGTATTAGATGCAGAAGGAAAGAAGCGACTTACAGCCGACGATTTTAACAAACATGCGACAGTTGCCGAACTCCAGATGGCGCCGCCTCGCGTATCAATCGTCGTTACAATCAATCGGGGAGTAGAGGAAGACGACGATCTGGCAATGATTGGGCCGTGGTTAACTAAGCTAGACCCCTCGTATGAGGCGATGCTTACCTACGAATTTTATTTGCCAGATTCAGAGGCTGACGACTACAAAACGAAGGTGCAGGAAGTCCTAGAAAAACACCCAGGAAATCGTGAAAAAATATGGAAAATGCTACAGCATGATTTTGTTCGAAGATATAAATCAAGAATTCTTGGAGGAGTAGCCGCCAATCAAACAGCGGCCGATGTCGAAAACTTAAGAAAATTCGATTTTCAGTTTCTTGATGCAATAAGAGATGTTGAGCGCGACATGCATACTGGCCGCGCAGCGCTCTTACGTGAAGTTTTAGATTTCTTTATGGACTACGAAATAAAATCGTTACCAATAGCACAAAAAACAAAAAAAGAGAAAGAAGACGAGATACGTGCGCGACGCACAGCATTCGCAGAAAGCGCGGACAAGTTAATTGAAGCGCTGCAGGTCAGAATGAAAATGGGAAAGGTGGAAATCCTCTCCTATGCAAATGAGACCGGAGCGTCATTTGATGGCGCCACGCCTGATTTTGCCGGTTCAATCTCTGATGTAGAAATGTTCTCTGCTCTGCAGCTCATTGTCGCACATAACACTGGCATAAGAATTCCTGCTTCACACAATGGGCTAGGGTATAACAACCTGATATACATGTCGCTGCTTCTTGCCAAAATGCAGATGAATTCGAACATGGATTATATGGGTGGAAACTCGAAGATATTCGCGACCTTAGCTATTGAAGAACCAGAAGCTCATTTGCATCCTGCTATGCAATACAAATTTCTGAAGTTTCTCAAGGCGAACCGCAAATCGAAAAAGGTTCGGCAAGTATTTTTGACGACCCATTCGGCGCATATTACCTCCGCCGTAAATCTCGACGAAATTATATGTTTAAACAATAGCAATGGGCAGGTATCGGTGGGTTATCCTGGGCGCGTTTTCCCCGACGAGAAGAGCAAAATGTACGTTCAACGGTTTCTCGATGCGACGAAATCGGAAATGTTGTTTGCGAAAAGTATAATTCTCGTCGAAGGAATAGCAGAACAACTATTGATGTCAATTTTTGCTCAATATGAAGGGAAATCCCTCGAAGATACACAGGTGTCCGTAATAAATGTAGGTGGACGGTATTTCGAACACTTTCTTCATTTATTTTCCAATGATAAGCCGAATACGATCCACAAAACTGTTGCGTGCGTGACTGATCGGGATCCTGAATGGAGGAAGGCAGATAGCAAGGGGCGGTTTGAAAAGTGTTACCCGTTTGAGTATCTCGTCGACCCGGCCAATTTTCACTATAAATCAAATGAGATACCTACCTTTAAAGCCGATGCCAACATAAGATATTTTAGCCAAGATTTAAAGAAAGGGAAGACCTTCGAATACGAGCTCTTGCTTTCCAATCCGTCGCTTGAGCTATTACTAACTGATTCGATTAGCAATGCAGAGGAATTGCGTGAAATGATGTTGCTCCACGAGGCAAATAAGTCACTGCAAGAGATTATTGACGTTCTCCGAAAGAGTTCCGAAAATGAACGCATTGCGAAAGGTATTGAAGCTGCAATCACTTGGGGAAATGATGATCGCGCTGCAGCTATTATAGCGTCACGATATTTGAATTCAGTAGGAAAGGGAGAAAATGCACTCGAGTTGTCCTACGCGTTACGTGCGAATTTTGATGCTATAGGAACCCCGGCGTACAAGAGCTTTTCCACCCCTAAATATTTGAAGGACGCCATCGATTGGGTCTGCAAATGACAATAATCAACTCGGATACAGTTCTCCCATCTATAGATATTAATTTTCGGGTATCTGCCGGTCCAGGCGCGGGTAAAACCCACTGGTTAGTGCAACATATTAAGAATGTATTGTCAAATTCTCGGCGTCTGGGAAAGATTAAGAAAATCAGTTGTATTACTTATACTAACATTGGGGTTGACACTATCCGGGCGAGACTTGGCCCATCTGCTGATCAGGTAGAAGTTTCATCGATTCATAGTTTCTTGTATACCCACGTTCTGCGACCGTATATTTCTTTCATCGCTGATGAGTTCCACTTAAACGTTCGAAAGATCGACGGGCATTCCGACACTATATTGTCCGGATACACTTTTCTCAACACTTGGAAAGCGGAGACAAAACAGACGCGAATAACAGACGACAATCTACTTATTGACGCTTTCAGGGATCTTCGATGGAAATGGGGAAAAACGGGCGAATTAGAAGTGAATACGCGTTTTCCGCATAAGATTGGTGGGTATGCGGTAAAGGCCATATCGTATTACACATATAAGTTGATGGCGTGGGAAAAGGGTGTCGTGCACCATGATGATGTCTTATTTTTGAGCTACAAAATCCTGACGAAACATCCATTTGTTCTAGACGTACTGATCGCTAAGTTTCCTTATTTTTTTATTGATGAATTTCAGGATAGCAACCCTATCCAAGTGGCCATATTTACTCTACTCGGGAAGAAGGGTGCGTTTGTTGGTATTATCGGTGATGTAGCTCAGTCGATTTATCGGTTTCAAGGAGCCATCCCCTCACAATTCAAGGATTTTCAGCTTCCTGGCCTTTCTGACTTTGTGATGTCCGACAATAGGCGGAGCAGTAATCAAATTGTCCGGTTGCTCAATATCGCGAGGATGGATATTGAGCAGACGCCTTGGCGCAATTCCAACTCTGATTTTCCTGTAATTTTCGTTGGCAATATGGCGGCAGCCCTGAAGTCAGCAAAAATGAGATGCCCCAATGAGTCTGTTCATTCTCTATCTCGTGACAACATCACATCAAATGCAATGAAGAGAGAGCTCGGAGGTGCTTTTGGCACTTATGACGCCAAGCTAATTTCTCGCCTTATAGATGCGGATTCAAGTATAGAGCGTCGAGAATTTGTTGTCGCTAGTGTAAGAGCGGTCGAATTGGCGAGGCAGAATAATTTTCGTGATGCAATCAAAGAGCTGAAGAAAGGACTTCGACGCATTCCAAAATATGGCCAAGAGGATAAGGACGTGATAAAGCTCATTGTTTCTTTGCTCGCCGATTACGCTATTTTCTCCGAAATGTCGTTACTTGATTTTTCGAATTTTATAAAGGCGAAGTTCGGACTAAGCGCGCCGAAAGTAACAAGTGGCAAAGCTAAGCTGTTCTATGAGAAAATAACCTACCAGAATTTTTCCTTATGTGTCCACATAGGCGAAGATCTAAGTTTGCATAGGACGATCCACAAAGCCAAGGGTGATGAGTTCGATAACGTCTTGGTACTCTTCCCAGACGGCGAGAAGTTTGACTTTCTGCTTGCGCCTGATCTGCTTAAGGATTCTGAGGCTTCGGAGGAACAACGAATCAGCTACGTAGCGGTCAGTCGGGCAAAGAACAGATTGTTCATCTGCGTTCCAAGTTTGTCACCGGACAATCAGAATCGGCTTAAGAATCACTTCACGATCGAGAAGGTCTAGTGGCTATGCGTTACGGTTAGAATTATGCCAGTCGCTGCAAGGCGAGCTACGAAGCGACCGTAGACCATCATCAAGACGTTTTGTCTACCGTCCGTGCGGTGGCGGACACCGATATCGTGCCGCACGTGCGATCACCTACTTGATACGGTGGGGTTAATAGTCAAGCGTTGATTGACTTTGTTGACCTGGGTAAGCGGGGAGAGTGCGACAACGCCTTGCCGACTTCGCTCAATCCGGCCAACATCATCGCGACAAAATACTAGCTGTCGTGCTGAACTGCGCATCTCCACACTTCCCAAGATAAATAGATGTAAAATATTTTATACACTTTTAGAACGGCAGTTCATGTACCTCTATGAAGTTGGCAAAGCAGTCCGCGTTCGTCGCCTGGCCCTGGGATTGACGCAGCTACGCCTAGCGCGGTTGGCTGGTCTGTCGCGCCAGACGGTTCAGCAATTGGAGGTTGGAACCATTGCCGATCTGAGTTTTGGACGCGTGGTGAATTTGTTGGGTGTACTAGGACTCAGTTTTTCCCTGCCGACGATCAAGGCTCGGGAGAAAAAGCGAGGATTGTGGATGGCGGCAAAAAACGCAAGTGTCAGCTACAAGGGCAAACTGAGCAGCGAGCAGCTGCAGCAGGCCTTGGCTACCGGACAGGTGCCGACTAATCACCAATCGCAATTATTGCATTTTCTAAACGAAACGCCCTTGCAGATAGTCGTGATGGCGGTGGAGGAAACCGCGTATCTGGAAGCTCTCCCACCGAGGCAAATTTGGGCATGCCTCACCCAGCTATCCCGCCAAGTAGGGAGTATCCGTAGCGAGCTCTGGCTATAAACTACATCAAACTGACGTTTTTATTTAACTCCCAATGTGACCGACGATGGCATCGCACTAGAGTGGCCATTCGCGCGTCCTCGTACGTTCATCGTAGCGAAAAAGTGTAGCTTGGAAGGTAAGCTCCAAAGTTCTACGGCGAAGCCGTTGCGTCCAACCTCCGTACGCACCGCCTGATAGGCGGCCGCCATTTGATAGCCGTGGACGGTTATGCGTAGGTCACTTAGAAGCTTCGCCTCCAGCTAGCGTTTTCGTCGACAAAGTTCAAGGACGCTAGATGTTAGCAAGTTGGAGTAAGGGGTGGATACAAATCGTTGCGGTTAGAGGGCATCGTTGGCCAAGCTGGAGAGTTTGCGAGGTTGACGTCATAAATTGATGAAATACTGTTCTTGGTTGAATAGCCTTTGTGCAAGTGAAGGGGGAGGGGGAAGGATAAAACGGAATAGTCGCGGAACAAATTTTACGTCACGGTCACTCTTGCCAGCCAGGCTGTACACTTAGAGCCCCTAACAAAACCGCCCAATCTCAATATATCGCCAGCAGATGAGTATGCAGGCAAGCGAGAGGAATCCCTGGTGGGTATCGGCAAGACGTTCATAGCGAATCCGCAGCCGACGGAAACGGTGGAGCCGACCCAAGGTGCGTTCGACTACCCAGCGCCATTTGCCAAGGCGCTCGCGCGATGCGATGCGATGCCACAGCCCAGTTCATGATCAAGAGGAAGATATTTCCAAGGCAATCCTGTCTTGAGCATGAACAGAATGCCGTTCAAGGCGGCTCGATCGTCAATGCGAGAGTGTCCTCGTGTCATTAGATGCAAATTTATAGGGAAAATCCAAAAAGACTTGTTTGGCACATACCCTATACCAGTTCATCAATCAAACGCGCATGCAGGGCGGGCGCGATTCTTTGAGTAGCAAATTCACTTCAGAAGCCGTAGCACATTTACTTCAACGGACGAACTGGATGTAACGCTTTGATTCTGCACTGCTTTAGTGATTTGACATAATATAAATTATGCGAAATTATGGACGAATTTGTCAAATCCCCCGTTTTACAACTTATACAATCGCAAATGCGATTTACCTTCGTTCATCCTTAACTTTCAATATCACACCATGGACATTGCCTTGGCCTGCTCGGCGCCGATCTGGAGCCGCGATGGGTGCACCGTGCGCGACTGGCTCAGCTAGAATATGCCGCCCGCAGCGCATCGTCGGCCGATCTGTACCAGCGTTCTGGCTTCCCTCTCCAGGCGTTGGCAAGATGATGGCGCCCGTACTGGCGCAGTATATCGGCATGAATCGGCACCTGAAAGAAACCTCGCCACTCTGCATATTCCATTCTTCATTCGCAATCAAACCAAATCGTATCGCTACTTACCCATGGAGACGGCAATGAATGACACCCCCGAAAACAGACAGGAACTGGACCCCAACAAGCTCTTCGAACCACCACAGACCAGCGATTATTATGCCTATGATCCTCGACTGAAATCTCTTCCATTCGAGCAAGTATCCTGGCAGAGCTTTGAAAAGTTGTGCGCGCGGCTGCTGGAAGTGCTCTTCAGAAGCCGATTTCTCCAGGTTTTTGGCTACGGCCGCAGCGGCCAAGCTCAGTACGGAATCGACATCGTCGCTCTGAAGCCAGGTTCAGTAAAACAGACCGTTATGCAGTGCAAGAATGTTCGAGAGGTAAAACGGGGGCAGTTACACACTTGGGTAAAGCAATTTTTAGCCAATAAGAAAGCATCAGACTCGGATCATTACATTCTGTGCATTCCATTTGCCGTAAATGACGATGCCAAACTTGTCGAAGAATGGGCTGAGCAAGCGCTACTGCTTGACCGGCATGAGATAAATGCGGAACTTTGGGGACTAGATAAGCTAAACGAGTTACTTCGAGAACAAGCAGGTCTGGTGGAAATTTTTTTTGGTGAAAAGATTGCGTCGGGCTTCTGTTCCCGTGCTCGCATACCGGACAAATATCCGGCCCGATACCGGCGCGAATTTGAAGCACAGTACGACAACAGTGTCGTATTCGAGAACGAAACAGTCAGGCTGGATGTGGTTCCGGCGTCGGGACAGAAAGGACGATACATCTTCTGTGCGCCCGACATACGGCTTATGCTCGACAACGACGAGTTGTGTCATCTTCATTGGGTATTTAAGCAGGCGTGGATTGCTTATATTTCAGCCGCCAAATCTCTCGAATCGAAATGGCGATTTCTCCGTTTTAATCCAATTCAAGATACCCAGCAGAAGACTTTCGGCCTCGCTAAAATTAGCCGCCAATTATGGCGTGCGTTTCTCTCGTTCGCGCAAGAGCATGATTGCCGTCAAGGTGAATCAGTTTGGCACATCTTTGACAGGGCGCCAGGCATTTTGAAAGTATATGTTGAGCATAGGACAGACGAGCTTGAGCGTGGCTATCATCTGATTATGCGGGCATATCAGGATGGTGGTTTTACGCTCCCTCATGAGGACAGTATTATCATTGGCTGGTCACCTCTTACCTCAATCTCGGACGAGCCTCTTGCAATGCATCCGCGCTTAGCCTGGGACGCCGAATTCACCTATGATTGGGTTTTCTGCAACCTGCTTCCTGCCGTTAGCGAATGGATTGTTCAAAAGGAGACTCAGCGGCAGAATAGCCAATCCGGGTTTTTCGCGAAATTTCTATCGGTACCACGTATTGATATCGACCTGTCCTCGCATATCTACTCCCTGCAGGCGATACCTACGCGTGCAATATCATCCATCAGTCCAAAGTTGTCCACGCTGACTGGATATGCTGAGAATCTACAGTCATATTTTCATGTCTATAGGCGTGCTCCCGACATTTCCGGCGAATCGGTCTTGTCCGTGCTTAAGTTACTGGCGCGGCTAGTGACAATGATACGCAAGCCAGATGAGCGCTATATTCGAGGAAATCTTCAGCTTGGCGATGGATCTTTGCAGGCTGAACTCGAGAAGCTGACAAAACGTGCTCCCGCCACACTTCGCAATCCAGCCTGGCTGGACATGAGTTTGCGCTCCCTGATCGCACTATTACGTGATGCCAACGAACTCCCGCAGTCTGAACTTATCTTGTCGATTGAAACACTTTCACCGCTTTGGGAACGGATGGTTGAAGACCGGCTTTGCGACACGCTACGATAGCTGAAACTATGCCGTCATTATTTAATTTCAAATTGATAATAATATGCGGCATGGCGCCAGTTCATGTAAGATTGCCCGCCTTTATCTTTTGCCGGGCACACCTTGACGTCTTCTATGAGAAATATAACATTGAAATCAATGGCTTGCAGGAGATTTTGAATGCAAATTCTCGATATATTCCCGTGACGCGGCGAGGTGCTGCTCCCCTGTCTTCCTGCCGGCATCTGCGTTATCTGCTGCGCGTTGCTGGCGCGCTGGCCATCGCGGCAGCCTTGTCCGTGCTCAACCATGGCATCGATACCGTGACCCAGTTGAACTACCCGCTGATGCAGCGCCAGACCGTGGCTTCACGCAGATGCTGCTGGACCTGTCGCGCGTGCCGCTTGCCGAATTGCGCCAAGAAACAATACCGCAGCCGCTGAGAGAGTCCTCCTCCCTTCCCCGCCCTGCTCCCGGCGCTCTTGCGTACACCATACCAGCGCACCGGAAAACAGGCACTGGTATGGCCCGCATCGCCCATCCGAAGGGGAAAGTCCGCAACTGGTATTGTGATCTTGCGCAAAGAATAAAACCAGTTGACTACCACCTGCAATGCTTGCACTCTGAAAAATCGGACGGTGATAAACCGGCTCGGCCATGAAAAAAATACACAAGGAGATGCAATGAACCGGACAGTCATGAATACCCTCATCCTTACCCTCTTCGGCGGGACGTTGGCCGCTTGCGGCGGCGGCAGCGACGGATCCAGCGCAGGCGCAAGCCAGCTGCTGGCCGGTGCCACCGAAGCGGTCGCCTGCTACACGCCGTGGAACAGCGGCACCGCCTACAATGGCGGCGGCAAGGCCAGTTACAACAACGTTAACTACACGGCCAACTGGTGGACGCAAGGCAATAACCCGTCGACCAGCAGCGGCGGCGCCGGCAGCGGCCAGCCCTGGACGGTGGTGGGAGACTGCGGCACGCCGACGCCGACACCGACTCCTACCCCAACGCCTACGCCAACACCCACCCCGACACCGACGCCAACGCCAACGCCGACACCAACCCCTACGCCTACGCCGACCGGCCTGGCGAAGCACGCGCTGATCGGCTACTGGCACAACTTCACCAACCCCAGCGGCGCCACCTATCCGATCAGCCAGGTCAGCGACGACTGGGACGTGATCGTCGTCTCGTTCGGCGACAACGCGGGCGGCGGCAATGTCAGCCTGACCATCGATCCGGGTGCGGGCACGGAAGCGCAGTTCATCGCCGACGTGGCCGCCAAGCGCGCGAAAGGCAAGAAAGTCATCCTGTCGCTGGGCGGGCAAAACGGTTCCGTTTCCGTCGGCAACACGGCCGAAGCGACGAATTTCACCAACAGCCTGTACGCCATCATCACCAAATATGGTTTCGATGGCATCGACCTGGACCTGGAAAACGGCGTGGCGCAAGGCGCGGCCATCCAGACCTATCTGCCGATCGCCGTGAAAAACCTGAAAACCAAGGTCGGCAGCAGCTTTTACCTGTCCATGGCGCCGGAATGGGTGTACGTGGAAGGGGGCTACACGAGCTATGGCAGCATCTGGGGCGCCTACATTCCCATCATCAACGCCTTGCGCAGCGAGCTGACGGTGCTGCACCCGCAGTACTACAACAACGGCGACATCTACACGCCGTACGCCACGGGCGCCATCAAGGCGGGCTCGGCCGATCAGCTGGTGGCCACGGCGCGCATGCTGATCGAGGGTTTTAACTATGGCGGCAACACCTTCGCTGGCCTGCGTCCGGATCAGGTGGGCTTCGGCGTGCCGTCGGGCCGCAGCTCGGCCGGCTCCGGTTTCACGACGAATGCCGACGTCAGCAACGCCCTGAATTGCCTGACGCGCCTGCTCAACTGCGGCACCATCAAGCCGCTGCAGGCGTATCCGGACTTCCGCGGCGTGATGACGTGGTCGATCAACTGGGACCGCCACGACGGCTATAACTTCTCCGTGCCGACGAAGAATGTCCTGAAAACCTTGCCGTAAGCGGCATTGCCCGACTGCGCATGCGGGCTTTGCCGCTCACATGCGCAGCAGCGCCGCGCCCAGCACGCGCATCTGCAGCGCAATGCCGTGGCGCAACGCCTCCCCTCCCCCCTGCGTGTGCTTGATGCCATCGATGGTGGCCACCAGCAAGGCGGCCACTTGCGCGGCAGTCGCGTCCACCCGGCGCAGCGCGATATCGCCCGCCGCTTCGGCCTGTTCCAACGCGCCGGCCAGCGACGCCGCCAAGGTCGCCCGCGCCGTCAAGGTGACGTCGGCCGCCAGGGTCATGTTAGCGTCGAACAATTCCTGCCCATGGGCGCTGGCCGCAATTTCCGCCATCAAGCCTTGCTGGAACGCCAGCAGCGCCGTTTCGATGCGCGTGAACACGGGGCCGGATTCGGCCAGTGCGGCCGCCACTTGCGCCATGACGGTGGCATGGGCCCGTTCGGAGCCGGCGCGGAACACGTCTTCCTTGTTCTTGAAGTGCAAATACAGCGCCGCACGCGACATGCCGGCCGCCTGCGCGATGTCGAGCATGGACGTCTTGCGGTAGCCGTAGCGGCAAAACACGGCCAGGGCCGCATCGAGGATGAGCTGGCTTTTCAGGGTATCGGTCGTCATCCAGTCATGTTGACACTTTGAGTATATAGTGTCAACATGACTTTTGGACAAAAAACGTCAAAATGTCAATCACCTACCAGAACAGGACTGCCATGCACGATTTCAATGCCGCACCGACTGAAGAACAGCAGATGGACCTGCTGCGCCATACGGAGCGCAGCCGTTTGCGCGCCCTCGTGGCCGCCGATACGCAGGCGGCGCGCTCCCTGCACGCCGAAGACTTCCAGCTGATCACGCCCATCGGCAGCATGCTGTCACGGGAACACTACCTGGGCGCCATCGCCTCCGGCCACATGCGCTATCTGAGCTGGGAGCCGGACGCGATCAGCGTGCGCCTGTACGGCACGGCCGCCATCCTGCGTTACTCGGCGCAACTGGAAATCGTCTTTGGCGGACACGCCGTGCCGCGCGCCCGCTACTAGCATATGGATAGCTATGAGTTGCGCGATGGACGCTGGCAAGCCGTCTGGTCGCAGGCGACGGCCATACGCTGACGGCGATGCCTGCAGCGGGATACACCCGCAGTATGGGCAATTGATATTTATAAATCAATAGATGCAATCTATCGAGCCAGTTGAAATATTTTACTTCCTTTTGTAAATGAGAATCGTTACTATCTAACTCAAGGATAAGCGAATTCAACAGAAAGGAGCCTCCCTTGCTCACCGCCATCAAAACATTCAGCCAGGTCTGCACGCACATGTCGATCGCCTTCGGCCTTGCCTATTTGCTGACGGGCTCGCTGGCACTCGGTGGCCTGGCCGCAATCATCGAACCGGTCATCAACGTAGGCTTGCTGCCCTGGCATGAAAAAGCCTGGCACGCGATCCGCCGCCGCCATGCCGCCAGCCGCCTGGGCTTTGCCGCCCTGGCCGGCGAAAAACTGAGCCAGACAGCCATGCACATGGGCGTCGCTTTCAGCGTCATGTACTGGGCCACGGGTTCCATGGCCTTCGGCGGCTTGCTGGCCGTGGTCGAGCCGATCTGCAACGTGATCGTCCTGCCCTTCCACGACCGGCTGTGGGAACGATTTCGTTTTCGCATGGAAAACCGGGGCGCGGCGCGCCTCGCGGCGCTGTAATCCCTGCTTTTAATTTCCCGCCCACACAGGCGGACGCCTTGGAAGCCATGGCGCCGCCCGCTCCAGCTGGCCCGCCAGGCGCAGCAAGGTTCCATCGTTTCCATATCCGGCCATGAACTGCATGCCGATCGGCATGCCATCATTGGACATGGCCAGCGGCACGGACATGGCCGGCAAACCCGCCACGTTGGCCAGCGGCGTGTACGGCGAATGCTCGAACAGGCGCGCCGTCCAGCCCAGCCCATCGAGCTGTTCCTCCTTTTCACCATAGCGCCCCAGCGGCCACGGCATATCCGGCATGGTGGGCGTCAGCAGCACGTCGTACTGGCCGAACAGGGCGCCGGCGTGGCGCGTGACGGTGTTGCGCATGCCGAGCGCGACGACGACATCGACGGCCGACACCGTCTGCCCATACCGGTAGCAGGCCAAAGTGGCTGGTTCCAGCGTATCGAGCGACGCGGCGCGCCCGCTTTCCTGCGCCAGGCCGTCTATCCACGGCACCAGGTTGGCGCACCAGATGCTGGCATTGGCGTGCACGAAGGCTGGCCAGGATACGCCCAGCGCCGGTTGCACTTCTTCCACGTGGTGGCCAAGCTCTTCCAGCAGGCGCACGGTGTCTTGCAGCGCGGCATCGACGGCAGGCACGGGCCGGGCGCCATTGCTGGCGGTCCGCTGCACGGCGATGCGCAGCTTGCCCGGCGCCACGCTTACCTGCGACAGCCAGCTGTGGTCAGGCGGATTCGTCACATACGGTTCACCCGGCATGATTGCCTGCACGCAGTCGAGCAAGGCGGCGCTGTCGCGCACGCTGCGGCTCACGCCCAGCTGCACGCCCAGGCCGCTGAAGATTTCGTCCATGGCGGGGCCGTTCGATACGCGCCCCCGGCTGGGCTTGAAGCCGAACAGGCCCGTCGAGGCGGCCGGCACGCGGATGGAACCGGCCGCGTCCGTCGCATGGGCCAGGGGCACGATGCCGGCCGCCACGGCCGCCGCCGCGCCGCCGCTGGAGCCGCCCGCGCTCAGGCTGACGTTCCACGGGTTGCGCGTGGCCCCATATAGAACGGGTTCCGTGGTGGTGGCAAAGGCCATTTCCGGCGTGCTGGTGCGGCCAAATGTCGCCAGGCCGGCCGCGCGGAACTGCGTCATCAGGTGGGAGTCGAACGCGGCGACATGGCCGGCGCCCAGGTGGCTGCCCGCTTCGCTGCGCTGGCCCGCCATCGTGACGGCCACATCCTTGATCAGGAATGGCACGCCGGCGAACGGTGCCGCGTGGTCGATGGCAGTCAAATCGGCCGGCCACAGCTCGATCACGGCATTGATCCGCGGGTTGACGGCGGCGCAGGCGCGCCGGGCGGCGTAGTGCAATTCGGCGGCGGAAACGGCGCCCTGGCGCAGCAGCTGGGCCAATCCCAAAGCATCAAAGCTTGTATATTCATGGAGTTGCATCAGTTAGTTCCTGTAAAAGGTGAAGAGTAAAAGTCACAGGAACCACTGTAGGGCTTGCGCTATCATAGTGGAAATGAATAGTTGATATACAAGGTATAGCCATGGACAATTTACGCAAGCTGGACCTGAACCTGCTGCTGACCCTCAACGCCCTGTTGATCGAGCGCAACGTCACACGGGCGGCCGCGCGGCTGCACCTGAGTCAGCCCTCCGTCAGCGTGCAGCTGGGCAAGCTGCGCGCGGCCTTCGACGATCCGCTGCTGTTGCCCGGTCCGCGCGGCATGCTGCCCACGGCGCGGGCGCTGGCCCTGCTGGCACCGTTGCAAGCCGTGCTGGCCCAGCTGGAACAGGTCTTGCAGCCGGAACAGGCCTTCGACCCGGCCACGGCCCAGGTGCGCTGGAATCTGGCGGCGGCCGACGCCGCCGAATATGCGATCCTCCTGCCCATGCTGCCCGCCCTGCGCGCGCAGGCGCCCCTGTCGCGCATGGCCGTGTTCGAAGCCGTTCCGGCGCGCATGGCGCAGGAACTGGAAAACGGCCAGGTCGACCTGGGTTTCCTGGCCCAGGAAGAAGCGCCGCCCGGCTTGCGCCACCGCACCTTGTTTACCGAGCACTACGTGCTGGCGGGCCGCCACGACCACCCGCTGCTGCAATCGCCGCCCGACCTCGACCAGTTCTGCGCGCTGGAATTCATCGTCGTCTCGCCCAACGGCGGCGGTTTCCGCAGCAACGTCGATACGGCACTGGAAAAGCTGGGGCGTACGCGCAAGGTGGTGCTGTCCGTGCCGCATTTCCTGATCGTCCCGCCCTTGCTGGCAGCGTCCGACATGGTGGCCCTGCTGCCGTCGCGCCTGTTGAAGAATGCGCTGGGCGCGCTGCGCACGTGGGAGCCGCCCGTGACCCTGCCCGATTACGAGATGGCCATGGTCTGGCACGAGCGCATGCACCTGGACCCGGCGCACCGCTGGCTGCGCGAACGCATCATGGCCAGCTTGCAGGCGCCCCTACACGATTTTGCCGTGTAAAACACTAGGGAAGATTACCTAGTTGTTCGAAAGAAATTCCCAATGTTCGCGGTGGTGACGACTGCGTAAGCTTGCGCGTAATAATAAAGGGTCACCATGAACGCCATTTCCATCCCCCGCTGCGGCTCGCGCCGCCCTCCCACCTTTTTCTTTTCGATAACGACCTGGCTGGCGGCAAAGCTGTTGCTGCTGGGCATGCTGGCCTTCTGCACAGGCGCCAGTGCCGCGACCGCCAAGATGCCCACGGCGTCGGCCGAGCTGATCAAGCGCGGCGAATATGTCGCCCGCCTGGGCGACTGCGTGGCTTGCCACACCAGCCCGAACGGCGCCGCCATGGCCGGCGGCCTGGAACTGAAAACGCCGTTCGGCACCATCTACAGCACGAATATCACGCCCGACGCCAAGACGGGCCTGGGCACGTACACGTTTGCCCAGTTCGACCGCGCCATGCGCAAGGGCGTGGCGGCGGACGGCCACAACCTGTATCCGGCCATGCCCTACCCTTCCTACGCGAAGATCACGCCCGACGACATGCAGGCGCTGTACGCCTACCTGCAGCGGGGCGTGGCGCCCGTGGCGCAGCAAAACCGCGAAACGGACATGAAATGGCCGTTCAGCATGCGCTGGGGCCTGTCCTTGTGGAATGCCGTCTTCCTTGACGACGCGCCGTTCAAGCCCGACAGCGCCAAGTCGGCCCAGTGGAACCGGGGCAGCTACCTGGCGCAAGGCCTCGGCCATTGCGGCTCCTGCCACACGCCGCGCGGCGTGGCTTTCCAGGAAAAAACCATGGGCCAGGATGGCGGCAGCGGCAAGCTCTACCTGTCCGGCTTCACCTTTGACGGCTGGCATGCGGTGAACCTGCGCAATCTGTGGACGCCGGGCGACATCGTGCAATTGCTGAAAACGGGCCGCAACAGCTTCGGCACGGCGGCCGGCAGCATGACGGAAGTCATCACGCACAGCACGCAATACTTCACGGATGCCGACCTCGACGCGCTGGCGCACTACCTGCACGGCTTGCCGGCCAAGGATGGGGCAACTGCGCCGCCGAAGAAAACGGCGCCCCTCGCGGCGGCCGGCAGCGATGCGCTGTACAACACGCGGGGCGGCCTGGGCTATCTGCAGTTCTGCGCCACCTGCCACCGCCGCGACGGCCGTGGCGTGGACAACATCTTCCCGCCGCTGGCGCAGAACGACTCGGTGCAATCAAAGGACGCCACCTCCGTCATCCATATCGCGCTGACGGGCTGGCAGTCGGCCGTCACGCAGCAGTCGCCCCGCTCGTTCGGCATGCCCGCGTATGACCGCCTGTCAGACACGGAACTGGCGGAAATCCTCACCTTTGTGCGCGGCAAGTGGGGCAATCAAGGCGCACCCGTGACCCCGGCGCAGATCGCCAGGGTGCGCAAGGAGCTCAAGCTCAAGGCGCCGGACGCGGGCGGCTTCGTCACGCCCCGCTTCGCCGCCCTGACGGCCGAGCCGAATGCCAATCAATTGATCCACGGCATGCAGCTGATGACGGAAACGCGGGCCCGCCTGCCGCAAAACGTGGGCAACGACCTCAATTGCAGCAGCTGCCACCTGAATGGCGGCACGGTGGCCGGCGGTTCGCCCTTCCTCGGCATTTCCGCCTTCTTCCCGTCGGAAGCGCCGCGCGCCGGCAAGGTCATCAGCCTGGGAGAGCGCATCAACGGCTGCTTCCGCCGCTCCATGCACGGCAAGCCGCTGCCAGTGGACGGCCCCGACCTGCAGGCCATGGTCGCCTACATCGACTGGATGAAGGGTGCCACGCAGGCGGGCGACAAGGTGGCGGGACGCGGCGTGGCGAAGATAGACCGCGCGCTGCTGCCCGATCCCGTGCATGGCAAAAAAGTATATGCTGAGCAATGCGCCGTCTGCCATGGGGCGAATGGCGAAGGCATCAAGGGCGCCAATGGCGTCGTCGCCTTCCCGCCGCTGTGGGGCGAGCGCTCGTTCAATATCGGCGCCGGCATGGCCCGCACCTACACGGCGGCCGGCTTCGTCAAGGCCAACATGGTGATGGGCCACGGCCAGAAATTCCCGCTGGGACAAGGCAGCCTGTCCGACCAGGACGCCGTCGACGTGGCCGAATACTTTACGCACATGCCCCGTCCGGACTTCCCCGACAAGGTCAAGGATTGGCCCAAGGGCGGCAAGCCCAAGGATGCGCGCTACTGAGACGCGTGTTTCCCGGGCGGCGCCCTGTCCGACGCCGCCCGCCTGTGATACGCTGCTCGCTCCATCACGCAGGAGTGACGCATGCAGACCGACAGTGGCCAGGCCGACCCATCCGACACCTGGCTGGGCAAGCTGGGCCCCGGCCTGATCACGGGCGCGGCCGATGACGACCCCAGCGGCATCGCCACGTATTCGCAGGCGGGCGCCCAGTTCGGTTTCGGCATGCTGTGGACCGTGTGCCTGACGTTTCCCCTGATGCTGGGCATCCAGGTCATCAGCGCCAAGATCGGCCGGGTCAGCGGGCACGGGCTGGCGACGAACATCCGCCGCCACTATCCGAAATCCTTGCTGTACGCCATCGTCAGCTTGCTGCTGCTGGCCAATGTCATCAATATCGCCGCCGACGTGGCCGCCATGGGCGACGCCCTGACCCTGATCATCGGCGGCCCCACGCACCTGTACGCCGTCGGCTTTGGTTTACTGTCCCTGCTGCTGCAAGTCTTCATTCCGTATCAACAATACGTGCGCATCCTGAAATGGCTGACCCTGGGCTTGCTGGCCTATGTGGCCACCGTGCTGACCGTGCATATTCCCTGGGGCGAAGTGGCGCTGCGCACCGTCTGGCCCCAGTTCGCCTGGTCGGCTGCCTCGGTGACCATGATCGTGGCCGTGTTCGGCACCACGATCAGCCCCTATTTATTCTTTTGGCAAGCCTCGCAGGAAGTGGAAGATTTGCAGGCCGATGCCAGCGCGCAAGCCTTGCGCCGCACGCCGGAACTGGCGCCACGGCAATTCCAGCGCATTAAGATGGACACGGCCATCGGCATGGGCTTTTCCAACCTGGTGGCCTTCTTCATCATGCTGACGACGGCCGTGACCCTGGGCGCGCAAGGCATCACGCACATCGACACCTCCGCCCAGGCCGCTTCCGCCCTGCGCCCCATCGCGGGCGATTTCGCCTTCGCGCTGTTCAGCCTGGGCATCATCGGCACGGGCTTGCTGGCCATTCCCGTGCTGGCCGGCTCGGCCGCCTACGCCATGGCGGGCGCCTTTCACTGGAAAAACAGCCTGGAACTGGCGCCCAAGGCGGCCAAGAAGTTCTACGGCATCATCGTCACGGCCACCGTGATCGGCGCGGCCCTGTGCTTTTCGCCGCTCGACCCCATCAAGGCCCTGTACTGGAGCGCCGTCATCAACGGCGTCATTTCCGTGCCCATCATGGCCCTGATGATGGTGATGGCCTCGCGCCCCGCCATCATGGGCACGCTCACCATTTCGCGCCGCCTGCGGGCGCTGGGCTGGCTGTCGACCATCGTCATGGCGACGGCCGTGCTGGCCATGTTCGCCACGATGGCGTTCTGACGGTTACGCCGCCTTCGGCTTGAGCATGCCTTCCACGATGCCCAGCACGGTCTGGCGTGGCAGCAATCGCGGCAACCAGGCCAGCAGCCGGTTGGGCCGGCCCGCCACGTGGCTGCTGCGGCCACGGTCCAGCGCACGCAGCGCTTCATCGACCACCGTTTGCGGCGCCATGCGCTTGCCCACGGCTGCCTCCGGCGCGGCCACGACGTCGAAGAAAGCCGTGTCCGTGGCGCCCGGGCACAGGCCCAGCACGCGCACGCCGCGGCTGCGGTTTTCCGCCCACAGCGCTTCCGAGAACGACAGCACGAAAGCCTTGCTGGCGCCGTAGACCGCCATGTAGGGATCGGGCTGCAGGGCCGCCGTGGACGCCACGTTGATGACGGCGCCCCGTCCTTGCGCCAGCATGTGCGGCAAGGCGCAGTGCGTCAGTTCCATCAGGGCCGTGCAATTGACGGTCACTTCGCCAACTTGCCGTGCAAGATCGATGCTTTCGAAGCGGCCATGCGTGGCAAAACCCGCGTTATTGATCAGCACGTCGGGCGGCATGCCCAGCGCGCAAGCCCGTGCATAAGCTTCCCTGGCGGCGCCGGGCAGGCCCAGGTCGGCCACCAGCGCGTGCGCGCGGATGCCGTGACGCTGGGAAAGTTCCTTGGCCAGGCTGTCGAGCACGGCGCCGGAACGGGCCAGCAGCAGCAAATGGGCGCCGCGCGCGGCCAGGGTTTCCGCAAAGACGCGGCCGATGCCGGACGAGGCGCCCGTGATCAGCACGGTCTGCTTGGTGTAGTTGAAGGCGGTCATGGCAAAAGTGTCGTAGTTGAAAGTGTTTCTACTGTAAACTGCGGTCTTTAGTCCACGGTCAAGGTGAATCGATGCGCATCGGAGAAATCACCCGCCTGACGGGCGTCAGCAAGGACACGGTGCGCTTCTACGAGCGCCAGGGGCTGCTGGACGAAGCGCCGCAGCCGGGTTTGACGAATAACTACAAGGAATATTCGGCGCAGGCCTTGCGCCGGATCGAGCTGATCGGCCACGCCAAGGCGCTGGGTTTTACCCTGAAGGAAATCGCCGAAGTCATTGCCGTCTGGCAGGAAAATGCGCTCGATGCGCAAACCAAGCGGGCCATGCTGGAAACGAAAATCGCCCAGATCGACGACAAGGCCCGCTCGATGGCCGTGCTGCGGGCCGGACTCGTCGATGCGCTGGCCAAGGTGGAGACGGGCTGCGACGATGGCGTGGCGGCCGCAAGCAATTTACAAGGATAATCAATGAGCAACCATTACACGCAGTACCGCCACCTGGCGCTCGAGGGCGCCAAGCCGGCTCCCACCGCGCAGCAAATCGCCGCCATCGAAACCTTGCTGGAAGCACCGTTGCCGCCCGCCTTCCTGGCGTTCTTGCAAGTGGCCAACGGCGCCTGGTTCGACTACACCACTGATGTGCCGGACGGCAATGGCGGCGTGGAAAAAATGGGTTTCAATACCTTCTTCAGCGCCGACGAAGGCGATTTCTGCGATGAAACCTTGGTGGGCGAAATCCGCGCCGCGCGCGAGCATACGGGCATGCCCGTGAAAATCCTGCCCTTCGCCCGCGACGGTGGCAATTCCATGCTCTACCTGGATTTGACGGACGAAGGCGGCGGCCGCGTGCTGGCCTATGTGCAGGAGTTGCCGGAGTGGACGGGCAAGCGCGCCCACGGTTTCATCGAACTGGCGCCTTCATTCGACGCCTGGCTGGACAGCCTGTACATCGACCGCGAAACGGTGCTCGACGAACTCGAACACAGCGTCTCGGAACCGTCGCACCTGGACGCGATGGCGGAATGGCTCGATATCTGCATGCCCGCCTGGCGCCGCGATGCGGGCATCGCCGCCTTGTTTGCGCTGAAACAAGTCGAATTGTGCGCTAACGAACAGGACTAGTCCTACGGGGAGCTTCGAAAGTGTCCTATGGGTGTGCGCAGGCTGCTGGCTTAACATTGTCATCAGCTTGCAGAAAAAACCACACCAAAAAGGAGTCCCCATGCCTATCCCGACCACCAGTTCCCGCGCGCCCTCCCTGAAAAGCGTGGCCATCGGCGCCGCCGTGGCGCTATTGAGCGGCATTGCCATCAACAGCATTGCCGCCGCCGCGCCGGGCGCGTACGACAAGCAATTCCTCAGCAAGGCCGCCGACGCGGGCAGCACGGAAATTGCCGCCAGCAAAGTCGCGCAAAGCAAGAGCAGCAATGCGGAAGTGAAGAAATTCGCCGATGCCATGGTTACCGATCACACAAAAGTGGCCGATGAGCTGAAACAGCTGGCCAGCAGCAAGCAGATCGAGGTCAGCGACCAGCCCGGCAAGAAGCACCAGGCGCAGATCGACAAGCTGAGCCGCCTGGAAGGCAAGCAATTCGATACGGAATACGCGGCCAGCATCGGCGTGGCGGCGCACAAGGATGCCGTGAAACTGTTCACGGATGCCAGCCAGAAGGCGAGCGATCCCGACATCAAGGCTTTTGCCGCGAAAACCTTGCCAGCGCTGCAACATCACCTGGAAATGGCCAATGCCTTGCAGGCGGCATTGCCGAAATAGACAGCCACGCGGGGAATACTTGCCGCACGTGCCGTACAGCAAGTATTTCCCCTATTGACATACAATGCGGCAACTCCGTTTTTGGCCATGCCATGACCTCATGCAGCTACTCAAGAAAACCGGCCTGATCGCCGCCGCCCTCCTGTTCGCCCTCCTGCTGGCAGCCTGGCTGTTCATCAAGGTCAGCGCCGCGCGCAATGCCAGCGTATATGCCCAGCAGTGGAACGACCAGGGCACCTGCGTGATCAAGACCTATGTGCCCCACTACGGCGACGGCGTGCCGCAGAACATCGTGCGCGCCCTCAGCACGTCCACCTTCTTCCGCGTCTATCACAAGGATGGCACCTTGCTGGAAAGCACCGAATGGGTGCTGGACATGCATGAAGACGGCATCCTCGACCATGCCCGCTGGGGCCAGAACCAGACCCGCGCCATCTACCCGACGGACATGGGCGACGAAGGCTGGACCCTGCCCGAATGCGCGTGATCATTTAGCAATCAAACGAAAGAGTCCCATGCTGCGCGGCCCCTCGAGCGATGCTCCCTACATTCCTACGCTCCACTATTTTCTCGGCCCCTTCGACGTGTATGACCGTGAAGAAACCCTAGGCGTGGAACTGGACACCTGGGACATGAACGATCCGCTCCAGCGCGCGGCGCTGATACGGCGCGACATCACCTCGCAATACAAGGAACTCAGCTACCGCCACCGCCATGCGCTGGTGGCCGTGCTGGCGCAGGCGCTGCAAGACCCCGCCTACGATTTCCAGGCCATCCTCGAGCATGATCCCGAAAGCACGCACGCCCTGCCCGCCTTGTGGGATGACATGGCTGACCCGCGCGCTTTTTTTGCCGATATCTACCGCCTGGCCCAGCAGGATTGGGCCGCCGACCTGGCCAGGGCGGCGGCGGAAGACCCGTCCAGCTGGTAGCGCGGCGCACGCGCCACACTATCGACACGATAGGCTGCGCCCTGCTTTCCCCTATGAAATATCCATTGCGGCAATGTGCACGCGATGTTGCAAAAACGCCCCACTGAAAAAATATCTGTTGCACCAGCGCATGCCCACTGGCATCGCGCTACCATGAACCGTCAGCACTCCCCCAAGCGCGCCGGTTCCCCGCCGGCCTTTCCCTGCTGCAATGTGAAGGAGATTCTCATGCCCAAGTTCGCCCCTGCCGTTTGCCTGTCGCTCATGCTTGCCGCCGGCATGCTGCCCTGTATCGCCAGCGCTGCCGAAGGCGGCGCCACGCGCGCCGACGCGGAAGCCATGGTCAAGAAAGGTGTGTCCTACATCAAGAGCGCCGGCGACGCCAAGGCGTATGGCGAGATCACGGCCAAGGCGCCGCAATTCATCCTGCACGACCTGTACCTGGTCGTCTATAAACTCGACGGCACGGTGGTCGCGCATGGCGCCAACCCGAAAATGGTGGGCAAGAACTTGATCGAATTGAAAGATATCGACGGCAAGGCCTTCGTCAAGGAGCGAGTGGACCTGGCCAAGAGCAAGGGCACCTTCTGGCAGGAATACAAATTCACGAATCCGGAAACCAAGAAGATCGAGCCGAAGGTGATGTACTGCGAAAAGCTGGCCGAGACCGTCGTCTGCGGCGGCATCTACCTGTAGCCAGCCGCCGCGCCGCCAGCGCCGGGATGGTTTTCCCCTCTCTTGACGATATGGGTTCCGATGAAAATCGCACAGAAGATGTTGATCGTCCCGGTGGTCGCGCTGGCTTGCCTGCTGGCCATGGGGGCCTTGTCCTATTTCGCCATGCAGCAGAACGAAAGCCGCATGCGCGAACTGAAAGACGTCACCCTGACGGCCGAGCGGCTTGCCAACCAGCAAGCTATTGCCCTGGGCCAGGTACATGCCGACGTGTATGCGAAGATCGCCATCGCCGCCAGCCTGTCGGACGAACAGTTCAAGCAATTCGGCGCGCAAACGGATGGCCAGCTCAATGCCATCGCGCAAGGCTTGAAGGAGCTCAAGAAATTCTCGGGCGCCGCCACGGAAGCGGACCAGGCCCTGCCAGGCCTCGAGCGCTACCGTGCCAGCGTGGCGCAGGCGCTGGACCTGGCCTCGATGGACCCGAATACGGGCGTGGCGGCGATGCAAAATGCTGCCACGCACTATCAGCAAGTGCGCGGACAGCTGCGCCAGGTGCTGCAGAATCTCGACCACCGCACGGTCGACGCGCTGCAGGAAACAAAAAACGCGGGCCAGCGCGCCGGCTGGCTGTCGCTGGGCACCATGGCCATCGGCTTTGCCTTGCTGGCCCTGATCGCCACCTGGGTGGCCCGTTCCGTGGTGCGTCCCATCGATGAGGCCTGCCGCGCCGCCGAAAGCCTGGCCGCCGGCGACCTGACCATGCGCATCGATGCCCAAGGGGACGATGAGGTGGGCAAGCTGTCGCGCGCCTTGGCCACCGTGCTGAAGAACTGGAACACCTTGTTGGGCGACATACGTCAGGCGGGCTCCACCATCACGGTGGAAGCGAGTGAAATTGCGCTGGGCAATGCGGACTTGTCGGCCCGCACGGAGTCGCAAGCGCATTCCTTGCAGGAAACAGCGTCATCCATGCATGCACTGACGGACACCGTGCGCGAAAACGCCAGCCATGCGCACCAGGCCAACCAGATGGTGCTGTCGACCTCGAACGTGGCGCTGGAAGGCGGCCGCGTGGTGGGCCAGGTGGTCGAGACGATGGGGTCGATCAAGGCCAGTTCCGGGCGCATCGTCGACATCATCGCCGTCATCGACGGCATCGCCTTCCAGACGAATATCCTTGCCTTGAACGCGGCCGTGGAAGCGGCGCGCGCGGGCGAACAGGGGCGCGGCTTTGCCGTGGTCGCCACGGAAGTGCGGGGCCTGGCGCAGCGCTCGGCCACGGCGGCGCGCGAAATCAAGCAGCTGATCGAGGATTCCGTGGCCAGGATAGAAACAGGCAGCGAACTGGCCGACAGCGCCGGGCGCACCATGGGCGATATCGTCGCTTCCGTCCAGCAAGTGACGGAAATCATGAACGACATCACGGCGGCCAGCCAGCGCCAGAGCAAGGGCATCGAGGAAGTCAACAATGCCATCACGGAAATGGACGAATTGACCCAGCGCAATGCCGCCCTCGTCGAGCAATCGGCCGCCGCCGCGCAAAGCATGCAGGACCAGGCGCATGATTTATTGCGCGTGGTCGACGCCTTCCGCCTGGGCGACGGCGGCCCGCCGCTGCTGCCGCGCTAGTCGCGCTAGTACCGCTGCGGCATGGCGGTCCGGGAACAGGCTTGCATGGCCTTGCCTGTCTCGACCAGCGCGGGGTCGGTTTCCCGCCGCAAGACATTGCCCATGCGGAATTGTTGATGGTAATCGCCGAGCATGGCGGCATACAGGAAAACCTGATCCCGCCTGCGCCAGACGGCACTGTAGTTGCTGCCGGGAGCGACGGGCATGGCGCCGATGAAATAACTGTACAGGCCGCTAATCTTCTTCTTGTGCAGCCATTCCATCAATTGCACGATGCGGTACTGTTCCAGCAGGCTCAGTTCGCTGACATTGGCGCCGGACAAGGCGTAATACAGTTCCAGACGGGCCATCCAGTTGCCCTTTTCGCCTGCCGCCACCAGCGCATTCCAGGCGGGGCCGGTGCGAACCTTGGCCACCTCGTCAGGCGATCCCAGCCAGGCCTCGACGGCTGCCTGGTCCGGCACGGGGCCATAGTAGGCGGGCGCGCGGCAGACGAACTGGCGCGCGTCGGGCCCGTCCTCCTTGAACTCGTCGGCGATGTACCGGGAGACCTTGTCGCCGATGCCCAGCAGGCGCTTGCCATAGCCGTCCAGGGTCCAGCTCGAAGGCAGGCGGCCCAGCCAGGCCAGCGCATCGTCGTTGGCCCGGGCTTCCACCGCATAGGCGGCGATTCTGGCCTGCATTTTCACTTCTTTCTGCTGTTCCGCCAGCTTGAGCGCCTCTTGCTCCTCATCATAGCGGCTGGTGGTCTTGGCCAGCTTGACGCAATCGAGGAAAGCCTCGGGCGCGCCCTGCCAGCACTGGGCCGGCACCTTCAACTGCCAGCGCATGCTGACGGTTTTCAAAATATAGTTTTCTTCGCCCTCTTCCCCTTTGAGATAGGCGCGGCCATCCGCCTTGGTCACGCCCTTTGTCAGTTGCTTGCCGCCCGCCGTGCTCCAGGTATACGGGTCATCGTCTTGCGGCACGCCGGGCACGGCGTACAGGGTCAGGTAATGGCCGGCGGCGGCAGGCGCATCGGCCGCATGGCTCAGCGGCGACAGCAGGGACAAGGTGAGTAAAGTTCTTACAGGTAACAGTTTCAGCATGAATCAATGGGATTGTGGGAGTTCGGTGTGGCAGGCGCAGTCGTGGCCGCTGGCCGCCTCGGACAGGTTTTGCAGAATCGCGCAGTCTTGCGACGGCTGCGGCTGGTCGCACTGGTGGCGCAGGGTCACCAGCTGCTGCTGCAGGGTTTGCAAATTCGCCATCTGCTCGGCGATGCGCAGGATATGGTGGTCGAGCAATTCATTGACGCTCTGACAACCTTCGGCCGGATTGTTCTTAAATTCCAGCAAGGCGCGGATATCGGTCAAGCCGATCTGCAAGGAGCGGCAATGGCGGATGAATTGCAGCCGTTCCTGGTGTTCTTCGCGGTATTCGCGGTAGCCGGCACTGTTGCGGCCCGGTTCCTGCAGCAAGCCCGCCTTTTCATAGTAACGCACGGTTTCCACGTCACAATCTGTCCGTTTGGCCAGTTCTCCGATACGCATGGCATTCCCTTTTTCATTCCAACTTGCAAATTCCGCTTGACCCTGTAGCGGCTACAGGGTTTCTAATGGAAGCATACACCAATCCAGAAGGATGATGCGATGCCGCACGATAGCCATAACCACGCGCACGACCACGAGCATGACCACAAGCATGCGCACGACCCCGCAGCAGCCCGCGCGCCACAAGCCGCCGGCTGCTGCTCCAGCCAGCACGCGTGCTCGTCCACGCCAGCAGCCCCGTCCGCGCCAGCCCTGCCCAGCGCCCCCATCGCCGGCGCGAGCACGGCCAAATACCGCATCGCCAACATGGATTGCCCCACGGAAGAACGCTTGATCCGCAACAAGCTGGCCAATATGGCGGGCGTCGTGGGCCTCGATTTCAACCTGATGAACCGCGTACTCGACGTGCACCATATACTGCCCTCGCTGGCCATGGTGGAAGCGGCCCTGCACGGCATCGGCATGCAGGCGATTCCCATGGAGGCGGACGCTGCTGTCGCGCGCGACCCGAACGAAGGCAATCTGTCCGGCCTGCAAAAAGGCTTGCTGGTGGTTTCCGGCCTGGCCGCAGCCGGCGCCGAGGCGCTGGCGTGGACCACGCACGCAGACAGCTCGCCCCTCGTCATCGCCCTGGCCCTGCTGTCGATCGCCACGGGCGGCTGGCCGACCCTGAAAAAGGGCTGGATTGCCCTGAAGACATTCACCCTGAACATCAACTTCCTGATGAGCCTGGCGGTTTTCGGCGCCATCGCCATCGGCCAGTGGCCGGAAGCGGCCATGGTCATCTTCCTGTTCGCCATCGCCGAGCTGATCGAGGGCTTGTCGCTGAACCGCGCGCGCAACGCCGTGCACAGCCTGATGCAGCTGGCGCCCGACACGGCCACCGTTGCCGACGCCAGCGGCGCCTGGCAGCAAGTATCCGTCGCCACCGTGGCCATCGGCGCGACCATGCGCGTAAAACCGGGCGAGCGCATCGCCCTCGACGGCGTGGTGGCCAGCGGCGAATCGTCCGTCAACCAGGCGCCGATCACCGGTGAAAGCATGCCGGTGGACAAGGCCGTGGGCGACGTCGTGTATGCGGGCACTATCAATGAACGGGGCTTGCTCGACGTCACCGTGACGGCCAACAGCGGCAACAGCACCCTGGCCAAGATCGTCAAGGTGATCGAGGAAACCCAGGGAAAACAGGCGCCCACGCAGCGCTTTGTCGACAATTTTGCCCGCTACTACACCCCCGCCGTGGTCGTCTTCGCCATCCTCGTGGCCGTACTGCCGCCTTTGCTGCTGGGTCAGCCCTTCATGGCGTGGGTCTACAAGGCCTTGGTGATGCTGGTGATCGCCTGCCCTTGCGCACTCGTCATTTCCACGCCCGTCACGGTGGTCAGCGGCCTGACGGCGGCCGCGCGGCGCGGCATTCTGGTGAAAGGCGGGCAATTCCTGGAAACGGGTTATCGGATCAAGGCCATCGCCGTCGACAAGACGGGCACCCTGACCATGGGCAAACCGGCCGTCACGGATGTGGTGGCCATGGAGGGCAGCGACCGCGACGCCATCCTGCTGCTGGCCGCCAGCCTGGACGTCAACTCGGCCCACCCGCTGGCCGCCGCCATCGTCAAGGCGGGGCCGCCCGCCGGCAGCCACTTGCCCGTCACCCAGTTTGCCGCCCTGCATGGACGCGGCGTGCGCGGCAGCATCGATGGCCAGACCTATTATCTGGGCAATGCGCGCCTGATGACGGAATTGAACGTGCTGACGCCGGCACTGCAAGCGATTTTGGCGCGGCTGGAACAGCAAGCCTACACAGCCATGGTGCTGGCCACCCCGGCCGGTGCGCTGGGCGTGATCGCCGTGGCCGACGTGCTGCGCCCCACGGCGGCGTCCGCCATTGCCCGCCTGAATGCGCTGGGCGTGACCACCGTGATGCTGACGGGAGACAATCTGCTGACGGCGCAGCGCATCGCGGCCGAGGTGGGCGTAAGCCTGGTCAAGGCGGAATTGCTGCCAGAAAATAAACTCGATGAAATCAAGGCCTTGCAGCAAGAGTTCGGCGTGGTGGCCATGCTGGGCGACGGCGTCAACGACGCCCCGGCCCTGGCGCAGGCCGACATCGGCTTTGCCATGGGCGCGGCCGGCAGCGACACGGCCATCGAAACGGCGGACGTGGCCCTGATGGATGATGAACTGGGTAAATTGCCTGAATTCATCAGCCTGAGCCAGCGCACGCGCAGCATCCTCGTGCAAAACATCAGCTTTGCCATCGGCATCAAGGCCGTGTTCTTCGGCCTGGCCCTGGCCGGCATGGCGACCCTGTGGATGGCCGTGTTCGCCGACGTGGGCGCCAGCCTGCTGGTGGTGGCCAACGGCTTGCGCTTGCTTCGCAATAACAAGCAAGCATAGTAACAAGCAACATAGTCCCGCGCAGAAATATTTCCATCTGGACAATTGGTGTAAAAAACGCTACTTTGGCGGCTGTTCCCACCGCCGCCAAAGTAGCCGATGACCTTACTTCCCCGCCTGACCCTGCTGGCCGCTCTGCTGGCTGGCACCTCCCTGCATGCCGAACCGATGTTTTTCACGCCCTGCTCCGATACGGCCGCCCCCGGCAGCCTGTGCTCGGGCTTGAACGTGCCGGGCAGCTACGATGCCCAGGGCCGCGCCGTCGGCGACGCGGATGCCATGCACGTCTTCGTGCGCAAGTTTGCCGCCGATGTGCCTGCCGGCAAGCCCGCCAAGGGCACGCTATGGCTGGTGGCGGGCGGCCCCGGCGAATCGGGCGCTTCGTTCTACAGCCTGCTGCCCACCCTGCGCCGCAGTTTCCCTGGCTTTGAATTCCTGATTCCCGACCATCGGGGCACGGGCCATTCGTCGCGCCTGTGCAAGGTGGAAGAGTCGGAACAAAGTCCCGGCGGCCGCGCCCTGGCCGGCGCCGAATGGGCCAGCTGCTTCAAGGGCATCAATCTGATGCCCGAATACGCGGCGCAATTTTCCATCACCACGGCCGCGCGCGACTTGAAAGCCTTGATCGAGGGCGAGCGGAGCAGGCGCAAGCAGCCGCCCGTGTATGTATACAGTGTGTCGTACGGCACGCAGCTGGTCTTGCGCACCTTGCAGCTGGGACCGCTGCCCGTCAAGGGCGTGATTTTCGACTCCTTGGTGCCGCCGCAAACGGATGCGCGCTGGGACTTGAGCCAGCGCTCGCACGTGGTCAACCAGGTCGGCATGCAGGTGCTGGCCCGCTGCGACGCGGATGCGGCTTGCCATGCGGCATTGGGCGAGCCGGCCGCAACCTTGTACCGCCGCGTGCTGGACAAGGCGCAAGCCGATCCCGCCCTGCTGGCGAAGATTCCCGGCAAGAACCTGAAAAACTTCCTCGGCAGCATGCTCGACGTGCCGGCCGCCCGCGCCCGCATCCCGTACCTGCTGCACGACCTGGACCAGGGCAAGGATGGCGAACTGGCGGCCGTGCGCGCCACGTTGACGGCCTCGGCAGCCGGCCTGGGCAGCTATCCCCAGTCGCCGCTGTCGATTCCGCTGGTCAGCATCATCAGCAATTCGGAAAACAATCTGCAGCCCTCCTTGCGCCCCGGCTGGACGGCCGCCGACCTCGAGCGCGAAGAGGCGGACTTGCTGTTGACCAGTCCCCTACCCCGCATCCTGCTGGGCGGCGGCTTGCCCACCTACCCGCGCGACGCCTATTTCGGCGCCTTGCCGGCCAAGGTGCCGACTACACTGGTGCTGCAGGGAACGCTGGACCCGAAGACACCGTACGCGGGCGCGCAGGCGCAAGTACAGGCCTTGACGCAGCGCAAGGCGGGCAAGGTGGCCCTGGCCACCGTGCAGAATGCCCCGCATTTCATCCTGTGGACGGCGCCCGCCTGTTTCGAGCAGGCCAGCACCCGCTTTATTGCCGGCAAGCCGGCACAGGATTGCACGCTGTAGTTCCCGCCAACCAGATACAGGAAGACGATATGCGCATCACAGGCCTGGCATTGCTGCTGTTAACTTGTTGCGGCGCGGCCCAGGCGGCGCCCGCCTCGCCGTCCATCTGCGCCGCGCCCGCGCAAGCCGTGCGCGAACAGGGCTATGTGCCCATCAATGGCATCGAGCAATGGATCACCGTCACGGGCGCCGCCTGCGGCAATCCCGTGATCCTGTTCATCCATGGCGGTCCCGGCAATGCCTTGAGCCCGTTTGCCGACGCTCTCTATGCCGGCTGGAAACAGGATTACACCTTGGTGCAATGGGACCGGCGCGGCGCGGGCATGACGTATGCGAAACAGCGCCCGACGGAAGACGTGCCCTTGACGGTGGAACAGATGCGCGACGACGGCATTGCCGTGGCGGCCTATCTGCGGCAGCACCTGGGCAAGGACAAGGTCATTTTGATGGGCAGTTCCTGGGGTTCGATCCTGGGCGTGCACATGGCCAAGGCGCGCCCCGACCTGTTCCACGCGTATATCGGCACGGCGCAAGTGGTCAATGCGCGCGACAACGAGGCCGGCATGTACCGGCAAGTGCTTGCGCTGGCGCAAGCAGCGAACGATGCGCCCACGCTGGACAAGCTGGCGGCGCTGGGTCCGCCGCCCTGGCGCGATCCCCGCAACTTCGGCATCCTGCGCCGCTTCGACCGCAAATATGAGGCACTGGCAACGGATGCGCCGCCCAGGCACTGGTGGCAGCCGGCGCCGTTCTACGCCACGCCGCAAGCGCTGGCCGATGCCGAGGCGGCCGATGATTACTCGTACATCCAGTTCATCGGCCTGCGCGGCGACGGCATGTTTGCCAAGGTCGACCTGCCCGCGCTGGGCACGCGCTTCGACTTGCCCGTGTTTTTCATCATGGGCGAAGCGGACTTGCTGACCTCGCCCGCCATCGCGCGCACGTATTTCGACAGCATCACGGCGCCCGTCAAGAGTTTTACCCTGGTAAAACGGGCCGGACACGACCCCAACCAGGCCGTGCTGGACGCCCAATGGACGGTCTTGCGCGACAAGGTGGCGCCGCTGCTCAGGTAACACGCCCGGCGCGGCGCTTTCACGGCCGAGCGTCCTGGTCGATCTGCGCCGCGAGCCGGCGCTCGAAATCCATCAGTTCCGGCACATTGAGGTCGGAAATGAGCCGGTATTCCATGCCGGAGCGGCTCCAGCGTATCAAGTGATAGCCTTGCTTGACGGTCAGGCGCGGCGGCGCATCGCGCTGCGCCTGGTCGGGCCAGACATACAGGTTCAGCACATGCTGATGCCGGCGATACGCGAGCGCGGCGACGGGACGCTGCCTGATGTAGTCGAGGCGCCCGCCGACCAAGGGAAATCCGGCTTGCGCCAGGTCAACCACGGGCGGTGAAAAGTCGAGCTTGCCGCTGAACCATGGCTTGACCGTGTGCTGGTCGGATGACGCGACGTCGGCCAGGTGATCGGGCATCAGCGAACGGAAATGGCTGGCCACGATCTCCTGGTCCAGCCGTTCAGCGTCCGATGGCACGGACAGATACAGCGCCAGCGTGACGGCGAACGCGGCTGTGCTGGCGCCGGCCACGCCAAAGTTGATCCACGCCCACGGCAATTGCGCCCATTTCCAGCCCCGGGGCTTCTCCTTCGCCATCTTTCCCTCGTCCTGCAGCGCCTGGCGCAAGCGTTGCTGCAGGGCAGCTGGTGCGGCATGGCGCACGCCATGCCGGCTCACCGCCGCGCGCAAGGCCAGCAGCTGTGCGCACGCCTTTGCGCAGTCCGGGCAATGGGCCAGATGCTGCGTCAATTGCCGCGCCGCCGATGCGTCGAGCTCGCCATCGGCAAAGGCGGACATCTTGCTGCGTGATTCGGTGCACTCCATTTCATTTCTCATCGGTATGTTGTTTCAGGTATATCAGCAGCAGCTTGCGTCCGCGCGCCAGGCGCGACATCACCGTGCCGATCGGGATGCCGACGATGCCCGCGATCTCCTTGTAGGACAAATCGTCGATCTCCTTCAGCACCAGCACTTCCCTGTAAGGCCGCGGCAGCGTTTCCAGGGCATGGTTGATCGCCTGCTTGACGTCGGCCCTGGCCAGGATGTCTTCCGGGTTGCCGCCGGCAGCATCCGGCACCATGCCGCATCCATCCTCATCATGCCCGTGAATTTCCTCGTCGAAGCCGATGTCATCGTGTTGCGGGCGGCTGTCGCGCAGCGACGTGTAATAGGTATTGCGCACGATCGTCAGCAGCCAGGCGCGCGCGCCGCCGCCATCACCATGGTAGCCGTCCATGAAGCGGCAGGCGCGCAGGAATGCCGTCTGCACCAGATCCTGGGCATCCTGGTCATTGCGCGTGAGCCATCGCGCCAGGTTGTAGGCGGAATCCAGATGAGGCATGGCAATTTTTTCAAACAACCTGGTTTTATCGATGTCATTCAAATCAACACCCATCCGCCTGTCGACCGTCTCATTGCATAAGACTCGCTTTGCCCGCCGTTTATTCCCGCTGCCGGGCCTTTTTTTGCCAGGCCCAAAATAAACCGGTTTTCGCGGGAATATTTTCACCGTCTTCGGAGTTATAGCATCTGCAGGCCCCGATTGCATCGGGTGCATGCCAGATACCTGCAAATGAAAGGGACTTCGACATGACATACCCGTACTTCATCGCCGGCCTGGCCGCGGCCATGCTGATGGCTGCCAGCGGCGCGGCCAGCGCCGGCGACGCCGTCCACGGCCAGGTGCTCTACAAAACCATGTGCATGTCCTGCCACTCGATCGACTACAACGGCGTCGGTCCCGCGCACAAGGGCGTGTTTGGCAGGAAAGCCGGCAGCGCCGCCGGCTACAGCTATTCGCCGGCCGTGAAGGCGTCCGCCATCGTGTGGGGCGAGAAAACGCTGGATCAATGGCTGACGAATCCGGAAAAACTGATTCCCGGCCAGAAGATGGGCTATATGGTGCCGTCCGCGCAGGACCGCGCCGACCTGATCGCGTATTTGCAGCAGGAAGCCGGGCGGGCCAGTCCAGCGACGGCCGCCAGATAGCGCTTGTTTTGCCACCGTCATCCACTGAAACGAGGAGAAATATCATGATGGACCGCAGAAGTTTCATGAAACTGACCGCCATCGGCGGCGGCGCCGTGTTCATGTCCGGACTGTATGGACATGCGCAGGCGGCAGCGGACGGCAAGATGGCCGCCCCCTACGACGATTTCTATTTCGTCCAGCTGTCCGACGTGCACTGGGGTTTCAGCGGCGCCGCCAATCCCGACGCCCTGAACACCTTCCGCAAGGCCGTCGCCACCGTGAATGCGCTGGAGGTGCAGCCCGATTTCATCATCTTCACGGGCGACCTGACGCATACGACGGACGACCCGAAGGAGCGCCGCCAGCGCATGGCCGAGTTCAAGGAGATTGCGGCCGGTTTAACGGTAAAAACCGTGCGTTTCATCCCCGGCGAGCACGACGCCTCGCTCGACAACGGCGCCGCCTTCAAGGAGAACTTCGGGCCGTCCAATTACACGTTCGAGCACAAGGGCGTGCATTTCATCGCCCTCGATAACGTGTCCGACCCCGGCGCGCGCATCGGCGACGCCCAGCTGGAGTGGCTCAAAAACGACCTGGACAGGCAGGCAAAAGACGCGCGCATCGTCGTCTTCACCCACCGCCCCCTGTTCGACCTCGTGCCCAAGTGGGACTGGGCCACGCGCGACGGCGACAAGGCGATCGCCCTGTTAATGCCGTACAGCAATGTGACGGTGTTCTACGGCCATATTCACCAGGAACATCACCACATGACGGGCCAAATCGCGCACCACGCGGCCAAATCGCTGATTTTCCCCCTGCCGGCGCCCGGCTCGCAGGAAAAACGCACGCCCCTGCCGTGGGACCCAGCCGCGCCGTACAAGGGACTCGGTTTTCGCGAGGTGGAAGCGCAGGCGGGGAATGACTACCAGCTCACGGAATTTCCCGTCACGAGGACGTAAGCCATGGACCGCGCCAGAAGACAGCTATGTGCAAGGCTGGCCTGCGGCTTCGGTGCGCTGCTGACGTTGGCCGCCATCAATGCCCGGGGCGTCAGGGAAATTGCCGAAAAGGGAAGAATCATCGCCATCGAGGCGAGGAAATTCGTCTACACGCCGAATGAAATCACCGTAAAAAAGGATGAAACCGTCGTGCTGGCGTTCACCGCCGTCGATTTCATCCATGGTTTTTTCATCCCGGACATGAACATCCGCGCCGACCTGAAGCCGGGCCAGGTCACCGAAGTGCGGCTGACGCCCGGCAAGTCCGGTGAATACGCCTTCTTGTGCGACAATTTTTGCGGCAGCGGCCACGAGGAGATGAACGGGAAGATCATTGTCACGGAGTAAGGTGGACGAACCATAAAGTTCGACGCAAGCCCGCCATGAGGCAAGCGAATTCGACGCGCCGCGCGTGCAAGAATGTTAGACACTATTGCGCGTCGAAGCTTGCCGAGGCCATGGTTGCAGCATTTGACGCAGGCTGCTGTTTCCTGAGCTTATACGAGCGGCTGCTTTCGGCCCATAGCGGCCAGTAGCTAGTCTGCTGATCGCCCGATCTACTGTTTCAGAAAGGGAAACTTCCCACCTAACAGGACCCGTTCCATTGAATATCCGGCGACGTAATATCGCCCTTGCTCATTCGTGACTTCGACCTTGAGATAGGTTCGGTTAGGGTATTTGTCAGTCTTGGCGTGATACCAGCAGGTTGCGATCCTGATCTATTCGTTTCCGAGCGATTCTTTAAACTGTAATGCTGTGGTATTAGTTGCCATAGAGTACATGAGTAAAAATCAATCCATAAAAATAAGAGAGGCCACTATAACAATCGCAATGCCAAAAACAAAAACATAATGAGTAATTTTCTCGCTTTTTGGTGCCTCAGAAAGACGCTGAGCATTGGTTTTTATCAAGACATCTTTGAGTGTAAATCTGCTGTTTTTCTTATGGTCCACGGCTTTTCTCCTTGGAAAATTTTTCATTCCTAAACTAAAAGGTAAAATTCCACGGTGGGTGCATGTTTTCTTATTTAAATAATTGCCAACGAAAAGTCCGCTCCTGGCCGGTTGCCGCCGCTGCCAGGTTCCGCCCCGTAGCGGTCGGTGAGCGCAATGAAGCAGTCCATCCGGCAATATTTGCTATTTGACTCCAACGGCACCCCAGCCGTCGTAATACCCATTGCGAACTTCCGCCAGGGATTGTATCGCGCGTGTAGTTGCCTGCATTGCTTGCAACTCTGGCACCATCTTACGTTTGGCGTGAATTTCCCATTGCTTCGCGGTGGGCGGCTGGCCAACGCCTACAATCTCGTATCCCAAGGCTCGGATTTTCTCTGCGGTGGCAGCCGCTTCAGCCTTCCGAATAAAGACAAGAAAGAAATCGATGTTATGTACTTTGGTAACATCCGCGCCGTTCTGACGCAGATTTTCTATGACCCGTGCATCCTGTTGTTCGGCAATTGACGTCTGAGCAATGACTGTCGATGCTGCAAACCATGCAATTACCAACGTTGCGCAGCTTAACAAGCGAAGTGGCTTCATGGGAGATGTGCTCTTTCTTGATCACATATAAAAATGTGCTGGCCACACTAGCTGGCGAGGGCCGACTGTCTGCTCCTGGCAGATAGCGATTGTTCCCGAAGCATGGCCGCCAGGCTCACTCGCGTCAATCTTATTAGTTTGTATTTGATCCTACTGTTTTGCGTCTGACCTTTGCCCAAAAAGCAAATCCTGCTGGTGCCGCCAATCATGGCGGCGTCAGCATTTTCCCTGGCCCCAAGGGGGCAATCAAGCCACGCGGCGGGCCCGCAGATGCAGGTGGCGGATGGTGGCGGCGGCCGCCATCAGGATGGCGGAAGCCGTTGCCAGCACGACAATAAATGCCTTGTCGAAGGCCGAACGGGCCAGTTCCGACACTTGCAAGCCCAGTTCGGCCGGCAATTGCTCGGCGGCCAGCAGCGCCGCATCCAAGGTGTCATGCACGTTCGGCAACACGCCCGCGCTTTCCGGAATCACCAGGGTGGCGCTGTAGACGGCCGACATGATGGTGCCCAGCACCGTCACGCCGATCACGGCGCCCAGCTCGTACGACACTTCCTCGATCGAGGCGGCCATGCCGGCTTGCTGGGGAGCCACGTTGAGCATCACGGCGCTCGATGCGGCCGTCATGACGGCACCCAGGCCCAGGCCCAGGATCACCAGGCTGGCCACTTGCGCCGAGACGGCGGCGTCATGCAGCAGCAGATACGACGCCATGCCTATACCGGATAGCAACAGCGAACCCCACAAGACCTTGGCCTTGTCGGCGCGCGGCAGCATGAAACCCGTCAACGGACCGGCAAACACGGACGCCAGCGGCAGCGGCAACAGCAGCAGACCCGCTTCCAGCGGCGACAGTTCCCGCACCAGCTGCATGTGCTGGCTCAGCGCCAGTTCCATGCCGATCAGGGCGGCGGACGCCACCATGGCGGCGGCCACGGCGCTGGAAAACGGCAATTCGCGGAACAGGGCGAAGTCGATCAGCGGCCTGGCTTGCCGCTTCTGGCGGCGCACGAACTTCAGCATGAAGAAGGCGCCCACGGCGAACGAGGCGGCGGCCAGCGCATACGACGGCTGCGACTTGCCCAGCTCCTTGATCGCATACACGCCACCAAGCAGGCCCATCATGATTTGCAGCGAGCCCTTCAAGTCCCACGGCTTGTCGCGGTTACCGGCCCGTTTCGGCAGGATGACGGTGGCCAATACCAAGGTCAGCAGCACGATGGGCACGTTGATCAGGAAGACGGAACCCCACCAGTAATGTTCCATCAGGAAACCACCGAGCACGGGGCCGAACGCGGCGCCGCCCGAGGCGATCGCCGCCCACACGCCGATGGCGAACGAGCGCTCGCGGTTGTCCGTAAAGGTCAGGCGGATGATGGACAAGGTGGCCGGCATCATCAAGGCGGCGCCGATGGCCAGCAATACGCGGGCAAAGATCAGCCATTCTGCGGCGGGCGAAAACGCGGCGCACAGCGAGGCGATGCCGAACACGGCCAGGCCGGCAAGGAAAACGGGTTTGTGGCTCAGACGGTCACCGAGGGTGCCGAGGCCGGGCAACAGACCGGAGACGACCAGCGCGTAGACGTTGATGATCCACAGTTTTTGCGAGGAAGTGGCCTGCAAGTCGCGCGTCAGCGCGGGCAAGGCGGTGTAGAGCACGGTCATGTCGACCACGATCAGGAACAGGGCGCTGGAGACGATGGCCAGCGTCAGCCATTTTTTCATTGGATGCATAAACAACTCATGGGTTTTAGTGTGACTTTTAACAACTATCGGTTTGGATGAATCTGGTGCTGCGCAAATATTTACGTTCCAGGCTGCCACGGGCCTGGCCTTGTCGGGGGCGGCGGGCGTCAGCCACGGTCGCCGTCCTTGTCATCCACTGCGGCACTCGCTGCAGTTGCGTCGAGTTCGCGCAGCATGACGACGGACACCTGCTTGAAGCCGCGGCCCTGGAAGAATTGTTGTGCCGTCAGGTTGTGCGCGCCGCATTCGAGGAACAAGCGGGCGATGCCGTGGCTGCGCAGCTCGTCGGCCACCCACTCCACCAGCAAGCTGCCGATGCCGCTGCCGCGCACGGAAGGCAGCAAGACCAGGTCGTCCAGCGCGGCGAACGATTTCGAGGCGCGCTGGCGCGTGTCGATGGACACCAAGGCCATGCCGACGATAGTGTCGCCGGACGTGGCGACGGCCAGCAGGGTCGAATCGCCATGCGCCCAGTCGTGCGACAGGGCGGCGCGGATTTCGCCGCGTATGACTTCAGGCAAGTCCGCGCGCCAGTTGCCGGGCGCATCGGCCCGTTCGCCCTGCAGCTCCGAATGGGAGATATAGTCGGCGCTGACGTTGTCAAGATAGAGCTTGCACAGCGCATCTTCGGCGGTGGCGTCGTGACACCAGCTGAAGCTGATGGCGGGGGTATGGGCTTGGGCGTTTTTCATGGCGGATCTCGTGTTATTGAATTAGTAAAAGCATTTTATGTCGCCCCTGAATGGCATTCAAGTTAAAATCCATCTGTAAAACAGATAGGTGGATGCCATGCAATGGACTTTGGAACAAATGCGTTACTTTGAAGCGGCTGTCGCGGCCGGCTCTTTCTCGGGCGCGGCGCGCAGGCTGGGCCGCGCGCAATCGGTGGTCAGCACCTCGATCGGCTTGCTGGAAGCGGAATTCGGCGTGGAACTGTTCGACCGTTCGCGCCGCAGCGCCGTGCTGACGGAGGCGGGCAAGGTGATGCACCTGGAAGCGTGCGAACTGCTGCGCCAGGCCGAGCGATTGCAACTGCGCGCCCAGCTGCTGAGCGAGGCGCCGGAAGCCCAGCTGACCCTGGCGCTGGACGAAGCCCTGCCCTACCTGGCCATCGGCACTTTGGTCAAGGAACTGGCGGCGCGCTACCCGGCGCTGGAACTGGTGATGCTCAACGCCACGGCGTCCGAGGTGGCGCAATACGTGGAGCAGCAGCAAGCCGACGTGGCTTTTCATTTTGACCGCGGCCCCATCTCCCCCGTGCTGGAACAGCAGCACATCGGCAGCGTGGCGCAAGGCGTGTTCGTGGCCAAAGGCCACCCGATGGCGCACGGGCAGGAAGTGAGCCGCAACGAGCTGACCCGCTACCGCCAGCTGATCATGGATTCCGAGCTCAACCGCGAACACGCCTTCAGCCCCGCCGTCTGGTTCTCCGACAGTTTCTACAGCATCGCGGAAATGGTCGCGGACGAGCTGGGCTGGGCGATTCTGCCGCTGAATATCGCCAACTACGACAATTACAAGGGCTATCTGCAGGAAGTGCCCTGCCCTGCGCTGGCTTTGTCGCGCCTGCCGGTGCGGCGGCTATCGATACATGGGAAGAAACTCAGCGAGACGAGTTTGTGGTTGACGGACAGGCTGGCGGAGTTGTTGGCGGATGGGCCGCGGGGGGTGAGGTCATATTTTGAATTGTAGAACTTCATTCAAACGATTGATATCAGCCCAATTCATTTAAAATCAAATTACCAGCAAGGCATGAAATTATGAAGATAATCTGCGACTATGCAAGAGAAGTTGAAATTGCGGTGGAGTTTCCGATTTCAATACTATGCGAATATAATGGCCATGACAATTTGGATGTTACGCTCGATGATAATATAACATATCTGATTGATGAAGCCTTGAGAAAAGCCGGAGTATATGTAAAAAACAAAACAATGAAAACATATTACTCCGAGAAAAATGAAGAAATTCTGAGTTATCAACTGACATTGATCGTTCGGCCACCAGGATTGAACTTGTATTGCATTGTGAATGACTTGACTCAGGAGAATTTTCATCAAGGATTATGTATTAAACTACAATCTCAGCATCATGGTTTTAGCATAGTATATGCGGACTCTGCAGTCGGATGAGGCTGGAGGTACTTCCAGTGCCTGAGTTCAAGTGCAAGCCAAGCTACAGGTCGTTCTCTACCCAGCCTTAATATCTCAGAAAGGACTGCAGCATGGATTTCGACTGGCACGGCGGCGTCATCACTCGGCAGACCAGCATTGATGCCCGCTATAAAAATACGCAAAACGTCAGGCGCTTCCTGTTGGATCAGTGCGGTCCCGAATTCAAGCTTGACCGTGATTTCATGGCATGGATAGGTGATGGCGTTGCTAAAACCATGGGCGAAGTCGCGGATGAATGGACACGTCGGCATAATCCAGCCGGTGATGCGCAAATAAACAAATATTAATAAGTACTGAAAGCTTCACATGATTCATTCAACTGTCGTCAACAGCTGGCTAGCCATGGCCAAGGACGATGCCGTGGAAATTGATCCCGACGACATCAACCACGAAGCCAGAACCAATATGTGGAGCTTTTCGCCCACGGACGAGGAAACGCCGCAGATCCATGCGGCGGATATCGTTGCCTTCATCGGTGAGGTGATCGCGGCGCGCCGCAGCGCCCTCGCTGGCGAGGACATGCTGTTCTATTGCTGGCACGATGCGCAATGCCGGCAGTTGCGCTTCAGCCTGGTGTCGCGCTCGCATGGGCGGCTGCCGTTTCGCTGCGCGCTGCGCGAAACGCAGGATCTGGCGCTGATCGCCGAGCAAGTGGTGAATGGGGACTGGCGCAACAAGGATTTCATGCAGGCGCCGTCGGAGGACGGCGATGAGCAGGAGCCTGCGCCGTTCGTCCTGCCCGTGTTCGTGGTAGCTGTGCCTTAAAAGTCAGCACGCCAGGAAACGCGCGGGCCGGCAAGCCTCCAGGGCCGCAGCCGGCTGGCCATCGAGAATTTCCCCGCTGGCCAGCTGCCCCACGATGGCGGCCAGCACCACGCCCGGATGCATGGCGCATACGTACACTCCTTTGATATTTGGCAGAGAGCCGATGATGGGCACGCCGTCTGCGGGCATGGGCCGCAGGCCGATGCAGGCGAATTCCGGCGCGATGGCCTCCGCCCCCTCCAGTTCTTCCCGTATCGCGCAGGCCGTGCGCAGCGCGATGGCGGCGGGATGGTTTTCCGGCGCGTCGTCCAGGTAATCTTCGGCCGCCAGCATGGTCCCGTCCTCGGCTTGCCGCACTTCCATTGCATGATTGGAAATGATCGCGCGCACGAGGCCCGGCGGCGCCTGGTAGCGCAGGAAGATGGCGGGCGAGGCGAGGATCGGCAAGTCAACTCCCAGCTGCGCGGCCAGGCTGGCCGTGCCCGTGCCTGCCGCCAGCACGACCATATCAGCCTCGATGCGGCCCGCAGCCGTTTCCACGCCCGTCACCTGCGCGTCCCGGACGGCAAAACCCAGCACGGGCGTGTGCGTGCGGACCGTCGCGCCGAGCGCCTCGGCCGCCGCCAGCAAGGCGTGTGTCGCGGCAACGGCGTCGAGGGCGCCCTGTTCCGGCTCGTGGACGGCCTGTTGCGGCGGACGCCGCAGCTGCGGTTCAAGCCGGGCGATGCGCGAGCGGTCTATCAAGATGGATTCGGGCGACACGCGCCCATCCTGCGTGCCATACGACAAGGCGCCGTGCCAGCGTACCGTCAAGCCCGGCACCTGCGTTTCCAGCTGGCGCCAGGCGGCGATGGCGTCGCCGCGCAGGGCCGCAATGGGGTCCGGCCCCGCGCAGGACGTGTTAATCCAGGCAAACGAGGTGCCCGTCACGCCGGACGCGATGCCGCCCGCCTCGAGCACGGTGACTTGTGCTCCCTTGCTGGCCAGGTGGTATGCCAGCGACGCGCCGACGATGCCGGCACCGATGACGATGATGTGTTGAGGCCTTTCGCGATTCATATCTGTCAACTTTGTTTTTATAACAGGATAGAGTCTACCCCAGCCGCCCGCAAATCCAGCGCATAGGCATGGCCATCGACAACATTGCCTTCCACCAGGGCAATATCGGGCACGGCCATTCCCTGCACGAAACCGCAGCGTTCCAGCACGCGGATCGACGCCGCATTGCCGTCGATGGCGTAGGCGCGCAGGCTGGCCAGCTGCCATTCGTTTTGCGCCAGATCAATCAGATGGCGCAGCGCGGCCGTGGCCAAGCCCTTGCCCGCTTGCTGCTCGCCGATGCGGTAGCCGACTTCGGCCGTTTGCGTCTGCCCGTCGATATCCTTCAGGTTGGCGCGCCCGATCAATTGTCCATGTTCGTCCACGATGATGCAGGGGTGCAAGCGTCCCTGTGCATGTTCGTCCAGGAATTGCGCGACGTGCGCGGCAATGCCGTCGACGCTGTAAAAATCGTCGGGGCGCCGGTCGATATGGCGCTCGAACCAGGCCCGGTTGGCTTGCTCGAAAGCAAGCAAGGGCGCGGCATCATCGGGGCGCAGGGTGCGAATGGTGTGTGTGCTCATGGAAACTCCTGGAAAGGCATGAGTCTAGTGACGCGCCGCCCGGCCCGTCAATCTTGATTCCATCAATCAATATAAAGTGACAGCCGCTACAATGGCCGCCATGAACAACGATCTGTCCGCTGCCGAGGCTGCGCGCCTCTTGAACGTCAGCCTGCCCACCCTGTATTCCTATGTGAGCCGGGGCTTGCTGGCCTCCGTCAGCAATGGCGTGTCGCGCCGCAAGCGCTATCCGCAGGAAGACGTGCTGCGCCTGGCGGCGCGCAAGAACGACGCCAAACGCGGTGGCCAGACGGCCGTGGCCGCCATGCACTGGGGCTTGCCCGTGCTGGAGACACGGATTTCCCACATTTTCGACGGACGATTGCTGTACCGGGGTTGCGATGCGACGGCGCTGGCCGAGTCCGCGACGCTGGAAGCGACTGCTAGCCTGCTGTGGGACGATAACGCGAGCGACCATTTTCAGCAGGACGCGCCGGCCCTGCCGCCAGGGCTGGCCAGCGCACCTGAAGCACCGCCGCTGGCGCGCGCCATGCTCGCCCTGGCCATGCTGGCGACGGCGGACATGGCGCCCTCGCTGCCATCCGGCCCCGCCCTGATGCGCATCCTGGCCGCCGCCCTGCTCCGGACGGCGCCATCCATCCTGCCGCTGCACATGCAGCTGGCCCGGGCGTGGCATGCCGATGCGCAGCAAACGGAACTGCTGCGCGCGGCCCTCGTGCTGCTGGCCGACCATGAATTGAATGCGTCGACCTTTGCCGTACGCTGCGTCGCCTCGACGGGTGCCAGCCTGCCCGCCGCGCTGATGGCCGGGCTGGCGGCCTTGTCCGGCGACAAGCATGGCGGCGGCAGCGCGGCGGCCCGGCGCATGTTGACGCAGGCGCTGGCCGCGCCGGACGCCAGGGCCGCCATCGGCGCCTATTACCAGACCGTCGCGCCAGAATTCGCCGGCTTTGGCCACCCGCTGTATCCAGACGGCGACCCGCGCGCCGCATATCTGCTGGGAATCTTGTCGGCGCTGTCGCCCGGGTACCCGCATCTGGCCGCCATTCTGTCCGTCTGCGCCACGGCAAGCGAGCTGCTCGATGCCCGCCCGAATGCCGACCTGGCGCTGGCCGCGATGGAACTGGCGTTCGGCTGGCCCGAGGGCGCGGCATTGAGCGTGTTTGCGCTGGCCCGCTCGGCCGGCTGGATCGCGCATGCCGCCGAGCAAGCCGCCAGCGCGGCACTGATCCGCCCCCGCGCCCGCTACGTGGGGCGCCACCGGCGCGACTGAAAATAGGCGCTTGATTTATTACGCATACGTAGTAGTATACTTCGCATGCGTACCAATACCTCCCCCCAGCCAGACCTTCCCGATGCCGCCGCCTGCCCGCTGGGCGAGCGTTCGCCGCGCCTGTTCAACCTGCTCAACCTGGCGCGCCAGAACCTGTTCCGCTCGGCCGACGCCGTGTTTAGCAGTGAACTGGGCTTTTCCGGCACGCAAGTCGTCGCCCTGTTTGCCCTGAAGGGCGAGGAAGGCTGCCAATTGAAGGATCTGGGGCGGGCGCTGCAGCTGAAAAACTCGGCCGTGACAGGCCTGGTGACGCGCATGGAAGAAAACGGCCTGATCGTGCGCGGCCAGTCGGCACTCGACGCGCGCGCCGGCACCCTGCACATGTCGGCCAAGGGGGGCGAGGTGCTGGCCCATGCCCTGCCCCTGCTCGACAGCCTGAACGAACAACTGAAGCAAGGCTTCAGCGAGGAAGAGCTGGCCATCGTCGCCCGCTTCCTGCTGCACGCCTCGCGCCTGCGTTTTGCGCAGGACGTCTGACTTATCCCCACATCACCACCACAGGAGTTACCCATGCACCCGAAAGACATGACAGGCTTGCAACTGATGCAGGCGTTCGCGCAAGGCCTGTTCCCCCGGCCCGGCATTTCCAAGACCATGCCCATGGATGCGCACACGATCGAGCACGGCAGAGTCATCTTCACGGCCACGGCGAATGAAAACCACACGAATCCCATGGGCGGCGTGCACGGCGGTTTCGCCGCCACCGTGCTCGACACGGTCACGGGCTGCGCCACGCACACGGTCTTGCCGGCCGGCGAAAGCTACGGCACGACAGACCTGAACATCAAGATGTGCCGTCCCCTGCCCTTCAACGTGACAGTCTTTGCGGAAGGCAAGGTCATCAATGCGGGCCGCAACCTGGTCATTTCGGAAGGCACAATCCGCGACGAAGCGGGCAAAGTGTACGCGCACGCGACGGCCACCTGCATGATCATCCGGCCGCGGGAACAAGCGGCCGCGTGATATTGATCGGCGCCATGGCCGAAGCCTGGTTCATCCTGGCCGTCTGCTTTCGGCCAGAAGCGGTCATTCGCGGCAGCGTGACAATTTGTGAGTTTTTCTGCTTAGCAATCCGCTATGCTCTGGTGCCTCTATCGTCCAGAAGCAACCGTTCAGGAGCATTAAAGCAGGTTGCTCGGACGTGTCACCAGGTCGACTTTCCAACGTATTTAAACCATTCAACCTAGATAAAACTAATGGAAAACAACGCCCCAAACATGTTTGTCTCATTTCTTCCGCTTGTATTCATGTCACTAATGATGGCAGTTTCTGCTTATCTTCTAGCAAAGGATAAAGGACGGAACGCAGTGCTTTGGACAGTTCTATCGTTGATTCCAATCGTGAACTTCGCTTGCATCTGGTATTTCATTGGGGCGTCAAATTTGAAGCTAGAGCGTAAGCTCGATGCGTTGATGGAGCAGCTCAACGGAACGGAGATGAAATCGTGAGTGTGGCATCGGCCAAGAGCAGCGCTTCGCAAGCGGCCGGTATCGGCCACAAGCGGTCATTCGCGGAGGCGTGACAATTTGTGAGTTTTTCTGCTTGGCAATCCGCTATGCTCTGCTGCCGCTACGGGCCAGAGGCTGCCGTCTGATTGAAAGAAGGGCAATGAGTAAGAACAAAGTAGGTGTGTTTTTTCTTTTATTAGCGTTAGGGGGCACACTCGCGCACTTTTGGTCGCAGCGAAACGTGGACTTAAAAATCGCCAGTGTAACGTTTCGATTTCCAAACCCAGCGATAGTCAGCGCTTCTTCGTTGCGAGCGATTAGCGGTGCGCTCGATAGTACACAAGGCGCTTTTTTAGAGATTCCCAACGGGCCTTATTATGGGAAATGGGGCGTTCAGTTGCAGTCGAGTGCAGAGCGACGAGCTAATGGATTTCCGTCGCCATTTGACGTTACCGTTGCCGAAGGAACGGTAGGGTCTGCACTTCAACTTACCTCCTTTGGATGGTATAGATGTACAGAGTTATGTGGGAGAGATGTCTGGTACTTCCAACGAAAGCCTACGCGCGACGATTCGACATATTCCGTCGGCTCTATTATTTGTCACGAAACAGAAATTTGTCATTTGTTCTTCTCATATCGTGATGTTGACGTTCAGATTTCACTTCAGCAAAGCCAGATTGATAATGCGCCAGCGAACTTAAAACAAGCTGCTGAGTTGATTGCTTCTTTAGACGTTACCAGGAAGTGATTTAGGCCAGCTCTGTGAATGGCTGGCTCACTAATGGGTTCTTCAGCGGGCGAGAAAGGTATCTAAGGTCCGCAATGGGCGCAACCTGAGAACGATGGCAACCGACCAGAAGCGGACCCTCCACAGATTGGATCATCTCAGCATCGCCGTTGATGTCGACGCTGTGTCGAAGTTCCTAGCAAGTGATTTTTGAAAGAAGAGAAATGGACTATTCAACCGCACAGCAACTGATGTCGATGTATGAACGCATGGGAAAAATCATTAATGAAGCGGACAATGTTATTCGCACGCTCCCCGACATAGAGCGAACTGAGAATTTACGCGCATTGACTGGCTTGATCAACCACTTGTGGTCCACGCTCCAGCACCCTATCGTGCGTCAATACAAGGATCTGGATCCAGATGGAGACTACTTCCGCAATCAACCATCGGGCCAAAGCATTGAAGAATGAGCGTTTCGGGGCGGAATATTCCAACTACGGCAACTGGCCAAAACCAGCCGTTTAACTTGCTAAAAAAGTTGATGCGCCTTGTACTACGAGAAGTTGAAAGTAGGAAATTTTGCGGGACTTATGAGATGGAAAGATATGAACTCCATTCACCTCGCAAGCGCCGCTTTGAGTGGTTTAGGAAGTGGGTGACAATTGTTTCTTGTTTGGTTTTTGCGTTTCTTTTCTGGGGTTTACTAGCTGCTGGATTGACCAGGTATTTTTTCAAGGTTTCTGAGGAAGGTGCTCTACTGTATGTTGGCATTCCAACTGGGTTAGTGGTTCTCGCTATTCTGTGGGCTAAACTTCCAAAATTGACACGTGCACTGGGTTTTGATGACCATTTAAAATAGCCTTGTGACGACAGCAGTCGGCCAATTGCAGACTCTCACGGGTATCTTCTCAATATGAACAACAGTGTGCGCTATTTAGTAGTTGACGGAAATCTCTCAGGAACCGGTATCCGTGACGCCGTCGAGGGTGGCTGGCTGATGGCACCTGCACTAGGCATTTCCGAACGTCTAGACGATGAAATTTCCGCGTGGCAGAAACGATATGAGTTGGCTCACTTTCGGACATATACAGACTTGAAAGAAGTTGCTAAATTAGATGCGGATGGATTAGCCCTGCGTCAAAAACTAGCCGAAGAGCTATCTCAAGCAAAGGTGCAGTATTTTTCTAGCGCTAAGATGCAGTTGTTAATTCCTTGATCGCCTGCGTACGGCCAGAAACGGACCTTTAGCGGTCGATGCTAAAGCTAGAAAAATGGATGGATATATTAAAAATGCACCTAGAATTGATTCGCGACGCTGGTGGTAATTTCCCTACAATTGCTGAACCTGAGGCTATACTTAGTGTCAAGGTATGGTACTGCAAATACAAAAGCCTTTCGCCGCTGGCCCAGTTTCGCAACATGGAAGAACTAGTAATCGCTGGCTTTCCAGATGCTTCGTTCGAATTTCTTGGGAGGCTTTGAAATAGCCCCTTGATTCACCAGACACAGCCTATGCGTTATTCTTACGGATAGGAATAGGACTGTGCATATGACTAGGAACAAGCAAACAATCGAGGTGGTGACGGTGAGCCAGGAGCGCCGCAGGCGCTGGTCTGCCGAGGAAAAAGCGGCGCTGGTGCGCGAGACTTACGAGCCAGGCATGAACGTATCGCTGGTCGCACGCAAGCACGGCGTCGGTGCAAGCCAGTTGTTCAACTGGCGCAAGCTCGAACGGGAAGGCGCGCTAACGGCGGTCACTGCTGGCGAATCGGTGGTACCGGCGAGCGAACTGGCCGCTGCGCGCGCGCAGATAGCCCAGTTGCAGCGCATGCTCGGCAAGAAGACGATGGAGGCGGAAATCCTGAAGGAGGCCGTCGAGTTCGCTCGCGAAAAAAAGTGGATTGCGCGCTCGCCCTTGTCGGGCAAGGACGGCCAGTGAAGCCGGTCTGCTCTGCCCTTGGCGTAGCGCGCTCACACGTAGCCCAGCTGCTGGTTCGCCCCGCGGACTGGATCGACGGGCGCACCACTCAGACGTTCCACCAGCCTGCCGACGCCATCCTGGTCGACGCCGTGCGCGCCGAGATTACGGCGCTGCCGACCTATGGCTACCGCCGGGCTGGCGCTCTGGTCAACCGCACGCGCGCCTTGATGGGCCTGCCAGCAAT
>NZ_JBXAKW010000005.1:364936-572747 GCF_058798815.1 Janthinobacterium sp. GW822-FHT07A03 | reverse complement strand
GCCTCCGTCTTTTCTTTGCTTAGACAGCGGCAAATCGTGAAGATCGCCTGCTCAACTGGAGTTTTTCAACGCAATAGGCCGATAGCGGACGATTGGAATGCCTCAGTAAAGGTTTCATTGCCGTCATGCCAAAAGGAGGGCTTTCGAGATGTTCTAACACAGCAACTGGGCGCAGACATATTCTAAGTAAACGGAAACAATTACTGCCCAAGCATCTGTTCCAGCCTTCGTTGATCCCCCGCCGCCACAAACCACTGCGCCTGCCACCGCTGCGTGCGCTGCGCCTGGATGGATTGCGGCGCGCACCAGGGCGGATACACGCGCAGCGCGCGCTTGCCGCCCTGGCCGGCGCGCGACATCACGCCACGCTCGACCAGCACGCTGCGCGGCAAAATGAAGAAGCCGTGCTGTGCGCCGTCAGTGACGGCGATGATGACGGCATCGACGGGGTCCGCGTCGTCCAGCGGGGCGATGTCGGCGTCGGGATGGGGGCGCTTCCAGACGGTGACGAACTGGCCGGTTTTCGTCGGCGTGGTCTTGGCCACGCGCAAGACCAGACGCTTGCCGTGCAGGTCGGTGCGGCAGGCGCCGTATTCCGCGCTTTCCGCTTCCGGCACGGGCGCTTGCGGCAAGCCCAGGAAGGCCCACGGACTGGCCTTCATTGCGCGCTGAACTCGGCTGCGGCCTTGGCCGCCCACAGCGCTTCGGCGTGGCTGGCGAACGGGCTGTCGTAGCCGTCGACGTTGCCATCCTCGTCGACAAAATACAGCCACCACCCATCAGCCTGCTCACGGATGGCCGTGTGGCCCGGTGCGCAGTGGGTTTCGATGGCATCGCTGGCGGCCAGGGTGGCGATGCTGATGCCGCGGTGAATAATAGGCTGGGGTGTCATGAAAGAATAAGGGATGCGAAAAAATCAATGGCCGTAGTGTAGCCGCACCGCCCTGTCCTGGCCAGTGCGCTACACTATTCATTCATACGGAGGACGACATGGCATCACAGCAAGGCACGGTGGATTTTCTGCTCGACCAGATGGCGGGCGCGGGCGGCATCAGCGCCAAGAAAATGTTTGGCGAGTACGGCCTGTATTGCGACGGCAAGATGTTCGCCATCGTCGCCGACGACATGCTCTTCATCAAGCCGACGGACGCGGGCCGCGCCTGGATCAGTACCATGGGCACGCTGCAGGAAGCGCCGCCCTATCCGCAAGCCAAGCCGTATTTCCTCATCGATGGCGGTCTGTGGGACGAGCGCGACTGGCTGAGCCAGCTGGCACGGCGTACGGCCGACGCCTTGCCGCAGCCGAAACCCAAGCCGCCGCCCAAGCCCAGGAAACCGGCGTCAAGCAGCTAATACGCTGTTCTCGCACGCCTTGCCTTCACGGAAACAGGCCAGGTTGTGATACGTGATGGCGGCGATTTCGCGCAGCGCCTCGATGGTGAAGAAGCCCTGGTGGCCCGTCACCAGTACGTTGGGGAAGGTCATCAGGCGCTGGAAGACGTCGTCGTCGATGATGTCGGACGAGCGGTCCTGGAAGAACAGATTGCTTTCCTGCTCGTACACGTCGATGGCGAGCGAGCCTAGCTGGCGCGACTTGAGCGCTTCGATGACGGCGCCCGTGTCGATCAGGCCGCCGCGCGAAGTGTTCACCAGCATGGCGCCCTTCTTCATCAGCGGTAACGTTGCTTCGCTGATCATGTGGCGCGTGCTGTCCATCAGGGGGCAATGCAGCGAGACGATATCGGACTCGGCCAGCAACTGCGGCAATTCGACCATCGTGCCCAGCTGCGCGAACGCGGGCGCCGGGTACGGATCGTGGCCCAGCACCGTGCAGCCGAAGCCCTTGAAAATGCGCGCCGTGGCCAGGCCGATCTTGCCCGTGCCGACGATGCCCACGGTCTTGCCGTGCAAAGTAGAACCCAGCAAGCCGTCGAGCGAGAAATTGCCTTCGCGCACGCGGGCGTAGGCGCGGTGCGTGTGGCGGTTCAGCGTCTGCACCAGGGCCAAGGTGTATTCGGCCACGGCTTCCGGCGAATACGCGGGCACGCGCGCGACGAACAAGCCCAGGCGTTTGGCCGCTTCCAGGTCGAGGTTGTTGTAGCCGGCGCAGCGCAGCAAGATGGCGCGCACGCCGTAGCCGTGCAGGGTTTCCAGCACGGGCGCGTCGAGCACGTCGTTGACGAAGACGCAGACGGCGTGCGCGCCTTGCGCCAGCACCACGGTTTCCTGGCTCAGCAAGGCGCTGTGGTAGACCAGTTCGATGCCGGCCGGGTCGGGCTGGGACGGCAAGGCTTCATCGAAGAAACGGCGGTCGTAGGGCTGGCTGGCAAAGAAGGCGATTTTCATGGTGTGTCCTGGAACTTGCTGAATGGCAAAACATCATCATAGCGCAAGCGCCCTGCCGCGCGGCGTCCGCCTGACTCCCTGGCCGCCTATTTGGGCTCGCGGGGCAAGGTCAGCACGTGGCGCAGGTAGGCCGTTTCTTCGGCGTGCTGCGCGTGGTAGCGCTCGCGCGCGGCGCGCATGGCCGCCTGGTGGGCCGCGATGCTGCCTTCCGTCAGCTCGACGCCAAAGTCCGCCGGCGGCGGCACCTCGCCGCCGAACAGGCGCGCCAGGATGAAATGGCCCACGTTGTCGCGGTAGTGCGATGCTTCCCAGTAATAACGCATCTCGCGCACGCCCGTCACCTGCGGGATCGGCTCGCTGGTGATGCTGTTGAAACCGGAGAAATCGTACAGGCGCACGTCGCAGCCCTGGCTGCGGTGGCGCTGCGCCAGTTGCGCCAGGTCGCGCTGCCATTGCTGCATGGCGTCCCACTTGCCGCGCCAGTACAGGGCATCGAGCGTGAGCGCGTGCGTGGGATTGATGTACAGGCGCAAGCGCGTGCCGCCACGGCACAGCTTGCCGACGCTGGCATCGAAGGCGTGCAGCGCGGGTACGGTCGGTCCCAGGCCGTCGCCGAATTCCTGCAGCCGCGGCGTAAACGAGCGGGCCGTGCCCACCCAGCCATGGTTGCGGGCGGTGATGCAGGACTGGTCGCGCTGGCCGTCCAGGGCCAGGCTGGACAGGCACACGCCGTCGTAGCTGCCGCTGAGGATGCGCCAGGTATCGCGCGTCATGTCCACGGTCAGGCCGCGCTTGATGTTGAGCAAGGCGCGCCGCGCGAAAAACGCGGGGCCGCCGGCCGTCAAGCCCGGCTCCACGCCGGCCGAGCCCAGTTCCAGCGAAAATGAAGGCGCGTCGATGCCCCACACCATGGTGTCGACATGGCTGACCCTGGCCGCGTGCTCGGCCAGGCGGATGGCGTCGCCGATCGAAGCGCCCGAGACGGCACTGTTGAAAACGCTCTTGCCATCGAACAAGGCGCGCACCTTGGTGGGCAAGCCCATTTCCGTGCGCGAATTGCCGATATACACGATGGCGGGCCGGTAGCGCGCCACGGCATACGTCTTGCCCCACACGGCGAGCTTTTCATAAGTGGGACGCAGGCGCTGCACCAGCGGCGTATCCCACTGGTGCAGCAGGTAGGGATCGACGCGGTAATTCACGGCGGAGATCAGGGCCAGCGCGACCAGCGCGCAGGCAAAGAAGATGGCGAGGTAGCGGCGGGCGGTGGTATCCATGGTCAGCATCGGAAGTGGAGAAATGGCGTACGTGGCGCCTTGCATCAACGCCGGATCAGCGGCCCGTCCAGCACCTGCTGCGCATAGGCCGCCTCGCGCGCGTGTTCCACGCGATAGCGGTCGCGCGCGGCGCGCGTGGCCGCCTGGTGCGCGTCGACGTTGTCCCGCGTCAGCTCCACGCCGAAATCGGCGGGCGCCGGCGTGCCGCCGCCGAACAGGCGCGCCAGGATCAAGTGGCCCACATTGTCCCGGTAATGCGACACTTCCCAGTAATAATGCATGTCGGGCTTGCCGCTGACGAGCGGGGTCGCTTCGGTCGTGATGCTGTTAAAGCCGGAAAAATCAACCAGGCGCACGTCGCAGCCCTGCTGGCGGTGGCGCTCGACGATATTCACCAGGCCGCGCTGCCAGGCCTGCATGGCATTCCACTTGCCGCGCCAGTGCAGCACATACATCGTCAGCGCGTGCGTGGGGTGGATGTACATGCGCAAACGCATGCCTGCCCGGCACAGCTTGCCGATGCTGGCATCGAAGGCGGGGGTCGAAGGCGGCGTCGGCCCCAGGCCATCGCCGAATTCCTGCAGCCGCACGGGTATGGCGTCCTTCGTTCCGAGCCAGTGCTCGATGCCCTTGAGGGTACACGTCTCGTCGCGCTGCCCGTACACGGCCAGGTTGGAGCGGCAGGTATCGCCGGCATTGCCGGTGAGGATGCGCACGCTGTCCTGCGTCATGTCCATGGTCAGGCCGCGCTTCAGGTTGACCAGGGCGCGCCGGGCGAAAAAGCCATGCTCGGCACCCGTCAGGCTGTCTTCCACGCGCGCCGCCCCCATCTCCAGGGAAAAAGTGGGCGCGTCGATGCCCCATACCATGGTGTGGACGCGGCTGACCCTGGCCGCATGCTCGGCCAGGCGGATGGCGTCGCCGACCGAGGCGCCGGACACCGCGCTGTTGAACACGCGCTTGCCATCGAACAGGGTGCGCACGCTGGTCGGCAAGCCCATTTCCGTGCGCGAATTGCCGATGTAGATGACGGCCGGCCGGTAGCGCGCCACGGCGTAGGTCTTGGCCCAGGCGCCGAGCTTTTCGTTGATCTGGCGCGGGCGCTGCAGCAAGGGACTGTCCCACTGGTGCAGCAGGTAGGGATCGACCTGGTAGTTGAGGAACGAGACGGCACCGAGCGCCAGGCCGACGCAGGCGAGGAAGCAGACGAGGTAGCGGCGGGCGGCGGTATCCATGCTCAGAACTGGAAGTAGAGAAATTCGGTGACCCGGTTCATGCCGAAGATGCAGGCGACGAACAGCGCGGCCAGACCCACGCTCCAGCGGCGCGTGGGCCGCCAACTGAAGGCCCAGCGCCCGGCAGGCTGAAATATTCTTTCAATGGCAGGCTCGTAGAGAAAGAATATTTCTTGCGTGTTCGGCGCCTTGAAGGCCAGCAGCATCGCGCCCAGCAGCACGGGCAAGCCGGGGCCCGCCAGTTCGATCCAGCGGATGCCGCCAAAGGCCGGATGCAAGCCCCATTGCGCCAGGCTGGCCCCATGGCTGGCCAGGCCGCGCGGCAGGCTCACGCCATTCGCCCCCACCAGCGCGCCGGTTATATCCCAGGCCGTGGCCACGTCGGGCGCGCGGAAGAAGATCCAGGCCAGCATGACGGCCAGAAAAGTCAGGAGGCCGGGCCACCAGCGCGCCCGGACCGCGCCGAACGCGCGCTGCCACGCCTGCTGCAGCACCAGATACAGCCCATGCAGACCGCCCCAGATGACGAAGGTCCAGCCGGCGCCGTGCCACAGGCCGCCCAGCAGCATGGTCAGCATCAGGTTACGGTAGCGCATGACCTCGCCGCGCCGGCTGCCGCCCAGCGGGATGTATAAATAATCGCGCAGGAAACGCGACAAGGTCATGTGCCAGCGGCGCCAGAAGTCGGCGATGTTGGCCGCCTTGTACGGCGAGTTGAAGTTCAGCGGCAATTTCACGCCGAACAGGCGCGACAGGCCGATGGCCATGTCCGAATAGCCGGAAAAGTCGAAATACAGCTGGAAGGTGTAGGCCAGCACGCCGATCCACGCCTCGATCAGGGTCGGCTGGGCGCCGGCCGCGAAGACGGGGATGGCCAGCGGTGACAGGTTGTCGGCGATCAGCACCTTCTTTGCCAGGCCGATGATGAAGATCGACAGGCCGATGGCGAAATTGGCGGCGCGCGGGTGGGCGTTGGCCGGGTCGGCGAACTGCGGCATCATGTCGCGGTGGTGCAGCACGGGGCCGGCGATCAGGTGGGGAAAGTAACTGACGAACAGCACGTAATGGATGAAGCGGTATTCGCGCACCTCGCCCCGGTAGCAATCGACGAGGAAGGCGATCTGCGTGAAGGTGAAAAACGAGATGCCGATCGGCAAGATGATGTCGAGGCCGTGCCACGGCAGGCTGGCAGTGTTGGCACCGGCGGCCACGGCGACGGCATTCACGCTGTCGATGAAGAAATTCGCATATTTGTAGTACGCGAGCAGCCCCAGGTTCAGCGTCAGCGCCGCCGCCAGCACGCGCTTGCGGGCCGCGCCCGCGCTGGCGCCCAGCAGGCGGCCGGCGCCGTAATTGATGCAGATCGAGGCCAGCAGCAGCGGCAGGTAGCGCACCTCCCACCAGGCATAGAAGAACAGCGAGGCCAGCGCCAGCCAAGCGGCTGGCGCCAACGGGCGCCAGCCGAGTGCCAGGCCTCCGCTTGCGCGGTGCCAGCGGTCCAGCAGAAAATAGCCGGCCAGTACGATGGGCAGATAGGCGAACAGGAAGGCGAAGGAATTAAACAGCATGCTGCCTCCTGGCTGGCAAGGATTGCGCCTGGTAGTAACAATCGACGATCTGCGCCGCCACCCGCTCCCACGTAAAACGCTCCACCAGCGCTTGCACGCGGCGGCGCTCGGGCGGCAGCGCCAGCAGTTCGAGGATGGCCTGGCGCTGCGCGGCGCCGTCGTCCCAGCGCACCTTGCGCAGCGCAAACGCGGAATCGGGCAAGTCGAGCGCGCTTTGCGCCGTCATGACGACGGGCGTGCCGGCCGCCAGCGCTTCGAGCACGCTCAAGGGAAACACTTCGCCCTGGCTGGGCAAGGCCGCCACGGCCGCCGCATGGTAGGCGCTGGCCAGCAGCGGGTCGGCGTGGTCGAGCGCGCCGAGCCAGCTGACGTGCGGCAAGTCCAGCAAATGCTGCAGATACGCCTGCTGTTCCCGGGGCGCGGCGCCGATCAGCACCAGCGGCAAGCGGGCACCTGTCAGCGCCTGGGCCAGTCCCAGCTGGTTTTTATACGGCGAAATGCTGCCCACCATCAGCGCGAACGGCCCGGCGATGCCCGTCTCGCGCAGGAACAGGTCGCCATTGGCCGTGAAGAAATGCGGGTTGATCCCGTTCGGCAAGACGCGGATGGCATCGGCCTCCATGCCGAAACCTTGCACGATGGCATCGCGCTCGGCCTCGCCCAGCGCGATCACCACGTCGGCCAGCTGCAGGGCGCGCCGCGTCTGCGCATAGCTCGTTTGCACCATCCATTCCGTCAAGCGCCCGGCCAGGCGGTCGGCCAGCCGCGCGCGCCAGGCGCTGGCGCGGCCCCAGCCGGGCGACAGCAGCGGCGACAGCACCACGGGCACGCCTTGCTCGCTGGCCATTTCCATGATGCGGTAGGTGCCATTGCTTGCCGAAAACACGTGCAGCACGTCGAAATCGGCCAGCCGCTGGTGGTTGGCGTCGACCAGCTGCACTTCCAGGGGCCGCGCCGGCAGCGGGGGCAGCCGGTTCAGCGCGGCGATGGTTTCGCGTACCTGGATCTGCAAGCCGCCGTCGCGCTGGAACAGCATCGGGTAGGACAGGATACCGACACGCATGGTCTTCCTTTCGTGCGCCCGCGCCGCTGTCAACGGCTCAGTGCGGTGATTTGACGGCCAGCCAGCGGCCGGCCAGCTTGCGTTGCAACAACAGAAACTCGCCGGCCAGTTCATGTTTCAACAAGAAAATACCGGCCAGCCAGCACAGCAAGGTGGCCAGCGCCGTGCCCGCCAGCGCCAGCAGCGCCGGCGTGTCAGCAGGCAGGCACAGCAGCGAAGCGACGGGCGCGACGGCGCTGACGCCGCACAGCAGCAAACTCTTGTGCAATGCCCGCGCCAGGATGCGCCAGTCGAGTGCGCTCAAGCGCCGCAGGCAGCCGTAGCTCATCCAGCTGCGCAGCACATTGCTCAGCACCACGGCCCAGGCCACGGCCACCAGCCCGAACGGCGCCGCCGCCAGCAGCAGCGCCACTTTGATGGCGCCCGCCCAGGCATCGAGCCGCACCTGCGCATGCAGCTGGCCCGTCGCCACGAACAGGTAGCGGGCCATGCTGAACATGCTATACACGGCCGAGGACAGGCACATGATGCGGATCAAGGGCACACAGGCTAGCCATTGCGTGCCGTACAACACCTTGACCAGGGGCAAAGCCATGCAGGCGAGGAAGAGAAAAAACGGCCAGGCCAGCGCCGTCATGTAGCTGATCGTGCGCAGATACACGCGTTGTGCCCCGCCCTGCCCCTCACCTTCGCGCGCGCGCGCCGCGAACAGGGGAAACACCACGGGCGAAATGGCGCTGGTGATGGCCTGGTTGAAGATATTGAGCACGCTTTGCGCCTTGCCGAACAGGGCCAGGCTTTCAATGCCGATCAGCTTGCCGATGATCAGGTCCGGCGCCGCCACGCCCGCCTCGTCGACCAGGCCGCCACCCGTCGCATACGCGCCAAAACGGGCGATGGCGCCCATGCCGCGCCGTCCCGGCAGCCACGGCAGTTCGCGGGGCCGCACCAGCAGGCTCACCAGCAGCGAGGCGCAGGAACCGGCCAGCGCCGCCCACACCATGCTCATGTAACTGCAGCCCTGCAGCGCCAGCAGCACGGCCACCAGCAGGTTGACCACGCTATTGGCCGCATTGATCGCGTAGATGGCGCGAAAGCGCAGCTGCCGGCGCAGCATCGGCAAGGTCAAGGCGCTGAACGGGATCAACAGGAAATTGATGGCCAGCAGCCGCAGCACGAGGGTCAGCCGGGGTTCGTCATAGAAACGCGCGAGCGGCCCGCTGGCCAGCAGCACCAGGCCCGCCAGCAGCCAGGCGACGAGCAGGCTGGTGGCCAGCGCGGCCCGCAATTTGACGGCATCGAGCTGCTTTTCCTGGATCAGGTATTGCCCCACGCCAAAGTCGCGCACCACTTGCGCCAGCGCCACCAGCACGGCGCCCAGCGAATACACGCCCACCTCGGCCGGCGTCAGCAGCCGCGACAGCACCATGGTGGCGACAATGCCCAGCAGCAGTACCGTGTATTTTTCGGCAAACGAAAAGAAAAACGAATGGCGGGTGGCACTCATGCGGACCGCCCGCGCCTACACCAGGCCCGCGTAAAAGCCGCGCAGCTGGCGTTCCAGGCGCGGCATCGAATAGCGCTGCACGGTTTCCTCGCGCGCCAGCCGTCCCATGCGGGCGCGCCGGGGGGCGTCTGCCAGCAGCTGCGCCACGGCCGCGCAGGCGGCGTGTTCGTCGTCGAGCGGCAGCAGCAGCCCTCCTTCACTATCGTGCAGGATATCGCGGGTGCCCGGCACATCCGTGCCCACGGCCGGCACGCCGCATGCCATCGCTTCGATGGTGGCGATGCCGAAGCCCTCGTTCTTACTCAGCAGCACATGCAGGTCGAAGGCCGGCATCAGCAGCTCGACGCGCTGCCGGAAACCGGCAAACACGACTCTGTCCTGTAAGCCCGTCTGTTGCACCTGCAGCCGCAGCATGGCTTCCAGCGGCCCCGTGCCGACCAGCACTAAATATAGCTGGGGAAACTGCGGCGCCAGCCGGGCGAACAGGGCCAGCAGCGCTTGCGGACGCTTTTGCGCGGACAGCCGTGCCACGCAGCCGAGCACGAGCGCGTCCGGCGGCAGCCCCAGCTGCTTGCGCGCCTGTATTCTCCGTTCGGGCGAGACGATAAAAGTGTCCGTATCGACGCCGTTGGGAATGACGGCCAGCCGCGTCTGCGGCGCCAGCATGTCGCGGTACAGGTCGAGGAAATGCCGCAGGGCCGACGGCGACACGGCATACACGCCCTTGACGCTGCGAAACGCTTCCTGCAGCCGGGGCCGCTGCCAGGCGCTGAACGGCTCCAGGGGAAACGCGTTGTGCACGCTGATCACGGCCGGCAGCCGGCATTGACGGGCCAGCCACAGGATGGAAGCGCCATAACTGGTCCAGCAGAATGCCACGTGGACCAGGTCGGGCCGCAGCCGCCGCAGCCGCCACGCGCCCGTGACCCTGGCGCGCAGCCAGTTCCAGCGGCGCCAGGCCCAGTGTTCGAGAAACAGGGGCGGTTCATACACGCGCACCTGCAGATGCTGCGCGCGCAAGCCTTGCACCCAGGCAGTAAAGCCGGGAAAGCGCCGCAGCGCCAGCACGCTGTCATAGCCGTTCGCGGCCAGCATGCTCGCCTCTTGCGCCATGCGCAGCTCCATGCCGCCCAGCTCGCCCGAATAACTGCTGATGACGATGCGCGGCAGGCGTTTGCGCCGTCCCCGCCACGCTTCATGGAAGAAACCGCGCAGCCAGGCCCGCTCCCACTGGCGCAGGAACAGGTCGGCGTGGTCGCGCCGCAGCCAGGCCCGCACGGCGCCGAGCGTATCGCGCACGTATCTGCCCAGCATCCAGCGGGGCACGCCCAGCAATTCCACGCTGGGCGCCAGGGTCGCCAGCCGGCACTGGCCCCGGCCGAACAGCATGGCGCGGCGCAGTATCCAGGCACGCCGCACTTGCGGGGCGCGGATGATGTGCGCCACCCTCGCTTGCGGACAGAACCAGGAAGGATTGCCGGCCGCATGCATCTCCAGGTTGAGCCGGGTTTCGCTGCCCATGGCGTAATTGGCTCCCTGCGGGCCGATGCTTTCGTCATAGCGGGCGCCCGCCTCGAAGATGCGGCGGCGTATCGCCATGTTGGCGCCCCACACGAGGCCCGGATACACGGGGGCGTCGCGCAGGTCGGGACTGGTGATGCCCCACGTCAAACCGACCGGGGTCAGGCGCAGCAGCCACTCCGCCGGCTGTTCGCGCCAGGCGGGCACGATGGCGCCGCCGAACAGGGCATAGCCGGGGTGGGCGCGCGCGCAGGCCTGCAGGCGGCACAGCCAGTCGGGCGCGGGCATGGCGTCGTCGTCGCCAAAGACAAACAGCTCGCTGCCATCGCCGCCCTGGCGCAAGGCGTGCTCGACGGCACCGTTCAGGGCGGGACTGCGGCCGCGCCGCGCCACGTAGACGGAACTCAAGGGCAAGCGCCCGCGGAAGGCGGCGATCACCCGGGCCGTGGCGTCCGTGCTGCCATTGTCGGCGATGACGAGGCGCCAGCCGCCCACGGGCGGTCGCAAGCCCAGGTAGGCGCGCAATACCTGGGGCAAGGTGCCGGCGCCATTGTAGGTCGCCATGAGAACGGTCAACAAGGACATGCCTCCTTGGTCTTACCATGACAAAACTGATTCGCAGTTTCAACAACGCTGAGCAGTATTGATCCAGTGTACTGAGCCTGCCCGCCAGCCCGTTGACAGGCATCAAGACCATGGCAACCCGGGCACAACCAGGAGCGTCCCCCTTCATGCGCGACATCGTGATCACCATCATCATCCTGGGTTCGCTGCCCTTCATCCTGAAGGCGCCGGCCATCGGCGGCCTGATGTGGGTCTGGGTCAGCGTCATGAACCCGCATACGCAGGCCTGGGGCTTTGCCACCCACTTGCCGTTCGCCTTCATCATCGCCATCGCCACCATGCTCAGCCTCGTGATGACGCGCGAGCCAAAAAGCCTGCCCATCACGCCCGTCAGCGTGCTACTGCTGCTGTTCGTCGCGTGGATGAACGTCACGGCCCTGTTCGCGCTGCTGCCCGAGTCGTCGTGGGTGCAGTGGAACAAGGTCATGAAGATCATGCTGATGAGCTTTGTGATCATGATGGTGATACGCACGCGGCGCGACATCGTGCGCCTGATCTGGGTGCTGGTGGGCTCGATCGGCTATTACGGCGTGAAAGGCGGCATCTTCACCATCCGCAGCGGCGGCACGGAACGGGTCTGGGGGCCGGAAGAAACGTTTATTGGAGATAACAATGCGCTGGCCCTGGCCCTGATCATCACCATCCCCCTCATGTATTACCTGCAGCAAAACACGGAGAAACACCGACGCTGGGTGCGCCATGGCTTGTCCGGGGCGATGCTGCTGTCGGCCCTGGCCGCGCTGGGCTCGTATTCGCGCGGCGGCTTGCTGGCCATTGCCGCCATGGGCCTGTTCATGTGGCTGAAAAGCGACCGCAAGCTGGTGCTGGGCGCGCTGCTCGGCGCGGTCACGCCGCTGCTGCTGGCCTTCATGCCCGAACGCTGGGCCGAACGCATGGATACCATCAATACCTATGAGGAAGACAGTTCTGCCATGGGCCGCCTGAATGCGTGGCGCATGGCGTGGAACCTGGCGCGCGACCGTTTCCTGGGCGGCGGCTTCGACGTCTCCGACGCCGCCATCTTTGCCCGCTACGCGCCGAATCCCATGGACGTGCATGCGGCGCACAGCATCTATTTCCAGGCGCTGGGCGAACATGGCTTCGTCGGCCTGCTGATTTACCTGGCGCTGGGCATCGCCACCTGGCGCACGGCGGCCGCCATCATCCGCCGCACGCGGGGCCAGCCGGAACTGCGCTGGGCGCACGGCCTGGCCACCATGAGCCAGGCCAGCCTGATCGGCTTTGCCGTGGGCGGCGCCTTCCTCAGCCTGCTGTACTTCGACATGCCGTATTACCTGATGGCCGCCCTGATCGCCACGCGCATCATCGTCGAGCGGCAGGCGCCGGCCCCGACATCGCGCCAGGCCCGGGCCAAGGCCGAGGCCGGGGCCGCCGTCGCGGAGCAGCCATGACGGCCACCCTGTCCATCCTGATCTACCACCGCGTGCTGGCGCGGCCCGACCCGCTGTTTCCCGGCGAAGTCGATGCAGCCCTGTTCGAGCGCCAGCTGCGTCTTGTAAAACGTTTTTATGCGCCGCTGCCACTCAGCGAGGCCGTGCAGCGGCTACAGGATGGCAGCCTGGCACCGCGCGCCGCCTGCATCACCTTCGACGACGGCTATGCGGACAATGCGCAAGTGGCCCTGCCCCTGCTGCAGCGGCACGGCTTGCACGCCACGTTTTTTATCGCCACGGGCTACCTCGATGACGGGCAGATGTGGAACGACACGGTGATCGAGGCCGTGCGCCAGGCGCCCGGCCCCCAGCTGGACTTGCGGGAACACGGCCTGGACTGCCTGCCCGTCGCCAGCCTGGCGCAGCGGCAAGCGGCCATCGCCGCCTTGCTGGGCCGGCTCAAATACCTGCCGTTCGCCCAACGCCAGCAGCTGGCCCTGCAGATCCGCCGCCAGGCGGGCGCGGCGGCAGGTCCGCCCGCCATGCTGAGCACGCCGCAGCTGCGCCAGTTGCACGCGGCCGGCATGGGACTGGGCGCGCACACGGCCAGCCACCCGATTCTGTCCACCCTGCCGGACCATGCCGCGCAGCGCGACATCGCCGACGGCAAGCACCGGCTGGAAGACTTGATACAGGCGCCCGTCACCCTGTTTGCGTATCCGAACGGCAAGGCCGGGCGCGATTACGGCGCGCCGCACGTGGCGATGGTGCAAAAGCTGGGTTTCCAGGCGGCCGTGGCGACGGACTGGGGCGTGGCGCGCCCCGGCGCTGGGCTCGACCTGCTGCAGCTGCCCCGCTTTACGCCGTGGGATCGAGGACGGCTGGCGTTTCTGTGGCGGTTGCGGCAAAACCGCCGGCAAGCGCACCCAGCGCGCCCGGATGCTGGCTGAGCCACTGTTCCAGCATCAGCAGCAGCCACACCATGGTGCCGTGATAGGCCGGATGTTCCGCCAGCAAGCGTCCCTGCAAATCGTCGATGAAGGCGGGCCGCACGATGCCGCGCCCGCGCAGCTGCGTGAGGTTGTCGAAGGCAAAGTCGCGCAGCTGCGCGTGGCTGTGCAGCCACTGGCCGAAAGGCAAGCCGAAGCCGTGCTTTTGCTTGCGCACGATGGCCGGCGGCAGGATTTCCGCCAGCGCCCGCTTGAAGAAAGGCCGCAGCTGCCTGCCGTCGAGCTTGTCGCGCGGCGCCAGGCGCGACGCGAACGCCACCATCGCATCGTGCAGGAAGGGAAACGCCGCTTCCACGCCGGCCAGCTCGCACGCCTTGCGCACCTTGAACAGGTCGTTGTCGGCCAGGGTAAAGCGCATGTCCAGGGCCAGCAGTTCATTGATCTGGCTCAAGCCTTGCCCTTGCCGCTCCCAATACGCGCCATTCACGCAGCCGGGCGCCATGCCCGGGTCGATGGTGTCGATGAAGCCCGCTTCCAGCACCGTGCGGTAGCCATGGCGCAGCAGCAGGTTATAGCCGTCGAGCCTGGCCGGCAGCGGCAGGCTCGCCTGCTCGATGTAGCGGCGCGCCTTGTCGCCCAGGCGCCACGGTTGACTTGTCCGCTCACGGAACAGCAGCGGCTCGATGATGGCCTGGCGCAGCATGACGGGCAAGCGTTCGTACTGCGACAGCAAGGCCTGGTGCGCATAGCGTTCATTGCCGCCAAACAATTCGTCGCCGCCGTCGCCGCCCAGCAGGCGCGTGATGCCATCCTCGCGCGCCATCTGCGCGCAATAGTAGGCGGGAATGGCCGAGGCATTGCCGAAAGGCTGGTCGAAGATGGCCGCCATGGCGGGAATCGCGGCCAGCACGTCGCCGGGCGTGACGTAGCGTTCGTGGTGGATGCTGCCCGCGTGGCTGGCGGCCAGGCGCGCATACGCCATTTCGTCGTAGCCGGGCGCGTCGAAGCCGATGGAATACGTGCGCGCGGGCCGGCCCGTCACCTGCCCCATGATGGCGGCCAGGGTGGAGCTGTCCGTGCCGCCGCTCAGAAAGGCGCCCGTGCTGGCGCTGTCGCTGCCCAGGCTGCTTTCCACGGCCAGGCGCAGCAGGCGCAGGAATTCCTGCTTGTTGCCGGCGAAGCTGGCCCGCGTGCGCGCTGCCGGCTCCTGGAAGGCCAGCTGCCAATAGCTGCCCTTGCATTGCTTGCCGCCCCGTACGTGCAGGTATTCGCCGGGCAGCAAGCGCTGCTGGCCAAGATAGGCCGTGGCCGGGCCGGGCACCATGTGGAAGTACAAATAGTGGTACAACGCCTGCGGATCGAGGGCGCCCCGCACGGACGGATGGGCCAGCAAGGCATCCAGCGAGGAGGCAAAGAACAGGCCTTGCGCATTGCTCGCATAGCTGAGCGGATGCATGCCGGCGCGGTCCACGGCCAGCAGGGCCGAGCCGGCAAAGGCGTCGAGGATGGCCAGCGAGAATGGCCCGGACAGGCTGGCGCAGGCGGCCACGCCCCGGCTCAGCCACAGCGATGCGAGGCGGCACGCCACGTCGTCGGCCGAACCGTCGAGCATGGGCCGGCCCCAGATCGCCACCTGCAAGCCATCCTGCTGATACACGTGACGGCTGCCGTCGATGGCGGCCACGGCCACGCCGCCCACTTCGCTGATGCTGGCGGCCAGGGGCGCACTGTCGAAGCGCGACAGGGGCGCGGCCATGCCGGCCAGCGCGGCGGACGCGGCGCCATCGGCATCGCTCAGGCGAGCAGCCCCGCTCGCCGCTGCCAGCCAACCGCACAGGCCGCTCATACGAGCACCTCGGCCGGCAGCGGATGGCCGAGAAACGCCGTCGGGCTGGCCGTCAAGCCATACGCGCCCGACTGGAACACCACCACCAGGTCGCCCTCCTCGGCACGCGCCATCTCCATCTGGTCGGCCAGCAAGTCCAGCGGCGTGCACAGCGGCCCCACGACGGACGCCACTTCGCGCGGCCCGCCGTGCAGCCGGTTGCCGATGGCGACCGGGTAATTCTTGCGGATCAGCTGGCCAAAATTGCCGGAAGCGGCCAGGTGGTGGTGCAAGCCGCCATCCGTCACTAAAAATACCTGTCCATGCGATACCTTGCGTTCGAGCACCTTGCACACATAGATACCGGCCTCGGCCACCAGGTAGCGGCCCAGTTCCAGGTTCAGGCGCACGCCGGGCGCCGCCTGGGCCAGCAGATCGAGCTGCCGCTGCAAGCCTGCGGCCACGGGCGCCAGGTCAAGCGCCTGGTCGCCGGGAAAATACGGCACGCCGAAGCCGCCGCCGATATTCAGGGTGCGCAAGGGCGACGGCGCGCTGTCGGCCAGCTGCAGGGCCAGCTGCACGCTCATGGCCTGCGCTTCGGCCAGGGCTGGCGCCGACAGGCTTTGCGAACCCGCATACAGGTGAAAGCCGTGGAAATCCAGGCCCAGCTGGCCGATGCGCCCCAGCAGCGCCGGCACCAGGGCCGCATCGACGCCAAACGGCTGCGCCCCGCCGCCCATGCGCATGCCCGTGCGGCGCAAGGCGAAATCGGGATTCACGCGCACGGCCACCCGGGCCGTCATGCCCAGCCGCTCGCTGGCCAGCGCCGTCCTTTCCAGCTGGGCGCTGGACTCCACGTTGATCAATACGCCCGCGGCCACGGCCCGCGCCAGCTCGCCATCGCTCTTGCCCGGCCCCGCAAAACTGATGCGTTCGGCCGGCATCGGCGTATCGAGCGCCGTGGCCAGTTCGCCGCCCGAGGCCACGTCGATGCCATCGACCAGCCCCGCCAGCCACTGCACCACGGCCGGCATGGGATTGGCCTTCATCGCGTAATGCACATGCACGCCGGCGGGCAAGGCGGCGCGCAACTCCGCCATGCGGCGCGTGATGTGTGCGCGGTCATACGCATAGAACGGCGTGCTGCCCACCCGCTGGGCCAGCCGGCGCAAGGGCACGCCGCCGACCTGCAGCATGTCGTTTTCCACGGCGAACTGCTGGCCCAGGGCCGAGTGCAACGGTAATTCCGTACTGTTCGAGCGAATCAAGTCCTTCATGCCGCATCTCCTGATTGGACCGCATACGCCTGCGCCAGTTCCCTGGCCAGCAAGGGGCGGTCGATCTTGCCGTTCGGATTGCGTGGCAGCACGCCGTCGCGGATTTCCACCCACAGCGGCACCATATAGCTGGGCAGGCGCGCGCGGCAGGCGGCCAGCACGCTGTCGCGCAGCAATTCGACACCGGGCGCGGGCGTGACGAGCAAGGCGATGGCCTGGCCCAGCACGGCATGGGGCAGGCCCAGCGCGGCGGCATCGCCCACCAGCCCGCTCGCATACGCGACTTCCTCGATCTCGGCCGGGCTGACCCGGTAGCCGGAGGTCTTGATCATGTCATCGCTGCGGCCCACGAAATACAGATAGCCTTCCGCATCGCGGCGCACGGTGTCGCCCGACCAGACGGCCAGTTCCGGCAGCACCAGGCCGCTGGCCTGGGGCGGCAGCGGCTTGAAGCGCTCGGCCGTGCGCGCCGCATCGTTCCAGTAGCCGAGCGCCACCAGCGCGCCGCGGTGCACGAGCTCGCCCGGCTCGTCGGCGTCGCAGACGCTGCCGTCCGGGCGCAGCACCAGCACTTCCGCGTTGGGGATCGCCTGTCCGATGGAATCGGGGCGCCGCTCCAGCTGTTCCGGCGCCAGATAGGTGGAGCGGAACGCTTCCGTCAAGCCATACATCAGGTAGACCTGCGTGCGCGGCAGCGACTGGCGCAGCTTGGCGAGCGTGGCGCGCTGCATCACGCCGCCCGAATTGGTGATGTAGCGCAAGGGCGTGGACAGGGGCCAGCTCAGCTGCGACAGCTGCACCCACAGGGGCGGCACGGCGGCCAGGCCCGTGATGGCTTCCTGCTCCACGGCTTCGACGATGTCGCGCAGCAGCAGATAATTCATCAGCACGGCGCAGGCGCCGCTGGCAAAGGCCGTCGTCAGCTGGCTCAGGCCATAGTCAAAGCTGAGCGGCAGCACGCACAGGATGCGGTCGTCCGGCATGTTGCGCAGATAGCCCGACACGCTGAGCGCGCCCGCCAGCATGTTGCGGTGCGACAGCACCACGCCTTTCGGCCGCCCCGTGCTGCCCGAGGTATATAAAATGGCGGCCATGTCCGTGTCGATCGCCGCGTGCGGCCTGGGTGCTGGCGCGCCGGTGGCGGGCACATCGGTGGGCACTGCAGTCCACGGCAGCAGCCGCACCTTGCCCAGGCTCGTTTGCGGCAGCGGTTCGCCCGTCAGCAGCACCGTCTGCAAGTCCGGGCAGGCGGCCAGCGCGGGGGCCAGCTGTGCCAGGCGTTCGCGCGAGGTGACGAGGATGGCCACGTTGCAGTCGGCCAGGATGTACGCCACCTGGTCCGGCTTGAGCAGCGGATTGACGGGCACGAACACGCCGCCGGCCGCCGCCGCGCCAAACATGGCGCTGACGTTTTCCGGGCGTTTTTCCAGGTACACGGCCACGCGCGCACCGCGCCGCAAGCCCAGGGTCAGCAAGGTGCCGGCCGTCTCGCGCACGGATTGCGCCAGCGCGGCATAGCTCATTTCCTCGCCCTGCCACGACAGGGCCGGCGCGTGGGGCGCCCGCTGCGCTGCGTCGAAGATCAGATCGTGTATCAGTGTCGCCATCGTTTCATCCCCGGGTTGCCATGATTGCCATGCATTCCCCTATGATTCAGACAAACGGCCACAGCGGTCTTGATTTTGATCAATTAACAGTTTCAGCAACACAGCTTGAGCCGGCGCAACACCGGCCCGCGCCCGCTGCGCTCTAATGGACAGCGTTGGCTGCATAGCCGCCCCATCCGTTCGCCCATGTCCATGCTCCCGCATTTTTCCTTGCCGCAAAGGCTGGCCGCCAGCATCGCCCAGCTGGGCTGGCGCGACAGCACCTGGCTGGCCGTGGCGCGCCTGCTGGAACGCGTGCCGGGCGGGCGCTGCGCGCTATATCGTTATCAATTCGTCGCGCAAGCCGTGGCGCCCGGCTCGTTATGCCGCGGGCGCGGCCGGTCGATTGCCGTCACGCCCTGCCTGGCGGAAGCGGACTTGCCGCCCGGCCCCCGGCGTCGGCCCGGCGTACTGGCCGAGCGCTACCGGCAAGGCGCGCAATGCCTGGTGGCCCGCGCGGGCAATGACGGCATGGCCGGCTGGATCTGGCTGCTGCGCCACGGCTGCCAGGAAGACGAGGTGCGCGCCCGCTATGCGCTGGCCTCAAACCAGTCGTCGTGGGACCTGGACGTATGGGTGCATCCCGAGCGGCGCGGCGGCCTGGTCTTCGCCCGCCTGTGGGAAGAAGCCAACGCCGTGCTGCACGCGCAGGGCGTGCGCTGGTCCTGCAGCCGCATCTCGCGCTTCAACCGCGCCTCGCTGGGCGCCCATGCGCGCCTGGGCACGCACGCGCTGGGCACGGCCACCTTTCTCCGCTGCGGGCGTTGGCAATGGATGCTGGCAAGCCTGCCGCCGTATGTGCACCTGTCGCGCCGCCCGGACGACATCCCCTGCCTGGCCTTCGATACGTCGTCCCTGCCGCACTACCCTTCCCTGGAGCTGACATGCCGCATCTTGAAGCAGTAAAACGCATCCTCGACACCACGCTTGGCTTGAACGGGCGCGCGCTGGAAGCCCACACGCCGCTCCTGGGCAGCGTGGCGGAACTCGATTCGATGGCCGTGATCGGCGTGATCGCCGCGCTGGAAGACCATTTCGGCATCATCGTCGCCGACGACGACATCCATGCGCGCCACTTCGCCACCGTGGGCACCCTGCACGATTTCGTGTTTGCAAAGCTGCGGCCATGAGCAGCGCCGCCATCGACGCCCTGCCGCTGCTGCCGTTCTTCCTGCCCGCCAGCGGCGGCCAGCGCTACTGCCTGCTGCACCTGCCGCCGCCGGGCCGGCCCGCGCGCGGCGGCATCGTCTACGTGCATCCATTTGCGGAAGAACTCAATAAAAGCCGCCACGTGGCGGCGGCGCAGGCACGCACCTTCGCCGCCCTGGGTTACAGCGTGCTGCAGATCGACCTGTTCGGCTGCGGCGACAGCAGCGGCGACTTCAGCGAGGCGCGCTGGGACATCTGGCACAACGACCTGCACCTGGCTTGCGCGTGGCTGGCGCAGCGCGTCGACGGTCCCTTGAGCGTATGGGGCTTGCGCCTGGGCGCCCTGCTGGCCCTCGATTTCGCCGGCCGCGCGCCGCTGCCGCTGGCGCGCTTGCTGCTGTGGCAACCGGAGCTCGATGGACGGCGCGCCATCGACCGCTTCCTGCGCCTGCGCCTGGCGTCGGGCATGCTGGCCGGCGGCGCGCAGGAAGCACCGGGCCATGCGCGCGCCGCGCTGGCGAAGGGCGAGCCTGTGGAAGTGGCGGGCTACCTGCTGGCGCCGGAACTGGCGCACGCCATCGATGGTGTCAGCGCGTCCGCCCTGCTGCCGTCCGTGCCCGTCTACTGGCTCGATTACCAGGCGCCGGAACACAGCGCCCCGCCCCTGCCGCCGCTGGCGCGCGAATGGCGCGAACACGGCGCCGCCGTGCACGTGGCCAGCTTCGGCGACGGCCCCTTCTGGCACTGCGGCGAACTGCTGGCGTGCCCGCAACTGCTGCACGCCACGCGGCTACTCTGCCGCGACTGGCTCGATGAAGAGAGGACGCCGCCATGAAACGCGACAGCAGTGAGCAGCACCTCGCAGGGCACGGCGTGCGCGAGCTGGCGCTGCGCTTTCGCAGCGCAGCCGATGACGACGAGGCGCAGGCGCACATGGTCGGCATCCTCAGCCTGCCCGCGGCGCCCGGCCCGCGCGGCATATTGATCGTCACGGGCGGGCCGCAGTACCGGGTCGGCAGCCACCGCCAGTTCGTCCTGCTGGCCCGCGCCCTCGCCGCGCAAGGCTGGCCCGTGCTGCGTTTCGACCTGCGCGGCATGGGCGACAGCGAAGGCCGCCCGCGCGACTACCGCGCCGCCGGTCCCGACATCGCCGGCGCGCTGGCGCAATTCTTCGATGCCGTGCCGTCCTTGCGCGAAGTGGCGCTGTGGGGCTTGTGCGACGGTGCCACGGCGGCCGCCTGCCATGCGCCGCGCGATGCGCGCATCAAGGCCCTGGTGCTGCTCAACCCGTGGGTGCGCAGCAGCGCCGGCCTGGCGCGCGCCACCCTGCGCCATTATTATTGGCCACGCCTGCTGCAAGGCGCCGTCTGGCGCAAGCTGGCCGGCGGCGGACTGCAGCTGGGCGCCAGCCTGGCGTCGCTGCGGCAGGTGGCGGCCGCCACGCAGACACCGAAGCAGACGCAGGAAGCGCCGGAAGACGACGCGCCCGCGCCGGCCCTGCTGCGGGCGCTGGCGCAATTCCAGGGCAAGGTGCTCCTGATTCTCAGCGGCGACGACCTCGGCGCGCGCGAGTGGCAAGCGCTGCTCGCTGGCGACGCGGCGTGGCGCGCCGTCACCGCGCGCGCGCACTGGACGCAGGCGAAGGTTGCCGGCGCCAACCACACGTTCGCCAGCGCCGCCTGGCGCGGCGAAGTGGAACGGCTGTGCACACGCTGGCTGCAGTCATGCTAGACGTCAGCCCGAGCGCGGCCCGAGCGAACGCGGCCCGACCGAGCGCGGCCCGACTGAACGCAGCCCGACCGAGCGCGGCCCGACCAAAACGGGTGCTGATGGTGGCGTACCACTTTCCGCCGCTGGCCGGCGGCAGCGGCATCTTGCGCACCCTGGGATTCGCGCGCCATTTGCCCGACTGCGGCTGGCAGCCGCTGGTGCTCAGTCCCAGCCCGGTCGCGTATGCGCAGAAAGGAACGTCGCAGCTGGCGCAGATCGGCGAGCGCGCCACCGTGCGGCGCACCCTGGCGCTGGATGCGGCGCGCCATCTGGCCATCGCCGGGCGCTATCCGCGCTGCCTGGCCCTGCCCGACCGCTGGAGTTCCTGGTGGCTGAGCGCCGTACCGGCCGGCCTGCGCATGATCCGCGCATACCGTCCCGACGCCATCTGGTCGACGTATCCGATCGCCACGGCGCACCTGATCGCGCTGACCCTGCAAAAACTCAGCGGCCTGCCGTGGGTCGCCGACCAGCGCGACCCCATGCTCGATGACAGCGACCCGCTGGCGCCGTATCCGTCCGAGCCGCGCCTGCACCGCATGCATGCGTGGATCGAACAGCGCATCGCGGCGCGCAGCGCGGCCATCGTCTGCACCACGCCGGGCGCCATCGATGCGCACCGGCGGCGCCTGGCGCAGGTCACGCGCGAGCGTTTCCACCTGATCGAAAATGGCTACGATGAAGACGGCTACCCGGACAGCCCTGCGCGCACGGGCCACCGCAGCCGCTTTTTGCTGCTGCACAGCGGCGTGATCTACCCGTCCGAACGCGCCCCGCAGCCGCTGTTCGAAGCGCTGGCCCGGCTGCGCCACGACGGCGTGCTGCATGCGCGCAATTTCCAGCTGGTGCTGCGCGCCACGGGCCACGATGCGTGGCTGGCGCAATTGCTGGCGAAATACGGCATTCTGGACCTGGTCAGCCTGGAACCGTTGCAGCCGCACGGCGCGGCGCTGCAGGAAATGCTGGCCGCCGACGGCTTGCTGCTGCTGCAGGCGGCCAACTGCAACGGGCAGATTCCCGCCAAGCTGTATGAATACCTGCGCTGCCGCCGGCCCATCCTGGCGCTGACGGACCTGGCGGGCGACAGCGCGGCCAAGCTGCGCCACTGCGGCATCGACACCATCGGCCAGCTGGCTTCGAGCGGCGATTGCGCGCGCGCCCTGCAGCGCTTTCTGGAACTGGCGCGCCAGGGCCGCGCGCCGCTGGCCAGCCCCGCGGCCATCGCCCTGCAATCGCGGCAAGCCCGCAGCAACGCCCTGGCCGATGTGCTGGACCAGGTCAGCCACAGGAGAACAGCATGAAGCACCCGATACTTGCCTGCACCCTGGCCGCCTGCTGCGGCATGGCGGCGGCCGAGTGCCCGCCCTACGTCAAAGGCACCACGGGCGGCGACTATACGAGCGCGGAAGACCGCGAAGGCCTGTCCGTGGTCGAGAAATTCCATTTTTCGCGCGCCGTGGAAACGCTCACGCAAGGCATGACGGGCAGCCTGGGCGGCGACATCAGCTATACCCTGGAACACTTCCCGAACCACCACCGGGCGCTGGCCTCGATGGCGAAACTGGGCCTGCGCCTGAAAAGCGCGCAGCCGCCCGGCGCCCGCTACACGGTCAGCTGCTTTTTCGAGCGCGCCATCGCCTTCGCGCCGCACGACGTGACGGCACGCATGGTGTTTGGCAACTACCTGCTGGCCACGGGCCAGGATGCGGCAGCGCTGGAACAGCTGGACTCTGCCAGCCGCCTGGCGCCCGAGCAGGCCACCATCCAGTACAACCTGGGCTTGATGTACATGAAAAAGAAGGAATACGAGAAGGCCAGCGCGCACGCGCAAAAAGCCTATGCGCTGGGCTTTCCCCTGCCGGGGCTGAAGAACAAGCTGAAGGCGGCGGGCAAGTGGCGCGAACCGCCGCCGGCGCCGGCCATCGTTGAAGCGAAGGAAGCACCGAAAACAGAAGAACCGGCCGTGCCGCCCGTCGAAGAATCTAGCGGGGAATAACGGCCGGCCGCTGAGCCACGCTCCAATGCGCCGTCGGCGAGGCGGCCAGCACGGCGGCCAGATCGCGCCGCGATTGCGCCTTGTCGGCGGCCTCGCTGATGAACGCCAGTTCGGCCGGCTGCAGCGCGGTGACGGTGAGCAGCAGCACTTCGCCATACGGCGTGTCGAAGGATGGGGGAAGCGTGGCCGCTCCCTGGGCCAGCAGCACACCCACCTGTTCGTCCTCGTCTTCGAGGCCCGCCGGCGCATCCTGCACGTCCAGCACCATCGACACGCTGCCGTGGCGCTGCACCAGCAAGTCGATGGAACCGTGGTCGGCCACGTTCTGGCTGACCTGGTAAATCAGGTCGAACAGCCACGATGCCTGCACTGGCTGGCCGTCGAAGGCGGACAGCGGCGCCTCGATGCAAACTTCCAGCAGGTGGCCGCGCGGCACGAACACGTCGTCGTCATCCTCGAACGGATCGCTCAAGCCGTCGCTGGCGATGATGATGGTATCGGCGCGGCGGATCACCCTCCAGGCCTGGCGCAGCGATGGCCAGCGCGGACCGCCCATGAAGGCGGGGTTGACCAGCGGCGCCAGCACGTCGGCGTCGACCGTGCCCAGGGTGGCATAAAAGGCGTCGCGCGCGGCGCACGCCGCGGCCAGCATCTGCGCGCCCGCTTCCTTGCCGACGACGGCGTCGTCCGGCTGCGGCACTTGTGGGATATCGTTTTCAGGCATGAGATTGGTCTTCGTATTAGTCGGCGGGAGGGAAGTCGTGATAATTGCGGGGCAGATAGCCCCAGATGCGCGCCACCCGGTCCCGCACCTCGAAATCGAAGCCGATGCGTTGGAGCTCCGGCACGATCCACACGCCATGGTCGATGATTTTCTTCGGCAGCAGCATGGCCACGTGTTCTTCCGAGTACAGGCTGATGTCGAACCATTCCACGCCCATGAACGGGAACGGCGGATGGTAATCCCACTCCGTGTCCCAGCGCGAGACGTAGCCGGACACGGAACCGTAGCGGTAGGACGGCACCCAGTCGGTCCGCCCGCGCATGAAGGCCAGCAGCTCGTTCCACTTGCAGTCGTTGGCGGCGCCGGCCAGGTTGCGCCGCGCGATGTGGCCGCGCAGCTTGCGCTTGATGTCGTCGCCGCCGGCGTCGGCCAGCGGCAGGCTGTGCGTCACGGATGCCGTCATGCGGGGTCCGTTACGGCCACGCGCATGTTGGCCCGCAAATCCTCGACCAGGCGCTTGCGGCTGCTCAAGGCGTATTCGACGGGAGAAAAAGGCATGGCCGCCGCGGCATAGGCATCGATCAGCGCATGCATTTCCTGCGCCTGCTGCTGCGGCAGCAGCGTCTTGCTGCCGTTCCCGCTTTGCTGCGCGAGCTTTTCCTGCAGCACCTCTTTCCAGGCGATGTGGGCTTCCGACATGGAATTGGCCACGCACAGGGAAAACGTGCCGTTCAAAAAATATGTCCAGGCGCTGTCGGTACGGGCCAGTAAACCGTCGGCGATCGGGGCGCCCCTGTCGTCGAAACTGTCGCGCAGGCGCCAGGTCGTCAGGTTCAGGGTCGCCAGCGCGGCCGCATAGCGGGACGTAAATTGCGCTTTCAGGCGCGCTTGCGCCGTTTCCGTCCCCTCGGCGAGGGCGTGGCGCGCAATGGCGATCCATCCCAGCTGGGATGGCGGAAAATAGCGGCCGCCCCTGGACCCGGGCGCCGCCATGGCGCCAAAGACGAAGGAACACAGATTGCCGCCGTCATCGACCACGTATGCGGGTGCCGGAACCAGGCCAGCCCGGATCAGGGCATCGATTTCGTCCATGCCCATGGCGGCGGCTGCCGCCAGCTGCGTCTCGTCCAGATAGTGCTGCACGAGATAAGTATCGAGTTCCGTCATGCCCCGGCTTCCATGTTGATGACTGTTGTATCCGTAAACAGGCTTACTTCGCCACCGGTTTCACTTTGGACGCGGCCAGCACGGCGCGCGCGCGGGCCGTATCGATATCGTCGGCCGTGGCCAGCGCCACGCCCATGCGGCGGCGGGCGAACGATTCCGGCTTGCCGAACAGGCGCAGGTCGGCGCCCGGCACGCCCAGGGCGTCGGCCACGCCTTCGAAGGCGATGCCTTTCGCTTCCAGCTGGCCGTAGATGACGGCCGAGGCGCCGGGCGAACGCAGCGCCACGTTGACGGGCAAGCCGAGGATGGCTTTCGCGTGCAGCTCGAATTCGCTCTGCACCTGGCTGGCCATGGTGACCATGCCCGTGTCGTGCGGACGGGGGCTCACTTCCGAGAACCACACCATGTCGCCCTTGACGAACAGCTCCACGCCGAACAGGCCCAGGCCGCCCAGGTTGTCCGTCACCTTGCGGGCGATCTCTCGCGCGCGCTCCAGCGCCAAGGGCGCCATGCGGGCCGGCTGCCACGATTCCACGTAGTCGCCGTGTACCTGCAAATGGCCGATCGGCTCGCAGAACTGCGTCTCGACCTGGCCCGAGGCGCCGACGGCGCGCACCGTCAGCAAGGTGATTTCGTAGTCGAAGTCGATGAAGCCTTCGACGATGACGCGGCCCGTGTCGACCCGGCTGCCGCTGGCCGCGTACGCCCACGCCGTTTCCACGTCCGCGGCGCTATCCAGTTTGGACTGGCCCTTGCCCGACGACGACATCACCGGTTTCACCACGCACGGGAAACCGATCTCCTGGCACGCCAGCTGCAATTCCTGCAGGCTGCTGGCGAAGCGGTATGGCGACGTGGCCACGCCCAGGGTCTCGGCGGCCAGGGTGCGGATGCCTTCGCGGTTCATCGTCAGCACGGCCGCGCGCGCGTTCGGGATGCAGGTGATCTGCCCCGCCGCTTCCAGCGCCGCCAGGGTCTCGGTGGCGATGGCCTCGATTTCCGGCACGATCAAATCCGGCTTTTCCAGGTCGATCAGGGCGGCCAGCGCCGCGCCGTCGCTCATGTCGATCACGTGCGAGCGGTGCGCCACGGGGTGACCCGGCGCGTTCGGGTAGCGGTCGACGGCGATCACTTCCACCCCCAGGCGCTGCAGCGAAATGATCACTTCCTTGCCCAGCTCACCGGAACCCAGCAGCATGACTTTGATGGCGGTGGAAGACAGCGGTGTACCGAAGGTGCGGGGGGCGATGGTGCTGCTGGTGCGAGTGGTCATGGCAGGGTCTGTAGGCGGATGGAAAGATGGCTGGGACAAGATGGCCGGAACTATAACAAATGCCGGCCATCTTGGACAGGGCGCGCCGCTGGCGTGCGCCCGCCCTCCCCGCCCGGCGGGCCGCTAACCCGCGTAGGCCCGCTTGATCTGCTCGATGTCGATCTTTTTCATGCCCATCATGGCTTTCATCACGCGCTGCGCCTTGACGGGGTCGGGGTCCGTCAGCAGCTTGATCATGAGGGTGGGCACGATTTGCCACGATACCCCGAACTGGTCCTTGAGCCAGCTGCATTGCTGCGCTTCCGGCGGTCCGCCCCGGGACAGCTGGTTCCAGTAGTGGTCGACCTCGTCCTGGGTCTCGCAATTGACCTGGAACGAGATCGCTTCGGAAAACTGGAACAAGGGGCCGCCATTCAAGCCCGTGAACGTCTGGCCATCGAGCTCGAAGGCCACCGTCAGCACGCTGCCCGGCTCCTGGCCGTGGATTTCCTTGCCTTCCTCGCCGTAGCGCAGGATCTGGCCGATCTTGGAATTGGGAAATATTTCCGTATAAAACCGGGCCGCCGCCTCGGCATTGCCGTTGAACCATAAACATGGGGTAATCTTTTGTACGCTGTGCATGATGTCTCCCTTGGCCGAAGTAGAAACACCTTCCCTGTGCGGGAAGGCCAGGCTCCAATAATAGTCACTATTGCGCCGCCGGGGCGCGCAATTTGCCGCCGCCTTGCGCGACATCGTCGCGTCCCAGCATGCCGGCGCTGGCCAGCAGCCGCAGCCGGGCCGAGCGCCATTCCGCCTGGCAACGGATGCGCTCCTGCTGCGCCTCGAGCAGCGCCGACTGCGTGTTCAGCATTTCCAGGATATCGGCCGCGCCCAAGCCGAACTTGCGCCGCACGCTGGCCAGCGCGTCCTGCGCCGCATCCAGCCACGCTTGCGACGCGGCCAGGTTGGCCAGCGCCATGCTCGCTTCCGCATGCGTTTTCACCAAATCCATCAGGGTCTGCTGCCGCACTTCCTCAGCCTCCGATTCCCTTTGCCCCGCCTGCGCCTGCGCGCCGCGCACCTTGTAGTGGCGCGCAAAACCGTCGAACAGGGGGATGTTGAGCGAGATGCCCAGCAAGGTTTCGCGCGTGGAAGCGGCGGACAAACCCTGGTTGGGGCGCCCGTTCTGGTAGATATTGGCCGTCAGGTCGATGCTGGGGCGGCCCTCCGAGCGGGCAATCTCCACCCGTTCGCGCGCCGCCGCCAGCTGCGCCTGCGCCGCCAGGATGGCCGGATGGCGCGCCTGGGCCAGCGCCAGCCAGGCGTGCAGCTCATCCTGCAAGCCCCCGTGCAAGCCTGCCGCCGCGCCGTCCGCGTCGTCCAGGACCACCGCCGTGTCGGCCGGCAAGCCCAGGGTGTAGACCAGCACGGCGCGGGCCTTGTGGAACTCGCCGTCGGCGCGGCTGGCGCCCAGGGCCGCCTTGGCCAGGGCGCTGGCCGCCTGCAGGGTGTCGCTGTGCGAGCCGAGACCCCGCTGGGCGCGGCGCTGCGTGGCCAGCACCGTTTCATTGGCCAGCGCCTGGTATTCCTGGCGCATGCGCACGCTGGCGCGCGCCGTCTGCGCCTCGAAATACGCGCTGACCGTCGCCGCCAGGGTCTGTTGCAGCACCGCGTCGCGGTTGGCCAGGGCCGCGTCCAGCATGGCTTGCGCCGACCGCTGGCCCGCCGCGCGCCCGCCGAAGTCGAACAGGCGCCAGGACAGGCTCAGCGAGCCCGTATTGCTGGCCAGGCTGCCGGACGGCGTGCCGGCGCCCGGATAGGCCGTGCGGTCGTGCACCCGGCTCAGCCCCGCATTCAGGGTGGGCAGATACGCGGCCCTGGCCTCGCCCACGCCGGCCGCCTGCAGCCGGATGCCGGCCCAGGCGCCGTGCACCTGCGCGTTGCGGCACAGGGCCAGGTCGACGGCCGCCGGCAGGGTCAGGGGCACTCCCGCGTCGTACGTGAACGGGCATGGCGCGGCGTCCAGCATCTGTGCCCGGGCTGGCGCGGCGGCAAGGAACAAACCGGCGGCGAAGAAAATGGCGGCGTGCCTAGCGTTCATGCAGCGCCTCCTTCTGGTGCTGCACCAGCGGCGAGAGCACGTATTCGACCACCCTGCGCGTGCCCGTGCGGATTTCCGCCCGCACGGCCATGCCGGCCGACAGCGGCACCAACCTGCCATCGATGACGATGGACGGCTGGCGCAAGGTGATCCTGACGGCGTAGACGGGCCCCTTTTTTTCATCCTCGATGGCGTCGCGCGAGACGCTGCTGACGACGGCGGGCACGGTGCCATACTTGGTGTAGTCGAAGGCGTCGATCTTGACGGCGACCGCCTGCCCTGCCTGCACGAAGCCCACGTCGCGGTTTTCCAGCATGGCGTCGATTTCCAGCCTGCCCTGGCGCGGCACGATCTGCATCAGCGCCTGCGCGGCCGGCACCACGCCGCCCACGGTGTGCAGCTTCAGCTGCTGCACCGTGCCATCGACGGGCGCCGTCAGGCGCAGCAGGCTGCCGCGGGCGCCCGCGCGGCGCGCATCCTGGCCGCTGGCCGCCGCCACTCTGGCCCCTTCCGCCAGCGCGTCGTAGGCATCCTTGCGCGTCTGCGCCACCAGGGCCGCCCGTTCGCTGCGGGCCGACGCCAGCTGGCCCGCCAGGTCGATGCGCGCCTGTTCCTTGTCCAGCCACGCGTGTTCGGCCACGTCGCGCGTGGCCAGCAGCGCCCGGTAATCGCCGGCCCGCTGCGTGGCCAGCGGCAGCGCCTGCGCGTAGCGGGCGATTTCGCCGTCGAGGTGCGCGAGCCGGGCGCGAAAGCTCGCGTACTGGCCATCCACGTGCGCCTGCGCGGCCGCGCGCTCCAGGGCCGGGATCGCGTTCGGCGCCGCCAGCTTCGGCATCATCAGGGTATCGACGGCGGCGATCAGCGCGCGCGCGCGGGCCACCTGCAGCGCGGCCGCGACGGCGTCGCCGGCCGCCTTGTCGCGCTCGGCGTCCGGCCCCCGGCTGTCGAGCTCCACCAGCAGCTGGCCCGCCTGCACGGCCTGCCCCTCGCGCACATGCAGGGCGCGCACGGCGGCCACGTCGACGGAAGCGATGGTCTTGGTGTTACCGGATGGAATGATCTTGCCGGCCGCATGGACGATGATGTCGACCTTGCCGAAGATAGCCCACAGCACCACGCAGCCGACCAGCAGCATCAGCACCCTGGCGGTGAGGCGCAATGACGGCGACACGGGCCGCTCCTGCAGCGCCAGCGCGGCCGGCAGGAAGGCCGCCTCGTCTTCGCTGAGCACGGGGCCGCCCAGGATGGCGCGGCTTTGCCAGCTGTGCCGCAGCACCTGGGCATAACGTTTCAACAACTCGCCATACGCGGCGAGACGGTGGCCGGCGCTCATGTTGCGTCCCCTGTTGCGCTCCCGGCGCCGCCCTGCTGCAGGCTGTACAAATGGGCGTAGATGCCGCCCGGCCGCTTCAGCAGCGCGGCGTGGCTGCCCAGTTCCGCCACCTGCCCCCGCTCCATGACGACGATGCGGTTCGCTTCGCGCACGGCCGACAGGCGGTGGGCGATGATGAGCACCGTGCGCCCCGCGCAAATGCCGCGCATATTGTCCTGGATAATCTTTTCCGACTCGTAGTCGAGCGCGCTCGTCGCTTCGTCGAAAATCAGGATGCGGGGGTTGCCGATCAGGGCGCGGGCGATGGCGATGCGCTGGCGCTGGCCGCCCGACAGGCCCGTGCCATGCTCGCCCACCATGGTGTCGTAGCCTTCCGGCAACTCGCAGATAAAATCGTGGGCGCCCGCCAGTTTCGCCACGGCAATGACCGCCTCGATGGGCAGCGCCGGGGCGCTGAGGGCGATGTTGTCGCGCACGGAGCGGTTGAACAGGATGTTTTCCTGCAGCACCACGCCAATCTGGCGCCGCAGCGACGCCGTGTCGATGACGGCGATATCCTGCCCGTCGATCAGCACCTTGCCCCGCTCGGGGATGTACAGGCGCTGCGCCAGCCGCGTCAGAGTGCTCTTGCCGGAGCCGGAGCGCCCCACGATGCCGATCACCTCGCCGGGCGCGATGGCGATCGACACCTCGCGCAGCACCTCGGCCGCGTCCGGCCGGTAGCGGAAGCCCACCTGCTGGAAGTCGATGGCGCCGGCGATGCGCGGCAGGCGCGCCTTCTGGCTGCCCGCGTTTTGGCTGCCCGCTTCCGTGCGGGCGTTGAGGATATCGCCCAGCCGGCTCATGGAGATGCCCACTTGCTGGAAATCGTTCCACAGCTGCGCCAGGCGCAGGATGGGCGAGGCCACCTGCCCCGCCAGCATGTTGAAGGCCACCAGCTCGCCCACCGTCATCCTGCCGTCGATGACGAGGGTGGCGCCCCACCACATGATGGCCGCCGTCACCAGCTTGCTCACCAGGGTGACGCCGCCGCTGGCCAGCATGCCGATGTTGTTCGCCGACAAGCCCGCCGAGACATAGCCGGCCAGCTGCTTTTCCCACTGCTGCTGCCAGCGCGGCTCCACGGCCATGGCCTTGAGCGTGTCGACGCCGCTGATGGTTTCAACCAGGAAAGACTGGTTTTCCGCGCTGCGGTTGAATTTGTCGTTCAGGCGTCCCCGCAGCACGGGCGTGAGCAGCATCGACAGGGCTGCGTAGACGGGAATCGACGCGAGCACGACCACGCTGAGCGCGGCGCTGTACCACAGCATGGCGGCGATGAAGATGAAGGAAAACAGCAGGTCGAGCACCAGGGTCATCGCGTTGCCGGTAAGAAATGAGCGGATGTTTTCCAGTTCATGGATGCGGGCCACGGAATCGCCCACGCGGCGCGCCTGGAAATACGCGATCGGCAGGGCCAGCAGGTGGCGGAACAGGCGCGCGCCCAGTTCCACGTCGATCTTGCTGCTGGTGCGCGCGAATACATAGGTGCGGATGAGGCCCAATGCGGCCTCGAAGACGATGGCGCAGACCAGGCCGATGGCCACCACGTTCAGGGTCTGCATGGCGTGGTTGACCAGCACCTTGTCCATCACCACCTGGAAAAACAGGGGCGTGGCCAGGCCGATCAGCTGCAGCACGAAGGAAATGAGCAGCACTTCGCCCAGCAGCCTGCGGTATTTGACGATGGCGGGGATGAACCAGCTGAAGTCGAAACGGGCCGTCTCGCCCGCATAGCTGGCCTTGCTGGTAAAAAAGATCAGTTCGCCCGACCAGGCGGCGAGGAAGTCGTCGCGGCCGAGGATCTGCGGCGGCTGGCCCGGATGCTGGATCAGCACCTTGCTCACGGCGCCGTCGCTGCTGTCGACCTTGCCGAGGATAAAGAAACGCCCGTCGTGACCGATGGCGATGGCGGGCAGCGGCGATTGCGCCAGCCGTTCGGGCGGCTGGCGCAGCAGCTTGGCCGTCAGGCCCAGCCCTTTCGCGGCCAGCAGGACGGTTTGGCGGGTAAACACGGCCTGGCCGAAAGCGTGCTTGAGCTGGGCGCCGTCGGCGGCGATGCCGTGCAGGCTGGCCATCAGCAGCAGCGACAGCAAGCCCGTGTCGGGCGCGGGCTCAGTGGGCGAAGTAGCGTGGCGATATGGAAGTGCGGTCATCGGATCATGTCAGAAATTCAATGGCGCAGCCGGGCCGGGACATGCAAGGCCGGCCCGGCTGCGCGGGGGTGGAACTACGTACTCAAGCGATCAATGCGCTGCCGCCAGCTGGATCTGCGTCGACGGGTTGCCGTGGCCGGACCAGGGCGCCGACGCGGCCGCGGGCACGGCAAAACCGGCCATGGCTTGCACCAGCTGCGCCGGATCCGCTTGCCAGGCAGCGGATCCGCCCTGGCTGGCCACGCCGAATTGCTGCGCAGCACGCCAGTTCTGCGCCAGCGCCGGCGCCAGGATGGCAGCCGTGGATGCAGGCAAGGTCAGCTGGCCGGCCGGCGGCGGCGTCAGGCCCGCCATCGCCTGCACGAGGTTTTGCACATTGCCACCCAGCAAGACGCGGCCATCGGCCGTGCGGAATTCCTCGATGCGCCGCAAGGTGCTCTCGTACCAGCCGGTGACCGTGACCTTGTCGCCCGTGCCGATGGTGCTCACTTCCAGGGCCGTGCCCACCTGGCGGAACCACAGCTGCTCGGCGCTGACGCCGGCCAGGAAGGCCACCACGTCGCGGCTGCCCGCCTCGTCCGCCTCGTTGATCACGTCAACGCCGTCGCCGCGGGCGAAGACATAGGTGTCGTTGCCCAGCGCGCCGGACAGGATGTCGTCGCCCTTGCCGCCGTGCAAGGTATCGTTGCCGAGGCCGCCCACGAAGATATTCTTGAGTTCATTACCCGTCAGCACGTCATCGAACTTGCTGCCGATGACCGCATTGAAGTTGGCCACCACGTCGACGCCCGGACGCGCCGCCAAGGCAGCGCCGACCGGCGCGAAGGCCACCGTCGCGCCCGTGCCGGCATTGAGATAATTGAGCGTGTTGCCTGCGCCGGCGCCATCGAGCACGTTGCCGCCAGGGGTATCGACGAAAAACACGTTGTTGGTGTAGGCGCTGCCCGTCACTGCCAGGCCGGGGCCGCTGAGGCGCACGTACTCGACGTTGTCGGCCACCGTGTAGCTGACGCTGGTGTACACGGTGTCGGTGCCGCCGTTGCCCCGCTCCACGATGAAGTCGCCGCTGTGATTGACGTAATAGGTATCGTTGCCGCCCAGCCCTTCCATCAGGTCGGCGCCCGCCGTGCCGTTGATGACGTCGGCATTCGCCGTGCCGACAAAGGTTTGGCCCGTCGGCTGCGTGGGACCGTTGAAGTGCCAGGCCTGTGCCAGCACGGGCGCCAGGGCGGCGGCGGTGCCTGCCGGCAAGGTCAGCTGGCCCAGCGGCGGCGGCGCCAGGTTCGTCATCGCCTGCACCAGCAATTGCACGTCCGCACCACGCAGGATGTGGCCGGCAGCCGTGCGGAATTCCTCGATGTTCGGCGTGGCCGCATTCCAGCCGCGGATGGTGATCTTGTCCGTGGTGCCGATGGTGCTCACTTCCAGGTCCGTGCCCACCTGGCGGAACCACAGCTGGTCGATGTTGATGCCGGCCAGAAAGGCGATGGCATCATAATTGGCTTCCGCAGCCGTTTCGACAATGAGGTCGTTGCCGTCGCCACGGGCGAAGACATAGATATCGTCGCCCAGGCCGCCGGTCAGCAGGTCGTCGCCCTTGCCGCCTTGCAAGGTGTCGTTGCCGAGGCCGCCGGACAGGGTATTTGCCCGCTCGTTGCCGGACAGCACGTCGTCATAGGCGCTGCCTTCCACGCTACTGAAATTGACCAGCACGTCGCTGCCAGGCAGCGCGGTGGGCGTGCCGTGGATGGAGTAGAGGGTAGCCACCGCGCCCGTCTGGGAACCGGCATAGCTGGCAACATTATCCAGCCCGGCGCCCAGCAGCACGTTGCTGCCGCTGACGTCGACATGGAAGCGCTGGTCGCTGTTGCTGCCGGACACGGTCAGGCCGGCCGCGCTGATGTGCACCTCTTCGATATGCTCGGCCACCGTGTAGTTGGCGCTGACATAGACGGTATCGCGTCCGCCGCCAGCCTGTTCAACCACCACGTCGCCGCTGTGGTTGACATAATAAATGTCGTCGCCGGCCAGGCCCGCCATCACGTCGGCGCCCGCCGTGCCCTTGATGATGTCCGGGTTCGCCGTGCCGGTGAAGGTGCCATTGCTGGGCTGGTTCGGTCCTTCCGTGCGCCAGTTCTGCGCCAGCGCCGGCGCCAGAGCGGCGGCGGTCGCCGCTGGCAGGGTCAGCTGGCCGGCCGGCGGCATCGCCAGCCCTGCCATCGCCTGCACCAGCTTGTGCACGTCGCTGCCCAGCAGCACGCGGCCTTCGGCCGTGCGGAACTCCTGAATCCGCGGCGCCGCACTGGCAAACCAGGCGTTGACGGTGATCTTGTCGCCGGTGCCGATGGTGCTTACCTCCAGCGCCGTGCCCACCTGGCGGAACCACAGCTGATCGGCGTTGACGCCGGCCAGGAAGGAGACCACGTTATGGCTGCCCGCCTCTTCCCCTTCAACGATCACGTCGGCGCCGTCGCCGCGCGCAAAGATATACGTGTCGCTGCCCTGCATGCCCGCCAGCGTGTCGTCGCCCTTGCCGCCGCGTAGGACATCGTTGCCAAAACCGCCCACGAGGGCGTTTTTGAGCTCGTTGCCGGTCAAGACATCGTCGAGCTTGCTGCCGACGATGTTGGCGATATTGAGCAGCACGTCGCTGCCGGGAGGCGCGCTCGCCTGGCCGTTCGCCCCGGACAGGGTGGCCGTCACGCCCGTGGCGGAAGCGGCGTAGTTGACCGCGTTGCCCGTGCCGCCGCCATCGATCCTGTTGCCACCGGCCACATCGACGAAAAAGACGTTATTGGTGTTGGCGCCGCCCGTCACGGTCAGCCCGGCGGCAGTCAGGTACACGCTCTCCACGTTGTCGGGCAAGGTGTAATTCACGCTGGTGTACACCTTGTCGCTGCCGCCGTTGGCCAGCTCGACGATCACGTCGCCGCTGTGGTTGACGTAATACGTATCGTCGCCCGCCAGTCCCTCGAGCACGTCGGCGCCCGTGGTGCCGCTGAGCACATCGGCGTTCGCCGTGCCCACGAAACGCTGCGGGGCCGCCAGCGCAGAGCTGTTCAGGTAAGCCTCGACGGCGGAGACGTTGGTGTCAGATGCAATTTTTTCAGTCATGTTGCAGTTTCCTGTCGTTAAACTTCAAAACCAAGGGTGAATATGTCGGCGCAAGCTGACATGCAAGGCAAAAGTCCCGGCCGCATCCACTTGCAGTTCAGCGTGCACCATCAACGGTCCGGCACTTTCGGCGCATGGACGGCGCGCGCTTGAGCGCCGCCTCGCATGCACCCCCTACTGACGCGCAAGCGGACGACACACTGTTATTTGTCATGCAAATGTCACACTGCATGGTGGCAGGAAGCGCAACGGCGGGAGAAGGAAGAGAAAGAAGAAAGGCGCGCGCAGGCGCGCCCGGTGCGGCTGGCGCTTACTTGCCGGGCGCCGCGGCCTGCAAGGCGCGCAGGGTGGCCATGCGGCCGGTAAACAGGGCGAGTGCATCGTCCAGCGCCAGACCCGGCCGGCTGGCGGCAAAACCGGCCCAGGCTGGCGCGTGGCGCGCCGCCTCATTCCGGCCGTGCTGGCCATCGAGCCAGGCGATGGCGGCCATGGCTTGTTCCTGATCAAAGTACAGCTGCGGCTGGCGCAGGTAATGCTCGAGATAGCGGTGCAGGTAGTCGCGGCTGGCGGGCGTGTCGAAAACGGCCAGCGCCAGGCAATAGGCGCTGCCCGCGTAGCAGACCTCGCTGGCCAGCAGCAGGCCGCCCAGCTGGTCCGTGAAGGCGCCCTGCCCGGTCAATGCGGCCAGGTAGGCGCCCGCCGTGCGGCTGCGCCAGTCGAATTGCCCCAGCAGGCGGGCGATGAGGGCGGCGTCGGCCTGCGCCAGCCGCGCCGCGCACTCCTGCGCCTGGGGCTGGTGCAAGCCCATGTACAGGGGCCGCACCCAGTCGTCGCGCAGGGCCGCCGTCAGCGCTTCCTGCGGCGGCAGCGGCGCGATGCCGAACGGGTGGGCGTGGCGCACGATGGCGCCGGCCACGTGGCGCCGCAGGGCGGCGTTGTCATCGCTCAAGGCCAGCCTCCAAAAGTACGCTCCTGTAACTGTTCCACCAGGAAATCGATGAACACGCGCAGGCGCGGCGGCAGGTGCTGGCTGGCCGGCCACAGCAGCCAGAATGCCGTGCGCGCCTGCGTATGCGCGTCCAGCAGCGAGACCAGCTGCCCCGCCGCCAGCTCGCGCTGCACGGCAAAGGCCGGCAGGTAGGCGATGCCTTGCCCCTGCACGGCCAGGAAGACGCGCATTTCCACGCTGTTGCAGACCATGCCCGGTGCCGGCTGGGCAGACTCGTCCATCAGCGGCCACTGTTCCAGGCGGCCCGTGGCGGGAAAACGGTAGTGCAGGCGCTGGTGCCGCAGCAGTTCGGCGCCGTCGGCGGGCCGGCCATGGCGCGCCAGGTAGGCGGGCGAGGCCACCAGCAGGCGGCGGAACGTGCACAGTTTGCGCCGCATCAAGCCGGAATCGGCCAGTTCGCCCGTGCGCACGGCCGCGTCAAAGCCGTCGCTGACGATGTTGACCATGGCGTCGGAGAAATCGAGGTCGAGGTCGATGGCGGGATACGCTTGCATGAAGGCGGCGATGGCCGGCTCGAACAGGCCGCTGTAGCGTGGCAGGCTGATGCGCAGGCGGCCGCTCGGCGCGCCGCCCGATTCGCCCAGCTCGCGCTCGGCCGCTGCCACCTCGGCCAGGATGCGCTTGCAGCGCTGCAGGAATTTTTCTCCTTCGGCCGTCAGCGCCAGGTGCCGCGTGCTGCGCTGGAACAGCCGCGCGCCGAGCCGCGCTTCCATGCGCGCCACGCTCTTGCCCACGGCCGACGATGACAGGCCCAGCAGCCGGCCCGTGGCCGAAAAGCTGCCGCTGTCGGCCACCTGCACAAACATGGCGATGCCGCCCAGGCTATCCATACGATTTTCCATTGAAGACATTCTTGTCCGATATGTTCGGCAGTTTAGCCCATTTTTCTTCAATGGCGGGCGCGCCATACTCGTCCCTCTTTCTTTCATATCCGACACCGATGCCCTTTTCTTCCCGCCTTTCTCTCCCGCTGCAAGTGCTGGCCGCCTGCCTGACGGGCTTGCTCATTCCCCTGTGCTTCACGGGTCCGGCCGTGGCCCTGCCCGCCCTCGGCGCCGAACTGCACGGCAGCGCCGCCGCCCTGAACTGGGTCGTCAACGCATACATCCTCAGCTACGGCAGCGCCATGATGGTGGCGGGCAGCCTGACGGACGTGCTGGGACGGCGCCGCGTCTGGCTGGCGGGGCTGGTGCTGTTTTGCGCCGCGACCGTGGCCATCGCCGGTGCGCCCTCGGTGGCGTGGATTGCCGCGCTGCGCTTCGTGCAGGGCCTGGGCGGCGCGGCCGCGTTCGCCGCCGCCATGTCCTCGCTGGCGCCATTGTTCCACGGCGCGGCGCGCAGCCGCGTGATGAGCGTGCTGGGCACGACCTTCGGCCTGGGCCTGGCCTTCGGTCCGCTGGCGGCGGGCGCCATGCTGGCGCTGGCCCGCTGGCCCGCCATCTTTTACGCCACCGCCGCGCTGGGCGCCATCGGCATGCTGCTGGTCCGGGGCAGCGTGCCGGCCGATCCGCCGCGCGGCAAGGGCCGGCTGGACTGGCCCGGCGCCATCAGCTTCAGCGCCGCGCTGGGCCTGCTGACCCTGGGCATGCTGCTGGCGCCCGAACACGGCTGGCACAGCGGGGGCGTGCTGCTGTCCGTCGCCGCGTCCGTGCTGCTGTTTTTCATTTTTATCAGGCTCGAACGCAGCACGGCGCAGCCCATGCTGGATTTAACGCTGTTCCGCCAGCGCCGCTTTGTCGCCGTGCAAGTGCTGGCCGCCGCGCCCGCCTTCCTGTTCATCGTGCTCATCGTCATGCTGCCGGGGCGCTTCATCGGCATCGACGGCATGTCCGCGCTGGCGGCGGGCCGTTTGATGGTGGCCCTGGCCGCGCCGCTGCTGCTCGTGCCCATGCTGGCGGCGCTGCTGTCGCGCCGGGTCGAGGTGGGCACCGTGTGCGCGGCGGGACTGCTGTTGGCCGCGGCGGGCCTGGCCTGGCTGGCGCAGGTGCTGGGCCATGGCAGCGGCGCCGCCCTGGCCGGCCCCCTGCTGCTGGTCGGCGCGGGCATCGGCTTGCCGTGGGGCTTGATGGATGGCATGGCCTTGAGCGTGGTGGAAACAGAGCGGGCCGGCATGGCGACAGGCATCTTCAATACCGTGCGCATCAGCGCCGACGGCGTGGCACTGGCTATGGCGGGCGCCCTGCTGGCCGGTCTGATCGCGGCGGCGCTGGCGCGGCAGCTGCCCGCCGATCTACCGCTATTGGCGGCCGCCAGCCGCGCCGCGCTCGGTGATATGCATCAGGCAACACAATTACTGGGCGGCCAGGAAGCGCTGCTGCGCGCCAGCTACGACGCCGCCTTCCGCCAGTTGCTGCACGGCCTGGCGGGGCTGGCCGTGGCGCTGGCCGCGCTGGTGCCGTATTTGCTCAGGAAGAAAGGAACTTAACGACGTCTAGGCGTCGAGGCCGTAGAACACCGCGACAAGGATGGCGATGTTGTTGCAGGCGCGGGCAAACGCCGTTGTCGCGTAGGCAACAGCCACACCGGGGGGCCGGTAGCGCAGGTAGACAAAGCTGAACATGGCGCCCGAACCCAGCGCGACAATGGCGTGCAGCAAGCCGCCGCTGATGTAATGCACGATGGCCCACAGGATGGCGCCGATAAAAATGCTCAGCTGGCGGCTGGCGCCTAGGCGCTTGAGGATTTCCAGCGGCAGCAGCTGGCCGAGAAACGTTTCCAGGATGGGAGAATAGATGACGACCCAGAACACCAGCAGCGGCAGCGACATTTCCCGCTTGAACTTGGCCAGGCCCGTGTGCGCGCCCCAGTATTCGGGCGGCAGCAGCCATTTGGTGAGGAACAGGATGGCAAAGCACAGCATGCAGGTGAGCAAGCCCCAGCCGAGCCCGGCAAGGGCCTGATGCAGCACGGGCGGCGCCGGTTTGTCGTCGTCCGGGCTGGAGAGATCGTGGCTGCTGCGCACTTGCATGAGTCGTCCTGGCGGTGATCCAGCGCTCATTGTAGCGCGGAATACGACTATTGGCGCATGGCTGCCGGCGCGCCGTGCTGCCGTGCCGTCGGCGTCAGGCCGCCAGGCGCAAAGGGCCGTTCGCCGGCGGGGCCAGTTTGAAAATGCCCACTTCCTGCTCCAGCTGCGCCGCCTGCTGCTGCAATTCGTGCGCGGCGGCCGCCGCCTGCTCGACCAGGGCCGCATTTTGCTGGGTCACGCGGTCCATGTCGACGATGGCGCGGTTGACTTGCTCGATGCCGGCGCCCTGCTCCTGCGTGGCGTGGCTGATCTCGGCCATGATGCCCGTCACCCTGCCGATGCCGGCCACCACGTCATGCATGGTGGCGCCCGCCTGCTCGACGAGCACCGTGCCCGTGCCCACCTTGCTGACGGAATCGTCGATCAGGGCCTTGATTTCGCGCGCGGCGGCGCTCGAGCGCTGCGCCAGGTTGCGCACTTCCGTCGCCACCACGGCGAAACCGCGGCCCTGCTCGCCCGCGCGCGCCGCCTCGACGGCCGCGTTCAGGGCGAGGATGTTCGTCTGGAAGGCGATGCTGTCGATCACGCCGATGATGTCGACGATCTTGTTCGACGAGGCATTGATCAGGCTCATGGTATGCACCACTTCGGCCACGGCCTTGCCGCCCTGCTCCGACACCTTCGACGCTTCGCGCGCCAGGCGGTTCGCCTGCTGGGCGTTGTCCGCATTCTGGCGCACGGTGGAAATCAGCTCTTCCATCGACGAGGCCACCTCTTCCAGCGAACCGGCCTGCTGCTCCGTGCGCTGCGACAAATCGCGGTTGCCCGAGGCGATCTCGGTCGAGGCCGTGGCGATGCTTTCCGTTCCGTGGCGCACCTTGCCGACGATGGCGGCCAGGTTGTCGCGCATGGTCTTGATGGCGAACAATAAACTGCTGTCGTCGCCGTGGCGCGTATGCACGTCGATGGCCAGTTCGCCCAGCGCGATGCGCCCGGCGATCGTGGCCGCATACGCCGGTTCGCCGCCCAGCTGGCGCAGCAGGCCCCGCGTGATGACGGTGGCGACCGCAATACAAATGAGCACGCTGAGCGCGGCCAGCACGCCGATCCAGCGCAGCGACTGGCCGTAGATGGCGCGCGCGGCCACGCTGGCCTGCTCCGATTCGCGCTGCACGCTTTTCAGGACGGCATCGATGTCGGCGACGATCTGGCGCCGCAGGGGGCTGCATTCCTCGACGAGGAAGGTGCCGTACTGCTCCATCTGTCCCGTGGCGCGGAACTGGCGCGGACGCTGCAATTCCTGCGCCATGGCTTTGAGGCCCGTGCTGACTTTCTCGAATTGCGCATCGCCGGCGAACTGCGGCGCCAGCTTCGCCAGCGCTTCCAGGTACAGCGCTTTCTGCGTGTCGAGGATGGCCAGCTCTTTTTCGGCGGCGGCCTGGTCATGGAAGATATACGCGTTGCGGGCGGCCAGGCCCGTCTGGTCGAGCGCTTCGCGCGCCACGTACAGCGGTTCGAGTTTTTCCAGCTGCACTTTTTCTTGCGCGTCCATGGCGCCGGAGATGGCGCCGATGCGCAGCAGCGCGAAGGCGGCCAGCACCAGCATCAGCAGGACCAGCAGCCCGAAGCCTGCGCTCAGGCGCGCGCCTATCGTCAAACGATTGAATGACATCATTGTTGTTATTGCCCTGTATAAAGTTGATTGTTGCCGGTTACGTCAAGTAATCCACTGGAAGTTACTTGGAACCAGCGATCTGCTCGCCGTCGTGTTGCCTTTCCCGCATGGCGCAGGATGGGTATCTAACTGGCGTTTTTTGGGCAGTCAGCTTTTAATTTCGGGCAATGTAGGGGCGCAGAGGGAACCCTGCGCCATACAACAGCACACTGAATTATAAGCGAACAGCGTTATGGATGATTCCACGCGCTCGCTTTTAATGCCTTGATGCAAGTCAAGAGCCGCCGCGTCAGCCCGCGCCAGGGGCGTCGATGACGGCCATGGTGATGCGCGAGATGCAGCACAGTTTGCCGTCATCGTCGCTGATGCGGATTTCCCAGACCTGGCTGGTGCGGCCCCGGTGGATGGGCGTGGCGCGCCCCGTCACGTGGCCGCCGCGCACGCCGCGCACGTGGTTGGCGTTGATTTCCTGGCCCACGCTCACCTGCCGGCGGCTGTCCAGGCAGGCATTCGCGGCCATGCTGCCCAGGGTTTCGGCCAGCAGGACGGACGCGCCTCCATGCAGCAGTTTAAAAGGCTGCATGGTGCGGTGGTCGACGGGCATGGTCGCCTCGATCCAGTCGGGGCCGAAGGCCGAGAATTCGATGCCCAGGTGGCGCATGGCCGTGCCCTCGCTGGCGGCGTTGAGGGTGGCCAGGTCGAGCGGTGCATGCCAGATTTCCATTGTTACCCCTTCAGTGATGAAATAAAGCCATTGTAGGACAGAGCGCCCGCGCGCGCCGCTTCATCTTTCCTTCACCGTGGCACGGGGTGGCGGGGGCATTAACTGGTTATAATTGCCCCATTCTTTCAAAACGAGGTTGTGTATGAAGTGGGCCTTGCTGGGCATTTTTGTGTTTTCTGTTTTACATATTCATTTTCGGGGCAAGGTGCGCCTGCCGTTTCGCCGCCAGATCTTCGATCACTCCTCGTTCATGGCGCCGCTGAACCTGTTCATGCACACCTTTTCCAAGGTGCCGGCCACGCCCTATCTGTCCGTCGAGCAATTCCCGGAACTGGCGCCGCTGCAGCAGAACTGGCAAATCATCCGCGATGAAGCGCTGCGCATGCAGGAAATGAAAAAGATCAAGGCGGCCGAGAAGAACAATGACGTGGGCTTCAATTCCTTCTTCAAGTATGGCTGGAAGCGTTTCTACCTGAAATGGTATGACGCCAACCACCCGTCGGCGCAGCAGATGTGCCCGCAAACCTATGCGCTGCTGCAATCGATTCCCTCGATCAAGGCGGCCATGTTCGCGGAACTGCCGCAAGGCGGCAAGCTCAACCCGCACCGCGACCCGTTTGCCGGCTCCCTGCGCTACCACCTGGGCTTGCAGACGCCGAACGACGACCGCTGCTTCATCGACGTCGATGGCGAACGCCACAGCTGGCGCGACGGCCAGGCCGTGATGTTCGACGAAACGTATATCCACTGGGCCCGCAACGATGCCGACAGCGACCGCATCATCCTGTTCTGCGACATCGAACGCCCGATGCGCTACCGCTGGGCGCAAGGCTTGAACCGCTGGCTGGGCCGCACCCTGATGACGGCCGCCGCCTCGCCCAACGAGCTGGGCGACCAGGTGGGCGGCGTGAGCAAGCTGTTCCAGATTTCCTGGACCATGGGCCAGTACCGCCGCCGCTTCAAGGCGTGGAACAAGACGGCCTACCAGGTCACCCGCGTGGCGCTGGTGGTCGGCATCATCGCGCTGATCTATTTTATTTAAGCGTCTTGCCTGCACCGCATTGGAAAACCGCCTTCGGGCGGTTTTTTTTATAATGCGATGCCACCGACCCGGAGAATGTTGAAAAATGACCGAACGCGACCGCCAGTACGATATCCAGATCGGCGACGACGCCTGGATCGAATTCATCGATCTTGACGGCCGCTACGACCAGGCGATCGACATCGATGCCTTGCTGGGAGAACTGTGGCCGCTGATCTGCCGGCTGGAAACGCATTGCGTGGCCGGCTGCTGCGGCATGGATGCCTACGATTTTACACGCGCAGCCATCGATACGGCCTTGCTGGAACTGGATCGCGCGCAGCTGCATGCCGCCTGCGCGCAGGCCAGGGCGGCCGTGACGGCGGTGGCCGGCGATGTCTTGACGAGCGCCACGATGAATCACTTTGCGGATAAACGCGTGTTCTTGCAATTGCTCGAGCATCTCGACACCTGCATCGCCGCACAGGATCGCGCGGGGGCTTGACCTTGCCAAGGCGGGAAGGTCCAAGGTGGCGGTATTGAAGGATAACCGAGGAGAATCCCGCATGCCAAAAATCACCGTCCTGCCCCATCCCGAGCTGGCCCCCGACGGCGCCGTGTTCGACGCGCCCGAGAAGATGAGCATCTGCGATGCCTTGCTGCTTAACAAGATTGATATGGAACATGCCTGCGGCCAGGTGGGCGCCTGTTCCACCTGCCACGTGGTCGTGGTGCAGGGTTTCGACTCGCTCAATGCACTGGGCGACAATGAAGAAGACATGCTCGACCAGGCCTGGGGCTTGCAGCCCCACTCGCGCCTGTCCTGCCAGGCGCGCCTGGCCCAGGAAGACCTGACGGTGGAGCTGCCCCGATACACGCTCAACCACGCCAAGGAATAGTCCCCGGCGCGGTTGCCCAACTTGCCCAACTTGCCCTACGGGTTTACCACGTGATTTACCACATGATCACGCGCTGCTCGGGCGGCAGGTACATCGGGTCGCCCGGCTTGATGCCGAACGCTTCATAGAAGCCGGGCTGGTTCTTGACCGTGCCCTTGGCGCGGAATTCGCCCGGCGAATGAGGGTCGCTCTTGATCTGCGCGATCGCCGCTTCCGGACGCAGTTTCGCGCGCCATTTCTGCGCAAAGCCGATGTACAGGCGCTGTTCGCCCGTCAAGCCGTCGATGACGGGCGACGGCTTGCCGCCCAGCGAACGCTGGTAAGCCTTGTAGGTGATCGACAGGCCGGAATTGTCGCCGATGTTCTCGCCCAGGGTCAGCTCGCCATTGATGTGGTAGCCCGGCACGGGGCTGTAGGCGCCGTACTGCTTGACGAGCCCGGCGGCCAGCGCCTTGAAGGCCGTGCGGTCTTGCGCCGTCCACCAGTTGCGCAGGCGGCCCTTGGCATCGTATTGGCTACCGGAATCGTCGAAGGCATGGCTGATCTCATGGCCGAAGGTGATGCCCAGCAAGCCGTAATTGACGGCATCTTCCGCTTTCACGTTGAAGAATGGCGGCTGCAGGATGGCGGCCGGGATCGTGATGGCGTTCAGCGCCGGGCTGTAGCTGGCGTTGACGGTTTGCGGCGTCATCGACCATTCGTCGCGGTCGACCGGCTTGCCCAGCTTGGCCAGGTTCTGCTGGCGGCTCCACACGCGCGAGGCGCGCACGTTGGCGATCAGGTCGTTCGGCTGCATCTGCATGCTGCTGTAGTCGCGCCAGGTATCGGGATACGCGATCTTCGGCTTCAGGGCGGCCAGCTTGAGCTGGGCTTCCTTCTTGGTTTCCGGGCCCATCCAGTCGAGCTGCTCGATGCCATCCTTGAACGAGGCGACGAAATTGTCGAACATGGCCATCACGCGGGGCTTGGTTTCCGGCGGCAGATACATTTCCACGTAGCGCTTGCCGACGGCATCGCTGATGGCGTTATCCGTGAAGCGCAGCGCCAGCTGCCACTGCGGTTCGCTTTGCGGCACGCCGCGCAGCACCGTGCCGTCGAAGGCGAAACGCTCCTTGACGGTGGCGCTGTCCAGGTAGGAAGCATAGCTTTCGATGATGCGCCAGTTCAGGTAGCTCTTCCACGATGCCAGCGGCACGGCGGCCACGGCCTCGGAAAAACCGCTGAGGAAGCTGGGCTGGCGTACCACGGCCGAGGTTTCCTTTTTCGCCAGACCGGCGGCGGCAAAGTAGGCTTTCCAGTCGAAGGCGGGCGCCAGTGCCGCGAACTTGTCGAAATCGACGCGGTTGTACGATTTGACGGGGTCGCGCATCTGCACGCGCGTCCACTGCACGGCCGCCAGGCGCGTTTCGATGTCGAGGATCTGCGCCGCGTGTTCGGCAGCGGCCTTGTCGCCGCTCATGGCCAGCATGGTCTCGATGTGTTTCAGGTATTTGGCGCGCACGGCTTGCAGCTTGGCGTCGTCATCCTTCAGGTAGTAATCGCGGTCAGGCAAGCCCAGGCCGGACTGGCTGATGTTGACCGTGTAGCGCTCGGGGTCTTGCGCATCGGGCGCCACATAGGCGGAAAACGGCGTCTGGATGCCATTGCCTTGCAAATAAGCAAACAGCGCCGGCAAGTCCTTCTTGTCCTTGATGGCGGCGACGCGGGCCAGCTCGGCCTTCAGGGGCTTGAAGCCGGCCGCATCGCGCGCCTTGTCGTTCATGAAGCTCGTGTACAGGTCGGCGATCTTGTGCGCCTCGCTGCCGGGCTTGCCCGGGTTCTTGACGGTGGCATCGATCAGGCCGCGCAGCTGGCCTTGCGCGATTTCGCGCAATTCGATATACGTGCCCCAGACGGATTTGTCGGCCGGGATTTCCGTATTGCGGGTCCACACGCCGTTGACGTAGCCGTAGAAATCATCCCTGGGGCTGACCGCGGGGTCCAGGGTTTTCAGGTCGATGCCGGAGACGGGCGCGGCAGCATTGGCGGCTTGGGCGTACAGCGATGGCGAAGATAGGGCGAGCAAGGCGCAGCAGGCGGCGCTGATGAGTGAACGTTTCACGAAGATTCCTTTAATTGTTTTAACTTCATGTTGGGGAACATGCTGTGTCCAGGCATGGGAGGCAGGATTATAGTCCGCCTGCTTGCGGAGAAACAATGTCCGTTGAGCAATTCCAGTGATCAGCGGCTCAGGAGATCAAACAGGTCTGCGCCTTGCCTGGCACCCTGATGCTTCAGCATGTCCGCAAGCGAACCGGGCGTTGCGGGCGCATCTCCGGCCGCGTGGTTGAAATAGTTAAAATCGAGCTTGATTTTATCTTGCAGGTCGCTGGCATAATTGCCTGGGTATTGCGCCTGTTCCAGCTGCGGCAGTTCATTGAAATGCGCCAGCGCCGACTTGAAGAAGTTGGTCATCTTGCCGGTAGTATTGTATTCCTGCATGGCTTGCGCCACGACCTGGCTGCGCCAGGCTTGCTCTTCATCATAGGCCTGCGTAAAGGCGGCGCGCCGCTCGTTGACGGTAAATGTCCCGCTGTCGTCGTGCGTGATGGTGGCCAATTGCTCACGCGATAGCCCGGCAAACGGATTGGGACCCCTGTCATCGATAAACGCGGTCGCCGCGGCGGCCGACCTGGCCGATGCCGCGTCATTCGGTTGCGGCAACTGCCGTGCGGCTGCCGCCTTGTGTCCGGCGTCCAGCGGATAGAGAATACTGCTGATATTGTCATTCACCCATGCACCCAGCGCCGAATGATCGCGTCCCTCGATGGCGGCGCCGGTGGCTGTCGCGGCCGTCGACAGGCGTCCAGCCAGGGTCGAGATCACGACCTCGTCCGCCACGGCGCCGACGCCGGCTGGTGCTTGCGGGGCTGGTGCATTGTCCGGCGACAAGGTCTTCCTGCCTTCGGCGGCAGACAGTTGCCCAGGCTGGATGCCTGCCGTGCTTATAGTGACCATCGCCCGCTCCAAGATAAGTAAATGTTACTATAGCACAACAAATATCCAAGCCAGATCGAGGGAATCAGCGCGCTTCCTCTCTCCGGCAGCGATGCCGGCACTGCGCCACATTATTCAGCCAGCTATTTCATGGAGCCGCCCGATGCAGGAATTCCGATTCAATATCTTCGGCACCTTGATTGCCATCCGGGGCAACCCGGGCGCCTGGCGCGCCTTCTATCTGGGGACGGAAGGCAAGCGCCGGCCCGCCGATTTTATCGTCCCCGACGATATCAGCGCCGATGCGCTGTGCGACTACCTGGCGGACCTGTTCCATGAAGAAGCGACGCCGCGCAATAACACGGCCACGCCTGTCACTGTGCCCGCGTTCCGGGCCTAGCCTACTTCACCGGCTCGAACGTCACCGTCAAGCCATTGCCCGTGGTCCTGAGCTGCGTCGGCACGAATTGCACGCCTGCATAGCGCAGCTCGTCGGGCTTGAACGTGTAGATCGGCGTTTCATGCATGAGCTGGTCGGCCACCAGGCTGGCCACCTTGGCGAACTGGCGCTGCTGCGACTCGTCCATGCCGTCGATGCTCACCTTGTCCACGCTCGCTTCGCTCAGGTACACGGCGTTGCGCTGCGCGTCGAGCACGAGGCGGCCCGACATGGCCAGGCTGCCGCGCCAGGTCTGGCGGATGAACGGCGGCATCACGCTGGCGTCCACGCTCAAGGCCACCCGTTCGCGCTCGGGCTGCAAGGACAGTTGCGGATGCGTCAGCTTGACGTCCAGCACGGACAGCACGCGCTTGTCGATGGGAAAGCGGCGCTCCAGGCCTTGCTGCATCTTGCTGAGCGACACATTCACGTCGCGCGGGCCGATCAGGGTGGAACACGCGGCCAGCACGCTGCAGGCAAAGGCGGCGATGGCGGCGGTTTTCAGCAAGGGGCGGATGGTGCTCACGTTCATGGATAGTCTCGGTGGAAAGATGGCGCCATCTTACACATGCGGCCGCTTTCACGCAAAAACCGGCGCCCACCTTGCAGCGGGCGCCGGTTTTCTCATGTTGGCCCGCTTAGCGGACGAACAGGGCGATCAGTATGACGATGGGCAGTGGAATGCCCAACAGCAGCAAGAGGATGGAACGCATGGCAGACTCCTTGATTTAACTAATAGGTAGGGATTCAGATGGTGACGTGGCGCAGCACGCGCTCATGGTCGCGCTGGCGGCCGCCGAACGTTGCCGCCAGGCTGGCCACGAAAGCGCCGAGCAGCAAGGCGACGAACATCCACAATGCCGTGTGGGCACCGGCCTTGCGGGCCGTTTCCGCCGCTTGCCGGGCAGCCGCCTTGGCATCGGCGGCAGCCTTGGCGGCGCGGCCGTAGACGGCGTCGACGCGCGCTTCCGCTTCCGCTTGCGTCAAGCCCGTGCGGCTGGCCACGACCTGGCCCAGGTAGGCGCGGTCATCGGCGGCCAGGCTGCCCGTGGACAGGCTGGTGGCGAAGATCTTGCCGATTTCCACGCGCTGGTCGGCCAGCGTCACGCCGGGGTTCGCCATCGCCGGCGTGCCGGTGGCGGCAGCGGGCGCGGGTGCGGCGCGCAGCAGCATGTCCGAGAAATAATCGAGCGGATTGGCGCTGCCGCCGCCCTCGCCCGCCTTGGCGCCAACAGCCCCGGCGCCCGCTGCCGCTGCGCCCGCCCCTACGGCCGGGCCAACCGCCGCCGCCGCCCCGCTGCCCGCATCGATGGCGCCGCTCAGGACCGCGCGCGTGCCGCCGGCCAGCACGGCCACGGTGATCAGGGTAGCCATGGCCCAGGCCAGCAAGCCGTGCGCCGTATCGCGGAAATGCACCTCATCCGTGTGAATGGAACTCCATTTCACGCGCAAACGGCCCGCCATGTAGCCGCCGATGCCGGCGGCGGCCAGCTGCATGAAGGCCAGCCAGGCGATGCTCGACACGCCGATGGCCGTGGCGTTGAACGACCACGGCGACACGGACGACAGGCCCAGGCCCACGCCGAGGATCAGCAGGATGAAGGACAAGGCGGCCGCCGCGGCAGCGCCCGCCAGCACGGCGCCCCAGGAGACGCCCGGGTTGTTCAGGTCCGATACGGACAATTGTGTAGCTTGCATGAAATACTCCCTTGGTTGTTGATTTTTTATGCAGTTCAGGCGGCAACGCCCGTCAGCTGTTCCTTGCGCGCGGCCATTTCCCGGCCCAGCGCATCGAGGTCGACGCCCGTATGGCGCACCATGGGAAACATGTCGCCCTCTTCTTCCTTGACGTGGTGTTCGATCTGCTCGGACAGGACCTTGACCTTGGCGTCGTACAGGTCGTCGGCCGGGTCCATCGCGGCAATTTGCGCGATCAGTTCCTTGGCGCTCGCGTGCTCGACGAGGGCTTCATCCATCAGGTCGCCGTCGTGGATGGGACGGCGCACGGCTGGATAGAAGATTTCTTCTTCCAGCTGCGTGTGCACGGTCAGTTCCTGGCAAATCTGGTCGGCCAACTTTTTCTTGGTGGCAAACGAGCGGTCGCTCAAGCCTTCATATTGGGCAAACAGGGCTTTGACGGCCTTATGGTCCTGCATTAATAAACTGATCGCATTCATGGCGCCTCCTCGTTGTTGATGAGGCTAGGATGCGCCACGGCGGCGCCAGCGTATGTGCGTCGCCTTACACAATCTTGATATTTGATACACATCAGTATCCGCACGCTACTTGATGCCGTGGTGGTTCATCAGGTCGTACAGGGTGGGCCGGCTCACGCCCAGCAGTTCGGCCGCCCTGGCGATATTGCCGTCGGCCCGCGCCAGCGCACGCACCATCACCTTGTATTCGGCCCCTTCGCGGGCCTGGCGCAGGTTCAGCGGTTCATCCTGGGGCGCCGCCTGGGCGCTGGCGGGCAAGCCCAGGTCGTCGGCGGCGATCTGCGGCCCGTCGCTCATGATGACGGCCCGCTTGATGCAGTTTTCCACTTCGCGCACATTGCCGGGCCAGCCATAGCTTTCGATCAGCTGCAGCGCGCCCGCGCTGAAGTGCAGGCTGCCGCGCCCTTCGCTGGCGCAGAACTTGTTCTTGAAATGATGGGCCAGCAAGGCCGCATCGCCGGCCCGCTCGCGCAGGGGCGGAATGCGCAGCACGATTTCGCTAAGGCGGTAAAACAGGTCTTCGCGGAAACGTCCCTGCTCCGCCAGCACCTTTACATCCTGGTGCGTGGCGCAGACGATGCGCACGTCGATGGCGATCTCGGCCCGTCCGCCCACCCGTTCGATGATTCGCTCCTGCAGGAAGCGCAGCAGTTTCGCCTGCAGCGCCATCGGCATGTCGCCGATTTCATCAAGGAAGAAGGTGCCGCCGTGGGCCAGTTCGATCTTGCCCAGGGTTTGCCGCGCCGCGCCCGTAAACGCCCCCCGCTCATAGCCGAACAGCTCGCTTTCCAGCAGGTTTTCGGGGATGGCCGCGCAATTGATGGCAACGAAGCGCTGCGCATGGCGGCTCGACAGCGCATGCAAGCCCCGCGCGATCAGTTCCTTGCCGCTGCCCGAATCGCCCAGCAGCATCACGCTGGCCGACGAAGGCGCCACCTTTTCCACGCTGCGGCACAATTTGAGCATGCCGGGATCGCGGCTGACGATGCCGGCCAGGGGCGAATCGGCCTGCGTCTGCAGCATGCGGCGGTTTTCCTGCTGCATCGCGTGCAAGTAAAACGCGCGGGCGATGACCAGGCCCAGCATGTCGGCCTCGAACGGTTTCTGGTGGAAATCGTAGGCGCCCAGCGCGATGGCTTTCAAGGCATGCGCGCGCTCCTGGTTGCCCGACAGGATGATGACTTTCGTGTCCGGCGCCAGCGCAAGGATTTGTTGCAGGGTGGCCAGGCCTTCCGTGGCGCCGTCCGGGTCGGGCGGCAAGCCCAGGTCCATCGTCACGACGGCCGGCTGGTGGCGCCGCACCAGCGCCAGCGCCGCCTCGCGCTCGCCCGCCAGCAACACCTCGTAGCCGTCGAAACTCCAGTGCAGCTGCTTTTGCAGGCCGGGATCGTCTTCGATGACCAGCAGTTTCTGTTTGCCCATGGCACTCCTTTGCTAGGCCGCGTGCAGCGGCAGGATCACGCGGAACGTCGTGCCCACCTGCGGTTCGCTGCGCACTTCCAGGCTGCCGCCCACCTCGCGCAGGTATTCGCGGCTTTCGAACACGCCGATGCCCATGCCCGCCGTCTTGGTCGTGTCAAACGGCTTGAACAGGCGCTCGCGGATGAACTGTTCGCTCATGCCCTGCCCCGTATCGTCAAGCTCGACCACGGCCGTGTGCTGTTCGCGCCGCAACCGCACGGCCACCTTGCCGTCGCTGGCCGTGGCCTCGATGGCGTTCTGGATCAAGTGGCCCAGCACCCGTTCCAGCCGCGCGCGGTTGGCCAGCACCGTCAGCTCGCCGTCGACGATTTCCAGCCGGGGCGCGGGCGCCAGGCTGGCCTTGGCGGCCACGGCCTGGCGCAGCAAGCCGTCGAGCAGCAGCGGCGCCGGCGCTTCCGGCGCCTCGCCGCGCGCCAGCTTCTGCAGCAGGGTCTTCATTTTCTGCACGGAATGGTCCAAGGTGCCCAGCATGTCTTCCTGGAAAGCGGGATTGGCGCGGTGCTTTTCCGCATTGCTGAGTAACAGCGACAATTGAAACACCAGGTTTTTCAGGTCGTGCACGATGAACGTGGACATGCGGTTGAACGAATCGAACTGGCGCGCCACCGTCAGGGTATCGAGCGATTCGCGGTGCGCCAGGTAGCTGGCGGCCTGGCTGCCGGCAATCTTCAGCACATCGAGGATTTCCCAGTTCAGGCCGATGTGCGTGCGGGGCCGCGCCAGCGCCACGAAGGCGAACAGCTGGCCATGCAGCATCAGCGGCACCAGCAGCCACACGTCGGGCAGCGCCAGCAGCGCGGGCGGCAACAGCAGGCCGCCGTACTGGCGCGGATCGCGCTGGCAGTCGGGCACGTCGATCACCCACAATCTTGCCTCCAGGAACTGGCACAGGCTGCCGGACGCCGGCTCGCTCCACGTGCTCGGTGGCCAGTTCCAGCTGGCGGCCGGGGCAAACAGGCCCTGTTCGCGCAGTATCCACAGCGCGCCGGCGCGGCTTTCCACCAGCTGCGCCATGGCCTGTATCGTGCGTTCGCCCAGGGCCGGGCCGTTTTCCGACAGCGCGCGCGTAAACCGCAGCCATTCCTCGCGGTAGTCGAAGATGGCATTGTAAAAATGTTTATTGATAGTCACCTTGAGCTTGGCGCGCAGGCTGCCGGAAAACAGCACGCCCGCCAGCAGCAGGGCCGCGCCGCCCAGGTAAGCCATCTGCATCAAGGAACCCCAGGTACCGCCGAAATAGCGCAAATAATAGGCGCTGGCCGCCATGGCCAGCAGGTAGATGGCCGAGCCCAGCAAGGCGGCCGAGCGGTACAGCATCTGGCGCGAGACGGACAAGCCCAGCGCCCAGCCCGGATTGCGCGCCGCCGAGACGGCCAGCAGCGGCGCGCACAGGGCGTCGACGATGCCGCGCGCGGCCCAGATGTCATCGTTGACCGCGCGAAACAGCAAGGCGTCGCTGTACAGATAGAAATCGTAGGCAAACAGACCGCCCACGCCCAGGCATGCAAACTTGATGCCCCAGCGTTTCAAGGGCGGCGTGTTGCGGTACCACTGTTCCACCAGCAACATGCCCAGCACGGCCAGCAGCAAACGGCTGACGCTGGCGATGATGCGCGCCGGCAAAGGCAGCGCCAGCCACGACGAGGCCAGCGCGGACAGCCCGGGCGCCAGGGCCGTGAGGACGATGCCGGCCAGCACCAGGCGCAAGCGGGGCCGCGACGGTTCGATCAGCAGCAGCAAAAACACCAACCAGGCCAGGGTGCGCAGCAATTCCAGCGCATCGCCGGCCAGCGAAATGCGCTGCCCCAGCAGCACCAGCACCACCGTGCCCGTGGCCCAGCCGCCCGTCGCCAGGCAAGCGACCAGCAAGGCGCGCACATTCTGCCGCGCACGCCAGTTGCTGATCAGCAGCAGCGCCAGCACGAAAAAGGCCAGTGACGCCAGGCCATGGCTGAGAGCCGCCGCATCGGCCGCCGCCAGCCAGGCCGACTGTTCCCGCATCATCGGCTGCCCTTGCCAAACAGCACCACCTGCACCGTGTCGAGCAGGATCAGCAAGTCGAGGAACAGGCTATTGTTTTTCACATAATACAAATCGTATTGCAGCTTCTTGACGGCGTCGTCGACGGAGGCGCCATACTGGTAGCGCACCTGCGCCAGGCCCGTGATGCCGGGCTTGATATTGTGACGAATGTTGTAGTACGGCACCTGCTCCTTCAGCTGCTCGACAAAATACGCGCGCTCGGGACGGGGGCCGACAAAACTCATCTCGCCGCGAAACACATTGAGCATCTGCGGCAATTCGTCGATGCGCAGCTTGCGGATCAGCTTGCCCACGCGCGTGATGCGTGCATCGTTGTCCAGTGCCCAGATGGGCTTGCCGTCGCGCTCCGCATCGCAGCGCATGCTGCGAAATTTCAGCACATTGAAGGGCAAGCCGTCGCGCCCCACCCGCTCCTGCTGGTAAAACACGGGGCCGCCGTCTTCCAGGCGGATGCACAGGGCCGTCGCCAGCATCACGGGCAGCGCGGCCAGGCAGATGACGCTGCTGGCAGCCAGGTCGAACAGGCGCTTCGAGGCGGCGCGGAAAAAACTCTGGTCGAAGCCGCCGCCATAGATCAGATAGCTCGGTTGCAAGGAATCGATGCGGATCTGGCATGCTTCGCGCTCGAAGAACGTGGCCGCGTCGATGACTTTCACGCCGCCGAGCGCGCATTCCAGTAGTTGCTTGGCAGGAAACGCGCCATTGCGCCGGTCGCTGACGGACACGACGATCTCATGCGCGGCATGGCGCTGGGCCGTGGCCAGCAGCGAGGGTCCGGCCGGCAGCAAGGCCGAGGCGGGAACGCAGCATTGCTCTCCAGCCACATCGACGCAGCCGACGACGGTAAACTGGTGGAAACCGATCTTGCTGGCCGCCAAATCCATGCATTCGCGCGCCAGCGCCCCGCCGCCCACCAGGATCAGCCGGCCTTCCATCAGCGCCGATTGCGAGGATTTGAACACCACCAGGCGCGCCAGCAGCACGCCGATGGCACCCAGGCCGAAGATCATCGCGCTGCCGCGCCCGAATTGCAGCGCAGGAATGAAGCGTATCAGGACGCTGAGTACGGCAAAACCCAGCGCGAACGACGGAAGGATGCGCAACAAGGTGTTGCGGATGTCTTCGCGCGAGCGGTGCTGGTACATGCCCAGCGCGCTCATGCTCAGGACGATGACCAGCGCAAAGATGGCGGACGACAGGTAGATCTCGCCCACGCGCAGCACGCGGCTGCCGTCCGCCAGCCACAGCAAGGATGTCAGGGTGGCCGACAGCAGCAGGATCAGGATTTCCAGCAACAGCAAGATAAACGCTGTTTTCGAGACATAATGGCTGAAGATGCGGATCACGGTTCCTCCTGCGGCAAAAAGCACCAGGCCGCGCACAGGGCGGCCTGCTGCTGTCTTGCCATGATGGCGAACTGTTCCGCGAAGACATTGATGCGCCACAAGCTACGGCCCCGGCTATCTTTCGCTTGCAGAATTTATCTCAACACATTACCGAATGTGGGGAAATGGCATATAGTATGCTTCCCCTAAAAAAAGATAAATGTCATGAAATTTGATGTAGCGATTGTCGGCAGTGGCCTGGCGGGTTTATCGGTTGCACTGCATTTAGCTGAGACGCGCACCGTCGCGATCATTTCCAAACGCGCGCTGCTCGATGGCGCCAGCAACTGGGCGCAGGGCGGGATCGCGGCCGTGCTGGACTCGGGCGACAGCCACCAGCAGCACATCGAAGACACCCTGATCGCGGGCGGCGGCCTGTGCGACGAGAGCGCCACGCGCTACATCGTCGAGCACGGCCGCGAAGCGATCGAATGGCTGATCGAGCAAGGCGTGCCGTTTACGCGCGACGCCTCGGCCGAGCTGGGTTTCCACCTGACCCGCGAAGGCGGCCACAGCCAGCGCCGCATCATCCACGCGGCCGACGCCACCGGGCACGCCGTGCAAGTGACCCTGGAAGAAAAGGTGCGCGCCCACCCGAACATCAGCCTGTTCGAACACCATTGCGCCATCGACCTGATCACCTCCGACAAGCTGGGCATGAAGCCGGCCCAGCGCAACGCCCAGCCCCATTGCCACGGCCTGTACGTGCAGGATGAGCAAACGGGCAAGGTGCACACCTTTGCCGCCGAGCACACCGTGCTGGCCACAGGCGGCGCCGGCAAGGTGTATTTATATACAACGAATCCCGACACGGCCAGCGGCGACGGCATCGCCATGGCCTGGCGCGCCGGCTGCCGCGTGTCGAACATGGAATTCATCCAGTTCCACCCCACGTGCCTGTACCACCCGTACGCGAAATCGTTCCTGATCACCGAAGCCATCCGTGGCGAAGGCGGCTTGCTGAAACTGCCGCCCGAAGCGGGCGCGGCAGCAGGCACGCGCTTCATGCTGGCCCACGACGAGCGGGCCGAACTGGCGCCGCGCGACGTGGTGGCGCGCGCCATCGACTTCGAGATCAAGAAACGGGGCCTCGACTACGTGCACCTCGATATCAGCCACAAGCCGGCCGAATTCCTCATCGAACACTTCCCGACGATTTACGCGCGCTGCCTGGAACTGGGCATCGACATCACCAAGCAGCCGATTCCCATCGTGCCGGCTGCCCACTACACCTGCGGCGGCGTCGTGACGGATTTGTCCGGCCGCGCCGACTTGCCGGGCCTGTACGCCGTGGGCGAAACGGCCTGCACGGGCCTGCATGGCGCGAACCGCCTGGCGAGCAATTCCTTGCTGGAATGCATCGTCATCGGCCGCGCCTGCGCGCAGGATATCGAAAGCAAGGAAAAGCTGGGCACGCCCTACCTGCCCGACTGGGATGAAAGCCGCGTCACGGATGCGGATGAGGAAGTGGTGATTTCCCACAACTGGGACGAGCTGCGCCGCTTCATGTGGAATTACGTGGGCATCGTGCGCACGACCAAGCGCCTGGAGCGGGCCCAGCACCGCATTGCGCTCTTGAAGGAAGAAATCGACGAGTACTACCGCAACTTCCGCATCACGCACGACTTATTGGAATTGCGCAACCTCGTCGACGTGGCCTCGATGATCGTCAACAGCGCCCTGTCCCGCCGCGAAAGCCGCGGCCTGCACTTCAGCCGAGACTATCCGGAAACGTTACCCAAGGCCATCGCCAGCGTGCTGACGCCGCCGCATCGGTAAACCGCCAGGCCCTTCCATCATGGAACCCATGCCAGGTCCGGGGTCGTACCCTGAGGGTACGACCCCAGTCTGCGTCTTGGGGGAACGCCATTTGCCAGAGGTCCCCCAGCTGCAGGCATCGCGCAATCACCAAGACTGAATGCAAATGTTGAATAAGAGACTTTTTGATGCGATTGCATCCGCGGTGGACCTGGATGACCCTGCAGAACAATCTTTAGCGCAGCGCTTCATGATTGAGGCTATCGGCAGAGTGACTGCCCAATTGCCAGCGGTTGCCAGGTCAGCGGCAGCGGTGGTGTATCGATACATGACCGGTGCGGCGACGGCTGAGGAAGTCATCGCCGAGCGTGTACGTCTCTGGCGAGCAATTGAAGGACGAGACCAATCGGACGAGCCGGACGTTTTGAAAATAAGAACGGCCATATGCGTCTTGCATCCCATGGATAGTGGCGCTTCTGCCGAAACATTGGAGTATTTTTTTGAGTTTTGGCGGCAAGCAGGCTTGCCGCAGTCTGAACTTGAGGCCGCTGCTCGGAACAGGTATGCAATTTGAGGTGGCTTCAAGCGGCCAGAAGCAGTCGTTCATCTCATGGGACGACAATGTCGCTAGTTGGATGGTGGTGGCGCTATTCATTTCGCGCAACATTGCGGCCTGGCTCCACGCTGTGCCTACCAGTAGCGCCCTTGTGGCAGTGAACTGATCCATGGGTGTTATTGTTATCGGTCTTCTTGACCCCAAACATCCGCCCTCGGCCGAAAACCTGTCCTGGGCCAGTATCGATGATGCACTATGGCGTGTGTTTGGCGCCATTTTCGATGAGGTATTGAGTTCCAACCATGAAATATTGTCCAGCATAACAAGCGGAGAATTCATCACCCAGGAGGTGTATTCCTTTCAATTGCTAGGCGCCGAAGACTTTCTGATCGCCATCACCAGCCTGCGGGAATTCTTTGCTGATTTTACGCAGGAAGAAACTCCGCGTGATATCGCAGCCTGGGTTTGGAGAGCAGATATTGAACCGTTGCTGATCCCAGATTACCGCTATGCCCGTTTGATCGCAGGCCGATAAAAGACCTGACCGGCCCGCCGCCTAGTCTATGTGTATGCCATCTTCCGTATACGAAAATTTGGCCGACTCGCCCATACACTCCCCCTGCGGCTCGTCCGCCACATAGCGGCATTCGCTTTCCAGGCTGCCATCTTCCCGCCAGTGCCGGGTCCAGCCCTGGCGCTCGCCGTTCACGTATTCGATCAGCTGGCGCGGCTTGCCATCGGCATACCACGAGCGCAAGGCGCCCTCCTCGCGCCCGCCCGCGTTCCACCGTTTGTCCACGATCAATACGCCGGCCCGGCTGAAGCGCTGCTCGCTGCGCAATACGTAGTGGCCGCTGTGCGTGCGCTTGCTGGCGATTTTACCGTCCGGGTAATATTCGACGCTGTCGCCGGCAGGCTTGCCATCGGCATAACTGCCGGTGCTGCGCACTTTGCCATCCGGAAAATATTCCGTGCCCGGTCCCGTCCTGATGCCGTTGACATACAGGCTGCGGCTTTCCACGCTGCCGTCGGGATAGAACAGCAGCAGCTCGCCGTCCGTCTCGCCCTTGACCCGCGTCATGCGCGTGCGCAGCTTGCCGTTTTCATCGAACGTTTCCACCACACCATCGGCGCGGGCGCCGTTGCGGTAGGTGCGCGACTCGATCAGCTTGCCACTCTGGTGATAAGTCTGCTCCTCGCCCTCCTGCACGCCATTGCGCCACGTGCCGCGCATGGAAACCTGGCCGTCCGGATAGTAGCGGGTCTGCATGCCCTCTTGCACGCCGCGCCCGTCCTGCTCCACCTGCATTTCCAGCTGTCCATGCGGATAATACATGCTGTAGTTGCCCACCAGCTTGCCGCGCAGGTAATCGGGGCCGTCGACCTGGCCCGACAGCCGCGTCGGCTCGCCTTCGCGCACGTGGAATACCGCGACTTGCCAGGTGCCCGGTGTCTTACCTGGCGGCAGCGGCACGACGAGCGCATAGCGCGCATGCTCCTTCACTTCGCTTCGCCGCAGATTGTGGTTCAGGTACAGGCGCGCCTTGCCATCGGCACACGCTTGCGGCTCGCAGCCGCCCAGTTTGCTAACTTCGGGCATGGCCGCCGCTGCGCCCGGCGCCGGACACGACAGGATGCGCATCAGCAAGGGCGTCGCGTCGCGTATCAGCGGCGCCAGCTGCTGCTTCATGGCCGCGTATTGCGCCGCATCCAGCCCGACCGAACGGGCATCCATGCGCACCTGGCGCCCGCCGCAGCCGCTGTCGCTGGCCAGGGTCAGCACATCGCCGCCGGCCGCCGCCGCAATGGCGCTGACGACCTGGCGCTGCTCGATCTCGGCGCTGGCCAGCGCCGGCCACAGCAGCATGGCGCCAAGCACGTGCTTCACAATGCGCGCCATGCCTGCTCCTTGCGTTCCAGTTCCTGCGATGGCAACGGCTCGCCGCAGCCGCCCTGGGCCTTGCCGGCCACATACCGGCACTCACTTTTCAGGCTGCCATCTTCGCGCCAGATGCGGCTCCAGCCGTCGCGCCGGTCGTTCACGTACTCGATCGATTGCTCGGGCTTGCCGCTCGCGTACCACGAACGCGATGTGCCCTGCTCGCGCAATTGCGCATCCCACCGCCGCGCCAGCACCAGCACGCCCTGCGGGCTGTAGCGCTGCAGGCTCAGCAAGCCGCCATCGTCGGCATACTGCTGGCGGCTTTGCACCTTACCGTCCGGATAGAATTCCAGCGCCTCGCCCGTGGGCAAGTCATTGCGCAAGGTCATGGTGCCGCGCACGGCGCCATCAGGGTAATAGTTTGTCGTCAAACCATTGTATTTCCCCTCCTTCATTGCGGAGCGGCTGGAAATGCTTCCATCAGGGAAATACGTGAGCATCTCGCCTTCCATCTTGCCGCCGCGCAGTACATAACTCGTGCTCGGCTTGCCATTTTCAGCCGAGATCTGCTTGGGGCCGTCCAGCTGCTTGCCATCGCGGTAGCTGCTCGTTTCGCGCAGCTTGCCCGTGGCGTGATACAACTGGTGTTCGCCTTCAGGCAAGCCGTGGCGCCAGTTGCCGCGCAGCTCCAGGGTGCCGTCAGGATAATACTTGCTGCCGATGCCGTGCTGGCGGCCTTGCCCATCCTGCGCCACCTGTTTTTCGATCTTGCCATTCGGGTAATACGTGACATAGCCGCCCACCAGCTCGCCGGAGGCATAATCGGCGCGGTTGGCTTGCCCGGACAGGCGCAGCTTGTGGCCGGCGACGCTATAGATATCGACCTTCCACGTGCCTGGCAGCTTGCCTTTCGGCAAGGGCAACAGCAGCACGTTGGGCGCCTTTTCCTGCTCGATGGGGTAGAAACCTTCGTGCAGATACAGCCGCGCCCGGCCATCGGTGCAGGCTGCTGGCGTGCAGGCGGCGATCTGGCGCACGATGGGCACGCTCGCATCCTCGGGGCATTTTTTCAGGGTGACGAGCATGGGCGTCTTGCTGCGGATGTGGCGGGCCAGATCGGCTTTCAGTGCTTCGTACGGCGCCTCGTCCAGGTTCACCGAGCGGGCATCCATGCGGATCTGCTTGCCGCCGCAGGCCGTCGTGCCCGCGATAGTGAACACGTCGCCGCCTTCGCTATCTTGCTCGCTGGCCATGCTTGCCAGCACCTGGCGCTGCACGATGTCCGCCTGCGCCAGGCCCGGGGTCAGCAGGCAAGCGCCCAGCAGCGCGCATAAGGTCTTGATTTTCATGCTATTCCTTTAATTTTCCGTCGTGGCGGCCACACCGGCCGGCACAAAGCTGACCCGACCGTTGCGGTAGCGCACCAGCACGTCAACCTTGCCGTCCTGGAATTGTCCATTTTTCACGGACGGGTTGAAAGTCCAGCTCTTCAGGCTATCCAGGATGACCTTGTTGAGCATGGGCTCCATGAATTGCTCGGCCCGCGCAGCGGTCAGGCTGCCATCGGCAGCGATGGACAAGGTCAGGCGGCTTTCGCCGCTGGCCTGCGCCTCACTCAACACGCGGTAGGCGACGGTGGCCATGCTGTCGCGCTGTACGCTGGCGCCCTGGTCTGGCGGCGCCGGCAAGGCTGCCAGCCTCTTTGCCAGCAAGGCGCCGTCGGCCAGCGCCTTGTCCCAGCGCTTCGGATAGGCGCCCGGCTGCACCAGGCGCAGCATATTGGCCGCGCGCTCCATGCGGCTGGCCGTGCGCTCGACGCCGTTGTCGGCTGCTTCGCCTTCTTCGGCCGGCATGGCATTCTGCGCCGCATGGCGCTGCGCCGTCACTTGCGCCAGCGCCACCAGGTTGGCGGCATCCTGCTCGCCGCCACCGCCGCGCAGCAGCGCCGTGGCGGCGATGCCGAGCCAGGCCACGCCATCGGTCGGACGGGCCCACACGGCTTGCTCGAAGTATTGGCGCGCCGCTTGCGGCTCATTCAGGCTCAGATGCGTGCGGGCCAGCGCCGCCGCGGCCAGGTGGTCGCGCGGATCGGCTTGCAGCAAGTCGAGATAGGTATCGGACAAGCTGGACTGATAGCCGGGCAACCAGCCCATGCTTTCCATCATCGAGGTGCGCAAGCGCGCGCGCGCCAGGTCACCGCTGTAGCCCGACGACTTTTCCCGCTCGCTGCGGTACAGCAGTTGCAAGCCCCGCCCGATGGCGGCATCGTCGCCCTTGCCCATGGCTTGCGACAAGTTGCGCACGGCGCGCCGCACGTCCGACTGCTGCAATGCACCGGCCTTGCGCGCATGCCAGTCCAACTGTTCCAGCCCGGCTACTGGCACCGTCGTGGCTTGCTGCCCGGTCTTCTTTTGCACATCGTCCGGTACGGCGGTCCAGATCGCAAAGCCGATCACGAAGAACACAATCAGGATGACGATGACCACCCAGCCCGTGTCCGACACGGCGGACTGGCCTTGCGCGGCCGGCGCCGGCGCGGCGTTGCCAGGCAAGGTACGCGGACGCCGCGGCGGCGGCGCCTGCCTTGCCTGCGCCGAAGCCTGAGCCTGAGCCGAAGCTTGCGCGGCCGCGCCGATGACCTTGTCGCGCGCGCAGGCCGCGCAACCGTGGCCCGCAAAATGCTGATGTTCGTGATTCACGGCGCACACTGTCAACTTGCCGCCGCTGCGCTGCGCATAACCGCGCAGCAACTGTGCCCAATCAGCCGCCGATGGCCGCTGGGAGTTTGGCGACTGGGAAAACGCGCGGTCGAACATGGCGCGCAGCTCGGGCGGCATCAGCGCGTGGCCGCTGGTGGCGTTGGGCGCCAGCAGCTTGTGGCGCTTCACGCCATACGCGTAATAACCGTCGCGGATGCGGCCGGGAATGTCGGTCGCCACTTGCGCATTGCCGGGCCGCCCGCTGTACGGGTGGATGCCAAAGTTCAGCAACTGGAAGATGACGACGGCCAGGGCAAAGCGGTCTTGCGCCATTTCCGTGCCCGCAGGCATGCCCTTGCGCTGGAATTCCGGCGCCAGGTAGTCGGCCGTGAATTGCTCGGCAGGAAAACGCTCGGCATGGCCCTGGATGCTGAAACCGTCGCAATCGAGCATGGCGATGTACAGCGAATCGCGGTAAAAGCGCAGGTTCACGGGTTTCAGGTCGACCACGTAATGCTGCTGCTGGTGCAGCGCATCGATGACGGCGGCCAGGTTGGCGGCCAGGGTCAGCTTGGGCCCGAGTCCCGTGGGCAAGCCCGCCGCGCGCGCTTGCCGCTCCTGCATGATCTGTTCCAGTTCCGCCGTCTGCGCCATGTCAAGCAGGGGCATGACGAAACCGGCAAAGCCGCCCTGGCCGTCGAACACGGCCGCTTGCGGCCAGGCGATCTGCACATAGCGCTTGCCGTTTTCCAATTGGTCGGGCAATTCGGGCGACAGTTCCAGCATCGCTTCGAGCTTGCGCCGGTTGGCGGCCCGGTCCAGGTGCGGGTGGTACAGCTTGGCAACCTGCGCGGGCGCGCCGGGCAACAGGTACACGCTGCCCGCGCCGCCGCTCTTGACGAGTTTGCCCAGTACCAGGCTGCGGACCTTATCCAGCCATATCTTGCCGCCCGGACTCAGACCGGGCGTGACTCCCTGCTTCCGGCTCATGCGCGCAAGGCCAGCAGCAGGGTCTTGTCGTCGCCCGTGATCTGGTGCGTGCGCGGGTCGGCCAGGGTGGATGCCAGCGCCGCATTGCCCAGCTCGCTGCTCTCGACCGTGCGCAGATAGCCTTGCACGGCATCCATGAACGGCGCGTACAGCGCTGCATTGTTCTTGCTCATGGCAAAGGGCATGCAGCCGTCCGACATCAGCACGACGCCGCGCACGGCTTGCGGAATCGCAAGCAGGCGCAGCTGTTCGCGCCAGCGCTCGCCGCTGATAAAGTAGGTTTCGTTGGCGTATTCGCCGTTCGCGGGCAGCGAGATCAGTTCGCCGCCGTCAAGCAGCTGCGCCACGCCCAGGCCATCGCCCAGGTGGAAGAAGAAGCCGGCATCTTGCCCCATGACCACGCCCACCACCGTGCTGGCGTAGTCGTCCAGGGTGGCGTTGGCGGCGCGGGCGATGTCGTCGAGCGCGGCGCGGATCTGCGCCAGGGTGCCGGCCAGCGCGCCGTCATGCAGATCCTGCACGGTGGCGCCCTGCTCCAGCCGTCCGGCCAGGGCTTGCACGGTTTGCGCGGCAACAAACTGCGCGCCCTGCTCGCTGAGGCGGGCCGAACCGGCGCCATCGCAGACGATGGCCACCAAAACGTCGTTCACGACGGTGTGCGCGTGCGCATCCTGGCAAGGGATGTCTTTATCCAGATGCGCCTTGCCCGTGACGGAGGCGCCGAACACGCGCCAGGTATTGTGTACCGCAGTCATGGATCAGCGGGCTTTCACGTATTCACGACGGACCAGCCGTCCGTCGATGCCAGCTGCGCCTGCGCGCCGGGACGCGACTGCGACACCACCTGCATGCTGGCGCTCAGCCACAGGAACAGTTCGCGGAACTGCAAGCCCTTCAGCTGCTTCACGCCCCGTTCGCCACGGCTGGAAAACTGCCCCAGGGTATCGGTATTCGCATTGTCGCCCACGGCGATGGGGAAGATCGCCACTTTATTCGCCTGTTCAGCCGCGCGCGCCTGCTCGGCGCCGCGCTGCCAGGGATCGGTCGGCTCGCCGTCCGACATCAAAAACAGCCACGGCCGCGTGTACGCCACGCCCGCCGCGCGGAAACGCTGCTTTTCCTGCTCGATCTCGGCCAGGGCCAGTTCGACAGCCGCACCGGTCGGCGTGGTGCCGTTCGCTTCAAGCCGGGGCGCCGTGAAATCCATGGCGTCGCACCAGGTGCTGGCCACCACGGCTTCATCGTGGGCGCCGTATTGAATCACGAGGATGCGCACGCGCTTGGCGGCGATCACATCGGCCTTGAGTTCCTGTTCCAGCAAGGCCAGGCCTTCGTTGAGCAGCGAGACGGGTTCGCCCGCCATGCTGCCGGAGCAGTCCAGCACGAGCACCAGCGGCGTGCGTTGTTCGGTATTGTCGACCAGGGCGACGTCGGGAATCATTATGGAGGTCATGTATTTTTGATAGAGTTGCGAAATAGCTAGGCCCGAAGCTTACCCTATGGATATGTTTTCCATGCGTCCGATTGCTGCGGATTCCAGCAAGCACTATCAAACTAAGCATTTTTCGGGATTTCTTCGTCCTTCGGCCCGTTCCTCTGGCCAGCGTCCTTGCCCTCGTCGATCCGGCGTTGTCGCCGCTGCGCCCTGTCCTGCGCCGTTTCCTGAGGATTGTTGAGTGCGCCTGACAATCCGCTTGCTTGCTCTGAAAGCAACAACCTCGTACACTGCGCCATTTTGGCCCTTGCTTGCCGGCTTGAGCGGCATGCCGCATGCCCAACCTTGTTCCCGAACCGCGGCCCTTGCAATAAGCAAACCTGATGATGATACCTATCGCGAGCCTGGAAGCGCTTGAAGAATGCCTTGGAGAAAAACTGGACCAGTTCGATCCTGGGCCGCCAATAGCGCATCAAGGGATACGTCTGTCGCAGGTGTGCAGGCAGGTGGCGCTGGAAATCCGCAAGGAGAACGCCAGCGCCGTGCGCATCGCATGCCGGGTGATGATGGAAGACCCCGAGATGCCCTTCGGGAAGCTCATCAAGAGTGGTTTCGCCCGGGCTTTGAAGCAACGTGTCCACCTCCTGTCCGAAATGCAACGGCGTGGCTTGGCCGCGAAAACCGTTCAGTTGCTGGAACTCGCATTCTGTCCGCGGGAAACGGAAGATTATTGCAAGTTGATTAAGAAATTCGGGCGCGCCGAGCTGCTCCCATGGATGCAGGATGTCCGCGCCACCGATGAAAAATCCCGCCTTCTCCTGCAACGCTTGATTTCCGAAAGTGCGTGACGGACATCCGCAATCTGCTGCAGCTGCGCATTGCACTGGTGAAGCGTTTGTACTATCTTGATAGTTGCCCAGGCCAGATGGCAGCGGCAGGCCCTCCCCCACACGAAGGCGGCCAGCCCCCGTTGCGTCGCAGTCCTTACCCAGTCACATACCGGCCCGTCAGGCGATACTGTGTGATCAGTGAATGGGGACAGCATGACGGCGCCAGGCCAGGCCCAGCGTGTTTGGGGCGAACTGATCGGAAAGCTGCTCGATGCGGCCGGCGATGACTCTTGCTGGCCAGCTTTGTGCCTTGACATCGCCCGCGTCTTCAACGCCGCCAGCGCCAGCCTCACCCTCTACGGCGACGAGCCGGCCGGCCAGCTGCTGGGCGGAGAGGCGGCGCCAGCCTGTTCCGGCCAGCCGCTGGCTGCCATGATCCCCGTCAGCGCGCACAGCATGGCCGTGCTGGCCATCTGCCGCCACTCCACGCCGCCAGAGCACGAGCGGCGTGCCAGGCAGCAACTACAGGACCTGGTACCCCAGTTGCAGCGCGCCCTGCGCCTGCGCCAGCACTTGCAGGAGGAACGCCTGGCGGGCCGCTGCGGCATGGCGGCGCTGGACGCGATGGGAACGGCCGTGCTCCTGCTTGACGAGCACGTCCGCGTACTGTTCGCCAGCAGTGCCGGCCATGCCTTGCTGGATGCGCCCCTGCGGCTGGGGCCACCGCCGGCCCTGATGCGCGCCGTGCGCCTGGTCATCGCCAGCATGCACGGCGCGCCGCAATGCCAGTCGCTGCGCCTGCCGCGCGGCCAGGCCCAGGCGCTGGCACTGACGGTGGCGCCCTTCCCCGCCTGGCGCCCGCCGTGCGCCATCGTCATCGCGCGCGATCCGGCCCAGTCGAACATGTCGATTCCCGCGCTGCGCCAGCTGTTTGATTTGACGCAAGCCGAAGCGCTGGTGGGCAAGGCGCTGGCGCAAGGCGCCACCATCGAGGAAATCGCCGCGCGCGGCGGCATCAGCGTCAATACCGTCAAGACGCATCTGCACCACACCTATTTGAAGACCGATACGCGGCGCCAGGGCGAGCTGATCGCGCTGATCCACGGCGCCACGGCGCACCTGGCCGTGCTTGACGCATGAGGCCGCGTCATCCGATCGGATGATGCGCGGTGCATATTGCCTGCCTACACTGGCAAGACCGGTCGCCCGCACCTTGCCAAGGTAACCACAGCGCGTGCGGACCAGCCGGTTCGATTTCCCTGGTACCAACAATATCGCCGCGCCGGCAGCGGACGGCACCAAAGTTCAAGGATGGGTAAAAAAATGAAGACATGGATCCTGGCCGGCACCCTGGGCGTCTGCGCCCTGCTGGCAAATGCACAAACGCTTCCCGACAGCCAGACCGTCGTCATTCCAGGCGGACGCCTGCAGACGATCGAACTGCCGGTACAAAAACATTTCATGAGTGCGGAAAGGTTTGCCCCGTTCCGTGGCGGCTATGAGCTGTCGAACGGCCAGGTGCTCTACCTGCGCAATGCGGGCAACATCGGCGCCATCCTGTATGCGCGCATCGATGGCGAGGAGGAACACCGCATCATCGCCAGCAGCAGCAACAGCTTCGTGGCGCTGGACCGGCAACTGGCCATGCGCATCGACTTGCGCGACGATGGCAGCGTGGGCGGCGAAGTGCTGATGCAGATGCCGGCTGAAAAACTGGCCAGCGGCGACATCGTGCCTGCCCACGTGCAAAGCATGGCCCTGGCATCGCGTTGAGGCGGCAGGCAGGCGCCAAGCCGCATTCCGCATGGGTGGCAGCCATGAGCAAGCAATATTCTGTCCAGCAGCAAAACGCGCTGGCCCTGGCCGCCATCAGACAGACGGCGTCCTGGTGGCGCGCCCGGCCCCTGCCCGACGCCCTGCGCCAGTGCGCGGCCAGCCATGGCGTGGCGCTGGGCACGGCCCTCATGCTCGACCTGCAACTGGCCTACCCCGGCATGCCCGCCGTGTACGGCAAGCTGCTGAGCGCCGATGGCCGCTTCATCCATTTCGAGATGGACCTGGACGAGAACTTGCGCCCCTTGCCCGGCAGCGTGGCCTGGGACGACATCAGCGCCGGCTACGACCTGGCCGCACACAAACGGGGCACGGGCGTGGGCTATGGGGTGCTGTGCAAGAAAGTGCTGCAGGAATTGAATCAGGGCGGGCGGCAGGCGCCATGCGCCAGCGGCCACCAAACAACGAGGACGACAACATGAAAACCATCATCCTGGGCATATTACTGTGCCTCGCCGCCGCCAGCACGGCAGCCACCGCGCAGAGCCTGCCACCGGAACACACCGTCACCGTGCCGGGCAACGCGCTGCGCATCGACGTGCCTGAACATCCGCGCTACATGATGCGCCAGGATTTCAAGAAATTCGTCGGCACCTATGATCTGTCGAATGGCGACACCCTGGAACTGCGCCTCGCTGGCGCTGTCAAATATGCGCGTATCGGCAAGCAGGAAGAGCACCGCATCGTCGCCACCGACCGCAACGCCTTCGTCGCGCTGGACCGCCAGCTGAAGGTGCGCATCGACCTCAACGATGACGGCAGCGTGGATGGCGAACTGGTGATGGTGGTGCCGTCGCAGAACCTGTCGGGCGGCGACATCGTGCCTTCCCACGTGCAAAGCATCGGCCTGGCATCGCGTTGAGGCGGCGGCGCCGGTAAAAGAAATAAATAGCGCGACACCGTAGCGTAGTGCCAGGCAGGTTCGCGCTGCCATCGCGTGCTATCACCGCCGCCAAATTCCTTAAAAAGGAAGATAAATATTTGAAAATATTTTTTAATAATAAGATTATCAAATAGGTTTACATTTTTACCATTAATTAGCATAATTGCCATTTTTCAAAAAGGAAAATGGCATGCAAGTTTTCAGAAAATCAGTACTGTCCCTGCTTGTGGGAATGGCAGCCACATCGGCGTCCGCTGCACCTGTTTCGGCGCCGCAATTCAAGCTGACGCATTTTAACTACTCGGCGCCTGCGCATCTGTACGCTGGAGAAATCAATTCGCGGGGGGAAATTTTTGGAGTCGGACAGTCCCAGGGCCAGAATGTCTGGTTCAGCACCTCGGGAAGCGCCCTGAATGTATCAGCCCCCTTGCCGGGAAATATCACGATCAGTTCGCTCAATGCCACAGGCCAGGGCATCGCCTATTCCACCACCGGCTCCAGCGACCGCTCCTATTACTATGTGGAAAATGGTACCTTCACCCCCTTCGCGGTCAATGGCCAGAAAGTACAGGCGACCGCCATCAACGATGCCGGTCAGGTTGCCCTCAGCACATACGACAGCAGCGGCAAGGAGCGCGCCTATGTGTACTCCAGCGCCGGCGGCTATCAGGAAATCACCGCGGCGGGCGGCAACGGCACCACTGCCTTCAATATCAACAGTTCCGGGGCCGTCGTCGGCTACACAAAGGCCGCCGATGGACAAGCCCAGGCCTCCCTGTATGCCAACGGCGTGATGACCACGCTCGTCAGCGAGTATTATGCTCCGAGTTATGCCGTCGGTATCAACAACGCTGGCCAGGTATCGGGCTGGGCCACGTTAGGTCAAGGCATGACCGGCACGGAAGCGTTCTTCTGGGCCAATGGAAACTATCAAACGATATCGCGGCTCTCCACCTCCGTCGGTATCGATGGCCTCGGCAGGGTATTGGGCTACAACGACTTTGGCACGATGGCCATGCTTTGGGATGGCAATGAAACGTATAGCCTGAGCGACCTCGTTGGCGAGGATGGCTGGTACTTCGGCCTGGTAGGCGGCATCAACGAAGCGGGCCAGATTTCTGCCTATGGCTGCCGCGACAGCATATGCGAAGTCGTGCGGCTCGATCCCCTCTCGCCGGTTCCGGAACCTTCGACCTACGCCATGCTGCTCGCCGGCATGGCCCTGCTCACTTGCGCGGCACGCAAGCGTAGCTGATTCAGCCTGCCGGCCACGCAGGTGCCAGCCACGGTGCCATGTGCAAACCGGCAGCTGTTCCGCTAGAAACATGCTCCGTGGAAAAACGACTGCGTGCTATGATCGGCGCCTTCGCTGCAGTGACGCCGCAGCCACTCCATGGAGCACCATGTTTCAATCTGAGCATATTCGTAGCCGCTTGCTGACGTGCCTGCGCCGCACCCTGCGCCTGCTGGCCTGGCCCCTGCTGGCCCTGGTCAGCGCCGCCTGCACCAGCACCACGCGCCATCCGGCCAGCGAGCCCACGCAAGTCGTCCTGCGCTTTACCTATGACGACGGCAAGCCGATGCGGCATGACGATTACCTGGCCAATGCGCGCCAGGAAACGTACATCAAGCGCTGCAGCAAGATAGGCAGCACCAGTGTCTGCGACATCGGCTCGGATCCACTCTTCATGGGCGGCGACGCCCCGCTGGACGCCAACGGCGAAGTGCGCGTCACCCTGCACTCGACCGGCCCCATCGGCAACAATCCGACCAGTCTTTGCATCAAGGGCAAAGGCTACGTCTTTGATTCCGGCGACTGGAAACGCGGTCCCTTCAGCCCTGGCCAGGTGATCGAGATCCGCTACAGGATCAGCGAAGTGGACATGGCGTGCCCCTGGTCGTCAAGCACGCCGCCGTGGTGGGACAAGAGTTAAGCCAGCCGGGGCCGGCTGGCCTGGCATTTACTGCAACTCGAACTCCGCCGGAGTCAAGCCCAGCTCGCGCGCGATCTTGCTGGCCACGCGCTGCTCGTTGGCGTCGAAATTGCCATCCGACGAAGCGACGGCGATAATCATGCGCACCAGCAGGCGCGACGCCTCCACATTCGACTTCATCTTGCCCAGCGCCTGATACGCCTTGGCCTCGCCGATATCCTTGTCGAATTCCAGCTGGCCCACATATTCCTGGAAAGCCTTGATCACGTCCGTGGTGGTAAACACGGATAGCGCATCATTGCTTTCAATAAACTTCACCATCTTCTGCTTCTCTTCCGCGCTGACATTGTCGTCGTATTAAGCTTTAGAGATATCGGCTCAACATGCACTACTTTATAAACATCGACATTCTACGCGTGATATCCGGCAGGGTGAAGTGGGACAATGTAACCTCCGGGAAAGACCTAGCAATCTGCCAAAGAGTTCGTTCGTGTCGAGCGCGACATATACTACCGCGTAAATATAGCCGAAGGTACAAGGTACAAGGTACAAAATAGATTTTTACATTTTGACATAGCCCATTGTAGTTGAAATATCATTCACTGTTGCAAAAAACCAACTTTATTGCAGAAAACAATCTCAAGTACATAAAATAAGGTTCCGATTTTAAAAATATTTAAATCGAAGTTGATAAATTACAAAATTCATGTCAATATCAAATCGTCCAGTCAAAAAAATCTTCCACGACTGGATTAAATTCCCCCCCTATAAGTTACGCGTAAAAAATATTTAAAATTAATTTAATTAAAAAACCTCTTACATAAAAATCATATTTTGAAATCAAAATGAAAATATCAAGATTGCGTGCCGAAAATGTACATGGGTATCTTCCACTTAACATAGATTTTTTTGACGACCTCACATTCCTCACTGGACTTAATGGCTCTGGAAAAACTTCAGCACTAAGATTAATTATGGCACTTTTAACACCAAACATAAGTGAATTAGCTCTAATTGATTTCTCCTCTGCTGAAGTTGACATCTTAGACAAAGATGAAGAAATAAAAATATCCGCAAAAAAATCAGAAGAAGGAATTGAAATTTCAATTAGCACTCTTTTCGAGAAGATTCGTATTGGAAGAGCTGAGCTTGAGTTATTTCTAGAGGAAAAAAGAAGTGATGAACCTAGATCAAAACTTCAAGAAATGTATAAAACAAATATGGTCTTTGATAGCATTACAAAGATAGCAACTCCTATGTTCTTAGGTATTGATCGTCGTTTCTTTGTTCCAGGATCGATATCAGAAGATTTAGCAGATGTACGCAGAAGGGAATATTTAGCAAGAAGGTTTTGGTCTGATGATCCATTTTCAAAAAACATAACACCAGCTGCAAGTCTTATTGAAGTAAATTATCTAGTAGTTAGTTGCATGCAGGATATTGGTTTAGAGCAAGAGAAACTGGATGAACGTCTTCGCGTCGAGTTTTTTACAAAAGCTTTTGAGTATAAGCCTGGTATTTTTTTCAACAAACCTCCTAAATTTCCTTCGAGAGACGAACTGGAAAAATACAGAAAACAACTAACAAAAATTGGGCAAGCATCTGAAAGCGGAAAAATACCAGTTCCAGAAATTCAAGCTTCACTAACACATTTCTTGGAACGTATGAGTGAAGTAGTAAATTCACTAGAGAGAGTTTCAGCAGATTTTAAAAATTCAAAAAAAACCCCGAAAGGATCGCAAGAAAAAAATAGTGGACCAGAACAAAGTCATATTGAGTGGATTATTAACAAGCCTCAAGTTGACAGAATTACAGAACACATTAAGCTATTAAATGAATACATAGAAAATAGAACATCCTTAAGAGACCCAATTAATAGATTTAGATTACTAGTCAATAAATTTCTAAAGCAAACAAAAAAAGAACTTCACGTTGCAGGAAATGGACAGTTATCTGTTACTGTTGAAAACAGCACGCAACATCGTTCAATCAATGCGCTATCATCCGGGGAGAAACAATTACTAGTCATGCTTGCGCATCTCTCTCTAAATAAAAACTTAGCCGGCAGTGGCGTGTTTATTGTAGATGAGCCCGAGCTTTCATTACACATGGATTGGCAAGAGAAATTCGTTGATGCAATTAGGGAGGCAAATCCAAATGTTCAACTAATTCTAGCAACACATTCACCTGCAATTATTTTGGATCTCGAAGACGCTTGTTGCTCTTTAAGTGAGGCATAAATGATAAAATGGCCTTCTCGCGCAAGTTCTGCGATACGAAAACTATTCGAACCATTACAAGACATTGATGTCTATGTGGAGGATATAAATGATGAAGCATTTTACAGAAGCCTTTTGAATAAAGTAACAAATGATGAAATAAAAATATCAAGAGTGTTTGCTCTTGGGAATTGCAATGCTGTAATTGATGCCGCAAAAAATCACAATCAAAGTAATCGCAGGGCCTTATTTATTATTGACGGAGATCTACCATGGACAAAAGGAGAGCCGGCGCCTTTAATTTGCGGACTACATCGGCATGATGCTTATTGCATTGAAAATCTAATTCTTTGCGAAAAAGCATTATCCCTATTAGTTTCTCAGGATGCAATCCTTATTGAGGAAGAAGCAATAAGACATCTAGCCTATGAAAACTGGGAAGAATCCGTCAAAGAGCCTCTACTTGAATTATTTTCTGCCTTTGCTACAGTTCATGATTTTGATCCAACTATTGCCACGGTATCAAAAGGGGTGGGAGTAATGTGCAATCAAGATAAAAAAGCATCACCGAAATTAGATAAGGAAAAAGTAAGAATAGCTAGAGATGAAGCACTATCATCAGCAACGCAAGTCGCAAAACCAGAAATCGTGGTGGAAAAATATGAAAAAGTACTTAACCGGCTTAAAGACTTACCAAATCCTCTAATGGCGGTCTCCGGAAAAGATTTTTTAGTTCCTTTAATAGATTTTCACCTACAATCTCTTGGCTGCAGAATTAAAAGGAAATCTCTCAGAATTCGCCTTGCTTGCGCGGGTGACGTAACAAGGTTCTCAATGCTAAAAAATGCTCTAAAAGATGCGGCCAAAGGTAATTATCAACAATTTTAAAACTTTGATATACGGCTATTCAAGTAGCATGTAAATTAAAAAGCCGCCATTAAAAAATGGCGGCTTTTTTGATCTTTAATTTCTTAAAAATCAATCAAATTACCCCACAAACTTCCGTGCATTCCTGAACATGCGCATCCATGGCGAATCCTCGCCCCATGCTTCAGGGTGATACGACTGCTGGACGCTGCGGAACACGCGCTCCGCGTGCGGCATCAGCACGGTGAAGCGGCCGTCTGGCGTGGTGACGGAGGTGATGCCTTCCGGCGAGCCGTTCGGGTTGTACGGATAGGCTTCGGTAGCGGCGCCCTTGTTGTCGACGAAGCGCATGGCTTTCGTGACCTGGGTGATGTCGCCCGTTTGCGAGAAGTCGGCGTAGCCTTCGCCGTGGGCGATGGCGATGCCGGCTTGCGTGCCGGCCATGCCGTTAAAGAAGATCGATGGGGAATCCATCACTTCGACCATGGCAAAGCGGCCTTCGAATTTCTCCGACTTGTTGCGCGTGAATTTCGGCCAGGCGTGGGCGCCGGGGATGATGGATTTCAGATTGCTCATCATCTGGCAGCCGTTGCAGATACCGAGGCCGAAGCTGTCCGTGCGGTTGAAGAAGCGCGCGAACTGTTCCGCCAGGCTGGCGTTGAACAGAATCGTCTTCGCCCAGCCTTCGCCCGCGCCCAGCACGTCGCCGTACGAGAAGCCGCCCACGGCGATGACGCCCTGGAAGTCGTCCAGTTTCACGCGGCCCGCAATCAGGTCGCTCATGTGCACGTCGACGGCCGTAAAGCCTGCCTGATGCATCACGTAAGCCGTCTCGATGTGCGAGTTGACGCCCTGCTCGCGCAGGATGGCGACACGGGGACGCACGCCGGTGGCGATGAATGGCGCGGCGATGTTGTCGTTCTGGTCGAAGGTGACGATCGGCGACATACCCGGGTCTTGCACGTCCAGCAGGCGGTCGTATTCGGCGTCCGCGCAGGCCGGATTGTCGCGCAGGCGGGCGATGCGCCAGCTCGTTTCGCTCCACAGGCGGTGCAGGTCCGCGCGCGGCTGGGTGTAAATCAGCTTGGCGTCGCGCGTGAATTCGATCACGTCACGGTCGTTCAATTTGCCGATGATATGGCTGCAGGCGCCCAGGTTGAAGGTGCGCAGCACGTCCATGACCAAGGACTTTTCTTCCGCGCGCACCTGGATCACGGCGCCCAGCTCTTCGCTGAACAGGGCGCGCAGGGTCAGTTCGTTGCGGCGTTCCGCTACCTGGCCCGTCCAGTTCTTGGCGTCGCCCCAGTCGCTGGAATGCTCGCCTTCCATGGTCAGCATGTCCAGGTTGACGGACATGCCCGTGTGGCCGGCGAACGCCATTTCCGTCAGGGTGGCGTACAGGCCGCCGTCCGAACGGTCATGGTAGGCCAGCAGCTTGTCGTCGCTGTTCAGTTTCTGGATGGCGGCGAAGAAGCCTTTCAGGTCTTCCGCGCTGTCCACGTCCGGCGTTTCATTGCCCAGCTGGCCCATGACTTGCGCCAGCGCGGAGGCGCCCAGACGGTTCTTGCCGCGGCCCAGGTCGATCAAGATCAAGGACGTGTCGCCCTTGTCCGTTTTCAGCTGCGGCGTGAGCGACTTGCGCACATCCGTCACTGGCGCGAACGAGGAAACGATCAGGGACACCGGCGAGGTGACGGATTTCGCCGCGCCCGTGCCCTCGTCTTTCCACGTCGTGCGCATCGACAGCGAATCCTTGCCGACGGGGATGCTGATGCCCAGCGCCGGGCACAGGTCCATGCCGACGGCTTTGACGGTGTCGTACAGGGCCGCGTCCTGGCCAGGCTGGCCGCAGGCGGCCATCCAGTTGGCGGACAGCTTGATGTCGGAAATGTCGGCAATCGCTGCGGCGGCGATGTTGGTGACGGCTTCGCCCACGGCCATGCGGCCCGAGGCGGCGGCGTCGATGACGGCCAGCGGCGTGCGTTCGCCCATGGCCATCGCTTCGCCCAGGTAGCCCTCAAAGCTCATGGTGGTGACGGCGCAGTCGGCCACCGGCACTTGCCATGGTCCCACCATCTGGTCGCGCACGGTCATGCCGCCCACGCTGCGGTCGCCGATGGTGATCAGGAAGGATTTGTCGGCCACGGTCGGCAGCAGCAGCACTTTTTGCGCTACATCAACCAGGTCCATGCCCGTCAAATCAATCGCCGGGAAATCGTTGGCCACGTGGACCACGTCGCGCTGCATCTTCGGCGGCTTGCCCAGCAAGACGTCCATCGGCATGTCGACCGGCTCGTTGCCCAGTTCCGGATCGATCAGTTTGAGTTGACGCTCTTCGGTGGCCACGCCCACGGCGGCGAACAGGCAGCGCTCACGTTCGCACATGGCTTTGAACAAGGGCAGGCTTTCCGGCGCGATGGCCAGGACGTAGCGTTCCTGCGACTCATTGCTCCAGATTTCCTTCGGCGCCATGCCCGATTCTTCCAGCGGGATCTTGCGCAGGTCGAAAATCGCGCCGCGCTTGGCGTCGTTGGTGATTTCCGGGAAAGCGTTCGACAAGCCGCCCGCACCCACGTCGTGGATCGAGATGATCGGGTTGTCCGCACCCATTTGCCAGCAGGCGTTGATGACTTCCTGGGCGCGGCGTTCCATTTCCGGATTGCCGCGCTGGACGGAGTCGAAGTCCAGGTCGGCCGTGTTGCTGCCGGTCGTCATCGACGAAGCGGCGCTGCCGCCCATGCCGATGCGCATGCCCGGGCCACCCAGCTGCACCAGCAGGCTGCCGACGGGGATGTCGTTCTTGTGCGTGTGCTGCGCCGAGATATTGCCGATGCCGCCAGCGATCATGATCGGCTTGTGGTAACCGAACACGGCATCTTTGTCCGTGCCGACGTTCTGTTCGTAGGTACGGAAGTAGCCGCCCAGTACAGGACGGCCGAATTCGTTCGAGAACGCGGCGCCGCCCAGCGGGCCTTCGATCATGATCTGCAGCGGCGAAGCAATGCGTTCCGGTTTGCCGTATTGCTCCGCATCCGTACGACCCGCCAGCGGCGCCGTCACGGAAGCGGCCGTTTCCCAGCTGCGCACGGCGTCCGGCAGCGACAGGTTCGACACGGTGAAACCCGTCAGGCCAGCCTTCGGCTTGGCGCCGCGGCCCGTCGCGCCTTCGTCGCGGATCTCGCCGCCCGCGCCCGTGGAGGCGCCAGGGAATGGCGAGATTGCCGTCGGGTGGTTATGCGTTTCCACCTTCATCAGCGTGTGCGTCAGTTCCGTCGATGCCGCGTATTCGTGCTTGTCGCCGCGCGGGTAGAAGCGGGAAACCGTCGCGCCTTCCATGATGGACGAGTTGTCGCTGTAGGCGACGACGGTGCCCTTCGGCTGCAGTTCGTGCGTGTTCTTGATCATGCCGAACAGCGATTTTGGCTGCGCCACGCCGTCGATGGTCCAGTCGGCGTTGAAGATCTTGTGACGGCAATGCTCGCTGTTCGCCTGCGCGAACATCATCAGTTCCACGTCCGTCGGGTTGCGGCCGGCCTTGGTGAAGGCGGCGTCCAGGTAGTCGATTTCGTCTTCCGACATCGCCAGGCCCAGTTCCGTGTTCGCCGTTTCCAGCGCGCGCTTGCCCTGCCCCAGCAAGTCGATCGATTCAAGCGGACGCGCTTCCAGCGTGCGGAACAGGTCCTTGGCGTCGTCTGCGCTGCGCAGCACGGATTCCGTCATGCGGTCGTGCAGCAGGTCGGCCACGGCCTGTACTTGCTCGTCCGTCAGTTTGCCGGCGCCGATGGCGCTGCCCAGGATGCCCGATTTCAGGTTGATGCGGAAAGCGATGCCGCGTTCGACGCGCTTGATGTGCGCCATGCCGCAGTTGTGCGCGATGTCGGTGGCTTTCGAGGCCCACGGCGAAATCGTGCCGAAACGGGGGATGACGAAGAATTCTTCGGCAGCACCTTCCGTATTGTCAGCCTGGGCCGGCTCGCCGTACGTCAGCAAGGCGCCAAGGCGCGTGCTGTCGTCGTTGCTGAGAGGCGCGCTGGCATCGATGAAATGGACATAGCGTGCTTGCACGGCAACAATCGCAGGCGAGACGGCTTGCAGTTGGCTTAACAGACGGTGGCTACGGAAATGGGACAGGGCATTGGAACCCGGCAGTATCAACATGATTGGAAGGTGGTTGATGCAGCGTGGCTGCGGGTTAAAGGTAGGTATGACAATATCTTTCGTACGGCAAATTTCCTTTGCGCGCATTATACCCGTTTTACCCCTGCTTTATTACCGGAACTTATGGCTTTCGGGCCATTTTGCCCCTGAACCCGGCAGTTTTTGCCAACTTGCAACAACGAGGCCAGGCATTCACCAGACAGCCGCATCAGGCGGCCGTCAGGCGATCACATAGCGGTTCTTGCCCTGCCGCTTGGCCAGGTACAGCGCCTCGTCGGCCAGCCGGTAGCTGTGGCCCAGCTCCTTGCCCCGGTCCAGCTCGGCCACGCCCACGCTGATCGAGACGAACTGCGCGGCCAGGAAAGCCTGGCTGACGGCCTCGACCAGGCCACCGGCAAAGGTTCCCGCGTCCTCGCGGCTGCCCGCGTAGACGATGCCGAACTCCTCGCCGCCCAGGCGTCCGCACAGATGGCCCTGCGCCTTGTCGGCGATGATGGCGGCCGTGCGCACCAGCACCGCGTCGCCCGCATCGTGGCCCTGCTGGTCGTTGATGATCTTGAAATCGTCGATATCGATCATCAGGAAATGCAGCATGCCGCCGTGGGCCGCGCCATGCATCTGCTGGGCGCGCTGCGTGAACATGCGGCGGTTGTTCAAGCCCGTCAGGCCGTCCTGGAAGGCCAGCCGCGTCAATTCCAGCTTGGAGTGATAGTTGCGCAAACGCAATAGACTGAAGCTGACATTCAGCGCCAGCCCGAACAGGATGCTGACGGCGATCATCAGCGGCGCCCACGACTGGTCGGGCAAGCCCGCATTGACGGGATACAGGCCGTGGCCCACATTCCACCATACGCCGGCCACCACGGCCAGGTAGCTGAGGCCGCCATTGAAGATGGAAGCGATGGCCAGGGTCATGAAGACACCCACGGGCAAGACCCAGAAGCTGGCGTGCTGGACGGCGTCGGCCATGGTGCGCAAGCCAAAAGTGAGGGTCAGCACGGCGCAGGCGCCCGTGATGGTCAGCACGGGCAAGGTGGTGCAGCGGTAGCGCACCACCAGGCTCGTCAACATGCCCAGCAGCGCCAGCACGGCGTGCGCCTGGTTCGGATGATACGGCTGCGGCATCAGCAGCCAGGTCAGGCTGTAGGCGATGATGCCCAGCAGCTGCGTGACCATGCCGACCCGGTGCAATTCCGCGAAATACGTGTGCTGCTGTTCGCTGTTGCCGCCGAATGCAAGGGGAACGGCGATGCGCCGCAGGGAAGAAAGGTCAGGAACACGCATACGGGTATCGACACCAGAAAAAAGAAAGCGCCCGGTACAGCCTTGCGCATGCCTGGCCGCGGGATTGCGCGGCATCCAACATTAGTTGTAATTAGGATACTATCATGCTAGTCAACTATTTGCTGGGATATGCGGCGCCGGCAGCCCCGCACCGGGCTGCGGAGCCATGAAATACAACGCCGCGCGCCAGCGGACGCGCCCGGCGCCCTGCTCCGCGCCCGATTGCATGCATTTTGCTGGCAGTGTCGCCCGGCTTTGCAGTATGCTGATAAAAAACAATACTGCCAGGCAGATACATATAAGAAGAGTTCCCGCAAATGACCGAACAGATGAACGAGAGCTGAACCATGCCAGAAACTAGCGACTTATCTGTCCTGATCGTCGACCCGAACCCCAGCATGCGGGGCAATCTGCACAATATGCTGAACCAGGCCGCCATCACCAAGGTGGAATATGCCGTCAATTCCGGCACGGCCATCCGCTTGCTGACGAAGAAACCGTTCGACATCATCCTGTGCGAATACGATCTTGGCAGCGGCACGGACGGCCAGGACGGCCAGCAATTGCTGGAAGACTTGCGCCATCACAAGCTGATCGGCCTGTGGACGATCTTCATCATGCTGACCTCCGAAGCCATCCACAGCAAGGTGATCAGCGCGGCCGAGCTGACCCCGTCCGACTACATATTAAAACCGTTCACCGTCGATGTGCTGAGCGGCCGCATCGCGCGCGCCATCGAACGGCGCGCCATTTTCCTGCCCACCTATCAGCTGATCGACAAGGGCGACTTGCGCGAAGCCGTGAAAAGCTGCCGCGCGGCCGAACTGCAGCACCCGCGCCTGGCGGCCGATTTCGCCCGCCTGCGCGCCGAGCTGCATATCACCCTGGGCGAATGGAAGGAAGCGGAGCAGATCTACGCCGACATGCTGGCCACGCGGCCCATGGCCTGGGCGCACCTGGGACTGGCGCGCACCCTGTTCGAACAGCAGCGCCACGAGGAGGCGCAGGACGCGCTGCTGGAACTGGTGGAAGCCTATCCCCGTTTCATGGCCGCCTACGACTTGCTGGCGCAAAATCATGAAGCCATGGGCCAGCAGCTGCAGGCCAAGAAAATCCTCGAGGACGCCGTGGCCATCTCGCCGCACATGGTGCGCCGCCTGCGCCACCTGGGCGGCATCGCCTTCGACACGGGCGACATCGGCGCGGCCGAACGGGCCTACAAGCAGGTGGTGACGAAAGCCAAGTATTCCGAATTCCGCGACCCGGAAGACCACGTCAACCTGGTGAAAACGCTGGTGAAAAAGGGCGATGCGCCGCAGGCGAGCGGCGTGCTGCGCGACATGGAGCGCTCCCTGCGGGGCGGCGCCAACGTGGAAGCGTGCCGCGCCATCTCGGCCGCCATGCTGCATGAACTGTCGGGCAACGACATCGCCGCCGCCAGCGAGCTGCAGCTGGCCGCCGCCGCCCTGGACACGGCGCGCGGCCTGTCGACGCAGCTCAAGGTAGGCCTCGTACAAAGCTGCCTGAAGAACAACCTGGAACAGGCGGCGTCCGACGTCATGATGAAACTCGTCAACGAAGCGGACAGCGACGTGACGATGGAAGCGGCCGTGGACGTGTTTGAAAAGGCGGGCCGGCATGATCTGGCGCAAGGCATGGGCCAGCAGATCACCAACCAGGTGCAGGAATTGATGCAGGACGCGGCCAGCAAGTCGGAAAGCGGAGAACTCAAGGGCGCCGTCTTCGTGCTGCGCCAGGCCCTGCGCAAAACGCCAGGCAACCTGCCCGTGCTGTTCGCCTCCGTCGACGCCATCTTGCGCCAGCTCAACATGCTGGGCTGGGAAGCCCCGCTGGCCGAACAGGCCCAGCACCAGATGCAGGTGATCCGCAAGATCGACCCCAGGCATCCGAAGCTGGAGTCGCTCAAGCAGCAGTATGCGGCCACGCAACACAAATATGGTATTGCGACCTGACTGGCGCCTGCTCACTGCCCTGCTCACTATCCTGCTTATCTTCCGGGGCCGGACCTCAAGGTCCGACCCCAGTCCATGCTTTCGGGTTGAGCGCGCCTGACAACACCTTTTCATTAATTGAAAAGCAATAATCTCATGCACTGGATTATGCCGAGCCTGGGCTGGCGCCCGTTCGCACAACGTGACAATGTGTGAATCTTTCCTCTTGGCAATTTGTTATTCTCTCTTGCTGCTCGCAACCACAAGCCGCCCGGGGAGACGCGACGCTATCGCATTGCGCCTACCTGCTCATGAAAATTAGCAATGTAATCAATCGAAGGCGCTGCATGTATATTGTCACTCCCCTATTCTTTGTCGCAGGCGCTGCCCTGCTCATTTCCGGCTTCAGGAAAAACAATCGAAAACTGCTTACCTTCGCCGCTTGTCTGTGGCTCGTCTGCGGCGCATGGGATGAATTTTCTGAAGGCTTTATCCATGGCGTGAACGACAACGCCCCAGCAGTGTCATCTTCGCATGCGCCTTAGCATGCGCCACTCTTTAGCCAGGCTGGGCATGTAGCTTGCTTGGTGTCCGTTTGGGGCCATGAGCGGAAGTAGTGAGAATGAGGACAGATGGTTATGCTTCCAGTTATACAGATCTTCACGGCCATCATCAGTGCAGCGTGCGCCGTTATGATCGCCTTGTATGCAACGTGGTTGTTGATGCATCGGCTGAGGCAACGAGAGTCCAAACGCCTCGCGTTTAGGGATTGGGTTCGTCATCTCTTCGAGGCTGTTATGGGCCTCTAAGATTTATAGTGCTTGCAGCGGGGTGAATTTCCTCAAGCGGAACCTGGCAACGGCGTCAACCGGCCAAGAGCAGTCGTTCGCGGCAGCGTGACAATGTGTGAGTTTTTCCGCTTGGCAATCCGCTATGCTCTGGTGCCTCGATCGTCCAGAAGCAGCCGTTCAGGAGCATTCATTCAGGTTGCTCGGACGCATCACTAGGTCGACTTCTCAACGTATTTAAACCATCCAACCTAGATACAACTAATGGAAAACAACGTATCAAACATGTTTTTCTCATTTCTTCCGCTAGTATTCATGTCGCTAATGATGGCAGTTTCTGCTTATCTTCTAGCAAAGGATAAAGGACGGAACGCAGTGCTTTGGACCGTTCTGTCGTTGATTCCAATCGTGAACTTCGCTTGCATCTGGTATTTCATTGGGGCGTCTAATTTAAAGCTAGAGCGTAAGCTCGATGCCTTGATGGACCAGCTCAATGGAACGACGATGAAATCGTAGGTGTGGAATCGGCCAAGAGCAGACTGATTTAGAGGTACCTCATGTTATTTAATGAGCCTACATGCCAAGCTATATAGTTATCTAAATTTACAGGAAATTCAGATGCCAGCAATGACTTACGTTATCAAATATACACAGGGATCGGGACCAAGCTCGGTCACATTGCGGGGTTACGCCTCTCAGGCGGCAGCATTAGCCTATTTTTGGGACCAGTCGCACATCAAGCAAAATCCGAAAACTGAAGTAGTAGAAGTACGTTCCTATCCCAGCTAAAACCGTCAACGTGACAAAAGCTGGCTAGCCCCGGTGACGGCCACAAGCAGTCAATGCGATAGTTGTAGAGGTATGAAAAATCACAATTCAATTCAAGAAGGAAGCCAATGTCAGCGAAGACGAAACTCAAGAGGGCTCTCAGTGCAATTGATGATGCTGCGACTGCATTAAGGAGAGCACGTAACGATGCAAACCCAGATGCTGAGTTCCAAATTCGCAAAGCGCTCAGCGAACTTGATGATGCCGAGCGTGATATTAACCGAGCAATCAGAGAAATCCCTGACTTTTGAGCGCATGCTGTTGAACGGGCGAAATCGGCCAAGAGCCGACGTTGAACCTTAAACTAGTAGGCAGTCGTCGGTGAGACGCAACTGATCCAAAATTATAAGTATGGAAGCGTAACCAATGAGTCCAATCATTAGTGATGTAGTGCTTGCTCTTGATAACATCGAAGCTCGATTCTTTGAAATCGAAGATGTGATTTTTTCCGAAAATAGCCTTGCGGATTTATCTAATTTCAGGCGTTTGGAACGTCGGTTTATGACCGAATTTTCCATCCAATATGAAAAGAATATGAACCGAAGCGACGCGCTCTACCAAGGTGTTGAATATGATTTTGAAGTTCCAAAAAAATTTATGTGGTATGCGAACCCTGATATTGCAATTCGGAAAACATGGCAATATTTAAATGATAAATACGGTTCAAATTTAGACATGCTTAATTACTTTGAGACGCAACCAGATTTCTTAGTGCATGCCTGCCAGACAAACATGGAATATCCGAATCAAAAGCTTATCATCGAATCAAAAACCAATCCAAATACTTCAATTGGCGAAGCGCTAAAAGATATCTTTCACATTTTCATATATGCAAACAAGTATAATTTTCAACACAACGTGTTGATGCTGGTGAATATAGATATCAATAAATGGAAAAAATGGATGAAAGAATATGTTGCGCAGGGACTCTATTTAGGGAAGCGAAATAGATATGATAATATCTATTTAATTTCCAAGGCAGATTTTGGTGCTCCTACAGAAGTTAGAAAAATAGCTGATATAATGCGGGGGGCATAATGATGTCTATTTATTAAAATTCCTATTCCCAGAAAGATTTCTCCCTTTAATATGGCCGTCCGCTTTGGGGCGCAATCCGCCGTACGTAACGGCCTTCGAGGACGATAAAGCCGACGCTGACGTCACTGCGCGAACGCCGTGAGCACGCGGCGGGCCTTGTATCTGGCCATGTGCGCATTCCAGGTCGCCTGACCGTGCGCAGCGTCCAGGGCACCGGCGCCGCGCCGGCTTGGCCGCGGGTGCGCCGGTCACCTTCGTACCCGGTGCACAGGGCAGGCATTTCCTGCCCGCGCAGCGGTTAGATCAAGGCTCTCCCCTGAGCGTGTAGACGGGCTTCTCGGACTCCCCTTTCTCTACCATTGCCAGCACGCGCTGCAGTTCCTTGCGTCCGTCGCCGTCCTTTTCGGACGCCACCAGCTTGCGCAGGATGTCGGCGTGCGCCGTCTGTAGCGCCTGTGCCGCGGGCACGGCGATGTCCGGTTTCACGCCCACGTGCTCCCAGTTGGTTTTGGTGACGAAATTGGTCGTGCGCGAGGTGGGAATCACGACAACGATGCCCTGCCCCACGCTGAACCTGCCCACGGGATTGGAGCCGCCGCCGGTGGTTTCGCCGACCACCGTGCCGCGCTTCTGTGCCTGGATGCCGTAGGAGAAGTCTTCCCCGCCGGAAAACGTGCGGGCCGAGGTCAGCACGTACACGGGCTTGTCGTAACGCTGGGCGACCGTCGCCACGGTAAATATCTGCCGTGTCGTATCGGTCGGGCGATTGTATATGTCGATCAGGTGACGCTCGTCGCCGAACGGGAAGAAATGGCTCATCAGGTAAGCCACGCTGGCCGGGCTGCCGCCGCCGTTGCGGCGCAGGTCGAGGATCAGCGCCTCCGTCCCCGCCATCAGCGACATCGCCGCCGAGTAGGCCGGGCCGACGAATTCCGTGCGCCCGAAGCCGCGCAGCTCGATGTAGCCGACGTTGCCGGGTAGGCGTTCGACCTTCTCGATGCCATAGCCCCACCGTTCGGTCTGCTCGCGCGCTTCGTCCATCCTGGCGCGCGTGGGCACGTCGGCGGCGTTGCTGCGCTCGCGGAACCCTGCGTCAAGCATGGCGCCGAAATGCAGGTCGCCGCTCAATGCGCGCAAGTCCTGCGCCAGCACCGCACTGAAGGCCTGCGCACTGGCGGCGGCCGCATAGCCTCCTTCGGCATTTTTCCTGGCGATCGCACTGCCGACCCGTTCGGCCACCACCGGCTCAATGTAATTCGCGTTCATTTTCTCCGCCAGCGACTGCACGATCGCAGCACGATCGGCAGCTTTCAAGGGAGTGTCCTGCGCCGCGAAGGCGGAAAACGACAGCACGGTACCCAACACGACGCCTGCAACAAACTTCTTTCTGCCTGACATACCTTCCTCCAAGTTGAACTGCGAATTGTTTGATCGTTATATGAAAAAAATGCGCGCAATGTGCTCCCTGGCAACGTCGTCGAAGCGGTGTTCAGCCAGGCGTGTCTGCATCATTCGGGGGTTTCGTCAGGTGCTGCCGCAAGCTGGCGTCGCGGATGCGCGTGCCGAAGGAGCGCGTCTCGAGTACGGCGATCGCCTGTTCCAGGCAGGCGGACAAGGGAAACGCCAGTTCCGCATCGAGGCTGTCGGCCGCGGATTTGGTTGCCTGCCAGCACACCCGCAGGCGCGGCAGCAGCGCTTCGCCAGCGGCGCTGAGACGCACCACGCGCTGCCGGCCGTCTTCGCCGCCGGCGGCCACAATCAGCAGACCCTTCCTCACCATCAAGGCCACGGTCTGGGTCGCGGCGGGCTGCGTGAGGCCGGCCACGGCCGCCAGCTCGCCGATGGTCGCGCTCTGCCGCTCGGCCAGCATGCGCATGACCGGCGTGTAGCGCGGCCGGTAATCGAGGCCCGCGTCCACGTAGGCCTGCTCGACCGCGCCGTCCAGCAGTTCAATGAGATGTCGTAATTGTGTGCCCAGTCCCGGTTTCATGCAGCCATGGTAGCATGATTTACATAAGTGCTTATATACATTCTTCATTAATTGATAACTGTTGAGGAGGGCCGCCACGCCCCCGTGCTTGCCCTTGCGCCGGCCTGCCGTATCCGCCGTTTTGAGTCAAACTTGAACTGACAGCCGCTACGCTGTCAAATGAGGTAAAGTCGTCACGGACCGTAGCCGCAGGAATGCGGCGCGATTGCCCATTCCCTCTATTCCACGCAATCCCACCCTGGCAAGGAGGCGCCATGCACAAACAGATCATCCTCAACCTGCCCGTAAAGGACCTGGACAAATCCAGGGCCTTCTTTTCCGCTCTCGGCTTTACCTTCGATGCCCGCTTCAGCGGAGAGAGCGCGGCGTTCATGAACATCGTCGGCGACACCATCCAGGCCATGCTGACGACCGAACCCTTCTTCCAGTCGCTGATCGGCAAGCCGGTCGCGAATGCCAAGGAAGCCAATGAAGTCGTCATCTGCCTCAGTTGCGACAGCCGGGAGGAGGTGGACAGCCTGATCGCCAGGGCCGCGGCCGCCGGCGGGCGCATACCGCATCCGCCCGAGGACCATGGTTTCATGTATGACCAGGGCTTCGAGGATATCGACGGGCACCTGTGGAACCTGGTCTGGACGGCGCCGGAAGCGGCTCGCTGAGCAGGGCTTACGTGCGCGCCACGCGCGCCACCACCAGTTCGATCAGTTCCGCGATCAGGGGCCGGAAGGTGGCCGCGCTGCCGCCCTGCCCCAGCATGACGGTGCGCGTGGTCAGGTGCGAGAAGACGGCGTCGAACAGGATCTGCGGCACATTGGAAAACGAGGTGCCGGGCGCGATGCGGCCCTGGGCGCGCTGCTGCTCCAGCAGGCGCAAGATCAATGCATGCCACACTTGCGGGCCATGCTCGTACCAGGTCTGGCCCACGGCCGGCACGGCGGCGGCGCCCGTGACGACGAGGCGGTAGAAATCCGCGTGGCGGGGGCTGGTGACGACGGCCACCAGTTCATCGAGAATCAGCTGCAAGCCCTGTTCCAGGCCAACTTGCGCCGTATCAAGCTGGCGCAGCGCGATGATGAAATCGGCGCACAGGTATTCGACCACCGCCACCAGCAGTTCCTGCTTGCTGCCGAAATAGCGGTAGGCGGTGGCTTTCGAGCCGCCCGCCTCGGCCACGATGGCGTCCATGCTGACGCCATCGTAGCCGGAGGCGAGGAAGAGGTCCGCCGCCGCCACCAGCAGCTTGCGCCGCCGCTCCTCGCTTCGGGTGCTGGGGTAAGCGGGAACGGTGCGCAACTGGGGCATGAAGCAAACTCTTACTGTGTCTTGGGAAGCGCGTATGCTATCACGTAATCTCCCCGGTCCGGGCTCTGGCGGGCGCCGCCCGCGACCACCACCACGTACTGGCGGCCAGAGGCTGGCGAGACATACGTCATCGGCGTGCCTTGCGAGCCGACGGGCAGGCGCGCCTTCCACACCTCATGCCCCGTGGCGATATCCATGGCGCGCAAATAGTAATCCTGCGTGCCCGCATAGAACACCAGGCCGGACGCCGTGCTGACGCCGCCGCCCAGGGTGGGCATGCCCAGCGGGATGGGCAGGCTGGCGCGCGCGCCGTGGATGACGGCATCGCGCACCGTGCCGGCTGGGCGCTCCCATACCTTGCTGCGGGTTTTCAGGTCGATGGCGGCAAACACGCCCCAGGGCGGGCTTTGGCACGGTATGCCCAGCGGCGAATTGAAGGCCTTGTGGTCGATGACGAAAGGCGTGCCATCCATGGGATAGGTGCTGCCCACGCCATGGCCCGACGTCAGCTTGGCCACGTCCACCGTCTCGCGCGGCACCAGCCTGACCACCTGCGGCATGCGGATATCGTTGACGAACATATAGCCATTGCTTTCATCGACGGCCGCGCCGCCCCAGTTGAAGCCGCCATAGTAGCCAGGGTAGATCAGGGTTTCGCGGGTGCTGGGCGCCGTGAACTCGCCCTGGTAATTGAGCTTGCGGAAGCTGATGCGGCAAGCCAGCTGGTCGAAGAAGGTGGCGCCCCACATGTCGCGCTCCGTCAGGGTTTCCGCGCCGAGGGCCGGCATGCCCGTCGAATATGGCTGCGTTTTCGCCACCCAGTCGCCGGCCGCATGCTCCTGCGGCACGGCTTTTTCGATGACTTCGGCAATCGGCTTGCCCGTGCGGCGGTCCAGCATGAAGATCTGGCCCCGCTTGGTCAGCTGCACCAGCGCGGGAATTTTTCCACCCTTGCCGTCCGGGACGTCGTACAGGGCCGGCTGCGCGGCCACGTCGTAATCCCAGATGTCGTGGTGGACGGTTTGATACGTCCAGCGCTCGCGGCCCGTGGCCATGTCGAGGGCGACGATGGCCGAAGAATACTTCTCCGTCAGCGGCGGACGCTTGCCGCCCCAGAAGTCGGGCTGCTCGTTCCCCGTCGGCAGGTAGACCAGGCCCAGTGCATCATCGAACGCGGGCGTCGACCACATGTTCGGCGTGCTGCGCGTGTAGGTCTGCCCTTCGGGCGGCAACTTGGTGATGGCCGGATTACCGAGGTCCCAGGCCCACACCAGTTCACCCGTGTCGGCGCTGTAGGCGCGCACGACGCCCGATGGTTCATCGGTGGAGCGGCCGTCGAAGACCCAGCCGCCAAGGATGATCAGGTTGCGCGCCACCGTGGGCGCGGACGTGTAGGCGTAGTACGGCACGTTCATCTTCACCTTGCCCAGGCCGACGGTCAGGTCGACGGAGCCCTTGTCGCCGAAGCCTTCGCACTGCTTGCCCGTCAGCGCGTCGATCTGAATCAGGCGCGCATCCATGGTCACCTGCACGATGCGTTTCGCGCAGGCGCCCGCTTGCGGCGCGCTGACCGCCTGCATGCCGTCGAAATGAAATGGTTTTGCCACCTTGGCCGGCTCGTAATAGGCCACGCCGCGGCAGCGGTTCCACGTCTTCGTGTTGGCCGGCTTCGGGTCGAAAGTCCAGCGCTCCTTGCCCGTGTCCGCGTCAAGCGCGATCACCTTGCTCGTCGGCGTGCACGTGTAGATGGTGTCGCCGATCTGCAGCGGCGTGTTTTGCGATTCGGACGCGCCTTCGGCCAGTTCGCCCGTGCGGTAGCTCCACGCCACTTCCAGCTGGTCGACGTTCTGCTTGCCGATCTGCGTGTACGGCGCGAAGCGCGTGCCTTGCGGCCCATAACCATAATGCGCCCAATTGGCGCTGCCGTCATTGATGGCGGTCATGGCATCCTGCTGTGGCTGCGCAGTCGCCTCCGTCACGCCATGCGGCTTGAACATGGCGGCGAAACCGGCTGCCAGCACGACGGCAAACAGGGCGGCGAAACCGCGCGACTGCCCGCCATGCGCACGCCCGGCCAGCCACGGATGCAGCAAGGCGCCCACCAGGCCGATAACGAGGAACGGCGCCAGGCGCGGCACCATGGGCCAGAAGGCGAAGCCGATTTCCCACACGGCCCAGATCAGTGTCGCGACGACCAGCGCGCCGATGACGGCACTGGCCAGCGGTTTGCGGCGCAGATACAGCACGCCGGCCAATAGCAAACCGAGACCGGCCGGCAGGTAGTACCAGGAACCGCCAAGGGTGATGAGTTCGATGCCGCCCGCCGCCAGGGCCAGGCCGGAAAATCCAAGAAAGATGCCGAAAACCGTCAGGGCAAGCCGCTTGCCCCTGAAGACCGCCGGGATCGCCGGCGCGCCTTTATTTACTGAAGTGTCCATTTTTTATCCATGACGCCTCCCCTGCCCAGGCAAACACGCCGGGGATGGCTGATTTTTTAAATCTACGTAGTGAAACTGTACCGTACGGTTTCATTTTATGCCGATTTTTGACGCAAGGAAAGAAAAATTGACGCGGGAGCTTGATTTTTGGCGGGGATGGGATAGTGCTGCGACGCCGGCATACCGGATTTGACGTTTAAAAAAATGCCGTTGGAACGCCCGAAAAACGCCCAGGGCTAGGCGCCCCGCCGAAGACAGTACGAATAGTACGGCGAGGCGGAGCAACAACGCCCTGGGCGTTTTCTCGGGCGTTACAGAGAGGCCATGTCGATCACGAAGCGGTAGCGCACATCGCTCTTGACCACGCGCTCGAACGCCTCATTGATATCCTGGATGCGGATGATTTCGATGTCGGAGACGATATTGTGCTTGCCGCAGAAGTCCAGCATTTCCTGGGTTTCCTTGATCGAACCGATCATGGAGCCGGACAGGCTGCGGCGCGCGCCCACCAGGCCGAAGGCGTTCACGGGCGGCACGGCGCCGTCCGGGATGCCGACGATGACCATGTTGCCATCGACTTTCAGCAGGTTGATGTACTGGTTCCAGTCGATGGCCGCGCCCACGGTGCAGATGATCAGATCGAAGGTGCCGGCCAGCTTGCTGAACGTTTCCGCGTCGTTGGTGGCGTAGTAATGGTCGGCGCCCAGGCGCAGGCCGTCTTCGCGCTTCGACAGGGTCTGGCTCAGCACCGTCACTTCGGCGCCCATGGCGTGGGCGATCTTCACGCCCATGTGGCCCAGGCCGCCCATGCCCAGGATGGCGACCTGCTTGCCAGGACCGGCCTTCCAGTGGTTCAGCGGCGAGTACAGGGTGATGCCGGCGCACAGCAGCGGCGCGGCCGCGTCCAGCGGCAGGTTGTCGGGAATCGACAGCACATAGCCTTCCTTGACGACGATGCTGTCCGAGTAGCCGCCCTGCGTGGCCGTCTTGCCGTCCGCTTCCAGGCCGTTGTAGGTCTGGATCAGGCCCGGCATGTACTGTTCCAGGTCCACGTTGCGCGTCTTGCAGGTGGTGCAGGAATCGACGAAGCAGCCCACGCCCACGTGGTCGCCCACCTTGAACTTGCTCACATTGGCGCCGACGGCCGTAACGATGCCGGCGATTTCATGGCCGGGCACCATGGGGAAGGCAGCGCCGCCCCATTCGTCGCGCGCCTGGTGGATGTCGGAATGGCACACGCCGCAGTATTTGATCGAGATGGCCACGTCGTCTTCGCGCGGGGCGCGGCGCTCGAACGTGAACGGTTGCAGTGCGGAAGTCGGGCCCAGTGCGGCGTAGCCTTTGGCGATGGTGGTCATGAAAACTCCTGTATCTGTAATGTGTAACGAGGGGGGACGCGTGCCATGCATGCGATTGCCCAAGTGTGCCCCAGATGCCGCGCCGCCGTTACCGCGATCCTGCAAGACCTTTGCACGATCCTCCAAATCTGCGTAAGATCAAGCCCTGCCCTTCCTCGCCTCACGCATACTGACCTCCATGTCCACACCAATTCCCCCGCAAGATGAAATCGCCGCCCTGATCAGCCGCCACGCGCCGCGCACGGGCGACTTCACGACGGCCATCGGCAACCTCACTTTCCACCGCCAGTCCTCCGTCACCGAATCGCTGTTCCATGCGGCGCGCCCCAGCGTGGCCATCATCGCGCAAGGGGCGAAGGACGTCACCTTGGGCACAGAAACCTTCCATTACAGCCGCATGCAGTACCTGCTGACGTCCGTCGACCTGCCGGTGCAGGTGCGCGTGGTGCAAGCGAGCGAGGACCAGCCGCACCTGTGCGTGGTGCTGGGCATCGACATCGCCGACGTGGCGGCACTGCTCGACAGCGAAAGCGCCAGCGGCGCAGCCGGCGCGGCGCAGCAGAAAATCCTGCCCGCCACGCGCGGCATTTCCGTCAGCGACGTCTCGCCGGAGTTGCTCGACGCCATGCTGCGCCTCGTGCGCCTGCTCGACAAGCCGGGGGACATCGCCACGCTGGCGCCCCTGATCCGCCGCGAGCTGACGTATCGCCTGCTCAATGGTCCCGTCGGCGCGCGTTTGCGCCACATGGCGCTGGCCAGCAGCCAGTCGCACCAGGTGGCGCAAGCCATCGACTGGATCAAGCACCATTACGCGCAGCCGCTGCGCATCGAGCATCTGGCCGGCATGGCGAACATGAGCATGTCGTCGCTGCACCACCACTTCAAGGCGATTACGGCCATGACGCCGATGCAGTACCAGAAGCTGCTGCGCCTGCAGGAAGCGCGGCGTTTGATGCTGGTCGAGCAGATCGACGCGGGCACGGCCGGCTACCGGGTCGGCTACGCCAGCGAATCGCAGTTCAGCCGCGAGTACAGCCGCCAGTTCGGCCGCGCGCCGATGCGCGACGTGGGCCAGGTGCGCGCGCAGCTGAGCGGCACCACCGCCTACGGGACGCCATCGGCCGCCTGACTCCCGCCAGTTCAGGAGATGGGGATTTCCATCGCCAGCAGGGCCGCGCCCAGGCATTTGCCGTGCGCGTCCAGCGCCAGCGAGCGCGTCACGCCGCCGCCCAGCGCCTGCTGCATGACAAAGTTCAGCGCGCCCAGCTGCGGCAAGTCGTAACGCGCGACGCTGCCCTGGACGATGCCCGCAAAATGCTGGCGCACGCGCTCGGGCGTCACCTGCCGGCGCAGCAGCTCGTAGTCCTTCCGTTCATACGCGATCAGCGACAGGTTCGAGATATCGCCCTTGTCGCCCGCGCGCGCGTGCGCCAGTTCGCGCAGCGCGATGGTCTTGATGGTGCCCATGTCAGTTCTCCCCGAAGTGAATGGCGCCAGGCGCCAGTGCCGCGTCGACCAGCGTGGCCCGCACGGCCACGACCTCGCGCGCCGATTTGGTGGCGCCGCCGCCGCCCGAGGGGCCGCAGGTGTACAGGGTCTCGACTTCATTGCCGATGCGCGCCGCTTCCTTCAGGCTGGCCGCGCGGCCGGCCACGCGCAAGCGCACCTCATACGGCTCGCCATGGGCGGCGGACAGCGCGGCGCCATGGATGGCATTGACGCCGATCAAGTCGAAACGCAGCTCCTCGGCCTGCACGCCGCACAGCTGCAGGCGTTCGGCCACGATGGCTTGCGCCAGTTGCGCCCGCGCCAGCGCTCCCGGCCCCGCATACGATATCTGCCCTTCGCCGATATAGCTGTCCAGATAGCCCAGCGTCACTTTCAGCAGCCCGCTTTTGGGGTGGCCCGTGGCGCCCGTGATGGCCACCCTGTCGGGGCCGGCCTGTTCCATCCTCACCCGGGAGAAATCGGCCACCACGTCCGGCGTCAGGTAGGCGGCCGGATCGTGGATTTCATACAGCAGCTGTTCGGTGCAGGTGGCCACCGTGACGCAGCCGCCCGAACCATCGACCTTGGTGATGACGACGCTGCCGTCTTCGCTCACTTCGCCGATGGGAAAGCCCAGACGCGCCAGGTTGGCCACGTCCTTGTAGCCGGGATCGGCAAAATAGCCGCCGCTGATCTGGCCCGCGCATTCGAGCAGGTGGCCGACCAGGGTGCCCTGCCCCAGGCGGTGCCAGTCATCCATGGCCCAGCCAAACGCGTGGATCAGCGGTGCCAGCACCAGCGCCGGATCGGCTACCCTGCCCGTGACGATGACGTGGGCGCCCTGCGCCAGCGCGTCCACCAGCGGCTGCGCGCCCAGGTAGGCATTCGCCGACAGCAGCCGGTCTCCCAGCTGCGCCACGGGCGCGCCCGTGTCGTCCAGGTAGTCGCCGCCCGTGACCAGTTGCAGCACGTCGTCGCCCGTGACGGCCGCCACTTTGATGTGCGGCAAGCCCAGTTCGTCCGCAATGGCGCGGATCGCGGCGGCGGCCGCCAGCGGATTGGCCGCGCCCATGTTGGTGAGGATGCGCACGCCGTTCTCGCTGCACGGACGCAGCACGGCGCGCATGCGCTCGGCCAGCAGCGGGTCGTAGCCCTGCCGCGGGTCTCGCATTTTTGCCTGCTGCGCCAGCGCGATGGTGCGCTCGGCCAGGCATTCGAAGATCAGGAAATCGAGTTCGCCGCGCTCGGCCAGTTCCACGGCCGGTTCGATGCGGTCGCCCGAATAACCGGCGCCGGCGCCGATACGGATGGTTTTCATGTTGTGCTCCTGTGAAAAGTGCCTGCGCCTACAGGGGGAAGATGCCCAGCACGATGCAGCTGATGGTCATCACGATCGATGCGGCAAACAGGTATTGGAACGTGTATTTCTGGTGGTCGGCCAGGTCGATGCCGGCCAGGCCCGCGACGAGGAAGGTGGCCGGCGTCAGCGGGCTGACGGGAAAGCCCGTCGTCATCTGCCCCAGCAGGGCCGCCTGCGCCACCTGGACCGGTTCCACGCCCAGCATCTTGCTCACTTCCGCCACCACGGGCAGCACGCCGAAGTAGAACGAGTCGGGATCGAACAGCATCGACAGGGGCATGGACAGCACGCCCAGCACGGCCGGGATATGCGAGGCCATCTCGGGCGGCACGAAGCCGACGGCCGTCTTGGCCATGGCCGACAGCATGCCGGACTTGTTCATGATGCCCGTGAAAACGCCGGCGGCGAACAGAATGCTGGCCATCAGCAGCGCCGCCTTGGCATGCGCATCGATGCGGGCGCGCTGCATGTCGGCGTTCGGATAGTTGATCATCAATGCCAGCACCACGCCGATCATGAACATCACGACCGGGTCGACCTTCCCGCTGATCATCACGCCCAGCACGATCACCGTCAGCACGATATTGATCCAGAAGTTCTTCGGCCGGCGGATGGCCTGTTCGGCCGGCGTCAGCTCGTGCATCTGCACGAAGCCGGCCGGCGCGCCGGCGGTCAGACCGAGGCGGATTTCTTCCTTGCGGCCCAGGTAATAGGCCACGCCGAAGACGAAGGCCAGGCCGATCAGCTGCACGGGAATCAGGGGCATGAAGATCTCGCTGACGGAGATATGCAGCGCCGCCGAGGCGCGTATCATCGGCCCCGTCCACGGCAGGAAATTGACGCCGGCCGCCAGCGACGCCACGCAGGCGAGAATGCGGCGGTCGATGCCCAGGCGCGTGTACAGCGGCAGCATGGCGGGGATGGTGACGAGGAAGGTCACGGCGCCCGAACCGTCGAGGTGAATCAGCAGGGCCAGCAAGGCCGTCCCCGGCACGATGCGGGTCGGGCGGCTGCCCACCACGCGCAGGATGCCGCTGATGACGGGGTCCAGCATGCCGGCGTCGGTGACGATGCCGAAGAACAGGATGGCGAACACAAACATGCCGGCGACCGGCGCGATGTTGGTGATGCCGGCAACGATGAATTTCGAGGTGTCCATGCCGAAGCCGCCGATCAGGGCCGCGACGATGGGAATGGTGATGAGCGCCACGAGGGGCGACATTTTCTTGGTCAGGATGGCCGCCAATAAAATGGCGATCGTGCACAGTCCGAGCAGGGCCAGCATGGTGTTTGTCTCCGTAAGTTGTGTGTCCCTCGTCTGTGCGGGGTTTGGAAGCATTCTGCTGCCAGCGCTTTATATTGTAAAATCGATTTTTCAGGATGATTATCCTGTTTTATGGATCAAACGTTTGATGGGTCAAACTATGCTGCCGAATATCTCCAGCAAGCTGCTGCAGGCGTTTGTCGCGCTGGCCGACTGCCGCCACTTCACGCGCGCGGCCGAGCGCTGCCATTTATCGCAATCGGCCTTCAGCGCCGTGATCCAGAAGCTGGAAACAGCCCTGAACGCCAAACTGGTCGAGCGCGATACCCGCAACGTGATGCTGACGGTGGAAGGCGAGATGTTTGTCGGCGTGGCGCGCACGCTGCTGGCGGACATGGAAGCGGCCTTCGGCAACCTGGGCGACTATGTGGCGCGGCGCAAGGGGCGCGTGGCCATCGCCGCCCTGCCCTCGCTGGCGGCGCATGGCTTGCCGGCCGTGATCGCCGAATACCGCGCCAGCTATCCGGGCGTGCAGGTGCAGCTGCACGACGCGCTGTCCGACCAGTGCCTGAATCTATTGCGCCAAGGCAAGGTCGACCTGGCCATCACGGCGCCCAGCGCCAGGCTGGCCGAATTCGACACGCGCACCCTGTGCAGCGACCCGTTCTACCTCGTGTGCCGGCGCGACCATGCGCTGGCGGACAAGGACCGCCTGCAGCTGGCGGACCTGGCCGGCTGCGAACTGATCCACCTGGCCAAGTCGACCAGCGTGCGCCAGCACGTGGAGCTGCTCACGCAAGGCATCGCCGTGCGCGACAGCGGCCTGGAAGTGGAGCACCTGGCCACCGTGGCCGGCCTGATCGAACATGGCCTGGGCGTGGCGCTGGTGCCGGCGCTGACCCTGTTCCAGTTCCGCAAACTGAACCTGGTGGCCGTGCCGCTGGCGCACGGCCAGCCTGAGCGCCCCATCCTGCTGGCCACGCAGCGCAGCCTGTCCATCGCCGCGCAAGGCATGCTGGAACTGATCGAGCTGCGCCTGGGCGGCGGCGCCCTGAACTGACCTTCCCCGTCAGGGCGCGCCGTAGCCGCCCCCGCCCGGCGTCTCGATGACGAACACGTCGCCCGCCTGCATGGCGGTCTTGCCGATATGCGCCAGCTGCTCCACCGTGCCGTCCGCGCGCTCGACGTAGTTGCGTCCCAGCGCGCCCGGTGCGCCGCCGTCCATGCCGAACGGCGGAATAATCCGGTTGTTCGACAGGATGGCCGCCGTCATGGGTTCCAGAAAGCGCACCCGGCGCACGCCGCCATTGCCGCCGTGCCAGCGCCCCGCGCCGCCGGAACCGGGACGGATGCTGTAGCTGTCGAGCCGCACGGGGAAGCGCCATTCGAGGATTTCCGGGTCCGTCAGGCGCGAATTGGTCATGTTCGTCTGCACCACGTCCGTGCCGCCGAAGCCGGGACCGGCGCCCGAGCCGCCCGAAATCGTCTCGTAGTACTGGTATTTGGCGCTGCCGAACGTGAAATTGTTCATCGTGCCTTGCGACGCGGCCATGGCCCCCAGCGCGCCGTACAGGGCGTTGGTGATGCAGGTCGAGGTTTCCACGTTGCCCGAGACGACGGAGGCCGGATACTGCGGGTTGAGCATGGAGCCGGGCGGGATGATCACGGTCAAAGGCTTCAGGCAGCCCGCATTCAGCGGTATCTCGTCGTCGACCAGGGTGCGGAACACGTACAGCACGGCCGCCATGCAGACAGCGGACGGCGCATTGAAATTGTTCGGCAGCTGGGCGGACGTGCCCGTGAAGTCGATGACGGCGCTGCGCCGCGCCGCGTCCACCGTGATCGCCACCTCGATCTGCGCGCCGTTGTCCAGGTTCAGCGCGTAGCTGCCATCCTTCAGGGTGGTGATGACCCGGCGCACGGCTTCCTCGGCATTGTCCTGCACGTGGCCCATGTAGGCTTGGACGACAGGCAAGCCGAAATGCGCGACCATGTTATGCAGTTCGTCGGCCCCCTTCTGGTTGGCCGCCACCTGGGCGCGCAGGTCCGCCAGGTTTTGCCGGGGATTGCGGGCGGGCCAGCTGGCGCCCGCCAGCAGGGCCAGGGTGTCGTCTTCGCGCAGCAAACCGGTGGCACCGTCGACCAGCTTGAAATTGTCGATCAGGACGCCCTCTTCCTCGATGCGCGTGGAATCGGGCGGCATGGAGCCGGGCGTGGTGCCGCCGATATCGGCATGGTGGCCGCGCGAACCCACGTAGAACAGGATGGACGCGCCGTTTTCATCGAACACGGGGGAGATCACCGTCACGTCGGGCAGATGCGTGCCGCCGTGATACGGGTCGTTCAGCATGTACACGTCGCCGGGCCGCATGGCGCCCGCATTGCGCGTCATGACGGTGCGGATGCTCTCGCCCATGGAACCGAGGTGCACGGGCATGTGCGGCGCGTTGGCGATCAGCTGGCCTTGCGCGTCGAAGATGGCGCAGCTGAAGTCCAGCCGCTCCTTGATGTTGACGGAATGGGCCGTATTCTGCAGGCGCAGGCCCATCTGCTCGGCGATCGACATGAACAGGTTATTGAAAATTTCCAGCATCACGGGGTCGGCATTCGTCCCGATGGCGACACGCTCCGGCACGGCGACGACCCTGCGCAAGATCAAATGGCCGTGCGCCGTCACTTCCGCACGCCAGCCCGGCTCGATCACGGTGGTGGCGTTGGCATCGCTGACGATGGCCGGGCCGTCGAGAATATCGCCGGGACGCAGCCTGTCCGCCCCATACAGGCCGCTGTCGCGCCAGGCGCCGGCGCAGTACATGGCCACCGTCGCCAAAGGCGCCAGCTCCCCAGTGCGGGCCGCATACGCGGGCGCGGCCGGCTGCGGCGCGTTGGACGCGCCGATGGCTTCCACGGAAATGGCTTCGACGATCAGGGCGCGCGCCGGCATCAAAAAGGAAAAGCGTTTTTTGTAGGCCGCTTCGAATTGCGCCTGCATGCCGGCGACCGTATCGAACAGCACGACGAGGGGCGAATCCGTGCCTTCGTAGCGCAGGTGCACGCGATGCACGAGCGCGATGCGCTCCCCTTCCACGTTCTGGCGCAGCAAGTCGTCGCGCGCCTGCGCGCCCAATGTCTCGAAATGGCGCGCCAGGTCGCTGCCCAGCCTGGCCTCGATGGCCTGTTCCCGCATGGCGCTCTGGTCGGCCAGGCCCATGCCGTAGGCCGACATCACGCCCGCCAGGCTGTGGATGAACACCGTGCGCATGCCCAGCGCATCGGCCACCAGGCAGGCATGCTGGCCGCCCGCGCCGCCAAAGCTGGTCAGCGCATATTCGGTGACGTCGTGGCCGCGCTGCACGGAAATCTGCTTGATGGCGTTGGCCATATTGCCCACGGCGATGGCGATATAACCTTCTGCCACCTGCTCCGGCGTCGAGTTCACCGTGCGCGCCAGCGCTTCGAACTGGGCGCGCACCGTGGCCGCATCCAGCACTTCATCGGCGTCGGGGCCGAAGACGCGGGGGAAGAAGGCGGGCTGCAGCTTGCCCAGCATGACGTTACAGTCGGTGACGGCCAGCGGGCCGCCGCGCCGGTAGCTGGCGGGGCCGGGGTTGGCGCCCGCGCTGTCCGGCCCCACCTTGTAGCGGGCGCCGTCGAAATGCAGGATGGAGCCGCCGCCCGCCGCCACCGTGTGGATGCTCATCATCGGAGCGCGCATGCGCACGCCGGCGATCTGCGTCTCGAACACGCGCTCGAATTCGCCCGCGTAATGCGACACGTCGGTGGACGTGCCGCCCATGTCGAAGCCGATGACCTTGTCGAAGCCGGCCAGCGCGCTGGCGCGCACCATGCCGACGATGCCGCCGGCGGGACCGGACAGGATGCTGTCCTTGCCCTGGAAGGCGCGCGCATCCGTCAAGCCGCCGTTCGACTGCATGAATTGCAGGTGCACGCCGGGCAGCTCCATCGCCAGCTGGTCGACATAGCGGCGCAGGATCGGCGACAGGTAGGCGTCGACCACGGTAGTGTCGCCGCGCGCCACCAGTTTCATCATGGGGCTGACTTCGTGCGACACGGAGACCTGCGTAAAACCCGCCGCGCGCGCCAGCTGCGCCAGCCGCGCCTCGTGCGCGTGGTAGCGGTAGCCGTGCATCAGCACGATGGCGATGGCGCGCACGCCGCGCGCATGCGCGTGTTCCAGCGCGGCCCGGGCAGCCACTTCGTCGAGCGGCGCGACCACCTCGCCATGGGCACCCACTCTTTCATTGATCTCGATCACGTCGCCGTACAGCAGTTCCGGCAAGATGATCTGGCGCGCGAACAGCTGCGGGCGGTTCTGGTAGGCGATGCGCAGCGCGTCGCGAAAACCGCGCGTGATGGCCAGCACGGTGGGCTCGCCCTTGCGTTCGAGCAGCGCATTGGTCGCCACCGTCGTGCCCATCTTGATGGCGCCCACCTGCTCGACGGGCAGCGGCGCGCCGGGCGCAAGACCCATCAACTGGCGCATGCCGGCCAGCGCCGCGTCGCGGTACTGGCCCGGATTCTCCGACAGCAGCTTGTGCGTGGCCAGGCTGCCGTCAGGACGGCGCGCCACGATGTCCGTAAAGGTGCCGCCCCGGTCGATCCAGAATTGCCAGTCCATCGTCCTGCCCCCCAGTCTTAAGCGAGATGGCTATTGTAGCCGCCAAACAGGGACGCGTTTCAGGCGTGCGCGCCTTGCCTTTCGCCCGCTTCGGCCTTATGTTGAAGACATGCTGACTAACGGAACACGCTCCATGACCCTGATCGACTCTGCAACACCGCTGTACGCCATCGCCGAACTGCGCGCCATCGAACAAGCCGCCATGCGCGACCTGCCGCAAGGGCTGCTGATGCAGCGCGCGGGCCAGGCCGCCGCCAGCGCCGCCCTGAAGCTGCTGCACGCGCAGGAAGATGGCGACGAGGCGGGCCACCGGCGCGTGCTGGTGCTGGCCGGCCCCGGCGACAACGGCGGCGATGCGCTGGAAGCGGCCGCGCACCTGGCCGGCAGCGGCCTCGAAGTACTCGTCTGGCTGGCGCCCGAAGCAGCGGCCACGTCGCCCGAACGCGAACAGGCCCTGAGCCGCGCCCGCAACAGCGCCGCGCGCTGCATGGATGCGGCGACCAGCATGGCCTCGGCCGCCGTGGGCGCCGCGCCATGGCACCTCGTCATCGATGGCCTGTTCGGCATCGGCGCCTCGCGCCCCCTGGACGGCGAATGCCGCGACATGGCGCAGCTGGTCAACAAGCTCGATTGCCCCGTGCTGGCGCTCGACGTGCCCAGCGGCCTGCACGCGGACACGGGCGCCATCGACGGCGTCGCCATCCGCGCCACGCACACGCTCACCTTCATCGGCGACAAGCCGGGCCTGCACACGGCGAACGGCCGCGACTACGCGGGCGAAGTGGAAGTGGCGGCGCTGGCCATCGACCCTGCCCTGCTGCCGCCCGCCAGAGCCCAGCTGGGCGGCCTGCACCTGTTCGCACGCCAGCTGCAGCCGCGCCGGCAGAATACGCACAAGGGCAGCTACGGCAGCGTGGCCATCATCGGCGGCACGCAAGGCATGGCGGGCGCGCCCATCCTGGCGGCGCGCACGGCCCTGCATGCGGGCGCGGGACGAGTGTATGTCGCCTTTCCCGACGCACCGCCCGCCTTCGACAGCGGCCAGCCGGAACTGATGTGCCGCCGCGCGCAGGACGTGGATTTCTCGGGCCTGCACTTTGCCGCGCTGGTGGCGGGGCCTGGGCTGGGCGACGACGTCGATACGGTGGAGCTGCTGCAGCGCACGTTCGAGAGCGACAGCCCCCTGCTGCTGGACGCCGATGCGCTGAACCTGATGGCGGCCGAGCCGGAGCTGCAATCGGCGCTGGCCGTGCGCACGGGCGCGGGGGCGACGATATTGACGCCGCATCCGCTGGAAGCGGCCCGCCTGCTCGACATGACGGTGGCCGAGGTGCAGGCCGACCGCCTGGGCGCGGCGCGCCAGCTGGCCACGCAGCTGGGCGTGATCGTCGTATTGAAGGGTTCCGGCACGGTCATCGCGGCGCCCGATGGCCAGGTGGTCATCAACAACACGGGCGGCCCCGCCCTGGCCACTGCCGGCACGGGCGACGTGCTGTCCGGCCTGTGCGGCAGCCTGCTGGCGCAGGGCTGGCCGGAATGGGAAGCGGCACTCGGCGCCGTCTGGCTGCATGGGGCCGCAGCCGACGCCCTGGTGGCGGCAGGCAACGGCCCCATCGGCCTGACGGCGGGGGAATTGATCCCGGCCATCCGAAAATTGATCAATGCCTTGTCGGCATGATCACTGCGCTAGATCAAACGGCCTGCTGAAATCGTAATCGTCCGGCCGCAACGGGCCGCGATCGAGCTGTCGTGCGTGACCAGCACCAGGGTCGAACCCCGTTCACGGTTCAGCTCGAACATCAGCTGGATCACGGCTTCGCCCGTGGCGGCGTCCAGGCTGCCCGTCGGCTCGTCGGCGAACAGCAGCGGCGGTTCCGTGACGAACGCGCGCGCCAGCGCCACGCGCTGCTGCTCGCCGCCGGACAGGTATTTCGGATAGTGCTTCAGGCGGCTGCCCAGGTTCACCCGGCCCAGCATGGCTTGCGCCTTTTCCTTCGCATCGGGGTCGCCCCGCAATTCCAGCGGCAACATGACGTTTTCCAGCGCCGTCAGGTGGGCCAGCAGCTGGAACGACTGGAACACGAAACCGAGCTTTTCCTTGCGGAAACCGGCGCGGCCGTCTTCGTCGAGGGCGAAGATATCGGTGCCATCGAGCACCACCTTGCCGTCGCTGGGCGTGTCCAGACCCGCCAGCAAGCCCAGCAAGGTGGACTTGCCGGAACCGGAGGCGCCGACGATGGCCAGCGTCTCCGCCGTTTGCACGGTAAAATCGACTTGATGCAGGATGGTCAGCTCACCATCGGCATCGGGTACGCGCTTGGCCAGCTGGACCACTTCGATGGCCGGCCGGGCATTTTGGCTGTTTTGACTGTTGAGTGCGGCAGGCCGCCGGGCCGCCGCGTCTGATGGAAGAAAACTGGTGGAAGTCGCTTTAGGGAATTCGGGCATGCTGATCTATCTTAAAAAATTTCGTGAACAAATAAGTGTCAAGGGCAACAACCGCCTGCGGCGGCGCACCCTGTCCCTGCTTCCTGCGGCAGCCCTGCTGCTGGTATCGAGCATGACGAACGCCTATTCTGCACCAAAAACGCTGCTGGTGCTCGGCGATAGTCTCTCGGCCGAGTATGGGCTGGCACGCGGCACGGGCTGGGTGGCACTGCTGGAACAGCGGCTGCAAGCGCAACAGAACGACACGCGCATCGTCAACGCCAGCATCAGCGGCGAGACCACCAGCGGCGGCCGCGCGCGCCTGCCCGCCCTGCTGGCCAAGCACCAGCCCGACGTCGTGCTGATCGAACTGGGCGCCAACGACGGTTTGCGCGGCTTGCCCGTGGCGGCCGCCGAAGCGAATCTGCGCGCCATGGGCGACGCCGTGAAAAAGACGGGGGCGCAGGTGGTGCTGGTGGGCATGCGCATGCCGCCCAACTATGGCCGCGCCTACGGCGAGCAGTTTTATGGCGTGTACGGCAAGCTGGCCAAGGAATGGAAGGCGCCGCTGGTGCCCTTCATGTTCGAAGGCATCGCCGATCAGCCGCAGCTGTTCCAGGCCGACCGCATGCACCCGAATGCCAAGGCGCATCCGACTATTTTGAAAAATATCTGGCCGCAACTGGCGCCGTTGCTGAAAGCCAAGTAAACCTGCGCCAAGGCCGCACATTCTGCAGACAAAAAAATAGCCGCTCGAAAGCGGCTATTTTTATGCGTGGAAACTAAATCTTACGGCGCTTCCGGCGCTGCGGCGGCTGGGGCGGTGACCGGTTTGACGATCTTCACCTTGGCCTTGGCTTTCAGGTATTCGACGTAATCGAACATTTCCTGCTGTGCCAGGATGCCGCTGATCTGGTCTTTCTCTTGCTGGCGGCGCGCCGCGTCGACTTGCGCCGGCTGCTGCACCTTGGCGATGCGGTAGATGCCGTAGCCCAGGGCTGGCAAGGCCACGCCCACGTACGCTGGCAGCTTGCTCGTGTCCGCTTTCATGACTTGCGCGATGGCGGCACGGTTGATGCCGTCCAGCTTGCTGCGCGACACCCATTGGGCGGCGCCGAAACCGCTGGCATCACCCGAGGCTTTCAAGGCGGCCAGCTTGGTCTCGCCCGCTTTCTTGGCCAGCTTTTCCGCTTCTTCCAGGGTCACGCGCTGACGGATCATCGCTTCGACTTCGGCCAGCGGACGCTTCGAGGCGGGCTTGAATTCCACCACGCGGCCGGCGATCAGCACGTTCGGTGCGACGGTGACGGCTTCCGTGTTGCGCTTGTCTTTCAGCGAGTCATTCGAGAAGATGGCGGCGAGGAACTTGGCATTGTTGAACGGCGCCTTGCCCAGTGCCGGCGACGGCGTGCGCGACAGGTTGGCGGCGGTTTCCACTTTCAGCTTCAGCTTGTCGGCCACCGGCTTCAGGCTGTCCGATTGGTCATACACAGTCTCGGTAAAGACGGTAGCCATTTCCGAATACTTCTTGGCGGCAAACTGCTTGCGCAGGTCGGCCGTGATTTCGCCGCGTACTTCGTCCAGCGCACGCACGTGCTGCGGCTTGAGCGAGGTGACGGTCAGGATGTGGTAGCCGAAATCGGAAGCGACGACATCGCTGATTTCGCCTTGCTTGAGTTTGCTGACAGCGCTCAGCAGCGGTGCCGGCAAGCCATCCTTGCCGATTACGCCCAGGTCGCCGCCCTGTTCGGCGGATGCCGGGTCTTCCGACTTGGCTTTCGCCACGGCGGCAAAGCTGGCAGGCGCCTTGCGCACGTCAGCCAGGATGGCGTCGGCCTTGGCCTTGGCGGCTGCCTTGTCGGCGGCCGAGGCGTCCTTCTTGACGGCCACCAGGATGTGGCTGGCCTGGCGCGCTTCTTCCGTCGTGTAGGCTTTCTGGTTCTTCGCGTAGTAGGCGGTCACGTCGGCGTCGGTGACGTCGACTTGCTCGCCGGCAGCGCTGTCGTCGAGCACGACGTATTCGACCTTGGCTTGTTCCGGGATTTCAAAGAACTTGCTGTTCTTGTCATAGAAAGCCTTGATCATGGCGTCCGTCACTTTGACTTCCGGCACGTACTGGGCGATCGGCAACAGCAGTTCCTGCACTTCACGCTCTTCCGAGGTGATGTCGGACAGGCGCTTGGAGACGGTGCTTGGCGCGAAGGCCGTGCCTTGCACGGCGCCGGCCAGTTGCTGCAGGGCCATGTCGCTGCGGCGGCGCGCATCGTACATCTGCGGCGTCATGCCTTGGGCGGCCAGCATGGCCTTGTAGCGTTCCAGGTCGAATTTACCGTCCGGCAAGGTCAAGCCCGGGATGTCCAGTACTTCCTTTTGCAGCACGGCATCGCTGATGACCAGGTGGCTACGGCCCACTTCGGCGGCCACGGCGCGCTCGGCGATCAGGTTGTCGAGGATGCTCTGGCGCGCTTCCGGCGTATCGAACATTTTCTGGTCGAACTGCTCGCCCATCATCTGGCGGTAGCGGTCGATCTGCTGGCGTTGCGCTTCTTCATATTGCTGCTGCGTAACGACCTGGTCGCCGACCTTGGCGATGGTGTTCGCGCCGTCGCCGAAGCTTTGGTAGCCGCTGATACCGACCAGTGCAAAAGACGGGACGATGACCAGCATCAAGAGAAACTGCATCAAGCGTCGATGGGTACGAATAAATTCAAACATGGTCAGCCAATTCGGGATGAGTGGATCACTATAAAAAAAGGCGAACATGCGTTCGCCTTGATTTCTTCGGCGGAATGGACGGGACAGATGTCCACTTCCCCTTTAGATTCAACAACTTGGCGCTGGAACTAAAGCAGGATTCTGACGCCCAAGCCATTATCTCCTGATTCTACAATGCCCATAGCGCTATAGCAAGAGTAAATCAGGGCGCGCGCCCTGCCCTGGCGCCGCATGGACGGCAAGGTTCCGGGCTCGTGCATTTAACCGGACACAGCTTAAAGCGGATTTAAACGCAGGCTTTTTTATTCAAAACGGCGGGACGGGATTTTAAAAGCAGGTGCGCCGGGATAATCTGGCGCTGGAAAAGAAAAACCCGCGCTACTTATTCAGCAGCGCGGGCTTCTATATTCTGGCGGAGCGGACGGGACTCGAACCCGCGACCCCCGACGTGACAGGCCGGTATTCTAACCAACTGAACTACCACTCCTTGAGAGCGTATTTTTTTGGCGGAGCGGACGGGACTCGAACCCGCGACCTCCGACGTGACAGGCCGGCATTCTAACCAACTGAACTACCACTCCGAAAAATACACAGTACTGCTTGCATTTGCATTCAAGGTTGCGATTCGCAGAACTTCAACCTTGAAATCGCGGCACCCGGGGGCGCCGCCAAATGTTTCCGGTGATTGTCACCTCACCGAAGTCCGTTAGTTTACAGCATCCTTCAAAGCTTTACCAGCTTTAAATTTTGGAACTTTTGCTGCTTCGATCGTGATCGCTTCTTTGGTACGCGGATTGCGGCCGGTACGCTCAGCGCGTTCGCTGACCGAGAAAGTGCCAAAACCAACCAGCGTCACGCTGTCGTTGTTTTTCAAAGTTTCCGTCACGCCGCCGATAACAGCGTCGAGTGCGCGCGCAGCGGCGGCTTTGGAAATGTCAGCTTTTTCAGCAATGTGGTCGATCAATTCAGTCTTGTTCACTAGCATCCCCAATTACAAAGGTATAAAACGTTTACCGTATCGTTGCGGCACTTTTGGCACCACAGCTGTCCGGCGAAAAAAATGTGCAGGCGTATTAAACAAGCCACACTGTATATGTGTCAAGCGCTTTGGGGGCGCAATTCACGTTTCAATATAAAACAAGCGCTCTAAAAGCGCTTGTTTGGGGAAAACAGGGGTAAAACGTTAGTGTTTTACTACCTCGCCGGCCGCATCAGGCTTGGCCGCGGCGGCCGTGACAGCCTCCACCGCAGCGACGTCCGCCAACGCTTCAGGCATGCGTTCGAGGGCGATTTCCAGCACTTTGTCGATCCAGCGCACGGGTACGATCTCCAGTTTGTTCTTGACGTTGTCCGGAATGTCGGCCAGGTCTTTCACATTCTGCTCGGGAATCAGGACCGTCTTGATGCCGCCGCGATGGGCCGCCAGCAGCTTTTCCTTCAGGCCGCCGATCGGCAACACTTCGCCGCGCAAGGTGATCTCGCCCGTCATCGCCACGTCGGCACGCACGGGGATGCCCGTGAAGACCGAGACCATCGCCACCGTCATGGCCGCGCCAGCCGAAGGACCGTCCTTCGGTGTCGCGCCTTCCGGCACGTGGATATGGATATCGCTCTTCTCGAACACGTCCGCCTTGATGCCCAGGCGCTGTGCCCGGCTGCGCACCACCGTGCGGGCCGCCTCGATCGACTCTTTCATGACGTCGCCCAGGGTACCCGTGCGGATGATGCCGCCCTTGCCCGGCATCGACACGGCTTCGATGGTCAGCAGATCGCCGCCCACTTCCGTCCATGCCAGACCGACCACCTGGCCCACCTGGTTTTCTTTCTCTGCGACACCGAAATCGTAGCGGCGCACGCCGAGGAACTTGTCCAGGTTCTTCGAGTTGACGATGACTTTCTTGTCGGATTTCTTCAGCAGCAGCATCTTGACCACCTTGCGGCAGATCTTCGACACTTCCCGCTCGAGCGAACGCACACCGGCTTCCCGCGTGTAGTAGCGGATGATGTCGCGCAAGGCCGACTCGGCCACCGAGATTTCCTCTTCCTTCAAGCCATTGTTCTTGATCTGCTTCGGCAGCAGATAGCGCTGCGCGATGCTGGTCTTTTCGTCTTCCGTGTAACCGGACAGGCGGATCACTTCCATGCGGTCAAGCAAGGCTGGCGGAATGTTGTACGAGTTCGACGTGGCCACGAACATCACATCCGACAAGTCGAAATCGACTTCGATGTAATGGTCGGAGAACGTGTGGTTCTGTTCCGGATCGAGCACTTCCAGCAGGGCCGACGATGGATCGCCACGGAAATCGGCGCCCATCTTGTCGACTTCATCGAGCAGGAACAAGGGATTGCGCACGCCGACTTTCGACAGCGATTGCAGGATCTTGCCCGGCATCGAGCCGATGTAGGTGCGGCGGTGGCCGCGGATCTCGGCTTCGTCGCGCACGCCACCCAGAGCCATGCGCACGAACTTGCGGTTCGTCGCGCGGGCGATGGACTGGCCCAGCGAGGTCTTGCCCACGCCCGGAGGACCGACGAAGCACAGGATAGGCGCTTTCAGCTTGTCGACGCGCTGTTGCACCGCGAGGTATTCCAGGATGCGTTCCTTGACCTTGTCGAGGCCGTAATGGTCGCCTTCGAGCACTTTTTCCGCATTCGACAGGTCGTTATTGACCTTGGATTTCTTTTTCCAAGGCAAGTTGACCAGGGTATCGATGTAGTTGCGCACGACAGTGGCTTCGGCCGACATCGGCGACATCAGCTTGAGCTTTTTCAACTCGTTGGTAGCCTTGTCGAGCGCTTCCTTCGGCATCTTGGCCGAAGCGACTTTTTTCTCCAGCTCGTCGAGGTCGGCACCATCTTCGCCCTCGCCCAGTTCTTTCTGGATCGCCTTGACTTGCTCGTTCAGGTAGTACTCGCGCTGCGACTTTTCCATCTGGCGCTTCACGCGGCCACGGATGCGCTTTTCCACCTGCAGGATATCGAGCTCGCCTTCGAGCTGGCCCAGCAGGTGCTCGAGGCGCTTGGCCACGCTGAAAATTTCCAGGATGACTTGTTTTTGCTCAAGTTTCAAAGGCAGATGCGCGGCCACCGTGTCGGCCAGGCGGCCGGCATCGTCGATGCCCGACAGGGATGCCAGGATTTCCGGCGGGATCTTTTTGTTCAGTTTGACGTACTGGTCGAACTGCTGCACGATCGCGCGGCGCATGGCTTCGACTTCCGACTCGTCGCCCGGCTCGGATTCGAGCGGCGTCAGGTCGGCGATGAAGTGCGTCGGCGCATCGCTGATGTGGTTGATACGGGCACGCTGCGCGCCTTCGACCAGCACCTTGACGGTGCCATCGGGCAGCTTCAGCATTTGCAGAATATTGGCAACGCAGCCAATTTCATAGATATCCGAAGGAGACGGCTCGTCCTTCGCGGCTGCTTTTTGAGCGGCAAGCATGATGCTCTTGCCCTGCTCCATCGCAGCTTCCAGCGCCTTGATCGACTTTGGACGGCCAACGAACAGCGGTATCACCATATGCGGGAAAACGACGACATCCCGCAACGGCAATAACGGCAGTTGAGTTTGCTCAGTTAATTTGGAAGTTGTCATGGCGTACCTTATAGAAAGCGTGTTTACGATGTTGGCGCTCGCTGCCAAAACACAAGACCGGCGAGAATAAATAATTCTGTGAAACAAACATTTTTCTGTCTATTTCGCAAAACACACCCGCATGACGGTAATAAATGCAGTTTTCACAGTAAAAAAAGCCACGCGCAGCTAAGCGCCGCGAGTGGCTTTCCGATTGAAGCCTGCACTCATTGATTTAAATTGTACTGCCATGCATTAAGGAATCAAAACCCTTTTTATGCATTTGTCTCGGCAGTAATCAATTTTCTCCGGAGGCCTTGGCAGTCTCTTGATAAATCAACAAAGGTTTGGCGCCACTGGTGATGGTATTTTCGTCGATGACGACCTTCACCACATTTTGTTCGCTCGGCAGTTCGTACATGACGTCCAGCAAAGCATGTTCCAGGATGGAACGCAGGCCACGGGCACCGGTCTTGCGCGCCAGCGCCTTCTTGGCGATCGCGTGCAGGGCGGCCGGACGAATCTCCAGTTCCGCGCCTTCCATCTCGAGCAGCTTCGAATACTGCTTGATCAGCGCATTCTTCGGCTCGACGAGGATCTGGATCAGCGCCTCTTCCGTCAATTCCGCCAGGGTGGCGATGACGGGCAGACGGCCGACCAGTTCCGGGATCAGGCCGAACTTGACCAGGTCTTCCGGTTCCGCTTGCAACATCAGTTCGCTGGCCGAGCTTTGCGACTTGCTGCGCACGGTGGCCGAGAAGCCGATGCCGCTCTTTTCGGAACGGTTGGCGATCACTTTCGACAGGCCGTCGAAGGCGCCGCCGCAGATGAACATGATGTTGGTCGTGTCGATCTGCACGAAATCCTGGTTCGGATGCTTGCGGCCGCCTTGTGGCGGCACGGAAGCCATCGTGCCTTCGATGAGTTTCAACAAGGCTTGCTGCACGCCCTCGCCCGACACGTCGCGCGTGATGGACGGATTGTCGGACTTGCGCGAAATCTTGTCGATTTCATCGATGTAGACGATGCCGCGCTGGGCTTTCTCGACGTCATAGTTGCAGCTTTGCAGCAGCTTCTGGATGATGTTTTCCACGTCCTCGCCCACGTAACCGGCTTCGGTCAGGGTGGTGGCGTCGGCGATCACGAACGGCACGTTGAGCATGCGCGCCAGGGTCTGTGCCAGCAGGGTCTTGCCCGAGCCGGTAGGACCGACCAGCAAGATGTTGCTCTTGGCCAGTTCGATGTCGTCTTTCTTGCCCAGGTGCTTGAGGCGCTTGTAATGGTTGTACACCGCCACCGACAGGATGCGCTTGGCAGTCTGCTGGCCGATCACGTACTGATCGAGCAAGGCGGCAATTTCTTGCGGCGTCGGCAGGTCGGATTTGGTACCGGTCACCGTCTCGATGCTCGACGTTTCATCACGGATGATGTCGTTGCACAGGTCGATGCACTCGTCGCAAATGAACACGGACGGGCCGGCGATGAGTTTCTTCACCTCGTGCTGGCTTTTGCCGCAGAACGAGCAATACAGTAATTTTTCGCCGCTAGAGGATTTTTTGTCTGACATAAGGCATTTTGGTTGGAACTGCATTAACAATATTGCAAAATCGCAAGCCGGAGTGCGGTAGTTGCCGGAAAGGCAGCTATCCATGGCGCAAGTCAACAACGTGCACAAGCTCCATGCTACCCGAAATAAAAGCGAAACGCCCGAACGTTTGATCGCCCGGGCGTTTACTTACGTACTTAGCAATACCGGTAGGGGCTCATCAAGCGCGGCTGGTCAACACTTTGTCGATCAAACCATACTCAACGGCCTCGTCGGCGGACATGAAACGGTCGCGGTCGGTGTCCTTGGCGATCTGTTCGATCGTCTGGCCCGTGCGCTCGGCCATGATGCCGTTCAAGCGGGTGCGCAGGTAAAGGATTTCCTTCGCCTGGATCTCGATGTCGGACGCCATGCCTTGCGAACCACCGGACGGCTGGTGAATCATGATGCGCGAGTTCGGCAGCGAGAAACGCTTGCCCTTGGCGCCAGCGGCCAGCAGGAAAGCGCCCATCGAGGCAGCCATGCCCGTGCACAGGGTCGAGACGTCCGGCTTGATGAACTGCATGGTGTCGTAGATGGCCATGCCGGCCGAGACCGAACCACCTGGCGAGTTGATGTAGAGCGAGATTTCCTTTTCCGGATTTTCGCTTTCCAGGAACAGCAGCTGGGCGACAACCAGGTTGGCCATCTGGTCATTGACCGGGCCGACCATGAAAATCAAGCGCTCCTTCAGCAGGCGCGAGTAAATATCATACGAGCGCTCGCCGCGACCGCTTTGTTCCACCACCATCGGCACCAGGCCGAGCATCTCTGTGTCCAGCGCCGGATTACGGTTCATACCTGTCATTTCATTTCCTTGTGAAGCAGTTAGAGGGCGCCGCCCCGGCCTGACGGCCGGGAGCGGCATCCGGATACCAACTGGTTTACGCTTGTGCGTTGCTTCCCATCAGTTCGTCGAAAGCAACTGCTTTCGTCGTGACTTTCGACAGGCCCAACACGTAAGTGACGACGTTTTCTTCCAATACAAGGGCTTCGATCTCACCCAGACGACGACGGTCGCTGTAGTAGTACTTCAGCACTTCGCGTGGATCTTCGTAGCTTTGGGCGAAATCTTCGATCTGCGCCTTGACTTGCTCAGGCGTTGCCTGCAGGTTGTTGTCGCCCACCAGTTGCGACAGGATCAGGCCCAGGCGTACGCGACGCTCGGCTTTTTCCGCGAACAGTTCTGCTGGGAAAGGCACGTCCTTGACGTTCATGCCGCGCTGCGCCATGTCCTGGCGGGTCATTTCGGCCAGGCGCTCGGAATCCTGAGCGATCAGGGTTTTTGGCACTTCCAGCTCAGCAACTTTGATCAGCGCGTCCATGACGGCTTCCTTGTTGCGTGCTTTCACGCGGCCAGCGACTTCGCGCTGCAGGTTGACTTTGATGTCTTCGCGCATTTTGGCCAGGTCGCCATCGGCAACGCCCAAGGACTTTGCGAATTCGGCATCGACTTCCGGCAGGTGCGCCCATTCCAGCTTTTGCAGCGTGATGGTGAACGAGGCGGTTTTGCCGGCCACGTCTTTACCGTGGTAGTCCTCAGGGAACGACAATGGGAAAGTCTTCGACTCGCCCACTTTCAGGCCCAGGGTCGCTGCTTCGAATTCCGGCAGCATGCGGCCTTCGCCCAGCACGAAAGCGTAGCCTTCAGCTTTGCCGCCTGGGAATTCAACGCCGTCGATCGAGCCGACGAAGTCGACGGTCACGCGGTCGCCGTTGGCAGCGATAGCCTCACCGCCGTCGCCGTGTTCGCCAGCTTCGCCCTTGGTGTGGAAGTGCACGCGCTGCTTGCGCAGGATGTCGATGGTCTTGTCGATTTCGGCTTCCGACACGTCGGCTTGCACGGTTTCGATTTCAACGGCCGTCAGGTCGCCGATGGCGACTTCCGGATACACTTCGAACGTGGCGTCGAAAGCCAGCTGGCCTTCGGCTGCTTCTTCTTTCGGCACGATGTTCGGGAAACCGGCCACGCGCAGATTGTTTTCGTTGGCGGCGTCGTTGAACGCGCGGCCGACTTTGTCATTCAGCACTTCGGATTCAATTTGGTAGCCGTATTGTGCTGCGACCATTTTCAACGGCACTTTGCCCGGACGGAAGCCCGGTGCCTTAGCCGTACGGGCTTGCACTTTCAGGCGCTTCTCAACTTCCGTGCGGACGTCCGTCAGCGGGAAGGAGATCGTGATACGACGTTCGAGTTTGCCCAAGGTTTCGACTGCAGTTGCCATGTAAAAAATCGTCCAAAAAATAAACACTGTTGGTGCGAGAAAAGAAGACCCGACCCCTTGCGCCATCACTGGCGGCAAGACATGGGTCCAGCTTCACTCGCTCGCATATTCATCTGTAAAAGCACTGAAAGCAGGACGATGGACCTGGTCTACCCGGCTCAGGAAAAACCCGCACCAGGCACCAAACAATCCGCCGCTTCCAGTACTGCGACAGGGCTCCGAGCGTCCAGCCTTGCTTCTAAGTAAATGCAGGGCCGGCCATCATTCGGTAAAGCGTGGCATTATAACAAAGGACTTCGGGAAAGTGGCTGGCTTTGCAGCCCGGCCACAGAGGATACCAGCGGCAGCGAACGAATCGCTACAGCCTGGATGGCCCTGTCTTTACTCTTGCCCCGGCATTCTTTATTTCGCCAGAGACAGGCTTTCCAGCCTGCTTCGTTCATTAGTATATGCGAACTGTCGCCCCGTCCGAAACAAAGAAATGCGCTCCTGGCGAAGATTTCGGCCAAAAAACCTTTGATTTACCTCAATTTGGCCATTTTTCAGGCAAACCTAAGCCGCTTCGCCCCTCTCCAAGTGAATTTAAGTGGAGAAAACATCATGAGCGATAGCGCACCCGGCGGCTCCAGCAACGCCAAAGCCAAGCTGCAAATGGTCCTCAGCCGCCTGCTCGACGGCGTCACGGACGACGACCTGCAAAAAATCCAGACGGAAGTCGATGAAATGGAGTTGCGCATGAAGGGAGACGGCCACCACGACCACGACCACCCCACCGTCGCCTGAGCCGGCGCCCGCCCATGCAGCCCGTGCAGACCTTGCGCGCCGCGCCACCCGGCGCCGATGTGCTGGGCGCCGTGGAAACGGCGCTGGCGACCCACCGTGCCTTTGGCGACAGCGGCTACATCCGCGACCAGCTGGCCGTCGCCTACCGGCGGCGGCTGCACAAGCTCGGCGGCACCCTGCCCGAGGCCGAACGGCTGGCCAGCGGGCTCGATGCGGCGCCGCCCGCGCGCCAGCGCCAGCTGCTGGGCGACACGGTGCTGCGCTGCGCCGTGCAGCACGCCATGCGCCAGCTGCACTTGGGTGACGAGTACGGACTGCCCCTGCCCCAATGCGCGGCGCTGTTCCAGGCGGCCAGCGAGCACTTGGACGCGGGCCTGCCCGGCGGCCCGCTGGTGGCCCATTTGCCGTCCATGGCGCGGCTGCACGACGAGGGCGGCCCGCAGAACCAGGACAGGCATCGCGAAGACACCTATATATGGCATGCCTGGCAGGAAGGCACGCCATATGCGCGCGCCTTTCTTGCCGTGATGGAAGATAACTACGGCGCACCGCTGGCCACGCCCACGCCGCAGGAACGGGCCCTGCTGCGCCGCGGGCTGCGCTTGCTGGAAACCCTGCTGCCCCGCCTGACGGCCAGCGCGCTGTCTCACGTGCAATTGATCGCCCTGTTCCCCAAGCTGGGCACCTGGCGCGGCAAGGCGTCCAGTTCGCAATTTCGCGTCAATGGCAGCGTGTTCCTGAACCAGGAACTGATCGGCAACCCGTGGTGGCTGGCCGAACACTTGCTGCACGAGTCGCTGCACCAGAAACTGTACGACTTCCGCCACGGCCACAGCTTGCTGGCGCCTGACTATGCGCGCGACGACGGCGCCAAGGTCTGCTCGCTGTGGAACGCGCCCGATGATGACGGCAATCACTACTGGGATGCCCACCGCACCCTGGCCGCCTTCCACGTGTATGTCCACCTGGCGCTGCTCTGTTTGCTGGCCGAGCAGCAGGAAGCGGCGCTGGCGCCCCGGTACGGCCCCATCGGCCAGCACATGAGCGGCAGCCGGCGCGCCATCGACCGCGCCCGCTACCTGGGCGAACAATTGCACAGCACCACCTGGCCGGAACTGGGATTGGCCGGGCGCCAGATGACGCGCTGGCTGCTGGACGTGCTCGATGCGCTCGACGCGCAACGGCGGCCCAGCGGCGCTACCTTGCACCTGCTGCTCGACCTGTACGAGCGCCAGAGCCGCAAGCTCGATACTTATCTTGCACAGCAGCCGCCGCCCCGCAGCGATACGCTGGGCTTGCAGGCAGAGAAAGAGGTGACGATGACGCGGCAAGCGCTGCACATGCTGGACAGGGAACTGCCGCCATCAAAGCATGAACAGGAGCAACACTGGCCGCAGGCGCGGCAACGCGTCCTGCAGGCGCTCTGGCCGCTGGCACAGGATGAAACGCTGATGGAAAAAACAGGCTACCCGCAGGCGCAGGCACTGATTGCGCAAATGGTGCAACAGTCGAGCAGGCAACTGGGCGCACTGGGCGCACTGGGCTGAGGAATATTGGTTCAGGGAAATTTTGATGGCGCTGCACTTCCGGGCTGGAACAACCCGGATTGGTGCGGATGGGGAGACTCGAACTCCCAAGCCGAAGCACTGGCTTCTAAGACCAGCGTGTCTACCAATTCCACCACATCCGCATCTTTTGTACGCAGCTTGTACATACCACTTTGCTGCCACCCCTGATTTTAACAACTCGGGAGCGATCTGGCTACCTTGGACTTGCAGGACAAGCTTGCGGTAAAGCAAAGGCGGCATTCTACTGGATTTCCCAGAGGAATGCCGCCTTTTTTATGCCGACACCTTGATGCCGATTTCTAGCCCTCTTTTGCGGTCACCGGCTCCGGCTTCCTGACCCGGAACCAGGCCGCATACAGGGCTGGCAGGAATAGCAGCGTCAAGGCCGTTGCCAGGATCAGTCCGCCCATGATGGCGACCGCCATCGGGCCCCAGAAGACCGAACGCGACAGCGGGATCATGGCCAGCGCGGCGGCCGCGGCCGTCAGCACGATGGGGCGGCAGCGGCGTACGGCCGAGTCGATGATGGCGTCCCACGGCGTAGAACCATCCTTGATGTCTTGCTCGATCTGGTCGACGAGGATCACCGAGTTGCGGATGATCATGCCGAACAGCGCGATGACGCCCAGGTTGGCCACGAAGCCCAGCGGACGGTGCAGCAGCAGCAAGGCAAAGGCGGCGCCCGCCACGCCCAGCGGCCCCGTCAGGAAGACCAGCAGCGAACGCGAGAAACTGTGCAGCTGCAGCATCAGCAGGGTGAAGATGATGAAGATGGCCAGCGGCAAGTTGGCCGCAATCGACGCTTCCGCCTCGCCGCTGTCGGCCGCCACGCCTTTCACCGTAATGCGGTAGCCGTCCGGCATTTTGGCCCGCAAGGCGTCCAGCTGCGGCGCCAGCTGTGTCGATACGGTGGCGCCCTGGATGCCGTCGATCACGTCCGACTGCACGGTAATGGCCCATTCGCGCTTGTCGCGCCAGACGACACCCGGTTCCCACACGAAATGCGCGCGGGCCAGCTGCGAGATGGGCACGGACTTGCCCGTTGCCGTCGGGATATTCGTGTCATTCAGCACGGAAATCGTCGCCCGCTCTTCCAGCGGCTGGCGCACCTGGATGTCGATCAACTTGTTGTCTTCACGGAACTGGCCGATCACCGTGCCAGACAGGATGGTATTGGCCGCCTGCATCACCGTTTTCGAGGTGACGCCCAGCGCGCGCATCTTGTCCTGGTCCAGGTCCAGGCGCAGCACCTTCACCGATTCATTCCAGTTGTCATTGACGCCCAGGGTGTTCGGATTGGCGCGCATGATGTCCTTGACCTGGTCGGCAATGGCGCGCACGCCCGCCACTTCCGGGCCCGTGACGCGGAATTGCACGGGATACGGCACGGGAGGTCCGTTCGGCAGCAACTTGACCCTGCCCCGCACTTCCGGGAAATCCTTCTTGAAGACATCGACGATTTGCTGGCGCAAGCGTTCGCGGTCGGCCAGGCTCTTCGGCAAGACCACCACTTGCGACACGTTGGTCTGCGGGAAGATCTGGTCGAGCGGCAGGTAGAAACGGGGACTGCCGGTTCCCACATAGCTGGTGACGCTTTCCACGCCGTCGAGCTTGCCAACGAAGGCCTCGAATTTCTTCACTTGCTTTTCATTCGCGGCAAACGTCGTGCCTTCGGGCGACCACAGTTCCACCATCAGTTCCGGACGGCTGGAATCGGGGAAGAATTGCTTTTCGATAAAGTTAAAACCGTATATGCCCAACGCAAAGATGGCCAGGGTGGCGGCAATCGTTGTCTTGCGCCATTCCACGCACCAGGTGACGGCGCGGCGGAAGCGGCGGAAGTTCGGCGTATCGAACAATTCATGATCGTTGTGCGCGTGCGGCTTCACTTTCAGCAAGATGTAGCCGATGTAGGGCGTGAAGACGACGGCCACCACCCAGGAAATGATCAGGGCCAGCGCATTGACGGAGAACAAGGAAAACGTGTATTCGCCGGCGGCCGACTTGGCCAGGCCGATGGGCAAAAAGCCCGCCACCGTGATCAGGGTGCCCGTCAGCATGGGCATGGCCGTCGACGTATAGGCGAACGTGGCCGCGTCGAAGCGGGACATGCCCTCTTCCATCTTGCGCACCATCATCTCGACGGCAATGATGGCGTCATCGACCAGCAAACCCAGCGCGATGATCAGGGCCCCCAGCGAGATCTTGTGCAAATCGATGTCGAGCAGGCGCATGAACAGGAAGGTGACGGCCAGCACCAGCGGAATGGTCAGCGCCACCACCAGGCCAGGGCGCACGTCGATGCGCAGCGGCTTCGTGTGCAAGCCCAGCGCGACAAAGCTGACGGCCAGCACGATCAAAATGGCTTCGATCAGGGTGTGCACGAATTCGCCCACGGAAGCGGACACGGCTTCCGGCTGGTTCGACACGCGCTGCAATTCTATGCCGACCGGCAATTCGCTCTTCATGCGCGTCACCGTTGCCTGCAAGGCCTTGCCCATGTCGATGATGTTGCCGCCCTTTTCCATCGAGACGCCCAGGCCGATCACTTCCTTGCCATTGAAACGCATCTTGTCCTTCGGCGGATCGACGAATTCACGTTTCACCGTGGCAAAGTCGCCGAGGCGGAAGGTGGTGCCGTTGGCGCGCAATTCCAGGTTCTCCAGGTCCTTGACGGTAAGCATGGCGCCCGTCACGCGCACTTGCAGGTTGTCCGTCGGCGTCACCAGCACGCCCGTGGCGTTGATGCTGTTTTGCTCGGACAATTGCTGCACGATGGCATCGAAAGGAATGCCCAGCTGGGCAAATTTCTTGTGCGAAAAGATGATATTGATCTTTTCATCCTGCACGCCGAACAGTTCCACTTTCGACACCTGCCCCACGGCAAGCAGTTCCTGGCGCACCTTGTCCGCGTAATCCTTCATTTCCGCGTAGGTAAAACCGTCGCCGGACAGGGCGAAGATGGAGCCATACGTGTCGCCGAACTCGTCGTTGAAGAACGGACCCACGACGCCGGACGGCAAGGTGCCCTTGATGTCGCCGATCTTCTTGCGCACCTGGTACCAGGCGGCCGCCGTTTCCTTGGGCGGCGCCGATTCGCGCAGCTCCAGCAGGATCAGGGTTTCGCCCGGCTTCGAGTAGCTGGTGATTTCATTGATGTACGGCGTTTCCTGCAGCTTCTTTTCCAGCTTGTCCGTCACCTGCTCGGCCATCTGCAGCGCCGTGGCGCCGGGCCAGTAGGCTTGCAAGACCATGGCGCGGAAGGTAAACGGGGGATCTTCATCCTGGCCCAGGCTGGCGTAGCTGAGCATGCCGCCGATCAGCAGCACGGCCATCAGGTAGCGCGTCAGCGGGATGTGTTCGAGGGCCCAGCGCGACAGATTGAAGCCGCCCTTCATTTGGCCGCCCCCACGCTGACGGCGGCAGCGGCGACATCGGGCTTGCTGGCCAGTTCGGCGCCGAGGATGGTCACTTTCTGGCCAGGCTTGAGCAGGTTGACGCCGGCCGTGACCACCGTCTGCCCCGCTTTCACGCCCGAGGTCAGCAGCAATTCATTGCCCGCCACGCCGCCCACCGTTACCGGCACCAGCTTCACGGCGCCGTTTTCCACCACCCACACGGAGCTTTGCGACTTTTCATTGAACAGGGCCGTCAGCGGCACCTTGATCTGCGGCGTGGCCGTTTGCGAGGCGAACTGCACCACGGCCGTCATGCCCAGGCGCACTTGCGGCGCGTCCGGGATGCTGACCTTGGCGATATAGGTGCGCGTGGCCGCATCGGCCACGGGCGACACTTCGCGTATCTTGCCCGGCAAGCCCTGCCGCGGGTCGGCCCACAGGCGCACGGTGACATCCTTGACCTTGCGCAAGGTCTCCACCTTGTCTTCAGGAATGCCGATTACGACTTCCTTCTCGCCGCTCTTGGCCACCACCACGACGGGGGCGCCGGGCGCCACCACCTGCCCTACTTCCGCATCGATGCGCGTGACGACACCGTCCGCGTCGGCCAGCAAGCTGGCATAGCCGGACTGGTTCGCCTGACCCCGGTACAGGGCTTGCGCCGCTTCCACGTTCGCCTGCGCCGCCTTGTAGGTGGCGTCCTTGCCATCGAGCACGGCCTGGCTGACGAAATTTTTCTCGCGCAAGTCCTGGTAGCGCTTCAATTCCGCGCGCGCCAGGTCGCGGTTCGTTTCCGCGCTCACCAGCGAGGCCTTGGCCTGCGCCTGCGACAGCTGCAAGTCGGCGGGGTCGAGCTGCATCAGCACTTGTCCCTTCTTCACGCTGGCACCCACGTCGACCTTGCGCGCGACGATCTTGCCGCCCACGCGGAAACCCAGCTGCGACACCACGCGGGGCACGACTTCGCCCGACAGCTCGGCACTCACGTCAACATTACTGCTCGACAACACTATCGCGCGCACGGGGCGCACGTCTTCCACTTTGACGGCAGGCTTGGAACAGGCGGCCAGGGTCAGCGCCAGGGCGGCGGAGGCGATCAGCCGCAGGGCGGGAAGTGCGGGTGCGCCGGTCTCGCGGCGCAGGGTTTTCAGGGCAAACAAGGTATTTTCCTTTACTATGCGGGCTGTAATATTTTTATGCGGAGAAACTTTTTGCTTGCCCTTTGGGCCAAGCCAAACTTTTTCGCACGCGATATCCTTAAATTTGTGACAATATCAGCTTGGTCGTGGCGGGGAACGATTTCCCGCTAATGACTTTCTGGTTATTAATTATAATCGTGCGTAAAAGTTTTTAGTGACTTTTGCGTCATTAATCTTGAGACGTACAACGTCCGGCCACATTCCAGCGTTTGCGAAGGTGCCGGACAAACGCAAGACTAGAGAAACGTGTTCAATGCCTGTAGACCATTACGAAAATTTTCCTGTTGCATCATTTTTACTGCCGCGCCGCCTGGTGCCAGCCGTCGAAGCCATCTATGCCTTCGCCCGCAGCGCCGACGACCTGGCCGATGAAGGCGACGCCACGCCGGCCGAACGCCTGGCGGCCCTGCACGCCTACGAAGAGGCGCTGGGCCGCATCGCCCGCGAGGAAGGCCATGCCGGCGAGAACGCCGCCATGTTCGAACGCCTGGCCGCCGTCATCGCCAAATTCCAGCTGCCGCTCAAACCGTTCCACGATCTGTTGTCAGCTTTCAAGCAGGATGTGGAAACGACGCGCTACGCCAGCTACGAGGACGTGCTCGATTACTGCGCCCGCTCCGCCAACCCCGTGGGGCTGCTGATGCTGCACCTGTACGGTGCGACCGATGAACAGAATGTACGCGATTCCGATGCGATATGTTCAGCTTTGCAACTAATTAATTTCCTGCAAGACGTCGCCATCGACCAGCAAAAAGAGCGCATCTACCTGCCGATGGAAGACCTGAGCCGCTTTGCCGTCTCCGCCGCCGCCTTCGAGCGGCCCGAGGCGCACGGCAAGTGGAGCGCCCTGATGCGCTTCGAAGTGGCCCGCACGCGCGCCCTGATGCTGTCCGGCGCACCGCTGGCCCTGCGCTTGCGCGGGCGCATCGGCTGGGAACTGCGCCTGGTGGTGCAAGGGGGCTTGCGCATCCTCGAATGCATCGAAGCCGTCAATTACGACGTGTTCCGGCGCCGCCCCAAGCTGGAGAAACGCGACTGGCTGATCATTTTCTGGCGCGCCCTGCGCATGTCGCGCAAAAGCTTGCATCAAGAGACACAAGTAAAAACGGCTTTTCCCCCGTCGCCTACTCTGTAAGACGATAGAATAGCGGCTTCGATCTGCAACCCTTGCTCTTTTGACTATGTCTCCCGACGAATACTGCCAACAAAAGGCCGCCCAGAGCGGCTCCAGCTTCTACTACAGCTTCCTGTTCCTGCCGGCCGAACGCCGCAAGGCCATCACGGCCCTGTACGCGTTCTGCCGCGAAGTCGATGACACGGTCGATGAATGCACGGACGAAGCCGTGGCACGCACCAAGCTGGTGTGGTGGCGCAAGGAAGTCAAGGCCATGTACGAGGGCAACCCCACGCATCCCGTGATGCGCGCGCTGCAGCCGCACCTGGACATGTATAAGCTGGAAGAAAAGCATTTGCAGGCCATCATCGACGGCATGGAAATGGACTTGAACCAGACCCGCTACCTCGATTACCAGGCCATGAGCCGCTATTGCTGGCATGTGGCCAGCGTGGTCGGTATCTTGTCGGCCAGCATCTTTGGCGCGACGCGTCCGGAAACCCTGCTGTACGCGGAAAAGCTGGGCCACGCCTTCCAGCTGACCAATATCATCCGCGACGTGGGCGAGGATGCGCGCAAGGGGCGCATCTACCTGCCGATCAGCGAATTGCAGCAATTCAATGTGACGGCGGCCGACCTGCTGAACGCGCGCCACAGCGAAAATTTCGAAAACCTCATGCGCTTCCAGGTGGCGCGCGCGCAAAAAGCCTACGACGAAGCGTTCGCCCTGCTGCCGGCGGAAGACCGCCGCGCCCAGCGCCCGGGCCTGATCATGGCTGCCATCTACCGCACCCTGCTCAATGAAGTCGAGCGCGACGGCTATCACGTGCTGAAACAGCGCATCTCGCTCACGCCGATCCGCAAACTGTGGCTGGCCTGGAAGACCTGGGTTCGTGGCTGAGAGTAGCGTGAAGCAACGCTACGCCGTCATCGGCGCCGGCTGGGCCGGCTGCGCGGCGGCCATGGAACTGGCGCGCGCCGGCCATGCCGTGACCGTCTACGAGGCGGCGCGCACCCTGGGCGGGCGCGCGCGCCGGGTCGAACGCGAAAGCGGCGTACTCGACAACGGCCAGCACATCCTGCTGGGCGCGTACACGGAAACCTTGCGCCTGATCAAGCTCGCAGGGCAAGACCCCGCCGAGCTGATCCTCACCCTGCCCCTGCAGATGCGCTATCCGCCCGGCACCAACGGCATGGATTTTCTCGCGCCGCGCCTGCCGGCGCCCCTGCACCTGGCGTGGGCCCTGCTGCGCGCCAAGGGACTGTTGCGTGCTGACAAGCTGTCGCTGATGCGTTTTTCCACCGCCATGCGCTGGATGGGCTGGCAGCTGTACAACGATTGCACGGTCAGCGAATTGCTGCAGCGCTTCGACCAGACGGACACCTTGAACCGCCTGATGTGGCACCCGCTGTGCCTGGCAGCCTTGAATACGCCGCCCGAGCGCGCCTCTGCCCGCGTCTTCATCAACGTCCTGCGCGACAGCCTGGGGGCGAGCCGCCGCCGTGCCTCCGACATGCTGATCCCGAAGGCGGACCTGAGCAGCCTGTTGCCCGACGCGGCTGCCCGCTATGTGGAACAGCATGGCGGCGCAGTGCGCACGGGCGCCAAAGTTGCCGCCTTGCAAGCCTTGCCCGATGGCCGCTGGCAGCTCGATGAGACCGACACTTACGACGGCGTCATCGTGGCCACCTCATCCGTGCAGGCCGCCGGCCTGCTGCAAGCCCTGCAGGACGCGCGCCTGGCCGATGCGATTGACCGCATGCAGGCGTTCACGCCGGAAGCCATCAGCACCTGCTACCTGCAGTACGACGCCAGCGTGCGCCTGGACTTGCCGTTCTACGCCCTCGTCGATGCGCCAGAGCAACAGCACTGGGGCCAGTTCGTCTTCGACCGGGGCCAGCTCGACGCGAATCAGGCGGGCTTGCTGGCCGTTGTCATCAGCGCCTCCGGCCCTGCCGCCGAGCAAGGCCATGGGCCGCTGGCGCAGGCGATCGCCGCGCAGCTGGCGCAGGTGCTGCGGCGCCCGGAACTGGCGCAGCCCGCCTGGACCCAGCTGATCACGGAAAAGCGCGCCACCTTTGCCTGCACGCCGGAGCTGCGGCGCCCCGGCAACGCCAGCGGCATGCCGGGCTTGCTGCTGGCCGGCGACTACACGGCCAATGATGACCGGACGCAAGACTATCCGGCCACCATCGAGGCGGCCGTGCGCAGCGGCGTGGCGGCGGCCAGGATGGCGAACACGGGCAAGGCGGCAAAACAGACTTGACGGTGCATCCCGCCCTGGTGTCGCTCGCCCCCGCGAAATTGCATTCTGTCGCACCGTGCTGGTGCGCCCGCGTGCGCTTGGGTACAGTCTGATCATCGACAACGGCCATGCCACGGAAAATACCATGCACACCACCTTGCACTTGAAAAACAGCTTGAAAGCCGTGGCGCTGCTGGCTTGTGTGCTGCTCGCCACCGTCATCGTCATCCACGCACAGCAGGCGCCACAAACGCCATTGCTGCTGAGCCAGGCAAGCATGCTGCTGCCGGCAGTGGGATGAAGCGGCGCAGCGGATGGACAGGAAGAATATGATGAACAAGCAAGATTATCTCGAGGCGCTGCGGCGCGCGCTGGCGGGCTTGCCACCGGACCTGGTGGCCAAGACCATGGACTATTACGAACAGACCTTCATCGAAGGGGCGGCGGCCGGCCGCAGCGAGCACGAGATCGCCGACGAACTGGGCGACCCGAAGAAAATCGCCCTCACCTTGCGCAGCAACACCCACCGCCAGGCGTTCGAACAAAGGAAGACCCCCGTCAACCTGCTGCGCCTGCTCGTCTCGCTGGTGGGCCTGGCCATCTTCAACCTGTTCATGGTCGTGCCTGCCGCCGTGTACGCGGCCCTGCTGGCCGCCCTGTATGCCGTCGGCCTGAGCTTTTACCTGGCCGGCATCGCCATCACGGCCAGCGGCTTGTCCGGTGCCAACGAGCTGGTGCTCGACGGCCCCCTGCGCCACGTCTTCATGCATGACGATGATGGCGGCGAAGGCGGCGAACGGCGCGAAACGCGCATCACCATCGGCGACGCGGGCATCGAAGTCGATCACCTGCCCGGACCCGCCAAAGCCGAACCCGAGTCGCCGGGCGCGTCGTCGCGCGTGATGGAGCGGGCCGAAGCGCTGGCTGGCGGCGGCATCCGCATCTCCACCGACATGGACCGCGATGCGCGCACCACGCAAACCGTCTTCGGCATGGGCATGCTGCTCGGCGGCATCGCCATCTTCCTGCTCAGTCTGGTGGTCACGCGCTATACCTTGATCGGCATCAAGCGCTACATCGCCATGAATGTTTCCCTCCTCAAAGGTCACTAGAAAGGCTGCCATGAAACGCTTATTCAAAGTCGGCCTGTCCATGTTCCTGCTGGCCTTGGTCCTGATCGCCATGTCGTATGCGGCGCTGCGCGCCAAGGGGATCAGCAATCCCAGCAGCGCTGCCGGCCGCGCCGTGCGCAGCGAAACGCGCCCCATTTCCGCCGATATCAACAGCATCGACCTGGCCGGCCCCATCAACCTCATGCTGCGCCGCGGCGCCACGCCATCGATGAAGGTGAGCGGCGAACAGCGGCTGCTGTCGAACGTCGACACGACGGCCGATGGCACGACCCTGCATATCGGCCCGAAAGGCATGCTGTTTCACCATCGCCAGCCGCTGCTGGTGGAACTGGTGCTGCCAGCCCTCGTGCGGATGGAAGTGCATGGCAATGGCGACACCAAGATCACGGGCTTTTCCGGCGACAGTTTTATCCTGGAAGTAACGGGCTCGGGCGACGTCAGCTTCACGGGCCGCTACAAGCAGGTGCAAGCGACCGTCAACGGCAGCGGCGACCTCGACATCAATGCCGGCAACAGCGACAGCGTGGTGCTGGAAATGGTGGGTTCCGGGCGCATCGCCGCCAGCGGCAACACGAAATTCCTGCGCGCCGACCTGAGCGGCTCCGGCGACATCGATGCCGAGCACCTGGCCGCCGACAAGGCCAGCGTCAGCCTGCAAGGCTCGGGCCAGAGCACCGTCTTCGTGCGCGACGCCGCCAACCTGACCCTGCGCGGCAGCGGCGACATCCACGTGCACGGCAACCCGCGCCAGCGCGAGACCCAGAAAAGCGGTTCAGGCGACATCATCTGGCATTGATGATGACGGTTCTCTAACGACTCTTTTCCAGCCACGCCACCGCCTGCTCGCCGGCTGCCTTGCCTTGCGCCAGGCAGGCCGTCAGCAGGTAGCCGCCCGTCGGCGCTTCCCAGTCCAGCATTTCCCCCGCCACGAACACGCCCGGCATGGCGCGCAGCATGCTGCCTTTGACACCGTCGAAATCCACGCCGCCGGCACTGCTGATGGCTTCATCGATGGGGCGCGGACGCTTGAGCGTGACGGGCAGCAGCTTGATGGCGGCCGCCAGCCTGGCCTCGTCGGCAAAGTCGGCAGCGCTCAGGCATTCGCGCAGCAAGCCCGATTTCACGCCCTTGATGCCCAGACGGCTGTTCAGGTGACTGGACATGGAACGGGAGCCGCGCGGGCGCGTCACTTCCTCGAACACGCGTTCATGGCTGTGGTCGGGCGCCAGGTCGAGCCAGATGGTGGCGTGGCCGTCGCGCACGATCTGCTCGCGCAGCGCGGCCGACATGGCATAGATCAGGCTACCCTCGACGCCGCCCGCCGTGATGACGAACTGGCCCTGGCGCTTGATCATGCAGTCATCGATATCGCGCGCCGAGATGGCCACCGTCGCCAGCGGTTCGCCCGCATGGCGGCTGCTGAAATGCGCGCTCCAGTCCACGTCGAAGCCGCAATTGGCCGGCGCCAGGGGCGCCACGGCGATGCCGCGCTCCTGCAGCAGCGGCACCCAGGCGCCGTCCGAACCGAGCCGCGCCCAGCTGCCGCCGCCCAGCGCCAGGATCACGGCGTCAAAGGTGAAGCGGCGCTCGCCGTCCGGCGTGGCAAAGGCCAGCTGGCCATCCTGCCAGCCCGTCCAGCGGTGGCGCATGTGAAATTGCACGCCCGCTTCGCGTAGGCGGTGCAGCCAGGCGCGCAGCAGCGGCGCCGCCTTCATGTCGGTGGGGAAGACGCGGTTCGACGAGCCGACGAAGGTCTCCACGCCCAGGCCATGCACCCAGTCGCGCACTTTTTGCGGGCCGAACTGGTCCAGCGCCGGTTTCACGCTGTGCGACTGCCGGCCGTAGCGCGAGACGAAGGACTGGTAGCCTTCCGCGTGCGTGATATTCATGCCGCCGCGCCCTGCCAGCAGGAATTTGCGGCCGACGGACGGCATGGCGTCGAACAGTTCCACCCTCGCCCCCTGCCCGCTGGCCGCCTGGGCGGCCATCAGGCCGGCGGGGCCGCCGCCGATGACGGCGATGTGGAAGGGAGGAAGGCTGGAATGGGTCATGGCAAGCTGGGAAGACGGTGAAAACCCCGGCATTTTAGTCGAGATAAGGCCCGGAGATGGCAAGAATGCCGAAAAATGATGCATACTGCGCGCAGATGCCGCAACGACCGGCGGCTTGACTTCACGCGACAACGCGACGACAAGAGGAGAAACACATGGGCGCAGGATTCTGGATTTCCCGTTATTTGCTGGCCAGCTCGATCTTATTCATCATCCTGACGGTGGTCGAGTACAGCAAGGGCACCACCAGCGGCGCCGACATCCTCAGCGCGCTGGCCTGGTCGCTGGTGGCGTCGGCCATCTTCATCGGCTCGAAATACTGGCGCTACCGCAAGGCCGTCGCCTGCGAGGCGTGCAGCGGGGACAAGCCGAAAACCAGGTCGTCATGAAAAAACGGCCACTTCGATGAAGTGGCCGTTTCATTTTTGACAAGCGGGATCAGCCGCCCGTCACGGGCGGGAAGAACGCCACTTCATCGCCTTCAGCGATCACGGTGTCGGCGTCGCACATCACCTGGTTATGCGCCATGCGCAGCGCGCGGCCCTGCGCCAGCGCATATTCCCAGTTGCCGCCGCGGGCGATCAGCAAGCTTCTCACCTCGCCCACCGTCAGCCGCGGCCCGGCTACTTCCAGTACTTCCTGGCCCGTGCCCACCAGCTCGCGCACGCTGGCAAAAAAACGCAGATTGATCTTCATCAAGGCTTCCTTAGTACAGCAATTCGTTAAACGGGATAAAACGCAGCATGTCGCCGCGCGCGATCGACAGCCCCGGCGGGCAATCGATCAAGCCGTCGCCCCACACGGTGGACGTCAGCACGCCCGAACTCTGGTTGGCGAACAATTCCAGCTCGCCGTCGTCATTGACTTTGGCGCGCAGGAACTCGTTGCGCTTGTCCGCCTTCAGGCGTTCGAACGCGGCCGGCAGCTGGTAGCTGCGCGGCGCCAGGCTGCCCGCCACGCCCTGCAGGCGCAAAATGAAGGGGCGTACGAACAGCAGGAAGGTAACGAAACTGGACACGGGATTGCCGGGCAAGCCGACAAAGAAGGCGTCGCCCACTTCGCCGAAGGCCAGGGGTTTGCCCGGCTTGACGGCGATCTGCCACATGTTCAGCCGCCCTTCCGCTTCCACGGCCGGCTTGATATGGTCTTCCTCGCCCACGGACACGCCGCCCGAGGTGATGATCAAATCATTGCCCTGCGCCGCCTGGCGCAGCACGGCTCGCGTGGCGTCCAGGCTGTCGGGCACGATGCCCAGGTCCGTGATCTCGCAGCCGAGGTTTTCCAGCAGGCCGCGCAAGGTAAAACGGTTCGAGTTGTAGACGGCGCCCGGCGCCAAAGGTTCGCCCGGCATGGCCAGTTCGTCGCCCGTAAAGAAGACGGCAACGCGCAGCTTGCGCAGCACGGGCACTTGGGCCAGCCCCACGGAGGCGGCCAGGCCCATTTCCTGGCTGCGCAGGCGCCGGCCGGCGCCGAGGATTTCGCCGCCGGCGCGGATATCCTCGCCCTGGCGGCGCACCCATTCGCCCGCGTGCGGCACGTGGTTGACCGTCACCACGCCGTCAAGCACCGTGCACTGCTCCTGCATGACGACGCAATCGGCGCCTTCGGGGATCAGCGCGCCCGTAAAGATGCGCGCGGCCGTTCCCGGCTGCAAGGGCTGGCCCACGTGGCCGGCCGCGATGCGCTGCGACACGGGCAAGCTGGCCGCGCCGCTGGCGCAATCGCTGGCGCGCACGGCATAGCCATCCATCTGCGTGTTGTCGCGTTCGGGCACGTTCAGGGCCGACGTCTGCGCCGTGGCCAGCACGCGGCCATTGGCGCGCATGGTGTCGACCAGTTCCACCTCGGCCACCGGGCGCGCCGCGCCCAGCATGAAGGCTTGCGCCTCGGCCACCGACAGCATCGGTTTGCGTACAGTGCTGGCTTCTGTCATCACAGTCCCGTGTTCGAGGCGATATACGCCTTCATTTTTTCCACGTCGGCATCCATCACGACAAACTTTTGCGGCAAGTCTTCGATGTTTTCGAAGCCGGCCGGGCGTTCCGCGTCCACGCCCAGCGCTTCGAGGATGGTTTCGTTGAACTTGGCCGCCAGCGCCGTTTCCAGCACGATCATCGGCACGTTCGGCTCCAGGTGCTCGCGCGCCACCTTGATGCCGTCGGCCGTGTGCGTGTCGATGGTGATGCCGTAGTCGTCGGCGACGTCGCGGATGGTGTCGAGGCGGTCCTGGTGCGTGGACTTGCCCGACTTGAAGCCGTATTTGGCTACCAGCTTGAATTCGTCGCCGTCGCTGCCAGGCTTGCCGGACAAATCGAAGCCGCCGTGGGTTTCCACTTTCGTGAACAGGGCGCGCACGCGCTCGCTGTCGCGGCCCACGAGGTCGTAGACGAAGCGCTCGAAGTTCGACGCTTTCGAGATATCCATCGACGGGCTGCTCGTGTGGTACGTCTCGGCCGACTTGCGCACGCGGTAGACGCCCGTGCGGAAGAATTCGTCGAGCACGTCGTTTTCATTCGTCGCCGCCACCAGTTTCGAGATGGGCAAGCCCATCATGCGGGCGATATGGCCGGCGCAGATATTGCCGAAGTTGCCAGACGGCACCGTAAACGACACTTTTTGCTCGTTGCTGGTGGTGGCCGCCAGGTAGCCGCGGAAGTAATACACGACCTGCGCCACGACACGCGCCCAGTTGATGGAATTGACGGTGCCGATCTTCTGTTTCGCCTTGAACGGCAGGTCGTTCGACACGGCTTTCACCATATCCTGGCAATCGTCGAACACGCCTTCGACGGCGATATTGTAGATGTTCGGGTCTTGCAGGCTGAACATCTGCGCCGTCTGGAAGGCGCTCATTTTCTTGTGCGGGGACAACATGAAGACGCGGATGCCCTTCTTGCCGCGCATCGCGTATTCGGCCGCGCTGCCCGTGTCGCCGGACGTGGCGCCGAAGATATTGAGTTCGGCGTCGTGCTTGGCCAGCGTGTATTCGAACAGGTTGCCCAGCAGCTGCATGGCCATGTCCTTGAAGGCCAGGGTCGGGCCGTTCGACAGCGCCTGCAGCATCAGGGTGGTCGATCCGCCCTTGACGACGTTTTCCTCGAGCACGCGCAGCGGCGTGATGTCGGCCGCGTTTTCGCCGGCGCGGGCGTTCTTGTAGACTGCCTTGGTATAGGTTTTCGCCGTCAGCGCCTTCAGGTCCGCGGCCGGGATATCGGTGGCGAACTTCTTCAGGATTTCGTAGGCCAGGTCGGCATACGACAATGTGCGCCAGGCATTGAGCTCGGCACCAGTGACTTGCGGGTAGTGTTCAGGGAGATACAGTCCGCCATCGGGGGCCAGGCCGCCCAGGAGGATGTCGGAGAATTGCTGCAGATTCGATGGCGCTTTGTCAGCGCGGGTAGACACGTAATGCATAGATTTGAAGAGTCCAGTTGAGCTGAGTGCGGTTGATCATGAATGGCAGCGGATATTATAGTGCCAGCCGCTCCCCAAGGCGAATCGCATGCGCACGCAGCCGTCCTGGCCCTCGCCCCTGTTGTCAAACAGCAGCGCCGGGCAGAGGTGAAATCATTGCATTTTGGAAATTTTTGATGGCACGGTCAACGTCCCGCATAAAGATCGGGCCGCATACTGGCGCGTGCGCCTGATTTGCGCCACACTCGTACTTGTCGGCCGCATTGCGGTCATTCATGGAAGCGGTCATGTCGCTGAGTAAAAAACCGTATCTGCAAAGCGCCGCGCTGCGCCCCGACGCCGTCGTCGACCTCGATCACTATCCGTTCACCATCCCCGCCATCCGCGACTTCGTGCACATGGACTTCCACCCCGACGTGACGTTCTTCGTCGGCGAAAATGGCAGCGGCAAGTCGACCATGCTCGAAGCGCTGGCCGTGGGGCTGGGTTTCGGCAAGGATGGCGGCACGCGCAGCGTGCGCATCGCCCTGCCCTCGGACGAGGAATCGGGCTTGCACGCACACTTGCGTCTGAGCAAGAGTTACAAGAAACCGGACAACAGTTATTTTTTGCGCGCCGAGAGCTTTTTCAACGTCGCCACCTATATGGACGAGATGCCCGAATACCTGGGCAGCTACGGCGGCAAGTCGCTGCACGCGCAGTCGCATGGCGAAGCGTTCATGGCGACCCTGATCAACAAGCTGCGCGGCAAGGGGCTGTATCTGCTGGACGAGCCCGAGGCGGCCCTGTCGCCCAGCCGCCAGATGGCGGCATTATCGGTGATCCACCAGCTGGTGCAGGACGACTCGCAGCTGATCATCGCCACCCATTCGCCGATCTTACTTGCCTACCCGAACGCGAAAATCCTGATGTTTACGGGCGGCGGCATCCATGAAGTGGCGTATGAAGACACGGAACACTATGCGGTGACGCGCGATTTCTTGAATCACTACCCGCGCAGGCTGGAGCAGTTGTTTGAGGAGGAGTGAGGTGGTTGTTTGCTGCTTTGGTGATGTCGGCTTACTTATTTGGTGATGTCGGCTTACGCCCTGCGGGCTAAGCCGACCTACGCCGACCTACGCCAACATGCGTTGCTTGCGGCATAGCGTAGGTCGGATTAGCGCTGCGCGCGTAATCCGACGCCACCACCAGCGCATCAACAAGCGGCGTGGTTCACCGTGATGACGTGGACGGCCAGGCCGCCCAAGGACGTTTCCTTGTACTTGTCCTGCATGTCCGCGCCCGTCTGGCGCATGGTTTCGATGACTTCGTCGAGGCTGACGAAGTGCGTGCCGTCGCCCTTCAGCGCCAGCGAGGCGGCCGTAATCGCTTTCACGGCGCCCATGCCGTTGCGCTCGATGCAGGGGATCTGCACCAGGCCGCCGATGGGGTCGCAGGTCATGCCCAGGTGGTGTTCGATGCCGATTTCGGCCGCGTTCTCGATCTGTTCATTCGTGCCGCCCAGGGCCGCCACCAGGCCGGCCGCCGCCATGGCGCAGGCCACGCCCACTTCGCCCTGGCACCCCACTTCGGCGCCCGAGATCGAGGCATTGCGTTTGCACAACATGCCGATGGCGGCTGCCGTCAGCATGAAGCGGCGCACGCCGCCGACCGGATCGCTGGGGCGGCAATCCTGCGCGTAGTAGCGCAGCACGGCCGGGATGATGCCGGCGGCGCCGTTGGTCGGCGCCGTCACCACGCGCCCGCCGGCCGCGTTTTCCTCGTTGACGGCCATCGCGTACAGGCTGACCAGGTGCACGGCGTCGTGCGGCAAGTCGTTGGCGCGGTTGTCCGACGCCTTCGCTTCCTGCGCCAATCGCCATAATTTGGCGGCGCGGCGCTTGACGTTCAGGCCGCCCGGCAGGTTGCCCGTCGTTTCCAGGCCATGCGCGATGCAGTCGCGCATGACGTGCCAGATGCGGTCCAGGCCCGCGTTCAATTCATCGTCGCTGCGCTTGACGCACTCGTTCGCGCGCAGCATTTCAGGGATCGACAGGCCGCTGTCCACGCCATGCGCCAGCAATTGCTCCATGGTGTCGAAGGGGAAGACGACGCGCGCGCTGGCGGCCGATTCCACGGCCGCTTCGGCTTGCGCCTCGCCCGCTTCGCGGATAAAACCGCCGCCGATCGAGTAATACACCTTGTCGATGCGGCTGCCGTCCGCCAGTTTCAGGGTAAAGCGCATGCCGTTCGGATGTTCGGGCAGCGATTCGCTCTTGTGCCAGATCAAGCCCGTGGCAGCCGTAAACGGCACCACGTGCGTGCCCAGCAGCGCGATCTCGCCGGCCGCCTCGATGGCGGCCAGCTTGCTGTCGACTTCGTCGGGCGCCACGTCCTGCGGCGTCTCGCCCATCAAGCCCAGAATGACGGCCTTGTCGGTGGCATGGCCCACGCCCGTCAGCGCCAGCGAGCCATACAGGGCCGCCTCGACGCCCACTACCTGGTCCAGCGGACCGTATTCGACCAGAAAACGCCGCGCCGCCACCATCGGCCCCACCGTGTGGGAACTCGACGGCCCGATGCCGATCTTGAACAGGTCAAATACGCTCATATCCATGTAGTGTCTCTTTATATTAGTATGTTTTTATAAATGCTTGTGTGGGACTCAGGCCGCCTTGGCCGCCTGCCCCGCATCGACATTGGCCAGCATGTCCGTGACCATCTGCTCGACGCCGATCTGCGCCTTCCAGCCCCAGTCGGCGCTGGCCTTGCTGTCGTCCAGGCTTTGCGGCCAGCTGTCGGCGATGGCCTGGCGGCTGTCCGGCTTGTAGCTGATCTTGAAGTCCGGCACCATGCGCACGATGGCTTTCGCCAGCTGCTCGGGGTTGAACGACACGCCGGCCACATTGTAGGACGAACGGATCTTGATCTGCGACACAGGAGCGTCCATCAGTTCGATGGTGGCGCGGATGGCGTCGGGCATGTAGATCATCGGCAGCGTCGTACTCGCATCGAGGAAGCAGTCATAGCGCTCGCCGCGCAAGGCCGCATGGAAGATGGCGATCGCGTAATCGGTGGTGCCGCCGCCCGGAGGCGACTTGTAGCTGATGATGCCAGGGTAGCGGATGCTGCGCACGTCCACGCCATACTTGTTGAAGTAGTACTCGCACAGGCGCTCGCCGGCCAGCTTGCTGATGCCGTACATCGAGGTCGGGTCCATCACCGTCATTTGCGGCGTGTTCACTTGCGGCGTGTTCGGGCCGAAGGCGGCAATCGACGATGGCCAGAAGATGCGCAGCGGTTTGCCCGCTTCGCCGCGCTCGCGCGCCAGTTCCAGGATATTCAGCAAGCCATCCATGTTCAGGCTCCACGCCTTCAACGGGGCCGCTTCGCCCGTGGCCGACAGCATGGCCGCCAGCTGGTACACCTGGGTGATGCCTTCGTCGGCGATGATTTTCGCCAGGCCGTCCTTGTCCAGTACATTCAGCTGCGCGTAGCGCTTGGCCTGGTACAGATTATTCGTGCCGATGTCGCTGGCGATGACGTTGTCCGCGCCGTGCTGCTGCGCCAGCGCGCCCACCAGTTCACTGCCGATTTGGCCGTTTGCGCCGATAACTAAAATGCGTTCCATGGTCTTGTCCTGATATCTTGTTAGTTATTGTTAGTTATTATTGGTTACTGGCAGTGGTCGTCGGCAGCAGGCCCAGTTCCTTGCCCGCCTGCTCGAACGCGGCCAGCACCTGCACCAGCTGTGCGCGGGTGTGGGCGGCGGACAGCTGCACGCGCACCCTGGCCTGGCCCATCGGCACGACCGGGTAGAAGAAGCCCGTCACCAGCACGCCCAGTTCATACAGGCGGGCGGCGAATTTCTGTGCCACGGGCGCGTCGAACAGCATCACGGGAACCACCGGATGGGTGCCCGGCTTGATGGTAAAGCCGATGCGTTCGATCTCGCTGCGGAAGAACGCCGTGTTGTCATGCAGGCGGTCGCGCAGTTCCGTCGACTTGGCCAGGCGCTCCAGCACCGACAGCGAGGCGCCGGCGATCGATGGCGCCAGGGTGTTCGAGAACAGGTAAGGACGCGATTTCTGGCGCAGGGTGTCGATGACTTCCTTGCGCGCCGAGGTAAAACCGCCCATGGCGCCGCCCAGGGCCTTGCCCAGGGTGCCCGTGATGATGTCGATGCGGCCCATCACATTGTGGTGCTCGTGCGTACCGCGTCCCGTCGCGCCCATGAAGCCGGAAGCGTGGCATTCGTCGATCATCACCAGCGCGCCGTACTTGTCGGCCAGGTCGCAGATCTTGTCGAGTTGCGCGATCGTGCCGTCCATCGAGAACACGCCGTCCGTGACAATGACCTTGTGGCGCTTGCCGGCGGCAACCGCCGCCTGCAGCTGCACTTCCAGGTCGGCCATGTCGTTGTGCGCATAGCGGTAGCGGCCGGCCTTGCACAGGCGGATGCCGTCGATGATGGAAGCGTGGTTCAGCGCGTCCGAGATGATGGCGTCGTTTTCATCGAACAGGGGCTCGAATACGCCGCCGTTGGCGTCGAAGGCCGCCGCGTACAAAATCGTGTCTTCGGTGCCCAGGAAGGCGGAAATCGCCTGTTCCAGTTCTTTATGTACGGTTTGCGTGCCGCAGATAAAGCGCACGGACGACAGGCCGTAGCCGTATTTTTGCGTGGCGGCAATAGATGCTTCCTGCGTCTGCAGGTCGCCGGACAGGCCCAGGTAGTTGTTTGCACACATATTGATCAGGGTACGGCCATCGTCGCACACCACTTCAGCGCCCTGGCGCGAGGCGATCACGCGCTCGGGCTTGTACAAGCCCTGCTGGCGCAGTTGATCGAGATTCTGTTGCAGACCGCTGAAAAAGGTGTTCTTCGCTTGCTCGCTCATGATATTCCTTGTGTCCCTGATGTATGCGTGTGGTGTGCGTGTGGTTTCAGCCGCCATAGGGAAAAAGCCGCCGCTTGACCGGTGCGCGCACAATGCTGTACCGTGAAGCGCTGTTTGAAGTCTACACGTTTCCGTGATTTCCTTCAAAATCCACTATTTCGAACTGAAATTCAATATAGTGGATATTACCCAAGCCTTTTGAACTTTGCAAGCCACCTGCCGATGAAAACCAGCGTTTCGACCAATTCTCCCCCTGAAGTGGGTGCCACCCTGCAACGGCTGCGCCTGGCGCGCGGCCTGACACTCGAGGATTTGTCGCGCATCGCAGGCGTCTCGAAGTCCATGCTGTCGCAGATCGAGCGCGAAAAAGCCAATCCCACCATCGCCATTACGTGGCGCCTGGCCAACGCCCTGGGCGTGCAGATCGGCGAATTGCTGTCGAGCGCCGAAAAAGCCGTGGAAACCATCCGCATCACGGATGCCCACGAAACCCCCACCCTGCCCGGCGACCACGCGGGCTACGTGCTGCGCATCCTGGGACCGATGGAACTGGCCGGCAAATACGAATGGTATGAAGTGACCCTGGCGCCCGGTGGCGAACTGGCCTCGCAGCCGCACGACCCGGGCACCACCGAGCATTTGACGGTGATCCACGGCAACCTGGAACTGGAAGTGGGCGCGGCGAAGAAAAAGGTCAAGAATGGCGGCACGGCACGCTATCCGGCGGACCAGCCGCATACGATACGCAATCTTGGAAAAACCGAGGGCAAGGCCCTGCTGGTGGTGATCCATCGATAAGGCACGCCTGCAGTGCGCAATATGTCCATATGGCTATGCTAAGATTTTAGTATAGACAAGATTTCCAGGCCTGGATGTCTTCGCAGAGCGTCGCGGCACATCCCGGCTCGTCCCTCCGTCACGCCGCGCGCGGCATCCAGGCCTCCACCGCCTACACGGAGCCACAGCGATGACCATTTCCGACAGCACCACCACCTTCCACGACAAGAAAGTCGTCCAGTACGACCCGGACCTGCCGTTCGACGCCTCTCCCGGCATCGTCTACCGCCTGTCGCTCGAATACGACGACGAGCGCAAGATGGAGGAACTGATCGCCGGCTTCCTCGGCAAGGCCGACAAGGGCGCGCTCGAAGCGCTGATCATCGGCATGTGGGGCGACCCGTACGAATCGGGCGCCGACGAAGTGATGGCCGCGCTGATCGCCCACGCGCCGCAGCTGCCGAAGCTGCGCGCCCTGTTCATCGGCGACATGACGTACGAAGAATGCGAAATCTCGTGGATCGTGCAAGGCAGCTACAAGCCCCTGCTCGATGCCTTCCCGCTGCTGGAAGAATTGCGCATCCGCGGCGGCAATGAGCTCGTCATCGAGCCGTTCGCGCACCAGCACCTGCGCCGCTTCACCATCGAAGCGGGCGGCCTCGATCAAAAGATCGCCGAAGCGCTGGCCCAATCGAGCATGCCGCAGCTGGAACACCTGGAACTGTGGCTGGGAACGGACGACTATGGCTTCTCGGGCGACGTGGACCTGTACCGCAAGGTGCTGGCGCAGCTGACCGTGCCCACCCTGAAATACCTCGGCTTGCGCGACGCGGAAATCGCCGACGACCTGGCCGTCTGGCTGGCGGAAGAACCGCTGGTGGCGCAGCTCGACACGCTGGACCTGTCGCTGGGCACCATCGGCGACCTGGGCGCCGTGGCCGTGCTCAATCACACGCAGCTGGGCACGTTGAAGCGCCTGGACCTGTCGCACCACTACATCTCGGAAGAAAACCAGGCCAAGCTGAAGACGCTGCCCTTCGAGGTGGTGCTGGACGACCCGCAGGAAGAGGACGAGGACGACGGCGAAAGCTACCGCTACGTGGCCGTGGGCGAATAAGCGGAGCTTCGCCCTTTGCACACGCAACTCACCCTGCTGGCGACACAGGGCAGCAAGCGCGTGCGCCTGATGCAGGCGGCGCGCGCGCAACTGCGCCTGCCGCCCGCGCAAGTGCTGGAATGGCGCGACTGGCTGACGCAGCCGGCGCTGCTCGAGGAAGCCTTGCGCCAGCCTGGCCTGCTGAAGATCGAACCGCCCGGCGACGATCCCGCCGCCCACCGGCTGTTGCTGCAGGCGGGCTGCAGGCTGCTGGAGCGTCCACCGGTCGCTGCGCCCGAACACGGCGAACTGCTGGCCATGGATGCGTGGTTTGCCGGTTTTACGGCGGCCATGGCGGCCCTGGCGGCGCAACTGGCTGATTTTCCGCAAACGCGCGTGCTCAATGCGCCGGCCGAAATCAGCCGCATGACGGACAAGCTGGCTTGCCAGCGCCACCTGGCCGCACACGGCATCGCCATTCCCAGCCTGCTCGGCCCCGTGCACGGCTACGAGCATCTGCAAGCGCTGCTGCTCCAGCATGACCTGGACCGCGTCTACCTGAAACCGCGCTACGGCTCGTCGGCGTCCGGCGTCGTCGCCTACCGCCGGAACAAGACGGGCCGCCAGCAAGCCACCACCTCGGCCACATTATCGCGCGCGGATGGCGAGACGCGCTTGTTCAACGTCAAGCGCATGGCGCGCTACGAGACGACCGCCGACATCGCGGCCCTCGTCGATGCGCTGGCCGCACAGGAACTGTATGCGGAAGCGTGGCTGAACAAGCCCCGCTGCGGCGACAGCCACTACGACCTGCGCGTGGTCACCGTGGCGGGCCAGCCCGCGCACCGCGTGGCGCGCATCGGACAGCACATGATGACGAATCTGCACCTCGACAACCGGCGCGGCGACGCGTCCGGCCTCCTGAACGCAGCCGACCTGGCCGCGCTGGAAGACACCGCCGCCCAAGCCGCGCGCGCCTTCCCCGCCAGCCACGTGACGGGCTACGACCTGGTCGTGCGCCACGGCCAGGCCCACGTGCTGGAAGCGAACGCCTTCGGCGACCTGCTGCCCGGCCTGCTCTGGCAAGGCATCGATACTTACACGGCGCAATTGGCCCATGCTTAAAGAAACACCGATCATCCCCGACATGCACGCCGTCGTCGGCAGCCACGACATCGTCTTCATCACGCTCGACACCTTACGCTTTGACGTGGCGCAAGCCCTGTACGAGGCGGGCGAATTGCCCGTGCTGGGACGTTTTTTACCGCCGGGCGGCTGGGAACGCCGCCACTCGCCCGCCACGTTCACGTATGCGGCGCACCAGGCCTTCTTCGCGGGCTTTCTGCCCACGCCGGCCGCGCCGGGCCGCCATCCGCGCCTGTTCGCTTCCGCCTTCGCGGGCAGCGAAACGACCTCACCGCACACGTTCGCGTTCGAGCAGGCCGACCTGCCCGCCGCACTGGCCGCGCGCGGCTACCGCACCATCTGCATCGGCGGCGTGGGCTTCTTCAACAAGCAGACCGCCTTGGGCTGCGTGCTGCCGTCGCTGTTCCAGGAAAGCCACTGGAGCGCGGGCATGGGCGTGGCCAGCCGCCATTCGACGCAAAAGCAGGTGGCGCTGGCGACCCAGCTGCTGGCGCAAAACGATCAACGCACTTTTTTGTTCATCAACGTGGCCGCCCTGCACACGCCGAACCGCGCCTACCTGCCCGGCTGCCGCGCCGACTGCCTGGACAGCCACGCTGCTGCCCTGCGTTATGTGGACGGCGCGCTGGCGCCCTTGTTTGCCGCCTGCGCCGCGCGTGCGCCCACGTTCGCCATCGTCTGCTCGGATCACGGCAGCGCGTATGGCGAAGACGGCTACCGGGGCCACAGGGTCGCCCACGACAGCGTGTGGAACGTACCTTACGCGCACTTTTTCATTGATTCTTTACCACCGCATTCCAAGGGAGCCGCACCGTGAATCCATCCGAACAGCCGGGCACCCTGGCGCAGCGCATGCGCCACACGCCCTACCAGGCGTATTCCTATTCGTATCCGCACAAGGCGGCCTACCGCGCCTTGCCGCAGGCGGCGCCCCTGGCGCCCCTGTGGGCGCAGCAGGACCGTTCCGCCCTGTTCGCGTATATCCATATTCCGTTTTGCGAGATGCGCTGCGGCTTTTGCAACCTGTTCGCCATGGCCCGCCCCGGCGCCGACATGGTCGAGCGCTACGTGCAGCAAGTGCTGGTGCAGATGCGCGCACTCAACGGCGTACTGGGCGAACGGCGCTTCGCCCGCTTCGCGCTGGGCGGCGGCACGCCCACCTATCTGTCGCCCGCGCAGCTGGACACCCTGCTGTGCGGCGCGCGCGACATCCTCGGCATTGACCTGCAACACACGCCGGCCGGCATCGAAGCCTCGCCCGAAACCATCACGTTTGAGCGGCTGGCCGTGTGCCGCGCGCACGGCATCGACCGGGTCAGCCTGGGCATCCAGAGCTTTGCCGCCGGCGAAATGCGCGCGCTGGCCCGCCCGCAGCAGAACGCCACCGTCCATCACGCCATCGGTCTGATACGCGCAGCCGGCTTTCCCACCCTGAACCTGGACCTGATCTACGGCATCGCGGGGCAAACGGTCGCCAGCCTGCTCGCGTCCATCGACAGCGCGCTGGCCTTCCGGCCCGAGGAAATCTATCTGTACCCGCTGTACGTGCGGGAACAGACGGGTCTTGGAAAAGTGGCGCGGCGCCAGGGCGCGGAGTCGCTCAACCCCATCATGCTGGCGCGCGATGGCGACAGCCGCCTGACCCTGTACGCGGCCGCGCGCGACCATTTGCGCGCCCAGGGCTATGAGCAGGTCTCCATGCGCATGTTCCGCGCCCCCCATGCGCCGGAACAAGACGGTCCTTCGTACTGCTGCCAGAATGACGGCATGGTGGGCCTGGGCGCGGGCGCCCGCTCCTACACGTCGCGCCTGCATTATTCGAGCGAATACGCGGTGGCGCGGCTTGATACCATCAACATCATCGACAACTACCTGGCACTCGATGAAGCGCGTTTTGCGCAGGCCGAACATGGTTACCAGCTCGATGACGAAGAACAGCGCCGGCGCTACGTGATCCAGTCGCTGCTGACGCAACCGGGCCTGGACCGCGACGCCTACGCGGCGCGCTTCGGCTCCCGCTGCGAAGCAGACTTGCCGCAGCTGGCCGAGCTGCACGCGCTGGAATTGGCGGAGGAAGACGGTCCGCTGCTGCGCCTGAATGACCGGGGCTACAGCTACGCCGACACCATCGGCCCCTGGCTGGCATCGGGCACCGTGCGCGCGCTGATGGCCGAAGGCGGCCAGGCGTGCTGACAGCGCCGCCGGGTTTCGCGCAAGCGGGCACGCTGTCCCTGCTGTACCGGGGCACGCTGGCCAGCTGCAACTACGCCTGCGGCTACTGCCCGTTCGCCAAGAAGCGCGACAGCCGCGCCGCGCTGGCCCGCGACGCGCGCGAAGTGGCGCGCTTTACCGGCTGGGTGACGGCACAGAAGCGCCCCATCGGCGTGCTGTTCACGCCCTGGGGCGAGGCGCTGGTGCGGCGCCATTACCGGAACGCGATGCAGACCCTGGCCAGCCTGCCCCACGTGCGCCAGGTGGCGCTGCAGACGAATCTGTCCGGCCCCCTGGACTGGCTGGAGAACATGGACGGGCTGGAAAAGGTCGGCCTGTGGTGCACCTACCACCCGGACCAGACGACCTTGTCCCGCTTTCTCGCCCGCTGCGCCCGGCTCGATGCCATGGGTGTGCGCTATTCCGTCGGCGTCGTCGCCATGACCGAACACCTGGACGCCATCCGCGCCCTGCGCGCGGCCCTGCCGGCCCACGTCTACCTGTGGCTGAACGCCTACGACCGGCGCGGCCCCGGCTACTACGCGGTGGAAGACCTGGCCTGGCTCGACGCCGTCGACCCGTGGTTCGCGCAAAACCGGCGCCCTTCGCCCTCGCGCAATAAACCGTGCCTGGCGGGCGAGGCGTCGCTGTCCGTCGATGGCGACGGCGAACTGGCGCGCTGCCACTTCGTGCCCGAGCGCCTGGGCAACCTGTACACGGATGAGCTGGCGGACCTGCTGCAGGAACGCCCCTGCCCCCGCTTCAAGTGCGACTGCTACATCGGCTACGCGCAGCGCAAGGATTTGCCGTTCCAGTCCACGTTTGAAAACGGCGTACTGGCGCGCATCGCGCCTTTGCACAGGACGTAAAAAAGCGCGGGCCAACCGCACCCGCGCTTTTTATCAATCAGATTACGATACTTACAACGCCGAACAAAACCGTAGCGAGCGGAAGGGAGTTGCGGCCGAGAAGCGCAACTGTACGAAGGTACAGTGAGCATCGCAGGCCGTAAATCACGACGCGCAGTAGGTTTTGATCGGTGTCCTTAGCTAGATTACTGCGCCGCCACCTTGGCCGGCTCCGCCACTACCGGTGTCATCTTCAGCGAACGGCTGAGGAAGCCCCAGCGGTCGGCCACTTCTTCGATCTGCTTGGTCGTCGGCTTGCCGGCGCCATGGCCCGCCTTGCTGTCGATGCGGATCAGCACGGGTGCCGGGCCGCCTTGCGCTGCCTGGGCAGCGGCGGCGAACTTGAAGCTGTGGGCCGGCACGACGCGGTCGTCGTGGTCGGCCGTCGTGATCATGGTAGCCGGGTAGCAGCCGCCCGCCTTCAGGTTGTGCAGCGGCGAGTATTTCACCAGCGCCTTGAACTGCTCGGCGTCGTCCGACGAGCCGTAGTCAGGCACCCAGCCCCAACCCACGGTGAACTTGTGGAAACGCAACATATCGAGCACGCCCACCTGCGGAATCGCCGCGGCGAACAGGTCGGGACGCTGCGTCATGGCCGCACCCACCAGCAGGCCGCCATTGCTGCCGCCGCCGATCGCCAGCTTGGATGGCGAGGTGACCTTGTTGTCCACCAGCCATTGCGCCGCACCGATGAAATCGTCGAACACGTTTTGCTTGTTCAGCTTGGTACCAGCCTGGTGCCAGGCTTCGCCGTACTCGCCGCCGCCGCGCAGGTTGGCCATCACATAGACGCCGCCCATTTCCACCCAGGCAAGATTCGCCACGGAGAAGCTTGGCGTGAGCGAAATATTGAAGCCGCCATAGCCGTACAGATAGGTCGGATTCGTGCCATCGAGCTTCATGCCTTTTTTCGAGACGATGAACATCGGCACCTTGGTGCCGTCGCGGCTGGTGAAGAATTGCTGGCGCGTTTCAAAGGCGTTCGGGTCGAAATCGACCTTCGGCTGGCGGTACACGCTGCTCTTGCCCGATTTCATGTCGTAGCGGTAGATGGTCGCCGGCGTCGTGAAGCTGGTAAACGAGTAGAACGTTTCCGTATCGCCACGCTTGCCCGCGAAACCGCCGGCCGAACCGATGCCCGGCAGCGCCACTTCACGCACCAGCTTGCCTTTCAGATCGACGATCTTGATTTGCGTTTGCGCATCTTTCAAGTAATCGAGTACCAGCTGGTTGTTGATCAGGTTGACGGCGACCAGGGTTTCCGCGCTTTGCGGCACGATCTCTTTCCAGTCGGCGGGCGCGGGTTTGCGCGTATCAATGGCGATCACGCGCGATTTCGGCGCCTTGTTGTCCGTCTTGAAGAAGAACACGGGACCGTCATTGTCGATGAACGAGTACGATGCGTCGAATTCTTCCAGCAAGCCCACCACCTTGGCATTCTTCTGGCGCAAGTCCTTATAAAAAACGCGGTTCTTGCGTTCCGTGCCTTGCGAAGCCGTGATGATCAGATAATTGCCATCGTCGCTGACGACGCTGCCGCCGAACGCCCATTCCTTCTGGTCGGGACGGTCGAAGACGAGCACGTCGTCGCTTTGCGGCGTGCCGATCTTGTGGAAATACAATTTCTGGAAGTAATTGATATCGGCCAGCTTGGTTGCCTCGTTCGGCGCGTCATAGCGGCTGTAGAAGAAACCGGTGTTGTCCTTGGTCCACGAGGCGCCCGAGAACTTGGCCCACTTGATGTGGTCCGTCAAATCCTTGCCTGATTCGATGTCGCGCACTTTCCACTCGTTCCAGTCGGAACCGGAGGCGGACGTGGCGTAGGCCAGGTACTTGCCGTTCGGGCTGATCGAGGTGCCGGCCAGCGCCACCGTGCCGTCCGTCGACAGGGTATTCGGGTCCAGCAGCAGGCGCGGCTCGTCCGTCAGCTTTTTCACCGTGTACAGCACGGCCTGGTTCTGCAAGCCATCGTTGCGGCTGTAGAAGTAGCGGCCGCCCTGCTTCGTTGGCGTAGTGAAACGCTCATAATTCCACAGCTTGGTCAGGCGCTGCTTGATCGCGGCGCGCTCGGGGATGGTGCCCAGGTACGATTGCGTCAGCTTGTTTTGCGCCGCGACCCATTCGCCCGTTTCCGCGCTGTTGGCATCTTCCAGCCAGCGGTACGGGTCGGCGATGGTGGTGCCGAAATAGCTGTCTTGCTGGTCGACTTTTTTGCTGACCGGATACGTCACGGGGGCGCCGTCGCCGGCCGGGCAGGATTGTGCCAGGGCATTGCCACCGAAAGCGGCCAGCAAGCTGCATATGAGGGTTGCACTACGTAATTGCATGGGTTGTTTGTCTCATTGTTGGATGTCGAGGAAAGCAGGCCGCACACACATGCCGCGGCTGCCCATGTTGACTTTCGCCAAGAGAAATCATAGCGCGGATTGCCACTTTTAAAGCACAGTTATCCGATGGATTTGCCATCTTTTGTTTGGCAAATTCACATGGATTACCATGATAAATCTCGCTTTCGACGGAATCGGCAAACTGACGTTCATACAAGAAACATTATCAAAAGAAAAGTCGTTTCATCAAGCTGTCATAAATCTTCTTTACTATCGGCAACATGTTCATGGCCCGTCCAGAGGCCGTGCCGCCACATCCGCCTATGTACACTCTCGCCCTCCCCTCTGCCACCGCCGCGCCGCCCCCCGCGACGCCATCGAACGTCGCTTACCTGAAGCCGCCATCGGCCAGCATGACCATCGAAGGGACGGATGCCTTGCACGAGATCCTGGCGGGCCGCAAGCTCAGCGCGCTGTTCCAGCCCATCATCCACATGCACAGCGGCGACATCATCGGCTACGAAGGCTTGATACGGGGACCGTCCGACAGCCCCCTGCACGCGCCGATGAATCTGTTCAAGGTAGCGCGCGCGCACGACCTGACCCTGGAAGTGGAACACCTGTGCCGGCAAGTGGTGCTGGAGCGCTTTGCCGAGCTGCAACTGCCAGGAAAACTGTTTCTCAACGTCAGCCCGGAATGCCTGCTGCTGCGCAATGCGCGCCATGGCGAAACCCTGGAATACATCGAGCACATCGGCATCAATCCGGACCGGGTGATCATCGAGCTGACGGAAAACCAGCCCACCTATGACTACGAGCTGATGCGCGAAGCGGTGCTGCATTACCGCAACATGGGTTTCCAGATCGCCATCGACGACCTGGGCGAAGGCTTTTCCAGCCTGCGCCTGTGGTCGGAACTGCGGCCCGAATACGTGAAGATCGACATGCATTTCATCCAGGGCATCAACAATGACCCCGTGAAACTGCAATTCGTGCGCTCCATCCAGGAAATCGCGGAAAAATCGGGCACCCTGGTGATCGCCGAAGGCATCGAGGCGCAAACGGAATTGCTGGTCTTGCGCGACCTGGGCGTGGCGTTCGGCCAGGGTTATCACCTGGGCCGGCCCAATGCGGTGCCGGCGCGCGCCTTGCCGGCCGAAGTGGTGCAGGCGCTGGGGCGCAACGGCGTGGCCGTGTATCCGCAGCGCAGCAGCCTGGAAAAGAACGGCGCCAGCATCCGCAAGCTGCTGCACCGGGTGGCGGCCGTCTCGCCGCAACTCAACAACAACGAGGTGTACGACATCTTCCTGAAGGAACCGAAGCTGATGATCATCCCCGTCGTCGATGACGGCGTGCCGCTGGGCCTGATCAGCCGCTTCGAAATGATCGACCACTTCGCCCGCCCCTACCAGCGCGAACTGTACGGCAAGAAATCATGCAGCCTGTTCATGGATGCCACGCCCCTGATCGCCGACCACGAAACGAGCTTGCAGGAACTCAGCTACACCATGGTGCAGTCCGACGCCCATCACCTGTTCAACGGCTTCATCATTACCGAACACGGCCGCTACCTGGGCATGGGCACGGGCCACGACCTGATGCGCGAAATCACGCAGATGCAGATCAACGCGGCCCGCTACGCCAACCCGCTGACGCAACTGCCCGGCAACGTGCCCATCAACGAGCATATCGACCGCCTGCTGCACAGCGCTGCCCGCTTCTGGGTCTGCTATTGCGACCTCGACCACTTCAAGCCCTTCAACGATGTGTACGGCTACCGCAAGGGCGACGACGTGATCCAGCTGACGGGAGAAATCCTCAGCGGCCATTGCGACCCGAACCGCGACTTCATCGGCCACATCGGCGGCGACGATTTCATGATCCTGTTCCAGAGCGAAGACTGGGAAACGCGCTGCCAGGCCATGCTGGACGACTTCGCGGCCGCCATCCTCGCCTACTACAGCAGCAGCGACTGCGAACGGGGCGGCTACATCAGCGAAGACCGGCAAGGCAAGAAAGTGTTTTATTCATTGATCAGCCTATCGCTGGGCGTGATCAAGGTCGAGGCACACCAGTACTACACGCACCATCAGATCGCCACGCAGGCGGCGGAAGCGAAGAAACAGGCGAAGAAAATCCACGGCAACAGCCTGTTCCTGGACCGGCGGCAAGGCGCGGCCGTGGCGCGCATGGATGCCTAGCCAGGGTTCAACGGCGCATCAAATACGCACGAGGTCGGCAAACGCATTGCTGCTGCGCGCATCGGGCACGAATGCCAGGCTGACGTGCGCGCCATCGCGGCGCGCCTGCACGCGGTAGCTGCCCGCCGGCACGTCCACGAACAGGCCGCCGTATGCCGTGTCCGGTTCCAGGCCGCCGCCCGTGACGTCTTCCCCGGCGCCGATGAAGACACGGCCCGAGGCGACGGCCAGGTGCACGCTCGCATGCGGCTCGGCAAGTTCGGCGTGCAAGGCGATATCATACGCGCCGTCGTCGCCCATGTTGAAAAACGCCGCCTGGCCCGCATTCACGGCCGCCAGTTCCGCGCTCGGGAGGCTCCACCAGTCGCAGTCATCGTCGAGCTTGTGGCGCAGGAGGGCCGGGTCGAACACGCACAAGGTCGCCGTGCCGGTCACAATACGGACGGAAATGCCTGCCGTCATGCGGCCGGCGGCGCCGGTCCCAGCAAAGGCTGGCTCTCCACGTACTGCGCGCTCGCTTGCGCCTGCCACGGAAAATGGCCATCGCGCGACGGCCAGACGATCTGGTACAAGGTGAAATCATCGCCCTGGTAATACCAGCGCGCATAGCCGACATAGTTGCGGTATTGCTCGACGGGCACGCGCACGAAGGCGCACGGATGACCTTCCAGCAAGGCATCCGTGGTGACCGTGAAATCCGTGATGGCGCCGCTGCGCACGGCATCGAGCGCCACGTCGAGTATCTGGTGAGCCATGGAACGCGGCAAGCCCATGATGAGGAATTCAGGCTGGCCGAAACTGTGGCCGGCGCCTATGGTAAACGCATAGCCGGGACCTTCTTCGTCGGCACCGATATGCACGCCATGCCAGCCATGCGTGGCGATGTCGTCGATGACTTTTTGCTCGGATGCATCCTCGCCTGCCTGCCTTACCATGTTCCACCTTTCACTGTGCCGAAAACCGCGCCGCCTTCGCGACATGCTCTTCGGCAATTATCGCATGCGGCGCGCATCGCTGCGCGCACGGTGCCGGCGCTTCAGTCGGGCGGCGGCAGCGGCGGCGAGCGCACCTGGTGCCATTGCCGCATGCGCCGCTGCGCCTCTTCCAGCTGTGCCGGCTCCAGCCTGGCGGCGGCAGCCTCCCGTGCCCTGGCCGCTCCGCTGTCGCCGCCCTCGGCCGCCAGCGCCAGCCACATGTAGCCGCAGACGGGATCCTTTTCCACGCCGCGCCCGCTGTTGTACATGCCGCCCAGATTGTACTGCGCCAGCGCATGGCCCTGGCCGGCCGCGCGCGCATACCATTGCACGGCCTGGCCATCGTCTTGCGGCACGCCATGGCCGTTCGCATACATGACGCCCAGGTTGTTCTGCGCGCTGGCATCGCCCTGCTCGGCGGCCGTGCGGTACCAGCGCACGGCGCACGCGTCGTCGCGCTCCACGCCCTGGCCATTGGCATACATCACGCCCAGGTTGAACTGCGCATTCGACGCGCCCTGGGCCGCCGCCTTCGCATACCAGTCCAGCGCCTGGCGCAAGTCGCGGACAACGCCGCGCCCGCCCGCAAACATGCCGCCCAGATTGTATTGCGCCATGCAATGGCCTTGCGTCGCGGCGCGCCGGTACCAGGCGACGGCGCGCGCCTCGTCCCGGTCCACGCCCTGGCCGCGCGCCAGCATCAGGCCCAGGTTGAACTGGGCGTCGGCGTCATCCTGCTCGGCCGCCCGCTGCAGCCAGGCGTAGGCGCGCAGCTGGTCGGGCGCCACGCCCAGGCCTTCCGCATACGCCACGCCGAGTTGCCGCTGCGCCACGGCCAGGCCCTGGGCGGCGGCCTGGCGGAACCAGGCCAGCGCCTGCGCGTCGCTTTGCGCCACGCCCTGGCCCCGCTTGTAGACGAGTCCCAGGTTCAGCTGCGCCTGCGCATCGCCCTGCAAGGCGGCCTTGCGGAACCAGGCCAGGGCCAGCGCATCGTTCTTCTTCGCGCCCATCCCTTGCGCATAGGCTTCTCCCAGCAAGGATTGCGCGCTGGCCACGCCCTGTTCGGAGGCGCGGTAAAACCACGCCAGGGCCAGCTCGTCGCTCTGCAGCACGCCACGCCCCTTGCGGTACATCTGCCCCAGGTTTTGCTGGGCAGAGGCATCGCCCTGGGCGGCCGCGCGGCGGAACCACAGCACGGCGTCTTCGTCGCTCTGCGCCACGCCGCGGCCGTGGTAATACAGGGCGCCCAGGTGGTTCTGCGCGAAAGCCAGCCCTTGCAGCGCGGCCAGGCGCAGCCAGACAAAGGCGCGCGCATCGTCCTGCGCCACACCCTCGCCCTTCTTGTACATCAATCCCAGGTTGAACTGGGCATAGGCATTGCCCTGCTCGGCAGCCGTGCGGAACCAGATATACGCTTCGTGGCTATCTCTGGCAGTATGGTGCTTGTCCATGTGCGCCCCCATCCACATTGCGCTTGCCGGCAGCACGCGCAAAACGGCGGCCCAGGGCGGCGAAATCGTGTGTTGCTTAAATTTTAAATTCGATGCGGGGAAAGGACTTGAGCAGGCTCAAATGAAATAACAAAATTATATCGTTTTGATGAGCCCGCTTGGATGCGATACGCCGATCAGCGGCGCGATGGGTGCTTTTGCAGGAATTGCGGCACCTTGGCGGCGGCCAGCTTGTTCAGCGACACGAGGAGGTCGGCGTCGACATCGGCGATGCCGTAGCTGCTGCGCAGGTGGCGGCCGATATGGATCAATACTTGCGCCGCCACTTCCGCATCGGACTCGGCCCTGTGGGCGGCGCTCTTGAAGGCAATGCCCAGCTGGCTCGACAGCAAGCCCAGCTTGTAGCTGGCCATGCCGGGAAACACGCGGCGCGACAGTTTCAGGGAGCACACGAGCGACTGGTGCGCCGGCGTCAGGTTCAGCCTGGCGCTTTCCGCGCGCAGGAATTTTTCATCGAAGCTGGCATTGTGCGCCGACAAGGCATCGCTGCCGATAAAGTCCAGCAACCGCGGCACCACCTCGGCCACGGGCGGCGCCTTGTCCACCATGGCCTGCGTGATGCCCGTCAAGCCCGTGATGAACGCGGGAATGCGCGCATTGCAGTTGATCAGGGTCACATAGCGGTCCGTGATCTGCCCGCCCTCAATGCGCAAGGCCGCCACTTCCGTGATGCGGTCGCCCATGTCGGGAGACAAGCCGGTCGTCTCGAAGTCGATCATGACGATCGGTTTGTCAAACACATTCATGGGGCGCTCTTTCGTGGGTGCAACAGTGGGTGTATCGATAAAATGCGCCGGGCAAGACGCGGCAACGCCGCCATGCACATTTTATCAGCCGAACTTGCGCATGGCGTCCAGCGCGAGGCCCGCACCAATACTGCCGAACAAATCGCCTTCGACCTTGCGCGCGGCCGGCACCAGGGCGGCGATCTTTTCGCGCAGCAAGCGCACGCCGCTGGAGCCGCCCGTGAAGAACACGGTGTCGACGTCTTGCGGCGCCACGCCCGCGTCCCGCAGCAGCCGCAGTACGGTTTCTTCCACGGAACCGCACAGGTGACCGATGGCGTCGTCGAATTGCGTGCGTTTGAGCAACAGGCTTTGCGCGGGCGACAAACGGTCCAGCTCCAGCTGCACTTCGGCCGCGTCGGACAGGGCAATCTTGCCCTCTTCGACCTTCATGGCCAGCCAGTGGCCGGCACGCTCGTCGATCAGCGTTTGCAGCCGTTTCACTTTGTCTTGCTCACGCGCATCGCGGCACACGTCGGCCAGCTGCACCCAGATTTTCTTGGTGTAGGCCAGGTTGATCGTGTGCCAGGTCGCCAGGTTGAAATAATAGCTGGACGGCACCTCGCTATTGTTGTGCAGGCGGCTGCCATAGCCGAGCAGAGGCATGACGGAAGACAGGCTCAGGTATTTATCGAAGTCCGTGCCGCCGATGTGCACGCCGCCCGTGGCGAGGATGTCGTCGCGGCGCTCGGCCTTTTTCGCCCGTTCCGGCGACAGGCGCACCAGCGAAAAGTCGGAAGTACCGCCGCCGATGTCGGCGATCAGCACCAGCTCTTCCCTGGCGATCTGCGACTCGTAGTCGAAGGCGGCGGCAATCGGCTCGAACTGGAAGGCGACGTCCTTGAAGCCGACGGAGCGGGCCACTTCGGCCAGGGTGTCCTGCGCCAGCTGGTCGGCCTGCGCATTGTCGTCGATAAAGAAGACGGGACGGCCGAACACGGCGGACGAGAATTCGCGGCCGGCGGACTGCTCGGCGCGGCGTTTCACTTCGCCAATGAATTGCGCCAGCAACATGCGGAACGGCAGCGCGCGGCCGCCCACTTCCGTCTGGCCATCGATGAGACTCGTGCCCAGCAAGCTTTTCAGCGAGCGCATCAGACGGCCCTCGTAACCGGCCAGATAGCCGGCCAGCGCCGCGCGGCCAAAACTGACTTCCTCGTCTTCCGCATTGAAGAAGACGACGGACGGTAAGGTCGTCTTGCCATCTTCCAGGCCGAGCATGGTGCTCTGCCCGGGACGTGCCCAGCCTACCGTGGAATTTGACGTGCCGAAATCGACGCCGCAAGCATTGGCCATGTCGACCCTTCCCTGAATAAAGGGGCGTTATGTTATCAGAACGCACGCCATTGCACCAGCAAAACCCGTTCGGCCCGGTCAACAGCATAAGCTTGCTTTGCATCAAGTACCCGCCGCGCGCAAAAGCTACTCTTGGGAAATTGATGCCGAGCAACTCGGCAAGCTCCCGGAGACCATCATGCCCCTCGCCCCCCTGCGCCACCTGCCCGCCGCCAGCCTGGCAGCCTTCCTCGTGTCCCTGGCCGGCTGCGGCGGCGGGGGCGGCACCGATACGCAGGCGTCCGGCGGCTGCTCGCTGCACAGCACGGCAGGCTGCGGCGGCAGCCCGCCGCCGCCCATCAATCCGCCCGTCACGCCGCCCGTAACGCCCCCTGTGATTCCGCCCGTCACGCCGCCCGAGCCGGCCAGCCTGGCCAGCGCCGTCAACCTGGTGTTTTCCAGCACGGAACTGGCCTCGGCGGGCCTGGCCGGCGGCGAAGTGGCCGTCACGGCCCTCGTCAAGGATGGCGCCAACCTGGCCTTGCCAAACGCTAAGATTTCCTTTTCCGCCGATTCCGGCATCCTCGGCAGCGTCGATGCCGTGACGGACAAGAATGGCCAGGCGCGCGCCCTGCTGGGTACCGGAGGCGCCAACGGCAACCGCAGCATCACCGTGACGGCGAATGTGGGCACGCGCAGCGGCAAGGGCACGGTGGCCGTCACGGGCAGCAGCGTGGAACTGCTGGGACCGGCCGCCTTGATGCTGGGCCAGGGCGCCGACCTGACCGTCACCGTGCGCGACTCGGCAAGACGGCCCGTGGCCGGCGCCGCCATCGCCTACAGCACGGGCGCCGGCAACGGCGTGCGTGTCAAGGATGGCGGCGCGGCGCTCAGCAATGCGCAAGGCCAGCTGGTGCTGCGCCTGACGGCAGGCAGCCTGGGCAAGGATGCCGTGTCCGTCAGCGCGCTGGGCGCCGCCGCCACGCAAGCGTATGCCGTGGCCGGCAGCGACCTGCGCCTGAGTCCGGCCGTGAACCAGGACGCCAGCGGCGCGGACGTGCTGCCGGAAGTGGCGACCCTCGCGTGCCAGCCCATCGACGCGCGCTACGACAAGGCGGGCGTGGCGCAAGCGGGCAGCGTCAGCCTGTCGACCACGCGCGGCAGCCTGTTCAGCGACAGCGCCTGCAGCCAGGCCTTGCCTGCCAGCTTGATTTTCAGCAATGGCAACTTGCCGCGCAGCTATGTGCAGTCGGCCAACGCGGGCGTGGCCACCGTCACGGCGGCCGTGGCCGGCGGGCCCTCGGCGCAGACGCGGCTGGAATTCGTCGCGCCATTGAGCCCTGCCAGCAAGCTGGCCGTGCAGGCGGAGCCGGCCGTGCTGCGCGCCAATACGGCCACTTCGGCGGCCTCGGCCGACAGTGCCGGCAGCAGTATCAGCACAATCAGCGCCGTGGTGCGCGATGGCGCGGCGAACAACCTGGTCAAGAATGCGCCCGTCGTGTTTACCATCTTGAGCGATCCCAGCGGCGGCTACCTGCGTCAGGCGGGCCGGGTGCCGACGGGCAGCGACGGCCTGGCGCGCGCCGTGTATGTGGCGGGGCCGGCCGACAGCGGGCGCGACGGCGTGCTGATCCAGGCCCGCATCGAAGGCGCCCCGCAAGCGGCGGCCACGGCCCTCGTGCGCCTGACGGTGGCGCGGCAAGCGCTGTCGATCAAGCTGGGCACGGGCAGCCTGCTGCGCGAATATTCGGCCGGCGTGCTGCAAAAGGACTTTGCCGTGTTCGTCTCGGACAGCGCCGGCAATGCCGTGCCGGGCGTCGCCATCACGGCCGCCGCCTGGCCCAGCCGCTATGCCAAGGGATCTTACGTGTGGCAGGCGGACAAGCCCGAATTCCCCGACACGGGTGTCTGGCGCCTGGCCCTGCCCCGCTACAGCTGCGCCAATGAAGACGTCTTGCGCAACGGAATCTTTGACGCCGCCTACGACCGCAACGGCAATGGCGTGCTCGACCCGGGCATCCCCCTGACCGTCAGCGCCAGCGGCCTGAGCGATGTGCTGGGCATGGCCACCGTCACCATCAGCTATCCGCGCAACTTTGCTTCCTGGGTGGACATCGCCCTGACTGTGCGGGGCACCGTCAGCGGCACGGAAGCGAGCGCCACGGCGGATTTTCCATTACCCACCCTGGCCGGCGATTTCAGCGCCCGCCGCGTGGACCCGCCGGGACGCCTCAGCCCCTATGGCAGCGGCCCCTGCGACAGTCCTGATTGAGGGGCATGCATACCACTTGCCATTCAGTCATATTTTTTGCAACATGATTAAGAAAACAGTCTTGCTATACGGCAATCTTTTACGCTATGCTCATTCTGCCCGCCCAGGCCGCCACAAGCGGCCGGGCCTGCAGGAATACTTTGAGACAGGTTGCTTGCCAGACCAATATGCGAAAAAAGAATACTGTAGCCCGGACACCCGCCACCGCCACCCGCGCCATGCCCGGCGCCGGACGGCGCGTGACTTCGTATGACGTGGCCCTGCTGGCCGGCGTGTCGCAATCGGCCGTGTCGCGCTGCTTCAAGCCGGGCGCCAGCATCTCGCCCGCCACGCATGCCAAGGTCATGCAGGCGGCCATCAGCCTCGACTACATCCCCAACGCGGCCGCGCGCAGCCTGATCACGCGGCGCTCGAACCTGGTGGCCGTCATCATTTCCAACCTGGCCAATCTGTACTATCCGCAAGTATTGTCCGACCTGAGCCAGCAAATCGCCCGCCAGGGCAAGCGTTTATTGTTGTTTACCCTGGAGCGCGAAGCGGACGTCGGCAAGGTCTTGAGCGATGTGTGGCAATACCAGGTCGATGGCGCCGTCGTGGCCGCCTGCCTGTCGGACGAGCAGATAGCCGAGTTCGCCCGGCGCGACGTGCCGCTGGTGCTGTTCAACCGCAGCCCCCGCGAGCACGCCGTGCATGCCGTGCTGTGCGACCAGGCGGAAGCGGCGCGCCTGCTCGTCTCGCGCCTGGCCGAGGCGGGCCACCGCCAGTTCGCCGTCATCGACGGCCCCGGCGACTCGGCCGTGGCGCAGGAACGCAAGGCCGGCGTGCTGGACCGGCTGTTCACGCTGGGCTTGCCCGCGCCCATCGTCGTCAGCGGCAACTACGACTACGCCAGCGGCGGCCAAGGCTTGCGCAAGGTCATCGACCGCCTGGGCCGCGTGCCGGACGCCGTTATTTGCGGCAACGACATCATGGCCATCGGCTGCCTGGACACGGCGCGCCACCAGATGGGCATCCAGGTGCCGCTGCAGATGTCCGTGGCCGGTTTCGACGCGCTGGAAGCATCGGGCTGGCTCAGCTACGACATCACCACCCTGCGCCAGCCCGTGCAAAAGATGGCCGCCGATGCCGTCGCCATGCTGGGCGAGCTGATGGAACGGCGCGGCGGCATCGCCGAACGGCGCCGCTATTGTTCCTATCTGGTGGAGGGGAGTACGGCCAGGCTGACCAGCGAACCTCAGCGTTTCGGCATGATGGCCGCCGCCTGAAAACAAAAAACCTCGCATCGCTGCGAGGTTTTTGAGTTCTGCGGCAATGAATATCAACCGAAGATCTTGCCCTTGAGCATATTCAAGCCCTGGCTGACCAGGTCATTGCCTTCAGGCACCTGACCGTTCGGCGTCAGCTTGTCGATCAGCTGGGGCAGCAAGGCGGCCAGGCCGCCCGAGGCCGCGTCCGGGGCGACGCCCGCTTTTTCAGCGATCTGGGTGATCGTGTCGGCGCCCAGCGCATCCTTGATCTGGTCGCCGGAGACGGGCGCATTGGCGCCGGTGCCGATCCAGCTGGCCACCTGGTCGCCCAGGCCGCTTTCCTGGAATTTCTGCAGCAGGCCGGGCAAGCCGCCATGCTGGTTGACCAGGTCCATCACGCTGGCCATCAGTCCCGACGGGGCTTCCCCCTCCGCACCCTTGTTACCCAAAGCGCTCATCGCCTGTCCTGCAAGTTGATCTAGCAAACTCATCGTATTCTCCTGAACGCTGTCAATTGGTGCCGCATACAGCGGCGTCCGGTAAGGCCGGCGCATAGTCGCCGACACACACAACAATTATACTATATATAATTCAAATGCTATAATTACAATTTAACAGGCGGAACAAAACCAGGCTCGGCCTTAGCCTCACCCACCTCCATCATATTTAGTTCGGCACAACATGCAAGCGTAAATTGACGATTTGCAAAACCGTGTAGAATTAATTTTCCTACTTACTGAGGAGTATCAACACATGAACATCAATAAAGCGGTAGACAAAGCCTACGAAAAAAAGACGTTCAAGGAAATTGCCGATGCCCCCGTCGATGCGCTGCAAGGCGTGAGCGAGAAAGATGCGGAACTGCTCAAGCAGGCGTTCAATATCAAGACCGTGCGCGATCTGGCGAACCTGAAATACTCGAAGTGGGCGCGCGCCATCGTCACCCTGGCCGATACGGAAGAATAAACCGGGCCATGCCGCAGGCATTCCCGTCAGCACAGCCCGCCCCAGTCGGCGGGTTTTTTCATGCCGGCCCACTATCGGCTCGCAAGCCGCTAGCCGCGGGGAGGCGCCATTGGCCACGCCGCTGACCCTGCCCGGCATCTGCTGGCCCCTGCAGGCGAGCACGGGCCATCTTGCCGTCGCCACGTCCCACATCACGGGCCATTTTCGCGCCGGCGCGGGCGAGGACGCCGTCATCGTGTGCGATCTGCTGCCAGCCGGAAAGTTTCGCAATGGCGCGGCGCGCCACTGGTGCCGCACGCACCAGTGCTACTGGGGCACGCAGGCCGACGTGGCCGGCTGGCAGGCGTCGCGGCAGATGCGCTGCCGCCAGCACGCCAACCCCATGGGCTATGTGCTGTACCCGGAACTGTTCGACCCCGGCCGCTTTCACGCCACCACCTTGCGCCTGGGTTCCGACGGCTTGCTGCAACTGCGCGCCCTGGCCGATGACGGCGGCGCCCTGCTGGCGCGCGACGCAGCCGCGCTGGCCATCGATTGCCGCGCCCTGCCCGGCCTGTTTCCTCCTGATATCGTGCAACTGAACGTCACGCCGCCCGCCGCGCAGGCGTTCGCCGCCGCCTTGCAGGCTGGCGCACCGCTGGGCTGCAGCGACTGCGCCCGCTGCGGCCACCCGCACCTGGACCTGGGCGACTTCGCCCTGGCGCCGCACCGGCGCCACAGTTGCGGCCATTGCGGCCACGACGCCTCGCACAGTCCCGCGGCCATCGTCTCGACGCCCTTGTGGCGGCTGCGCCAACGCTACCCGCACTGGTTCTGACGCAATGCGTCTGAAGGTGCGCCCGCCCACAGTCGGCCTGGCCGCCTGTGCGTAGACTGGCCCCATCGCCACCAACAGGAATAGCGCCATGCCGCACAGCCCGCCACATGACGACAATAATCAGCCAGGCGAGGAAGGCGACCTGTCCGACCTGCTCAGCGAATTGCGCATCCTCTTGCCGGGTGCGCAGATGCTGACGGCCTTCCTCATCATCCTGCCCTTCAACGGCGGCTTCGCAAAGATCGTGCAGGCGGAAAAGATCGTCTTCCTGCTGACGTTTTTCCTGTCCATGACCAGCCTGGTGCTGCTCAGCGCGCCGGCCATCCAGCACCGCGTCATGCGCCCCCTGCAAGACCGCGAACGCTTCAAGCGCGTGGCCGACCGCATCATGATGTGCGGCGCCTTTTCGCTGGCGCTGGCATTTATCCTCGGCACCAATCTGGTGATGTCGGAAGTCTTCGGCCACCTGCCCGGCATCGTCGCCAGCGTGCTGATGGGCACGCTGATCGTCTGCATGTGGTGGCTGCTGCCCCTGCACTTGAAGCGCAGCAGGAAAATATAGGCGGGCTGGCGCTGCCGCCAGCGCTGGCTGACTAGCGAAAGCATAGCCGTTTTAATTTACTGCATGACAATATTGCCCTTCAACATGGCAATGCCCTCCCATTCCTTCGTCCAGTGGCGCCAGCGTGCCGGCCGCCGCGTGCCGCTGCGCTGGCTTGCTGCCATTAAATGTTGCCTCTGCGCCCAGCCGCCCATGTTAGTCTAGAAGCAATATTTTTCTTTTCCCAACAAGCGCTTGCGCCGCAATGAAAGGATGACAACTTGACTGCCGATCCCGACCAAATCAAGAGACAGCTTGCGCTGATGAACCTGCATGCGCAATCGACCAAGGAAAAAAAGCAGATCCAGATCATTGCGACGGCAACCCGCGAGATACAGACGACGTATGAGGATGCGCTGCGCACCTTGCACGACGAGAAATCAAGCGGCAAGGCCAGGAAGGATGCCAAGGACATCCTCGATGCCATCGACAAGAACCTGCCGGACATGGTCGACGCCATGCTGTCCGCGTCTGCCGCCTTCAAGGCGGGCGACCATATCAACGGCAGTGCCGCGCTGATGACTATCTGCGCTTCCGGCATGCAGATACTCGCCGGCTTCTCCGTCGCCGCCGGTCCGTATGGCGTGGCGTTTGCGGCGCTGTTTGGCCTCGTCGGCCAGCTCCTCACGTATTTCGGGGAAGAGCAGCCTTCCCTCAAGGACCAGATCATCGAGGCGATCAAGGGGCTGAACGCGGACGAAAAACTGCGCAATGCGCAAGAGCATGCCAATGTCGTCGACGAATATACGCGCACCGTGTATCGCATGCGGGCAGACCTGCCACTCCTGTTGCAACTTCCCATGAAAACGGAAGAGGACCTCAGGACGTTCCACAAAGGTCTCGATACCTGTCTCGTTTCCATCAACAAGGCGCACGACAAGATTTCCCTGCTATACAGGAAATGGGCGACCGCGGAATGGCTGAAGGACCCGAAAACCCAGGAACTGCCCCAATGGCCGGAAATCCTGGGCGTTTTCTGCCGCACCTACGCCGACTCCCTGCTCGCCAACATGGCCCTGGCATCCATGGCAAACCTTGCCGTGGTGAATCAACGGCTGGACGACGCCTCGAGCAAGAACCCGGACTACACGAAGTTCCAGCACCAATTCGACGCGATCTATGATCGTTTGATGATGCTCAGTGCCACCGTCGAGGCGATACCGAAGTTGTGGGACGACGGTAACGATCTGATCCTGCGCTTCATGCAGGCCGTCGAGCCGGTGGCCCGCGCGCGGGGACTGTTCGTCTACCTCGGCGCCAGTGCCAACAGGGACTTGAACAACGAGCATAACAATAGAAACAGGAACAAGTCCGACCTCTACGCTGCCACGGGTGGCAAGGTCATGGAGCCTGGCGACTGGACCCTGTTGCAAATGGGGCCTTACGACCGCGGCCACCGCTTCGCCATGAGCATTCCCGGAACATTCGCGGGCTCGCTGCAGGCCCGCTACCGCATCTTTTTTTGCCAGCACTGGGTATTGTCCGACAACGGAGACATGGAGCACGGCTGGGTAGACCCCGCCGCCGTCGACATTTCTGGCCGCGCAATGATTTCCCCGGATAAATTCCATGACGTCTGGGCCATCCCCTCCCCCAAGGAGCGCGATACCTCGTTCGTGTATGCGGCACGCAATGATGGCAACAGTGGCGCCGTCAAACTGTTTGCGATCGGTGCCAGCGACACCTTGAAGGAAATCGGCTGGAAAGCGACCACCAAATCCGGCATCGTCAATGTGCGCGCGCTTCACCACCCGCCCGCCACCTTGCCTGGCGATCCGCACGGGGACGCCATGCCGCCAGAGCTGCTGCAAGGCAAGGGAGAAGAGCATGCCATCCTGTATGGCGCGCTCGCCTCGTCCGGCGACATTTATGTCGATTATTTAAACACACTGCGCTACGTGCCGTCTCCGTGGGGCAGCTATGGCGGCATCGACGTCGACCCGTACTTTCTCTGGGTTTTCGGGCCATGGGGCATGGCGTGCGCCACGCACGCCTCGGTCATCAGCTGCCTGCGCGGGCAGATCGACAAGCCAAGGTGGATGACGCACTCGCCCGATGCGCTGATCGGCGACAGGGATGCCCATGAGGAAAACAAGTGGTGGGACAGGCAACGCAAGACCAGGACCTACCCGCCGCTGATCGGCATTCGATCGCTGTCCCCATGCAAGGATGGCACGCTGTTCGCCAGCATCCATCACCGTAGCGTGACGAAGAAGAGGAACGAAGACCATTGGCAGTTCGAAGTGCAGGATACGCCAGCGCTGTACACGGCCCGTTACAGCATCGATATCAAAAACGGACACCTGCATGTCGATTCCTGGAGCAAGCTGCCAGCCGAGCGGCAAGCGCAGCAAGTCCAGAAGCTGGCCATCCCCTGCTGGCCGCAGTTTGCGCGCCTGAAAGCGAGGCTGACGGATGTCCCCGTCATCGCCAAGGCTACGCCACGCGCTCCGCGGCCCGGCAGCGTCTGATGCCAGGCCGGTCAGGCGGGCGCCCCGTCAGGCCAGCGCGCCCGCCTGCTCCAGCAGGGTTGCACGGAAGATCCCCACCAGCGGACGCAGATTCACCTTGTGCCAGGCCAGCCACAAGGGCGTGCGGTAGCTGAACCAAGGCAACTCGCGCACGACGACGCCGGCCGGCGCGTGCTGGCGCAGGCTGTGCTGGATCATGGCCATGCCCAGCCCGGCCGCCACCAGGCCCAGCGCCGTCAGCGGCTCCGTCGCTTCCATGCGGATATCGGGCGTAAAACCGGCGCGCGCGCAGGCGGCGATGAAGTTATCGTGTTTCAGAACGCTTTCCTTGTGCAGCACGGCAATCCACTCCTGGCCCGCCAGGTCGGCCGGGGTCAGCTCGGCCTTGGCCGCCAGCGGGTGCGTCTGCGGCAAGGCCAGCAGCATGGGGTCGCTCAGCACCTGCGCGCAGTCGAGGTCGGGGTCGTTCGGCAGCGGCGGTTCGCACAGCAAGGCGATGTCGAGACTGCGCTGGCGCAAGCCCTCGATCTGCTCGGCGGAATGCAGGTTGTACAGCGCCACGTGGACTTGCGGCCGCGTGGCGCGCAAGGCGCGCAAGCCGTCAGGCAAGACGCCCGCATGCATGGCGTTTTCGATGTAGCCGATGCACAAGCCGCCCTCGTCGCCCCGTCCCAGACGCTTGGCCAGCGCTTCCAGCCGGTTCCCGTGGGTAATAAAAGCGCGCGCTTCGGCCAGGAAGGTATGGCCGTCGCGCGTCAGGCGGATGCGCTGGGCGCTGCGCTCGAACAGGGTCAAACCGAGCTTGTCTTCGAGCTGGGCGATTTGCCGGCTCAGCGGCGACTGGGAAATATGCAGGCGCTCGGCAGCCCGTCCCACATGTTCTTCCTCGGCGACGGCGATGAAGTATTGCAATTGGCGTATGTCCAGCATATCAGACCTTTAAGGACTCAAGTTGCGCCAATTATGTCTTGGACAGGCTTAACTTGTCCAGCTATTCTGTCTCCATTCGCTCACTCATTGAAGGAAAAACACCATGACGATCAAACACTTACTGACAGGCAAACTGGGTTTCGGCACGGCGCCGCTGGGCAATATGTTCCGCAACATTCCCGAAGCAGAAGCGCTGGCCACCGTCGACGCCGCCTGGGAATCGGGCATCCGCTATTTCGATACGGCCCCGTTCTACGGCGCCGGCCTGGCCGAACTGCGCCTGGGCGCCGCCCTGAAGCAGCGCCGCCGCGACGATTACGTGCTCAGCACCAAAGTCGGCCGCCTCATCCTCGACGAGCTGGAAGACCCGGCTGCCCGCGAACTGGGCGAAAAAGGGGGATTGTTCGAATTCGGCCGCAAGAACAAAATCGTCGACGACTATTCGGCCGACGCCACCCTGCGCTCGATCGAAGACAGCCTCAAGCGCCTGGACACGGACCGCCTCGACATCGTCTGGGTGCATGACATCGCGCAAGACTTCCATGGCGACAACTGGCTGGCGCAATTCGAGATTGCCCGCACGGGCGCCTTCCGCGTGCTGACCCGCTTGCGCGAAGAAGGCGTCATCAAGGCCTGGGGCGTGGGTGTAAACAAGGTGGAACCGCTGGAACTGACCCTGGATTTAAGCGAAGCGCAGCCCGATGCCTTCCTGCTGGCCGGGCGCTACACCCTGCTCGACCATGAACGGGCGCTGCAGCGGCTGATGCCGGCCGCGGCAAGCCAGAACGTCGACATCGTCGTCGGCGGCCCCTACAGCTCGGGCATCCTGGCCGGCGGCGCGCACTTCGAATACCAGAAGGCCTCGCCCGAGATCATTGCCAAAGTGGAACGCATCAAGGCCATTGCCGCGCGCCATGGCGTCAGCGTGAAGGCGGCCGCCCTGCAATTTTCCTTGGCCAATCCGGCCGTGGCCGCCGTGATCCCCGGCGCCAGCCGTCCCGAGCGCCTGGCCGAAGACCTGGCAGCCTTGCACAGCGTCATCCCCGCCGCCTTCTGGCACGACATGCGCGCCGAGCAGCTGGTGGCGGCCAACGCTCCGCTGCCAGCTGGCGCCAACTAATATAGACAAGGAACTTACCATGGCACACACCACCACCTCGATCGACATCGCCGCCACGCCGGAAAAGGTCTGGCAACTGATCGGCGGCTTCGACTCGCTGCCCGACTGGCTGCCCTACATTCCCAGCAGCACCTTGAGCGACGGGGGCCGCATCCGCCACCTTGCCACCCCGGCAGGCGAGGTCATCGTCGAGCAGCTGGAAGCGTATGACAACACGGCGCGCAGCTACAGCTATTCGATTCTGCAGGCGCCGTTTCCCGCCACGGATTACCTGTCGACCCTGCAGGTTGAACCCCTGGCGGGCGGCGCTGGCGCCCGCGTCACCTGGTCCGGCCGCTTCATGCCCGTGGGTGTGAGCGAACAGGAAGTAACCGACTTGTTCCACGGCATCTATGTAGCGGGCCTGGAAGCGCTGCAGCAATCCTTGGCGAAGTAAGGCGCAGCTAAGACCATTTCCGCCACAGCCAGGTTTTCTTCGCTTGCCCTGTGGCGGAAACGCGCGCATTCCGTGTTATCGTTAACAACAAGCGCCATCGCTGTTGTGTGCAATGCAGCAGATTTTAGCCATCGCCCAGCAGAGCTTGCCCGAATCTTTTACAATGTTGTCCTTGGGCAGTTGTTATAGCCCGAAAATACCGGCCAGCCGTCGACTCTGGTGGCGCATTGCCACTTCCGGCCGGGCCACAGCGCGCCTCTCCACCCAGTCACATCCTTACCCAACCAACAAGAATATGCACGCCTCCGTAGACCCATTGATTCCGCGCGTCACCGCGCCTTTTGGCGCTGGCTATGCCGACCTGGCCCTGGCCATCGGCGGCCTCGCCATCGGCACGGGCGAATTCGCCTCCATGAGCATCCTGCCCGTGGTGGCCGACGACCTGGGCACGACCTTGCCGCAGATGAGCCACATGATCAGCGCCTACGCGCTGGGCGTGGTCATCGGCGCGCCCCTGATCACCATCTTCCTGGCGCGCATGCCGCGCCGGCTGATGCTGATCTGTTTGATGCTGATGTTCGCTGGCGGCAACTTGCTCAGCGCCATCGCCCCCAACTACGGTTTGCTGGTCGTCGCCCGCTTCGTGGCCGGCATCCCGCATGGCGCGTATTTCGGCGTGGCAGCCCTGGTGGCGGCCGCCCTGGCCGAACCGGACCGGCGCGGCCAGGCCGTCGCCCGCGTGCTGATGGGCTTGACGGTGGCAAATATCTTCGGCGTGCCCCTGGCCACGTACATCGGCCAGACCCTGGGCTGGCGCTCGGCCTTTTTGCTGGTCGCCGCGCTGGGTTTATTGACCATGCTGATGGTGCGCATCTTCGTGCCGATGGTCGCCGCCGGCGATTCGAGCCCGCGCCGCGAACTGGGCGTGTTCCGCCGCCTGCAAGTGTGGCTGACCCTGCTGATGGTGGCGATCGGCTTCGGCGGCATGTTCGCCGTCTACACGTTTATTACCCCAACCTTGCTGGAAATCACGAAAGTCTCGCCCCTGGTCATCTCGATCCTGCTGGCCATCATCGGCGTGGGCATGACGGTGGGTAATTTGATCGGCGGCTGGCTGGCCGACCGCTCGCGCCTGTGGACCATCTTCGGCGTGCTGCTGTGGAACGTGGCCGCGCTGGCCGCGTTTACCTATACCAGCAGCAATGTCTGGTTGACTGCGATCAACCTGTTCGCCATCGGCGCCGGCATCGCCGTCGCCCCGGCCGTGCAGACGCGCCTGATGGACGTGGCCGGCGACGCGCAAACCGTGGCCGCCGCCCTCAACCATTCCGCCTTCAACATCGCCAACGCCCTGGGCGCCTGGGCCGGCGGCATCGCCATCGCCATGGGCATGGGCTTGCGCTCGACGGGCTGGGTGGGCGCCATGCTGGCCTGCGGCGGCATCGTCGTGCTCGGTATTTCCGTGCTGGTGGAAAACCGCAGCCGGAATGTGGGCGGTGTGCAGCCGGCTTGATGCTTGTGCATAGGTAGGATAATTTTCTCTGTATAGTTATCATTTCCTATATCATGAATATAGATCGGATCTCGCAACTCCTGCGCATCCGATTTCTTTACATGATGAAGCGTGCAGCCATGAACGAAGCAGTCATCGCCAGGTACAAATCTGAAAGCTGGCATCTGTGAATACAGCGACCATCTTCATTGACGAGGTTCTCGGACGGGCGCAGCAAGGCATAACCGAGCCATTTATTTGCCGAGGCGACGACGGAGCGATTTACTTTATCAAAGGCAAGGGGGCTGGTCGACGCAGCCAGATTTGCGAGTGGGTCTCGGCGCAGCTGGCGACGGAATTTGGCCTTCCGATTGCAGAATATGCATTGGCAGAAGTGGCTGAGGAACTCATTGAGGCAAATGCATTTCCCAATATCAGCCAACTCGGCAGCGGGATAGTATTTGCCTCGAGAGAACTTCCACATCCACAAGAGCTGACAGCGATCACACGAGACCTTGTGCAGGATCAACTGGCAAGCGATGTGTTGGTTTTTGATTGGTGGTTGCATAACGAAGATCGTCATTTGACCGAACGTGGCGGCAATCCTAACTTGCTTTGGGACATGCAGAACTCAGAATTGGTCGTGATCGACCATAACCAAGCGTTTGATCGGCATTTCAATCCGAGCAACTTCCTGAAAACGCATGTGTTTGCGAGCAGGTGGAACGACATTTTTAGCGACCATCTTCAACGCGAGCACTACGCAGGCAAGTTAGAGGCAATTCTGCGAAGATTGGCGGGCATCCGTGCTAACATACCCGACTCTTGGTGGTATGTTGATGATGGCGTACCAGCAGATGTGACGTGGGATGAAATCGAGACCTGCCTGCAGCGTTGCTGCCAAGAAGATTTTTGGAATACCCCATGAAAAAGTTCGCCTGCCAATATGCTCTGTTGCGATTTCGCCCGTTTGTGGAAACCGGAGAGTTCGCCAACGTCGGTATTGCGCTGATCGCCCCCGAAGCGCGCTTCTTTGGTTTCCGCATATTGAAGCGGTATGGCCGTATCACGCAATTCTTTCATCAGCTTGACCGTCAAATCTACCTGGATGGCCGCCAACTTTTTAAAGAAGAGATGGATCGCTTCGCTCTCGAGCTTCGGCGCTTGGCATTGGATGGCAGAAAGACGCAGCCCGATGTAATGCTCGCAAGAAATCTGTTTGCTGAAGTGGTTCGCCCACGAGAAGCGATGCTGCAGTTTGCCGATCAGCGCGTCGTCCTGGCCGAAGATCCCAAGGCCAAACTTCTGCAGCTATTTGATCATTATGTCGAACGCAACTTTGTAACCAAAGAATATCAAGAGCGTTTATTGGAAAACAATGTTCGCAAACTTCTCTTCAACGCGCAAGTCGGCGCACGATATCAACGTGAAAAGGTTGGCACGGAAGATTTCGCCGTAAATTTCCCCTTTGTCGCTATGGTTGAAGGCAAAGCTGAGCGGGTGATCAAGCCGCTTTATCTTGCCCAAGGCGATAGCACCAAGATCCTCACACATGGCGGTCAATGGGTCGACAGAGTACGGCGCTTACGCAAACGCAATGCACTACCACCAAAAGTACTGTTCCCGGTTACTCAACCGGCAGCCAACACCAAGCCTTATCATGCATTCCAGGAGATTAGGCAAGACTTGCTGGCTGAAAATGTACAGGTCGTGGCTGCGGACGATGAGCGTCAGATTCTCAAGTTCGCTACCGATAGAAGCTGACAATAACGACTGAGAATAGTAGCGACCTTGAAGATAGCGGTAGTGCGCGAGCGTGCCGGATTGCCATGCATAAGGCACAGAGAACATTGACAGGCGTCCTACTCCGCAATGGCAAACGCCACCGCCGCCTCGCAATGAATGGCCGTGGTATTAAATAGCGGCAAGTCGACATCGCCGGGCTTGATCAGCAGCGGTATTTCCGTACAACCCAGGATCACGCCCTGCGCGCCTTGCCGCCGCAGTTTCTCAATGATCTCCAGGAAAATGTTCCGGCTGGCGCCGGTGAAGATATTCTGCACCAGTTCCGTGTAGATAATCTCGTGGACGGCCTCCTGGTCGGCCGCATCGGGCGTCACCGTCGCGATGCCCTGCTGCTCCAGCGCATCGTGATAAAAGCGGCCCGCCATCGTCTGCTTGACGCCCAGCAAGCCGACCTTGCGCACGCCCGACTGTTGTACCCGCTTCGCCGTTTCCTCGACGATGCTGATAAAAGGCAAGCCGATGCGCGGCACGACGGCCGGGGCGAAACGGTGGGCGCCGTTTGCGCACAGCAGGAAGAAATCCGCACCCATGCCTTGCAGGCGTTGCCCTTCCGCCACGAGGAATTGCTCGATGGCGCGGGAATCGGGCTGCGCCGCATGCGCGACGAAATCGGCCTGGTCGATGCTGACCAGCATGATGCGCGCGCTGTGCGCGGGACCGATGCGCGCCACCAGCATTTCATTGAGCAAGCGATAGTATTCCAGGGTGGAAGCCCAGCCAATGCCGCCGATTAAACCTATCGTTTTATGTTGCACGTCTATTTCCGTGAAAAAGTTGCATAAATCATACAGCGAAAAGCGGCAGCCTTGCGCTTCCCATCATGCGTCCAGCCAGAGAAAAAATGCTTTATCCGCCGTGGCGGATCGATGCCAATTCGATTGCAATTCCATTAGGAAGCCGGCCAGGTCGAAGGGATTGACCTGCGAACCGGCCCACGGCGCGGTTTTTGCCCACGCCACGGCGATATCCGACAAGTCGTCGGCCGCCATGCCACCGATCGCCTGCGCTATGGCGTCCGTCAACACGTAAAGCTCCCGCCCCTGCACCAGCGCAGGCCGGAGAACAGGCGCTGTCGACTGTGTCAACAATTGCCCAAGTGACATAAAATCCAGTTCGCCGGGCAAGGTGATGCCGGTGACGGGAAACGTGCCAGCTGGCACATGCGCGCATCTCGGCATCGGAACAGACAAAGATATCGATTTTCTTCATCGTTCGTTCTGCATCAGGTAAGGCTCACATCGTGCCGGTTCGACGTCACGCGGGAGTATCGCTGCTCAAACTCGGCAGCACTACCGGCCTCGGACCATAAGCCCGCAACGTAATTGAACTCCCGCTCGAACGGCTGCTCAAAGTCGGGCACGTCCGTCGCATACTCGCAATTGCGGCTCAGCATGACCAGCCAGTCCGGGTAATCGAGCGCCGGGTACAGGCGGGTCAGGATGGCATCGAGCGACGTCACGCTTTCCCGGCCCGCCAGGTAGGCGGCGCGCAATTCGACGATGTATTTTCCCGCCAGGAAGTGGTCACTGAGCCGCTGTGCGCCCCGGTAGCGCTCGATGATGGCCTCGGCCAGCGGCAGCACCTCATCGCGGCCGCGGGCACTGGCCAGCAGCACGACGTCCAGGTCGTCGCCTTCCTGGTCCAGGCGCAAACGCTCCACGGCCCAGTCCACGCAACGGTCCGCCGTGGCGTAACCCATGCGCAGCTGGAAAACGGCGATTTCAAGTTCTGTCAGTTGTTCCATGCGTTCATTTGACTTACGAATACCATTCTCACCCCGTTTGCAGCATCTGTTGCAGCACCGCATCGAGCTCATAAAAATCCACGGGCTTGGTCAGGTGCAAGTCAAAGCCCGCGTCGGACGCCAGTTGGCGGTCCTTGTCCTGGCCCCAGCCCGTGACGGCCACGAGGATGGCGTGCTGGCCGCAGGGCTCGCTGCGCAACAGCCGCGCCACGTCGTAGCCGTTCATGTGCGGCAAGCCGATGTCGAGCAGGATCACGCGCGGCATAAAAGTTTGCGCCGCCGCAATGCCCGCCGCGCCATCGTAGGCCGTGCGCACTTCATAACCGAGGATGTCGAGCGCCAGCGCCAGGCTTTCGGCCGCGTCGGCGCTGTCGTCGATGACCAGCACCTTGCCCTCGCGCGTGCCGGCCAGCAGGCGGCGGTTGGGCTCGGGCGGCGCTTGCAGCGGCACGGCGGGCAGCGGCAGGCGCAACTCGAACGTGCTGCCCTGCCCCACGCCGTCGCTGCGGGCGCTGATGCTGCCGCCATGCAATTCGGCCAGGCCGCGCACGAGAGACAAGCCAATGCCCAGGCCGCCCTGGGCGCGCGACAGGGCCGGCTCCAGCTGCGAAAACATGTCGAAGATGGTATCCAGGTGTTCGGGCGCGATGCCGATGCCCGAATCGCGCACGGTAATGTGTACTTCGTTATCCGTGCAAGCCACTTCCAGCCCGATGACGCCGTTGGCGGGCGTGTACTTGACGGCATTGGTCAGCAGGTTGGCGATCATCTGCCCCAGGCGCGTGGCATCGGCGTCGAGCCAGATCGGCTGCGGCCATTGCTCCACGTGCACGCTGTGGCCCGACTGCGCCGCCAGCTCCGCCACGCTGTGCAGGGCCGCTTCCACCACGGGCGCCAGCTCCACGCTGGCGCGGCGCAATTCCAGGCGCCCCCGCGTGATGCGCGACACTTCCATCAGATCGTCGACCAGGTGCGTCATGTGCCCCACTTGCCGTCCCAGCACGTCGCGGGCCCAGCGCAGCTGCGGGTCGTCCAGCGGCGCCAGGCGCAGCACTTCCAGCACGTTGCGCATGGGCGCCAGCGGATTGCGCAACTCGTGCGCCAGGGTCGCCAGGAACTCGTCCTTGCGCCGGTCGGCGGCCGCCAGCTGCTCGTTGAGCTCGCCTGCTTCCTTGCGCGCCAGTTGCAGCTGCTGCTCGTATTTGCGGCGGTCGCTGGCGACAAAGACGGCGATCTCGTCATAACGCACGCCCTCGTGCACGCGCCGCACGGCATTGAACAGCATGGGGATGGATTGCCCGTGGCGCTGGCGCATGTCGAGCAGGATTTCCGATACGCTGCCCTGCACCTGCATCAGCGGCAACCAGTGCGTCTGGTGGAACACGCGCCCGCCGATGGTCAGCAAGTCCTGCAGTTTCTTTTTCCCGAGCAATTCCCCGGCGCCGTAACCGAGCCAGCCGCAAAAGGTGACGTTCGCCTGCACGATGGTGCCGTCGGCCGTGCACAGCAGCAAGCCGCAGGCCGCGTGCTGGAACAAGGTATGGGCGTCAGGCAAGGAAGGCATCGTGTCCCGCATTACAGGTGCAGGCCGTCGAGAAAGTGGCGGATGGCGCGGTAGCTGGCATCGGGCACGCTCATGTGCGGGCAATGGCCCACATTCTCGACCACGTGCAGGCTGCTGTGCGGCAGCGTTTCGCGCAAGTACTCGCCCACGGACGGCGGCGCGATGAAGTCGTCGCTGCATTGCACGATCAGGGCCGGCGTGCTGTTGTGCGGCAAGATGACGCGGTGATCGGACAAAAACGTGGCTTGCGCGAAATGCCGGGCGATGGCGGGGTCGGTGCGGCAAAAGCTGCTTGCCAGGTCCTCGCCCAGCGCCGGCTGGCCGGGCGCGCCCATGATGGCCGGCGCCATGCCGGCGGACCAGCCCAGGTAATTGCTGTCCATGGCATCGAGCAAGTCGTCGATATCGGCACGGCTGAAGCCGCCACGGTAGCCGGCCGCCGCATCGTCGACATAGCACGGCGACGGCGCCAGCATGACTTGCGCGGCGAACAGGTCCGGCTCGGCGATACTGGCCAGCAAGGCGCTCATGGCGCTGACGGAATGGCCCACGCAAATGACGGGGCCGCCGCCGACGGCATGGATGACCTGGCGCAAATCGGCGCCATGCGCGTCGAGCCGCGCATAGCTATCGAAATCATAGGCGCCCAGGTCCGAAGCGCCGCTGCCGACCAGGTCGAACAGCACCGTGCGGTAGCAGGGACGGAACAGCGGCTCCAGGTAGCGCCACATGGTCTGGTCGCAGCCAAAACCGTGCATGAATACCATGGTCGCTGCCGCGCCTGCCTGCGATGCACCGCTGCGTTCGCTTACGCGGACATTGTTCCGATCTTCTATACGCATGCCGCTTCAGCCTTGGATATTTCCATGTGGAATGTAAATTAATTTATTGCTAGCATCTTAACATGCGCGATTTGACCTTGGGCAACACCATTGGCGCTGGACAAACGCCGTGCTCCAGCGGATAATGAGAACGATTCCCATTATCAAACTACCGGGCCTGTGCCTGGCGTTTTCCTGTGCGCCGCTCTGGCGCCTGCTGGCGGCAACAAGCCGGTTTCATGTTGAAGGTTTGTACCGCATGCGCGCTTTCTGGACTGTCATACACCGCTGGGCCGGCCTGACCATCGCCCTCTTCCTCATCGTTGCGGGACTCACGGGCGCCGTCACCTCGTGGGACCATGAACTCGATGAATGGCTCAACGCCGACATCATGGACACCCCGGGCCGCGGCCCCCTGCAGGCGCCGTTTGCGCTGGCGCACAAGGTGGCCGCCGCCGACCCGCGCGTGGAAGTCAATTACATGACCCTGGGCCTGGAAGAAGGCCATGCGGCCGCCTTCATGGTGCGCCCCCTGACCGATCCGGCCACGGATAAACCGTTCGTGCTCGGCTACAACACCGTCTACATCGACCCCGTCACGGCGCAGATCACGGGCACGCGCGATTCGACGGCCATTTCCCTGTCGCGCCGCAGCCTGATGCCGTTCTTGCGCCATCTGCATTACAGCCTGCACGTGCCCGCCTTCTGGGGCACGGACCGCTGGGGCTACTGGCTGATGGGGAGCGTGGCCCTCATCTGGCTGCTCGACAGCATGGTGGCCTTGTATCTGACCACGCCGCGCCGTTTGCGCCCGCGCGCACATGACGAGGCGCCGCGCCACCGCGACGCCGCCAGCTGGTGGCAACGCTGGAAACCGTCGTGGGTGGTGCGCTGGGCGGCCGGCGGCTACAAGCTCAATTTCGATCTGCACCGCGCGGGCGGCCTGTGGGTGTGGGCCATCATCATCGTCGTCGCGTTCACGTCGTTCTCGCTGAACCTGTACCGCGAAGTGTTTTATCCCGTCATGTCGCTGGTCTCCACCACCACGCCGGGACCGTATGAAACGCAGACGCCGGCGCCGTACGGCAGCTACATCACGCCCGTCATCGGTTTCGAGCAGGCGGTGGACATTGCGAAAAAGCAAGCCATGCAGCGCGGCATCACGGCGCCCATCGGCGGCATTTATTACGGCGGCAATTATTCGTTCTACAACGTCTCGTTCTTCGACCCGGCCGACGAGTTCGGCGCGGCCGGCATGGGCCTGTCGAACCTGTACGTCGACGGCATGGACGGCAGCATCATCGGCCAGCACAAGCCGTGGGAAGGCACGGCCGCCGACGTCTTCGTGCAACTGCAATTCCCCCTCCACTCTGGCCGCATCCTCGGCTTGCCGGGGCGTATTTTGATGTCCTGCATGGGCCTCATGGTCGCCATGCTGTCGGTGACGGGCATCGTCATCTGGGAAAGAAAGCGCCGCGCACGCCGGCTGCAGGCGAAAAGCCGCTGACACCCGCCTCAAGTAGCCACTTCATAAGGGCGCAGGCGGACTGACTCAGCCTGCGCCGCACGCATTGCCGCCGGCACGATCGTGCACAACGCGCAACGCCCCTCGCACCTCCGCACTTTGCACCACAGTCGCCGGCACACGCCGGCTGTCTGCGCTGCGCGCTTGCCGTGCGCCAGCCATCCCAAACCCTCAAATGCAGTTTACTTGCATTAGCATGGCGTGCCGGCTATTATTGCAACTCGATTGCATCTATACCATCGCGCTGCGCCTGCATCCCGCGCCAGCACCCCATTCCGCCTTTTTAGAGAGTCCCATGCGCCATTACGTATTCGCAGCTGCCATGCTGTCCCCCGCCCCGCTCGCCTATGCGGCAGACGACGTCACCCTGCAAACCATCAAGGTCCGGGCAGACAAGCCGGCAAGCGTCGACAGCGTCGTCCTCGTCGAGAATACGCAAGCCCAGAACCGGACGCTGGGCGGCATGCTCGAACATGTCTCGGGCGTGCAAAGCAGCGCCTTCGGGCCGAATGCGGGCGCACCGGTGATCCGCAGCCTGAGCGGCAGCCGCGTGCAGATCCTCGAAGACGGCCAGTCCATCCTGGGCATGAATGCGCTCAGCGGCGACATCAACATCCCGTTCGATCCCCTGTTTGCGCGCAGCGTCACCGTCAACAAATCGTCCGATAGCGTGCGTTTTGGCGGCAATGCGATCGGCGGCAGCGTCGACGTCGATTCGGGCCTCGTTTCCAGGAAGATGGAGAGCACGCGGAAGGACGTGGAGCTGGTGCTGCGCAAGGGCTTCAACGATGCCGATGCGCAAGGCTTGCGCGTGAATTTCAACGACGGGCAGCGCTTCTCGACAAATCTGCAGCTGTCATTCCAGAACATCGGCCATTACGCTATTCCCGGCAGCAGCAAGGCCGGCGTCTGCAACAGCCAGCTGTTCCCCGCAAAGGGCGGCGTGAATACCTTTCTGGCCGACAGTTGCCAGAAAGAAGCGCGGATCCAGCAAGTCTACAACAAGGCGTCGCAGCCGTTTATCGACCAGTTCATGAAGGAAAATCCGGACTGGGCGGACGGCGATTTTTCCTTCTACACCAATAATCCGGCCTCCGTCTGGCAGCGCAAGACCTACGTCAATCCGGCCAACCCCGCTTACGTGCCGGGCACGCCATCGATGACCCAGAACAAGATCAACAAGGACGTCACCCCCGATTACCACGGCACCCTGGGCAACAGCCACGCCAGCAATGCCCACTTTGGCGTCGGCACGACCTACTTTTTCGATCGCGGCTACGTGGCCGTCAGCCTCGATGCGAAGGAAAGCGAATATGGCGTGCCGGGCTTTTCCATGGAAAACAAGTCGTTCGGCGCGAACTATGACGAGGGGCTGCCCGTCGGCGTGATCATCAGGCAGGATAAATATGCGCTGGAAGCGCATCTGCGCGACCCTGTTGCGTACCTGGAAAGCGCGCAATTGCGCGTGTCCCGCCTGAACAATGCGTCGGGAGAGCGTCTTGGCGCTACCAAGGCCAACGACTACCGGTTTGACACGAATCAAGCCGAGTTCCTGCTGGCGCAGCGGCGTGCCGGTCCCTTGAGCGGCTTGCTTGGCCTCAGCTACAAGGCCAGGGATATCACCGGCAGCGGGACGCAGCTGTACCTGCCCGACGCAAGCACGCTCAGCCGCGCCCTGTTCGTCAAACAAAACCTGGAATTCGACTGGGCCACCTTCGATGCGGGCTTTCGCCATGAAAACGTGGCGCACGACATCCGCAAGAGCGGATTCAAGACGTCGAGGAATGCAGGCAACTCCACACTCGAGGACAAGTCGTTCAGCCTGAACAGCTATAGCCTGGGCGCTTCAACCAGGCTTGGCCAGCTGTTCGGCGCAAAGCTGCGCTACTCGGCGTCGGAAAGAGCGCCCGACGTCAATGAGTTGTATGCGAGCAACCGCCACTATTCGATCATGACCCAGGAAGAAGGCAACCAGAACTTGAAGGCCGAGCGCGCGAGGAATACGGAACTGACCGGTTTGTTCGCCAATCGCGGCTTCCAGCTGTCCGCGACGGGCTACGTCATGAAATACGAGAACTATCTCTACCTTGGCCATTCGGGCGCCCAGATGGCCAATCGCCTGCCATTAAAATACTGGAAGCAGACCGATACGACGGTCCGGGGATTCGAGATCGACGCTTCCCAGGTCATTCAGCTTGGCAGCTACGGCAAGCTGAACCTCTCCGCATTTGCCGACCTGGTCAAGAACAAGGCGGACAATCCCGACAAACTGCGCGCGCACAACGACGGCGCCTACCTGCCCAACATGCCCACCAACCGCTACGGCGCCAATCTGCAGTGGGAAAACCAGGGCTGGAAGACGCGGTTGTCAGGCACCCGCTACGACAAGCAGAAGTACCTGGGCAAGAGCGTCAGCGAGGAAGTGCCGCTCGACGGCTACACCATGGTGAATTTCCAGCTGAGCCGCGCACTGCAGGTGCCGGATTCGCCGTTTTCCAGCGTCGAGGTGTTCATCAGCAGCAGCAACCTGCTCGATGTCGATGCCAGGCCGCATAATTCCCCACTGAAATACATCGCGCCCTTGCCGGGCCGTGGCTTCCAGCTTGGCTTGAGCGCCAGGCTTTAAGGCACGCTGCCGTTGCGCTCCCGCCCCACCAGCGCCAGCAGGCTGTCGCCCCGGTTGCCGTCGCAGCAGACGGCCACGCCATCCGTGAAGTCGGGCGCCGTCAGGCGCGTCAGCACGCTGCCCGGCGGCATTTCCAGCGCCAGCCGGGCGCCCCGTTCCCACGCCAGGCGCGCGGTAGCGGCCCATTGCACGCGCTGCGCCATGTTGGCGGTCAGGCTGTCGCGGATGCGCGCCGGGTCGAACAGCGCGCGCGCCGCACTGCTGCTCAGGTAGACGAGCGACGGCCGGCGCATGGCCACGCCGTCGAAAGCCGTGCGCAAGTCCAGCGCGGCGCCTTCCAGCAGCGGGCAGTGCGACGGCACGCTGACGGCCAGGCGCTTGGCCTTGCCGGCGCCGTGCACCAGGGCCAGCGCCATCACGGCCTCCAAGGCAGGCTCGCTGCCGGCAATGGCGATCTGGCGCGGCGCATTCAGGTTGGCGATATACACGGGCGTGGCGGCGCCATGCACCCGGGCCAGCAAGGGTTCGAGTTGCGCCAGATCAAGGCCGACGATGGCCGCCATGCCGTAGCCGGCTGGATACGCCTGCTCCATCAACTCGCCGCGCCGCGCCACCAGGCGCACGGCATCCCCGTAATCGAGCGCGCCGGCGACGACGGCCGCCGCATATTCGCCGATGGAAAAGCCGGCCACCATGTCGGGCCGCGCGCCGCGCGCCCCCAGGGAGCGCGCCATGGCCACGCCCGCGATCAGCAAGCACAGTTGCACGGCCCGCGTCGACGCCAGCGCGCAAGCCGTGTCCAGCGTCAATGGATCGCAGCCCAGCACGGCCGCCGCCTCGGCCAGGGTATCGGCCACCGCCGCGTCGCCGGGCAGCGCGTGCAGCATGCCCGGAGACTGGGCGCCCTGGCCGGGAAAGGCAAACAATACGCTCATGCCGGCTCCCATGGCGTGGCCGTCAGCACGGGCCCCTGGTCCGTCTTCAGCAGGACCCGGCCCCGCCCCGCCGCCCACTCGGCATACGCAAAGCCGCCATGGCCCGTGTCGATCTGCAGGTCCAGCCGGCACGCCGTGACAGTCGCCGCGATGGCGCGCAGGGTCTCGGCCTGCGCGGCGTCCGGCGGCGCGGCCAGGCGCAGCACGAGATCGAGGTCGCTGTCTGCCCGCAGCACGGGCAAGCCGCTGGCCAGCGCGAAACCCACGCCGCCCGTCGGGCCCCAGGCCCAGCCCGTGGCGTCGAGCAGCGGCGCTGCCTGCCGCAATGCGTCCAGCGCGGCAGAGGAAAAATCAGGCAGCGGCATCCTCGCCAGCACTTCCGGCGTCACGCGGCGCACGACGGCGGCAGCATCCACTTCGCACGCGTGCCGCTCGCTGCGCAGCATGCCGCGCACGCCGACGGGGATGCGCCCTGGCGAGGTGCTGGCGCGCCGCACCACAAGCGGTGCGGCGGCCAGCCACCCGGCATCGGCCCAGGCAGGCATGGATACGCCGTCCGGCATGCCGGACACCCACAGCAAATCATGCGCGCGCCAGCCGTCCATCAAGCTACCACCGCCTTGACGGCAAAGAACAGCAGCGAGGGCCCCAGCAGACAGCCCAGGCCCGTATGAAACGTGGCCACCAGCGCGCCATACGGCACTAGCTTGCGGTCGGTGGCGGCCAGACCCGCCGATACGCCGCTGACGGTGCCGGCCAGGCCGCCGAAGACCATCGCCGAACGGGGCGTCTTCAGGCGCAGGAAGCGCGCCGCGACGGGCGTGCCCACCATCACGAGGATGGCCTTGATGAGGCCGGCCGCGATGCTCAGGGCCATGACGTCCGAGCTGGCGCCGATGGCCGCGCCCGTGACGGGGCCGACGATGTACGTGACGGCGCCGGCGCCGATGGTGGTCATGCTGACGGCGTCCGAATAGCCAAACGCGTAAGCCACGCCGGCGCCGACGAGAAACGGCAGCACCACGCCCAGCACCAGCGCCACGAGGCCGATCAGGCCCGCCTTGCGCGCCTCGGTCGCCTGCACTTCGAAGGCGGTGGCGACGATGGCAAAATCGCGCAGCATGGCGCCGCCCATCAGGCCGATGCCGCCAAACAGCGACAAATCGGCCAGGCCCTTGTGGCCGCCGCTATGCACGCCGCCCCAGTAAGCGAGGCCCAGGCCGATCACGATGGCGATGGCCGAGCCGTGCACGCGGCCAAAGGTCAGGTATTTCGACAGCGCCATCGACACCAGCATGATCAGGCCGACAAAGGCGAATGCCGTCACCAGGCCATTGTGGATGGCGGCTTTTTCAAAGAGTTCAAGCATGACGGTGCTCCTTGACCAGCATCAAATCCGCTTCGGCGGCGGCGATGGCAGCCGGGCTTTCCGTGCGATTGATGAGCGAAATGACGGCGCCGCAGACGATCACGGAAGCGATGGCGGCCAGCACGGCCACCGGGCCGCCGCGCAGCGCCGCGACCACGTCCTGCTGCGCCGCCATGGCCACCACCACGGGAATATACATGGCGCCCCAGTATTCGACGCCCCGCTCCGTCATCTGCGGCAGCCAGGATCGGCGCTGCATGTAGAGCCGGGCGCAGATCAGCAGCAGCATGGCGATGCCCACGCCGCCCACGTTCGTCTTGACGCCCATCAGCTGCCCGAGCAGGTCGCCCAGGAAGATGCCGAGCAAATGGCATAGCGCCAGCAATGCGGTTCCGTAAATGATCATGATTGTCTCCGTTAGTGGAATAGGAATGACTTGGTGTCTTCTCTGTTGTTTCACTTACCACTGCTGCCCCAGCACCTCCCTGACTTTTGCCGATGCCTGGCGGTGCGGCGCGCCCAGGCGGCTGGAAAGGTCCCTTTCCGGATCGGCGCGGATGTCGGCCAGCGCCGCCTGCAGGCTGCCCTGCACCTGCGCCAGATCAAGCTCCGACGGCGCGTCCGGCTGCGCCACCTGCAAGGTTTGCCACAGCAGGCCCAGGGTCGCGTAATTCTTGACGTCATAAGCCATCGGTGGAATCGTCGCGGCCAGCGCTTCGAGCGCTGCCACCGTGCGCAGGGTGATGCGCGCGGCCGAGGCCTTGCCCATCGCATGCACCATCACTTGCGGATCGTCGAGCGCGATCAGGCGGTTGGCCTGGTAGCCGTGCGCCAGGAACGCGCCCGACATGGCCTTGCCGACGATCAGGCCGATGACGGGATGGCCGGCCAGGCGGGCCTCGGCGTAGGCCCCCGCCGCTCCGGCCAGCGCCTGGTGGATGCCGTAGGCTTCTTCGCGCCGGCCATACGCCTGGCTGGCCACGTCGATGACGGCAACAAACGGCCGCTTGACGGCCAGGTCACTGTCTTCAACAACCACCTGCTGCACGGCGCGCGCCAGCTGCCACGCCTCGACCAGGCCGATTTCACCGCTGCGCGCACGCGTAAAACGGTTGTCCGGGTCGGGCAGCACGGTGACATAGCGCGCCGGCTCGCCCGCCAGCGGCGCGTCGGCCACGCGCACGGAAGGCGGATAGCCGTCCAGCGGCGCGGCGTTGTCGGTCAGGGCCGCCAGCCAGACGGCGCCGCGGCTGGAATTGGTGATGGCGTTCATGCTGCGGCTCCTTTGCTATAGATCAAACGCACGGCTTCCGGCGTGGCTTGCACGCCCGCGTCGACATCGGCCAGGCGCGCCAGGTAGCCTTCCGCCTGGTCGCTGCGGTGCCGGGCCGGCACGCCGCGCGCGAACAGTTCTGCCACGGTGGCGCGCATCTGCGCCGTGTCGTCGTCCACATAGGCGTCGGCCAGGCCGCTGTGAAAGCGCTGTTCGCCGCCCGTCAGGCTCCATATAAATGGCTTGTTGCGCGAGTCGAATTCGTCCACGCCCGCTTCCTGCTCGATCACGGCGGGGCCATTGAGACCCAGTCGCGCCTCGCGCGTCACGACAACATAGCTGCACAAGCCCGCCGCGATCGACATGCCGCCGTAGCAGCCCACCGTGCCGGCCGTGATACCGATCACGGGCTGGTAGCGGCGCAGGTCGACGATGGCGGCATGGATGTCGGCAATCGCCGCCAGCCCCAGGTTGGCTTCCTGCAGCCGGACGCCGCCCGTCTCGAACAGGATCACGGCGCGCGTCGGCACGCCCTGGCGGTTGTCGCGCGCCGCCAGTTCCAGCGCGCCGGCGATCTTCGCGCCGCCCACTTCGCCCATGCTGCCGCCCTGGTAGGCGCCCTCGATGGCCAGCACCACGGCGGGCTGGCCATCGAACAGGCCCTTGGCCACCACCACGCCGTCGTCCGCCTGGGCCGTGACGCCCTGCTGCGGCAGCCACGGCGACGCGATGCCGCAGAACGGGTCGAGCAGTTCGCGCATGCTGCCCGCATCCAGCAAGGCGCGCGCGCGGCTCCGGGCACCGCGTTCGATGAAGCTGTCGCGCTCCAGCAATTCCGTCAATGTGCTCATGCCGCCCTCCCCGCTTGCAATTCTTCGTAGGCTTGCTCGATGCGCATGCGCACAACGCCCGGCGTGGCGCCGCAATCGTTGATGACGATGGTCGCCGCCGGCAGCGGCTCGCCGCCGAACACGCGCAGCAAGAGCGCATCCCAGACGGCGCCCTTGCCGTCGACGGAAGTGTTGACGACGATGCGGGTCACGCCATCGTCGGCGGGCTGCAGCAGCACTTCCAGGTCGCCCGAACCGACGACGCCGGCCAGCGCGCGCCCCGATGCCGGCTGCCCGGCAGGGAACGTGTAGTTACGCGTCTCCATGCGCTTCTCCTTCTTGTAATCTGTCCAGGAACAGGGTCGCCGCCAGCAGATCGGCCGCGCCGCCCGGCGACACGCCGCGCGCCAGCGCCGCCGCTTCCAGCGCCAGCAGCGCCTGCGTGCCGGCAGTGGTAGCCGCGCCGCCGGCCGCCAGCACCCGCGCCGCGCCCGCCTGCAGGTCAAGCAAGGCCGCCTCGCCGCCGCGCGACAGCACGCAGGTGTCGTCCAGCTGGCTGACAATCGCCAGCAAGGCATTCAGGCGCGCCGTCGTTTCGTTGTCGCCGCGCGCCCGCGAGGCGTGCAGCTGCGCCAGCCCGACCCCCGTCACGAGGGGAAAACCGGCCCGGGCCTGGCCCCGCGCGCCATCGACGTGGTACTGGCGGCACGCCAGCTCGCCCTTGTTGCCCGTGGCGGCAGGCGCGCCCCGGTCGTGCAAACGGGCCAGCGCGCCGGCCCGCGCCGCCACGGCTTGCGGCGCCAGCGATGCGCCGCGCGCGTCCTGCTGCGCCGCCGCCGTCACCAGCAGGCCCAGGGCCCAGATGGCGCCCCGGTGCGTGTTCACGCCGCCCGTGGCCGCCAGCATCAGCGCCTCGCCATCGCGGCCGATGGCGCCGATGCGCTGGCGCAGGCCATCGTCATCGTCGCTGTCCCAAGCCGCTTGGGCCATGGCGGCAAACACGGGCTGCAGCACGCAAGCCGAATGGCACATCAGGGCCCAGTTCAAGTCCGCGTGCGCGCCCCGGCTGCGCAAATCGACCAGGCCCGGTTTCGGCGTCAGGGTCACTTCGTCGAGCAGCGCCTGCAGCACCTGCCGCCCCAGCGCGGCGGCGCGTTCCCGCACCGGCACTGTCGTCATCATCATTGTCGTCATTACCAGCTCCTGAATTTGGCGGGGGGTTGATACAGGCCGTCCGACCATTCGACCAGGTCGGCGATGCTTTTCGCCGCCAGCAGCGAGCGGTTAGCCGCGCCGCGCTGCACGCCGATATCCTCGGGCAGCGCGATCAGGCCGTCGGCGCGCAATTTGGCCGTCGTCTTCGGGTCGTGGCGCAGGCCGATGGGCGTCACGCCGGCCACGGCCGCCAGCATGGCCTTGCGCTCGTCAAGCGAACGGGCCTTGTACAGGTAGGCGATGCCCTCCTCCGTCAGCACGTGGGTGACGTCGTCGCCATAGATCATCACGGGCGCCAGCGGCATGCCGCTGGCCTGGCCCACGGCCACGGCGTCGAGCGACTCGACGATCGTCGGCTGGCCGCCATCCTGGAACGTCTCGACCATCTGCACCACCAGCTTCTTGCCGCGCGCCAGCGGGTCGTCCGTCTCGATCAGGTCCAGCCAGGCCGGCGTCGGGTGGCGCCGGCCGTGCGGGTCGTGACCCATATTGGGCGCGCCGCCGAAGCCGGCCAGGCGGCCATTCGTCACGGTCGAGGAATTGCCCAGGCCATCCATCTGCAGGGTGGCACCGATGAACAGGTCGACCGCGTATTGGCCCGCCAGCTGGCACAGGGCGCGGTTCGAGCGCATGGAACCGTCGCGGCCCGTGAAGAACACGTCGGGCCGCGCGGCCGCATAGCCTTCCATGCCCAGTTCCGCGCCGAAGCAGTGCACGCTCTCGACCCAGCCCGTCTCGATGGCGGGGATCAGGGTGGGATGGGGGTTGAGCACCCAGTTGCGGCAAATCTTGCCCTTCAAGCCCAGTTGCTCGCCATACGTGGGCAAAATCAGCTCGATGGCGGCCGTATTGAAACCGATGCCGTGGTTGAGCGACTGCACCTGGTGTTTTTCATACACGCCGCGGATCGCCATCATGGCCATCAGCACGTGCACGGGCTTGATCACGCGCGGATCGCGGGTAAACAAAGGCTCGATGAAGAAGGGCTTGTCGGACTGCACCACGAAATCGATCCACGAGCCGGGCACGTCGACCCGGGGCAAGTCGCTGACATCGTCGACGATCTGGTTCACCTGGGCGATGACGATGCCGTCGCGGAAGGCGGCCGATTCCACCAAAGTGGGCGTGTCCTCGGTGCTGGGGCCCGTGTACAGATTGCCCAGGCGGTCGGCCATGTAGCCGGCCACCATGACGACGTTGGGCGTCAGGTCGACGAACAGGCGCGCATACAGCTCGATATACGTGTGGATGGCGCCCACTTCCAGCAAGCCATCCTGCAGGAACTGGGCGATGCGCAGGCTTTGCGTGCCGGCGAAGGAAAAGTCCAGCTTGCGGGCGATGCCGCGCTCGAACAGGTCCAGGTGCTCGGGCAGGCTGACGCTGGGCATGATCAGGTGCAGATGGTGGATCTTGTCGGGGTTGACCTGGGTCAACATGCGGGCGAGGAAATCGGCCTGCTTCTGGTTATTGCCTTCAAGAACGACGCGGTCGCCCGGCGCAAGCAGCGCTTCGAGCACGGCGACCATGTCGCCCGGTTGCAGCACGGGGCCGCTGGCGTACTGGCGCACGGCGTCGAGGCGTCGGCGTTTCTCGGTGCGCCGCGTGTCCCATTGTTTTTGCCGCTGCGCTGGCGCTGCTGTGGCGGTTGACATCATGCCTCCGGAATGAGCTATCGAGTCCAGACGATAGAACGAAAGCGCCAGCGCGACAATCAACCTGCTAGCATATTCATTACCTTGAAGTTAATGAACTCCCTTAAAAAGGATTAGCCATGGCCATCAACGAAGAAATTACCCTGAAAAAGCTGGAAGTTTTTCTCAGCTTCATGGAATTGAACAACCTGGCGCGGGTAGCCGATGCGCTGGGCCAGAGCACGGTCAGCGTGCACCGCGCCCTGCACTCGCTGGAAGACGGCTTGCGCTGCCCCCTGTTCAAGCGCGAGGGCCGCAGCCTGATCCCCCTGCATGCGGCCTACACCTTTGCCGAATCGGCGCGGCGCGCGCTGGCCGAATGCGAGGAAGGCGTGCGCAAGGTGCGCGAAATGTCGGGCATCAACCCCGTGCGCCTGAAGATCGGTTCGCTGTATTCATTGACCCTGCACTGCATCCCGCAGCTGGTGATCGCCCTGAAACTGCGCCGGCCGGGCCTCGACATCGACCTGACCCTGGGGTCGAACCGCGACCTGCTGCAAAGCCTGGCCGACGGCCGCCTGGACGCCATCATCATCGGCGTGCAGGAAGACGAACAGCATGCGGGCCTGGTGGCCGTGCCCCTGTTCCAGGACGACGTCTACCTGGCCGCGCCGCTAGCCTCGCCCTATGCGGGGGCGGCCTCGGTGGACTTGCAACAGTTGCGCAACGACAAATTCGTCACGCTCAGCGAAGGTTTCGTCACCTCGCAAAGCTTCAATCACGCGTTTGAGCTGGCGGGATTCGTGCCCGACACCGCGATGCGCGTGGGCGACATCTTCTCGCTGATCAACCTGGTCAGCGGCGGCATCGGCTACAGCCTGCTGCCCGGCCGCGTGCGCGCCTTCAGCTCGCGCATCGAACTGCTGCCCCTGGACGCGCGCTACGGCTCGCACCAGCAAATCACCCTGCTGATGCTCAGCAGCCGCGAGCGCGACCCTAATCTGCTGGCGCTGGCGGCGGAATGCAGGTTGTATGGGCGTGGCGAGCGCGCAACTGGCAGCTGAAATGGAGGCGCGAGAGCGCCGTGCTGAACAGGCTCACCTTGGAAATTCTCCGCGCATATAGGTTTTCCAGAGATTGTCGATAAAGTCTATCTCGACTTTATTGTGACATGCCTGCGCAATCAAGCCCATGTCGTCCGACACATATCCAGCAAGGTCGGAATTTTCAGTGACTTGATACACTTTCTTGAATGCGATCTCCCTGATCTCCTTCACCAGGGCGCCTTCGTGTGGACAAGATGAGGTCACTTTTTCGTAGCTGGCGCACCATGCGCCATCAAACTCAAAAGAGTCCCTGGCGCACAATGCAGCATCCCAGTCGGTATCTTTCTGAAAAATAGTCTCAAAAAAAATACTCTCATTTATTGTCGCTAAAATTTCGCTTACGGTCGTCATCTCGATATTTTGTATTCATCTGTGTGGATGCCATTCGGCGTTTCGTGTGCCTGCGCGCCAACGATTGTTATGACCAGACGCTAAAACGCCCGCAAGCAGGTCAACACGCCCATTATAGTGACCGGCATGGACTGCTCACGGGACTGGAGCACAGTACAATTAAATAGCACTATCCCAAGGCGCCGACAACCTCACCGCGCAGTTAATCAAGCCCACCATCGAGTAAGTCTGCGGGAAATTGCCCCACATCTCCCCCGTCACGGGGTGCGTGTCTTCCGACAGCAAGCCCAGGTGGTTGCGTGCCAGCAGCATGGTTTCGAAGATCTTGCGCGCCTCGTCTTTCCTGCCGATGCGCGCCAGGGCGTCGATGCGCCAGAAGGTGCAGATGTTGAAGGCCGTTTCCGGTTTGCCGAAGTCGTCTGGCGCTTCGTAGCGGCGCATGTAGGGGCCGTCGCACAGCGATGCTTCCAGCGCGTCGACGGTGGCGATGAAACGGGGGTCCATGGGGTCGATGAAGTTGACTTCCGCCATCAGCAGGACGGAGGCGTCGAGGTCGCGCCCGCCCAGGCTTTCCGCGAAGGCCTGGCGCTCCTCGCTCCACGCTTCGCGCAGCAGGCGTTCGCGGATCAGCACGGCGCGGCTGTTCCAGTGGTCGGCGCGGTCCGGCAAGCCCAGTTTGTGCGCGACTTTCGCCAGGCGGTCGCAGGCGGCCCAGCTCATCAGCATGGACGAAGTGTGGACCCTGGCGCGCGTGCGCAGCTCCCACATGCCGGCGTCCGGTTCCGCATGCAATCGGAAGGCCTGGTCGCCCACGGCTTCCAGCGCGGCAAACTCGGCTTTTCCCGCCCGGTGGAACAATCGGTGGTCAAGGAAGGCCTGCGCCGCGCCCAGGACGATATTGCCGTAGACGTCGTGCTGGAAGTGTTCCTGCGCCTGGTTGCCCACGCGCACGGGGCCATTGCCCCGGTAGCCGGGCAAGTGGTCGAGTATCGATTCGGGCAGCTGCTCTTCCAGACCGATGCCGTACAGGGGCTGGATGTGACCGCCTTTCGAGCGGGCGACGATATTCGTCAGCCAGCGCAGATACTCTTCCATCGTGCCCACTTCCGACAGGCTGTTCAATGCCCGCACGACGAAGAAGGCGTCGCGCAGCCAGCAATAGCGGTAATCCCAGTTGCGGCTGCTGCCCGGCGCTTCCGGGATGCTGGTGGTCATGGCGGCGATGATGGCGCCCGTGTCTTCATATAAAGACAGTTTCAAGGTGATGGCGGCGCGGATGACCACGTCCTGCCATTCCAGCGGCACGGCCAGGCGGCGCGTGTAGGTGCGCCAGTAGTTGATGGTTTCCTTTTCGAAGATGCGTGCCGTCTCGTCGATGCCGCCGGCCAGCGTTTCATCGGGGCCCAGCAGGAAGTTGGCCGTGCCGCCCAGCACGAAATACGTTTCGCCCAGCACATAATTGAGCGACACATCCGTATTCAGGCGCAAAGTCTGTTCCGGCCCCACGTAGCGGATGTGGTGGCTGCCCTGCGTGATCTGCGGCGCCAGCCTGCCCCAGTCGTAGCGGGGGCGCAGCCGTACGCGGATGCGCACGGCATGGTCGAGCGGCCGGACCCGGCGGATCAGCATCAGCGGGCGGAACATGCGGTCGCGGCTGAGGAAACGGGGCGCGAAATCCGTGATTTCCACGCCCCGCCCCTGCGTGTCGTACAAACGCGTGCGCAGAACGGCCGTGTTCGGCTCATAGAACTGCTCGCTGCGCGCGAAGTTTTCGATGTCGATGGCCCATACGCTGCCGTTTTCCGTGTCGTCCAGCAAGCGGTTGAAGACGGGGTCGCCGTCGAAACGGGGCAGGCAGGACCAGACTACCTGCCCTGCCTGGTCGATCAGGGCGTTAAAGGCGCAATTGCCCACCACGCCGCAGTTCAGCGATGCTGGCGCGGGCGGTTGGCTGGCGCGGGTGTCATGCGATGTCGTCATGGGCTACTCCTTCGATGTCGGGGATACGGCAGCGGCCAGCAAGGCGGCGCGCAAGGCGCCGGGGCTGGTCAGGCGCAGGGTGGCGGCGCTGGGGCCGCTGCCCACTTTGACGCCCTGCCCGCCTGCTTGTTGTACAAAGGCAAAACCTGCCTCGTCGGTGGTGTCGTCGCCCGCGAACACGGGGCGGCGGCCGGCGAAGGGGCCTTCCTGCATGAAGGCAGCGATGGCGCCGCCCTTGTCGGTGGCGGCCGGCTTGGCTTCCAGGACCATTTTGCCATGCAACAGCAATACCCCCGGGCACGCTTGCACGGCGGCCGTCATTTCCTGCAGGCATAATGGTTCAAGCTCAGGCGCCAGCCGGTAATGCAGGGCCACGGCGCCCCGCTTCTGCTCCACCAGCAAGCCGGGGTGGACGGAGGCCAGCGCCTGCGCGCGCGCCAGCACGGGCGCCACCTCGGGCGTGGCCGCCACGTGCAACTGGCCATCGGCGCCGCGCCGCTCCACGCCGTGCACGCCGGCAACCGGCAAGACCAGGGGCGCCAGCATGGCGTCGATCTGCGCCACGGGACGGCCGGAAATGAGGGCCAGCGCGCCGCCATGGCGCTCGGCCAGCAGCGCCAGCGCTTCGATGACGCCGGGCGCCACGCGCACGCCGTCGGGCGTGGGCGCCAAATCGACCAGGGTGCCGTCGAAGTCGAGGAAGACGGCTGTTCCGGGCGCACTCAGCAGCTGCAACAGGGCTGCGCTATCGTCAGGGATATCGGCCATCACATCCCCTTGCGCCGCTTGATGCGGCTGTGCGCGTCGATCTTGGTCATGACCTTGTCGCGCTGGCGCAAGCGGGCCGCATCCAGCAGCATGCGCCCGGCCCAGCGGTAGACATTGAAATGTTTCACGCGTGCCCGCATGCTCTTCATGCGCTCGCGCTGTTCCACGGGCGGCATCACGAGGGCGCGGTACAGCGCATCGGCGCCCTGCTCGATGTGATACGGGTTGATGATCAGCGCTTCATGCAGTTCCCGCGCCGCGCCGGTGAATTGACTTAGAACAAGGACACCCATCTCGTCGTCGCGCGCGGCGATGAATTCCTTGGCCACCAGATTCATGCCGTCATGCAAGCTTGTCACCATGCACACTTCCGAAGCGCGGAAATAGCGCTGCAGATCGTCCTGGCCATGGTGCTCCGCTTTCAGCAGGATGGGCACGTAATCTCCGCTGCCGAAGCGGCGGTTGATGCGCTCGACCATCTTGCGCACCCTGGCGTCAAAACTTTGATATTCGTCAAGCGAAGCGCGGCTGGGGGCGGCGATCTGCACGAACGTAAAATTGCCGACCATGCCGGGCTGCTGTTCCAGCATGCGCTCGACGGCCTGGAAGCGCTCGACGATGCCTTTCGTGTAATCGAGGCGGTCCACGCCGATGCCCAGCAAGTGGTCAGGCGCCACGCCCAGTTCGGCACGGATCTGTGCGCGGCACGCGGCCACGTCGGGCTGCGCCGGGTCGTCCTCGGGCCAGGCGATCGAGATCGGGTAATCCTCGACCTGCGTCATCTCGCCGCCATACGAAATCGTCGATGCTTCCGGCTCGATGCGGGTTTCCAGGTAGCGGTCCACCGTTTCGAGGAAATTCTTGCGGTGGAACGGCGTGTGGAAACCCAGGATCGTGCTGCCCAGCAAGCCGTCGAGGATTTCCTCGCGCCATGGGCAAATGCCGAACGATTCCGAGTTCGGCCAGGGGATATGCCAGAAGGTAATAATCGTCGCCTTCGGCAAGGCTTCGCGCACCATGCGCGGCAGCAAGGCGAAGTGATAGTCCTGCACCAGCACGACGGGGTTGTCCGTCTTCGCCTCGGCAATCACGGCGTCGGCGAAGCGGCGGTTGACCTTCACGTACTGTTCCCAGTCGGACGAGCGGAACACGGGGCGCACGTGGGCGATATGGCACAGCGGCCACATGCCTTCATTGGCGAAACCATAATAGTATCCCTGCTCTTCCTCTTCCGTCAGCCACACGCGGCGCAAGGTATAGCTGGGGTTATCGGGCGGCACGGGCACGTGGTCGTGCTTGTCGACCGTTTCCCGGTCGGCGGAACCGGCGCCATGCGCGATCCACGTGCCGGAGCATGCCCGCATCACGGCTTCCACGGCCGTCACCAGGCCGCTGGCCGGGCGTTGTACGCGGATGTCGCCGCTGCCGTCATCGGCTTTCGTGTGGATATACGGTTCGCGGTTCGACACGACGAGCACCTGGTCGCCCTGCAAGTCCGCTTCCAGCAGCGCGCGCAGCTTGTCCGGCGTCCAGTCGGACGACCAGCCGTTGTCGCCCTGGCGTTCCAGATGGTATTCCTGCAGCAATTCGCGCAAGTCGCCGATCAGCGGCTGCATTTCCGGCGGCGGCGCGGGTGCGGCGGCGGGCGCCGTGGCGGCGGCCACTGCGCCATTGCTTTTCGGCAGCAACTCGCCCCGCAAGATATCCTTCACGGCCGACAGCCAGCCGCGCCAGCTCAGGTGGGCGACGAACACGGTCATCAGGGAAATGAGCACGGCCAGCACGGCCAGGAAGGCAAAGATGAAGCGCTTGGTATCGGTATTGCGGCGTTCGACAAAGCTCATGTCCTGCACCAGCACCAGGCGGCCCAGCTGGGACGCGTCCTGCATGACGGGGGTTTCGCTCAGGTGGACTTGCCCTTGCGGCAATTGCGCCAGGGATTTGTACAGGCCGCCCGTCGATGGCGTGCTCCAGCAGCCGATGGAAGTTGGGTATTGCGCTGACTGGTACAGCAGGTGGCCCGCGTTGTCGCAAAAGCCGATGGCGATCAGGCGTTCGTCGCGCGTGGCGCCCTGGAACAGTTCGCTGATGCGGGTGGCATCCTGCGCGGGCAGGTATTCGGTGAGCGAGGGGCGGAGGGTTCCAGCGAGCAATTCAGCCCGGCTGTCGAGGTCGCGCACATACCAGCGCAGGGTAATGTTATCCAGCAGGGGTACCACGATATAAGCAAACAGTCCCAGCACGAGGGCAAGCGGCAGGATGAAGCGCAAGGACATTCGGAGTGATCGTACTATCATCGGTTTCCTTTGCAAAAACAAAAAGCATGGCAAGTATGACTATGTTTCCAATGCGGCGACGCCCGCTTGCTTTCCGTATTGAAACGTCAACGAGGCATGGCGCAGCGCAGCAATTTCTTCCAGTATCCCCCTTGCCCGAAGTCTTATCCGTACGGCAACGCACGCCCCCGCGACGTCATCTGCCCGTAAAATACCCGCTTCCGACATCCATTTCACTTATCAATAAGGAGTTTTCGCCTATGGATCTCAGCACGTTCCACTCGCTGATGGGAGGCCCGCTGCGCTCGGCGCTGACCGTGCTCGTTTCCGCCCTGCTCGTCACCGTCGTCGCCATCGGCGTGCACCGGGCCGGCATCGGCTTGCTGAGAAGATTGGCCAACGGCCGTCCGTTCACCACCAACGCCACGCGCGTGGCCTTCCGCGCCAGCCAGCTGTGCGTGATCGTCTTCGGCCTGCGCATGGTGCTGGCCGGCGCGCCCGACGACACGCCGGGCCTCGTCGCCATGTCGCACCTGGCCAGCGTAGCGCTGATCATCGCGCTGACCTGGCTGGCCATGCAATGCATCCAGGCCCTGTCCATCACGATTTCCGAAATCAACCCCGTCGACGTGGCCGACAATCTGCGCGCGCGCCGCCTGATCACGCAAGCGCGCGTGCTCACGCGCAGCGCGCACGCCATCGTCGTCATCCTGGGCCTCGCTTTCGTGCTGCTGACCTTGCCCGGCGCAAGGCAGATCGGCGCCAGCCTGCTGGCCTCGGCCGGCGTAGCGGGCCTGGTGGCCGGTATCGCCGCCCGCCCCGTGCTCGGTAATTTCATTGCCGGTTTGCAAATTGCGTTTTCGCAACCGATCCGCATCGATGACGTGCTGATCGTCAATGGCGAGTGGGGCAAGGTCGAGGAAATCAAGGGCACCTACGTGGTCGTGCGCGTGTGGGATGAACGCCGGCTGATCGTGCCGCTGCAATGGTTCATCGAAAACCCGTTCGAGAACTGGACGCACAGCTCGTCCACCCTGCTGGGCACGGTATTCCTGTGGCTCGATTTCAGCATCCCCCTGGACCCGCTGCGCGCGGAACTGACGCGCATCTGCGAGTCCGCGCCGCAATGGGATGGCCGCGTCTGCACGGTGCAGGCGACGGATTCGAACGAGCGGGCCGTGCGCGTGCGCTTCCTGATCAGCGCGGCAGATTCGGGCCTGGCCTTCGAGCTGCGCTGCCTCGTGCGCGAACAGATGCTGGCCTTTATTACGGCGCACTACCCGCACGGCCTGCCGCGCCTGCGCTCCACGCACGACCCGATCGAGCTGCACGCCATGCAGGCGCAGAACGATACGGTACAGTTGCACAAGGCGTAACAAAACCTGCGGCGCGCTGCCCCGGCCCGCGCGCCGCTAAAATAAGGCGCATGAGCACCACCGCCTGGTTCATCCTGATCGGCTGCCTGATGCTGGCGCGCGGCCTGGGCGCCGACGGCATCGCGCGCCTGCCATTGACTTCGGCCATGGCGTATCTGGGCGTGGGCCTGCTGCTGGGGCCCATGTTCCTGGGCCTGTTCGCGTTCGACCTGCTGCAGCAGGCGCCCCTGCTGGAAACCCTGACGGAAATCGCCGTCCTCATCTCCCTGTTTTCCGCCGGCGTCAAGATGCCCGTACCGTTCAGCCTGGCGCGCTGGCTGCCCTCGCTGCGCCTGGCGTGGCTGTCGATGGCCATTTCCGTGGCCCTGGTGGCCGCCTTTGCCTGCCTGGTGCTGGGGCTGCCCCTGGGCGCGGGCGTGCTGCTGGGCGCCATCCTCGCCCCCACCGACCCCGTGCTGGCCACCGACGTGCAGCTGCGCCATGCGGGCGACAGCGAGCAATTGCGCTTCATGCTGACCAGCGAGGCGGGCATGAACGATGGCAGCGGCTTTCCTTTCGTCATGCTGGGCCTGGGCTTGCTGGGCCTGCATGAGCTGGGACCGCATGGCGCCACCTGGCTGTGGCGCGATCTATGCTGGGCCAGCGCGGGCGCCATCGCCCTGGGCGCGGCCGGCGGCGCGCTGCTGGCCTGGCTGGGCTGGCAGGTGCGCGCCAAGGAGCCGAAACACGCCATGCTGGACGACCTGGCGGCCCTGGGCCTGATCGCCTTCGTCTACGGCGTGACTACCTGGCTGCACGCGTGGGGCTTCCTGGCCGTATTCTTTGCCGGCGTGGCCCTGCGCCAGACGGAACTGCGGCTGGCCGGCGCGCCAAAAGACCGGCAAGGCTTGCTGCAGGCGGAGGAAACGCATGCCGTGTCCGCCGCCAGGCCGCACGACAGCGAGGTGACGCTGACCGTCAGCGGCGAATCCCTCGTCTTCAAGGAACACCTGGAACGCCTGTCCGAACTGACCCTGGTGCTGTTGCTCGGAGGCACCGTCACGGCCGCCGCCTGGAGCTGGCAGGCGTGGAGCGTGGCGCTGTTCCTGCTGCTGGTGGCGCGCCCGGCCAGCGTGATGCTCGGTTTGCTGGCTTCGGGCACCAGCGTGCGCCTGCGCGGGCTGGCCGCCTGGTTCGGCGTGCGCGGCATCGGCTCGCTGTACTACCTCAGCTATGCCATCGCGCACGGCGTGCCGCGCGGCCTGGCGCGCGAACTGGCCGACATCACCCTCGTCGTCATCATCCTCTCCATCGTCGCGCACGGCCTGACGGTCAAGCCCCTGCTGGAACGCTACTGGCGCAAATAGGCACTGGCGCCCCCTTTTGTCATTGCTGCAGAGCAATGATTTGTCAATCGCCCCTATATCGGGCGGAAATATTGTTAAGATAATTAAAAATGGCAAAAGAGAGAATCGATGAAACGAAGAAGCGTGCTGGGACTGGGCGTCTCACTGGCCCTGCTGCAAACGGGCTGCGCCACCGATCCGGCCCGGCTGGCGTGGGAAACGGAATTTGACGGCTTCATGCGCGATGGCCTGGCCCGCACGGAAACGCCGGGCATGAGCGTGGCCGTGGTGCGCGGCGAACAGACCATCTTTGCACGCGGCTATGGCTGGGCCGACATCCAGGCCGGCAAGAAGGCCGATGCGAACACGGTGTTCCATGTCGCCTCCGTCAGCAAGCTCGTCACGGCCACGGCCGTCATGATGCTGCTGGAACAGGGCGCCTTCCAGCTCGACGACAAGGTGGCGGCCTATCTGGACTTTCCGCTCATGCATCCGAAGTTTCCCGACGTGCCCATCACCTTCCGTCATTTGCTCAGCCATACCTCGGGCATTTCCGACGCCGTGTACGACAAGACGACGGCGTTTTCCGTGCAGGGCGACCCGCGCCTGCCCCTGCGCGACTTCGTCAAGGGCTATCTGTCGCGCGGCGGCGCCTGGTATGACGCGGATGTGTCGTTTGCCGCCCGGCCCGGCACGGAATGGCGCTACAGCAATGTCGGCATCGCCCTGCTCGGCTATCTGGTGGGCCGCGTGAACCCCGATGGGCTCGACGCCTATACGCGCGAGCACCTGTTCGAACCGCTGGGCATGGACAGCACGGCCTGGAACCTGGCCGGCTTGCCGCGGCGCGCCGTTGTCGCCCAGCCGTACGCGCACAAGGAGCCGCGCCTGCAAGTGCTGCCGCCCGTCGGCTACCCGGACTGGCCGGCCGGCCTGCTGCGCAGCTCGGCGCAGGACTTTGCCCGTTTCCTGGCCATCTACAGCAATGGCGGCCGGGTCGATGGCCACCGCTACCTGCAAGATGCCACCCTGCAACTGTTTTTCGCCCCGCAAGCGGCCCCCGTCGTGCCCGCAGACTCGTCCGTGCAGCAAGCGCTGGTATGGCTGCTGCGCGACGTCGACGGCCGGGCGCTGGCCACGCACAGCGGGGGCGACCCGGGCGCCGCGTCCGTCGTCTGCGTCGACCGGGCCCGCAGGACGGCCGTGCTGGCCTTCGCCAACGTCAGCGCCGACAAGGAGTTTCGTTCATTCCAGAAAGAAGTCGTGCTGCGCCTGCTGGCGCATGGGGCAGGCGGCCCGCCAGCCCGGTAGGCATGCCGCTTGTGTGAGCGGGCGCACGGTAGTGCCCGGGCAAGAACGTATGCTGTGCTGGTCAAACTTGACGCTCAACGAGGAGACCAGCATGACGAACCGCATCGGCAACAAGGACGTGGCGCAGCAGCGCAGCAAGAGTGAAAAAGCCCGCATCAAGGCGCAGAACATCGCCAGCGAGGCGGTGAAGAAGGCCGAGGCCAGGGCCCGCTACCGCAATGCCGTCAAGGGCCAGCCTGGCCAGCCCGCTGCCGGCGGCTAGGCGCCGAACCAGCCGCGCAATTTCTCGGCGGCCCGTTCCTTGACCTCGGCCGTGATGTAGGTGGCGACGGTGGCGACGGCCGCCGCCAGCACGGCCAGGTCATCCGCATAGCCGATCACGGGCGTGATGTCGGGAATCGCATCGATGGGCGAAATGAAATAGCCGAGCGCGCCATAAATGGCCGTCTTGGCCCACAGCGGGGTGTTCGGCTGCTGGGCCGCGTAATACAGCCACAGGGCTTTTTCGATGACTTCGCGTCCCGCCGTCTTGGCGAACTTGACGACCTTGTCCCAGAAACTGTCATCCGTGTACTTCTTTTCATACTGCTTGTCGGCCTGGGGGGCGTGGTCTTCTTCCAGATTCTTTTTTCTGCCAAACATCTGCTGCTCCTGTCTGCCGCGCACGGCGTTACGAATGCGCACCTTAGCATAATGGCGCGGCGGGTGCGCGGCGTGCAAGGTAAGCTATCGCCATGGAACTATCTGCCACCACCACGGCCCGCGCCGCCGGCCTGCGCTACACGGGCGACCATCAGAGCGGCATCGCCCGCCTGGGCAAGCCCGGCAAGTTCCGCTACCGCGATGCGGATGGCCAGGTCCTGCGCGATGCCGACACCTTGACGCGCATCAAGGCGCTGGCCATCCCGCCCGCCTGGACGGACGTGTGGATCTGCCCGCGCGCCAACGGCCACCTGCAGGCGACGGGCCGCGATGCGCGGGGCCGCAAGCAGTACCGCTACCATGCGCGCTGGCGCCAGGTGCGCGACGACGTGAAATATGAGCGCATGCTCAGCTTTGGCCGCGCCCTGCCCGCCATCCGCGCGGCCGTCGCGCGCGGCATGCAGCTGCCCGGTTTGCCGCGTGAAAAGGTGCTGGCCACCATCGTGCACCTGCTGGAGCTGACGATGATGCGCATCGGCAACGAAGAATATGCGCGCGCGAACAAATCGTTCGGCCTGACCACCCTGCGCACGCGCCACGTGCAGGTCGACGGCAACGCCGTGGCCTTCCACTTCAAGGGCAAGAGCGGCGTGCGCCACGATATCCGCCTGAGCGACCGCAAGCTGGCCAGGGTGCTTGCGCGCATGCGCGAGTTGCCGGGCCAGGAACTGTTTCAATATGTCGATGACGAAGGCGCGCGCCACGGCGTCGATTCAGGCGACGTCAACGATTACCTGCGCGAGGTGACGGGCGAAGACTACACGGCCAAAGATTTCCGCACCTGGTCCGGCACCCTGCTGGCCGCGCTGGCCCTGCAGGCGTTCGAGCAGGTCGATTCCGATGCGCAAGCGAAGAAAAACATCGTGCAGGCGATCGAGTCCGTGGCGAAAAAGCTGGGCAATACGCCGACCATCTGCCGCAAGTGCTATGTGCACCCGGCCGTGCTGGAATCATATCTGGATGGCAGTTTATTGGAAGGCATGCGCGCGCGGGCGCAGGAGCAGTTACGGGAAGAGCTGCCGGCGCTGGCGCCGGAGGAAGCGGCCGTGCTGGCCTTGCTGCAGCAGCGCTTGCAAGCTGCGGTCAAGCCTGGCGCGCCGGCTGGGGCTGGCACTGGGCCGACAGCGTGAGGGCATCGCTGCTGCACACGGGCAAGGTGCCATGCCCCGCTTCGCGCGCCACGGGCGCCGGCGCGGCATCGCTGTTCTGCGTCTCGCCCGTATTCATCCAGGTGGCCGCCAGGGTCGAAAAGGTGAACAGGCAGATCAGCAGGAATGGCTTGTTCACGTGAAGGGACTGGCCTGGCTTTTGCATCGCATACTCCGTCGGACTGGTTGGCTGTTGCAGCATGGACACGATCATCGCGTGTTTCCGCAAGGCATACAATCAGACGGTTTCGACAAGATGGGTAGGACAGCGCTGACAGGCTCAGCGATGCATCAGCTGGCGCGTCTTTTAAAAATAAACCGGCCAATCGATATTATCAATGCATGACAGGCGAGATTATTCCCGCCAATATGGGAATATCGGCAAATACTGAAATTGAATAGCAAAATAAAAGCATCTTTATTTTAAATACCCCTTCGCTTAAATATAATCAGCCGCATCGCGAAAAACAATCAGGATGAGACATTGATAAATCATTGCGCGTGCATATGCAATCAGCGGGCATGAATGAAAAAATGATCATTTAAATATCGGCGCGCCATGCAATTGCCAACAGGACGCTCAGGACAGGACGGCAGGCGGCCAGCGCCAGCGGCGCGAAACAGCGGCGCTGGCGCAAGGGGGCTACGTGACCGCGCGGATGCTTACGCCGCCTCCAGCATGGCCTTCAGGGCCGGCACGGCAAGGCAGCTCCACTTCTGGTTCTGGCCGCCGTTGTAGGGCCACACGAGGATGGGATTGCCAGGGCTGGCGTTGTTGTTGGCATTGTCCAGCACCATTTGCGGGTATTGCACGTTCGAGATGTTCGGCGCGCGGCCCACCCAATTCCACAACTGGCTGGTACGGCCCAGTGTCATCGTGGCAACGATCACCTGGCCCTGCTGGCCATCGTAGCCTTGCACGTCGAGGCACAGGCTGGGATTGGCCGCCAGCGTGATGTAGCCCGTATTCGGGTCCATATTCCATTGCGAAGTCGTGCCGCCGACGCCAGAAAGAACTTGCAGGGTAACGAGAGAACCTGCCGCGGTGCTGGTGACGCCGATGCACAGATTCGTATTTTGCAAGCTTTGGATTACATATGCAGTCATGCTATATCTCCAATGGGGTTATCGACGTTAATATATCGGGCTGGCAGCAAAATATATTAGCGGAGCTGTTTTACAGCAGAGTCAGTATGTACCCTATTTTTTTATTTATTGTCACGCTTTGTCACTTTGAAAAATATATATTAATGGGCCATTGCCAATTAAAATCGTTAATTGAAAAAACAAATGCCCGCCACGCGGACCGCCTGGCCGCGCGCCTGTGCGGCAGTGTCAGCGTATTTGACAGTGTGCCCGGCCGCAACGCGAACGCCGTACTCAAGTCCTTGTTTTACAAACGATAAATTTTCAGGAACGCTTCCTGCTTGACCTCTTGCCCGGGCACGCTTGGCGCCAGTCTATTGGGGGAACGATCATGAGCTTTATCAAACAGGCGCTGCTGGCGCTGCTGCTGTGCGCAATGTCGGCCGCGCACGCCACCAGCATCGGCTACACGGCGACATCGCTGGGCGGCACGCAGTGGCGCTACGACTATACGGTCAGCAATAGCACCCTGGCCGCGCCCATCGAGGAATTCACCTTGTTCTTCAGCGTGGGCCAGTATGCCAACCTGCACGGTGCCGCGACGGCGCCGGGCTGGGACGTGCTGCTGCTGCAGCCCGATCCCGCCATTCCCGCCAACGGCTACTTCGACGCGCTGGCGCTGGCGGGCGGCATCGTCCCCGGCGCCACGGCCACGGGCTTTTCCGTCACCTTCGATTACCTGGGCGCGGGCAGCCCCGGCGCCCAGCCGTTCACCATCCTCGACCCCGTCTCCTTCATCGAACTCGACACGGGCATCACGCAGCCGGCCGCCATCGCCCTGCCGTCCACGCCATGGCTGCTGCTGGCCGGCGTGCTGGCCCTGGCCTGCCTGCGGCGGCGCCAGCTGGCCGCCGCCGCGCTGGCCCCTTTGCTGGCCGCTGGCCTGTGCGCCTGCGGCGGCCCCAACGATCCCACGCAGCCGCCCGCGCCGAAGGTCATGCTGGCCGCCGCGGCAAGCAGCGGCACCACCGCCCAGGCCGCCGGCGATCTGGAAGTCATCTTGCTCGATAAAGTGGCCGAACAGCGCGTCAGCCGCACGGCCTGGGACTACACTTACCGCGTGCATATCCGCAACAATGGCAGCGAGGCGGCTGGCAATGTGCAAGCCGTGCTGGCCAGCGCGCCCGACGGCAGCACCATCATCGATGGCGAGGTGCTGGCCGGCAGCATCGACGCGGGCGCCACTGTCGTTCCCGACGACACCATCACCCTGCGCATCGAGCGCAGCATCGCCTTCCAGAGTGCCGGCCTGGTCTGGACTTTCAGCACCGGCGCCAGCATAGCCCTCGATCCCGTGCGGCCCGCGCAAGTGGTGGTGCTGTCGCTGGCCGACCTGGGGTTTGCGGACGGCGCCGACAGCGTCAAGGCCAGCGGCGCCGTCACGGACGTGCTGCTGCAGGACGGCACTCTGCGCTTTTCCACCCCGGGCGACACGGGCGTGGACCAGCACGCGCAGTTTTCCCTCAGCAAGGGCGGCAAAACCACCACGCTGGACCTGCTGATCCAGACGGAACTGCCGACGGCCGTGGAAACCCATGTGGAGCCGGACGACGACGGCAACCTGCCCGCCACGGCGCCCGTGCTGGCCATCACGGGCCTGGGGCCGAACAACCGCCTGCAGCCTGGCGGTATGGCGTTCCGCCTGGTGGGCGCGCCGCCGCTGGCCCTGCAGGACGACAGCGACGGCCTGCTGTCGATGCCGGACGGCGCGGCCGTCAGCCTCAAGAACTACTGGACGTTCGATGCGGCCAGCGGCAGTTTCAGCATCAGCGCCACGGCCATGCAGCAGTTGCTGGTTTTCTTGCCCAACGGCAGCTACGACCTGAACCTCAACTTCGTCTCGCAGGACGGTGAATTCACGGCCAGCTATGCCTTGATCGTCCTCAAGTCCGGTGCCGTGCTGCAGGGCCAGCTGCGCACGCCGGAAGGCGGCAACGCCACGGGCCTGGCCGGCAAGAAGATGCTATTGGCCGGCTACAACAGCCACCAGCGCCAGGTGGCCGTGGTCGATGCCGCGGGCGCCTTCCACTTCGACGGCGTGCTGCCCGATACCTACCAGCTGACCTTGAACGACCTCGTCCATCCGAACGTGGTCAGCGTCAGCGCCGTCGTGTTTGACAACAGCAGCACCGTCAGCGTCGGCATCGTGTATCCGTACGGAACCGGCCTGGCCCGGCGCAGTGCGGCGCAGAGCTATGTGGCGGGCACGGTCACGCAGGATGGCGCCGCGCCGCCCGCGCGCGCGGTGATCGCCAGCCCCCGTGCCGCGGACGACGTCACGCCGCAGGATGACGAGGGCAGCAAGACGTTCACGGCCACGGCGGACGCGCAAAACCAGACCATCACCTCGCCCATCGCCTTCACGGTACCCAAGGGCACGAAAAACGTGGGCGTGAAGATCACCGTCAGCACGGCCGAGTATCCCGTCTACACGACGGCGCAAAGCCAGTACAACGATACCTGGTCCTATTCCGTGACCGGTTTGCCCGGGGTCAACCTGGCCGCCACGGGCGCCGTCAACCAGAGCCACTACACGCAGGGCACCATCGTCAGGACGGAGTGCGTCGACGTCAGCAAGCAGACCAAGGATGGGGCTTTGAGCCTGGGCGGCAATGTCAGCGCCACGAATATCGGCGACAGCGCCCTGCCCACCGTGACGACGGTGGAACTGAGCCTCGCGTGCAAGGGCTTGAAGGTGACGCTGGCAAAATTCCTGTCACCCAACAAGGACGGCCACCCCGTGCTGCAGCCGATCAAGCTGACGGGCAATCTGCGGGGGCCGTACGTTTCCGTGTCGCAAGGCGCAACCACGGCCACGCACACCCTGCCGCTCGAATTGCACTACACGCCGGCGGCGGCGACGATTACAGAAGTGAACATCGGCATTTCGGCCGGCGGCGGCGATCCCGCCTTCAGCACGCAGAATTTATTGTCCCAGACCAATACCAAGAGCGCCGGCAAGGTGAAATTTCCCAGCCTGGTGCTGCCGACCTTTGCCGGCGCCAAGCTCGACAAGAAGGCCGTCGTCACGCTGCGCCTGAAGGGCCGCATCGACAATACCGACGCCAGTTCCGACCCGGCCGAAGGGGGACAAGTGGAGTTCAAGGGCGACACGGCCTACATCCCCCTGTACCTGGCCAACAACGAGGCGGCGCTGGCAGCGCGGCGCTACGGCACGCGCGATCCCGGCGGCGATTCCTGGGCCACGCGCCTGGCCATCGCCTGGCTGGCGGGCAAGGCTTACCGCTTCGACGACATCAGCGGCCAGCACGTGACGCAGACGGCGGCGGGCCGCTCCATCCTCGGCCATAGCGGCCACAGCGACGGCCAGCAGATCGACTTGCGCTATGCGGACGGCATGGGCGGCTACACGGATGCGCTGGGCGGCCAGGGCAATGGCGCCGCCATTCACAAGCTGATCACCGACGCGAAGGCGGAAGTGGTGGCCAACCCCGCGCAAAAGCCGAAGCTGGCGGCGCTGCAGGCGTGGATCGCGGCGAACCGGGCCATGCTGGCCCAGGAAGCGGCGCCGGCCAGCACGCGCGTCGTCTACATCGGCCCCAGCTTCGTCAAGCTGGCCCTCGTCGACGGGCGTTTTTCCGCCGCGCCAACCGACAAGATCCCCGGCGCGGGCGCCTGGCTCAAGCCGCCGAAAGTACACATCGAAAAGGGACACCTGAGCCACTGGCATATCAGCATCACGGCCCATCCGTAGCCAAGGTCAGGCGGGCAGATCGGACAATTCCAGCTCCGAAAACCCCGCCCGGCGCCGCGCTTCCAGGTTGAACGGGCCGCGCAAGGTGGGCGCTTCGTAGCGCAGCGCCAGCTCGGCATAGGTGGAGCGCAATTCCAGGCCCCTTTGCTCGCACAGGTAGCCGTACCAGCGGTTGCCGATTTCCACATGTCCCACCTCGTCGCGCAGGATGATGTCGAGGATGGCGGCGGCGGCCATGTCTCCCGCCTGCGCCAGCTTGGCGCGCAGCGGTGGAATCGCGTCCAGGCCCCGCGCTTCCAGGGTGCGCGGCACCAGCGCCATGCGCGCCAGCACGTCGCCGCGCGTCTTGTCGACCATTTCCCACAGGCTGTCGTGGCCGGGGAAGTCGCCGTACGTGTGCCCCAGCACCTGCAAATGCGCCTGCAGCATGGCGAAGTGCGTCGCTTCCTCCTTCGCCACGCGCAGCCAGTCCGTATAGTAGTCAAAGGGCAGATCCGGGAAGCGCCACAGGGCGTCCAGCGCCAGGTTCATCGCGTTGAACTCGATATGCGCCAGCGCGTGCACCAGCATGGCGCGCCCTTCCGGCGTGATCATCGAACGCCGCCCCACCAAGCGCGGCGGCACCAGTTCCGGACGCTCGGGACGGCCCGGCACGGCGCCAGTCGGCGCCAAAGCCGCCTGCGCATCGAGAGAAAGTTGCGCCTCGGCCATGGCCGCCACCATCGCCACCTTGGTCGCCGGGTCCGGTTCCAGCAGGCAGGCCAGCGCAGTGCTGCGTAACTCGCGCAATTCCGGCGGTACGGTGGGGGTCGATGGGGATGGCTGCATGGGCATTCTTTCGTGCGCGTTTCAATAAGGGGCGCAGTGTATCAAATTGCCTGCCCCAGCAGCCAGTCGAACAAGGCCTGCACCCTCGCCGGCAGCGGCCGAGCGGCATGCACGAGGTAATACGCCTGCGGGCTGGGCAAGCTGAAAGCGCCGAACGGCAAGACCAGCTGGCCGCTGGCCAGCCACGGCTGCACCAGCTGGCGCCGGCCCATGGCCACGCCCGCGTGGTGGATGGCCGCCTGCGCGCACAGGTCGGCGCGGTCGAAACGCAGGTTGCGCGCGGGCAAGTTCACCTCGGGCACCTGCCCGTCCAGCCACAGCCGCCACTCGGCATCGGGCGCGCAGGCGGGCCAGGCCAGGGTATCGTGCAGCAGCGTCGCGCTGGCCAGTTGTTGCGGCGCGTCAAACAAGCCGCGTTCGCGCGCATATTCCGGGCTGCACACGGGCGCCAGCCATTCGTCCATCAGCTTGCGCGCGGCCAGGCCGGGAAAGTGGCCGTCGCCATAGTGCAAGGCCAGGTCGACCTGGCCGGCGCGAAAGTCCACGCTTTCATTGCCCACGCGCAAGTCGATCGACACGTCCGGATATTGCCCAGCGAAGCCTGCCAGGCGCGGCACCAGCCAGCACTGGGCGATGGACGGGCGCGCATGCACGGTGATGCTGCCCGCCAGCGCATCGCCGCCGGCCAGCGCCGCATGCAAGCCATCCCAGCCGATTTGCAGGGCGGCGAAGATGCGCTCGCCGTCGGCCGTCAGTCTGACTTGCCGCGTCAGGCGCTGGAACAGCCGCAAGGCCAGGCTGCTTTCCAGCCGCGCGATGCGGTGGCTGACGGCGCTGGGCGTGAGCGCCAGTTCCTGCGCGGCCAGCGCAAAGCTGGCATGGCGCGCCGCCACGAGGAATGTGTGCAGGTTGGCGAACTGGCTGGCCGTCAGCGTGGCCCTGCTCGGCGCGCCGGCCGGCATCACGCGGCTCCGGCTGCCAGCAGCGCCCTGCCCCGCGCCACGTAGGCCGCCATTTCCTCCTGCGGCACCATGCTGCCGCCCGTGCCCCACACGAGGTGCGTGGCCGTTTCCAGCTGCGCCTGGTATTGCGGCGCGGCCAGCACGGGATTGATGCCCGCGAAACCGGCCACGGCGGACGGTTCCAGGCGCAAGCCTTGCGTTTGCTCAAGCATCGCCAGCAAGCGGTACAGTTCTTCATCGGTGACGGTGGCGTAGCCGTCGATCAGCCGCTGCATGGCGCGCCCGACGAAGCCGGACGGGCGTCCCACGGCTAGGCCATCGGCGGCCGTCAGGTTGTCGATGCCGATCTCCTGCACGCTGATTCCCTCGTGCAAGCCCGTGTGCACGCCCAGCAGCATGCACGGCGAGTGGGTCGGCTCGACGAACACGCAGTGAACAAAATCGCCAAACGCCAGCTTCAAGCCGAAGGCCACGCCGCCGGGGCCGCCGCCCACGCCGCACGGCAAGTACACGAACAGCGGGTGCTCCTCGTCCACCGCGACGCCGGCCGCGGCAAACTGGGCTTTTAGACGCTGGCCCGCCACCGCGTAGCCGAGGAACAGATCGTGCGAATTTTCATCGTCGACGAAGTGGCAGGTGGGGTCGTTCTCCGCCTGCTTGCGCCCCGCTTCCATGGCCACGCTGTAGTCGGTCGCGTACTCGACGACGGTGACGCCATGGCTGCGCAATTTATCCTTCTTCCATTGCCGCGCATCGGCCGACATGTGCACGGTGGCGCGAAAGCCCAGGCGCGCGCTCATGATGCCGATCGACAAGCCCAGGTTGCCCGTGGAACCGACGGCGATCGCATACTGGCCGAAGAAGGCGCGCACGGCGTCGCTGGCCAGCACGCTGTAATCGTCGCCCTCCTTCAGCAAGCCCGCGTCCAGCGCCAGCATTTCCGCATGTTTCAACACTTCATAGATGCCGCCGCGCGCCTTGATCGAGCCGGAAATGGGCAAATGGCTGTCCTGCTTGAGCCACAGCTGACCGCTCGTCATGCCTGAGGCTAAACCCAGCGCCGCCTGCATGGCGGGCAGCGGCACGACGGGCGACTCGATGACGCCGCCGCTGGCCTGCGTTTCCGGGAACGCCTTGGCCAGATATGGCGCAAAACGCGCCAGGCGCGCGCTGGCATCGGCCACGTCGTCCGCCGTCAAGCCCACGTCGTTCAAGGCCTCGGCCGCCGGCGCGATGGCGGGATTGAACCAGCTCAAGGGCTGCAAGGCCATCAGCTCTGTAATCAGGGGAAATTTTTCGCGCAGCGCGGCGATGGCGGAAGTGGGCAGCATGGCAAGCTCGTGTAGGAACAAACCATGATTAGACCGCATCCGGGCGCCGCTGGCAAAGGATGGTTGTTCAGGCAATGGATGACGCCAGGTCATGCATGCCGCAGTCATCCCCAGGCACTGCACGCCGCCCATAGTTAAATTTAATTCCTGAATGCACTATCGATTAAAGAAAAATTTCCACAAAGGCACAAAAATAAGTTATCTTAAAGGCAAATAAAAGGAGACATTTTTTCTCTTTTCTACCGAGGCAAAAATGCGCTCCAAGAATGACAAGGTCACTGCTACGAATATGGATACCCTCGACTGCGCAAGGCAGGACGATTTGACGGCCCAAAAGGTCGAGGTCGGCATTATTTTCCAGGAAATGCTCGATACCGCCACGGCCGCCGCCTACCTGGCCAGGAACAAGGTACCGATCGCCACCGCGCTGCGCGTGCTGACGGGGGCGCGGCGCAAAAAGAGCGGCGGAGGAAATTGATGGCGCTGCGGCCGATGAGCTCGGGATGGCGTGGCTGAGCAGATCAGGGGGTCAAGGGAGGAGGCGCCACTTCATACCACACCCGTATCCCTCGCTCAACCTGGCTGATCGCCGTCCAGCCCCTCGTTTCCGTGATGGTTTCGATGCTGACCGGACGCACGCCCGTTTTCAGCAGCCATTCATTGGCCAAGACCAGCGACCGGTCCATGCCATCGGAAAGCGGACTGCCCGCAGTGGTCGAACGAAAATCTTTAAATGCGATCATGGACACCTTTTATTCAGTCAGCTTCATTTGAGCAGATTAAGCCTTCAGCCTCCGCTATCGCACCGATGTGCGCCAAACGCCTGAAGCAGGCGCCAGAGAGCATAACAAATTACCGTCGAGAAACATGCGCACATTGTCACGACCACATGGCGCTGGACGATGCGGCGATGCCAGCGTGCGCCTTCTTCCCCCCATCGGCAGCAGGAAGGCGCACGCTGGTTGCCAGGTTTAGAACTTCAGCTGCAGCCCCAGATCAATCGACCGGCCCTCGGCCGGCAACGCTTGCAGCGCCCCGCCCTGCGCCTTCAGTCCCGACAGGTACACGCCACCGAGCGGGTCCGCATACGCGCGGTTGAACAGATTGCTCACGCCGGCGCTCAGGCTGGCCATCTTGCTCAATGCCACGCTGCTGCGCAGGTTGACGAGCGCATAGCCGCCCGTCTCGGGTTCGAAGCGCCGGGCATCGACCTTGTCCTTGCGGGCCACGATCTTCGTTTCGATGCGGCTGCTCCAGGCACCCAGCTTGTGCTCGACGGCCAGCAAGGCGTTGAACGGCATCATGCGGTACAGGTCGCCGCCATCGCTGCGCTTGCCCCGCGTGTAAGCCGCATTGCCGGTCGCCATGAAGCGGCCCCAGCGGGTGCTGCTGGCCAGCGGCAGCTGCCATGCCACATTCGCGCCGTACAATTTGGCGTCGTGGTTGGCAAAGCGCAGCAAGTTGCCGTTCGCGCCCATTTTCATGTACGGGTGGAAAGGCGCCAGCACGTCGACGTCGATGTAGTTATCAACCTTGCTGTAGTAGGGGTTGACGCGCAGGAACCAGCCCTCCTCGCCGCCGCCATGCCAGTCGGCCGTGAACGCGGCCGTGTACGCCGTCTCGGGTTTCAGGTCCATAGCGCCCACATAGCCGTTGCCATCGCCAAACCAGTTGGTCATGGTCATGGCCATCGAACCGCGGCCCCACGAGTAACGCTCGTACAGATTCGGCGAACGTACCTTGCGCGCCAGCGCGAATGCATAGCTGCTGGCAAGGTCCGGCGTGAACGTCGCTTGCGCGGAGGCATCGATATTCGTGTCACGCCGGCTGCGGCTGCGCGCATTGAAGGCTTTGGCGGCCATCACGTCCGGCATGTTCATCATGTTGGTGCCGTACGATTGCACGTCTCCCGACTCCATGCGCACGGATTCGCCGCGCAAGCCCAGCACGCTTGTCCAGCGGCCATCGTGGCGCGTTTCCAGCTCGCCGAACAGCACGGTGCGGTCGCGCTTGCCGTCGTTGATGTTCAGGTAGGTGCGCGGCCCCATCATCATGGACCCGGGTACGGCCGGCCAGTAGTCGTCGAGGCGGAAGCCGTGCCACTCCTGGCCCAGCCGCAACTCGCCCGCCCCTGTCGGCAGGCTGGTCATCAGCGCATAGCCCGTGTTACGCCCGTGCGTGAGCATCGGCATCGTGCCCGTGCGCTCGGGCGTGAAAAAGCCCATTTCGTGGTCCGTCTGCTGCCAATAGGCGCGCGCGTCGAACACCCCCCAGGCAAACGTGCCCTGGTAAGCGAGATTGGCGAACTGGCCGTGGTTGTCCGTCATGTCCATGTACTGGTTCGGAAAACCCTGGTACGGGATGTGCTGCACGCCGGCGCGCAGGGTCAGTTGCTGCCCGTCACGCCTGGCCGCCAGCACGATGGCCTGGTTGATGCTTTCAAACATGCTGGCCAGCACTTTATTGCCGTGGCCATCTTCATAGCTGTGGCCGCGCGTGGTGGCGCCGCTGTAGCCGATACTGAGCATATCGCTGGCGGCCGAGGCGTTCACGCTGGCCGCCACGCTGTTGTTGACGCTGCGTCCCGACACGGCAAAGCTGCCTTGCGTGAGCAGCGGCGCGCCGGGCTGGGCGAACACGGGTGCGTTCGATTGCACCTCGATGGTGCCGGCGATGCTGTCGCCGCCCGCGCTGACGGGTGTCACGCCGGCGATCAGGCGAATGCGCTGCACTTGTTGCGGATCAATGTAGGACAGCGGCGCATTCATATGATTGGCACAGGCGGACGTCAATTCCATGCCGTCGATGCGAATCTTGATGCGGTCATCCGCAAAACCATTGACCACTGGCAAGCCGGACACGCCGCCCCCGGCCGCCACGCTGTAGCCAGGCGTGCTGCTGAGCATCTGCGCCGTGTCGGCCACGGGACGGTAGCCGTCCTTGACGCCCGCAACGATGACTTTCATTTCAGGCAAGACATCTTCAGGGCGCGTTTGGGCCATGGCGGGCATGGCGAGGGCGAGGGAAATCAATAACGGTAACTGTTTCATGGTGCTGCTTTCGGATTCTGTAGGGGTCAAACGAACAGGCGCAAGCGCAGCACAGCACATAGCCGCGCGGCGCAAGGCAGTTCAGGGAAAGGGACAGGTCAGAAAGCGGCGGGCGGCCCGCGGGGCTGGACGGGTGTCCAGGCGAACAATGGCGTGGCGGACTGGTAGAACAGCTCGGGCAACAAGCCCGTGAGGAGCTCGCCGGAAGCGAGCACGAGGGTGGTGGGCGGCATCGACAAGGTGTCCGCATGCATGCTGCAGCACGGGCAGTCGCCCATGCGCATGCCCGATTTTTCAGGCGCGGAGGGTTCCTGCGCATCGTAGCGGGCGGGCATGGCTTGCATGCCACCCGCCACCGAGCAGATTTCCAGGCTGGGCACGGCCATGCCGCTGGCGACCGTCAGCGCGCGCGACACCGTAGGGGCGAGCGTGGCCAGGAAGATGGCGATACACGCGATCCACAGGACGATGCCGGCCTTGCCTTTGCTGATGAACATGGCAACATTGTATCAGGGCAAGGCCCCTGCGCACAGGGCGCAGGTCAAACCTTCCTACAAATCCACCTTCATCGACAGCTTGATGGCGCGCGGCGCGCCCGAGGCCAGGCGCGTGCCGGCGCCGGCCCAGTAGCGCTTGTCGGCAAGGTTTTCCACGTTCAACTGCCACACGACGGCCTTGTCCATCACGCGGCTCGCATAGCGGGCACCCGCGCTGAACAGGCTCACGCCGCCGAGGAAAGCCTGGTTCAGGTCGTTGACGGGACGGGCGCTGTAGTAATACGCGCCGCCGTTGACGGCCAGGCCCGGCACGCCATCGAACGCATACGACAAGAAGGCGCTGGCCGTGCGTTTCGACGCGTTTTCCGGCGCCTTGCCATTGTAGTCGGCGTTGATGTGCGCAAAGCGCGGGTCGAGCAGCTGGGCCGACGTCTGCCACGACAGCTGGCGCGTCAGCTTGCCTTGCGTCGAGATTTCCAGGCCGCGGTAGCGCTGTTCACCGTCCGACGTGAATACATTACTGGCATTCGTGTAGTAGCCGGGGCGCGTGATGTCGAACAGCGCAGCCGACAGCAAGGTGCCGCCCGGCGTCAGCCAGCGCGCACCGAGCTCTTTCTGCTTGCTCACGCCGGGCGCCATCTTGACGCCCTGATTGGCGGTGCCCGTCGGGCCCGTTTCGCCCTCTTCCAGACCCCGCGCCGTGGACGCGTAAAACGACAGTTCGGGCGTGGCCTTGTAGATCAATGAGGCCATCGGCGTCGTCTTGCTGACGTCGTAATGGCTGGCGCCCTGGTCGCTTTGATAGCTGCTGCGGCGCACGCCGATGACGCTTTGCCATTGCGGGCTGAAGACCATGCGGTCGAGCGCGTACAAGCCCGTGTCGCGCGTCTCCAGCGCGGCCGTCGTTGGCGCCGTCGGCTTGGGACCGAACACGACATTCGTCACAGGCACGGGCTGGTACAGGTTTTGCGAAGCGATCGTGTAGTTACTCTGGTAAATAGCATCTTGCGACTTGTCCGTGCGCGAGGCGCCCAGGGTCAGTTCGTGGGCAATCAAACCCGTATTGAAGTTGCCGGCCAGTTCCGCGCGCAGCAAGTCCGACGCCGTCACGCTGTGCTGGATATTGCCCGTGATGCGGCCCGCGCCCGTGGCCAGCGCCGCCGCGTTATTCAGGCGGAAGATGGCCAGGCGGCGGTCGCGCGCCGTTTCCGAGTGCCCCGCTTCCACCGTCAAGGCCCAGCCATCCGTGATGGCGTAGTCGGCGCGCAATTGCGCGTTTTTCGTCTGCGCCTCGAAATTCGACCAGTCGGGGCCGATCAGCTGGCGCGGGTCGACGGCGCGCGGCAGGCTGATCACGCCTTTCACGGCGGTGGGCAAGGTCACGCCCGCCTGCTCCGTCACCTTGCGGCGGTCGTATTCCAGGTCGGCCTTCAACAGCAGTTTATTAGTCACCCGCCAGTCCAGCGCCGTGGAGAGAAAGCTGCGGTTGCCATTGCCGACATGATCGAGGTAGGAACCCAGGGTGCCGCCGGCCGCGTTGATGCGCACGCCGAACTCCCGCTGCGCGCCAAAGCGGCGGCCCAGGTCGACATTCGCCACGGCACTGCCCCGGTCATCGAGGCTCAGGCCCATGCTGGTGACGGGCTTGCCACCAGCCCGCTTGGTGACGAAGTTGACGACGCCGGCCGGCGACGTAAAACCGTAGTACAGGGCCGAGGCGCCCTTCAGCACTTCCACCCTTTCCTTGTTTTCCATGGGTACTTGCGAGAAGTTCATGATGGGCATGGAGCCATTGAGGCGGTAATTCGTGCGGTTTTCCACGGCGATGCCGCGTATCACCAGCTGATCCCAGGTCTCGCCACCGTTTTGCTGGCGCGTCACGCCGGCCGTATTGCGCACGGCGTCGTACAGGCCGGACACGGCTTGCTGCTCCAGCAACTCGCGCGTGATCACGTTGACAGTCGACGGCACGTCCATGATGTTGGCGCCACGAAAGCTGCCCGCCTCCGTGGTGACAGGCACCAGGCCTTGCGCGCGCGTGCCCGTCACTTGCACGGCTTGCATGACTTTCTCATCGCCAGCCGTCAGATCGTCCTGGCCGCTGGCCGCATTGACCGCCAACGCGGCGTGGGAAGCGAAGGCCAGCGACAGGGCTGCGGCGACTGGAAGTAAGCGGGTGCGGGGAGAGACGACAGGCATGACATCGGGCTTTCAATGAGAAAATATGTACGAATGGAAACTTACGGTTATCGGGCATGATACCGATAATGAGAATCATTATCAAGTAAGAGTGAGTTTGTGTGAGTTTTATACAAGAAACAAGGCCACCCTGGCGCCTGTTATCACTTGAACACGTTTGAATTTTGCAGATGAGTCAGCAAAGAGGCATACTGACAGTCACGGCGTGCAGGATGTGCCGCCCAACAAGATCAAAAGGTAAGTTCGTGAACACAATCGACAACAAAAGCGTGCAGACGAAAACATTTCGCTGGAAACGCTGGCAGCGCTGGGCCGTTGGCACAGGCTGCGTCCTGGCCGCCTACAGCGCGGCCGGCTTCTGGCTGGTGCCCTACGTCATCAAAAACCAGCTGCCCAAATTTGCAGAAAAAGAACTCGCGCGCCAGGCCAGCATCGCCGACGTGCGCTTCAACCCGTTTACCTTGCGCCTGGAAGCGGACCAGATCGCTTTCAAGGAAGCGGCCAGCGCGGATGGCCAGCGCGGCGCGCCGCTGCTGTCCATCCGCGCCCTGGCCGTGCAACTCGAATGGAAATCCATCGTGCGCCGCGCCTGGAGCCTGGCAGAAATCCGCATTACGGCGCCGCAGGCGCAGTTGACCATCACGCCGGACGGCAAGTTCAACCTGGCCGAAGTGCTGGCCACCTGGCAACGCAACCATCCGGAAAAGAGCGACAGCGGCATGCCGCGCCTCGTCATCGCCCACTTTGCGCTGGAACAAGGCAAAGTGGACTGGCAAGACCAGAAGGCGGGTTATGCGGATAACTTCACGCCGATCAACTTTACACTCGACAATATCTCCACCCTGCCCGACGCCAACGGCAGCTATAGCCTCAGCGCCGACGCGGCGCGCGGCGGCAAGCTGCACTGGCGCGGCACCGCCTCGCTCAGCCCGATTCGCGGCGAAGGCGAGCTGATATTGAACGACGCTTCCCTGCCCGGCCTGGCCGCGTATTTGAAAGCCTACACGCGTGCGCAAGTGACCAGCGGCAAGCTGTCGGCGCGCCTGCCCTACGCTTTTTCCTATGCCGACGGCAAGCTGGAAGCGACCGTCAAGGGCGCGGGCCTGGCCTTGCGCGACCTGGCGCTGGTGCAAGACGGCAAGGGCGCGCCATTTACCTCGCTGGACACCCTGGGCATCGCCGGCGTGAACGTGGACCTGGCGCGCCAGAATGTCACGGTGGATAAAGTCAATCTGTACGGCGGCAAGGTGGCCGTGCGGCGCGACAGCAAGGGCGAGATCGACGTGGCAAACCTGGTGCTGCCGGGCAATCCCGCCCCCGCAGCATCGGCCACCGCCGCGCCAGCCAAACCTGGCAAGTGGAAGGTGGATTTAAAACAGCTGGCGCTGGCCAATGTGGACGTGTCCGCCATCGATGAAACCGTCTCGCCTGCCCTGCAATTGAGCGCCAGACAGTTGCAACTGCAGCTGCAGATGGGCATGCAGCAGGGGCCAGCGGGCATGGCTACCGTGATCGACGGCGCCAATTTCAGCCTGGCCGATCTGGCCATGCAGCGCGGTGCGCAAACGCCGTTCAAGCTGGCCCAATTGGGCTTTACGGAAGGCAAGATCGACCTGGCGGCGCATAGCGTGCACCTGGGTGCCGTGACGGCCAGCGGTGCGCAGATCGACCTGGCACGCAACCGCCAGGGAGAGTTTGCGATTGCGCAAAAGCTGCCCGTGTTTGCCTCCGGCAAAGCCGACGCAAGCAAGGAAGCGCCGTCCGCGCCCTGGTCCACGACGGTAGACAAGGTGGAACTGAGCAAGTTCGGCGCCCGTTTCGATGATGCAAGCACGGGTATCAAGGGCACGCTGCAGGATGCGCGGCTGTCGCTGCACAAGGTCAGCAACGACATGAAGCAGGCGCTGCCGTTCGAGCTGGGCGTGGGCCTGCGCGAAGGCGGCTTGCTCACGGCTAACGGCAAGTTCGTGCCGGGCACGGGCGCCGTCGATGCGCAGCTGAACCTCAAACAGCTGACCCTGGCCCCCGTGCAACCGCTGCTTGCGCAGCATCTGAAACTGAAGCTGGCGGGCGGCTCGCTCTCCGGCAGCGGCCGCCTGACAACGGGCGGCGGCGCGCCGAAAGCGCCCAAGGTACGCTATGAGGGCGGCGTGGATATCGCCGGCCTCGTGCTCAATGAAACGGATGGCAAGCGTTTTGCTTCATGGAAAAGCGTGCGCACCGACAAGCTGACGGCCAGCGTGGGCCCCGATTTTGTCGACATCCCCGAGCTGCGCGTGGTCGAACCGAATGCGCAGCTGATCATCGAAAACGACCGTAGCCTCAATGCGCAGCGCCTGCTGGTGAAGGCGCCGGAGCCGGCGCAAGCCCCAGTGGCGGCCAGCGCGCCCGCCGCTACGGCAGCGCCGGACGCCGCTTTCCCCGTGCGCGTGCGCCGCGTGCGCCTGCAGAATGCCAAGCTGGACTTTGCCGACCTGAGCCTGCGGCCCCAGTTTGCCGCCAAGATCTATGAGCTCAATGGCGTCGTCACGGGCCTGTCGACGAAACGCGATGCGCGCAGCCAGATCGAACTGGACGGCCGCATCGACGAATTCGGCCTGGCACGCGTGCGCGGACAATTAAATCCCTTCGCCCCGACCGACAACACGGACTTGAACGTCGTCTTCAAGAACGTCGACATGGTGTCCGCCTCGCCGTACACGATGAAATTCGCCGGCTATAAAGTGGCGGAAGGCAAGATTTCGCTGGACTTGCAATACAAGGTGCGCAACCGCCAGCTCGACGGCACCAACCAGATCGTGCTCGACAAGCTGACCCTGGGCGAGCGCATCGACAGTCCTGACGCCCTGAAGCTGCCGCTGGAACTGGCGCTGGCCATCCTCAAGGATAGCGACGGGCGCATCGACCTCGGCTTGCCCGTGTCGGGCGACATGAACGACCCGCAATTCAGCTATGGCGCGCTGATCTGGAAAGCCGTGGGCAATGTGCTGACGAAAATCGTCACGGCGCCGTTCCGCGCGCTGGGCAACTTGCTGGGCATCAGCGCCGACAAGCTGGAAGCCATCGACTTCGATGCGGGCAGCGCCGTGCTGCTGCCGCCCGAGCGGGAAAAACTCAAGCAGGTGGCGCAAATCCTCGCCAAGCGCGAACAGCTGAAGCTGGCCGTGCCGGGCCAGTACAGCGACACGGACGGGGCAGCCCTGCGCGCCCAGGCCGTGCGCCGCGCCGTCGCCGCCAAGGCCGGCATCAAGCTGGAAGCGGGCGAAGAACCGGGACCGTTGAACCTGGGCGAACGCAAGGTACGGGGCGCCCTGCGCGACCTGTACGGCGAACGCTTCGGCAAGGCCGAGCTGGACAAGCAGAAGAAGGCGGCGGAGTCGACTGGGCCTACCACAGCGGCGGCATCCGCCAGCGCTTCCGTACCGGCGGCGGCCAAGATCCCCGTCCTGCAACGCCTGGGCAAGCTGATCGAGGGCGAGCCGCAAGTGGCCGACACGGGCGTTTTCTATACCGGCTTGCGCGAGCAGCTGGAAGCCAAACAGCCGCTGCCTGCCGATGCCTTGAGCAAGCTGGGTGCCCAGCGCAGCGCGGCGATTCTGGCGGCCCTGCAGCAGGACGGCACGCCGGCGACCAGGGTCAGCGCGGGCGCGCCGGAAAAAACGGAGGCCGCGCCGGGCAAGCTGGTGGGCTTGAAGCTGGGTTTGGCGGCACAATAAAATATGGAAACCATCTGACGCATGAAAAACCTCGACAAGGTAACGCCCTATACATCGTCTGTCACGCAGGGCGACTGGGGCACAATGACAACGATGCTTGCCGAGACAGCAGTATCAGCAAAAGACAGCATGCCGTTTGCAGAAAAGACGCTGCTGGCTAATTACGTCTACGACAGAAATGGCACCTACAAGCTGATTTATACAACTGTCGCGATGGATGGCAGTATTGAAAACTACGCCGAGGATGACGGCATTTTGCCGACACTGTTCCTGAGTCCGGATCAGGAAAATTATGTTTCCGTCATCCCCTATCATCCTGATAAAGAACTGGAAATCAGCATTCCCGTCTTTCATCGTGACGATGTGGAAATGCCAAAGGGCAACCGTCCATTTACCGGACACTTCATTGGAACAACGGAGGCCTATTCGATATTTCACGATGTGGATATCTTCGATAATAAACCGGACAAAATCCTGGCCATCGAGTTTATCAATGGGAAGCTGAAGAAGAAACACAATGCCAAAATCCCCCTGCCCGCAAATAACCGCATCGCCATTTGCAACAAGACGATTCATTTGCTGGCAAATGACGGCAGCATCCTGCTGCACCGGGAGATCGATGAAAAAGGCAATGTCACGCGCTCGCGGGAAATCGGCGCGAACGATATCCATGTATTGCAGATATTAAGCGCCTCCTTCGACACGGATTCCTATCTGCTGGCGCAAGAAAAAGATAAAATCATTATCGAAAAAATAGCTGCGGCTGGGGCAAGCGAAATCATTGAATTGGCGGACTTTGCCGATCCGCTGTTCAATACATGGCAGCCAGTCGACATCGCTGACGACACTTTTGTCACGCGTTTCAATACCGAGTTTGGAAACGGCTGGTTGACCACCAAAAATGATGAGTTATTGGAAATATTCTATAGCAAAGGCGAGCAAGGCTACCGGAACTTGCTGACAAACGAGCTTCTGTCCATGCAGCATGACAAATTGAGCATTTCCAGCATCAACAAGACCACGGAGCGTGCTTATGCGGTCGTGCTCTACCCGAGGGTAGTCGGTACAGCGGAGAATGCCGAACTCATCGTCTTGAATCGCCGCTTGCCATAGCGTCGGGGCCCTCAATGGCAGCGGGGGGGGGGGGGGGGGGGGGGGGGGGGGGG
>NZ_JBXAKW010000005.1:0-364926 GCF_058798815.1 Janthinobacterium sp. GW822-FHT07A03 | reverse complement strand
GGCCAGTCCATGCCGCCGATGCGCTTCACTTACTTATCCTCTTACTTCGCTTTCCCCGCCTCCTTGACGGCCTCATCCGGCAAGGCAAACGCCACCAGGCTGTCGCCCATCTTCGTGCCCAGCGAACCGTGGCCGCCGGCCATGACGACCACGTACTGCTTGCCCGTCTTGTCGGAGACATAACTCATCGGCGTAGCCTGGCCGCCGGCCGGCAGGCGGGCTTTCCAGACGGTTTTGCCGTTGCGCACGTCGTAGCCGCGGATATAGTAGTCGAGCGTGCTGCTGAGGAAGGCCACGCCGCCGCCCGTCGTGCTCATGCCGCCCAGGCTCGGTACGCCCAGCGGCAAGGCGATGGGCACGGGGGCGCTGTCGCGCGTGGTGCCGTTCTTGTGCATCCACACTTTTTTCATGGTGCGCAGGTCGACGGCGGCGATATAGCCCCACGGCGGCGCCTGGCATGGGAAGCCCAGTGGCGACAGGAAGGGCTTGATTTCCACGGCAAACGGCACGCCCGTCTGCGGCTGCAAGCCCATTTCCGTGCCTGTGCCGCCCGGCGCATTGGCTTGCGCGCGCGGCACCAGGCGCTCCAGGAAGCCCATGTAATCGGGATTGACCAGCAGCAACTGACGCACGGGATCGACGGCCGCCCCGCCCCACTCGAAGATGCCCAGCGGGCCAGGCGAAATGATGGCGCCCTTGATCTTGCCTTCGGCCACCGTTTGCGGCGTGAACGGCCCTTCGTAGCGGTGCTGGCGGAAGATGATGCGGCACGCCAGCTGGTCGAACGGCGTCGTGCCCCACATATCCGTTTCACTGATGTGCTTCTCTGGCAGGAACGTGAGCGCCGAGAACGGCTGCGTGGGCGACAGGGTGTCGCCGGCGGCAGGATTGCTCGTCGGCACGGGTTTTTCCGGCGCCGGCACGACCAGGCTGCCGTCGCGGCGGTCGATCACGTAGATGTCGCCCCGTTTCGTCGTGGCGACCACGGAGGGGACCTTGCCTTTTGGCGTGTCGATGTCGACCAGCGAAGGCTGGCCGCCGATATCCATGTCCCAGATATCGTGGTGCACGGTCTGGTAGACCCAGCGTACTTTCCCCGTGGCAAGATCGAGCGCGACGATGGCGCTATTGTATTTCTCGCCATTCGGATTGCGGTTGCCGCCCCACGTGTCGGGCGTTTCATTGCCCATCGGGATGTACACCATGCCCAGCTTTTCATCGACGCTGGAGACGCCCCAGGAATTGGGCGAGTTGTTCGTATAGGTTTTGCCATCGGCGATCGGCGCCGTGTCGTCGGGGTTCGAGGCATCCCAGTTCCACATCAGCTTGCCGGTGACGGGATCGTAGCCGCGGATCACGCCCGACGGCTCTTCCGTGGAAAAATTGTCGGTCACGCTGGCAGCCATCACCACCACGTTTTGCGCCACGGCCGGCGGCGACGTCGGCATCAAGAAGCCCCGCTTCTTCATGCCCATGCCGTGGTACAGGCCGATCACGCCGTTTTCGCCAAAACTTTTACAGGCTGCGCCCGTATCGGCATTGACGGCGATCAAGGTCGCATCCATGGTGGGCGCGAAGATGCGGCGCGGACACTCCATGCCGGCCGCCTCGGGCGCAGGGTCGCCCTTGGCGCGGCCCGCGTTGACGTCCCAATAGGCGACGCCGCGGCAGATCATGTGCTGGTAGCTCGACGCGTCGCGATTGATCTTCGGATCGTGGCGCCAGATCTCCTTGCCCGTGTCCGGATCGAGCGCGATGACGATGTTATGCGGCGTGCACAGGTACAGCATGCCGTTCACTTTCAGCGGCGTGACTTCGTTGGCGATCTCGCCCGGATCGTTCGGCCCCTTGAAGTCGCCCGTGTTGTATACCCACGCCTGTTTCAGCTGCGCGGCGTTGGCCGGCGTGATCTGCGCGGCCGGCGCATAGCGGTCGCCATAGCCGGAGCGGCCGTACGCGGCCCAGTCGTTGGGCGCCACGCCCGGCGCGAAATCGCCTTGCGGCGCGGCCGCCATATTCTCGGCCGGCACTTCGCCGTGCAGGGTGTAGTAATCCTGGAACAGCGAGAACACGCCCACGGCGGCCGTCAGCACCACGGCGGCGGCCAGCGCGCTCCTGCCCGCGTCGCGCGGTTTCGCCCCGGCCGTCAATGGCGGATCAAAGCGGCGGTCGACGAACGGCAGCAGCAGCCAGACGGCGGCGGCGAACCAGATATCGAGGCGCGGCAGCAATTGCCACCAGTCGAACTTCACTTCGATGACGGACCAGACCAGGGTGGCGAACAGCAGCAGGGCCAGGAAAAGCTGGGCGCTGCGCCGCCCCTTCCACACGAGCGCGCCCGCGATGAGCATGCCGATACCGGCCACCACGTAATACCAGGAACCGCCGAGGCTGACGAGCCAGACGCCGCCGCCAACGAGCGCCAGGCCCAGCAAGATGAAGATGACTGCGGTGAATACTAACAAGGGTCCAGGCCGGGCAGAGGCAGTCATGATGCTCCTTTACAAGAGTCAGTCGGCGGCACGCGCCTGCGCACCGTATTTGATGGCAATCAAGGAAATTCCATTTTTTCACTAAATGGCAAAGCGTGGCACACGCCAGCACGCGATATCTGCACAGTGTTGCTTTTCATCACATGCCCCAGCCAGTCTTTCATCAGGCGATCCAAAAAAAACATGGAATAAATCAAATAAATCACAAATTTCTCGAATAAATCAAATTTTTATCGTAAAATGAAAATCATGAACTCCGGCAAACGATTTTCCCGATTTTCAACTTCATTGGAGCGGCGCCCATCATGACCATCGCAAAACGGCTGTACGCCTTGATCCTTTCCGTCGTCCTGGGACTGGCGGCCCTGGCGGGCTTTGGCATCTACCAGATGGACCGCGTATACACGGCGGCCAGCTATGCCACCATCAATACCGTTCCCAGCCTGCTGACCCTGAACCAGGCTGTCGTGCCGTTCGCGCAGATGCGCACGGCCGTCTGGCAGCACATGGCCAGCAAGGATGCCGCCAAGCGCGATGCCCTGGAAGCGGGCATCGCGGAGGCACGCGCGGCGGTCGGCCAGGCGCTCGACAAATATGAAAAGGAAAATATTTCCGATGAGCAAGACAAAGCGCTGCTGGCCACGGACCGCGCCGTGCTGCAGCACTACGACGCCGTGCGCGACAAGGTGCTGGCGCTGTCGAAGGCCGGCGAGATCGATGCGGCACGCGAACTGCTGATGCAGAACCAGCCCATCATCAGGGAACTGGTCGGCGCCCTGGCCGCCCACCACCGCTACAACGAAAACCTGGCCGCCAAGGGTGCCGCCGACGGCGCCGCCGCAGCCGCCAGCGCGCGCTGGATTGCCATCGGCCTGGCGCTGGCCGTGACGGCGCTGGTGGCCGGCATGGGCCTGCTGCTGGCGCGGCGCATCGTCGCCTCGCTGGACGACGCCATCGGCGTGGCCCGCACCATCGCGGGCGGCGACCTCAGCGTGCAAGTAAACGCCACGTCGAACGACGAGGTGGGCCAGCTGATGCAGGCCATGGCGGACATGAGCGCAAGCCTGGTGCGCATCGTGGCCGAAGTACGTTCCGGCACGGACAGCATCGGCACGGCCTCGGCCGAGATCGCAGCCGGCAACCTCGACCTGTCGGCGCGCACGGAGCAGCAGGCCGGCTCGCTGGAAGAAACCGCCTCGGCCATGGAAGAACTGACGGCCACCGTGCGGCAAAACTCGGACAATGCCCGCCAGGCCAAGCAAATGGCCGTCAGCGCCTCGGACAAGGCACAGCGGGGCGGCCAGGTGATGGGCGACGTGATACGCACCATGGAAGCGATCGACAGTTCGTCCAACAAGATCGCCGACATCATCGGCGTCATCGACGGCATCGCCTTCCAGACGAATATCCTGGCCCTGAATGCGGCCGTGGAAGCGGCGCGCGCCGGGGAACAGGGGCGCGGCTTTGCCGTCGTCGCCACCGAAGTGCGCAACCTGGCGCACCGTTCGGCGGCCGCCGCCCGGGAAATCAAGGTACTCATCAGCAACTCCGTGGAACAGGTGGGGCAAGGCGGCAAGCTGGTGCAGCAGGCCGGCGCGGCCATGACGGAAGTCGTCGACACGGTACGCGGCGTGACCGACATCGTCAGCGAAATCTCGGCCGCCAGCGCGGAGCAAAGCACGGGCATCGAGGAAATCAACCGCGCCGTCACGCAGATGGATGAAGTCACGCAGCAGAATGCGGCCCTGGTCGAAGAAGCGGCGGCGGCATCGCAATCGCTGCAGGAGCAAGCGGCCAGGCTGGCTGGCGTGGTAGGCGCCTTCACGCTGGCGCCTGGCCGGGCCGGCGCGGCGCCGCAAGCACACGCCGCCCGGCGGCCAGCACGGCACAAGGCGGCGCTCAAGCTGGTCGCCACGCGTCCCGCAGGCCAGGCCAGAGCCACGGCGCCGGCCGCCGCCGATGCGGGCGACTGGGACGTCTTTTAGGTCCGCCATCACGCAGCATCACTTGCCTAGATAGCATTGGAGCACGGTCATGAATACCCTCTTCGCCATCCACCCCTTCCTTCGCTGCGAAGACCTGTCGCTGATGCGCACGGCGCTGGCGCTGGCCGGCCTGGTGTTGCTGCTGGCCGCCCTGCTCTGGCGCCGTACCCGCGGGAGCCAGGCTGGCTGCACGGCACCGGCCGATCTGCATGCACTGTTGCAGATGCGCAAGGCGGTTCCGCCGGCCAAGGTGGCGGACAGCGCACCGCCGCCAGCGCCCAGGGCGCCGGACGCGCCGCCGTTCGACGCGGCCCGCCTGGACGCCATGTTCGGCTGCGACCGGCGCCTGCAGGGCGAGATCCTGGCCCTGTTCGTGGCCGAGACGCGCGACCGCCTGGCCGGCATCGCCCATGCGCTGCGCTGCGAACGGGCCGCCCCGGCGCGCGTGCTGGCGCAGGAAATCCTCGACGGCAGCCAGTCCATGGGCCTGCTCCCCTTGCAGGCGCTGGCGCGCCAGGCCGTGCATGCGGGCTTTTCCAACGATACGGGCGCGCTGCGCCGCTTGCATGCGGAACTGCTGATGGCGCTCGACGCGCTGTCGCAAGCGGTCACGGCCCTGCAAACGGCGGGCGCGGCGCAGGCCGATGACCGCAGCGGCGTCGGGAGCCGGCCATGAGCGCGCACCTCGACCTGGCGCGCCTGCTCGGCGGCGCCATCCTGCCTTCGCCCGCCTGGCGCAGCCAGTGGCTGACGGCCTTGTGCCAGCAGCAGGTGCCGCTCGATGAGCTGGCGGAACAACTGGGCTGCGATCCTGTCCTGACGGGCAAGGTCATCGGCCTGGCGAATGCGGGCGTGCCGCCGGGCGAGCGCCCGCATGCGGCCGTCAACGCCGCGATGCTGGCGGCCATCGGCTTGCCCGCCCTGCGCCAGGCGTTCGCCGCGCCCGCCCTGCCGGCGCCCACGTGCGCGCACTTCGACGCGCAGCGCTTCTGGTCGCACTCGCTGGCCATGGCGTGCGCCGCCCGCGTGGCCGGCGACGCGCTGCAGCTGGCGCCGGCCAATGAACTGTACAGCTGCGGCTTGCTGGCCAACTGCGGCCAGCTGGCCCTGGCCACCTTGCATCCGCAGGAATATGCAGAACTGCTGGGCCAGTATGGCAATGGCACCCCGGCCCGGCTGCTGTGCGCGGAGTCGCAGCGCTTCGGCCATCACCAACTGGCGCTGTCGGCCATCCTCATGCGGGGCTGGGGCATGCCGGACATCCTGTGCGACGCCGTGCGCTGCCATGCCGCGCCGCCCGGCTTCGGGCGGGCCGGGCGCATGACGGACCTGGCCTGGCTGCTGAAGCTGGCCAGCGGCTTCGCCGACTTGATCCTGCGCAACGGTGCGGGGCCGCGCGGGCCGGCCCTGGCCGCCGCGCGGGTACTGGGCCTGGACGGGGAGTGCATGGAAACGCTGCTACGCCACAGCAACGCCGAGTGGAGCGAATGGCGCGAGATCCTGGAACCGCAGGCCCATCTTGCCCCCTGCCGCACGCGCACGCGAGTCCGGCCCGCCGCGCGCCATGTTTTTAGTGAATTCATCTAATTCGTTGAAATTGATTTTTTGAGCGCGATTGCGTATCATTCCCTTCAACTTCATATGCGACCATAAAGCCCATCATGCACACTGCAGACGTTTGCACTACCCAAAAAGCCGCCGAAATCCTCGGCATCTCGGTGACATCGGTGCAGCAACTGGTCGAGGCAGGCGTGATCGAGGCCTGGAAGACCAAGGGCGGCCACCGGCGCATTCCCCTGGCGGCCGTCGAGGCCTACAAGGGCAATCCCGGCCAGCCGGGCCAGGACCAGCGCGCGGCGCGGGCCAACCGCCCCGCCCCATCGGGCCGCCCGCCCTCCATCCTGGTAATCGAAGACAATCCGATCGAACGCGCGCTGTATGAAAAGCAGATCGGTTCATGGGGCTTGCAGGCCAGCTTGCGCTTTTGCGAGAACGGCTACCAGGCGCTGATGGAAATCGCCCGCGACCAGCCCGACATCCTGCTGGCCGACATCGTCATGGAAGGCATCGACGGCTACGAAGTGATCCGCACCATCCTGGCCGACCCGCTGCTGGCGGACATGCACATCGCCATGCTGTCGAGCCTGACGCCGGAGGAGCTGGAAGAACGGGGCGGCGTGCCGCCCGGCGTCGTCTTCTTTGCCAAGCCCGTCAATTACGACGAACTGCGCGGCTATCTGCGCGCCTGCTGCGCCGGCCATGCGCGGCGCAACAGCCTGGCCGCCTAGCGCGCCGCCTTCGCGCCACAGCTTCCCCCTCGCCACGGAGCCGCCATGCCAGCCTATCGCCACATCGATCCCGCCGTGCTGTTCCAGGCCACCGGCCACGACCTGGAGATGTTCCGCGCCCTGTCGCAGACCTACCTCGACACGTCGCCGGCCATGTTTGCGCGCGTGGAACAGGCCGTGCGCGGCGGTGCGGCGCAAGCCATCGTGCAAAGCTGCCATACCTTGCGCGGCACCGTGGCCCTGCTGGGCGCCGGCGCCCTGGTGGCGCGCCTGGCGGCACTCGAACAGCTGGTGCGCCACCAGGGCGTGGCGGCACCGGACTGGCTGGCCGAAACGGCGGCGCTGCTCGGCGCAGTGGAGCAGGAGGTACGCCGCAGCATGCTTGAATACACGGGCGCGCAGGCATGAACACGCGCCAGGCCGCCCTGCGCCTGGTGCACCGTTACCGGCCGCGCACCACGGCGGCCGTCGTGGGCCTGGTGCTGGTGGGCCTGCTGGCGCTGCGCATCGCCGTCTCCGGCGTGCTGCTGTACCGCGAAGCCGTCGATGACTGGAACCAGGACCTGTCGAACCTGTCGCTGCTGCTGGCGGAAAACACGGCGCAGAGCATGACGGCGGCCCGTTTGGTGCTCGACAGCGTCAGCAACGAGATCGAGGCCGCCGCCCCCGCGGACGCGCAAGCGCTGGCCGCCGCCGTCGGCACCCCGGCCATGTACCAGACGCTGCGGCACAAGATCGGCGGCGTGCCGCAAGTGGACGTGGTGTCCATCGTCGGCAGCGATGCCGGCGTGCTGGCCTTCAGCCGCGCCTTTCCCGCACCGTCCATCCGCCTCGGCGAGCGCGACTACTTCGAGTATCACCGGCGCCACCCGGACGGCGGCATGCATGTCAGCGCACCCGTGCAAAACAAGGGCAACGGCGCCTGGACCTTCTATATCAGCCGGCGCATCAGCGCGCCGGACGGCCGCTTCCTGGGCGTGGTGCTGGTCGGCCTGTCGTGCGACTTCTTCAGCAAATTCTTCCAGAGCACCAGTATCGGCGAACACACGGCCTTTTCCCTGTACCGCAGCGACTACACGCTGCTGGCCCGCTGGCCGGCCGTACCCGCCATGATGGGCAAGCGCAACCTGACGGGCAGCACCTACCGCCTGCTGGAACAGGGCAAGGCCGATGGCGTGCTGCAGGTGGACGCGCCGCGCGCGGCCGACCAGGGGCGCACGGTCGACCGCCTGGCCGGCATACGCCTGGTGCGCGACTATCCGCTGGCCATCAACGTGACCGTGACGGACGAGGTCTACCTGGCGGGCTGGCGGCGCATGCTGCGCACCATGGGCGGGGCGGCCGTGATCAGCCTGCTCGTGCTGGCCGGGGCCATCGCGCTGATCATGGCCCTGCTGCGGCGACAGGAACGCGACGCGGCCATGGCGCTGGCGCTGCAAACGCGCGCGGAAACGGCGAATGCCGCCAAGTCGCGCTTCCTGGCCGTCATGAGCCACGAAATCCGCACGCCGATGGCCGGCATCGCCGGCATGGCCGAACTGCTGCAGGACACCGCGCTCGATGCGTCGCAGCGGCAGCATGCGCAGCGCATCGGCGATGGCGTGCAGCAGCTGATGCGCATCCTGAACGATATCCTCGACCTGTCCAAGGTCGAGGCAGGCCAGATGGGCATCGAACTGCGCGACTTCGACCCGCGCCAGCTGCTCGATGACGTACTGGCGCTGCACCGCCCGCAAGCCGACGCCAGGCAGCTGCGCCTGGTCAGCGAAATCGGCAACAGCGTGCCGCCGCTGATTTGCTCGGACCGCACGCGCCTCGCGCAAATCCTCGGCAACCTGCTCAGCAATGCCATCAAGTTTACCCCCTCCGGCACGGTGAGCGTGCGCCTGCATCTGGAACCGGCCACGCCGGACGGCGCCAGCGCCTGCCTCGTCGCCATGGTCAACGACCAGGGCATCGGCATGACGGCGCAGCAGCTGAACCGCATCTTCGAACCGTTTTGCCAGGCCGACGACAGCATCAGCGGCGCCTACGGCGGCACGGGGCTGGGCCTGGCCATCTGCAAGCACCTGGTGCTGCTGCTGGGCGGCGAGATTTTCTGCAGCAGCGCGCCCGGCGCCGGCTCCCGCTTCACCGTGCGCCTGCCCTGCCTGGCGGCCCAGGCGCCGGCGCCGCGGCCGGAGCCCGAGCTGGTGCCGCCATCGGAACCGGCCGCCCCGCCCGCAACGGCATCGGAAGGCGGCGCGCGCATCCTGCTCGTCGAGGACACGGCGCTGAACCGCCAGCTGGTATGCCTGCAGCTGGGCGCGCGCGGCTACCGCATCGACACGGCGGAGAACGGCGCGCTGGGCCTGCAGGCGCTGGCCGAACAGCAGTACGACCTGGTCCTGATGGATTGCATGATGCCCGTCATGGACGGCTACCAGGCCTGCCAGGCCCTGCGCGCCCGCGAGGCGGCCAGCGGCGCGCCGCGCCTGCCCGTCATCGCCCTCACGGCCGGCGTCACCGAAGACGACCGGCAGCGCTGCATGGCGGCCGGCATGGACGATTATCTGTCCAAGCCGTTTACGGCCGCCCAGCTGCGCGAAATGGTCGACCGCTGGCTGACGCGCCAGGCGGCGATACGCGAAGTAACCCCCAATAAATTATTGTAATTTCTGACTTCCATAACCGGCGCTGTGCTGTGTTGCCCGCAGCTAGCAGTGCTCGCACTGCGTCACTGCAGGCGCCTTGCACAGCATCCGATTCTGTTCGTCATAAATTCACAATAATTTCCCGAGGATTACTTAGCCGCCCGGGCCGCGCACAATACAACACTTTCTCCGTAAAAATCATTTTATTCGATAAAATCAATTATATTCGATATAATTGATAAATCGACGCGCCAGTCACGCCGGGCACCCGCGCAAAACGACACCACTGGCACCACTGGCAGACCTTGCGGAGGCGGCATGCGGCAGCACAGACACAGGAAGGGCATGGCCTGGGAGCGTTGGGAGCGTTGGGATACGCGCACCCTGCTGTCGCTCTTCATGGCCATCCTGCTGGCGGGGCTGTGGGGCCTCACCATGCTGCAACTGCGGCACGCCCATGACGCCGCCATCGACGGCGCCGGGCGCGATGCGCGCAGCATGGCGCGCGTCTTCGACGAGCATGCGATCCGCACGATCGAAGCGGCAGACCAGGCGGCCACGTATTTGCGCAGCCGCTACCAGGCGCTGGGCAGCCGCCTCGACATCGTGGCGGACCTGCAGCAAGGCCTCAATCCCGGCCCCCTGTACAACCTGTTTACCATCGTCGACGAACGGGGCGACATGGTGCTGTCGAGCCGCCCCTTCCAGCCCACGAACCTGGCCGACCGCGAGCACGTCCGCGTACACATGCAGCGCGACAGCGGCGAACTGTATATCAGCAAGCCGGTACTGGGCCGCGTATCGAAAAAATGGTCGATCCAGATGACGCGCCGCATCAACCATGCCGATGGCCGCTACAAGGGCGTGGTGGTGGTCTCGATGGACCCGTATTACTTTACCCGCCTGTACGACGAAGTCGACCTGGGCGACAACAGCTCCACCGAGCTCGTCGGCAGCGACGGCGTGGTACGCGCGCGCCGGGTCGGCACCGTCAACACCATCGGCCAGGATATCGGCGGCAGCAAGGTATTTTCTTTAATGCAAGGTAAAACGCGGGGCAGCTTCAGCGAACGCAGTCCCGTCGATGGCGCCCTGCGCTTTTATGCGTTCGAAAAACTGGCCGGCTACCCGCTCTACATGCTGGTCGGGCTGGACCGCGACACGGTATTGGCCGACTACGTCTCGCGCCGCGACCAGGCGTTGCTGATGGCGGCCATCACGAGCGCGCTGATCGTGCTGTCGTGGGCCGCGCTGGTGCTGCTGATCGGCCGCCTGGTCGACAGCCGCGCCAGGGCCATCGCCGCCAGCGAGGCCAAGTCGCGCTTCCTGTCGAACATGTCGCATGAACTGCGCACGCCCCTCAATGGCATCCTCGGTTTTTCCGAGCTGCTGCAGGAGCAGCTGCGCGAGCCGGAACAGGCCGCCTATGCGCAAACCATACACGCCAGCGGCCGCCAGCTGCTGGCCATGGTCGAGGCGGCGATGGAATTGAGCGCGCTCGAGCACGACCAGATACGCCTGGAATCCGCCGCCGCGCCATTGGACCAGCTGCTGGAACTGGCGCTGGCGCCGCACCGGCCGCGCGCGGCGCACAAGGGCTTGCAGCTGGCCGCGCAAGTGGCGCCCGCCACGCCGCCCAGCATCGATTGCGACCGGGTGCGCCTGGTGCGCGTGCTCGATATCCTGCTCGACAACGCCATCCGCTACACGGCCGCGGGGCGCGTCGACGTGCACGTCACGCACAGCGGCGCGGACCTGCAGATCGAGGTGCGCGATACGGGCATCGGCATCGCGCCGGCGCAGCAGGGCCTCATCTTCGACAAGTTCTCGCAGGCGGACGATTCGCCGAGCCGCGCCCATGACGGCGCCGGCATGGGCCTGGCCATCGCGCGCCAGCTCGTCACCTTGATGGGCGGCAGCATCGGCGTGGCATCCGCGCCGGGCCAGGGCGCCGTCTTCCGCCTGCAGCTGCCTCTTGACGCCAAATTGACCACACTATCACATGCATAGTTGTGCGCAAAAGTTGTTCTCCATCCCTATCGGGTATAGCATCGCCACATGAGCTATCACACAGATGCGGCGGCGCTGCGCAGACAATGGATCGAATGGCTGTTCCTGCTCCTCGGGCTGCTGATCGTGGCTGCCGCCCTCGCCTACGCGCATCTGGCCGAGGCGACGCGCCATGACGCGGCCGAACGCGAGCGCCTGAGCGTGCTGACGGCGCTGCTGGCAAAAAACATCGAAGTCGACCTGGAAGCGACCAACCTGGTGCTGGGCGGCGTGATCCGCGACTATCTTGCCGCCGGTACGGCACCCGATGCCGGGCAAGCGCTGCCGCGGCGCCTGGCCGCGCTGGTCGACGCCATGCCGGGCGTGCGCACCATGCTGGTCATCGATGCGCAAGGCAAGCCGGTCGCCACCAGCATCCCGGAACTGGCGGACCAGGATTTTTCGCGCCGCGGCTACTTCCAGACGGCGCGCGACGCCCCCGATGCGCGCATGCTGTACATCTCGGCACCTTTCCATTCCTTCAAGGGCGACCTGGTCATCACGGCGTCGCGCATGGTGAAGGACAAACAAGGCCGCTTTGCCGGCGTGGTGGCGGCCACCTTCGCCCCCGAATACTTCACGGCCAAGTTCCGCACCGCCATGTACGCCCCCGACGTCTGGGCGGTGGTGCTGCATGGCGACGGCCGGCAATTCCTCAACTATCCCGCCAGGAATGCCAATGGCGCCAATATGGACGTCCCCGGCGGCTTCCTGCGGCGCTTTCGCGACAGCGGCTATCAGGCGGGCGTCCTGAGCGGCGTCGACATTGCCGGCGCCCCCGCCGCCCCCCGCGTCATGGCCATGGCAACCATCGCCCCGCCGGCCCTGCACATGGACCGCGCCCTCTTCATCGGTTTGAGCCGCGAAGAAGCGGCCATCGCCGCCCCGCTGCGGCGCCAGGCACTCGGCTACATATTCTCCTTTGCCGTGCTGGCGCTGGCGGCAGCCAGCCTGCTGTTCTGGAGCCAGCGGCGGCGGCGCCAGCAAGCCGCCTGGCATGCGGAACAGGAAAGGGAGCGCCAGGCCATGCAAGCCGTGTCCGACAGCGAAACGCGCTTTCGCACCCTGATCGAAGATGCCCCTGTGGCCATCGCCATCCTGCGCCACGGCCGCTTCATCTACTCGAATCCCCGCTACCGCAGGCTGCACGGCTACACGGCGGAAGACAATCTGAACGGCCTGCCCTGGTCCGCCATGATTTCCGCGCAATCGCAGGCGGCGCTGGCCGCCAATGAGGCACTGATCGAGGCAGATTCGCCCAGCGAACAGGTGTTCGAGGCCGTCGGCCTGGGCAAGCAGGGCCTGCCGGTGCCCATGTTCAAGACCACCACGCGCGTGATGCTCAAGGATGGACCGGCGACCCTGATCTTTGCCCAGGATATTTCCGCGCAAAAGCAGGCCGAAGATGCCATGCTGCTGGCACGCGACGCGGCCGAATCGGCCAACCGCAGCAAGGCGGAATTCCTCGCCAACATGAGCCATGAAATCCGCTCGCCGCTCAACGCCATCCTCGGCATGGCCTGGCTGCTGGAACGTGATGGCCTCGAGGGCGAAGCGCTGCTGATGGCGCGCAAGATCCGCGCCGCCGGCCAGTCCCTGCTGGGCATCATCAACGACGTGCTCGACGTGTCGAAAATCGAGGCGGGCCACATGACCATCGAACGGGCGCCGTTCCGCCTGGCCGACGTGATCGAAAAAATCGCCGCCAGCATGGGCGTTGCCGCGCATGACAAGCCGATCGAAGTGCGCATCGGGCCGCTGCCCGATGGCGTCGACCAGGTGATGGGCGACGCGCTGCGGCTGGAACAGGTGCTGGTCAACCTGACCAGCAATGCCATCAAGTTCACCGCGCAAGGCACGGTCGAGCTGACGAGCGCGCTGGAAAGCCGCGACGGCGACGCCGCGGTGCTGTGCTTTTGCGTGCGCGACACGGGCATCGGCATCGCGCCCGAGGTGCAGGAGGCGATCTTTTCCGCCTTCGCCCAGGCCGACAGTTCCACCACGCGCCGCTTCGGCGGCACGGGCCTGGGCCTGACCATCTGCCGCCAGCTGGTGCGCCTGATGGGCGGCTCGCTGCGCCTGACAAGCGGCTTGGGCCAGGGCAGCGCGTTCAGTTTCACGCTGCCGCTGCAGCTGCTGCCCGCCAGTGCCCTGTCCTCGCCCGACATGCAAGGCTTGCGCGTCTTGCTGGCCGATGGCAAGGCCGACACGCGCGCCGCCGTGGCCGCCGTGGCGCAGGGCCTGGGCTGGAGCGTGCATGCCGTGTCCGGCGGCCAGGCGGCACTCGAGCATGCGCTCGCCTGCGCCGAGGACGCGCGACCCGGCGTCATCCTGCTGGCCGCGCGCATGCCGGACCTGGACGGGGAAGCCACGGCGCGCGCGCTGCGCGAGCACCTGCCGCCGCAGGACTGCCCCATCGTCATCCTGGCCGCCAGCGGCGCGCCGGCGACGGCGCCCGCGCGCCGCCATACGGACCCCGCCAATCCGGCCGATGCCATCCTCAACGAACCGGTGACGGCCTCCAGCCTGTACAACGCGACGATGGAAGCGCGCCAGCGGCGCGCCGAAGCAGCCGGTCTGGACGCCAGCCACGCGGCGCTGGGCGAACGCGTGCTGGCCGGCGTGCGCGTGCTGGTGGTCGATGACAGCGAGATCAACCGCGACGTGGTCAACCATATCCTGTGCGACCAGGGCGCCCTGCCATCGTTCGCCTGCGATGGCCAGCAGGCGCTGGACTGGCTGCTGGCCCATCCCGCCGACGTCGACATCGTGCTGATGGATGTGCAGATGCCCGTCATGGATGGCTTGCAGGCGACGCGCGCGCTGCGCCAGCTGCCGCAGTTCCAGGACTTGCCCGTGGTGGCGCTGACGGCCGGGGCGTTCCAGACCCAGCGCGCGGCGGCGCTGGAAGCGGGCGTGAACCACTTCATCAGCAAGCCGTTCGACGTGCCGCAGACCATCGCCCTGATCGCCCGTGCGCACCGGCGCCATGCGCAAGGGCTGCCGGCCCTGCCGCCAGTCATGGCCGAGCCGGCGATGCCCGTGCGGACGGACGGCGCGGCATCCGTGATCGACCTGGCGCAAGGGATGGCGCAGTGGCTCGACGAAGCGCCCTACCGCCAGCACCTGTCGCACTTTGGCAACACTTACCGCAACACGGTGGGCGCCATGCGCGCGCTGCTGGCGGCCGATGCACGCGGCGACGCCGCCGCGCTGGCGCACAAGCTGGCCGGCGTGGCGGGCAGCCTGGCCCTGCCCGCCACCCTGCAAGCCGCCCAGCAGGCCGAACAGCTGCTGCACGGGGGCGACGATGCGTCGGCCGCGCTCGATGCACTGGAACAGGCGCTGGCGCACGCCATCGATGCCGTCGGCGCATTCACGGCACAGACGCCGGCGCCGGGCCAGGCTGCCATGCCAGAAACGCAACATGGCAGCGCATGCCAATGATAGACTTGCCAATATGAAAATTTAGGAGACGCCATGATCTGGTGCAGGGATTTGCTGTTGAGAGCCGTCATGCTGGGCATGCTGCTATTCGTCGTGGGCGAATCGCTGTCCTACTGGGTGCCGGAAATCAAGAAACTGCTGGCCTGGCGCCCCTCCTGACGCCAGGCTAGCCTTCGCGCCCATCCACCCTGGCACGCCACAGATAAGGCGCATACACGCACGCATACAGGCCAAACCCCAGTGACCAGCACGCACCGGCGGCCAGCAGCAGCGGCATGGCCAGCGCGGCGGGACCGGCGGCGGCGAGCAGGCGCGCCAGCGCGCCCAGCTGGATCAGCCAGTACATCGCCGCTTCCGCCCTGCCGCCCTTCAGGGGCCGCCCCGTGTGGCCCAGCGTGGTGCGCGTCATCATGCCGATGATCAGGCCCGCCATCGAGCCCACCGTCAGCGCGTGCAAGGCGGCGCTGGCCGGCAGCAGACCCAGGCTGGCGGCCGCCAGCAGTGCGAAGCCGATGCCGATCCACGCATACGACAGGTGCAAAATCCACAGCAGCGGCACGCGCAAGGTACGTTGCGGCTGCCAGACCAGCAGGTTGGCCAGAGAGACGCCGGCAGCGCACAAGGCCAGCGGCGCCGTCAGCCAGGCTGGCGCGCCTGCCAGCCACGCGATCGCGGCGGCCGCCATGCAGGCCACGGCAATCAAGGCCCGCTGCGGACTGGCCACCGGCGTGCTGCCAGGTGCGCCATTGCGGGTAAACATGGGAATGACGCGCGCACCGATCACCGATTCGATCAGCACGATGATGAAGATGGCCGCCTGCACGGGCACGAACAGCGACAGCGGCAGCCAGCCAAGCACAGCCGCATGGAACAGGCCATTGGCCAGCGCAAGCAGGACCAGCAGACCGACGAGGAACAGGTTGCGCGTATTGCCAGAGCGGCGCAGCACCTGGTACAGGGGCCAGGCGGCCAGCGGCAGGAACAGCCAGTCCACCAGCGCCGCCACCAGCCCGGGGCCGCACAGCATGGCCACGCGCCCGGCCAGCCACAGCGCCACCAGCGCCATCAGCTGGACACCATGCGGCGTGGGCAAGCCCGTCCAGTTGCGTCCCGCCGTGTACAGGAAGCCCACGACGACGGCCACGGCAAAGCCGAACACCATCTCGTGCATGTGCCAGCCCAGTCCCACCTGCAGACCGCCCGTCAGCCAGCCCGCATAACTGGCCAGCCACAGTGGTATGCCAATGGCCGCAAACACGGCCGCCAGCAGGTAAAACGGGCGGAAACCCAGTTGCCAGACGGCGTGGCCGCTCTGCCAGGGCGCCGCGCCGGAGGCGGCGGGAGAGGAAGAAGGTTCGCTGATCGGTGTGATGGCCATGATGGAGTCGCCCATAAAGATATATTCAATATACTACTTTAAAAGCACAAAAACAGCCATCGGCAAAAGGATTAGCCGGCTAGCCCGCAATGACTAGCCGGCAGCGCAGGCCTTACTTGCCCTGGCGGTGCTCGACCGCGTACACGGCCGCCTGCACGCGGCTCGTGAGGTTGAGTTTTTTCAGCACGTTCTGCACGTGGATCTTGACCGTGCTTTCGGCCAGGTCCAGGGTGCGGGCGATGCCCTTGTTGCTCTCGCCGCGCGACAGGCAGTCGATGATTTCCTTCTCGCGCGGCGTGAGCTTGTCCAGCTCCGACACGGGCTCCTCGCGCCGCGTGCCCGCCTGCAGCTGCGCCACCAGTTTGCCCGTCATCGCTTCGGCGATGACGACTTCGCCGGCCGCCGCGCGGCGGATGGCGCGCACCAGGTAGTCGGCGTCGATATTCTTGATCAGATAGCCGCAGGCGCCCGCGCGCAGGGCCGTGGCCAGGTCTTCGGCGTCTTCCGACACGGTCAGCATGACGATGGCCGTGTCGGGACAGTCGTGCTGCATCAGCTGCAGCACTTCCACGCCGGACATGCCGGCCATGTTCAGGTCCAGCAGCACCACGTCGGGCTGCAGCTGGATGGCGCGCTTGATGCCTTCCACGCCGTCGGCCGCCTCGCCCACGACGGAAAATTCCGTATGCCGCTGCAGCAGCGAGCGTATGCCGCTGCGGAACAGCGCGTGGTCGTCCACCAGCATGACGGTGATCGGTTTATCGGGAGTCTCCATTTTTTTACTTTCAGGTAGTTGCTTAGGCGGCGCGGCGCTGCTCGCGCGACAGGTGCAGTTCGACGGTCGTGCCGCCGCCGGGACAGGCATGCACGTCGAACGTGGCCTCGATGCGCTGCGCGCGCTCGCGCATGATATGGATGCCGACATGGCTGTCGCCCTTTTCCAGCACGGCGGCAGCGTCGAAGCCGACGCCGTTGTCGCTGATCGTCAAGGTAAAGTCCTGGTGGTCGGCGAGGCGCACCTCGACGTGGCTGGCCTGGGCATGCTTGCGGATGTTCGACAGCGCTTCCTGCACGATGAATAATAACTGCAATTGCTGCTCGCGGGGGAATGGCGCGCCGTCGACGTCGGCCAGCAGCTCGGCGTCGATGCCCGTCTGGCGGCGGAATTTGTCGAGCGCCGCGCGCAGGGAGCCGATCAGGTCATCTTCCATCAAACGGCTGCGGAAGTTGGCCAGCAGCTCGCGCACGTCCTCGTAGCTTTCCTTCACGCCCGCGTGCAGGGCCGGCACGATGCCCGCCACCTCGTCGAAACGGGCGTTGCGCACGGAGTCGTCGAGCATCTGCACCTGCAGGTTGAGGAAATTGAGGCTTTGCGCAATGCTGTCGTGCAGGCCCTGCGCCACCAGGTTGCGCTCTTCGGAAATGGCCATCTCGCGCTCGCGCGCGGCCAGGCGCAGGTTTTCCAGCGCGATGCCCAGCAGCTGGCCCAGGGTTTCCAGCAAGGCCAGTTCGCGCGCGGAAAACACGCGCGCATGGCGGAAATGCAGGTTGAAAAAGCCCAGGTGCTGTTCGTGCGCATGGATGTGGAAGACGGAGACGGTGGCAAAGCCCTCGCGGTGGCAGCGCAGTTCATGCGCCTTGTCGATGCGGCGCATGTCGTGCACCTTCGCCACCTTCATCTCGACGGCCGTGCCGCACAGGCAGTCGCCCACTTTCAGGCAATGCTCGGACGCCACCAGTTCTTCGGACAGGCCCGTATGTACCACCATGTGCAGGTTGCCCCGCTCGGCGTCGAGCACGCGCACGGTGGAACCGTCGGCCTCGAAATAGTCGACGATGCGCTGCATGAAGCCTCCGCAGATGTCTTCCAGGGGCTGCGGGCGCTGCAAAAATGCCGCGCTTTCGTACAGCAGCGCCAGTTCGCGGTTGCGGTATTCGAGGGTAGCCGTCTTGCTGCGCACGCCCTCTTCCAGGTTGCCGTACAGCGCCTGCAGGCGGTCGGCCATCTGGTTGAAGCCGCTGGCCAGCTGGCCGAATTCGTCATTGCTTTCGACGGCCAGGCGCACGCTGAAATCGCGCTCCTTCATGCGCTGCATGCCCAGGCGCAGCCGCGTCACCGGCTCGATGATGAGCATGAACATCAGGTAAATCATGCTGACCGTGCCGATGACGGCCATGCCGACGAGGATCAGCTGCGAGGCGCGCAGCCAGAAGGTGCGCTGTTCGCTATCGTGCTCGATCAGGCGCACCAGCTGGTCGACCTGTCCCACGAAGGTATCGGCGTCATGCTCGAACTGGCGCGCGCGCGCGGCGGAATCGGCGGCCAGCGCGGACGGACGCAAGGCGCCGCGCCAGGCGGTGCCGATGCGCTCGAATTCGGATTTGATGGCCGTGCTGGGGGGCAGGAACAGGGGGCGCTGCGGGTCGCCGTGGCCGATCTTGGCCAGGGTTTCGTCGATCAGCAGCACCTGCTGGCGCGCCTGCTCGCGGGCGTCGCTGGCAAGCAGCAGGGTCAGGCGGTAAGTCTGCATGCGCAGCCGGCCCGTCTCGTTGATGGCGGCCGAACTGCCTTCGAGCTGCCACGACAAAAACAGGGTGCAGCCGATGGCGCTCAAGGCCAGCACCAGCATGAGCAGCAGCGCGCCGACGATCTTGGTCGACAACTTCTGCCAGGAAGAAAACATCGCTTTAAATTTCATACACCCTTTACTTGGCACCGCCCCGCTCAGCCACCGGTTTGGGCCATAAAACGGATAATCTTGTCCGGCTGCGTATTGAAATCATGCTGCTGCGGCTTGAGTTCGATGGCGGCGCGGATCGCCGCCTCGATCTGCGCATCCGTGGCCCCGCCGCGCAGCATGGGACCAAACGCGAATTGTTCTTCCTGTCCCAGGCACAGATACAGCGTACCATCGACCGACAGGCGCACTCTGTTGCAGGTGGCGCAAAAATGCTGCGACATGGGCGTAATGAAACCGATACTCGAGCGCCCATCTTGTGTCGCCAGATAGCGCGCCGGCCCGCCACCCAGTTCCATCGCCTGCGGCACCAGACCGAAGCGGGCCGCCAGGCGTTCGCGCACGGGGCCCAGCGGCATGTAGCTGGCATTGCGGCCCGTGCTGCCCATCGGCATGGCTTCGATCAGGCGCAGGATGAACTGCTGCTCGATGCAGAAGGCCGCCATGGCCTCGATCTGGCCGTCGTTGATGCCGCGCATGGCCACCATATTGATCTTGATCGGGTCGAAACCGGCCGCCTTGCCCGCCATCAGGCCATCCAAAATGGGCTGCAGGCTGTCGCGCCCCGTGATCTGCTGCATGCAGGCGCGGTCGAGCGAATCGAGGCTGACGTTGATGCGGTCCACGCCCGCCGCGCGCAAGGCCACGGCATGCTTGCCCAGTTGGGTGGCGTTGGTCGACAGCGACAGGTCGTCCAGACCGGGCAGCGCGGACAGCCTTTGCGCCAGCTGCGGCAGATTGCGCCGCAACAGGGGCTCGCCGCCCGTCAGCCGCACGCGACGCGTGCCGAGGCGCACGAAAATACCCAGCAGGCGCTCGATCTCGTCGAACGTCAGCCAGTCCTTCGGTTCCTCGAAGCCGCGAAAGCCCTTGGGCATGCAATAACCGCAGCGCAAGTCGCAGCGGTCGGTGACGGACAGCCGCACATAATCGATCGAACGGCCAAAACGGTCCTGCAACTTGACGCTACCCATGACGCGACTCCTGTTTCTGCTTCCATTGTACGGGCCGGGGCACGATCTGGCTGTGCCCCAGAAGGCCTAGCGGCCTACGCCTTTTTAGCTACGCATTTCTACTTACTGAACCAGCGGACTGGCTGTGCCTTCAAGCTTGATGCCGGCGATGTCGGCACGCCCCACCAGCAAATGCAGATACTGGTGCACGGCGCGCTGCCACGCCGCCCGCGCCAGCCGGTCGGCGATCTGCGCCTGCACCGCTTCGTACGGTATGGCCTGGCCGTCGACCCGGCGCAGCACCTGCACGATGTGGTAGCCGAAGCGCGTTTCCAGCAAATGGCTGGCCAGCGCGCCTGCCTCCAGGCGGAACACGAGGGCGTCGAATTCCGGCACGCTCTGGCCCGGCGACAGCTGGCCCAGGCTACCGCCCAGAGCGCCCGACGGACAGTTCGAATACTGCGCCGCCAGTTCGGCGAAGCGCTCGGGCGCCAGCTTCAGGGCATCGAGCACGGCTTGCGCCGTCGTGCGCAACAGCTCCAAAGGCGCCTCGGGCGTCACCTGGAACAGGATGTGGCGCGCCTCGACCAGCGCCCCGCTGCGAAACAGCTGCGGGCGCTGCGCATAAAAGGTGCGGCAAGCCGCATCGTCGGCGGGCGGCACGCGCACTTCCTGCGCGAACAGCGCCTCGATGCGGTCGTCATCGCTGGCGCCCTGCACGCCGAGGCGGCCGGCCTCGGCCAGCAGCAGCCGGCGCAGCACCAGTTCATGCACGGCCTGTTTCAGCGGATTGCCGGCACCATCGTGATGCGGCAGTTCCTGCGCGATGGCGGCATCGTCGATATCGATGCCATTGACGGAGATTCCCATAATATTGTTCCTTTCTTAACGGCGGCGAACCAACTGGTAAGCGCGACCAAGATATGCGACGGCGCCAAAGCCGCTCCATACGTGCACCAGACGGGTGAACGGGAAGATGACGAACAGCGACATGCCCATGAACAGGTGCAGCTTGAACACCAGCGGCGCATCGACGATGAAGGTGGCGGCGTCGCCGCGGAAAGTGACGATGTGCTGCGCCCAGTTCATCAGCAAGACCATCATGTGGCCATCCATGTGCGACGCCGAGACGAAGATAGACGACAGGCCCAGCAGCAAGGTCAGCAAAATCCACGCCATCACCAGCTTGTCGCCGGCCGTGGTAACGGCGCGCAGCCGTGCATTGCCGAAGCGGCGCGTCAGCAGGATCAGGATGCCGGCCAGGCACAGGCCGCCCATCACGCCGCCGGCCGCCATGGCCACGCCCTGCTTCAGGCTATGCGACACGCCCAAGGTATCCCACACCCAGACGGGGGTCAGCAAGCCGGCCGCATGGCCGAACAGCAGGCCGATGATGCCGATGTGGAACAGGATATTGCCCAAACGCAGGCTGCCGCGGTGCAGCAGCTGGCTGGAATCGGACTTCCACGTGTATTGCTCGCGGTCGAAACGGATCAGGCTGCCAAGAAAAAAGATGGCCAGCGCGATGTATGGATAAATGCCATACACAAATTGATGCAAATAATTACTCATGATGTACTCTCCTCATGCGGGCGCGGTGGGCCATTTAGGCGGCGCGCCGCGGCTGCGGGTGAAAATGCACGGGATGGACGCCGCCCGGGGCTTGACGCAGCAAGGGCTCGACGCCGTCCGCACCGGGACCGAAGGTTTCCAGCGCTTCATCCATGTCGCGCACCGGCGGTTCGGCCAGCATTTCGGCCGCCACGGGGCTCAGGCGTTCGAGCACGGCGAAGACGGGCGCATACGGGCTGCCGTTGGCCGTCAGCTTGCGGCCGATGTGCGCCAGCACGTGGACGGCGTCGCCCAGCAGCGGCGCCGAGACTGCCTCGTCGAGCTGCGCCAAAAACTCCAGGAACAGGGGCACGAAGTCGGGCAAGTCGTCGCCCACCATCTGCAGGCCGTGGCGCTTGTATTCCTCCATCAGGTCGACCATGGCCTGGCCCCGGTCGCGCGATTCGCCGTGGATATGCTCGAACAGGTGCAGCGAGTGCGACGGATTGCGGTCGAACGTGGCCACGTACTGCTGCTGCAGGTCGATCAGGCTGCTGCTTTCCAGGTGCGCCAGCAAGGGCCGCAACAGCGCCTGCTGCTCCGGCACGGCCGCCAGCGCGGCCTCCAGTTGCGGCAGGTGCGCGATCAGCTCGGGCTCGGGATACAGCAGCAGGCGCGACAGGACTTGGTAGTGATGCATAGCGTTGTTCATATCGGTTCCTTAGGCGCCAGGCGCCGTTTTGCGCGACTTCGGCATCTGCATGAAGATGGCCGAACCGTGTTTTTTCTTGCCGAACAAGGTCGGTTCGCTGCTGCCGTCCGAGCAGCCGTTGCCGAAACTGAAGCCGCACGAACCCTTCTCGTTGAAGCTGTCCTCGGCCATTTCCTTGTGGCTGCTGGGAATGACGAAGCGGTCTTCGTAATTGGCGATGGCCATGATGTGGTACATGTCCTCCACCTGCGCCTTGGTCAATCCCACTTGCTTGAGCACCGTGAGGTTCTCCACCTTCTCGACCGTCTTGCTGCGCATGTAGGCACGCATGGCCAGCATGCGGTCCAGCGCCGTGACGATGGGCGGCTGGTCGCCGGCCGTCAGCAAATTGGCCAGGTACTGCGCGGGAATGCGCAGGCTTTGCGTGTCCGGCAGCATGCCGTTGACGCCCAGCTTGCCCGATTCGGCGGCCGCCTGGATCGGCGACAGCGGCGGCACATACCACACCATCGGCAAGGTGCGGTATTCGGGATGCAGCGGGAACGCCACTTTCCACTCGACGGCCATCTTGTAGACGGGCGACTTGACGGCCGCTTCGAGCCAAAGGTCCGGGATGCCCTGGCGGCGCGCCTCGGCGATGATGGCCGGGTCGTGCGGATCGAGGAACAGGCCCAATTGCGCCTGGTACAGGTCCTGCTCCTGCGGCACGGAGGCGGCAGCCTCGATCTTGTCGGCGTCGTACAGCAGCACGCCCAGGTAGCGGATGCGGCCCACGCACGTTTCCGAGCACACGGTAGGCTGGCCGGCCTCGATGCGGGGGAAGCAGAACGTGCACTTCTCCGCCTTGCCGGACGACCAATTGTAGTAAATCTTCTTGTACGGGCAACCGGAGATGCACATGCGCCAGCCGCGGCACTTGTCCTGGTCGATCAGCACGATGCCGTCGTCTTCGCGCTTGTACACGGAGCCGGACGGGCAAGACGCCACGCACGTCGGGTTGAGGCAATGCTCGCACAGACGCGGCAGATACATCATGAAGGTGTTTTCGAAGGTGCCGTACATCTCCTTCTGCATGTTGTCGAACAGCTTGTCCTTGCTGCGCTGGGCAAACTCGCCGCCCAAGTCATCTTCCCAGTTCGGGCCCCACTCGATTTTTTCCATCTTTTTCCCCGTCAGCACGGAGATCGGACGGGCCGTCGGCGGCGTCTGCGACAGCGGCGCGCTTTGCAGGTGCTCGTAGTCGTAGGTGAACGGCTCGTAGTACTCGTCGATGGCGGGCAGGTTCGGATTGGCGAAGATATTGGCCAGGATCTTCAGGCGGCTGCCCTGGCGCGGCTCGATCTTGCCAGCGTCCGTGCGGCGCCAGCCGCCATTCCACTTGTCCTGGTTTTCCCACTGTTTCGGATAGCCGATGCCCGGTTTCGTCTCCACGTTATTGAACCACGCGTATTCGACGCCGTCGCGGCTGGTCCACACGTTCTTGCAGGTCACGGAACAGGTGTGGCAGCCGATGCACTTGTCCAGGTTCAGCACCATGCCGATTTGCGCTCTGATTTTCATACCATGCTCCCGTCTTCTGTTTCCAATGGCCCTTCGAGCCAGTCGACCTTGTTCATCTTGCGCACCAATACGAATTCATCGCGGTTGGAGCCCACCGTGCCGTAGTAATTGAAGCCGTACGCCAGCTGGGCGTAGCCGCCGATCATGTGCGTCGGCTTGGGCACGGCGCGCGTCACCGAGTTATGGATGCCGCCCCGCTTGCCCGTCATCTCCGCGCCAGGCACGTTGATGATCTTTTCCTGGGCGTGGTACATCATCGTCATGCCGGCCGGGATGCGCTGGCTGACGATGGCGCGCGCCGTCAGGGTGCCATTGACGTTGAAGACTTCGATCCAGTCGTTGTCGACGATGCCGGCAGCTTGCGCGTCGGTCTCCGACAGCCACACGTGCGGTCCGCCGCGCGACAATGTCAGCATGCGCAGGTTGTCCGAATACGTGGAGTGAATGCCCCACTTCTGGTGCGGCGTCAAAAAGTTCAGCGCCAGTTCCTTGTTGCCGTTCGGCCGGGTGCCCAGCAGCGCTTCCGTCGTCTTCGTGTTGATGGCCGGCTTGTACACGCACAGGCCTTCGCCGAAGTCGCGCATCCACAGGTGATCCTGGTAGAACTGCTGGCGGCCCGTCAGGGTGCGCCATGGGATCAGTTCATGCACGTTGGTATAGCCGGCCGTGTAGCTCACTTCCTCGCTTTCCAGGCCCGACCAGGTGGGCGAGGAAATGATCTTGCGCGGCTGCGCCTGCACGTCGCGGAAGCGGATGCTGTCATGCTCGCGCGGCAGCGCCAGATGCGTATGCTCGCGTCCCGTGATGGCCGATAACGCGGCCCAGGCCTTGACGGCCACGTGGCCATTCGTTTCGGGCGCCAGCGACAGGATCATCTCGGCCGCATCGATGGCCGTATCGAGGCGCGGCTGGCCCTTGGACACGCCTTCATCGAGCACTGTGCGGTTGATGCCGCGCAGTACCTCGACTTCATGCCCCGTTTTCCAGGAAATGCCCTTGCCGCCGTTGCCGATGGTTTCCAGCAGCGGTCCGATCGAGGTGAACTTCTTGTAGACATCGCGGTAATTGCGCTCGACCACCGTCATGTTCGGCATGGTCTTGCCGGGAATCGCATCGCATTCGCCGGCGCGCCAGTCCTTGGGATCGAAAGGCTGGCCCAGTTCGCCCGGGGTATCGTGCATCAGCGGCGTGAGGATGATGTCTTGCTGGGTACCCAGCAATTCGCCGCCGATTTCCGAGAATTTCTCGGCCAGCCCCTTGTAGATTTCCCAGTCCGACTTCGATTGCCAAAGCGGCTGCACGGCTTCGGACAGCGGATGGATGAACGGATGCATGTCCGACGTATTCAGATCGTCTTTTTCATACCAGGTGGCCGTCGGCAGCACCACGTCGCCATACAAACAGGTGGTCGACATGCGGAAGTCCAGCACCACCAGCAGATCGAGCTTGCCTTCGGCGGCCGGGCGCACTTTCACCTGTTTCGGCGTGATGCAGTCGTCTTCGTCGCTGAGCAAGCCGTTCTGCGTGCCCAGCAGGTATTTCAGGAAGTACTCGTGGCCCTTGCCCGAGCTGCCCAGGATGTTCGAGCGCCAGACAAACATATTGCGCGGGAAGTTGGCCGGGTTGTCCGGGTCGTCGCACGAGAACTGCAGCTGGCCCGCCTTGATCTGATCGAGCGCATACGCGGCCGGCGCCTGCCCCGCCGCCTTGGCGGCCCTGGCCACTTCCAGCGGATTGGTCTGCAACTGCGGCGCCGATGGCAGCCAGCCCATGCGCTCGGCCTTGGCGTTATAGTCGAGCAGGGTCAGGTCGCCCGTGCCGCCGGCCGCCGATGGCGAGGCGATGTCGCCCGTCTCCAGCTTTTCGTGGCGCCACTGGCTCGTGTGGGCATAGAAGAACGAGGTGCCGTTCATCTGGCGCATCGGGCGCACCCAGTCCTGGGCGAAGGCCAAAGGCGTCCAGCCCGTTTGCGGACGCAGTTTTTCCTGGCCCACGTAATGGGCCCAGCCGCCGCCCGACTGGCCGATACAGCCGCACATCATCAGCATGTTGATGATGCCGCGGTAGGTCATGTCCATGTGGTACCAGTGATTCAGGCCGGCGCCCACGATGACCATGCTCTTGCCGCGCGTCTGGTCCGCGTTTTCCGCGAACTGGCGCGCCACGGTGATGACGTCGGCGCGTTTCACGCCCGTGTGCTTCTCTTGCCACGCGGGGGTGTACGGCACGTCGTCGTCATAGCTCTCGGCCACGTTCTCGCCGCCCAGGCCACGGTCGATGCCGTAGTTGGCCAGGGTCAGGTCGAATACGGTGGTGACGAGGCCCGTCGTGCCGTCGGCCAGGCGGATGGTTTTCACCGGCACCTTGCGCAGCAGCATGTCGGACGCGTCCTTGCCGCCGAAGTAGGCAAAACCCACTTCCGTGACGGCGTCGCTGTCGTTGATCATGGAGAGCATCGGCACGATGGGCGCGCCGCTGCCGCCCGCCTTCTGTTCCAGGTTCCACTTGCCCGACTCGCCCCAGCGAAAGCCGATGGAGCCGGCCGGCGCGGTAATGGCACCCGTGGTCTCGTCGATGACGAGGGTTTTCCATTCCGGGTTGTTGGTTTCGTCGAGGTTGTTGTCCAGGTGCGAAGCGCGCAGGAAGTAGTCGGGCACCAGGGTGCCGTTATGCTCCTTGAGCAGCACCAGCATGGGGAAGTCCGTGTACTGGCGCGCATAGTCGCGGAAGTAGGCGCTCTGCCCTTCCGAGTGGAATTCCTTGAGGATGACGTGGCCCATGGCCAGCGCCAGCGCGGCGTCCGTGCCCTGTTTCGGCGCCAGCCAGATGTCGCCGAACTTCACCATTTCGCCGTAGTCGGGCGAGATGGCTACGGTTTTCGTACCCTTGTAGCGCACTTCCGTGTAGAAGTGGGCGTCGGGCGTGCGCGTCATCGGCACATTCGAACCCCACACCATCAGATAGGTCGAGTTGTACCAGTCGGCCGATTCCGGCACGTCCGTCTGCTCGCCCCACACTTGCGGACTGGCCGGCGGCAAGTCGCAGTACCAGTCGTAGAAGCTCAGGGCCACGCCGCCGATCAGCGACAGGTAGCGCGTGCCGGAGGCATAGCTGACCATGGACATGGCGGGAATCGGCGAGAAGCCGACGATGCGGTCCGGGCCGTATTTCTTGATCGTCAGCGCGTTCGCGGCGGCGATGATTTCATTCGATTCTTCCCACGTGGCGCGCACGAAGCCGCCCAGGCCGCGGATGGATTTGTACTGCTGCGAGCGCACGGGGTCCTGGCTGATCCAGTCCCAGGCCGTGACGGGGTCCATGGTCTTGCGCGCTTCGCGCCACATTTCCATCAGCCGGCCGCGCACCATCGGGTATTTCACGCGCTGGGCCGAATACACGTACCAGGAATAGCTGGCGCCGCGCGGGCAGCCGCGCGGCTCGTGGTTGGGCAGGTCGGGCCGCGTGCGCGGATAATCGGTTTGCTGGGTTTCCCAGGTGATCAGGCCATTCTTGACGTACACCTTCCAGCTGCACGAGCCGGTACAGTTCACGCCATGCGTGGAGCGCACGATCTTGTCGTGCTGCCAGCGCTGGCGGTAGGCGTTTTCCCAGGTGCGGTCTTCGTCGACCACGGTGCCATGGCCGTTGGAAAACGGCTCGGCGGGCTTGCTAAAAAATTTAAGACGGTCCAGAAAGTGACTCATGCTACCTCCACATTGCGCCGCAGGAGCGGCGCCAGGTCATAAAAACGCTGCAAGCCGGATGGCCCACGCGTCGATACAAACAGTCTATCGACGCGCCGTGCCCGGCGGTATTGGCAAGAAGTCGGTTTCCGGCACCAGGAATGCATAGGCGCGTAGTCACCCGGATAGTCACTATTGCCTATGGGCGCCGCGACCGTGCTGCGGTATACCTGTCGTCATCGTTCAACACAGAGAAAGAGCACCATGTCGATTACCGATTACGCCAGCCTGCTGCACAGCGCCCGCAACCAGGAGCAGCCGCAACGCCTGCTGTTCACCTTTACCCAGGCGCAGGCCCAGCCTGGCGGCCAGGGCAAGTCCCTCACGCCCGTGATGTGCGCCGACAAGCTGCCCGATGAACTGGGCAGCTTCGAGACATTGAAGGAGGAATCGAAACAGATGCAGACGCACTGGGACGTGGTCTTCGTGGCGGGACTGGCGGGTCGCGAGGGCCAGCCGCCAGCGGCGCAGGAATGCGAAGCGCCCCTGCGCGCCATGGTGACGGCCATCGAGCAAGGCCGCATCGACAGCCTGCTGGCGTTTGACCGCAGCGGGGATTTGTTACGCTTTAGTTGAATCTGGCCACGGGCGCTCATGCAAATGACGCGCCCGCTCTATCGGGCAGACCAAGGGCAAAAACTGCTGCTGGCGCGCGGAATAGGCCATCAGCGCCCCGCTGTCGATGTCGAAATACCATCCATGCAGTTTCAATACGCCCTGCTCCACCCTGCGCTTGAGCCACGGGTAGGTAAGCAGGTTGTCCAGCGACTGCAGGATGCTGGCCAGTTCGCACGCATGGTGCTGTTCTTCCGACGAACGGTGCGCCAGCTCGCGCCGCACGCGCTGCGCCACTGGTTCGGCGATGCGCATCCACTGTCCCACAAAGTCCGTTTCCTGGCCTTCCGCGCGCGGCTGCGGTTCCAGCAGCGCGCGGATGCCGCCGCAGCGTGCATGGCCCAGCACGATGACCCTGGCCACTTCGAGCTTGCAGACGGCGAATTCGATGGCCGAACTGACGCCGGGCGGCGCGTCGGGCGTGCACGGCGGCACCAGGTTGGCGATATTGCGCACGACGAACATGTCGCCCGGGTCGCTGCCCGTCAGCAGCATGGGGTCAACGCGCGAGTCGCAGCAGCCGATCAGCAAGGTCGAGGGCCGCTGCCCGTCGCGCAGGTTGTCGTACAAGGTTTGCGGCTCGCTGAAATACTGCTGCTGAAACAGGCTGAAGCCGTTGACGAATTTTTCCAGTTCTTCCATAACATACTCTCATTTCCTCAACGTCTGGCAAGAACGACTTGCCAGACATTCCAACTTTAGCAAGGCATCGGCGCATTCTTGCGCGCATAGCACCACCAGGTGATGGCGATGCAGCTGACATAGAAGCCGATGAAGCACCACAGGGCCGCGTCGGGGCTGCCCGTCAGCGCAATCGAGGTGCCATAGCTTTTCGGGATGAAGAAGGCGCCGTAGGCCGCCACGGCCGACGTGAAGCCCAGGACGGCCGCGCCTTCCTTGTTGGCGTCGACGATCGCTTGCTCCTGCGCCGCCTTGCCCTTGCCGGCGGCAGCGCGCTGGTGCTCCGTCAAAAAGATCACGGGGATCATGCGGAAGGTCGACGCATTGCCGATGCCCGTGCCGGCGAACAGCAGCATGAACATCCAGAAGAAGCCGCTGAAGCTTCCACCCACGCCCGCTTGCGGCATGAAGTACAGCACGCCCAGCACGGCGCCTATCATCAGGAGGAAGGACCACAGGGTGACGCGGGCACCGCCCAGTTTGTCGGAAATCACGCCACCGGCCACGCGCGCCAGGGCGCCGACCAACGGTCCCAGGAAGGCGTAATCGAGCGGGTTCACGTCGGGGAACTGGATCTTGATCAGCAGCGGGAACGCGGCCGAGTAACCGATGAAGGAGCCGAAGGTGCCCGTGTACAGCCAGCACATGAGCCAGTTGTGCTTGCGCTTGAAGATCACGGCCTGTTCGGAAAACGAGGCCTTGGCCGACGCCAGGTCATTCATGCCGAACCAGGCCAGCAAGGTGGACAGCGCGATGAACGGCACCCAGATGAAGCCCGCGTTTTGCAGCCACATCTCCTTGCTCACGCCAGTCTTGACCCAGGTGAGCGAATCACCGCCCCAGGCGCCGAAGACGGCGAACGTGATCACCAGCGGCACGACGAACTGCACCACCGACACGCCCAGGTTGCCCAGGCCCGCATTCATGCCCAGCGCGAAGCCCTTGCTCGCCTTCGGATAGAAAAAGCTGATGTTGGCCATCGACGAGGCGAAATTGCCGCCGCCGAAGCCGCACAGCAGCGCCAGGATCAGCATGGTCGGATAGCCCGTGTTCACGTCCTGCACGGCCAGGCCGATGCCGATGGCGGGAATCAGCAGCGAACCCGTGGAAATGGCCGTCCAGCGCCGGCCGCCGAAGATCGGCACCATGAACGAGTAAAAGATGCGCAAGGTGGCGCCGGACAGGCCCGGCAAGGCCGTCAGCCAGAACAGCTGGTTGTTACTGTAGGTGAAACCGATGTTGGGCAGGTTGACCACCACCACGCTCCACACCATCCAAACGGCGAACGCCAGCAGCAGCGCGGGAATCGAGATCCACAGATTGCGCGCGGCCGTGGCCTTGCCCGTGTTTTGCCAGAAGCTGGGCGTTTCCGGCTCCCAGGTATTGATCATATAGCGGCTCATGCTTTAACTCCTGCAGGTTGAGTAGTTGGTGCCGCACGCAGCGGCTTGAACGAGAAATGCATCCAGACGAGGGAAACGCAGACGGTGCCGTACAGCAGCATGAAGGAGCTCGAACGCACGCCCGTCAAATCCACCAGGGCGCCGAACATCACGGGCAGGATGAAGCCGCCCAGGCCGCCGGCCAGGCCGACTACGCCCGAGACAGCACCGATGTTGTCGGAAAAATCATCGCCGATGAACTTGAAGACGGACGCCTTGCCGACAGCCATGGCAATGCCGACGATGAACAGCAGCACGGTGAACCACAGCGGCGACAGGCCGATATGGAAGGCCAGCGGTCCCGTGACGGTTTCCACGACCATCTGCGTTTGCGGATACGACAGCAGGAAGAAGCACACCCAGCACACCCACATCACGGCCCAGGTGACTTTCGCCGCACCGTATTTGTCGGAGATCCAGCCGCCCAGCGCGCGCAGCACGCCGCCCGGCAGCGAGAAGCAGGCGGCCAACAGCGCCGCATGCTTCAGATCGAAGCCGTATTCGGCCACGTAGTACTTCGTCATCCACAGGGCCAACGCCACGTAGCCGCCGAACACCACCGAGTAGTACTGGCAGTAGCGCCACACGCGCGGGTCCTTCAGCACCTTCATCTGGGCCGAAAAACTTTCGCCCGATGGGGCCAGGTGCGACTTGTCGGTGTACGAAAACAGCCAGAAGAGGATGGCCGTGGCCAGCATGGCCACCGCATACACCTTGGGCAGCATCTGCCAGCCGAAGGCGGCGACGATGCCCGGCGCGACGAACTTGGTCAGCGCGGAACCGGAGTTGCCGGCGCCGAAGATGCCCATCGCCAGGCCGCGGCGCTCCTTTTCGTACCAGCGCGCCACGTACGGCGTGCCGACGGAAAACGAGCCACCCGCCAGACCGACGAACATGCCCAGCACGAGGAAATGCCAGTAGGCGGTGGCGTAGGAGATCAGGTAGATCGGCACCACGCTGGCCAGCATCAGCAGGAAGAAGACGCGGCGTCCGCCGTATTTGTCCGTCCAGATGCCCAAGGGAACGCGCACGAGGGAGCCCGTCAGCACGGGCATGGCGGCCAGCAGGCCGAATTGTGTTTCAGTCAAGCCCAGGCTGGCCTTGATGGGGATGCCGAGCACGGCAAACATCATCCAAACCGCAAAGCAGATGGTAAATGCGAAGGTACTGCTGATCAATACGGATGCCTGCTTGCGCCGCATGCCCGGTTCGACTGCCTTGTTAATACTGTTGTTCTTAGTGCCATCTAGGGTAGCCACGATGTTTCTCCATGAATGCACTGGCCGTCTGGCCAGCCGTCCCGACCAGCTTACGTGGCAGAGGCGAAAGGCACTATCGGCCACAGGGTGATTCTGGGAAGGCAATCTGGATAGCCACATCGGCAAAAGTGACTAGCTACGGGGCCGTGAAACTAGTCTGGATGGCGGGTGTTTTACAAACCGGCGCATTTTTGGCACACTCGGCGCCTGGAGAAAAGGAGCGGCATGCAGAACAGGCACGAAACAGACGAGATCATCACGCGCGCGGCCCAAGCTGGCGATGTGGACGCCATGCTGGCCTGCGACGCCTATGCCCAGGCGCACCCGGAGCGTGGCGAGGCCGTGCGCGATGCCGTCGGCAAGGGGTACTGCCAGGTGGCCATCCGGGCCGGCCAGGTGGCCGGCTATGTCCTCACGCACGGCGACTTCTTCGGCCACGATTTTGTCTCGCTGGTGGTGGTCTCGCCCGCGCACCAGTGCTGCGGCGTGGGATTGCGCCTGCTGACGGCCGCCGCTGCCACTTGCAAGACAGGGAAGCTATTCACCTCGACGAACCAGTCGAACGGCGCCGCGCAACGGCTGTTCGCCAGCGCGGGTTTCGTGCGCAGCGGCCAGATCGACCATCTCGATGCAGGCGATCCGGAATGGGTGTACGTGAAATTCCTGCCTTAGGCCCGTCTCATCCCGACGGCGTATGGTGCGGAAGGCCAAAGGCGGCTATGCTGTCGCCACGATCAATCAACGCCCACCACATCACGCATGGATTATCTGAGCCTCAAGCATTTCCACATGGGCTGCGCCGCCGCCAGCGGCTGTCTTTTCCTGTTGCGCGGCGCCTGGATGCTGCGCGCCTCGCCCGCCTTGCAGCAGCGCTGGGTAAAAATCCTGCCGCACCTGATCGACACGGCCCTGCTGGCCAGCGCCATCGGCCTGGCCGTGTGGAGCGGCCAGTCGCCGGGCAGCCAGCCGTGGCTGGCCGCCAAGCTGTGCGCGCTGCTGGCCTACATCGTGCTGGGCACCATCGCCCTGAAGCGGGGCAAGACGCCGGCCGTGCGCGGCGCCGCCTTCGCGGCAGCCGTGCTGGTATTCGCCTACATCGTCGCCGTGGCCGTTACCAAACAGGCATGGCCGCTGTAGCACCAGGTAAGCGCATCAGAAGAGGTAGCGCAGGGTGACGCTGGCATTGCGCGGCGCGCCCCAGTAGCCCTGGTTGTACATGCCAAGCTGGCTGTAGTAATGCTTGTCGAACAGATTGTTGACGTTCGCCTGCAGCGACAGCTGACGCGACAGCGCATATTTCACCATCAGGCCGGCCACCGCATAACCGCCCTGCTCCACGCGCTCGACACCGTTCGGTCCCGTGGCATCGCGGTAAGCGCCGCTCTGCCAGTTCACGCCGCCGCCCAGCGACAAGGCGCGCCAGCCGCCAGGCAACTGCCAGGTGGAAAACACGCGCGCCAGGGTCTGCGGCACATAGCTGTTCAGGCGCGCGCCCGTGTTGTCCTCGGCCGCCGCGTGCGACACGCTGGCCGAGACGTTCCAGCCCTTGGCCAGCTCGCCCGACACGTCCAGTTCCACGCCCTTGCTGGTGGTGCCCGAAGCCGCGTAGTACGCCTGCGTCAGGGAGTTGCCGACAAAATGGCCCGTGTCTTCCTGCGCCAGGCCATCCTGCGCGATGCGGAACACGGCCAGCGCCGCATTGAGTTTGCCGCCGAAATACTCGCCCTTCACGCCCGCCTCCGCATTCTTGCCCTGCACGGGGTCGAGATAGCGGCCGAACCGGTCCTGGTAGCCCTGCGGCTTGAAGATCTTGCTGTAGCTGGTGTACAGCGCGTGCTGCGCATCGATATCCCATACCAGCCCCGCGTACGGTGTGACGGCATGCTTGGCGTAGGCGTAGCCGCCACCCCAGTCATCGATATGATCAGCCTTGTAGCGGCTGTAGCGCGCGCCGACGATCAGCTTCAAGGGGTCGGCCAGCGAAAAGCGCGCCGTGCCATAGATCCCACGCTGCTGCACCGTGTCGAGCAACTTCCAGCGGTAGAAGTCAGGATCGTTCCAGTCCGGCTCCGGCGCCACGCCCTGCCACTGGTAGAAATTGCCATAATCGACGCTGCCGCCCGAAATTCCCGGATTGCTGGCGAACTGATTGCTGCCCGAGACGCCGAACGCCAGGTCGTGCGTGCGGCCCAGCAGCTGCACGGGCCCCTGCACATAGGCGTCGACGCTGTTCTGGCGCCGCGTGCCCGAATAAAACCCGGGACTGCCCGTGACGCCCTGTCCCGTGACCTTGTCTGGCCAGGTGTAGGCGAAGGTTTCGGCGGCCGAGTAATTGCCCCAGCCGTGATTCAGCATGGCCGTCAGGTTCCAGCCGCTGCCCAGCTGCTGCTCCAGGCGCAAAAAGGCCGTCTGGCTGCTGCTGAACCAGCGGCTCCAGGTGGCGGCCGTGGTGGTGGAGCGGGAAAACGTGGCCCGTTCGCCATCCGCGTACCACAGCGGCAAGCCGCCGTACATGCCGCCACGCGGGCGGTTGTCCTGGTATTCATAGCCGGCGATCAGCACGCTGCCCGGCGCCAGATCCGCTTCCACGGTGGCATAGGCCATGGCCTTCTTGCCATGATACAGATTCACATACGATTCGCTGTCCTGGTAGCTGGCCACGACGCGGCCGCGCACCTTGCCATCCGCCGTCAATGGCGCGGACAGGTCCGCGCTGGCGCGCGCATTGTTCCAGGAGCCCAGGCTCAGGGCGGCAGCGCCGGCCAGCTGCGCCGACGAGGCACGCTTGCGCACCAGGTTGATGGTGGCAGACGGTTCCCCCGCGCCTGTCAGCAGGCCCGTGGCGCCGCGCACGATCTCGACCCGGTCGTAGGCCGTCATGTCCAGGGTGCTGTCACCCACGTTATAGGCATTGTCGACCGTGGTGGGAATGCCGTCGTACTGGTAGCTGGCGATGGAAAAACCGCGCGCGAAGAACGAGGTGCGGTCGCTGTCGTAGCGGTTGATGGCCACGCCGGCCGCGTTTTGCAGCACCTCTTCCACCGTTTGCAGGTTCTGGTCATCCATCTGCTGGCGCGTCACCACGCTGACGGCCTGCGGCGTTTCGCGCACGGACAGGCCCAGGCGCGTAGCCGAGCGCATGGCCTGCGTCGTGTACGACCCGCTGCCTTCCGTCGTGCCTTTGGCATCGGCAGCCGCCGTCACCGTCATCTCCGGCATGGTCTGTCCCATGCTGGCAGGCGCCGCTTCCAGCACATAGCCGCCATTCGCCTGCGCCACGGCGCGCAAGCCCGAGCCGGCGACGATGGCGCCCAGCGCCTCGGGCACGCTGTAGCTGCCCGCCAGGCCGGCGCTGCGCTTGCCCGCCAGCGCGGCGGCCTGGTAGGAAATCATGGTGCCCGTCTCCTGGCCGAAGCGCACCAGCACCTGCTCCAGGGAGCCTGCCGGTATCGCCAGCTCGATGCGCGCCGCATTCGCGGCCTGGGCCGAAGGAGCAAAGATGGTGGCGCCGCTGGCGGCGAGCAGCCACAGGGCCTGGCTGACAGCCAGCGCCGCCACGCTGCGGCGGCAGGTACGGGAGGCGGAAGAAGCGTGAATAAGTGTTGTGCTGGGCATGCGGACTGTTTTCCTGAAAGTGAATGAAGGGTTCACTTGCTATGTCACGCGAAAATCGCAAACCCCTCACTTTCCAGAAAATATTTATGCATGCTGCCGATGCGGCACCACGCTCACCCAGAAGCGCGTGGTCTGGCGCACGTCGACGGGCAAGGTGCGCGTCAGCATGTCCAGCACTTGCGTCGTGTCGGCCAGTGGATAGATGCCGGACACGCGCAAGTGGGCAATGGCCGGATCGCAAGCCAGGCGCCCAGGGCGGTAGCGGGCCAGTTCGCCGATAAACTCCGCCAGCGGCATGTCGTGCGCCACCAGCATGCCAGCCGTCCAGGCATCCGCACCGGCAGGCAAGGTTCCGACGGTCCCGATACGCTCCGCCGTGAACGTCGTTTGCTGCCCCCCCTGCAGCCTGCGCGCCGCATCGGGCGCATGTTCCAGTTGAATGTCGACGGCACCGGCGAACACGCCCAGCTGCGTGCGCGCTCCTTCCACGCGCACGGCAAAGCGCGTGCCCACCGGTTGCAAGCGGCCTTGCGCCGTTTGCACGAAAAACGGCCGGCCAGCCGGATCCCGCGCCGTACTGACCATGATCTCGCCTTTGACTACCGTCACCAGGCGCTGGCCCGCGTCATAGCGCACGTCGATGCTGGATGCCGTATTGAGCGCGATGCGCGTGCCGTCGTCCAGCACGACGTGGCGTAATTCTCCCGTGCCCGTGCGGTAGTCGGCAAGCCAGAAGCGCGCCTGCTCATCGCCGCCCGCCAGCCAGGCGCCGCCGCCCACGGCCAGCAGCGCCAGCAACTTGAGGGACTGCCGCCGCGCCGCATTTGCCTGCGCATGGACCGGCTTGCGCGCCAGCGTGCCGTGCGCCAGCGGCGCGGGCAAGGCACGCATGCGCGCCATGCAGCCTTCCACATGCTGCCAGGCTTGCTCGTGTTCCGGGTCACTGTCGCGCCAGGCGCGCCAGGCCTGCTCCACTTCCGGCGTGGCGTCGCCGGCCTGCAGGCGCACCAGCCATTCCACCGCTTGCAGGTTGGCCGCTTCGGGCGTGAAGGCCCCCATCACGATGCCGGATGGGCAAAGAAACACTGGTGCATGGCTTTGACCAGGTAGCGCTGCACGGTCGCCAGCGAGACATTCAGTTCCAGCGCGATGGCCGCCTGCGGCATGCCATCGAGCTGCGACAGCAGGAACGCGCGGCGCACGGCAGGCGCCAGGCCATCGAGGCGGCGGTCGATATCGAACAGGGCTTCGAGCAGGATCGCCTGCGCCTCGGGATCGGGCGCGTGCTGCGCCGGCAGGCTGGCCAGGGTTTCCAGGTAGGCCGCCTCCAGGTCGCGCCGGCGGTACAGATTTCCCAGCACGCCCTTGGCCACCGTCGTCAAAAAGGCGCGAGGCTCGCGTGCGGCGATGGCTTCGTCGCGATTGAGCAGGCGCATGAAGGTGTCATGCGCCACGTCGGCTGCGTCAAAGGCGTTGCCCAGCTTGTGCCGCAGCCAGCCTTGCAGCCACCGGTGGTGTTCGTGATACAGGCTGCCCACCTCCTGGTGAGCGCCGGGTTGGGCCGCCGACACGTCGCATACTCCCTGATTCGCAAATAATAATGATTCGCATTCTATATCCATGCCGTACCGCGGCGCAAGCGCCCTGCCTACGCTTGTTTGACGCGCTTCTTTCCAAAATTTCCTTGCTGATCGTATCCGGTGGCGTAGCCTGCATTGCAAATTCTGCAGAACGCGCCCGGCTACGCGGCAATGATAGTATCGGCAACATCATCAACAAGCCGGCCACCCTGGCCATGCATCCCCCATTGAAAGGCGAACATGCTGCTATCCGAACTGCTGACCAAGCTGACCTGCGGTGACCTCGAAGGCGAGGAGCTCGACGAGGCCGTCGCCGCCATCACCGCTGCGCCCTCCGCGCCACGCGACGAATGGATCGACAGCGATGCGCAAGCCTACGCGGTCGCGATCCTCTCGCACCTGGGCGGCTATATGGCGTCGAGCGACAAGCTCGATGAGCTGCACGAACAGATACAGGACATGTTCGACGAATTCCCCGACTTCCCTTATGAGCTGCTCAAGGACAGTGACAATAGCGCGCTGCCGTATTTCGAGTGGCTCGATACGGAACTGGCGCAGCGCGCCGTGGATGAAGGCGGCTATGAGGTGATCCAGATCGACGGTAACGGCACCGACGAAATGGATGCGCTGGTGGTGTACCGGCGCGATACAAACGACATCATCCAGGCGGCTGCATTGATGGGCGTGACGATAGGCCGGCCGCTCACCTACTATCGCGGCATCGAAGCGATGGCGGGCAAGCGGCCGGGCTAAGAACCCACGCCTATTGCATCGGCAAGGTATTCACATCGATGGCGGGCGCCTGGCCTGTCGCGGGGCGCGTGAAGTTCTGGCTGGTCTTCACGTAATCGGCAAAGAAGCCGCCGTTATGCAGGTAGAACTTGCCGTTCTCCACGCCGCCCGCGTAATCCATGCGCTGCGCATTGGTGGCCGTGGCGTCGCCCGTGAAGCGCCCCGCCGTCACTTCCGACCAGGTGCCGGCAACGTTCCTCGCCCACTGGTTGCCGAACTGGACGCGGCGCTCCGTGTAGCCCAGGGTATCGATGAAATTCTCGAGGAAGGAATGCACGCCCGTCAAATACGTGGAAATCGCCGGCCGCTTCCAGGTGGCGATGTAGCGCCACTTGCCCGTTTCCGGCGCAAAGAACCAGGCCGAGTAATCGCTGCCGCCATTGCCGTCGGGCCGCGCGCGCGTGATGAAACGGTAGGTCGTGCCGGCCGCCCAGTTATACGACAGATAGGTCTGCCCGCCCGTGCCCTCGCCGCCGAACGCATTGTCGACCACGCCGGCGCCCTTGCTGACCAGGGTGGTTTTCGCGCCATTGTCGGCATCCCACACGGAGAACAGGATCCAGCGCTCGCTCGGCGATTTCACCTGGATGCCCATGTAGCCCTGGCTGAAGCCGTTGGCCATGAAGTAGGAGCCGATGGCGTCCTGGCCGACGGGGATCGTCATCTCGTTATAAAAATACTCGGTATTGGCCGGCACCGTATAGCCCATGTGCACGGACGGGCCGCGCCGCGACCAGTAGTAATTGGCGGGGTCGTTGGCGTAGGTCAGCGCGGCGCTGGCCGTCACCTTCAGCGCCGCAACGTCGCCGAACGTTTCCTTGACCCGGGACAGCCCCTGCAAGTCGACCTTCACATAGCCGGCCGCCGCCACGTTCACCGTGCCGACGGCATAGGTCTTGCGTTCCTTGCCGGCCAGCTTGACGTCGAACGGCGTGCCGTTGATCTTCACGCGGATGGTGCTGTTGCCGCCATCGGCCAGGCTGGCGTCGAGCGCCACCTGCACGGGTCCCGCCTCGGCCACGCGGAAATACGTGCTGGCGACGGCATCGGGATTGCTCCAGCCGGCCAGGCCACGCTCGTTGATGACGGCGCCTTTATCGCCGCTGGTGATGAAGGCGTTGCCGGCCAGTTCCACGGTGGCGGAAGTGGCGGGCGCGGCCACGGTGGCGGCCAGCAAGGCGGTGCCGCCCGAGCCGGTGGCGGTGGCGCCGCCGCAGGCCGCCAGCAGCATCGGCATGGCGGGAAGGAATGCAAAGAGCAATGAACTTCTGTGTTTCATCAACGTCTCCTGGTGTGGTACGGCTTGCGGCGGACGAACAAGGGCCTGCGCGCCTGCGCCGCGGTTGAAAAACGGATCGGGAAAGAAAAAACCCGCTACGGCAACTGGTGCGGTAGCGGGTCGTTAAGGCTTAGTACTTGCCGTCGAGGGCGAAGATCGGCTTGCGCGATTTCCACTGCCCGCCCGTGAAGTCCGGGAAGTCCAGGGTCTGGAAGTTGGCGGCGATCGACTGTTCGGACAGCGGCGTGATGGCGCTCCACGTCACGGCATCGTAGATATCGATCGGCATCGGCGCGTTGGCCTTCAATGCTTCGACAAAGGCGTGGATGACGAAGAAGTCCATGCCGCCGTGGCCCGCGCCTTCGGCTTGCGCCGCATACTTGCGCCACACGGGATGCTCATACTTGTCCTGGTAGACCTTGAAGTCGTCCCACTGGTGCGGCTTGCTGACGCCTTCGATATGGATGGAATTGTTCAAGTCCATCCACAGGCCGTCCGTGCCTTGCACGCGGAAGCCCAGCGAATACGGGCGCGGCAGACTCGTATCGTGCTGCAGGATGATGGTTTCGCCGTTCTCGCACGCCAGGGTGGTGGTGACCACGTCGCCCAGCTTGAATTTCACTTTGGCGTTCGCATGCTGCGCGCCGCCCGGCTGCTTGACGATGTAGTCATGCAAGCCGCGCGCCTTGGTGGCGAAGGCGTTGATGCGCGTGAAACGGTTGCCGCGGTTGATGTTGGTGTACATGGCGCAGGGGCCGATGCCATGGCTCGGATACAGTTCGCCATTGCGCTCGACCGAGTGCTGCGTGCGCCAATGGGCTTCCGACCAGCCCTTCTCTCCGAACTCCACGCCGCCGCCATACGGCTTGGCGGGATTGCCGCTGTTGAATTTCACGGCGCGCAAATCGTGCTGGTAGCCGCCCTGCAGGTGCAGCAGTTCGCCGAACAGGCCCGCGCGCACCATCTGCAGCGCCGCCATCACGTCGCGGCGGTAGCACACGTTTTCCAGCAACATGTACGGCGTGCCAGTTTTCAGCTGGGTGTTCAGGACATCCCAGTGGTCTTGCAGGGTGATGCCGGCCACCACTTCACAGCCGACGGCGATCTTCGCCTGCATGGCGGCGATCGCCATCGGCGCGTGGAATTCCCACGGCGTGGCGATGATCACGCCATCGAGCCCGCCCGCGTCCAGCATGCGCTTGTACGCTTTCTGGTCGCGGTCTTCGCCATACGTGCGCGGACGCGGCTTGCCGGCTTTTTCCACCTGGCCCAGCGCATGTTTCAGCATGATCGGTTCGATATCGCACAGGGCAACGACTTCCACGTCGTCGCGGCGCACCAGTTCGGCCAGCAGCACCTGGCCGCGCATGCCCGTGCCGATCAGGCCCAGGCGGACCTTGTCGCGGCCGGCGGCGGGTGCGGCATTGGCCTCGCCAGGCAGCAAGGCGCTGCCGGCCATGGCGCCACCGGCCAGCGCGGCGCTGGCGGACAGGAAATTGCGTCGATTGAATTGTGTCGTCATTGGTCTCTTCTCGCTTCCATTGGTAATGATCGTCGCCGGCCCGCCGCACGGCGGGCCGGCTGCAGGTTAATAGGTGTATTCCGCCGTGAAGCGCACCGAACGCGGCGCCGTGCGGCCTGCCACCTGCAGATAGCTGCGGGCGATGGCGCCATGGTCTTCGCGCGTTTCGTTATAGCGGGTCACGGTCTGGCTGTTGAACACATTGAACACGTCCACTTTCAGGCTCAGGCCCTTGACGGCGCTGGGAGTATAGGCCAGATTCATGTCCAGCTGGGCTTGCCATGGCAGGCGGCCCTGGCTGCCGCGCGGCGCCGGCTTGCCATTGCAATAGAAGTAGGAATCGCCGTAGTCGTTCTCGAACTTCAGGTTGTCGGGCAGCGCGCCGATGCAGTTGCGCGGCGCGCCCGAGGTCAGCGACAGGTTGGCGCCGACCGTCACGTCCGGGATGACCTGCATGAAGCCGTAGGCCTTGAACGCATGGCGATGGTCGCCCGGCAGGTAGCCATAGGCGTTGTACATCAGTTCCTTGTGGTCGTCGCTGACCGTCAGGCCCACGTCGCCGCCGCCGATGCTGTCCGTCTGGCCTTCCATATTGCCCTTCAGCGCAGACAGGGTGTAGGTCAGCTTGCCGTACCAGCCGTTCGTGTACGGGTGCTCGACGAACAGGTTCAGGGCGCGGTAGGTGCGCGATGGCAGCGGATTACCCCACTCGGCCGCCGAAATATCCACGCGGCGCAAGCCCTTGCCGTCGTCGAAGTCCACCATCAGGCTGTTGTCGCGGCCCGGGTTGATGATGGCGCACTGGAAGCCGCCCCAGTTGCTCGTGTCGACGCTGTTGCGCGTGGCCCAGGCTTCCAGCGGACGCGCATCGCAGACGTCGTCGTTGGTGTCGTTCAGCTTGCGGTACAGGACGCTGGCGCCCACCACCAGCTTCTTGCTCAGGGCGCGTTCGAAACCGAGCGAGAATTCATCCTGGGACAGCGGCTTCAATCCGATGGCCGTCACTTCGCGCGCATCGCGGCTCTGGCCATACGCATTGTTGGCCGAATACGGCTTGCTGATGGCGTGCAGGCCCGTCGGCGCGCCCGTGACGGGATCGACGCCCGTGTAGGTGTACATCTCGCTGGTGGCCAGGAAGGGGCTGGCCATGTTGCTCGACAAATTCGATGGCACCGGCAGGTGGTAGCGGCCGCCGTTGGCGAAGAATTTCAGGGTGCCGTCGCCCAGGTAATCCCAGGTGGCGCCCACGCGCGGGGCGATCATGTTGCGCTGCGAAATGAAGGCCACGCCGTCGGTGCTGTAGTTGGTGAACTGTTCGCGGCGCAGGCCCAGGTCCAGCAGCACCCGTTCCGTGACCTGGTAGTGATCCTGGATGTATTGCGCCGATTGCACGCTGGTGGGGCGCGCCAGGTTGGCGTTCAAGTCCTTGCTGACGTAGTAGCCCTGCGCGCCGTAGCCGCCGCCCTGGGCCGGCGTCTCAAACGCGCCGTTGATCGGGCGGTTCGGATCGGTCGCGCGCTGGTAGCTCCAGCGGTAGCCGCCGGCCAGGCTCAGGCCCACCTTCGATTCCACGTCGATGCGGTCGATGCCGCCGCGCAGCGAATGCTTGCCCAGCTTGTATTCCAGGTCCAGGCGCTTGGCTTTCTGGCGGTCTTCCGATGACGGGTCGACCAGGGTGCCGGTCACCGTCTGCGGATTGGCGTACGTCAGGCCCGGCACCTGGGTCGATGCGTTCGACGACGTTTGCGCCAGCAGCGGATTGTAGCCATTCGGCGTGCGCGTGTGCGAGGTGCGCGATTCGCCCATCATGGCCGTCACGGTCAGGTTGTCCGTCAGGTAGCCCGTGTACTTGAAGATGTCGATGTTGGCGCCCGGCGCGGCCGACGAGCCGCAGCAGTTGACCGTCGTCTCGCCCTTGCCTGCCTGTACGCCGTTGCTCGCATGCGTGGCGTAGCTGTAGCCGTACGCCTGGCTGTCCGTCTTCGTGCGGTCATACAGCTTGGTATATTCGAAGTGATGGTCGTCCGTCAGGTTGAAATCGAGCTTGGCCGTCATGCGGTCCACCTTGCTCTGGCTGGTGCTCCAGCCGCGCGCCAGGGCCGTGCCCGAGTCGGCGGTGGCGGCGACGGCCTGGCTGTCGGTGCGCGTCTGTTCCAGCGCCACGAAGGCGAACAGCTTGTTCTTGATCAGCGGACCGCTGCCGTACAGGCCCACCACCTTGCTGGTGCTGCCGTTGTCGCGGTTCCAGTACAGCAGATTGCCGTCCGTCTTGGGATTGGCGCCCGTGTTCGGGTAATGCGTGTTTTCCGGCTCGCCTTTCAGCGAACGGGGAATGATGGAGACCTTGCCGCCGAATTCGACCTTGTTGCCGCCGCTCTTGGTGGTAATGTTGATCACGCCGCCCGTGGAGCGGCCAAACTCGGAACCGTAGCCGCCCGACAGCACCTGCAGGTTCGAGATGGCGCCAAACGGCAGTTCCGACGCGCCCACCTGGGTCAGGATGTTGGTGATGGGGAAGCCGTTGACATAGAACGCGTTTTCCGACTGGCCCGAGCCGCCGATCGACGGCGCATTGCCATACACGCTGTTGGTACCGCGCGACACGCCCGGCGTCAGCTGCACGATGGAGGCCACGTCATTGCCGACTGGCAGCGCCTTCAATTCCTTGGCGGTGAAGATCACGCCATTGTTCGTGTTCGACACGTCGATCGGATTGCGCGACGCCTTCACCACGACGGTCTGTTCCTGGCCCACGGGGCCGGCCGCGCTGGCCGGGCCGAAGTTCGCTTCGGCGCCCGCGCCGATCAGGGCTTCGACTTCCTGCGACGCTTCCACCGACCCGGCACGCAGCACGCGCACCGCGTAGCGGCCCGGCGGCATGGAGTTGGCCACATAGCGGCCCGACGTATCCGGCGTCAGGGTGCGCTGCACGCCCGTCGCCAGGTTTTCCAGCACCACGGTGGCGCCGGCGGGCGCGCTCACTTCGCCGAAAATGGTGCTGGTGGCGTTCGACTGTGCCCAGGCCTGGCCTGGCACGCCGGCCGCCAGGGCGATCACGATCGCGGCGGCGCGGCTGATGTCGCGCAATTTGAGTCGGGTGGTATGCATGTGTCTCTCCGTCTATATCGAGGGTTATACGCGCCCTCCCCGCTCCAGGGCGAAGTCGGGGGGATGCAATTTTTATGGTGAGCGTCGGAAGGGAGAGCCAGGCAGCCGTCCCTTCCGGGAAATCAGTCCGTTTCGGCTGATTTTCGTTTTCTTGGGATTACTTTAAAAAGAAAAATAAGTATCGTCAACAAAAAGAAAGTTAAAGCGACAATTTAATGGGAAATTGATGCAATAAAGGCGTTTTATCTTTCGATTTAATCCACGATGCGGCAGATAACTTTCGTTATAGTGGCGTGACGGATACACGCACAGGCAACAAGGCGGCCCGGAGGGGACATTCCGCACGGCAATCCTGATGAAAAAACGCGAGAGCAGCCGTGACAATCACCTTTCACTTACGTTTATCTTTCGTATTGTGCATATCGGAATATTGTCTTTTTCTTTTCATGGCAATACCCCGGCCCGCTGGCAGGCCGGGGAGGCGTCACGTCTTAAAAGAACTTGTAGCTGGCCGACAGGGCAAACTGGCGGCCGAACAAGTCCTGGCTATGGTTGTAGCCTTCCCAGCCGTTCGGGTCGTAGTACGGCTGCTTGTTGAACGCGTTCTTCACGTTCAGGCCGATGTCCAGGTGCTTGATCGGCTTCCAGCTGAAGGCCAGGTTCACCGTGGTGTACGACGGCGCGCCCTTGCACTGGCCGGCCGGCAGCGATACCGAGGCGGCGGTGCAGTTTTCCGGCGTGTTGTCCTTGTCCCAGGGACCGTAGGCCCAGCGCGTCTTGCCCGAATAGTTGATGAAGACGCTGCTGACGAAGTTGCGGTAGCTCCAGTCGGCGTTGACTGTCGCGCGGTAGCGCGGCGAATCGTAGTAGCCGACGGTATTGCCCTTGATGTCGCTGCCGTCTTCGCTGTCATGGGTGTCGCGCTTGCGGATGGTGGCGGCGATGCCCGTGCTCAGCTTGCCCCAGTCACCGAGCGCAAAGCGCGTGCGCGCATCGATGTCCACGCCGTCCATCAGGGTGCGGCCGCGGTTCGAGTACGAGTTGATCAAGCCACCCAGGTTGCCCACCGAGTAGCCCGGCACGCCGCCCGCGCACACGCCCGCATTGGCGGGATTGGCGCACATGGCCGCCACCGCCGCCATATTGCCCCGGTCCGCGTCCGTCAAGTCGTTGCGGATGGCGCTGGACGTGCCGGCCAGGGTCGGGCCGTACTTGTCCACCAGTTCCGTAAACAGCTCGTTGAAGTCCTGGCGCACGATTTCGTCGCGGCGGTTGATAAACCAGTAATCGATGGAGATGCTCACGTCCTTGGCCGGCTGCAGCACCAGGCCCACGGTGGAAATCTTGGCCTTTTCCGGACGCAGGTTCTGGTTTGGCGGCGTCAGGCCGCCCACCGTCGTCGAGCAGTTCGAATTGAGCAGGCTCTTGCCCAGGTCCGCATCCGTCGCCACCTTGGACTTCATCAGGGCGCGCGCCATGGCATTCGTTTCATCGCAGCGCACCGTGTCGCGGATGCCGCCCACCTGCGCAAAGACGCCGCCCGAACCCGATTCAGCCAGGTTGGGCGCGCGGAAACCTTCCGAATACGTCCCGCGCAGCATCAGGTCGGGCCGCGCGCGCCAGATCACGCCCAGCTTGGGCGCCAGGTTGGCCGAGAAATGCGGGTATTTGTCCAGGCGCGCGGCCGCGTTGACTTCCAGGGTCTCGCTGAGCGGCACCACCACTTCGCCAAACACGGCGGCGATGGTGCGCTTGCCATCGAACCAGGAACCGCCCTGCTGCGTGATCAGGCCATTGGCCGCATCCGCGTTGCCGGGCGTGAGAAAGCTCTCGCGCATGACGTTGGTGCCCACGGCGGCGCGCACTTCCCGCTCGCCCAGCTTGAACAAAGTTCCTTCCAGCTTTGCATCCCAGGTCATCAATTTGGTCCAGGATTCGATGGCGAAGGTCGGATAGGCGGCGCGCAGCAGCGCTGCGTTGGCTTCGCTGATTTCGCCGAACTTGTAGGCGGGATTGTCCGAGATATACGTGCGGCCGCTGACGGGATCTTTCGTGAACGGGCCGAACGCCTGCTTGAAGCCATTGATATTCAGGTTGGCCGTCTGGAACAGGGTGGAATGGCTGCCTGCCACGCTGAGTGCCGTTTCAAAATCCCAGCCGCCGCCGATGCTGCCGCGCAGGCCGACGAGCGCGCGGTAGTTTTCATCGACATTCTTCTGGCCGAAGTGGCCCGTGGCATCCTGCAGAAGGTAGTTCAAGCCCGCCGCGCCGCCCATCTTGGCCAGCATATCGGCATCGAGCTTGCCCTTCAGGTAGACGTTGTTCGGACTCAGAAAAGGCGTGGCGAAGGTGTTCAGGGTATTGCCCGTGTTGCGCGCGAACCAGTTGTTCGTGCTGCCGCTGTTGAAGCTGGACGGACCATTCTCGCCGCGCATCTTGATGTGGGTGAAGGCGCCTTCCGCGAACGCTTCCATGTCGCCGCCCAGCTTCAGCCGGCCGCTCAGGTAGGCCGTGGCGCGTTCCGAGGTGGGGCCCGTATCGAGCTGGTTGGGCAGCGCATTCCACACGCAGCGCGTGCCCGACGCTTCGGTGATGCTGTTATTGCAGCCGGGTGCGGCGCGCTGCGTGCGCGCATTGTTGTTGGCCTTGTCGAAGACAAAGAAGGTCCCCGGATTCATCACACCCGGCTCGCTGCCCACGCCCACGCGCATGTTCGGGATGAAATTGGGATTGTTCACATAAAAATACGAGGGGCGCTTCTGCCAGGTATCGGCCAGCGCGATGCGGTCGCGCTGGTAGACGTTCACGGAACCGTAGACGTTGTAGCCGTCGCTGGCCAGGTCGCCCACGCCATACAGCACGCTGGCCTGGCGCTCGCCATAGGCTTTCACACTGGGCGAAAACTCGCCGTTGGCGCGCGCTTCCAGGCCTTGATACGACTTCTTGGTGATCACGTTGATAACGCCGGCCACGGCATCAGAGCCATACACGGCCGACGCGCCGTCCGTCAGGATTTCCATGCGCTCGATGGCGGCGGCGGGAATGGCGTCGATATTGACGAACATGGTCTGGAAGCCTGCCGGGGCGCCGTAGAACGACAGGCGGCGGCCATTGAGCAGCACCAGCGTGCCCTGCGCGCCCATGCCGCGCAAGTTCGCCTGCGAGCCGCCATCGGAACCCGTGAACATCGAGCGGAAGTCCTGCTGCGCCGGGCGGGCCGCGGGCAGATTGTCCAGCACCTGCAGCAAGGTGAGCGCGCCCATGTTTTCGATCTGCTTGGCGTTGATCACCTGCACGGGCGACGCCGTTTCCGCGTTGATGCGCTTCAGGCTGGAACCCGTCACTTCGACGCGCGCCAGTTTTTCCTCCTCCGCTGCCAGCGCTGTCGACGCCAGCCCTACCGCCACCATGGCGGCCATCAGTTTTTTCAAGTGCATTCCCGACTCCCTTTTATAAGTGATTTGTTTTCGTAAGGCTGCAAGAGCCCCTCCCCGGTCCGAAGAGGGGCTCGATTTGGTGAAATGAAGTGATTGCGGTTAGCGCGGTTTGACGGTCGCGCCTTCCGTGCCGGTCAATACGGCGTTGGCCCAGTTGCCGCAGACCTGGGCCGGGTGGGCGCCGCGCGCGCCCAGGGTGCGCAAACTGAGCTGGCTCAGGCCGCGCACGTCGATTTCGGGCTTGACTACCCCGGGAGCCGTGACCAGGCCGCTGTCGTACAGCAGCCGCTCGCCGCTCCAGACCTGGAATTGCAAGCCGCCCGCGCTGCGGCAGCTATCGTCCACGCCCAGGTCGGCGCGCAGCAGATTCCAGTTGCCCGCCAGCTGCAAGTCGATGCGGCTGACTGGTCCCACGCCGAGGCCCTTGCGGAACCACAGCCCGTTCATGCGCATTTCGGCCGCCTTGCCGGCTGGCCGGTCTTTCGCGATATTCTTCGGCAGTGCCAGGTCCGACAGGTAGCGCTGCACCTCCTCGCCTTCGGCCACGCGGTGTTCGAGCACGCGGAATTCGGACAAGGTCACGGGCGCCACGTCGGTCGCCAGCGCCGCGTCGAACGCTCGCGCCACCGGCCCGGCCTGCGCCGCCGTCACCATCGGGTCGGTGGACGCCGCGCCGTCGCCTTCCGGATTTTGCGTGCTCATGACGCGGAAGCGCAGCAAACGCCCTGCCGTGGCGGGGAAATTGATCGTCTGCACGCCCTGTTCCAGCTTGAGTGTGCCGCGCGCAAGCGCCGCGCCCCACTCGCCGTTGTTGTCGCCGACGTAGATTTCGTAATCCCGCACCTGGCCATGCTTCCAGTGCTGGTCGTTGCGCGGCGCCAGTTCGATGCCATCGACCAGGCGCCGCTCCGTAAAGCCGATCACCCATTCATGCGGACCGCTTTTCACGGACGGGCTGCGCACGGTACGGAACCACGTCTCCGGCTTGCCATCGAAAGCGTTTTCCAGCGGATAGCCGCTTTCTTCCGCAGGACGCGCCACCACCTGCATGGCATCGGCCGGCAAGGCGCGGCCCGGCACGGGGGCGACGGGGAAGTCGGCATCGACTCTCGCCACGGCCAGCGCGCCGGCCACCTGCATGGTCAAGGGCTGGCGGATATCCTGCGCCGCCACTTTCACGTTCAGGGTGCCTTGCCGGTCGGCAGCGTCGAAATACCAGCCTTCGCTTGTCTTGTCGTAGGCGGCACGGTCGGCGGACGCGGCGAGCAACCGTTCGCCCGCCTTGACGGCGGTCGGGCGCTGGCCCGCCAGCATGCGCAACGCATAGCCGCGGCGCGCTTCCTGGCCCTGGTACTTGCCATCGACGGTACCGATGTCGACCTGCACGTCGCCACCCGTCTGGCGCATGCGGATGACTTGCTGGCTGAAGGCGCCGCCCTGGTACTGGCGCGTGTTGCCATCGTCTTCATACAGGGTGTACTGGGAGTCGCCGTGCGGGTAGATGTCCAGCGTGAGCTGGTCCTTCGGCTTCTGGCCGTCGTACAGCATTTCCGGATACATGGGCAGGATGGCGCCGGCACGCACGAACACGGGCAGCTTGTCCAGCGTCACCTGCAGGTCCAGGTCGCGCCCTTTCGCGTCCGCCGTGGCCTGGCGGCCATCCCAGTAGTCGTACCACGTACCTTGCGGCAGGTGGATGCCCTTGCGCCAGCCGCCGCTGACGGCCTGGCTGCGGTAGACGGGCGCCACCAGCACGTCGCGCCCCAGCAGGAATTGATACTTATAGGCTTCCGTGTAGGCGGCCGGGTCTTGCGGATAATCCCACATCAGGCCGCGCACCAGCGGCGCGCCCGATTGCTCCGCTTCGCGCACCAGGGTATACATATACGGCGTCAAACGCATCTTGAGCTTCAAATAGCGGCGGTTGATGTCGCGGTACGGCTGCTCGAACCACCACGGATGCTTGCGCTCGGCCGCGGCCCAGCCGGACATGCCCATCAGGACGGGCGTAAAACTCTTCCACTGCAAGTCGCGCAGATAGGTTTCCGGGCTGCCGCCGAAGATGGCATCCACGTCGCCCGATGCATACGCCTGGCCGGACAGGCCCGAGCCGATCAGGGTGGGGATGTGCCAGCGGATGTAGTCCCAGCTGGCGCTCTGGTCGCCCGTCCACGCCACGGCGTAGCGCTGGATGCCGGCCCAGCCCATCACCGTCCACAAAAACGGGCGGCTGTCGGAGTTGTTCAGGATGCCGTCGTAGGCCGACTTGTTCGCATCCATGGCAAACTGGTAGCCCTTGCCCGTCCACGCCACGTCCAGCTTTTGCACGCGGCTGCCCGCCTGGCCCACTTCCCAGGCGATCTTGTCGACGCCGTTTTCCGTCCACAGGCCCGTGCGGAAGCCATAGCCGGCCAGGCCCTTCACCGTTTCCGGCAAGTTCGTGTAGCCGCAGCCATAGCCGTCATTGGGCAGGATCCAGCCGCCCGGCATGTCGTGGTCTCGGTACTGGCGCGCCACGCTTTCCACCACGTCCGGCGTCTTGCCCGTGGGGCCGTCGGTCCAGCCTTTGGGCACGGAACCGGGCTTTTTCACGTTGTCGCCATCGTTGTAGCAATCGGCATCGCCGTATTCGAGCGCCCAGCGGGGCAGCATGCGCGCGCGGCCCGTCAAGTCCGTGTAACGGGCGACGACGTCGCGCAAGTCCTTGCCGACGAAGAAATACGCATCAAAGCGCCCTTCCGCGTGCTGCAGCGAGATCTGTTCCTTGTCGCGCAAATCGTAATTGCCGTCGGACCAGGTATTGCGCAGCATGCCCCAACCCCGTGAACTCATCAAAAATGGCGCTGGATTCGGCCGGTCGCCCTCTTCCCAGCCGCCCGAATACGACACGGGCACCTGCTTGCCCTTGAATTCGAAGCGGCCATTCTGCTGGCCGCCGCCAAAATAACGCTCGCCCGGCAAGCTCGATAGCACCTGCACGCCCTGCTTGTCGTCGAGCGACAGCGGCTGCACCTCGCGCCACAGCGGCACCGCATCGCCCTTGCGGTACAAGGTAAAACGCAAGGGTTTGCGGTCGATGCGCAGGCTCAGGCTTTCGGTGCGGATCACGATATGCTCCGGCTGTTCATCGATCTGGTATGCCACCTGCGCGGCAGGCTGGCCCACGACGATGGGCGCGGCCTTGTCGCCGGGCCCCGTCAAGCCCCCTTTGCCGCCCGCCTGGATGCGCAGCACGTCCGCCTGCGGCAGGCTGATATGCAGCTGCATGCCAGTGTCGCTGCGCAGATCCCAGCCCAGTGCCTCGCCCTTGGCCACGTCGGCTGCATGCACGGCGGACAGCGACTGCAGATTGCCGATAGTCGCGGCCTGCAGGCCAGGGGCAGCCAGGGTGGCAAGGGCAGCGAGGACACAGGCGGCAAGGACGCGGCGGGGAAGCGGGAGAGGTTTCATCTGCTGGCTTTCAGAAGTGATTCAATGAAATTACTTTAAGAAGAAAAATAAATATCGTCAACAAAAAGAAAGTTAAAGCGGCAATTTATTAATAAAATGCCCAGGATTGGCGCATTTTTCTTACGTTTCACCAAAATGTCACAAAACATACTTTCGTTATCGTCGCATTTCAGCGACAGGCGGCGGCACGACTGGGTTTCATGCGGCACCGCAACACGAATGTGTTCCAGGAAAACGCCAATAAGACGACATTATTTCGCAAGCCGCACAACTATTTACTTTCGTTTTACTTTCGTATTTGACTTTTCGAAATTTAGTATTTATGCTTTCTCCAACAAACACTTTACTGACCTCCCATGACTACCCTTCTTCAGCGTGACATTCAAACCTGGCGCGACATCGGCGGCCTGCACACGGCCGAGGAAATCGTCCACCAGCCGGCCATCTGGCGCGCGCTGGCCGGCATTTTGCGCAATGAACAAGCCAGCCTGGCCGCCTTCCTGGGCGACGCGCTGTCCAATCCCCTGCAACGCGTGATCCTGACGGGCGCCGGCAGCTCGGCGTATGTGGGCGAAATCGTCGTCGACACCCTGAACGCGGCCTGGCCCGCGCAGATCCGCGCCATCGCCACCACCACCCTGCTGACGCACCATGAGCTGTACCTGGAAGCGGATGCGCCCACCCTGCTCGTCTCGTTTGCCCGCAGCGGCGACAGCCCGGAAAGCCTGGCGGCCGTGGAGCTGCTGCGCCAGGTCGTGCCCGGCGCGCGCTTCCTGAACATCACCTGCAACGCCGACGGCAAGCTGGCGCGCCAGGGCGCCAACGACAGCAATACGTATAACCTGCTGATGCCGGAAGGCAGCTGCGACCGCGGCTTCGCCATGACCAGCAGCTTTAGCAGCATGCTGCTGGCCGCCCTGTCGGTACTGGGCAAGGACGTCGACGTGGCGCGCCTGGAGACCCTGGCGCAGCTGGGCGAACAAGCCTTGCGCGACTGGTCGGCGCCCGTGGCGGACCTGGGCTCGACACCCGTGCAGCGCGTGGTCTACCTGGGTAGCGGCCCGCTGGAAGCGCTGGCCAAGGAAGCGGCCCTGAAAATCCTCGAATTGACGGGCGGCCGCGTGATGGCGATGGCAAATACGCCCCTGGGTTTCCGCCATGGCCCGAAATCGGCCGTCACCACGGAGTCCTTGGTGATCCTGCTGCGCAGCAGCAAGCCATTGGCGCGCCAGTACGAATATGATTTGCTCAAGGAGCTGCAGCGCGACAGCGTGGCGCAGACATGCCTGACGGTAGGCATCGGCGGCGACCTGTCGGCCGACGCGCCGGCCTGGCCCGACGCCTGGCTGGCCCCGCTGTGGCTGCTGATGGCCCAGCAATATGCGCTGCACCAGTCCGCGCTGCTGCAACTGCGCCCCGACAACCCATTCGCCGGCGGCATCGTCAACCGTGTCGTGCAAGGCGTCACCATCTATGGCCATGACCAATTCTAATCACGCGGCCGGCTACCACGGCATCGACATCGGCGGCAGCAAGATGGAGCTGGTCGCCTTTGCCGACCGCGACGGCGCGCTGAGCGAGGTGTTCCGCGAACGCGTGGCCACACCGGGCGACGATTTTAGCGCTTTCGTGCAAGCCATCGTCGACCTGGTGGCGCGCGGCGACGCCGCCCTGGGCGCGACGGCGCCTGTCGGCATCGGTTTACCCGGCGTGATCGACAGCGCCAGCGGCCGGCAACTGAGCTCCAACGTGCCGGCCCTGAACGGCCGCCTGGTGGCGCAAACCCTGCAGCAAGCCTTGCAGCGCCCTGTCGCCATCGGCAACGATTGCCAGTGTTTCGCCCTGTCGGAAGCACAAGGCGGCGCGGCCGACAATGCCGCCAGCATGTTCGGCGCCATCCTCGGCACGGGCGCCGGCGGCGGCTATTGCGTGGGCGGCCAGCTGCTGCGCGGCTTTAACGGCGTGGCCGGCGAGTGGGGCCACTGGAGCCTGCCCGCCACCCTGCTGGCGCAGCATGGCCTGATCGACTATTCCTGCCCGTGCGGCAAGGCGGGCTGCCTGGAACGCTACGTCTCCGGCCCCGCCATGAGCAAACTCCATGCGCACTTTGGCGGCGATGGCGCCGAACCGCTGGCCATCGTGGCGCGCGCCAACATGGGCGACGCCGTGGCCGAACGCACGGTGGCCGTGCACCTCGACTTGCTGGGCCACGCCCTGGCCGGCCTGGTACTGGCCTACGACCCGCACGTCATCGTGCTCGGCGGCGGCCTGTCCAAATTGCCGCACCTGTACGACAAGCTGCCGGCCGCCGTGAAGCGCCACCTGTTCCCCGGCGTGCACGTGCCGCCCATCTTGCCGCCCCGCTTTGGCGACGCCGGCGGCGCGCGCGGCGCGGCACTTTTGATACGACAACATATAAAGGCGTAAACATGATGAAGCAAGCGGAAAACCCGACTTTTACCCTGTCTCCCATCCAGCAAGTGATCAAGGCGCACCGCCGCGGCGAGCGCGTGGGCCTGTACGCCGTCTGCTGCAGCCACCCGAGCGTGCTGCGCGCCGCCATGCACGTGGCCAGCGACTACGATACCGTGCTGCTGGTCGAAGCGACGTCGAACCAGGTCGACCAGTTTGGCGGCTACACGGGCATGACGCCGGCCGTTTTCCGCGACACCATGCTGGCACTGGCCCGCGAACAGGGCTTCCCCGCCAGCCGCCTGGTACTGGGCGGCGACCACCTGGGTCCGAACGCCTGGCAGCACCTCGATGCGGCCACCGCCATGGACCACGCCGAGACGCTGATCGCCGCGTATGCGTCGGCCGGCTTCCATAAAATCCACCTCGATTGCAGCATGCGCTGTGCCGACGACCCCCTGCAGCTCGACGATGAAACCGTGGCCGCCCGTTCGGCGCGCCTGTGCATCGTCGCCGAAGCGGCGGCCGCCGCGGCCGGCTTCGCGCCGCCCGTCTACGTGATCGGCACGGAAGTGCCGATTCCCGGCGGCGAAGCATCGCTGGCGCAGGCCGGCGCCGTCACCAGCCCGCAAGCGGCGCGCCGCACCCTCGACGTGCATTGCCGCGCCTTCCTCGACAACGGCCTGCACGACGCCTGGCGCCGCGTCATCGCCATGGTGGTGCAGCCGGGTGTCGATTTCGACCAGAGCAGCATCCAGCATTACGATGCGGATGCCGCCGCCGAACTGTCGGCCTTCGTCGCCGAGCAGCCTGGCCTCGTGTTCGAAGCCCACTCCACCGACTACCAGCGCGAATCGGCGCTGCACACCATGGTGCGCGACCATTTCGCCATCCTGAAAGTGGGCCCGGCCGCCACCTTCGCCCTGCGCGAGGCGCTGTTCGCCCTGTGCCAGATCGAGGAAGAACTGCTGCCGGCGCACGCCACCTCGCAGCTGATGCAGGTACTCGACGACGTGATGGTGGCCAAGCCGAAGAACTGGATCAAGCATTACCTGGGCACGCCGGAAGAACAGCGTCTGATGCGCCGCTACGGCTTGAGCGACCGTTGCCGCTATTACTGGGGCGAGCCGGAAGTGGCGGCTGCCGTCGGCAAGCTGCTGGCCAACCTCGATGCACTCGCGATTCCGCTGCCGCTCCTGAGCCAGCATTTGCCGGAACAGTATGCGGCCGTGGTGCAGGGCAGCCTGCAAGCGCAGGCGCCGGCCTTGATCGAGCACAAGATCGGCAGCTTGCTGGCGCAATATGCGCGCGCCTGCAACCGCAATGCGGCAGTGGCCGTCATTGCCGAAGCGGCAATCTGTTAAGCTCGGTATTTTCATTTTTTACTGAGCCCGCCACCATGCGAAATACCAGCCAACGCCGTGAATCCATCCTCCAAATGCTTGCCCAGCAGGGATCGGTGCAGGTGACCGATCTGGTGGAAAAGCTCGGCGTGTCCGCGGTCACCATCCGCAGCGACTTGAATGCGCTGGAAGCGCAAGGCATGGCCACGCGCAGCCACGGTGGCGCGACCCTGACGCGCACGCCGCCGCCCGAGCATACGATACGCCAGAAGGACGCCATCAACCACGAGCAGAAGGAGCGCATCGGCGCCTATGCGGCGCGGCTGGTGGAACCGGGCGACAACATCATCATCGACTCGGGCACCACCACCATCTCGCTGGCGCGCCATCTGCGCGATGCGACGGGCGTGACGGTGGCCACGAATGGCCTCAACATCGCGTGGGAACTGGCCGACGCGCCCGGCGTGGACCTGATCCTCACGGGCGGCCTGCTGCGCAAGCAGTCGCTGTCGATCCAGGGCAGCCAGGCCGAGACCTGCTTGCAGGCCTACAGCTTCGACAAGCTGTTCCTGGGCGTGGACGGCTTCGACCTGCAGTTTGGCGTCACTACCCACCACGAAGCTGAAGCCAGCCTGAACCACAAGATGGTGGAACGGGCCAAGAAAATCATCGTCCTCACGGATGCCTCCAAGTTCGGCCGCGTCAGCCTGCACCGCATCGTGCAACTGGACCGCGTCGATACCGTCATCACCGATGCCAGCATCAGCCAGGAATACCGCGAAGGGCTGCAAAAGCTGGGCATCGAACTTTTTATAGCGGAATAACACATGCTGAGCGGCAGAATCCTTACCCCATCTGGCTGGATCACGGGCACCATCACTTTTGACCAGCGCATCGTCCAGATACAGGAAGACCCTGCCGCCGACAGCGCGCTGACCATCCTGCCCGGCTTCATCGACCTGCACGTGCATGGCGCGGCTGGCGTCGACATCATGGAAGGCGGCAACGCGGGCGCCACCGTGGCGCAGGTGCATGCGCGCCACGGCACCACGGCCCTGCTGGGCACCACCCTGACGGCCAAGGAGCCCTCGATCGTGCGCGCCCTGCAAGGCCTGGCCGGCGTCATCGCCGAACGTCCCGCCAACGGCGCGCGCATGCTGGGCGTGCACCTGGAAGGACCGTTTTTGAACCTGCACCGCCTGGGCGCGCAGCCGCCCGACGTGGTGCAGGCGAGCCTGGCTCTCGTGCAGCGCTTTCACGCCATCGCGCCCATCAAGGTCTTGACCATGGCGCCGGAAATCCCCGGCCATCTGGAACTGATCCCGCAACTGGCGGCGATGGGCATCCGCGTGCAGATCGGCCACAGCGCCGGCACGTATGACGAAGGCGTGGCCGCGCTGCAAGCCGGAGTCTCCGGCTTTACCCACCTGTACAACGGCATGACGGGCATGACGCATTACGACCCCGGCATGGTGGGCGCGGCGCTGGCGCATGCCGAATACGCGGAAATCATCCCCGACCTGCAGCACGTGGCCAAGGGTGCCCTGCGCGCCGCCCTGCGCGCCATCCCGCGCCTGTACGGCGTGACGGACGCCACCTCGGCCACCGGCATGCCAGATGGCGAATACGGCCTGGGCACGCAGCGCGTCTACAAATGCATGGGCTGCGTGCGCCTGGCCACGGGCTCGCTGGCCGGCAGCGTGCTGACCATGGACCAGGCCCTGCGCAATTTCGTCGACCTGGGCCTGGACCTGGCCGACGCCTCGAACCGCCTGTCGCTGTACCCGGCCGATTACCTGGGCGAATCCGAACGGGGCCGTTTGGCACCGGGCGCCTGGGCCGATATCGTCGTCCTCGATTCCACACTACAGCCAGTGTCCGTCTTCGTCGAAGGCGCGGCCATCGATCTTTCCACCCGCTAGACCACCTCAACCTACCTCAACCCCGTCCCGGAGTTACCATGCACGACACGTCACACAAGGCCCCCGTGTGGGCCATGCGCTACCTGCTATTTATTGCCGGCATGGGGGGATTGCTGTACGGCATAGACATCGGCATCATCGCCGGCGCCCTGCCCTACCTGGAATCAACGGCCTCCGTGGCCTGGAAACTGACGGCCCAGCAGCTGAGCTTTATCGTCGCCGCCGTGCTATTGGGTTCAGTCCTGTCGTCGCTGTTCGCCGGCGCCCTGGCCGATATCCTGGGCCGGCGCTGGGTGATGTTCCTGGCCGGCGCCCTGTTCAGCGCCAGCATCCCGCTGATCGCCCTGGCCGACGGCTACATGCCGCTGCTGCTGGGCCGTCTGCTGCAAGGCATCAGCGGCGGCTTCATCGGCGTCGTCGTGCCCCTGTACCTGGCCGAATGCCTGCCCGCGCAACAGCGGGGACGGGGCGCCGCCCTGTTCCAGCTGCTGCTGACCATCGGCCTGGTGGCCGCCGCCCTGATCGGCCTGCAGCAGGCGCAGACGGTGGAAACGGCCACGCAGGCGGCGCAAGCCTTGCCGGAAGCGGGCCGCATCGCCGCCATCTTCACGGCCAAGGACCACGCCTGGCGCAGCATCTTCTGGGTCTGCCTGACGCCGGGCCTCGTGTTTACCATCGGCGCCCTGCTGCTGGCCGAGTCGCCGCGCTGGCTGGCACGCCGCGGCCGCGTCGAACAGGCGCGCCAGTCGCTGCTGCGCACGCGCCTGCCCGCTGCCGCCGACCTGGAACTGCGCGAAATGCTCGACACGCCCGAAAACGCGGCCAAGGCCAGCGGCAATGCCAGGGCCAAGGACCCGCTGCTGAGCCGCCGCTACGTGCTGCCCTTCCTGCTGGCCTGTCTGATCCTCGCCTGCACGCAGGCGACGGGTATCAATTCCATCCTCGCCTATGTCGTCAATATCCTCAACCAGGCGGGCCTGTCGGGCGCCTCGGCCAATATGGCGGATGTCTTGTTGAAAGTGCTGAACGCCGTGATGACCGTGGTGGCCGTGCTGCTGGTGGACCGCAAGGGCCGCAAGTTCCTGCTGATGCTGGGCACGGGCGGCATCGTCGTCTCGCTGCTGGCGGCCGGCTTGCTGTTCCGCGGCGCGGAAGCCCACCTGGCCGACGTACGCCCCGCCATCGCCGCCCAAGTGCAAAACGACGGCCTGGCCGTGCACCTCGATGCGGCCACCCTGACGGCCCTGGGCGCGGCCGCCGACGGCACGCCGCAGCAGCTGACCATCGCCTACGCCTACGGCCCCTTCACCAACGTGAAAAGCCTGCGCAGCGACGATCCCGTGCTGCGCCAGGTGACGATCACCCGCGAAGACGCCGTACAGGCCGACAGCGTGATCGGCGTGTTCTTCCGCAAGCTGCACCTCAATCCGTTCGCCGACCCGGCCGCCGGGCGCGAGGCGCCGCTGCGCATCGAGAAGGCCAGCCTGGGCCCCGTACCCCCGTCCACGCACGGCTGGCTGGTGGCGATCGCCATCTGCGTGTTCGTCTCCAGCTTTGCCGTGGGACCGGGCGTGTGCGTGTGGCTGGCCCTGTCCGAGCTGATGCCGACCCGCATCCGCTCGAACGGCATGAGTATCGCCCTGCTGGTCAACCAGTTCGTCTCGACGGTGATCGCCGCCATCTTCCTGCCGACCGTGGGCTTGCACGGTTATTCGACCCTGTTCTTCTTCGGCGCCGGCTGCACCGTGCTCTACTTCCTGGCGGCCGCCTTCCTGCTGCCGGAGACGAAGGGCAAGACCCTGGAAGAGATCGAGGCGCACTTTTCCAAGTAAGCCCGAGTAACCATTTGTAGCAGTCTCCTTTACGGCCCCGGTCCATCATCCCGGGGCTTTTTTTTGCGTGCCGGGCAAGTTGACAAGGCGGGCGCGCACGGTAGCGTACGGTTTTCCTTCTGGAATCACGGGCGCGTGGGCTAGAATCTGGCTGCGTCGTGCTACTCACGAGGCGGCAATGGCGCCATGACAAAAACCACCAGGAGACACAGTGAGCTTATTTAGAACCAAGAATTTGGATGACATGATTGCCCACAGCAAGAAGCCGGGAGGTCTGGCCAAGGTGCTGGGACCGTTCGACCTTGTGCTCATGGGCATCGGCGCCATCGTCGGCACCGGTATTTTCGTGCTTACCGGCACGGGTGCGCTGACGGCCGGCCCCGCCCTGTCGCTGTCGTTCGTCGTGGCGGCCGTCGCCTGCTGCTTTGCCGCCCTCTGCTACGCGGAATTCGCTTCCACCGTGCCCGTGGCCGGCTCCATCTACACCTACAGCTATGCGACCTTGGGCGAGCTGGCCGCCTGGATGATAGGCTGGGACTTGCTGCTCGAATACGGCCTGGCCGCGGCCGCCGTCTCCGTCGGCTGGTCCGGCTACTTCCAGTCGCTGCTGTCGGGCTTTGGCATCGTACTGCCCGTGGCCCTGACGGCCGCGCCGGGCGCCCTGCCCGGCGTGACGACCTTCATCAACCTGCCGGCCCTCGTCATCATGCTGCTGCTGACAGCCATGCTGGGCTGGGGCGTGCGCGAATCGGCGCGCCTGAACAACATCATGGTGGCCATCAAGGTGGGCGTGGTGCTGCTGTTCATCATCTTCGGCGCGCGCCACGTGCAGCCGGCCAACTGGCAGCCCTACATGCCGTTCGGCTACCACGGCATGCTGAGCGCCGCCGCCCTCGTGTTCTTCGCCTTCATCGGCTTCGACGCCGTCACCTCGGCCGCCGAGGAAGTCAAGAAACCGTCGCGCGACCTGCCGATCGGCATCATCGGCTCGCTGGCCGTGTGCGCCGTGCTGTACGTGGTGGTCTCGGCCATCATGACGGGCATCGTGCCATATCAAAAATTCCTCGGCGTCGACCATCCCGTCTCGCTGGCCCTGCAATATGCGGGTGAAAACTGGATCGCCGGCTTCGTCGACCTGGGCGCCATCCTCGGCATGACCACTGTGATCCTGGTGATGGCTTTCGGCCAGACGCGCATCATCTTCGCCATGTCGCGCGACGGCTTGCTGCCCAAGCGCCTGTCGACCGTGCACCCGCGCTTCCATACGCCGTTCTTCGCCACCTGGCTGGTCGGCATCGTCTTCGGCCTGATCGCCGCCGTGATCCCGCTCAACATCCTCGCCGAGCTGATCAACATTGGCACCCTGGCCGCCTTCACCATGGTCTCCGTCGCCGTGGTGGTGCTGCGCAAGAAGCGCCCGGACCTGCATCGCGCCTTCCGCTGCCCCGGCGTGCCGTACGTGCCGACGCTGGCCGTGATCCTGTGCGTGGGCCTGATGACCTTCCTCAGCTGGGTCACCTGGATGGCCTTTTCCATCTGGCTGGTGATCGGCCTGGTCATCTACTTCGGCTACGCGCGCCGCCGTTCGCTGCTGCATCCGCAACAGTAAGCCCGTCACTGCGCCATCGCAGTAAGATGGCGGTCTCGCAACCCTGCAGGCCGCCATCCATGCAACCTTCCCCCGACCTCATCGCACAGCTGGAGCAGAGCACGGACCAGCTCAAGCGCGCGCGCCTGCGCAGCATGCAGTGGCTGGCCGCCGGCTTGCTGCTGCTGGCCGCGCTGGTCTTCGCCGTGGCCCGCTCGCAGCGGGGCGGCCACCCCGCCTGGGGCTACGTGGAGGCATTCGCCGAAGCATCGATGGTGGGCGCGATTGCCGACTGGTTTGCCGTCGTCGCCCTGTTCCGCCATCCGCTGGGCATTCCCCTGTGGCACACGGCCATCATCCCGAACAGCAAGGCCGACATCGGGCGCAGCCTGGGCGCCTTCGTGGAAAACCATTTCATTACCGAGCAAGGCATCGCCGAGCGGATCGCGCAAGCCGATCCCGCCGCGCGCCTGGGAGCCTGGCTCAGTGACGAGGCCCACGCGCGGCAGCTGGGCATCGCCGGCGCCGACGTGGCGAAACAGCTGCTGGCGATGGCCGACCATGACAAACTGGGGCGGCTGCTGCGCGAACAGGCCAGCGCCTACCTGGGTCAATTGAATGTATCGGACGTGGCGGCCGACTGCATCGATGCGCTGATCGCCGACGGCAAGCCGCAGCTGCTGCTGGACTTCCTGCTCGACCGCAGCGCCGCCTACCTGGACGACGAGGCGCACCACGCCGCCATCGGCGACTTCGTGCTGGGCGCCTTCCAGATCGAAAACGCGCTGGTGAAAAAGGCCGTGAAAGCGTACGAGCCGCGCATGATCGCCTCGCTGCAAAAGTTTGCCCTCGCCGTGCGCATCGATCCGGCCCACCCGCTGCGCCAGCGCATGGCCGGCTGGATCGCCGACAGCGCGCTGCACCTGAAGGCCGACCCGCAGTGGCAGGAAACGGTGCGCCGCTACCAGCTGCAGCTGATCGCCAGCGACACGCTGCAAGCCATGCTGGGCGAGCTGTGGGGCGCCATCCGCGCGCGCCTGCTGGCCGACCTGCACACGGATGTCCCCGTGCTGGCGCAAGCGATCGCCGGCCTGGCGCGCAACACGGGCCAGGTGCTCGGCACGGACCAAGCTGCGCGGGAATGGCTGAACGGCGCCATCGTCGCCGGCAGCGGCGCGCTGGTGCGCCGTTACCGAGGCGAAGTGGGCGCCTTTATCGCCGCCCGCCTGGACCTGTGGAGCAAGGACGAAATGAGCGAGCGCATCGAACTGGCCATCGGGCGCGACCTGCAATTCATCCGCATCAACGGCACCATCGTGGGCGGCCTGGCCGGCCTGCTGATTTACACCGTCAGCCAGGCCTGGTAGACGCCACCTACCAGCCAGGGACGTTGCCAGCCAGCGCCGCGCACGACACCACGCCGCACGTAGTACTGAACAGCACCGGCACGCCGGCGCGCCCCGTGGCGATGCAGGCCGCGGCCGGCACCACGGCAAACAACAGTACCAGGTAGCCGATCGCCTTCAGGCGCGGCACGGATGAACGGCGGACGCCCGCGCCCGGCCCGTGCGGGCGGCCCTTGCCTGCCTCTTTGCTGCTCCTTGCCGACATCGTCGTATGCATGTCCGTCTCCTGTATCGACCGTTACTGGTCCGTCTCCACTCTATTTTGCTGCATAAATTTACCAAATACAATAAATAAATGCATGAAAAATGAATTTTTCTTCCCGGCGGAAAGCCGTGCGACGGAAAAAATTGGCCTCTCCACACTGAGGATGTGGCGCAAAAACAGGCTTTTGACACCGTCCATGCGCAAACCTGCTTGTGTGAAAAATCAACATAAATCATGAAAATCATAATATTCGTTGAAATCATTTTTATTTGGTGTATGATGAGCTCAAAGGAGAACGCAAGGCGAGGCCCTCAACCTCCCGGTATCTCCAGCTTCTTTGTAGGGGACAAGCACATGAACCAAATCCTGGCCTTGCGCCTGCTCGACGCCGCCGATGATGCCGCCGTCATCATCGATGCGGGCTCGCGCATCCGCTATGCGAACGACGCCATGTATGCGCTGAGCGGCTATGACGCAGGCAGCCTGCCTGGCCAGCAGATCGAGGCGCTGCTGCCCGACGCCGTGCGCGAGCAGCATGGCGCGCAGATCGGCGCGTATCTGGCCGGCTACAAGAGCTCCAGGGTGCTGGGCCACAAGCGCCATTTTGCCATTCGCCACCGCGATGGTTCGATGCTGCCCATCGTGCTCAAGGCCATGGACCTGGGCAAGCTCGATGATGAAAACTTCATGGGCGCCTTTTTCATCGACCAGCGCCACGAACGCGCCATCGAACAGCAGAATGCGGCCCGCTGGCAGCAGCTGCAGCGCATCGCCCTCAGCGATCCCCTGACCCAGCTGCCGAACCGCCGCGCCTTCGAGATCGACGCCGTGCGCGCGGCCGCGCGGGCCCGGCGCTCGGGCCATCCGATGACCATCGGTATCGCCGACATCGATTTCTTCAAGCGGGTCAACGACCAGCATGGCCACGCGGCCGGCGATGCCGTGCTGCAAGCCGTGGCAGCGACGATCCAGTCCCAGGCGCGGGCATCCGACGTCGTTGCCCGCGTGGGCGGCGAGGAATTCGGCTTGCTGTTCCCCCATACAGACATGGCCACGGCGCACCAGGTCGCCGAACGCATCCGCCTCGCCGTGGCCGATACATGCGTCGACTTCGAGCACGCTCCCATCACGGCGACGATCAGCATCAGCCTGGCGCCACTGCCCCACAACGGCGACTGGAAGGCCGGTTTCATGCAAGCCGACGCCGCCCTGTACCAGGCCAAGAAGAATGGCCGCAACCGCGTCGGGCAGGCTTGAGCGCCGCCCGGCATCCCCCGCAGTTTCATGCATCACGCAATACCTGACAGGAGCAAGGACATGGAAACGACCACCACACATGCCGCGGCAGCGGGACAACCGGCGCAAGCGGGCGCCCGGGAATTGCTGGTCTTTGGACTCGGCAAGGAGGAATATGCGATCGACATCGGCCTGGTGCAGGAAATCCGCGGCTACGGCACCGTCACCCGCATCGCCAACGCGCCCGCCTTCCTGAAGGGTTTCATCCACCTGCGCGGCAGCATCGTGCCGCTGCTCGACCTGCGCATCGCGCTGGGCCAGGCAGAACCCGCCTACGACGCTTCGACCGTGGTCATCATCCTGATCTTCGCGCATGGCGCCACCGGCATCGTGGTCGACCGCGTGGCCGACGTGGTGCCGCTGGCGCCGGCGCAGATCAAGCCGCCGCCGCAGCTGCACGGCTCGGCCATGGCCGGCCACGTGACGGCCATCGGCGCCCTCGACGAGCGCATGCTCATCGTGCTGGACATCGACAGCCTGCTGGCCAGCCTGGGCATGCACGCCACGGGCAGGCTGGCCGCCTGAGCCGGCCATCGCCGCCCCGCCCGCCACTGACCGCCGTCCGCCGGAGATACCATGAGCATCCTGATCGTCGATGACAACGATACCAACCTGAGCCTGCTGTCGACCCTGGCGCGCAAGGCCAGCGCCATCGAGTCCGTCTGCATGAACGATCCCATCGATGCGCTGACCTGGTGCGAGTCGCACGTGCCGGACCTGGTCTTGCTCGACTACCGGATGCCCAGCCTGTCGGGCAACGAATTCCTCAGCATTTTCCGCAAGATGGAGGGCATGGCCGACATCCCCATCGTCATGGTCACCACCGAAAACGACCGCGCCGTGCGCAAGCAGGCCTTTTCGCTGGGCGTGACCGAGTTTCTCACCAAGCCCGTCGACACCATCGAGTTCAGCCTGCGCGTGCGCAACCTGCTGGCCCTGCGCACGGCGCAGACCATGCTGGCCGACCGCGCCAAGCTGCTGGAACACGAAGTGGCCGAGGCCATCGCCAACGTCACGGCCAGGGAGATGGAGCTGGTCGCGCGCCTGGCGCGGGCGGCCGAATTCCGCGACCCCGAAACGGGCGCCCACATCATGCGCATGGCGCGCTACTCGGCACTGATCGCCAGGGAACTGGGCCTCGACGCGCAATGGCAGGACCTGCTGCTCAAGGCGGCGCCCATGCACGACGTGGGCAAGCTGGCCACGCCCGACCATATCCTGCTCAAGCCGGGACGGCTGGACCCCGATGAAATGGCCATCATGCGCCAGCATGCGAAGATCGGCGGCCATATCCTTGCCGGCAGCGACTCGCCGCTGATCCGCCTGGCCGAGGAAATCGCCTGCGGCCACCACGAAAAATACGACGGCAGCGGCTATCCGGATGGCCTGGCGGGCGAACAGATACCGCTGCCGGCGCGCATCGTCGCCGTCGCCGACGTCTTCGACGCGCTCAGCTCCGAACGCCCGTACAAGCCGGCCTGGCCTTTGGCCCAGGCGCGCCAGTACCTGGAGCAAAACAGGGGCAGCCATTTCTGCCCACTGTGCCTCGACGCCTTCCTGGGGGCCTGGGACGAGGTGCTCGCCATCCGCAACAGCCTGCCCGACCCTGTCCATCACGACGCCCACCCACTATAAGCGAGGAACCTGCCATGCGCGTGCAACAACTGATCCTGAACAGCCATGCGGACTTCGATGCCGCCCTGGCGCCCCTGGCCGCCATGGCGCCCGACCTGGTGCTGGTCTTCGGCGCCTGCTCCTACTTTGCCACGCCCGGCCTGACGGCGGCGCTGCGCCGCCAGTTGCCGGGCGCCGTCGTCGCCGGCTGCTCCACGGCCGGCGAGATCGCCGGCAAGCGCGTCTACGACGACAGCTGCGTCATCACCGCCATTTGCTTTGCCCGCACCACGGTGGCGATTGCCGACGCCATCATCTGCGACATGGCGGACTCGCGCGACGCGGGCGAGCGCCTGGCGCAGGCCCTGCCGCAGGACGGCCTGGCCGCCGTCTTCATGCTGGGCACGGGCGTGGCCATCAACGGCAGCGCCCTGATCGCCGGGCTGCAGGCGAACCTGCCGCCCGGCGTGACGGTGTCGGGCGGGCTGGCGGCGGACGGCGGCGCCTTCCGCCAGACCTGGACCCTGGGTCCGCGCGGTGCGGCCGACAATACCATCGTCGCCGTCGGCCTGTACGGCGAACATATCCGCCTCGGCTACGGCAGCCATGCGGGCTGGGAAGCGTTCGGCCCGGCGCGCAAGGTGACGCGCTGCGTCGACAACGTGCTGTATGGCCTGGACGGCGCGCGGGCGCTGGACATCTACAAGCTGTACCTGGGCGACCATGCGCGCGGCCTGCCCGGCTCGGGGCTGCTGTTCCCGTTTGAAATGCTCTCGGCCGCGCATGAGAAAAGCAATGTCTTCCGTACCATCCTCGCCGTCGACGAGGAACAGGGGTCGCTGACCCTGGCCGGCGACATCCTCGCCGACGGCTACCTGAAATTGATGCATTCCAGTACCAACCGGCTGATCGACGGAGCCGAAACGGCCGCGCGCGGCGTCGCGCCGCATGCCGATGCGCAGGGCGACCAGCTGACCCTGCTGGTCAGCTGCGTGGGACGCAAGCTGGTGATGGGCGACCGGGTCGAGGAAGAAGTCGAAGCGGTGGCCGACCAGCTGGGCGGCGCGGCCTGCATCGCCGGTTTTTACTCGAACGGCGAAATCGGCATCGCCCAGCCGCACGGCGCGTGCCAGTTGCACAACCAGACGATGACCGTCACCGTCCTGAGCGAAGCATGAACCGCACCCTGGCACGCCAATTGAACCGCGTCTGCAACATCGACTCGGAAAGCGCCTGCGCCGCCTTGCTGGAACAGGCGCAGGCACTGGGCGGGCAAGCGGGCACGCCGCCCGAACTGGCCGGTTTCCTGGCCGGCTTGCCGGCCCTGCTGCAGCGCATCGACGGCGCCTACGAGCAGTCCGAACGCGACCTGGACTTGCGCTCGCGCAGCCTGGAACTGAGTTCGAATGAGCTGAGCCTGACGAATGACTTGCTGCGCACGGAACTGGCCAGCCGCAACCGCGTGATCCAGTCGCTGCGCGTGGCAGCCGTGCGCCTGCTCGACAACAACGATTCGGGCCTGCGCCTGCCGCAGGACGGCGATATCGAGGGCCTGTCGGCGCTGCTGGCCGAGCTGGTGTCGCAGCAGGAGCTGCGCCGCATCGAATTGCAGAACCAGCGCTTTGCGATGGATCAACATGCCATTGTCAGCATCACCGACACGGCCGGCACCATCATCTACGTCAACGACAAGTTCTGCGCCATCAGCGGCTTCGCGCGCGAAGAACTGGTCGGCCAGACGCACCGCCTGATCAACTCGCACACGCATGCGGACGCCTTCTTTGCGCAGATGTGGCAAACCATTACGGCCGGCCAGGTCTGGCACGGCGAAATCTGCAACCACGCCAAGGATGGCGGCCAATACTGGGTGGACGCCACCATCGTGCCCTTCCTCGATGCGGCCGGCAAGCCCTATCAGTACATCGCCATCCGCACGGAAATCAGCGACAGCAAGCGCATGGCCGAGACCATCGCGAAAAGCGAACGCGAATACCGCAACGTCGTCAACAGCCTCAACGAGGTGGTGTTCCGCACGGATTTGCAGGGCGCCTGGACCTTCCTCAATCCCGCCTGGCACACCATCACGGGGTTTTCCATCGCCGGCAGCCTGGGCAAGCATGTCCTGCAATTCGTCGATGCGCGCGATCGCGAGCGCGCCGCGTCCGGCCTGTCGCAGTTGTGGTCGGGCCAGGTGGACAGCATGCGCCATGAAGCGCGCTATGTCACCAGCGACGGCAACGTGCGCTGGATCGACGTGTGCGCGCGCGCCGAACGCGATGGCCAGGGACGGCTGGCGGGCATCACCGGCAGCCTGACCGACATCACGGAGCGGCGCCAGGCGGCGCGCGAGCTGCGGCATAACCTCAACTTCGTCGACGCGCTGATCGAGACCATCCCCATCCCTTTGTACCTGAAGGACGTGCACGGCCGCTACCTGCGCGCCAACCGCGCCTTTTGCGCCCTCTTCCATCTCGACCAGGCGCGCATCGCGGGCCTGACGGTGGCCGACATCCTGCCGCGGCAGGAGGCGCAGCAAGTGCTGCGGCACGACCTGGCGCTGCTGCAGGACCGGGGCAACCAGACGTACGAAGACCGGCTGACCATCGGCACGCGGCAGGTCGATGTCCTGTTCAGCAAGGCGGCCCTGCTGAAGTCCGACGGCGGCCTGCACGGCCTGGTGGGCACCATCGTCGACATTTCCAGCCAAAAGGCGGCCGAGCGCGCCCTGCTGCTGGCCAAGGAAGTGGCCGAATCGGCCAGCCGCTCGAAGAGCGAATTCCTGGCCAACATGAGCCACGAGATCCGCACGCCGATGAACGGCATCCTGGGCATGACGGACCTGGTGCTCGATTCCGACCTCGATGGCCACCAGCGCAAGTACCTGGAAATCGTCAAGGCCTCGGCCGACGCCCTGCTGTGCATCATCAACGACATCCTCGATTTCTCGAAGATCGAGGCGGGCATGCTGACCCTGGAAAGCATCCCCTTCGACCTGCGCCAGCTGCTGCAGGAAACCCTGCGCGCCCACGCCATGCGGGCGCAGGCGAGCGGCCTGGAACTGGTGCTCGACGTCGACCCCGCGCTGCCGCACACGCTGCTCGGCGACCCGGGCCGGCTGCGCCAGGTGCTGACCAACCTGGCCGGCAACGCCATCAAGTTCACGCAGCAGGGCGAGGTGGTCGTCAGCGCCCGGTTGCGCGCCAGCGGCGACGGCATGGCCCGCCTGCGCCTGTGCGTGCGCGACACCGGCATCGGCATCGCCGCCGACATGCAGGAGGCCGTCTTCGACGCCTTCCAGCAGGAAGACGGGTCGACCACGCGGCGCTTCGGCGGCACGGGACTGGGCCTGTCGATCACGCGCCGCCTGGTGACGATGATGGACGGCAGAATCAGCCTGTCGAGCGAACTGGGCAAGGGCAGCTGCTTCAGCGTGGACCTGGCCCTGCCCATCGGCGAGCAGCAGCCCTTGCCGCCGCCCGGCGCCACGCTGGCGGGGCGCAGCATCCTGCTGGTCGACGACAACCCCAGCAGCCTGACCATCCTGCGCCGGATCTTCGGGCACAGCGGCGCCATGGTCAGCGCCTGCGAGTCGGGCGAGGCGGCGCTGGAGCACTGCCGCGGCGCCTTGCCGGCGGACTGCATCATCATGGACTGCGCCATGCCCGGCATGAACGGCTTCGACACGGCAGCGGCGCTGGCCGCCCTGCCCCACTGGAGCCAGGTGCCCATCGTCATGCTGTCGTCGTGCGGCAGCCTGGGCGACGCCGCGCGCTGCCGCGAACTGGGCATCGGCGGCTATCTGCTCAAGCCCGCCAGTCCCGAAGAGCTGCTGGCCATCACCACGAACATGCTGGGCACGTGCCGCGGCATGCCCGGCGCGGCACCCGCCGCCATGCGCCACGCCGCGCGCGAAGGCATGCCCGGGCTGGACATCCTGCTGGTCGAGGACAACGCCATGAACCGCGAACTGGCCACCGTGCTGCTGTCGAATGCGGGCCACCGGGTCACGCATGCGGCAAACGGCCGCATCGCCCTCGAGTGCCAGGCGGCCGGCCATTTCGACCTGATCCTGATGGACCTGCAAATGCCGGAAATGGGCGGTTTCGACGCCACCGCGCAGATACGCGCGCGCGAAGCGCAGGGCATGCCGAGGAGCGTCATCATCGCCATGACGGCCAGCGCCCTGGAAGGCGACCGCGAACGCTGCATCGCCGGCGGCATGGACGACTACCTGTCCAAGCCGTTCCGCACGGCCGCCTTCCAGAGCCTGATCGAACAGCATGTGCTGCAAATAGGCCAGCGGATGCCGGCGGCGGACAGCCTGCCCGGCTTCGACTACGGCGCCGCGCTGGCCCTGGCCGACACCGACGTGATCGGCATCATCGGCGCATCGTTCCTGGCCGGCTTGCCGGCGCAGCTGCAGGCCCTGCGCGCGGCCCTGCAGTCGGGCGACCGGCCCACCGTAAGCCGGCAGGCGCATACCCTGGCCGGCTTGCTGGCCAACTTCCGTGCCGCACCGGCCGTCGCCATCGCCGCCGCCATCGAGCGCGAAGCGGCCGAGGCCCCGCAGGGCGCGTTGCTGGCGCGGCTCGCTGCGCTGGAAGAGCAATTGCGGCTGTTTGTGCAGGAAACGGACGCGGCCATCCAGGCGGCAAGCCACATGCTGCACGCATCCGGCCAAACTTGATGTAGATCATAATTTTTTGAACAAGCTCTTGCTATCCTGTAAAAAAATGACGGGAGTCCTGGATGAGCAAGACGCAGCCGAGCAAGGTGGAGCAAAAAGTGGAGCATGAGCGCCTGGGCAGCGCCTGGCAAGGCGTGCCGGTACCCGACTATCCGGAAAGCGCGCCCGAGGGCGCCACCCTGGACCTGCTGCTGAACGCCTGGCTGGGCAAGTTCACGGGCGGCATTTCGCCGGCCGCGCTGGGCAACGCGTATGCCGACTGGCTCAGCCACCTGGCGCTGGCGCCATCGAAACAGCAGGCGCTGCTGCAGGAAGCGTGGAAAAAGATCGGCCGCTGGCAGCAGTACGCCATGCAATCGGCCATGGCTGGCGGCGCCACCGAGCCGCCGTGCATCGCGCCGCTGCCGCAGGACCGGCGCTTCGAGGACGCGGCCTGGCGGCGCTGGCCCTACAACCTCGTCTACCAGGGCTTTTTGCTGCAGCAGCAGTGGTGGCACCGCGCCACCACGGGCGTGCGCGGCGTCGCGCCGCACCACGAGGATGTCGTCACGTTCACCGTGCGCCAGTGGCTCGACATGCTGGCGCCGTCGAACTTCCTGCTGACCAATCCCGTGGTGCAGCAGGCCACCCTGGAAAGCGGCGGCGCCAACCTGGCGCGCGGCATGGCCCATGCGGCCGACGACTGGCAGCGCGCCGCCATGGGCGCCCGTGCGCCCGACCAGCGCACCTATCAAGTGGGCGTGAACGTAGCCGTCACGCCAGGCAAGGTGGTCTACCGCAACGACTTGATCGAATTGATCCAGTACGCCCCCGCGACCGCCAGGGTGCATGCCACGCCGCTGCTGTTCGTGCCCGCCTGGATCATGAAATTCTATATTCTCGACCTGTCGCCGCACAATTCGCTGGTGCGCTACCTGGTGCAGCAAGGCCACACGGTGTTCATGATTTCCTGGAAAAACCCGCTGGAAGAGGACCGCGAGCTGTCGCTGGAAGACTACCGCCAGCTGGGCGTGATGGAGGCGCTCGATGCCGTTGTCCGCCTCACGGGCGCGCCGCAGGTGCACGCGGCCGGCTACTGCCTGGGCGGCACCCTGCTGGCAATCGCCGCCGCCAGCATGGCGCGCGACGGCGATGCGCGCCTGGCCAGCCTGACCATGCTCGCGTCGCAAGTGGACTTCAAGGAGCCGGGCGAACTGTCGCTGTTCATCGACGACAGCCAGGTCAGCTTCCTGGAAGCGGCCATGTGGAAGCAGGGCTACCTCGATACCAAGCAGATGGCGGGCGCCTTCCAGCTGCTGCGCTCGAACGACCTGATCTGGTCGCGCCGCCTGCGCCACTACCTGCTGGGACTCGACGAGCAGGACAGCGACCTGATGGCCTGGAATGCGGACGCCACGCGCATGCCCTGCCGCATGCACTCGGAATACCTGCGCCGTCTGTTCCTGCACAACGACCTGGCCGAAGGGCGCTACCGCACGGCCGGCCGCCACATCGCCCTGCCCGACATCAAGGCGCCCATCTTCGCCGTCGGCACCCTGACGGACCACGTGGCGCCGTGGCGCTCCGTCTACAAGCTGCAGCTGCTGACCGACACGGACGTCACCTTTTTGCTCACCTCGGGCGGCCACAATGCGGGCGTGGTCTCGCCGCCGGGCCAGCCGCGCCGCAGCTACCAGCTGGCCACGCACCGCCACGACGCGCCCTACATCGACGCAGACAGCTGGCAGCGCGACGTGCCGCACCACGACGGTTCGTGGTGGCCCGCCTGGCAAGCCTGGCTGGCGCAGCGCCCGGACGCGCAAGCGGCGCCACCGGCCATGGGGGCTGCCCTGGGCGACGCGCCGGGCAGCTACGTGCTGCAGACCTGAGAACCGACAACCGACAACCGAGGAAAACGCCATGCCCTACACTACCCTGCTGGTCCACGTCGACAATTCCCGCCACTGCGCCCAGCGCATCCGCCTGGCCGTGCGCCTGGCCGTCGCCGAGGGCGCCCACCTGATCGGCTCGGCCATGAGCGGCATCTCGCGCTACGCGTATGGCGGCGGCGTCAACGCGCTGCAGTTTGCGCCGGCGCAAATGCAGGCGCTGCGCAGCCAGGCCAGCGAGGCCTTGCACGACTTCGAGCGCATCGCCCGCGAAGAAGGCCTGGGCACCTACGAAACGCGCTTCGTCGACGATGACGCGCAAGGCGCGCTGCTGCTGCAGGCGCGCTATTGCGACTTGCTGATCCTGGGCCAGACGGATGCGCAGGATACGCCGTCGCGCGTGATCGCCGGCACGGCCGAATACCTGATGCTCCATTGCGGCCGGCCCGTGCTGATGGTGCCGCACGCGCCGTCCGCCGCGCCAGCGGGCACCGCGCAGCATCCGCTGCTGGCCTGGAACGGCAGCGCCGAAGCGCTGCGCGCCATCACCGATGCACTGCCGCTGCTGCAAAGGGCGCGGCAGGTGACCCTGGCCGTCGTCAATTCGCACGCCCAGCCGGCCGCGCACGGCGAGCAGCCGGGCGCCGACCTGGCCCTGTACCTGGCGCGCCATGGCGTCAACGTCGAGGTGCTGCAGCACGACACGCCGCCGGGCCAGGATGTGGGCACGGCCCTGCTGGCCATGGCGGCCCAGCGGCACTGCGACCTGATCGTGATGGGCTGCTACGGCCACATGCGCCTGCGCGAGGCGCTGCTGGGCGGCGTCACGCGCACGGTGCTGCAGGAAATGACCTTGCCGGTGCTGGTGTCGCACTAGCGCCGCCGGACGGGCCTTCAGCCTTCCTTCACCGGCCCCTCACCTGCGCTTCATGCGCGGCGCCGATACTGCTCATGCCCCCAACCACACAGGAGTACGGCATGAGCAACACACCCGACACCAGCACGCATTGCCACACCCGCCGCCGGCTGTTGCTGGGCACAGCCGCGTTGGCCGCCCTGGCCGCCTGCGGCGGCAGCGGGCCGCACGGCGCCCGCGCGACGGACCGGCAGATCGCCGTCGCCCCCGGCGTCAGCCTGCATGTGCGCGACTGGCCATCGGCGCAGGGCGACAGTGGCGACGTGATCGTGCTGCTGGCCGGCCTGGGCGCCAATGCCTACGCGTTCGACAGCCTGGCGCCCGCGCTGGCGCGCCGCCACCGCGTGCTCGCCATCACCCGGCGCGGCTACGGTTCCTCCAGCAAGCCTCCGCCGGTGAACGACGCCAACGATATGACGTATGCGCCCGCCACCCTGGTGGCCGACCTGCTGGCCGTGCTCGACGCCCTGCACGTCGGACGGATCATCCTGGCCGGCCATTCCATCGCCGGCAACGAGGTGACGCTGTTCGCCGGCAGCCACCCGCAGCGCGTGCGCGGACTCGTCTACCTGGATACGACCTTCGATTATCTGGCCAGCGGCGGCGAAGACGAGGAAAGCGAGAAGCTGTCCTTCGAGGCACCCGAGCCCGGACCGGCCGACCTGGCGTCGATGGCCGCATCGATCGCCTATGCCAGGCGGGTCAACAAGCACTGGTGGCCCGCGCTGGAGGCATTCTGGCGCGATACGCTCGAAGTGCAGCCCGACGGTTCCGTGCGGCCGAATACGCCGCCCGCCATCGCCAGGGCCATGGGCAAGGCGGCGCACCATTTTTCGCCCGACTACCGCCGCGTGCGCGCCCCGGCCCTGGTCATCACCGTCGATCCCGGCACCGTGGGCAACCTGCTGCCATGGCTGTCGCCGCAGTCCGATCCCCAGATCGTGGCGGACGGACTAACGTTTTTCAATGTTTTCCGCCCGCTGCGCCTGGCCGACGGCGAGCGTCTGGCCGCCGCCTTGCCCGGCTGCACCCATCTGCTCATCCGCAACGGCTTCCACAGCGATTTCTTCATCGAATATGAATCCACGGTGGTAGCCGCCATCGACGCCATGCGCTGGGAAAAATAAAGCTACGATGGCGGCGGCGCCGGAAGGTCTACAATGGATGCGCACCTGTCCGCCGCGCCGTTGCTCCTTTGCAACTGTGCGGTCTCCGCTGTTTCCTTTGCCACAAGGAGTATCCGCATGAGCCAGCCAGTCACCATCGTCCTCGTCCACGGTTTCTGGGGCGGCGCCGCCCACTGGAGCCGCGTCATCCTCGAATTGCGCCGCCAGGGCCACACGGCCATCCGTGCCGTCGAACTGCCGTTGACGTCGCTGGCCGACGATGCCGAACGCACGCGCAAGATGGTGGCGCAGGTGAATGGCCCGGTATTGCTGGTGGGACACTCCTATGGCGGCGCCGTCATCAGCGTGGCCGGCAATGCGCCGAATGTGGCGGGCCTCGTGTACATCGCCGCCTTCGCCCCCGACGCGGGCGAAAGCCCGGGCAGCATCACGCAGGAACACCCGCCCCTGGGCGCGGCCAATCTGGAAGGCGACAGCGACGGCTATCTGTGGGTCAAGCCCGAGCAATACCATGACAGCTTTTGCCAGGACCTCGATGCGGAAGAAGGCGCCGTGCTGGGCGTGGTGCAGAAAGCGCCGCTGGCCAGCACCTTCGGCGACACCGTCAGCGACCCCGCCTGGAAGCATAAACCCAGCTGGTACCAGATTTCCAGCGCCGACCGCATGATTTCCCCCGTCAACCAGGAGCGCATGGCCGCGCGCCTGCAGGCGCGCAAAGTCATCACGCTCAACGCCAGCCATGCGTCGCTGGCCTCGCGTCCCGTGGAGGTGGCGGCGCTGATCCTGGAGGCGGCCAGCGCGGTGGCGCAGGCATAAGCGGCACGGGCAAAAAAAAGGCTCCTGAAAACCAGGAGCCTTGTGGCGTCGGACAGGCAAGGTGGTCCGCACCGGCGGCTCTGGGGTGCAGCGCCGGCCGGACCGCTATCCACGCCAAGGAGGTTCATTCACCTGCCGTCAAGCGCATTCACCGGGACAGTTTCATCGTAGCAGCTGATTGCGCGGCAAAACTCTCCAATATTTGCATGCCGGCCATCTGCTGCCGCTACAGCCAGCCTTCGCGCTTCAGGCGCCGGTGCAGCCAGCAGCAGCCGGCGATGATGATGACGATCACGGCCGGATAGCTGCCGCGCCACTTCAGTTCCGGCATGAATTCGAAGTTCATGCCGTACAGGCTGAAGACCATGGTGGGCACGGCCAGGATGGCGGCCCAGGCGGCCAGGCGCTTGACCACCTCGTTCTGGCGGATCGAAATCTGTCCCAGCGCCACCTGCATGGCTGAATTGACCAGCTCGCGCATCTGCCCCGCCGTGTGCGTGACCCGTTTGACGTGGTCGAGAATGTCGCGGTAATAGATGCGGTTTTCCTTGGGCACGATATCGCCATGGAAACGGATCAGCTGGGTGCAGATGTCGTGCAGGGGATTGACGGCCGCATCGAGCTTCAGCAGCTCCGTCTTGAGCTGGTAGAAGTCCTGCAGCTTGTCTTCGTTCAGGCTGGGTTTGAACAGCTGCAGTTCATAGTGCTGGAAACGGGCCTGCAAATGGTCGATGCAGGGCTGGTACTGATCGACGATGAAGTCGATGATGGAATACAGCACGTAGCCGGGGCCGCTGGCCAGTTTCTCGGGCACGCTTTCCTTGCGCTCGCGCAACTTCGCATAGCCAGCCGAAGGGCCGTGGCGCACCGTGATGATGAAGCGGGGGCCGAGAAAGACGTGGGTTTCGCCGTAGACGATGGCGTCGCCGTCCAGGGTGGCCGTGTGCACCACCATGAACAGGGTGTCGCCGTACTCTTCCAGCTTGGGCCGCTCGTGCGCGCCCTGCGCATCCTCGACGGCCAGTTCGTGCAAGCCGAAGGCCGATTGCAGCGCCTGCATGGCCGTGACGTCGGGGCTGGCCAGGCCGATCCAGACGAAACAATCGGCGTCGCCGAGAAAGTCGCCCACCTTGTCGATGTCGAAATGGGCGATCTTCCTGCCGTCGCGATATGCTTCGCAATTGACGACGGCGGCGTGGGTACTGAGGTCCATGGTGATCTTCGGCTGATGGCGGCAATATCGGGTCGCCAGTATAGCGGAAATGCCATGATGGCCATGCCAACTGAGCCAGCGCATTGACATTCGGGCACGCCAATGTAAAATGAGAACCATTCGCATTTAAGAAGAGCCTGCATGCGCCAGCGGCACGGGACTTCCGCGCCAACTTGGAGTGTGCCGTGACGTATGCCGTATCCCCTGCCGCCGATCCTTTAGCTCAGATGTATGGCCAGCACCATCCCTGGCTGCTGCGCTGGCTGCGCGGCAAATTGTCCTGCACCGATCATGCGGCCGATCTGGCGCAGGATACCTTCGTCAAGCTGCTGGCCACGCCCGGCGAACGCGCCGCCACCCTGCGCGAACCGCGCGCCTACCTGACCACCGTGGCGCGGCGCCTGCTGATCGACCACTACCGCCGCCAGTCGCTGGAGCAAGCGTGGCTGGCCACCCTGGCGCAGCTGCCCGCGCCCGCCGCGCCATCGGCGGAAGAGCGTTTGCTGATCCTGGAAACCCTGCACCGGATCGATGCCATGCTCGACGGCCTGGGCGCGAAGGTGCGCACGGCCTTTTTGCTGTCGCAGCTGGAAGGCATGGCGTATGCGGTCATCGCCGCGCGCCTGAAGATCAGCGAACGCACCGTCAAGCGCTACATGGTGCGGGCGTTCGAACAATGCATTTTGTTGCTGGCCTGATATGGGTGCGGCTCTCGATGCGCGCGCCGCGCGCGAGGCGGCGCACTGGATGATGCGCCTGCAAGGCGGCGAACTCGACGCAGCAGCGCAGCAGGGGCTGGCCCGCTGGCGCGCCGCCCACCCCGACCATGAAACGGCCTGGCAACGCGCCGAGCAAGTCTGCTGCACCTTCGGCATGCTGCCCCCGCCCTTGGCCATGCCGGTGCTCGACCGCCCGGCCGGCGGGCCGCGCCGCGCCGCCCTGAAAATCCTGGCGCTGCTGATCGCCGCCGGGCCAGCGGGCTGGGCCATGCTGAAAGTGCCGCCGTGGCAGGCATGGACGGCGGACCTGCGCACGGCAACGGGCGAAATCCGCCATCTCGCCTTGCCCGATGGCAGCGCCCTGAGCCTGAACACGGCCAGCGCCGCCGATATCGCTTTCAGCGACGCGCTGCGCCTGCTCCAGCTGCGCGCCGGCGAGCTGCACGTGGCGACCAGTCCCGATGCTCTCGGGCGTACCTTCATCGTGCGCACCAGCAACGGCAGCATCCGCGCCCTCGGCACGCGCTTCACGGTGCGCCAGGAAGACAGCCTGTTCGGCGCGCGCACCCAGGTGGCCGTTTCGCAGGGCGCCGTCGAAGTGCGGCCCGCCGAGGGCCAGCCCGTCATCGTGCGAGCGGGCTGGCAAGCCAGCTTCGACGAGGCGGCCGCCAGCGCGCCGCAGCCGCTGGCGCCGCATGCGTCCGCGTGGACCAAAGGATTACTGTACGCGGACGATACGCCGCTGGCCGACGTGCTGGCGCAGCTCAGCCGCTACCGCCACGGCGTGGTGCGCTGCGACCCTGCCGTGGCGCGGCTGCGCGTGTCGGGCGTGTACCAATTGCATGATACGGATCAATTATTATCACTATTGCAAGCCTCGCTGCCCATCCGCGTGCAACGCCACAGCCGCTGGTGGATTTCCATCGAACCCGCATAACTATTTTAAAAAATAATGTCCCTTTCGCGCATGTGCCCCGTCAATCCACACAGGACCAACACATGAACGAAGGGAAACAAGCAATGAAGCACTACCGCAACACCAGCATGACCCTGGCCCTGTTGGGCGGCCTGGCCTTGACGCCGCCCGCATTCGCCCAGCATCAGGAAGCGCCCGCGCGCCACTACCAGGTGGCAGCCGGCCTCCTCAGTACCGCCCTGTCCGCCTTTGCGGCCGAGGCGGGCGTCAGCATTTCCGGCGCCGCCAGCCTGTACACGGGCTTGCACAGCCGGGGCTTGAGCGGCAATTACCAGGTGGCCGACGGCTTTGCCCGCCTGCTCGATGGCAGCGGCCTCATTGCCGTCGACCAGGGCGGCGGCAACTACGCCGTGCGCAGGCTGCCGTCCGCCAGCGAGGCAACCACCCTGCCCGGCATCGCCGTGCGCGCCACGGCCGAACGCAGCACCAGCACGGAAGGGACGAATTCGTACACGACACCGGCCACGGCCAGCGCCACGGGATTGGTGCTGTCCTTGCGCGAGACGCCGCAATCGGTCAGCGTCATCACGCGCCAGCGCATGGATGACCAGGACTTGCTGACGGTGCGCGACGTGCTGCGCAACACGCCCGGCATCGCCGTCAACCAGTTCGACACGGAGCGCAGCACCTTTTCCGCGCGCGGTTTCGACGTCGACAATTTCCAGTACGACGGCGTGCCCACCACGTATAAGGTGCAGTATTCGGGCGGCGAATCGGAAATGGATTCGCTGATCTACGACCGCGTGGAAGTGACCCGGGGTGCCACGGGCTTGCTGACGGGCGCCGGCTACCCGTCCGCCTCGATCAATCTGGTGCGCAAGCGGGCCAGCGCCAGGCAGTTCGAAGGGCAATGGTCGCTGGCGGCCGGTTCCTGGAGCGATTACAGGGGTACCGTCGACCTGGCCACGCCGCTGAACGCGGACGGCTCCGTGCGCGGCAGGATCGCCGGCGCCTGGCAAGACCGCAAGTCGTTTACCAATGGCTATTCCAACCAGCGCCAGCTCGTCTACGCCACCGCCGAGGCGGACCTGGCGCCCGGCACCGTGGCCACGCTGGGCGCCAGCTACCAGAAGAACGACCCGAAAGGCAGCAACTGGGGCGGCTTCCCCCTGTGGTACAGCGACGGCACGCGCACCGATTTCGACCGTTCCGTCACCACGGCGCCCCGCTGGGCCGCCTGGGCCACCGAGCAGACGAACGTGCACGCCACCGTGGAACACGCGCTGGGCCAGGGCTGGAAGGCGCAGGCGCAAGCCATGTACAGCAAGCACACGGAAGACACGCCGCTGGTGTTCCTGGCCGAACGGCCCGACCGCATCACGGGCCTGGGCATGCTCGGTTACCCGAACCGCTACATCGGCCAGCGCGACCAGAGCAGCGTTGATGTGAAGCTGTCCGGGCCATTTACCCTGGGCGGACGCGAACATGAGGTCATCGTGGGCGCCAATTACACGCTGCAGCATGCCGAATTCAGCGTCAAGGAAGCGCTCGATCCCGAACCGATCGGCAATTTTCTCGCCTGGGACGGCAGCTACCCGCAGCCCGCCTGGGGCGAACCCGTGCTGTCGGAAAAATATACCACTAAGCAATATGGTGCCTACGGCGCGGCGCGCCTGAACCTGGCCGACAGCACCAAACTGATCCTCGGCGGACGCCTGAGCCGCTGGGACAAGGACCGCATCGGCTTTGACGGCAGTGCCCGCTTTGCCTTCGCCAAGAGCAAGTTCGTGCCCTACGCGGGCCTGGTGGTGGACCTGAACGACACGTATTCGATGTATGCCAGCTACACGGACATCTTCCGCCCGCAGGAAAACCAGGACCGCGCGGGCGCTTGGCTGGACCCGCTGACGGGCCAGAGCATGGAAGTGGGCGTGAAGGGGGAACTGGCCGGCGGCCAGGCCAATGGTTCCATCGGCCTCTTCGAGATCAAGCAGGACAAGCTGGCCCAGCCGGACGGCGCGCACCGGGTCCCTGGCACCACCACGCAAGCATATTACGCGGCGCGCGGCGCCACCAGCCGCGGCATCGAGGGGGAATTGTCGGGCCGCCTGGCGCCAGGCTGGAACGTGACGGCCAGCGCCAGCCACTTCCGCGCCAGGGACCGCGAGCAGCAGGACATCAACACCCTGTCGCCCCGCTCGACGGCGCGCCTGTTCACCACCTGGAAGGTACGACCCGACCTCACCGTGGGCGGCGGCATCAACTGGCAAAGCAAGTTCTACTTTGACGACGAGGGCCCGAACGGCAAGGAAAGAGTGACGCAGCAAGCCTACAGCACGGTGAGCCTGATGGCCACCTACCAGCTGTCGCGCCAGCTGACGGCCCAGCTGAACGTGGAAAATGTACTCGACAAGAAGTACATCAACATCAATACCTATGCGCAAGGCACGTATGGCGCGCCGCGCAGCGTGCGGGGGACCTTGACGTACCGGTTCTGATACAAGCGGTACCGGCATAAAACGCCAGGCGAACGGTGGCAACGGCTGAAAAATGCCGTTGCCGCAACTCGTCTTACTGCGTTCTTGCGTACATCACGCGCACCTCCACCCTGCGGTTCAAGGCATTGCACTGTTCCGTTTCATAGGAGGTGGTACTTGCCTCGACAGGGCATGTCACGCGCGGTTCCCGCGCACCCGCCCCTTACGAGGCAAATGTCAGGTTCTTTCCCTCCAGCGTCGTTCTGAGCACATTGACAATCGCCTCTGCGCGCAACTCCGAAAGACGCTGGTTATCCACGCCTTTTCCTGCAAGGCTCCTGGCGAAAGGACGGGTATCGCTGTGACCGCGTACCAGAATGTCACGCGGCGTACCCGATGCCACAATGGCTGAGGCAAGAGCCCGCAGACGCGCTTGTGCCGTTGGCAACAATTGATCGCTGCCAGTCTTGAACAGCAAGTCGTTGGAAAGGTCGAAACAGGGATTCAGCGCAGGCCGGCTCTTGATGATGCGCATCGTGGCCGCGTCCAGGCGCAAGGTGGCAACCCTGAGGATGGTCGGTTCGGGGCTGAAAATGCCGGCCTCCGGCTTCGTGCGTACACTGAACGTGACAAGCGACACGCCGCCAACGCCAGTCCACAAGACATCGGCATGATGTACCAGCAATCGTCCCCCCGCGCCCCTGCGGCAGTCAAGGATGGGGCGGCCGACGACTTCCGTGACGCGCTCGATTTCACCGAGCTCGCTATCGGGCACTTCGATGCTCACGTCGGGAATACGCACACCCAATAGCTGGAAAGCCATATGCACCATCTTCATGAACGGCCCGAAGAACAGCACGAGTACCAGCGGTGCCACGAACACTGCGGCAAGCTGCGCCAATCTGCGCTGCGGCTTCGGCTGCGCGCCGGCGACCGTGATGCCGCCTTGCGTGCCAGCCGTGCCTAGCATCAGGGCGAGAAAACCGGCACAAAAAAAGATCAGTATCAGCAAAAACAAGGAAGGTTGTGCGCCGGCGAAAGCAAAATGCAAGGACAGCAAAAAAAAGGAAAGCGATACTAGAAAATAGCCAACGCCGTGCAGCCCGGCTGGAACGACAAACAGGGCCGCGCGCCCATGGAAGGCGCGCCGCGTGGAAACACACCGTTCCAACAAAGAAAGCAGTTGCAGCAGCCACAGTGCAGACATGGCCCCGAACAACAAAAAGATGCAGTACAGAAAACCGAACATCAGTGCCACAAAGATAAAGAACACCACTTCGCCTGGCGTCAGGCCACTGGGGAAAAACTGGATGTCAAACAGATAGGTCAGCGTGACGATGGCCCCCGCTGCAACGGCCAGTTTATATGTCAAGGTCGTCACGAGATCGAGGATCGCTATTTTCTTGCTCAGCGAATCGCTGCTGTACGTCGGGACAGGTGCTGCTCCTGGCGGGGGTCTCGGTATGATCACAGTATCGCCCTAATTTAACGACAAGTCGTTTGACTCGCGTGGACAGACAACAGACATTCTCATCACGCCTTTGGCAAAGGCTGGAATGACGGGTCCATCCATACAAGTCTAGTGAGTCGTCACGCGGCTGTGCGGACATCGCAGCGAAGCTTGATACGGATTAAACAAGGATGATCGGGGTTGAACGACTCGGCGGCGCTACCCCGTCGAAATGACCTTGTTCAAGGCACGCCGCAATTCCTTCAGCCGGGGCGGCTTGCCCAGCACGCAGTTGACGTGTTCGGGATAGTCGCTGTCGGCCGCCAGGCGCTGGCCCCAGCCCGTGAGCATGATGATGGGCGTGGCCGGCGAGCACTGGCGCACCGCGCTGGCCACCTTGCGCCCGTCCACGTGGGGCATGCCCAGGTCCGTGATGACCACGGCGAAGTATTCATGCCGCTCGTATGCGGCCTGGAAGCAGTCGATGCCGGCCTGGCCCCCATCGGCCGACACCACGTCGTGGCCATCGATTTCCAGGATGTCGCGCAGGGACTTGAGCACCATCGGGTCGTCGTCCACCACCAGGATGCGCAGGCGCGGCGGCACAGCGTGGGCCATATCGGGCGCTTCCGCCCCCTCGTGCGCGGCGCAGGCGGGAAAATCGAGGCGCACCGCCGTGCCCTGCCCCGGCGCCGTGACGATGTCGATGCTGGCGCCATGGCGCTCCATCATGCCATACACCATGGCCAGGCCCAGGCCCGTGCCCCGCTCGCCCTTGGTGGTGAAAAACGGTTCCAGGCAGCGGCGGCGCGTATTGTCGTCCATGCCGACGCCCGTGTCGCCCACTTCGATGCGTACCTGCCGCGCCGCCTCTCCCGCTGCGCCGGCGCAGCTGGTGCGCACGCTCAGGGTGCCGCCTTCCGGCATGGCGTCGACGGCGTTGAAGACCAGGTTCGTCAGCGCTTCGCGCAGTTCGCCCACGCTGCCCGGCAGCATGGGCAAGCCGTCTGCCAGCTCCATGCGCAGGGCGATGACGATGCCGCGCTGCTGCGGCATGTCGCTCCAGCGCGCGCGCGTCAGGTCCAGCACCTGCTGCACCACCAGGTTGGCGTCGATGGGAGACAGCGCCAGCTGCGGTTCGCGCTGGCGGTAGAATTCGCGCATGCGCGCCACGGTGGCGGCCACGTCGTCGATGGCGCGCTCGATCACTTCCAGGCAATGCCGGCCCTGCGGACTGAGATTGGTTTCCGTCTCCAGCAGCGATTCCGTGTACAGGGCCACGGGGGAAATGGCGTTGTTGATATCGTGCGCGATGCCGCTGGCCATCTGCCCCAGCGCGCGCAGGCGCTCCTGCTGCATCACAGACTGCTGCGTCTGGCGCAAGTCGTCATACGCGCGCTGCAGCGCGCCGTAGAGCTGCGCCTGATTGGCGGCCAGCGCCACGTGTTCGCTCAGCTGGCTGAGGAATTCGCATTCGCCGCTGGTAAAGCTGTGCGCGGCGCGGCGCGCCACGATCAGGATGCCGAAGACCGTGTTTTCGGCCAGCAGCGGCGCCATGACGAGGGCCCGCAGCCCCCCTTGCGCCAGCCGCTGCGGAAACGGAAACGCCACCCCGGCAATGTCGGCTTCATATACGAGCTTGCCGCGCACGCAGCTCGACAGGCCATTCTCGTCGATGGGGATGTGCGCGTGTTCGCTCATCATGAACGATAGCGCCAGCGCCTCGCTGCGCACGCCCACGCACGTCACCTGCAGCGCATGCTCGGACGGCTGATACAGGCAGATGCAGCTGAAATCGATAGGCAGCTGCTCTTCCAGGCTGCGCACCACCACCTGGAAGATGCTGCGCAAGTCCTGCCGCTCGCCGATCGAGCGCGTGATCTGCTGCAGCAGGTTCAGGCGCTCCAGCTGTTCATGCACCTTGCGCTCGGCCAGCTGGCGTTCGGCAATCTGCGTTTCCAGGGCGGCATTCGTCTGCGCCAGCTCGTCGCGCGAGACTGTGGTGCGCCGCAGCTTGTCCGTCATGCCGTCGAAGGCGCGCGCCAGGTCGCCGATTTCATTTTTCGTGTGCACGCCGAGCGCAAAATCGAGCTTGCCGGCGCCGACGATCAGGGTGCCCTGGCGCAACTTCTCCAGCGGTCCCGTGACGCTGGTCATGGTGAAATAGATCAAACCGGCCACCAGGGCGATGATCAGGCCGCCAAACAACATGACGGCCACGTTGGCCCGCTGCTGCGCGTCCAGCACGCCTTGCCGGCTCAATTCGGACAGCCGCATCGCATCCGAGATCATGCCCTGCACCTTGCCCATGATCTGGCCGGACAGGCGCGATTCCAGCTCGCCCAGCACCTCGCGCCGCTGCGGGTCCTGCCCCAGCTCACGGTGATTCGCGACAAACAGGTTGAACAGGCCGCCCACGCGGGCCAGGTCGCCCTGCAATTCGCGCAGCAGCGCGCGCTCCTCGACGCCGTTGAAGGCGGGCGTAGCCAGCAGCCCCGTGGACAGCGACTCGCTGCGCAGCTGCCACTGGGCCCGCGTGCGCGCACCATGGTGCAGCGCGTATTCGATCGACAGGTAGCGCAGCGACGTGACGGCTTGCAGGATATCGGCCGCTGCCCTGTTCTTCGCCAGTTCGCGCTGCATCGCCATGCTGGTGGAAAACAGCACGGCGACGATGATGGCCACGAGCGCCACGCAAAACAGTTCGGCCAGCTTGAAGCGCGTGACGATTTTCACGGTAGCCTTCTCAATGAATGACCGTCACGGCCGATGGCGCCACGGTTTCCAGGCCGTCCAGGTAGACGGCGTCGAGGAAGTTCGGCATCTCGCCATTCCCGGCCAGGCGGTTCCTGATGGCCCAGCGCGCCTCGTCTTCCAGCGCCAGCAGCAAGCCCTGGTCGAGCACGACGCCGAACTGATAACCATGCCAGGCCGCCTGCAGGCGCGCCGCCTCGCTGGCCGAGGCGTTGGAAAACAGCGCGCGCGCGGCGTCGGGCTCGTCCTGGCAAAAGCGCGCGCCGGCGAGCAGCGCGCGCAGCACCTTGCGCATCATGGCCGGGTGGCTGCGCACATAGGCGCCCGTGCCGGCCACGTTGAACAGGCCGGCATACACATCCTCGCCATAGAAGATGGCCGCGTTGCCCGCAATGGCATGCGTCATGCCCGTCAGGAACGGTTCCCAGCCGGCCGCCGCGTCGACCTCGCCCCGCGCCAGCGCCCCGGCCAGCTGCTCCGGCGCGTAGTTGCGCACGGTGACTTCGCCGGGCAGCAGCTTCTGGCGGTTCAAAAAGGCGTCCAGCGCGAATTGGCCCGACGTGCCCAGGGTCACGCCGATGCGCTTGCCCTTCAGGCTGGCGGGCGTGGACACGCCGCGGTCCAGGCGCCCCACGATGCCGTGGTCGCGCTCGGCCTCGAAGATGCTGGCGATGATGACGACGGACTGCTTCTGCAGGCTGGCCAGCACGACGGGGATGTCGGACACGGTGCCCAGCTCCGCCCGGCCCTGCAGCACGGCTTCCAGCGACGCCTTGCCCGACGAATACGGCTGCAGCAGCGCGTCGATGCCTTCGCGCGCGAAATAGCCCTGGCTGCGCGCGGCCAGCACGGGGCAGCTGCCCACGTATTCCCCATTCACGGCCAGGCGCAGCGCTTCCACGGGGCCGGCCGGCGGCGCGGGACGGGCATTGAGCCGCCAGATGGCCACGGCGGCCAGCGCCAGCAGCAGCAGTGCGGCCGCCCGCCTGAGCGTCCGCCGCGCCGGCGCCGCGCCGCTCATGCGCTGCACGGCGCCGTGGCCGACTCCAGCGCGCTGTTGATGGCCTCGGAAAACGCCGCCACGTCGATAGGCTTGGTCAGATAGCGGTAAAAGCCCGCCGCCAGCCCCTGGCGGATATCGCCGGGTCCGGCCACGGCCGTCAGGGCGATGACGGGAATATGCGCGGTGCGGGCATCGGCACGCAGCAGTTGCATGACTTGCGTGCCGCTGATGTCGGGCAGGTCGCTATCCATCAGTATCAGCTGCGGCAGGTGGCGGCGCGCCAGGTCCAGGCCCGTCTGCCCGTCGCCGGCCGACAGCAGGTCGAGATCGGGACGGAAATGGATCAGGTTCGCCACCAGGGTCACGTTCAGGGGATTGTCTTCCACGTACAGCAGCGTCTTGCGCTCCGGCAACGGTAGCGTTTCAGCGGGCCGGGCAATGGCGAACAGGCGCGGGCTTTCCTGCAGCGGCTGGCGCGCCGGGCAACTGGCGATATCGAGCCAGAAGGTGCTGCCGCGCCCGGGCGTGCTGGCCACGCCCAGCCTGGCCTGCATGGCTTCGGCCAGGCGCTTGCTGACCACCAGGCCCAGGCCCGTGCCTTCCTCGTCGCGCGCATCGCGCCCCAGGCGGTTGAAGGGCTGGAACAGCGCCTCCAGCTGCGCGGCGCTCAGCCCGGTGCCCGTGTCGCGCACGGACAGGCGCAGCTGCCGCGCATCGGCGGGCTGGCAATCGACGTGGATCTCGCCCTGTTCGCGGTTGTACTTGACGGCGTTCGACAGCAGGTTGATCAGCACCTGCTTGAGGCGCGTGCGGTCGGCCAGCACGTGTACGCCGCCCGCTTCGACGAACGTCAAGGTGATGCCGCGCTTGTGCGCCAGCGGCTCCATCATTTGCCAGCATTCGTGGTAGATGTCGGCCAGGCCCACGGGTTCCATCGACAGCGACAGATTGCCCGACTCGATTTTGGCGATATCGAGGATATCGTTGATCAGGGTCAACAAATGCCGGCCGGCGCCAAAGATGTGCGAGGCAAAGGTTTTCTTTTCCTGTGCCGTCGAGGGGATGGAATCGGACGTCAGCATCTGCGAAAAGCCCAGGATGGCGTTGAGCGGCGTGCGCAGCTCGTGGCTCATGCTGGCCAGGAAATTGGTCTTTTCCTGGTTCGCCCGCTCGGCCACTTCGCGCGCCAGCCGCAAATCCCGGTTCATGGCGTCGAGTTCGTCCGTGTGCTGGCGCAGCAGCAGTTCCAGGCGCGCATTGGCGAGGCGCAGCTGGCGCGTTTCCAGCGCCCGCGCCAGTATCAGCAGGATGCCGGACACCTTGAACGGCTTGACGACATAGTCGAGCGCCCCCGCCTTCATGGCTTGCACGGCCGAGGCGATCGTGCCTTCGCCCGTCATGATGATGCAGGCCAGGTCAGGATCGATCTTGCGCGCCGCTTCCACCACGGCGATGCCGTTCATGCCCGGCATCATCAGGTCGACCAGCAGCAGGTCGAACGATTCGACGGCCAGCAGGGACAGCGCCGCCTCGCCCGACGCGAGCCCCGTCGTGTCGTACGCCTGGCCGCGCAAGGTGTCGCACAGCGCGCGCACATGCGCCAGCTCGTCATCGACGATGAGTATCCGCGGCGGCATTGATGAGCTGTTCATGCATTCTCCTGGCGGCATGGCCTTGCGGACAGGGAACTTGCCCCGCAACATGCGTTCCGAGCATAGCACTTGAAAATTACCAAAAATACACGCTTTGTCACGCGCGCGGCGGCGCCGGGATACTAAGCCATCACGGGCAGCCCCCGCAGCAGCTTGTCCAGGGTCAGCGGATAGTCGCGCACCCGCACGCCCGTCGCGTTGTAGACGGCGTTGGCGACCGCCGCCGCCACGCCGCAGATGCCCAGCTCGCCCACGCCCTTGGCTTTCATGGGCGAGGACGTGGGGTCCGTTTCTTCCAGGAAAATGACGTCCTGGTGCGGGATGTCGGCGTGCACGGGCACTTCGTAGCCGGCCAGGTCGTGGTTGACGAAGAAGCCGCGGCGCCGGTCAACGACGAGTTCCTCCATCAGGGCCGCCCCCACGCCCATGGCCATGGCGCCGATCACCTGGCTGCGCGCCGCTTTGGGATTGAGGATACGGCCGGCCGCGCACACGGCCAGCATGCGCCGCACGCGCACTTCGCCCGTGTCGCTGTCCACGCCCACTTCCACGAAATGCGCGCCGAACGTCGATTGCTGGAATTTCTTGTCGAGGTCGCCGTATTCCATGTGGTCTTCCGCGACGACATCGCCATGAAAGGCGGCGGCCGCGAGCGGCACGCTGCGCTCGCCCTGGCTCACCTGTCCATCGGAAAAGCGTGCTTGATTTTCATCAAAGCCCAGCTTGCCGGCAATGGCCTGGCGCAGGCGCACGCAGGCCGCGTACACGCCGGCCGTCGAACTGTTGCCGCCCCACTGCCCGCCCGAACCGGCCGAAACGGGAAAATCCGAGTCGCCCAGGCGCACGACGACACGGTTCAAGGTCACGCCCAGCATTTCCGCCGCCGTCTGCGCAATGATCGTGTAGCTGCCCGTGCCGATATCCGTCATGTCCGTTTCCACGGTCACGATGCCGTTGCCGTCCAGGCGCACCCTGGCGGCGGACTGCATGACGAGGTTGTTGCGGAAGGCCGCCGCCACGCCCATGCCCACCAGCCAGCGGCCGTCGCGCCGCGCGCCGGGCTGGCTTTGCCGCTCTTTCCAGCCGAATTCCACGGCGCCCGTGCGCAGGCAGTCGATCAGGCGGCGCTGGGAAAACGGTCTGCCCGGCTTTTCCGGGTCTACCTTGGTGTCGTTCAGGATGCGCAAGACGATGGGATCCATTTTCAGCTTGTCCGCCAGCTCGTCCATGGCGATTTCCAGCGCCATCAGCCCCGGCGCCTCGCCCGGCGCGCGCATGGCGTTGCCTTCCGGCAAGTCGAGCACGGCCAGGCGCATGGCCGTCATGCGGTTGGCACCCGCGTACAGCAGGCGCGTCTGCATCACGGCCGTTTCCGGCTGGCCGCCCTTCAAGTCGCCCGACCACGATTCATGGCCGATGGCCGTGATCTTGCCATCGCGCGTGGCGCCGAGGCGCAGGCGCTGGATGGTGGCGGGCCGGTGCGTCGTGTTGTTGAACATCAGGGGCCGCGTCAGGGCGACCTTGACGGGACGCTGCGCGGCGCGCGCACCCAAGGCAGCCAGCAAGGCTTCCGCGCGCACGAACAGCTTGCCGCCGAAGCCGCCGCCGATATATGGCGAAACGATGCGCACCTTGTCCTTCGGCACGCCCAGGGTGCGGGCCAGGTCGCCCCGGCCCCAGTCCACCATCTGGTTCGCCGTCCACAGCGTCAATTGATCGCCCTCCCACGCGGCAATCGAGGCGTGCGGCTCCATCATGGCGTGCGACTGGTCAGGCGTCGTGTAGGTCGCGTCCAGCCGCACGGGGGCAGTGGCAAAGGCGCTGGCGAAGGTGCCCGTCTTGCTGTCGGGCTTGCCATCCTTCGGCTTTACAGCGCTGCCCTTGGCCTTGGCCAGGTCGAAGGCGCCCGGCTGCTCGACATACTTTACGTCGAGCAACTGCGCGGCCGAACGCGCTTGCTCGAAGGTTTCCGCCACCACCAACGCGATGGCCTGGTGGTAATGCTCGATGTCCGGGCCGCCCAGCAGTTTCGCCGTGTTCATCTTGCCTTTGCCCAGCTTGCCAGCCGATTCCGCCGTCACCACGGCCAGCACGCCCGGCGCCAGGCTCGCCGCGCTTGTGTCGATGGACGCGATGCGGCCCTTGGCAATCGCCGCGCCGACGACGTGGCCGTAGGCGGCATGCGGCGCGGCCTTGTTCTGTTCATACGCGTACGGCGCCGTGCCCGTGGTTTTCAGGGGGCCGTCGATGCGGTCCGTGGGGCGGCCCACGACTTTCAGCTGGTCGATGGGATTGGTGGTCGCAGGTGTCGTGAATTTCATGGCTCTAGCCTTTCTTCGCTTGCGCTTGCGCCAGTACGGACGCCACGGTGCGCTGCGCCAGGATCAGCTTGAAGCCGTTGTCGGCCGTCGGCCTGGCGCCGGCCAGCAGGCGTTCGCTCACGGCAGTGGCGCCATTCGGTATCGCCTGCTCGGCGGCGGCAATTCTCCACGGCTGCGGCGCGACGCCGCCCAAGGCCAGCCTGCCCGTGCCATCGGGCAAGATGATGGCCGCCACGGACACCAGCGCGAACGCATACGAGGCGCGGTCGCGCACCTTGCGGTAGACGTGCGTGCCGCCGATAGGCAGGGGCAAGGTGACGCTGGTGATCAATTCGCCCGGCTGCAGCACCGTTTCCAGCTGCGGCGTACTGCCCGGCAAGCGGTAAAAATCGGCGATGGGGATGCTGCGCGTGCTGCCGTCGGCCCGCACCGTGTCGATGCCGGCGTCGAGCACGCGCATGGCCACGGCCATGTCGCTCGGGTGCGTGGCGATGCAGGCCTCGCTGCTGCCCAAAATCGCCAGCGGCCGGCTGAAGCCGGCTATGGCCGAGCAGCCGCTGCCCGGCACGCGCTTGTTGCACGCCTGGTTCGTGTCATAGAAATACGGGCAGCGCGTGCGCTGCAGCAGGTTGCCCGCCGTCGTCGCCTTGTTGCGCAATTGCGCCGAGGCACCGGCCAGTAAGGCGCGCGACAGCACGGCGTAGTCGCGGCGCACGGTGGCGTGCGCCGCCAGCGCCGTGTTGCGCACGAGGGCGCCGATGCGCAAGCCGCCGTCCTTCGTCGTCTCCACCTTGTCCAGCGCCAGGCCATTGACGTCGATCAAATGCGCGGGCGTTTCGATCTCCAGCTTCATCAGATCGAGCAGATTCGTGCCGCCCGCGATGAAACGGGCGCCCGGCGTATGCAAGGCGGCAGCAGCCGCTTCGGCCGGCGTGGCGGGTTTTTGATAACTGAACACTCTCATGCCGGCCTCCCCGCCACCTCGGTGATGGCTTCGATGATGTTGGAGTACGCGCCGCAGCGGCAAATATTGCCGCTCATACGTTCGCGCAATTCTTCGGGCGTCACCGAGGGGGCCGCGTTCAAGTCCGCGCTGACGTGGCTGGGGATGCCCTGGCGGATCTCGCCCAGCGCGGCGACGGCCGAGCAGATCTGCCCCGGCGTGCAGTAGCCGCATTGATAACCGTCATGCGCGATGAAGGCGGCCTGCATCGGATGCAGTTTCTCGGGCGTGCCCAGCCCCTCGATGGTGGTGACCTTGGCGCCGTCATGCATCACGGCAAGCGTCAAACAGGCATTGATGCGCTGGCCGTCCAGCATGACGGTGCAGGCGCCGCACTGGCCGTGGTCGCAGCCCTTTTTTGTGCCCGTCAAGTGCAGGTGTTCGCGCAAGGCGTCGAGCAAGGTGGTGCGCGTGTCGAGTTCCAGGCTGTGGCGCCGGCCGTTGATTTCCAGGCTGACTTTCATCAGGACGGGCGGCGGGGAGGCGCCTGCCTGGGTGGCCGTGTTGACCGCTTCCGCCGCTCCCGCCACGCCGGGCACGGCCACCGCCGTGGCCGACAGCGCGCCGGCGATCAGCAAGCCGCGCCTGCCGGCACTGATGTGATTACACTCTGTCATGTTGCGCTTCCTCCTGGCTGTGGACTGGCTGGGTGGGCGCATGCAGGCCCGAAGCAGCAGTCTGACGGCCGGATTTCCACGCGTCTGTACGCGAACGAACGCAGAATACCGCTCAGCGCCACGCTGCACCTGTCCTTTGCGCAAGCGCAAACGACGCCGGGGTGTAGCCAGGCAGTGATTTTTTGCCTCAACCGCAATAAGCTACACAAGCAAGATGACGGCCTCATGACATGCTTGCCATCCATAAATTTCGCCATGCGGGACGTCTGGCGCGGCAATGATTTCGGCTACACTGGCTGTCACTTTCCCTTTCAGACGCCTGATGATCGAAAAGAATCTGCCCGAGCTGGTCATGCTGAAGCGCCTCATCGACGAGGGCGGCAGCCACCTGGAAGTGGCTGCGCCCTGCAGCATCGCCATGGATGGGCGCGCATTTCCCGTGTACTCGATTGCGCTGGGCAATCCGAGTCCCGACGTGCCCGTGCTGGGCTTTTTCGGCGGCATCCACGGGCTCGAACGTATCGGCACACAGGTACTGCTGTCCTTCCTGGAAAGCCTGATCGCGCGCCTGCGCTGGGACGCCACCCTGCACCAGCAGCTGGAAACCATGCGCCTCGTGTTCATGCCGCTGGTCAATCCGGGTGGCATGTGGCAAGCCACGCGCAGCAATCCGCGCGGCGTGGACCTGATGCGCAACGCGCCCCTGAGCGCGCGCGAAAGAGTGCCGTTCATGCTCGGCGGGCAGCGCTACAGCGCACGCCTGCCCTGGTACCGCGGTGCGGCGGACGGCCCGATGGAGGCGGAAAGCCAGGCCGTGTGCGATCTCGTCGAGCGCGAGCTGCTGTCGCGCCAGTTCAGCATCGCCCTCGATTGCCATTCCGGCTTCGGCTTGCGCGACCGCATCTGGTTTCCCCACGCTCACACCAAGGTGCCGATAGCCCATCTGGCCGAGATTGGCGCGCTGGAAGAGCTGTTCAGCCAAAGCTACCCGAACCACAACTATGTGTTCGAGCCGCAAAGCCGGCAATACCGCACGCATGGCGACCTGTGGGACTATCTGTACCTGAACGGCACCAGCTACAGCGGGCGCGTGTTCCTGCCGCTGACGCTGGAAATGGGCTCGTGGCTGTGGGTCAAGAAAAACCCGCGCCAGCTGTTCAACCGGGTCAGCATCTTCAATCCCACGGCCGCGCACCGCCTGCAGCGCGTGCTGCGCCGGCACCTGGTGTGGTTCGATTTCCTCATGCGCGCCGCCAGCAGCCACGGCCGCTGGATGCCGGAAGGCTTGCTGCGCAAGGCGCAGCGCCGGCGCGCCCTGGCGCAATGGTATGAAACATGATGCAGATCAACACGCGTGAGAACTGGATCCTGCTGCGCGGCCTGATGCGTGAACAGCGCCACTGGGGAAGCTTCCCGGACACCCTGGCGCGCGCCCTGCCCGGCGCCCGCATCGTCACGCCCGACCTGCCCGGCAACGGCACGCGCCATACGGACGACAGCGCTACCCGCGTGGCCGGCATGGTGGAAAATTGCCGCCAGGACTTGCTGGCGCGCGGCATCCCCGCACCGTACCATCTGCTGGCCCTGTCGCTGGGCGGCATGGTGGCCGTGGAATGGGCGCACCGCTACCCGCAGGAAATCGGATGTTGCGTGCTTATCAACACGAGCATGCGGCCCTACAGTCCGTTTTACATGCGCCTGCGCTGGCAAAACTATGGCGCGCTGCTGCGCCAGTTGCTGGTCGGCGATGCACGCAGCCAGGAGGCGCTGATCTTGCGCCTGACCAGCCGCAGGCATGCCCATGGCAACCCGGCGCTGCTGGCCGACTGGCTCAGTTTCCAGCAGGAATACCCCGTCAGCCGGCGCAATGCGCTGCGCCAGCTGCTGTCGGCCGCCCGTTACCGCGCCCCGGCGATCCGCCCGGCCATGCCCGTGCTGGTGATGGCCGGCGCGCAAGACTGGCTGGTCGACCACCGCTGCTCGCAGCGCCTGGCGCGCGCCTGGCAAGCCGATTGCCTGATCCACAGCGATGCGGGCCACGACCTGCCCCTGGACGAGGGGGAATGGCTGGCGCAATCGGTGGCGCGCTGGCTGGGGGTGGCAGCGGCAGAGCATGACAAGACAAACACAGCATAATCATCATGCAAATAAGCAACAATTCAGAGCAATTGACAGCGCTAGTGGAAGCCGGCGTGCACGATCACATCTTCCCGGGCGCGGCCTGGGCCGTGGGCACCGTCGACCATGGCGTGGCGGGCGCAGCCGGGCGGCTCACGCCCGAGCCCGCCAGTGCCGCGATGCAGGTCGACACCCTGTTCGACATCGCTTCGCTGACCAAGATCGTCAGCGTCTGGTCGCTGACGGGCCGGCTGCTGAAGCAGGAACGCCTGGGCCTGGACAGCAGGCTGGCCGACCTGCTGCCCGGCACGGCAGGATACGCGCTGGCGCCCGTCACGATTTTCCAGCTGCTCACGCATACGGCCGGCCTGCCGCTGCGCGCCCGCCTGCGCGCCAGCTATGGCGAGGTGTACGACGATATCGTGCGCGGCGTGCTGCGCGAGCCGCTGGAAGGCATACCAGGCCAAGCCGTGGAGTACACGGACCGCGCGGCGCTGATCCTCGGCCTGGTCATCGAGCGGCTGCTGGGCATGCCCCTGGACCGGGCCCTGGAACAGCATATCCTGCGGCCGCTGGGCATGGCCGCCACCGGCTATGGCCCGCTGGCGCCACGCCACGGCCAACTGGTCGCGCCGACCGAGTATTGCGAACAGGCGGGCGCCCACCTTGCCGGCGTGACGCATGATTTTTCGACGCGGCTGCTGGGCGGCGTATGCGGCATTTCCGGGCTGTTTTCCAACGTGCCCGACCTGCAGCGCTTCCTGCAGGCGATACTGGCGCAGGAGCGGCACGGCGAGGTGTTCGATGCCGGCTGGGTGCGTGATTCGCTGACGGTACAGACGGGTTCCTTGAGCCCGTCGCGCGGCCTGTTCTGGCACCCGGCGGCAGGCACAGGGCCGCACGACGACATCTGGTGCCACCAGGGTTTCACCGGCACGGCGCTGTGGCTCAGCCCCCGGCGCGGCCGCTATGCGGTGCTGCTGACCAATAAGCTGTACTACACGCGCGATTCCGCCAGGGTCAACGTGCTGCGGCACGCTTTCATGCGCTGCGCGTTCGATCTCTGAGTTTTATAGCCGCAAGCTCACGATGATGGCCAGCAGCAGCGCGCCGGCGGCCGCCAGCAGCGAACTGTTGAAACTGTGCGACTGCGCATACAGGCTGCCCGCCAGCACGGGGCCGATGATCTGGCCGATGCCATACACCACCGTCATGATGGCCATCATGTTGGTGCCCGCCTTGACGGCGGCCCGCTGCGCGGCCGGCATGGCGATGGTCACCGTGCCGACGAACGTGCCGCCGACGAGGATGGCGCTGAGCAGGTAACCGGCGGCCGAGGGCGCCAGCACGGGCAGCGCCACGCCCAGCGCCTGCAGCAACAGGTTCAGCCGTAGCGCCCGGCGCGTGCCCAGGCGCCCGTGCAGCCGGTGCCACAGGAAGCACGACGGCGCCGCACCGAGGCCGAAGACGGCCCACACGTGGGCGGAGTTCAGCCCGGGCAAGGCCGCGCCGACCAGCACAGGCAGGTACGTGGCCGTGACGATGTAGCCGAGCCCTGCCAGCCCGTAGATCAGCACCAGCGGCCACGACGCCACGGACGCCAGCGCCGGTGCGGCGGCTTGCGGCGCCGCGTCCAGGGTCGCTTCGCCGCTGGCGGCAATGGCCGGTGCGGCCGCCAGCCCCGCCAGCACGGTGACGCCGGCCAGCAGCAGCCACATGCCGGCGCTGTGCCAGCCCAGGTGCGATGCCAGCACCAGCAATTCGGCCGAGACGGCGATGCCGACGCCCACGCCTGCGTATAGCAGCGGCGCGCCGCGCGCCTGCCGGCGCTGTTCCAGCAGCCACAGCGAAGCCGCCACCATGGCCAGGGCGCTGAACACGCCCGCCACGCCCCGCACCGTCACGATGAGCCAGACGGGCATCGGCACAGCCAGCACGCCCAGGCACAGCGCCGTGCCGGCCACCGACCACAGGCACAGCCGGTGCGCGCCGTGGGCCCGCGCGCGCATGGCCAGGATGGCGCCCAGCAAGTAACCGGCATAGTTGGCCGAGGCGGCCAGGCTGCCGTCGCGCAAGCTCAAGACGCCCTCTCCCACCATGTGCGGGTAGATGGCCGTGAAGGCGAAGCGGCCGAAGCCCATGCCGATGGCAAGGATCGCCGCCGCGGCGATGGCCGCGCGCAGCCTGGCCGCCCCGCTCACGGCGCCACCTCCACCTCGCCCAGCTGCGCCTGCAAATGCTGGAACGCGGGCACGTCGAAGCCCGCGCGCCAGACCAGCACCGTGTCGATTTTCCCTACGGAAATAGTCGCCAGGGTGGCCGGCGCGTCCGACAGCGCCAGCACGCTGGCGGGCAGCACGGTCACGCAGGCGCCGGCCGCCACGCAGGCGATCATGGTGTGATACGAACTCAGCTCCTGCACCCGCCACTGCGTGCTGCCGGCCACGCCCAGCAGCTCTTCGGCGATGCCGCGGTAGGTGCAGCCTTGCGGAAACGCCGCCAGCGAGCGCGTGCGCACGTCCGCGGCGCGGCGCGCCTGCCCTTCGCTGGCTGGCAGCAGCAAGCACAGTTCCTCGCGCCACACGGCGGCCGATGCCAGGCCCAGCTCCGCCAGGGCGGCGGCACCGCCGAACGCTGGCGGCAAGGCGACGAAGGCGCAGTCGAGTAAACCCGTGCGCACCTGCTCGATCAGGGGCCGCGACGGCCCCGTGCTCAGCGCCAGCCGCGTCTCCGGATGACGGGCGTGATACGCGGCCAGCAGCGCCGGCAGGCGGCTGGCCGCCGTGCTTTCCATACTGCCGACGCGCAAGGTGCCGCCCTCGCGCCCGCCCGTGACGACGTGGCGGGCCTCTTCCGCCAGCGCCAGCAAACGCTGCGCATACTCAAGAAAGCGTTCGCCCGCCGCCGTCAGGGCCATGCGCTTGTTGGCGCGCACGAACAGTTCCGCGCCGATATCGGCTTCCAGCTGCTGGATGCGCGTGGTGACGCTGGACGGCGCGCGGCCCAGCCGGGCTGCGGCCTGGGTGACGCTCAGCTCACTGGCCACGGCGCAAAAAATCGTCAGGGATTCCATGTCCATCACGTTCTCGATTGAAGAATTATTATGCTATTATATTCTTCAAATAAGAATATTGCGCAACATCCTCAACTTCATGAAGGACACATCATGAGCACCTCCCAGCGCTTCCTCGACCGTCTCGCCCTGCAGCACCCCATCATCCAGGCGCCGATGGCGGGCGTCTCCACGCCGCGCATGGCGGCCGCCGTCTCGAATGCGGGCGGCCTCGGTTCGGTGGCCATCGGCGCCGGCAGCGTGGCGCAGGCGCGCCAGATGATCGAGGAAACCCGCGCGCTGACGGACCGCCCCTTCAACGTGAATGTGTTCTGCCATGCGCCGGCGGTGCGCGATGCGCGGCGCGAAGCGGCCTGGCTGGCCCATCTGGCGCCCCTGTTCGCGGAGCTGGGCGTGCCCGTGCCAGAGGAACTCGACGAGATCTACCAAACCTTTCTCGGCAACGAGGCGGCGTTTGCCCTGTTGCTGGAACAGCGCCCCGCCGTCGTCAGCTTCCATTTCGGCTTGCCGGCGCCGCAGCAGATCGCCGCCCTGCGCCAGGCCGGCGTCTGCACCATGGCCACGGCCACCAGTCTGCGCGAGGCGATGCTGATCGAACAGGCAGGCGTCGACGCCATCGTGGCGCAAGGCGTGGAAGCGGGCGGCCACCGGGGCGTGTTCGACCCGCAAGCGCCCGACGAGCGCCACAGCACCAGCGTGCTGCTGCGGCTGCTGGCGGGCCGCACTGCCCTCCCCCTGATCGCCGCCGGCGGCATCATGGATGGACAAGGCATCCGCGCCGCGCTGGACCTGGGCGCCGTGGCGGCCCAGCTGGGCACGGCGTTCGTGCTGTGTCCGGAATCGTCGGCCAACGCGGGCTACCGCGCCAACCTGCACAGCGCACGGGCCGCAAGCACCCGCCTGACCAGCGTGCTCTCGGGCCGCCTGGCGCGCGGCATGGTGAACCGGCTGATCGAACATGGCGAGGCGCCGGGCAGCCCGCCGCCAGCTGCCTATCCCGTCGCCTACGATGCCGCCAAGCAATTAAACGCGGCGGCCAGCCGGCATGGCGACAGCGAATTCGCCGCGCAATGGGCCGGCCAGGGCGCGCCGCTGGCGCGGGAAATGGGCGCGGCGCAGCTGGTGGCCGCCTTGCTGCGGGAAATGGCGGCTTGATGTACGGATGCCGCTGACATGACACGCCGATTGCCCGACAAAAAAACCGACTGGGTCCGGCACGCCAGGCCGGTAGACGGCATGGAGCGCATCGAAGCCTGGTTTCACGGCAACGCCTATGCCATGCATCGCCATGACACCTATGCCATCGGCCGCACGCTGGCCGGGGTCCAGAGTTTTCATTACCGGCGCGGCAAGCAAAACAGCGTGCCTGGCAACACCATGGTGCTGCATCCCGACGAGGCCCACGACGGACAGGCGGGCAGCGGCGAAGGCTTCCAGTACCGCATGATGTACGTGCCACCCGCACTCTTCCAGGACTTCCTCGGCGGACAGGCGCTGCCCTTCATCGAAGGCGGCGTGAGCAGCGACGCACGTGTCGCCGCGGCAACGGTGGCCTTGCTGCACCCCGTCCACCATGCGCCCGAAGCGCTGGAGCAAAGCGATGGACTGGCCGAGCTGGTGCACGCGCTGGCCGCTGTCGCCGGCCTGCCCGCACGCCGCCACGGCGGCGATTTCCTTGCGGCACGGCGCGCCCGCGAGTATCTGCACGCGCACCATGCGCAGGTCGTCACTTTGGCACAACTGGAACAGGCCACCGGGCGCGACCGCTGGAGCCTGTCGCATGATTTTCGCCTGTTCTACGGCACCAGCCCCTACCGCTACCTGACGATGCGGCGCCTCGATACCGTGCGCCGCCTGCTGATCGCAGGCAGTTCGCTCGCCCACGCCGCCGCCAGCGCCGGCTTCGCCGACCAGAGCCATATGACGCGGCATTTCTCGAAGGCATTTGGCATGACGCCGGGACGCTGGCTGCGCATCGTCCAGAGCGCCGGGCCCGGCTGACGCCGCCACGATCGTTCAATACGGGTGCGCGCCGCCGGCGTATCGTCGGCACATCTACATTGAATGGAGCAAACCATGTCCCAGCCCCAAAGCCACACCGCCATGCCGCTTGACCGCGGTCAATGCAAGAGCATCGACCTGGCCAGCAAGGTGGCGCTGATCCACGAACAGTGGCAACCACGTGTCGTGGCAGAAATGAATGATTATCAAATCAAGGTCGTCAAGGTGCAAGGCGAATTCCAGTGGCACCGGCATGCTGAAACGGACGAGACCTTTTTCGTCCTCGAAGGCGAACTGCGCATCGATTTCCGCGGCGGTCCGGCGGGCGATGGCGCCATCGTGCTGCGCGCCGGCCAGATGGCCGTGGTGCCGAAGGGCGTCGAGCACAAACCGTGTGCCGGCGCCGAGGTAAAACTGATGCTCATCGAACCGCGCGGCGTGGTCAACACGGGCGATGGCGCCAGGGGCGCGCGCAGCGCCGAAAACGACCAGTGGGTTTGATCTGCCCCCGTCGCCGCTGGCAGCCTGGTCCTGCGCGCCTTGGTGGATGATACGGCCTGGCATGCATGGGCGCGCCAGCCTGGCGTTCATCTCCGTCATCACCCTGGCATCTTGCGCCACGTCAAATAAAAATGGCACAGCAGTCATCCTTTTCGACAGCACCCGAGCCGCTGAGGAAAACAATTGAACAGATGGACGATGCATTGTTCAGTGCCTTCAATTCCTGCGATATCGCCGCATTTACGCAGTACCTGGCCCCGGATGTGGAGTTCTACCACGACGAAGGTGGCCTCATGCTATCGGCCGCTTCCCAGGCCGAAGGCTTGAAGGTTCGCTGTGCCGAGCAAGCGAACAACGGCGGGCTGCGGCGAGAACTGGTCAAGGCGAGTCTGGAGGTCTATCCGGTCAAGAATTACGGTGCAGTGGAAATCGGTAGTTACGCACATTCGGCACCCAACTGACGAGGTGTAAAAAAGCTGGCGGGCCAGCCTGCTCGACAATGCCCCCGCTACGGCAGCCGGTGCCGGAACGTCGGCTCGATATGGCGCGCATGCAGCCAGCGCACGATGTCTTCCAGGGTGGCGTCCTGCAACAGCAAACCCGGCGCCATGGCGGAGGTTGCCGCTGGCAATGGAGCGGCGACGGGAGCAGGCGCCGCCTCAGCCAGCCCCGCATGTCCCTGCAGCTTGGCCAGTGCCTGCGCGAATTGTCCCGGATTGATGCTGCGTAAGCTTTCCAGGAAACCCAGCTGGGCGGCCGGCGGCGGCGGCATGTCCAGGCCCGGCTCGTCGACGAAGGCGGCGCCCATGCTGGGGTGGATGAAGGCGGCCCACTTGCCCGAGGGCTGCAGGCATGGCGGCAGCGCCGCCTGTTCCACGTAGTCTGGCGGCGCGACGGCGAGGATGTCCGTCGAGGCGGGCAAGAAGGTCGAGCGCAGCAGTTGCACGAACTGGCGCGCCTGGTCGGCGGGCACGGGCGTGGCCAGGGACAGCCACAGCTGGAACGCCGTGCCCGAGATGCTGACGGCAGGCGCCGGCAAGTCCAGCTCGTGCTGCACGGCATTGGCGATCGTGCACAGCGCGCTCCAGTGCGCCTCGCCGCCGCCCTTGCCGCCAAACTCCAGCACCAGCGCGCGCGCCAGGCCGTGTCCGCTCACCAGGCGCACCGCCACCGTCTGCTCGCCCGACAGGTGCCGCGCCAGCACGGCCGGCATCAAAGGCTGGGCGCCGCCCTGCGCATCGACGTAGTGCTGCTGTTCCTCGAACAGGTACAGGCGGGTGAGTTCGGAAATCAGTTTATGCATGGGCAGCCTCGTAATGACGTTGAGCAACACTTGTCAACGTGCCCGATTATAGCCTCCCCGCACTTGGCGCACCCATCCTCGCGGCGCCAAACACCAGCCAGCTGGCCACGGCGAACAGGCAGGCGGCCACGCCGCCATACAGCATCACGGCGCCAAAGCCTTGCGCGAGCGCAAGCTGGGCCACGCCGGCCGGCAGCGCGCCGGCGCCCTTGCCTGCCGACAAATCCTCGGCCATGGCGCGCAAGGCGGCTGCGTCCAGTCCGCCAGGCACATGCTGGCGCAAGGCGGACTGGATGCCTTCGACGAGGATAAAACCCATCAGCGCGATATTGATGGACAGGCTGACCATGCGCGCGCTGATGTCGATGCTGGATGCCATGCCGGCCCGTTCGCCGGGCACGGCGCCCGTCGTCGTGTTGGTGACGGGCGTATTCGTCAAGCCCAGGCCCGTGCCGGCCAGCAGGCAGCCGGGCAGGATCGTCAGCCAGCTGGCGGCATCCGCATGGCTGCCCCACAGCATCAGCAGGAAACCTGCGCCGATGGCCAGCATGCCGGCAGGAATGACCAGGTCGGCGCGGTAGCGCAGCGCCAGCCGCTCGGCCAGCGGCGGCATGAGCAAGGTGGGCAAGGTGTAGGCCAGCAGGGTCAGGCCCGTGCCCAGGCCGCTGTAGCCGAGGCCATGCTGCACGTACAGGGGCAGATAGATCATGAACGGCCAGAAACTGCAGTTCATGCCGGCCGAACCGAGCAAGGCGCCCGAGAAACGGCGAATGCGAAAGACGGCAAAATCAACCATCGGTTCAGGCTGGCGGCGTTCGATGACGGCAAACAGCATCAGGCTGAGCAGCGCCACGGCCAGGCTGGCCACGCTGCGCGGATCGGAAAAGCCCAGCGCCGGCCCCTGCGTGATGCACCAGGCCAGGCTGAACACGCCCAGCGACAGGGTGGCGATGCCTGTCACGTCCAGCTTGCGCCGCTGCGGGTCGCGCGATTCCGTCACGCCCTGGCCCGCCAGCAGCAGTGCGACGACGGCCAGCGGCCCGTGCACGAGAAATACCCATTGCCAGCTGGACAGCGCGACGATGGCCGCGCCGATGATGGGTCCGAAGCCCAGGCCCAGTCCAAACACGATGCCCCAGGCGCCAAACGCCCTGCCCCGCGCGGCGCCGGCCGGGAACTGCTGCGACAGCACGGCCACCTGGCAAATCAGCATGGCGCCGCCGGCCGCGCCCTGCAGTGCGCGCGCGGCGATCAGCACGCCCGTGCTGCCGGCCCAGCCGCACACGAGGGAACTGACGCCGAACAGCGCCAGGCTGCCCAGCAGCAAACGCTTGCGGCCATAGCGGTCGGCCAGGGTGCCCGTGGCCATCAGCACGGTGGTGCAGGCCAGGGTGTAGGCGTTCATGATCCACTGCAAATCCTTGAAGTCGCCATGCAGCAGCGTTTCCAGGGTGGGCAGGATGACGGGCACGCTGGAAATTTCCAGGCCGAACATGAGCGAGGCCAGGCAGACGGCGGCCAGGGTCAGTGCATTTTGTTGCGAAGTAGTCGGTAGCATCGAAGCCTTGATGTCGGTAGTCATGGAGGCGCGCGTGGAGACGGCGCACCGCGAGCCGCCATTCTAGAAAGCCTCGACTCATGAGGGAAATGATAAAATTTTGTACAATTCATTCATTTTCATCATGAATCACGGGAGCTCCATGGACTTCGATACCGCCCTGCTGCGCGCCCTGGTTGCCGTAGCGGACACGGGCGGCTTTACGCGCGCCGCCGAACGGCTGCACCTGAGCCAGTCCGCCGTCAGCCACCAGATCCGCCGCCTGGAACAGCAGGCGGGCACCGCATTGCTGGTGCGCACGACGCGCAGCCTGCGCCTGACGGAAGACGGCGAGGATTTTTTGCGCCACGCGCGGCAGATCCTGGCGGCCCAGGATGCGCTGTCGCGGCGCTTCCAGCGTTCCTCGATCGCGGGCGCCGTGCGCTTCGGCGTGCCGGAAAATTTCATGGGCGCGCGCCTGCCGGCCCTGCTGGCGCAATTCGCGCACCTGTTTCCCGCCGTGCGCCTGGACGTGACGGTCGGCACTTATCTTGACTTGCAGAAACTAGTCGCCGCCGATGCGCTGGACCTGGCCGTCGTCATGGCCCTGGCCGGCGACCAGGATGAGGCAGCCGTGCTGCGCCGCACGCGCTTCGTCTGGGCCGCGGCGCAGGATTTCCGGCATGACGGCGCGTTGCCCCTGCCGCTGGCGTTTTCGCCGGCGCCGTGCATGCACCGGCAAGTGGGCGTCGATGCCCTCGATGGCGCCGGAATCGACTGGCGCGTGGCGTTCACCTCGCCCAGCCAGCAGGGCTTGCGCGCCGCCGTGCTGGCCGGGCTGGCCATCACGGCCCTGCCGCAAGGCGACCTGGAAGCGGGCATGGTGGTCATCGATGGCCAGCATGGCTTGCCCGCCCTGCCCGCCGCGCAATTTCAATTGCTCTGGCGTGCCGCCAGCAAGACGGCGGCGGCCGAAGCGTTTGGCCAGATGCTGCGCGCATGGTCGGCCGCGGCGTTGGCTTGACACTGCGCGCCGTCCTGTTCTACCGCACGACGCCGGGGCGGCGCCAGCGTCATCTGCGCCGGCACGCCGTCAGCCGGCCCAGCCCCCCCCCCCCCCCGGTTTCCTGAATACCGTTACTCATAACTGATCGTAAACGTCGCCGAGGTATTTGCCGGGCCCGTCGTCACCCGGCTGCTGGTCTGCAGGTAACGCGCGCGCAGGGGGATGGTATAACTGCGGTCGCTGGCGCTCAGGGTCAGGCCGCTGCTTCGCTTGGCTGCCAACGGCAGCGGCGTGCCGGCCGTGGTCGCCACCTGCACGCCTATGCCGCTGGCGGCGGGAGGACGGCCCGCAGGACTGGGATCGAGGCCCAGCACGCCATTGGCCGGGTTGATCGCGGCGCCAGCGGGATCGATGCGGTACTGCAGGCTGTTATTGTCGCGGGATCCGCTGTCACCCGTGCCTCTCGGCGGGCTGCCGCTTTGCGAGACCCAGCTGGCAGGCGTCTTGTTCACTGTGCCATGGAAGGCCGGGCAATTGTTCAAGGAAATGGAAAAATCCGTCCAGCCGGTGGCGCTGTTGACCCCGGTGAATGCTTTGGGCCGGTGCGTGCCCATGGACACCGCCACATCCGGCGTGCTGCAGGTGCGCGAGACAATCTGCAGACTGCCGGAGACGCCCATCTTGAAGCCCAGCACTCTCGCATCGTCGAAATTGCCGAACAGGCTGACGGTCGGCAGGGAGTCGCCCCGCAGCACGCCCGGCGTCACGTCGCCCAGCTTAATCAATATCAACTCGAAATTGGCTGGCCCATCAAAAGGAACAAGGCAGCGAAAGCCCGCTTCGCAAGTGGTCCATACCTTGCCTGTCTGTCTGGGCAGCAGACCGCCCGTACTGCTGAAGGCAACCCCCAGCCCCGCAATGTTGGTTTTGTAGACTTTGCCGGCATACGTCCCGCTGGTCCATGCGGCCAGGCCGAAACCTGCCTCAACCAAAAACTCGGTAAATTGTTGATATGGGGCATACAGGCACTCCGCTTTCACCGCCTGGCCGCCGGCCATGTTGAATGTCTGGCGATACACTTCGGTGCCCACCGGCACATCTCGCCCGACGGTGAGTGCCGAGACCTGCAAGGGCATGTTGCCCACCGCCGGCTGGATTCCGTTCATGTAGGTGCAGGTGACCGCGAAGGCCGGGCCGGCCGCCGCCCACAGTAGTGCGGCGGCCAAGCCTGATTTGACCAAAGAGCCAATATTCATAACGGTACCTTTACGATGTTGATTGGTGCAACTTACTGAGAATGCATGAGGTACATCAAGGAGTTGATGAGGGCGCCCGGACCTGCTGCGGCCATGGCAGCACGCCCGCAGGCGACCTGGCCGGCTTGCGCTTCCCGTCCGTTCCTGGAAGCCCCGTTCCTGGAAGCCCCTTTCGTGGCAGCGCTCCTGTGTCATTGCGGGATGAAGTGTAAAACCCCCGCAGCACAGGCACTATAGGAGCACTCCGAAAAATGCGGCGGCCGCGGGGCCCGGACGGTTGCTGCGTAAACGCTCAGCCGCGCCGGCGGCATGACAGCACCAGCAGCAAGGCCAGCGCCAGCATGGCGGCCGCGCTGCCCAGGGCCACGGTGACGCGGTGCGCCAGCAGGGCCACGCCTGCCAGCTGGTGCGCGCCAACAGCCGAGATCGCCACCAGGGCAGCCAGCCCCAGCGAACTGCCCAGCTGGTGCGCCACGTTGACGATGCCAGATGCCGCGCCCGCATCCTGCGCCGGCACGCCGGCCACGCCAGCCGCCGTCAGCGGACTGAGCGCCATGCCCTGCCCCGCGCCGATCAGCACCATCGGCAAGGCCACGCCCAGCCAATAGGCCGTGCCAAGGTCGACTCTGCTCAGCCATGCCATGCCCAGCAGGGTCAGGCCCAGGCCCATGGCCAGCAGGCGCGCATTGCCGAAGCGCCGCGTCAAGCGCGGCACGCACAGGGCCACGCCGAAGTTGACCAAAGTCATGGGCAGGAAGGCCAGGCCCGTCAGCGACGGCGGATAGCCGAGCACCACTTGCAGGAATTGCGTGGTGAAAAAGAAGAAGCCGATCATGGCGCCCAGGAACAGCACCCTGGCCCCGTACGCGGCATTGCGTTGCCTATCGGAAAAAAGACGCAGCGGCAGGACCGGTTGCGCGGCGCGCCGCTCGATCAATATGAAAGCGGCCAGCAGCAGCACGCCCGCTGCCAGGGAGCCTTGCGTCAAGGCATCGTCCCAGCCGGCGCCGGCCGAACGGATCAGGCCATACACGAGCGCCGTCATGCCGATGGTCGAACTGGCGGCGCCGGCCACGTCGAACGAGCCCCGGCTGCGGTCGCTTTCCGCAATGTAACGGCGCGCGGCCGCCAGCATGGCCGCACCGATGGGCAGGTTGAGGAAGAAGCCGACTCTCCACGACAGCCATTCGGCCAGCACGCCGCCCAGCACCAGGCCCACGCTGGCGGCGATGCCGGCCACGGCGCTGTACAGGGCGATGGCCCGCGTGCGCTCGCGCCCCTCCGCAAACGTGGTTTGCAGCAAGGCCAGGGTCGACGGCGCCAGGATGGCCGCGCCCACGCCCTGGATGGCGCGCGCGGCGATCAGCATGGCCGGCGACTGCGCCAGGCCGATGGCCAGCGACGCCACGGTAAACAGCGCCAGGCCCAGCTGCAGCATCCTGCGCCGGCCGAAAGCGTCGCCGGCGCGCGCGGCCAGCAGCAGCAAGCCGCCAAACGTCAGCGTATACGCGCTTTGCACCCAGGCCAGGCCCGTGTCCGTAAAGCCCAGTTCCTGGTGAATTTTCGGCAAGCCCGTCAGCACGATGGACGTGTCGAGCACGATCATCACATAGCTGACGAGGATGATGGCGAGGATGGCCGCCTTGTGCGGCGCGGCGGGGATAGCGGGGAGATTTTTCATGCCGCCACTGTAAGGCTGGCGCATTACGATGAATAGATGCTAAAGTCGGCATGAACTTATTAGCAGGATTAATGAATGGCGCAAACCAACTTCAACGACATCCTCGCCTTCGTGGCCGTGGCCCGCGCAGGCAGTTTTACCCGGGCGGCGGCCAGGCTGGGCGTGTCGCAGTCGGCGCTGAGCCAGACGGTGCGCGCGCTGGAAGAACGGCTCGGCTTGCGCCTGCTGGTGCGCACCACGCGCAGCGTCTCGCCCACGGAAGCGGGCGAACAGCTGCTGCGCACAGTGGCGCCCCGCTTCGACGAGATCGAGGCGGAACTGGCCCTGCTCAGCGAGCGGCGCGACAAGCCGGCCGGCAACATCCGCATCAGCGCGGGCGAGCACGCGGCGCTCACCGTCCTGCAGCCGGCCATCGCCCGCTTGCTGCCGGAGTATCCCGACATCAACATCGAAGTCGTCGTCGACAATGGCATGACCGATATCGTCTCCGCGCGCTGCGACGCGGGCGTGCGCCTGGGCGAGCAAGTGGCCAGGGACATGATCGCCATGCCCATCGGCCCCGATTTCCGCATGGCCGTCGTCGCCTCGCCCGCGTATTTCAGCCGCCATGCGCCGCCGGCCACGCCGCAGGACTTGATGGCGCACAACTGCATCAACATGCGCCTGCCGACATTGGGCGGCCTGTTTGCCTGGGAATTTGCCAAGGATGGGCAGGAGCTGAAAGTGCGGGTGGAAGGACAGATGATTGTCAACAACATGGCCATGCGCCTGCATTCGGCGCTCGATGGCCTGGGGCTAGCCTGCATGGCCGCAGATGTGGTACAGCCTTACGTCGCCGATGGCCGCCTTATCCGCGTGCTGGACGACTGGTGCCCCGCGTATGCGGGCTACAAGCTGTATTACCCGAGCCGGCGCCACCCGTCGCCCGCGTTCACCTTGCTGCTCGACACCTTGCGCTATCCCCGTGTTTGAGCCAGCGCAATCGTTCACCGGGCGTGCACCGTGAAATGCGGTCAATTGCGCGAACACGCGTTTACCGTGCGGCGGCACAGGACTATAGTGACTGCTTTCCCACCTGTTCAAGGATCGCCATGAAACTCTTTTATTCGCCGGGCGCCTGCTCGCAGGCACCGCACATCATCCTGCGCGAAACGGGCACGCCATTCACCCTGGCCAAGGTCGACCTGGGCCAGCACCGCACGCAGGAAGGCGGCAATTACTACGAACTCAACCCGAAAGGCCAGGTCCCGCTGCTGGCGCTCGACGATGGGACGACCTTGAGCGAAGGCCCCGTCATCGCCCAGTACGTCGCCGAACGGGCCGGCAGGCAGGACTTGTTGCCGCCCGTGGGCAGCCTGGCCCGCTACAAGGTGCTGGAATGGCAGAATTACATCACGTCCGAGCTGCACAAATCGTTCAGCCCCCTGTTCGATCCCCGCATCGACGCCGCCACCAAGGCCTTGTTCATCGAGCAACTGGGCAAGAAATACAAGTGGATCAACAGCCGCCTGGAAGGCCAGTCCTACCTGACCGGCGAGCAATTCACCGTGGCCGACGCCTACCTGTTCGTCGTTACCGGCTGGGCGCCGAACGTGGGCGTGGATTTGTCCGCGCTGGCGCATGTGCAGGCCTTTCTGGGCCGGGTGTCCCAGCGCGACAGCGTCAAGGCGGCTTGGGAAGCGGAAGGACTGGCCAAGGCGGCTTGAACGCCGTGGCCCGGTGCACGGCTCAGGTCTTTTCCGACTTGCCGTGCATCACCATGATGGTTTGCTGCATCAGCGCGCACAGGGTTTCCCGGCCATCCTTGACGGCAAATACTTCGGCCTGCGTGACGATCAGGGTGCGTCCCGGACGCACCACCTTGCCGCGCGCGATCAGTTTCTCGCCATCGGCGGGCGCGAGCAAATTCATCTTGTATTCCACCGTCAGCACGGATGCGCCGTCCGGCACCATGGTCATGGCCGCGTAACCTGCGGCCGAGTCCGCGATCATGCCCACCACGCCGCCGTGCACGAAACCGTGCTGCTGCTCGATGCCGCTCCAGTGCGGCACGTGGATTTCCGTGCTGCCGTGCGCCACCACGGGCAGGCTTGCCTGGATCAGGGTCATGGCGTTCTGCAAATCAAAACTGGCGCGGACCCGGTCGGCGAATTGCGGGTCAGGAAGACGGGACGTGCTCATGGGCTGTACGCTTTCAGGGAGGGAACGCTGTACTGTACCCGCTTATGCCCGTTCGCACCATGCCGCGGCGCTTGCCAGCTCGCATGGCGGATGCGGTAGTATCATCATGTCAACGCCAGTTCGCTCCCTCCACCTGCCGCCGCGAAAGATCCGCCATGGAAGAAGAATACGAAGTGCCGAGTCCCCATGAACATGCCGTGGAAGAGGCGACGGAGAAGGAACGCGATGGCCTGACGCAAAAAATCGCCCTGATGACGGCCATCCTCGCCACCATCGGCGCCCTGATCAGCTACCAGAGCGGCAATGCGCAGAACGAGGCCATGTTCCTGAAGAATGAAAGCATCCTGAAGCAGGCGCAGGCCAGCGACCAGTGGGCCTTGTACCAGGCAAAGTCGACCAAGGGCCATATCGCCGAAGCGACGGCCGCGCTGGCCACGGTGCCCGAAGTGCAGTCCCGCTTCCGCGCCGAGCAGGCCAGGCAGGAAAAGGAAAAGGTGGCCGTGCAAGCCATCGCGCGCCAGCTGGAAGAGCAATCGCGCAAGCTGGGCGAGGAATCGGAAGCCAAGCTGCGCCCGCACGAACGCCTGGCCATGGCCCTGACCTTCATCCAGATCGCCGTGGCGCTGGCCGCCATCACCGTGCTGACGCGGCGCCGCTGGCTGCTGTGGGGTTCCGTCGGCGCGGCAGCGGCCGGCATACTGGCCGCCGGCAGCGCCTTCCTGCTGTAGACGCCGTCAAGCGGGCGGCAGGACGCCGCTCCAGCCGGGCAGATAGCGCGCCTGCTGGCTGCGCGCCAGTTTCATCGCTTGCGCCAGTGCTTTGGGGAAATTCTTTTGCAGGCTGGCCGGCGCGATGCGGCTGCGCAGGAAATCGGCCCATAAAAACTCGCTGAACGGCGTCACATCCTTGGCATAGCCGCCTGCGTTGCGCAATTCGCCGGCCAGGCTGCGGTAGGGATCGTCGTGCAAGCCGCTCAGGTGCCGGGGGATGGCGGAAAAGTCGCGGCGCACGCCTTCGCTGTCGTACGGGTGCACCCACTGGTGGTGGTCCATCACATGCCAGAAGTGCAGCGGTTCCAGCCAGGACAGATCCTTGAGGATCATCAAACTGACGCTTTTCACGCCTTCCTGGTGCAGCGCCAGGCCGAAATGGTGGTGGTCGACGATGTAGTGGCGTCCTTCCGGGCCGATGATGCCGGGAAACCAGTGATCGGCCAGCGCCGCCGCCCGCGCCTTCCTGCCCAGGCTGGCCCAGTGCGCGCGCTTGAGTGCCACCTCGGCCATGCCGACCGTGATTTGCGTGGGCAGCAGCTTGTTCAGCCTTGCCTTGACCAGTTGCGGTTTCGCCCTTGTCATGCCGTCTCCCCAGATGCCTCGCCTGGCCGCCAGCGTAGCATAGTCGCCGCTACTTTTCAGGCGCGGCAGCGTCCAGCAGGCGCACGGCCTCGGCCACGCTCAATTCGCTCAGCAGCAGCGCCGGCCCGCCCTGGACGGCCAGCATGTCGCCCAGCGCCAGCTGCAGCACGGTGTACGCCGGCTCCTTCAGCCGCGCCAGCGCCAGGGACAGCCCCTGCTGGCGCACGAACGCGGCAAAGTCGCGCAAGGCTTCGACGCTGCTGCCGTCGAGGTCGGGCGACTCTTCCAGGCTAAGGATCACCTTGCGCAGCGGACCGGCCCGCTCCTCCAGCATGGCGCGCGCCAGGTGCAGGCTGCGCTCGGCATTGACAAAGAACAAGGGTTCATCGAGGCGCAGTATCAGCAGCTCCGGCTGCGCCCGGGCATCGCGATGCAGCGCCAGCTTGACGTAGTCGTGGCTCTCGCCCAGCCGCCCCAGCACGGACATGCCCGGCCGCGACAGCCGGCGCAGCATCAGCAGCAGGCTGATGGCGATGGCCACCAGCAGGCCGTCGAGCACGCCGAACAGCAGCACGCCGGCAATCGCCGCCAGCACCAGCAGGCGGTCGCGGCGCCAGGCAAAGTATGGCTGCAGGGAAACAGGGTTCAGGGTATGGCTGACGGCGTGGATGACCACGGCGGCCAGCACGGGCACGGGCGTGAACGCCACCAGCGGCAGCAGGGTCAGCACGATGACGCCCACCACGGCGGCGGCCACCAGCCCCGTCAGGCGCGAAGTGGCGCCGGCCGCCTCGTTGGCCGACGTGGCCGAATAGCCGGCGCCCACCGGCATGGCTTGCAGCAATCCCGCCAGCACGTTGGCCGCGCCCAGCGCCAGCAAGTCGCGCTCGGGCGCCACGGGGTCGCCATGCTTCAAGGCAAAACTGCGGATGGCGCCGTACGATTCGGCATACAGGATCAGCGCCAGCGCAAACGCCAGCTCGGCCAGGCGCGTCCATTCCGCCTGCGTCAGGCGCGGCAGGACGGGCATGGCCAGGCTGACATCGATGGCGCCCACCAGGGCCACGCCGTGGCCGGACAGGTCCAGCCAGCGGCCCGCGCCGATGCCCAGCGCGATGACGATCAGGCCGGCGGGCCAGCGCTGCGCGCGCCGCAGCAGGAACAGCAACAGCAGCGCCGCCGCGCACAGGGCCGCGCCGCGCCCGTTCCACTGCCCCGCCCGCGCCAGCAAGCCGGGCACGAGATGCAGCACGTCGCCCTGCGGCGGCTGCACGCCCAGCACGCCGGGCAGCTGTTTGACGATGATGACGATGGCCAGGCCGAAGGAAAAGCCGCGCAACACGGGCTTGGCGATGAATTGCGTGACGCTGCCCAGCCTGGCTACCCAGGCCAGCAGGAAGAATCCCCCCGTCAGCATCACCAGCCCCGCCATCAGCATGAGCCGGTGCCCCGCCGTGCCGCCCGGCATGGACGCCATGGCCGCGGCCAGCACGGCGGCCGACGACGACGTGGCCGAAACGATGGCAAAGCGGCTCGTGCCCAGCACGCCATAGCACAGCAAGCCCGCGAACAGGGCCAGGATGCCCGCCTGGGGCGCCAGGTTGCCGATGCTGGCATACGCCACCGCTTCCGGCAGCAGCAGGCCGGCGATCGACAGGCCGGCGCTGACATCCTGCCAGCGCTTCGTTTGCGGCGCAGCCGATGCGCTCATGGCGAGGCTCCTGGTGGCTGGCACGGGTCCGCGCCATGGTGCGGCAAAACGGCGGCATGCGGGCTCACGGCGCCTTGGAGCGGTCCACTTCCGTCACTTGTCTGCCGGCGCGAAAGATGGAATAGATCGCCTCGCCGATGCGTTCATAGGGCACATCCGGCTCCGTCCGCAAGGCAACGCTGGCAATGTTCTTCTCGGCCAGGACGGCCAGCATCTCTTGCACCGTATGGACGCGCTGGCCCGCCACGATGATGTCTTCCTTGCCCACCATGACGACCGGCGGCGGTGGCGGCACGCTGGCGCAAGCCACCAGGCACAGCAGCAATGCCGCCGCGCTCCCCGCATGGACGATTTTGCACATATTTCCCCCTTTCCTGCAGCTTACAGGCGCCGGACTGGCGCCGCAACAGGCGCGGACTATCCCCGGCCCGCCGCGCTGTGCGAAAATGCCCGCCTTTGCCATTGCCGGACTTTACTCATGCCGCACGCTGCCATTGCTACCCTTTCCGAGCGCGACGCCCGGCGCATCGCCCGCCACGCCCAGGCGGCCGATGCCGCCCGCTTCCTGCACCCGGTGCAGCAAGCCTTGCTGCACCGGCGCGGCTGGCTGAGGATGCTGGCGCCGCGCAGCGCGGGCGGCGCCGAGCTGCCCTTGCCGCAGGTGGTGCGCCTGGAAGAAGCCGTGGCCGCCGCCGATGGCAGCATGGGCTGGGTGCTGACCCTGTGCGCGGGCGCGGGCTGGTTCGCGGGCTTTCTGGCACCCGACATGGCGCGCGCCATCATCGGCACGCCCCGCGCCTGCCTGGGCGGCAGCGGCGCGGCCACCGGCTACGCTGAGGAAGAAGGCGATGGCTACCGCATCACGGGCAGCTGGGATTACGCCAGCGGCGCGCCGATGGCCACCCACTTCACCCTGAACGCCCGCCTGCAGCGCGACGGCCAGCCCCTGCTCGATGCGGACGGCAAGCCGCGCATCCGCGCCTTCCTCGTGCCCGCCGCGCTGGTGCAGCTGGTGCCGTCGTGGAACAGCCTGGGCATGCGCGCCAGCGCCTCGCACAGCTACCGCATCGACGGCCAGTGGCTTGCCAAGGAACACGGTTTTACCATCAGTCCCGATACCGCGACGGCCGATGGTCCCCTGTACCGCTACCCGTTCTATTCGCTGGCCTACGTGACCCTGGCCGCCAACGTGGCCGGCATGGCCGGGCATTTCATGGAATTGGCCGAGGAATGCATGCGCCACCGCCGCCATGCGCGTGCCGGCCTGCCGCTGCTGGATGTGCCGGAAGTAATATCCATGCTGCAAGGCAAGAAAGACGCATATACCGCCGCCCGCGCCCGCTTCTACGCGGTGCTGGACGACAGCTGGGCGCAGGTAGCGGCCGGCGCGGCGCTCGATGACAACGCCATGCAGGCCGTGCAGGCCGGTTCGCTGGCCTTGGTGGCCGCCGCGCGCTCAGCCGTCGACGAGCTGTATCCCTACTGCGGCCTGTACGCGGCCCGCGAAGACAGCGCCATCAACCGCGTGTGGCGCGATTTCCATACGGCCAGCCAGCATTCATTGCTGCTGCCCTGAGGGGCGCAGCTGCAGCGGTTCGGCGATCGTCAGCACCACCAGGAAGGTCAGGCAGGAAATGGCCGCCATGAAGCCGAACACATAATCCCAGCCGTAGTGGTCGAGCAGCATGCCGACGATCCACGGCGTGGCCGCGCCGCCCAGCTGGCCGCCCATGTTGACGACGGCATTGGCGACAGGAAATTTCTCCTTGGAAACAAACTGCATGGGATAGACCATGTAGGCGGAAAAACCGATGCTCAGCAGCACGCCCGTCAGGAACAGCAGCGCGCCGTACTGCAGCGGGTCGGCCGGCGCATGGATCAGCAAGTACATCATGACGGCCGTCGACAGCGCGGAAATCAGCATGCCCGGTTTCCTGCGCTTGTCGAGCACGCGGTCGGCCAGCACGCCGCCCAGGATATTGCCGAAGACGGCGCCCACCCACGGCGCGGCCGCCACCATGCCCATGTTCATGATGGAAAACTGCTTGACCGTCAACAAATACGTGGGGATCCAGGCCAGCAGCACGCTGGAAATGCCCAGCTGGCAGCAGTAGCCGAGCGCGCAGCCGAGGATATTCCACGAAGCAAACACGCCCCGGCTGGTACTGACGGTGGGCACCGCGCGCACGCGGATCAGCCTGTCGAGCCAGGGCATGGGCCGCGACGTGGCCGCCGCGCTCGTGCTGCTGCCGTCGGGCGCCTTTTCCTCGATCACGGCCAGTTCTTCGGCATTGACGAAGCGGCTCTCCATCGGTTTGTTGGCAACCAGGAAATACCAGACGATGGCCAGGATCACGCCGGGCACGGAAAACCAGATGAACACTTCGCGCCAGCCCCAGGCGGCAATGATGGCCGCGCCGAGGATAGGCGTGATGACGGGGCCGAACTTGACGGCGGACAGGAACAGTCCCGACGCCGTGCCCTTCTCGCGCGAGGGAAACCAGTGATTGATGGTGGTCGTCACGCCGATCGGCAGCGGCCCTTCCGCCAGTCCCAGGCCGATGCGGCACAGTTTCAGCGACAGCAGCGAGCCCACGAGTCCCGTCAGGCCGGTGGCGATCGACGTGAGGACCATGGAAATGGTAAACACCTTGCGCACACCGAACTTCGACAGCAGCCAGGCGGAAGGCAGTTGCGCCAGCGCATAGGCGACGAGGAACAGGCTGACGAGGCCGCCCGCGTCGGTATTGCTCATTTCAAATTCCTTGCGCAAGAAGGGCAAGACCACGCCCAGGTTGGCGCGGTCGGCGGCGGCAATCGTGTAGACGATAAAAAACAGGGCCGCGACGACCCAGCGGTAGCGCGTGGGACGGCGTGCCGCCGGGGCCGCGTCGGAAGCGGCGATGGTGGTGGTATGCATGGGGTGTCTCCTGGTTTTTATAGTGGTATGCGCGTATCAGCCCAGCTGCAGCCGGCGCAGCGTCTCTTCCAGGCCCAGCAGTTCGACGGTCGTGGCGCCGTCTCGGATCCGCTGGCGGAATTGCGCTTCCTTCTCTTCGCGCTGGCGGCTCTTCAGCAGCACTGCGTCCACCTCGTGGCGCCGCACCACCACCACGCCGTCCTGGTCGCCGACGATGATGTCGCCGGGATCGATGCCGACATCGCCGATGGTGACGGTCACGTTGAGGCGCCCCGGCTGGTGCTTGCCCGTGCCCTTGATCGACAGGCCCCGGCTAAAGACGGGAAAGCCCGCCTCGGTCATGGCGGCCGCGTCGCGCACTGCGCCGTGGATCACGAGGCCGGCCAGGCCGATCCGCTGCGCCTGCTCGGTGAACACGTCGCCCCATACGCCCGCTTCCAGGAAACCCTTGGCGTCGACCACCAGCACGTCGCCGGGCCGGGCCTTGAGCATGGCGTAGTGCAGCATCAGGTTGTCGGCCGGGCGCGTGTCGACGGTCAGCGCGGGGCCGGCCAGGCGCATGCCGGGCGCAATCGGCTTGATGCCGCTGTCGAGCGCGCCTTTCGCGCCCTGCGCCTCGTAGATGGTGGCCGCGCCCAGCTGGCGCAGGGCGTGCAGGGTTGCAATGGAAACAATCTGGTCCATGGTGTGCTTTCAGGTAGGTAGGGAGATGACTGCTTCAGGCTGCGGCCGCGGGCTTGCGCTGCAGGGTGTGATAGCCGAACTGGCGCCGCGCGTCACGCAGGGACATGCCGTCCAATGCGGCGGCGACGATGCGTCGCTCCACGGCCTGCATGGCCAGGGCGCGCTCGAACACGGCATGCGCCCGGCCTGCAGGCACGATGACGACGCCATCCTGGTCGGCCACGACGAGGTCGCCGGGCGCCACGCGCACGCCGGCCAGGCTGACGGGCGCGCCGACGGCGTCCACCTGCACCCGGTCCTTGCCGGTGCGCATGAAGCGTCCCCGCGCAAACAGGGGGTAGCCGGCGGCATCCGCTTCGGCCGTGTCGCGGCACGCGCCGTCGATGAGCGTGCCCGCCACGCCCCGGTGCGCCGCCAGCTGGCTCATGATGCCGCCCCACACGGTGCAGTCGCCGCGGCCTGCGTTGTCGAGCACGACAATGGCGCCCGCGGGAATATCGTCGAGGTAATCGCCCACCGTACCGGGAGACTGGCTGTCGACGGGGGCGAAGCGCACGGTGAAGGCGGGGCCGAACAGGCGCTGCGGCCCGGCCACCGGGGCGAGGCCGGGCACGCTGCCGGGCAAGCCGAAATAATCGAGCGCGTCCGACACTTCCGCGCTGCTCAGGCCGCGCGCCTGCGTGAATAAACGGTCTTCCATGAAACGTCTCCAGATCTGGTTGTCGTGGAACCCAGTTTCATATAAAGTGTTTTCAATATCAAACATCGAATATTGACTCTTGGATCAATAAAAATGAACTTAAGACAGTTGCGCTATTTTTGCGAAGTGGTAGAAGCGGGCAGCGCCGCGCATGCGGCCGAGCGCCTGCACGTGGCGCCGACAGCCATCAGCATGCAGCTGGGGCAGCTGGAGGCCCACCTGGGCGGCGAGCTGTTCGACCGTTCGCGCCGGCCCATGGAGCCGACGCCGCTGGGCCGGTTCTTCTATCCGCGCGCCAGGGAACTACTGCAGCAGGCGGCGCGCCTGGACGACGAGGCCAAGGGCCTGGCGACGGGCAGCCATGGCTGGCTGGGCATCGCGTTCACGCGCTCGGCCACGTTTTCCGTGCTGCCGCGCGCCATCCGCCAGTTTCGCGCCGCCTATCCGCAGGTGCAGCTGGACCTGGTCGAAGCGCTGTCCGAATACCAGCCGGCGCAGCTGCGCCAGGGGCGCATCGATATCGGCCTGTCGCGCTTCATCGGTCCCTGCGAGGCGCCGCCCGACCTGTGCCACGCGGTCACGCTCGACGATCCGCTGGTGGCCGCCCTGCCCCTGCACCACCCGCTGGCGGCACGCACGTCGCTGCGCGCGGCCGAACTGGCCGACATTCCCTTCATCCTGTATCCGAAGGACCCTATCAGCCCGTTTGGCCAGCAAATCGTCGCCGCGCTGAAGGCGGCGGGCGCCGAGCCGGCCGTGGCGTATTCGGCCGTGGAAATCTACACGGCCCTGTCGCTGGTGGCCGCCGGCCTGGGCGCCACCCTGGTGGCCCGCTCGATCGCGGAAAACAACCGCACCGACGTGGTCTTCGTGCCCGTGGACGACCTCGCCACCAGCACCACCGTGGTGGCCGTCACGCGGGCCGATGAAAAAAGCCGCCTGGTGGCGGCTTTCCTGGACATCCTGACGCATGGCGGCCAACCCTGACCCGCCGTGCCGCCGCGCCCCACTGCTAAGACTCGACGATCGCCATCTGCGCGGCATTCATGCGCCCGCCCCGCACGGCGATGGACGACAAGGCCGCATCGAGCTCGCGCAGCTCGGCGGGTGACAGCCGCACGGCGGCCGCACCCAGGTTTTCGCGCAGGTGCTCACGGTTGCGCGTGCCGGGGATGGGCACGATCCACGGCGCCTGCGCCAGCAGCCAGGCCAGCGAAACTTGCGCCGGCGTCGCCTGCTTTTGCAGGGCAAAGCGCTGGAGCACCTGCAATAGCGGCCCGTTGGCCGCCAGGTTGGCGGCAGAAAAGCGCTCGAAGCCGGCGCGCAGGTCCATGTGCGGATCGAAGACGGTTTGCGCATCGAGCTTGCCGGACAAATAACCCATGCCCAGCGGCCCCCACGGCACGAAGCCGATGCCCAGCTCGCCGCAAACGGCCAGCACGCCATTGCGTTCGGGGTCGCGGTTCATCAGCGAGTATTCCGTCTGCACGGCCGTGACCGGCTGCACGGCATGGGCGCGGCGGATGGTGGCGGCGCTGGCTTCGGACAGGCCGAAATGCAGCACCTTGCCTTCCCTGATCAAGTCGGCCACGGTGCCCGCCACGTCCTCGATGGGCACAGCGGGATCGACGCGGTGCTGGTAGTACAGATCGATGCGCTCCGTCCTGAGGCGCGTCAAGGATTGCTCCACCACCTGCCGGATATGGCGGGGCCGGCTATTCAAGCCGCCCTTGCCGATGTCGAAGCCGAACTTGGCGGCGATGACGACGTCGTCGCGGAACGGCGCCAGCGCCTCGCCCACCAGTGCCTCATTCGTGTAGGGACCGTACACTTCGGCCGTGTCAAAGAAAGTGACGCCATGCGCATGGGCGGCGCGCAGGAGGGCGATGCCCTGCTGCCTGTCCGCCGGCGGGCCGTAGTTGGCGCTGATGCTCATGCAGCCGCTGCCCAGTTCGGACACGGCCAGGGCGCCCAGCATGCGCGTCGCCGGCGCGGCGCCCGGCGACGCCGCGCCAGGAGCGGCCCGGGCCCAGCTTCCTAAGGCCAGGCTGGCGCCGGCGATGGCGGTGCCGCCCAGGAAGCGGCGGCGGCTGGCTTGGCGCTCGTCGCGGCCGGCCGGCGTGGAGGTGCTCGATATCATATTGGATCCCTGTCAAGGTGCGCCGCAGCCCATGCGGCGGCACGCCCAGTGTGACGCAGGTGGCGCCCGTAGCGTTTGCCGGAAACGCCATCGTTCTTGCCCGATCCGCCGCGTCAGGCCGGCTACAGGCCTGCTACAGGCCCGCCTCCTGCAGGCGGCGGATATCGCGCTGCGGCGGCGCGCCGAACAGGCGCGTGTACTCGCGGCTGAACTGCGACGCGCTCTCGTAGCCCACGCGCACGGCCGCGCTGCCCGCATCGATATCCTCGTTCAGCATCAGCTGGCGCGCATCCTGCAGGCGCAGCTGCTTCAGGTATTGCAAGGGACTCATGCCGGCCACCGCCCGAAAATGCTGGCGAAAGCTCGATGGGCTCATGTGCGCCTGCGCTGCCAGCGCGTCGACAGGAAAATGTTCGGTGAAGTGCAGCTTCATCCAGTGCAGGACGCGGGCGATCTGCTGCCCCGGCGTACCCGCTTGCATCAAATGGCGCAAGCCGGGACCATGCGCGCCATGCAGCAGGCGGATGATGATTTCCTCCTCGGCCAGGGGCGCCAGCTGCGCCAGCAATGGCGGCTCTTCCAGCAGGCGCAGCAGGCGGATCAGGGCTTGCACCAGGCCCTCGTCCAGGGCCACCACGGACATGGCGCGCACGCTGGCGGCGCGTGGCGGCGCCGGCATGGCCAGGCGCGCCGCCACCTGGGCGATGCGGCGCGCGTCGAGCTCCAGGCGCAGCCCCAGATACGGTTCCGCGGCGCTGGCCCGCGTCACGTACGACACCACGGGCAAATCCACGGTCGTCAGCAGCGACTGGCCCGGTCCGTAGTCGTAAATCTCGCCGCCCAAGGTGACGCGCTTGTCGCCTTGCAGCGCGATGCCCAGGCCCAGGCCGTAAATGCAGGGCATGGGATCGCTGGCCGCGCTGCGCCGGTACAGCATCAGCGCGGCGATGGCGCTCGCGTGGTCGCCGTCGGTTTGGGCAAGCGCGCCCACCAGCCGCGCCAGTTCGGCGCGCGATGCTTCGCTTGAATTCATCGCTCATATCCCCTTATCCATCGATGCCGCCAGCGTAGCACGGGTGCAGCAACGGCTGCTGGCATCCGGCATCGATTCGGCAGCGATTCGGCGAATCAGGCAAGAGGCGCGTCGGTTCCGGCAAGCGCGAAGCGGCCCTTGCGCCGCACAATGCCAGACATCGCCACCACCACAGGAAACACCATGCAACATGCCTTGATTATCCATGCCCACCAGCATTACGCTGGCATTTCCACCGGAAAACTCAACGAGGCCATGGCGGACGTCATGCGCCAGGCACTGGAACAGCGCGGCTACCTCGTGCAGGAAACCGTCATCGCCGCCGGCTACGACACGGAGGCGGAAGTGGACAAGCATGAATGGGCCGACCTCATCATCCTGCAGTCGCCTGTCTTCTGGTTCGGCACGCCGTGGATCTACAAGAAATACGTCGACGACGTCTTCACGGCCGCCCTGATGCAGCAGCGCCTGCTGTCGAATGACGGGCGCAGCCGCGATGAACCGGCGCGGCAATATGGCACGGGCGGCAAGATGCAGGGCACGCGCTACATGCTGTCGCTGACGTGGAATGCGCCGCGGGAAGCGTTCGGCGATGCGCGGCAGATGTTGTTTGAAGGCAAATCCGTGGACGATGTCTTCCTGGCCAACACGGCCAACTACAAGTTCTGCGGCGCCGCCATCCTGCCCGCCTTTTCCGCCCACGATGTCATGAAGCAAGCCGATATCGGCGCCGACATCGCCCGGCTGCAGGCCCACCTGGCCGCCGTGCTGGACAGCTAAGCCCGGGTGCGCATGGCCAGTTCCGCATGCTGGCGCCATGCGGCCCGGATTGCCTGATAATATGGGGGCATTGCCATTTCTCGCTCCCCACTCCATGCACGTCAACACGCTCAGCAGCCTGGCGCAACTCCTGGCCAGCGCCGAAACGGAAACCCTGGCCTTTCCCACCAGCATCAATACGGCCCTGCTCCTGCAAAAGGAACTGGCCAACCCGGATTGCCACTCGGCCGACATCAGCAGGCTGCTGCTGTGCGAACCGACCTTGTCGGCGCGCGCCGTGGCGCTGGCCAATTCGGCCCTGTTCGCGCCCGGCCAGGCGCCCGCCATCACCAGCGTGCGCGCCGCCGTCGAACGGCTGGGCCACCGCAACCTGTATGCGCTGGCGACGGCGGCCGTCATCCGCCAGCTGAACGCGGGCATCCGCGACGAAGCCCTGCGCGCCCATGCCACCCAGCTGTGGGCGCACACCGTGCACGTGGCGGTGCTGGCGCATGCGCTGGCAAACGCCGTCACGCACACGGATGCCGACACGGCGCTGTTCGCCGGCATCGTGCATGAAGTGGCCGGCTTCTATTTGCTGGCCCAGGCCGACAAGACCCCGGGCCTGTACGCCCAGCTGGAAACGCAGATGGCGTCCGCGCTGGAAGTGATCGGCCGGGGACTGATGCGCCAGCTGGGCGTGCCGCAGCAGGTGGCCGACGCCGTCAATGCCTTGCCGGGCTCGACCATCATGCTGCCGCCCGAAGGCTTGCGCGATACCCTGCTGCTGGCCAAGGCGCTGGCGCCGGTTCCTTCGCCCCTGCCGCAGGCCGGCATCACCGTCGGCGCGCCGCTGCAAGCCTACCTGGAGCACGATCCCGTGCTGCAGGCGCTGCGCACGCAGCCGTCGGCCGAAGCGAAGGGCCTGATCGAGGTACTGCTCAGCTGATGGCCGATCTGCTATGATGGCGCAGGCCGGGATGGACCCGGCCCGCTTTCATTGACGTCCACTGGAAAACTGCCTTGACTATCTCCTTACGCATGCTCGGCCTGGCCGCAGCACTGACCGTGGCGTGCAACGCCAACGCCGACAGCTTCGTTTCCTCGGCCTCCAGCGCCGGCTCCCAGTCGAGCGGCAGCATTTCCGATTCGCTCAACGGTTCGAGCAACAGCTCCTCGCGCGACAACAAGGTGGCCAATGGTCCCTACCGCATCATCGACGTGGCCGCCGTGCCGGGCCGCGACGGCATGACGCGCTTGACCATGCAGGCCGACGCCACGGCAACGCCGCTGGTGCTGGACTTGCCGCAAGCGGCGCTCGACAAGCAGCAACTGGCCCAGGGCGACGTGGTGCATGCGCAAAACCGCGCCTACGGCATCGAATTCTCGCGCAACGACACGCGCGCCGCCTTCTTCCTCGTGCTGGCCGACGACTGGTACGGCGAACTGGCCACGCGTCCCGTCAGCCTTTGATTTTGCGCAAGCTGGCGTTGCTGCTGGGCGTTTGCGCCATCGTCAGCACTGGCGCCGCCCGGGCGGGCACTTCGCTCGCCTCGTCGCGCTTTTGCGACCGCGCCCAGGAACTCACCGCCACGGAACAGGACCGGCTGCTGCGCTTTGCCGCGGTCGTGCGCGAGGAACTGGCCGCCAGCGAAGGCAGCGTGGCCCTGATCAGCCGTTCCGGCCTGGACCTGGCCCGCTTCGGTATCCGCTATTCCCACGCCGCACTGGCCTGGCGACACGACAATGACAGCGGCTGGTCCGCGCGCCAGCTGTACTACGCCTGCGACGAAGGCCGCCCGCGCATCTTCGACCAGGGCACGGCCGGTTTCGCCATGGGCACGGCCAATCCATCGCTCGGCTACATCTCGCTGGTGAAACTGCCGGCGGAAACCGTGCCGCCCCTGCGCCGCGCCCTGCTCGACCCCGTGCGCGTGCAGCAACTGCTGGCGGGCCGCTACAGCGCCAACGCGTATGCATTCAACTTGAAATATCAGAATTGCAACCAGTGGGTGGTGGAAATGCTGGCCGCCGCCTGGGGCGAACTGGCCGCGGGCAGCGACTTGCGCGCGCGCGCCCAGGACTGGCTGCGCGCGGCGCCCTACAACCCCGCCGCCGTCGACGTGGGCGCCCGCTGGCTGATGCTGGGATCGATCTTCGTGCCCCTGGTGCACATGGACGACCATCCGCCCGAGGCCATCGGCACGATGCAGCTGGAAGTCAGCCTGCCGGCCAGCCTGGAAGCGTTCGCGCGCCAGCGCCTGCCCGCCAGCGAGCGCGTGGAAATCTGCCACGACGGCAAACAGGTGGTCGTGCACCGGGGCTGGGAACCGGTCGCCGACGGCTGCGTGCCCGGCCCGGACGACCGGGTCCTCGCCCTCGACTGATCAAACCTGCGCGTCGAGCGCCTCGCCGATTGCATAGAAACGCCCGCCGGCGATGTAGTGCAGGCTGCGCCACGATGCATCGGCCTCCTCGAAATGCCAGTGCCCGTCGCGGAACACGCGCGTGTCGGCCCAGGCCCCCACCACTTCGCCGATGAACAGGTCATACGTGGCCTGGTTGTGCGGCTCGGGAATCAGGCGGCAGGCCAGCCAGGCGGAGCATCCGGCCACGAACGGCAAATCGCAACCATCCATGTGAAACAGCCGCACGCCGGCGCGCGCCAGCTTGTCGGGCTGCGCATCGAGCCCGTGCGTGCCGACGGCGTGCGTCAGCTGCAACTGCGCCGCCGTCGGCACCTGGATGACGAAGGTGCCGCTGCCCTCGACCAGCGCGCGCGTGCGCGTGGCCTTGTCCAGCACCACGGTGAGTTTCGGCGGCGCGAAATCGAGGGCGCAGGCCCAGGCGGCGGCCATCACGTTGTCCACGCCAGCGTGGCGGGCCGAGACGAGGATGGACGGGCCATGGTTGAGCAGGCGGTAGGCTTTTTCCAGCGGCACGGGGGCGATATGGCTATGTTCAGGCCCCCTGCTTTTCAGGGACAGGAGCATGTCCCACTGGTCGATGCCCGGCCCGAAGCCGTCCGGCGTCACCTTCACGGGCACGAAGCCGAAGCGCGCATAAAACTGCTGCGTATGCTGGCTGGTATTCATGCGCACGCTGGCGATTCCCTGCACGGCGCGGATGGCGTCCAGGCGCGCCTGCGTCAGCGCCCGGCCCAGTCCCTGGCCATGCAGATCCTGCGCCACCATGCCCCAGCACAGGCTGGCGACGCTGCCGCCCGCCTCGATGGCATGGCCGCCGCAGGCAACGATGCGGCCGTCGCGCAGAATGACCAGATACGGATGCGTCGAGGTATCGAGCCAGGCGGCAAAGTCCGCGCGCTCGGACGGGTCGAAAAAGCGCGGCGTGTTGCCGTCAAAGAGGGCCAGGCAGGCGTCGCGGTCGCCGGCCTGGTAAGGACGTACAGTCTGCATGTGTTGTACCTTCAGGAACAGGAACGCAGATTATACGGGCGCGCACTCACAGCAGCTGCGCCGACGTCACCACATGCACGCCCGGCGCGGCGGCCAGCGCCGCGTCCAGCAGGGCGGCGGCGATGCGCGGCGCGGGATTGATGCGCCAGCGGCGCGGCAGCACGGGCCCGAGCACGCGCAGGATGCGCAAGGCGGCGCCCTCGCCCGCCCGCGCCACGGCGCGCTCGCCGCCGATCAGCCCGGGCCGCACGTGCGTGAGCGATGCAAAACCCAGCGCTTCCAGGTCGCGTTCCAGCTCGCCCTTGACGCGGTTGTAGAAGATGCGCGAGCCGGCGTTGGCGCCGGCCGCGGAATTGAGCACGTACGCGCGCGTGCCGGCCGCCAGCGCCAGCCGCGCCACGGCCAGCGGATAGTCGTGGTCCACGCGCGAAAATATTTGCCGGGTGCCGGCCACCTTCATCGTCGTGCCCAGGGTGCAGATGACGGCATCGGCCTGCCACCAGGATGCGTCGGGCGGCAATTGATCGAAATCAATGAGCGGCGCGGACAGCTTGGGATGGGGCGGCAGCGGCCGCCGCACGGGCGCCACGATGGCTGTGATCCGTGCATCCATCAACGCCAGGCGCAGCACTTCGCTGCCGACGAGACCGGTAGCGCCTACGAGCAGTAATTTCATTACGTCCCAGTATAAAGTTGCTCACAGACACCACCATACACGGAACTCAGGACAGGCGCAGCGCCAGCGCCGCCAGGGTCACCAGCAGCACGGGCACGGTCAGCACGATGCCGACGCGGAAATAGTAACCCCAGGAAATGTGGATGTTCTTACTGTCGAGCACGTGCAGCCACAGCAAGGTAGCCAGGCTGCCGATGGGCGTGATCTTCGGCCCCAGGTCGCTGCCGATGACGTTGGCGTAGATCATCGCTTCGCGCACGGCCCCCTGCGCCGTCGTCGGGTCGATGGCCAGCGCGCCCACCAGCACCGTCGGCAGGTTGTTCATCACGGACGACAGCAAGGCCGTCAACACGCCCGTGCCCATGGCCGCGCCCCACACGCCGTACTGGGCACTGTGGTTCAGCAGTCCCGTCAGGTAAGCCGTCAAGCCCGCATTGCGCAAGCCGTACACGACCAGATACATGCCCAGCGAAAAGACGACGATTTGCCATGGCGCATGGCGCAGCACGTGGCGCGTGGAAATCACATGGCCCTTGCCTGCCACGCCCAGCAGCAGCGCGGCGCCCACGGCGGCGATCAGGCTGATGGGCACGCCCAGGGCTTCTTGCGAGAAAAATCCCGCCAGCAGCAGCGCCAGCACCAGCCAGCCGGCGCGGAAGGTCCCCATGTCGCGGATGGCGGCGCCCGGGCGCTTGAGTTGCGCCACGTCATAGTCGCGCGGAATATCCTGGCGGAAAAAGAGCAGCAAGGCCGCCAGGGTGGCAGCCACGGCGACGACGTTGACGGGCACCATCACGGACGCGTACTCGGCAAAGCCGATCTTGAAATAATCGGCCGAGACGATGTTCACCAGGTTCGATACCACCAGCGGCAGGCTGGCCGTGTCGGCGATGAAACCGGCCGCCATCACGTAGGCCAGGGTGGCCCTGGCGGAAAACTTCAATGCCCGCAGCATGGCGATGACGATGGGCGTCAATATCAGCGCGGCGCCGTCGTTGGCGAACACGGCGGATACCAGCGCGCCCAGCAAGACCAGCAGCACGAACAGTTTTGTCCCGCTGCCGCCGCCCCAGCGCGCCACGTGCAGCGCCGCCCACTCGAAGAAGCCGGCCGCGTCCAGCAGCAGGCTGATGATGATCACGGCAACAAACGTGCCGGTGGCGTTCCACACGATATGCCAGACGACGGGGATGTCGCCCCAGTGGATCACGCCGGCCAGCAAGGCGACGCCAGCGCCGATGACGGCGCTCCAGCCGATGCCCAGGCCGCGCGGCTGCCAGATGACGAGGATCAAGGTGGCGAGAAAGATCAGGAAGGCGGTCAGCATGCGGCGAGGGTCCCGTGCGGTGCGGCGTCGCGGGCACCATGCGCCGCAGCCTGTGTTTGTTCATATAATTCCATAATACTGGAATTATTGAATGAATGCAAAACTGCGGGGCTTTACCCTCATTGCAAGGCGATGGCCAGGCGGGCAGCCCGCAGCGAAAAAAAAAGGGCCGGCACCTGCGTTTCCTATTGTCTTTTAGCAACTTAATCGGTGTATAGTCGCAGGCACGATTGAAACTGGGGTCAGGAAAAGTGGCACGCATCTATCAGACCAACAACATGGGCGAAGCGGACGTGCGGGTGGCCATCGTGCAGCGCGGCAATGCCGACTTGCTGGTGCACCGCGCAGCCAGCTGGGGCCTGGCGACAGGCGACGCACAGTGGTTCATCACGCGCGAGCGCCAGGATGCCACGGCCAGCGTGTATTTCACCTCGCCAGGCTTTGCGCAGCTGACCATCTGTTTTGTCGACCAGGCCGGCGAGGCCGGCTGGAGCAGGCCACATCGGCTCAAGGGCTGCCTCGCGCACGGCGGCGGCTGACACTCAAGCGGAGGAATGCGTCATGGATTTGATTTTGCTCGAACCCGGCAACGGGGAACTCGTGTTCGGCAAGACGCCGGACGGCGGCATCGACAGCAGCGGCGGCAGCCTGATCGACACCGCCTGGAGGGATAGCGGCGCGCCGCAGGGTATCGGCCGCTGCATCGAACTCGTGTCATTGCATCAAGGCATGAAGCAGCAGGTGACGACGGACGTCAGCAACTCGGCGCGCACGTCGGGGCGGCCCGTGATCACCGAATTTACCTGTGTCAAATATATCGATGCGATCTCGGTAAAACTGTACGAACTGTGCCTGAGCGCCCGGCCGCTGGGCAGCGGCGCGGCCCAGCCGACCAAACTCTACATCGCCCGCAACTCGGGCGACAAGACGGTCAACATCATCACCATCGCCCTGCGCGACGCCCTGATCAGCGAAATCCAGCTGCAATCCCATCCCAACGACATGCCGACCGAGCAGTTCAAGCTGAACTTTACGGAAATCCTCTGGAGCTACAGCGTGCAGCAGGCGGACGGCCAGCCAGCAGCCCAGCACACGACGGGCTGGAGCCTGGCGCGCAACCGCCCGATCGGGGCGTTTACGGCTTGACACCGAGCACGGCTTCGACTTCCGCCTTGCACTGCAATAGCGCCGACAGCAGCAGCTCCCGCTGAGCGTGGAAACGCAGGGCCGGCACGCCCAGCGACAGCGCGTAGCGCTCGCTCGTGCCCGTGTTCAGGGCCACGCCGATGCCGCACACGCCCGGCGCATGCTCTTCCATATCGACGGCGTAGCCCTGCGCGCGCACCTGTTCCAGGTGCGGCAGCAATTGCGCAAGCGCCGCGATGGTCTGGCCCGTACGCGCTTCCAGGCGTTCGCCGAACAGCCGGCCCAGCGCCTCGTCTGACAGCCCCGCCAGCAGCGCCTTGCCATGCGCGGTGCAGTGGATCGGGTAGGCCGTTCCCACGGCCGAGACGACGCGCAGTTCCCGATCGGAACAATACTGGTCCACCGACACCGCATGCAGGCCGCGGTACACGCACACGTCCACCGTTTCGCGCGTGCGCCGGCCCAACGCTTCCGCATGCGGCCGCAGGACCGCCACCACGTCCGTATGCGCCGACGCGGCCAGGCGCGCGATGGCCGGCCCCAGCTTCACCCCGCCGGCGCCGGAACTGACCAGTTGCTGGGCTTCCAGCGCGGCGACGATGCGGTGCACCGTGGTGCGCGGCAAGTCCGCGCCCTTGGCAATCTGCGCCAGGCTCAGGCCGCCCGTCTGGTTTTCCAGCGCGCGCAGCACCGCCGCCGCGCGCGCAATGACTTGCTTGCCGCTATTGCCTTCGTTTTCTTCACTCATCTCTTTACCCAATTGTGCATGACGATAGCTGCCGTGACGGCATTGACCGGCATTGTACATGGCCCTATAATTGTTCCATCATTCGGAACAGTGTTCCGATTAACGGTTTTTAACGCAAGCACCGGGGGAGGCGCATGTCCAGCCGCAGTATATCGAAGACAGGAACGTGCACGCTCCTGTCCGTTGCCAGCCTGACCATCATGGTGGGATGCGTGCTGGTCCCGGGATTACCGTCCATCGCCGCGCGCCTCGGGGTGGCCGACGCCGCCAGCTGGCTCGTCACGCTGCCCTCGCTGGGCGTGGTGCTGTCCGGCCCCTTCGCCGCCATGCTCATGCAGCGCCTGGGACTGCACCGCACCCTGCTGGCGGGGCTGTTCCTGTACGGCTTGCTGGGCGTCTCGGGCATGTTTTTGCATGGCCACCTGGCCGTGTTCGCCAACCGTTTCCTGCTGGGCGCGCCGACGGCGCTCGTGATGGCCTCGGGCACGGGACTGATCTCGGCCTTGTTCAGCGGCCAGGCGCGGCTGCGCATGATCGCCAGGCAAGGCATGACGATCGAACTGGGCGGCATGCTCTTCCTTGCGCTGGGCGGCCTGCTGGCCACGGCGGGCTGGCGCTATCCCTTCCTGCTGTATCTGGCCTCGTGGGTACTGCTGGCCTTCGCCTGGCGCTGCGTGCCGGCACCCGGGCCGGCCGGGGATGCCGGCATGGATGGCGCGCCGCCGGCGCCCGGCCCGTCGCGCGCCCTGCTCCTCGTCCATGCGCTGGCCGCGCTCTCCATGACGGTGTTTTTCGCCGCCATCATCGTTCTGCCCCTGCGCCTGCAGCAGCTGGGCTGGAGCGAGGACCGGGCCGGGTATCTGCTTTCCTTCGTGTCGCTGGTGGCCGTGGTGGCCGCCTGGCTGATGCTCCAGGCGGTCCGGCGCCTGCATGAACACGGCACCCTGGGCGCCGCCTTCGCCTGTTATGCGCTGGCACATCTGCTGTTTGCGGGCGCCGCCGCACTGCCCGCGCTGCTGGCCGGCGCCGTGGCGCTGGGGATGGGCTTCGGCCTGTCCGTACCGCTGTGCACGCACATGACGGTCGAGCGCAGCCACTTGCCCAGCCGCAACCGCAACCTCGCCTATCTCTCGATGGCCATCTTCGGCGGGCAATTTCTCTCTTCCTTCATGACGTATCTGCCCGGCAGCCACGCCACGATGTTTGCCGCCACGGCCGCGCTGGCCCTGCTGGGCGCGGCCGTGGCGGCCGCCCCGCTGCTGCGCCGCCGCGCCGCGACTGTCTCCACCACCCGCACTGAAAGGTAAGACCATGGATCTCAACGACGTCCACGCCCTGCTGCACCCCGCTCCCCTGGCACTGGAAACGGGCTTCGAACGGCTGCCCAGCGGCGTGCTGCACGTGGCGTGCCGCACCGACTTGCCAAATTGCACTGGCGAGATGTTTGAATGGTGGTTCCGCTCGCGGCCCGACACGGAGCGCTACCTGATGTGGCACCCGGTCGACCACCTGGCCAGCGGCTGGATCGAAGGCAGCGCCGGGACGCACGTCGGCTCCATCCATCTGGCGGAAGAATTTTTCAGCGGCATGCCGGCCGAACAGCTGGCCATCCAGTTCCGCGATCCCCGTGAATTCTTCGAGGGACGACAATACGAGGCGGCGCGGGCCGAGGGCCGCATTTCAGCCGCCGTGTGCGCCAGGGTGGGCATGAGCTATGCGCCGCCCCGCACGGCGGACGGCGCCGTCACCGGCGGGCGCCTGCTGCACATGGGCCGCGACACGGCCTGGGGCATGACCTTGCGCAGCCATTTCTACATGGGCCAGGACTTGCCGGCCGCCGGCCACAGCCCGCAAGAGATCGCCGCCCTCTTCCCCGATGCATTCGCCCGCGCCCTGCTCATGCATTGCTACAACGAATTCACCTTCCTGGCGCAATTCCTGCGTTCCCACTACCAGGCGAAGCACCGCGACAGCGTGCCCGTGGCGCTGCCCTGGTAGGCGAGAAGGTTCACTCCTCGAGGCCGCCCCCCAGTGCCTTGTACAGCGCCACGGCCGACTTGAACTGGTCGCGCCGCGCGTCGAGCAGGGCTTGCTGGGCCGCATACGACTGGCGCTGCGCGTCGAGCAATTCCAGGCGGCTGTCCTGGCCCGCGTCGTAGCGCAGCTGCGACAGGCGCTGGCGCTGCCGCGCCGCCGCCACCACGCGCTCTTGCGCGGCGATCTGCTGCGCAAACGTGGCGCTCCCGGCCAGGCCGTCGCGCACGTCGCGAAACGCCGCCTGGATCGCCTGTTCGTATTGCAGAACAGCAACATCCTTGCGCAGCCGCGACAGCTGCAGTTCCGCGCGCAGCTGGCCGCTCTGGAACAGCGGCTGCGTCACTTGCGGCGCGAACGACCAGCTGCGCGCGCTGCCGCGGAACAGGTCGCCCAGCTCCGGGCTGGCAAAGCCCAGCGACGCCGTCAAGGACAGGCGGGGGAAGAAGGCGGCGCGGGCGGCGCCGATTTCCGCATTCGCCGCCGCCAGCGCGTATTCGGCCTGCAGGATGTCGGGCCGGCGCGCCAGCAAGTCCGACGGCAGGCCGGGCGGCAGCTGCGTCAGCACGGGCTGGCCGTCGAGCGGCCGGCCGGCGGGCAAGTCCGTTGGCAGCGGCGCACCGAGCAGCAATTCCAGGCTGTTGCGCGAAAGTAGACTGGCCCGTTCGCGCGCCTGCACGTCCGCTTCCGCTGTCGCCGCCTGCCCTTCGGCTTGCGCCACGTCAAGGCCGCTGCCCTGCTGCGCGCCGTGCAGGCGCTGCGTCAGGACCAGCGCCTGGCGCCAGTCAAGCAGCGTTTGCCGGGCCAGCGCCAGCTGATCCTCGGCCAGGCGCTGCTCCAGGTAGGCGTCGGCCACGGCGCCGATCAGGGCCATATGCGCGGCGCGCTGGCCCTGCTGCGTGGCCAGGTAGCGGGCAAACGCCGCGTCCGACAGCGAGCGCAGGCGGCCGAACAGGTCGATCTCGAACGCGCTCATGGCGATGCCGGCTGTGAACTGATTCTGCGTCACCGCATCGGCGCCGCGCTGGCGCACGCCGCCCGCATTCGCGCCGACGGCCGGATAGCGGCCCGCATCCTGGATCTGGTACTGGGCCCGCACGGCTTCCACGTTGAGCGAGGCCACGCGCAAGTCGCGGTTGTTTTCCAGCGCGATATCGACCAGGCGCTGCAGGCGCGCATCGAGCAGCATCTGGCGCCAGCCCAGGGCGGCCGCGGTGTCGGCCGCGGCTGGCGCGGCAGATTCTGCATAGCTGGCCGGTATCGGTGCCGCCGGCTTGACCAGCGGCGGCGTCAGGGAACACGCCGACAAGGCCAGCGCGGCCAGGGGCGTGAGAAAAAAGAAACGCATTACAACTCTCCTTCCACCGCCTTGACGGCGATGCGATCACTGCGTTTGTTGAAGTACATACCCATCTTGTCGACGGCGCCCAGCACCACGACAAAGAACACGGGCACGAAAAACACGGCCAGCACGGTGGCGGTAATCATGCCGCCGAACACGCCCGTGCCGATCGCGTGCTGCGTCTCGGCGCTGGCGCCCGTGGCCAGCATCAGCGGCACCACGCCCAGCGCGAACGCCAGTGACGTCATCAAAATCGGGCGCAAGCGCAGGCGCGCCGCTTCCACTGTCGCCTCGACCAGCCCCTTGCCCTGCGCCCGCAGCTGGCGCGCATATTCGACGATCAGGATGGCATTCTTCGCCGACAGGCCGATGATCGTGATCATGCCCACCTTGAAGAACACGTCGTTCGGCATGCCGCGCAGCATCACGGCCAGCACGGCGCCCAATAAGCCCAGCGGCACCACCAGCATCACGGAGACGGGAATCGACCAGCTTTCATACAGGGCCGCCAGCACGAGGAAGACCACCAGCATCGACAGCGCCATCAGCATGGGCGCCTGCGACGCCGATTCCTTCTCCTGCAGCGACTGTCCCGTCCACGCCAGCGCGAAGCCCGGCGGCAGCTGCTTCACCAGACGCTCCATTTCCAGCATGGCGTCGCCGCTCGACACGCCGGGCGCCGCGCTGCCGGAAATGCGCGCCGACGGATAGCCCTGGTAGCGCACCAGCTGCAGCGGCGACTCGCTCCATACGGGGCGCACCAGCTCGCCCAGGGCCACCATGCCGCCCGCGTTATTGCGAATGCGCAAGGCCAGCACGTCGTTCAGTTGCATGCGCGACGGCGCATCGGCCTGGATGATCACTTGCTGCATGCGGCCCGCGTTCGGAAAATCGTTGACATAGGTCGACCCCATTGCCGCCGTCAGCATGTCGGCAATCGCCGTAAACGGCACGCCCAGCGCTTCGGCCTTGGTGCGGTCGATATCGAGGCGCACGCTGGCGCCGGGCGGCAAGCCGTCCGGATACACGCCCGCCACCTTGCTGCTTTGCGCAGCCAGGCCCAGCAGCTGGTTCTGCGCCGCCTGCAAGGCCGCGATGCCCTGGCTGGCGCGGTCTTGCAGGCGCAGCGAAAAGCCGGACGAGTTGCCCAGTTCATCGATGGCGGGCGGCATCAGGCTCATGATCACGCCCTCCTTCGCCTGCGACATGGCTTCCTGCGCCAGCGCCACTTCTTCCTGCGCCGTGGCGCCGTTGCGCTGTTTCCAATCCTTCAGCATGGTGAACGCCAGGCCCGCATTCGGCCCCGCGCCGGAAAAGCTGAAGCCGAGGATCGATTGATTTACCTCAATGCCGGGCCGCGTGGCCACGTGCTGTTCGTACAATTTGACGACATCGAGCGTGCGCTCCATGGTAGCGTCGGACGGCAGCTGGATCGAGGTGATGAAATAGCCCTGGTCTTCCTCCGGCAAGAAGGCCGACGGCAGCTGCATGAAGGCCACGCCCAGCGCCGCGACAATGGCGCCGTAGACGACCATCGAACGGCCGGCGCGTTTCAGCATCGCCACCACGCCCTTTTCATAGCGGGCCGTCATGCGGTCAAACTGGCGGTCGAACCACCGGAAAAAGCCTTTTTTATCATGGTCATGCGGTCCGATGGGTTTCAACATCGTGGCGCACAGGGCCGGCGTCAGGGTCAGCGCCAAAAAGGCCGAGAACAAAATCGACACCGCCATCGCCAGCGTGAACTGGCGGTAGATGGCGCCCACGGAGCCGCTGGCCAAGGCCATCGGGATGAACACGGCCGTCAGCACCAGGGTGATGCCGACCACGGCACCCGTGATTTCGCGCATGGCCTTCGACGTCGCTTCCTTCGGCGACAGGCCTTCGGTCGCCATCAGCCGCTCCACCGCTTCCACCACGACGATGGCGTCATCGACGATGATGCCGATGGCCAGCACCATGCCGAACATGGTCAGCACGTTGATGGAATAGCCGGCCAGCAGCATCACGGTAAATGTGCCCATCAGGGCGATCGGCGCGACGATGGCGGGAATCAGGGTGTAGCGTATCTTTTGCAGGAACAGGTACATGACGAGGAAGACCAGCACCATCGCCTCCAGCAAGGTGACGATCACCTTTTCGATCGAGATCTTCACGAACGGCGCCGTATCGAACGGCACCGAATACTTGATCCCGGCCGGCATGGTATGCGCCAGTTCGGCCATGCGCGCGCGCACGGCGCTGGCCGTCCGCACGGCGTTGGCGCCCGGCGACAGCATGATGGCGGCGCCCGACGCGGCTTGGCCGTTTTCGCGGATGCTGAAATTGAAGCTTTGCGCGCCCAGCGACACTTTCGCCACGTCGCCGATGGTCACTTTCGAGCCATCCGCATTCGCGCGCAGCACGATGGCGGCAAATTCGGCCGGCGTGTGCAGCTGGCCCTGCACCGTCAGCGGAATCGTCACGCGCTGGCCGTGCACGGCGGGCGAATCGCCGAGGCGGCCCGGCGCGATCTGCGCATTCTGCTGCGCGATAGCGGCCGTCAGCTCGCCCATGGCGATGTTGTACGACACCAGCTTGGCCGGATCGACCCAGATGCGCATGGCCCGCTCGGAACCGAACAGCTGCACCTTGCCCACGCCGGGAATGCGGCGCAGCTCTTCCGTCACATTGCGCGCCAGGTAGTCGCCCAGCGCCACTTCGTCATGCTGGCCATTGTCGGAGATCAAACTGACGATCATCAAAAAGCCCGACGACGCCGATTCCACCGTCAAGCCGTTTTGCCGCACGGCTTGCGGCAGGCGCGGTTCGATGGCTTTCAGGCGGTTCTGCACGTCCACCTGGGCCATTTCCGGATCGGTGCCCGGCTGGAAGGTGACGGTGATCGAGGCCGAGCCCGAGGTGTCGGTGGACGACTCGAAGTACAGCAGGTGCTTGACGCCCGACAGTTCGCGTTCGATCAGGCTGACCACGGAATCGTTCATGGTTTGCGGCGTGGCGCCAGGGTAGTTGGCGCTGATGCTGACGCTGGGCGGCGCCACGGAAGGAAAACGCGCAATCGGCAATTGCGGTATGGCGATCAGTCCGAACAGGACGATGAAGACCGCCACCACCCACGCAAAGACCGGGCGGTTGATGAAAAACTGAGGCATGTGGTTACACTTTCAATAAGTACGGATCAGCGCACGGCGCTGACGACGGGCGCAGTGGCGACGGCGGCGGCGGCGGCGCGTTTCCATGGCTGCGGCGCGGCGGTGGCGCCCGGCTGCAGGCGTTCCTGGCCTTCGACGACGACGGTGTCGCCCGCCTTCAGGCCGCCGCTGACCACGTACTGGTGCTCGACCACGTCGCCCACGGTAATCGCTTTCAGGCTGGCTTTGTTCGTGCCGTCCAGCACCCAGGCCTGCGCCTGGCCGCCGCTGCTGCGCAGGACGGCTTGCTGCGGCAGCAGCATGCCATTGGCCTGCACGGCGCGGGCGATGCGGGCGCGCACGAACATGCCCGGCAAGAGCTGGCGCTGCGGATTGTCGACCAGCACGCGGATGACTGCGTCGCCCGTGCCCGCATCGACGCTGATGCCCGAGAACAGGATGCGGCCCGTGACGGGATGCGGCTGGCCATCGGCGCCTAAAATGGTTACGGGCAGCTTGTCGGCACCGCCAGTACCCGAGGCTTGCAGCGCGGCCAGCGCGGCGGCCGGCTGGCGCACGTCGACATACACCTTGTCGATCTGCTGGATGCGCGCCATCGGCGCTGCATCGGCCAGGCCCACGAGCGCGCCTTCCGTCACCAGTTCGGAGCCGATGCGCCCGGCAATCGGCGCCTCGATGCTGGCAAAAGCCAGGTCCAGGCGGCGGCGCGCCAGGGTCGCGCGCGCCTGCGCCACGGTGGCCACGGCTTGCTCGCGCTGGGCCACGGCATCGTCATACGCCTGGCGGCTGATGGCGTCCGCCTCCACCAGCGGTTTCAACCTGTCCGCCTGGCTGCTGGCGCGGTTCGCCGTGGCCACCGCGTGCTGCAGGGCGGCGGCGGCCGAATCGACGTCCGCCTGGAATGGCGCCGGGTTGAGCTGGAACAACTTCTGCCCCGCTGTCACGTCGGCACCCTGCTCGAACTGGCGGCGCAGCACGATGCCGCCCACCTGCGGGCGGATGTCGGCCGTGCGGAAAGCGGCCACCCGGCCCGGCAATTCATCGCTGAGGACGACGGGCGCCGCTTGCAGCTTGAGCACCGTGACGGCGGCGGGCGGTGCCGCCGCCTCTTCCGGCGCGGGTTTGGAACAGGCGGCAAGGCTGAGCAGTGCCGCGGCGATCAACATGTTTTTCTTGGTGAAGTGGCTCGGATGCATGGTCTTTCTCTATGGCAGATCCCAACCGGCGGTCCGGTCGACAGATAAGCGCAGCATAAAAGGCCAAGGTGGACATTTCGTCAAAGAAATGTGGAGATTCGATGGAGAGAAAGAAGAATGCTAGACTATTTGCATGAACTATCATCACAGCGCCAGCCAACCCTCCTTTCTTGCCACCACGCCCCCTTCCGCCCTCGTCCTGATCGCCGAAGATGAACCGCAAATCGCCCGCATCCTCGCCGGTTACCTGGAGCGCGACGGCTACCGCACGGCCTTCGCCCTCGATGGCCAGGAAGCGCTGCAGCAGCACCTGGCGCTGGCGCCGGACCTGCTGCTGCTCGACGTGCAGATGCCCCGTGTCGACGGCTGGGGCGTGCTGGCGGAAGTGCGGCGGCGCGGCGAGACGCCCGTCATCATGCTGACGGCCCGCGACCAGGATGCCGACAAGCTGGCCGCCCTGCGCGTGGGCGCCGACGACTACATCATCAAGCCCTTCAATCCGGCCGAAGTGGTGGCCCGCGTGGCGGCCGTGCTGCGCCGCTCGCGCGTGCGCCACCACCCGGTGGGCGGCCAGCGCCTGCGCTGCGGCCCCATCGAAATCGACCAGGAAACGTACGTGGCCAGCGTGCTGCGCGACGGCGCGCCCGTGCCCTTGAGCCTGACCTTGACGGAATTTCGCCTGCTGGCGCACCTGGCGCGCACGCCGCGCCGCGTCTGCAGCCGCCTGGAATTGCTGGAGTCATGCATGCCCGAAAGCAATTCGATGGAACGCACGGTGGACAGCCACGTCAGCAAGCTGCGCAAGAAACTCGAGGAAGCGGGCGTGATGAACATGCCGGCCAGCCTGCGCGGCGTGGGCTACCGCCTGGAAAGCGACGCCTGATGCGCTTCACTGGCCTGAACCGGCAGATCGTGCTGTCGATGTCCGTGCTGATGGTGTGCAGCATCCTGATCATCTGGATCGGCTCGTGGATCTTCTTCGCCGTCGCCTTCAAGATCGATCCCGGCATGCTGTCCGAGCCCGACGACTGGTCGCCCAGCACCGTCGAATGGCTGTGGATCTTTGCCATCACCATCTTCGGCCTGGGGCTGGCCGCCTTTTTCGCCTTCAAGCTGGCCGCGCGCATCCTGAAACCGATCAATTCCGTGATGGACAGCGTGCGCCGCGTGGCGCATGGCGACCTGTCCGCGCGCGCCTTCGCGGGCGACCGCAGCCTGGGCGAGACGGCCATGCTGGTCGATGACTTCAACAGCATGGCCGAGCGCCTGCAGCGGGGCGCCAAGGAAAGCGAAACGTGGAATGCGGCCATCGCGCACGAACTGCGCACGCCCGTGACCATCCTGCGCGGCACCTTGCAGGGCGTCGTCGATGGCGTCTTCAAGCCCGAGGAAGTGCCGTTTTCCAGCCTGCTGGCGCAGGTCGAGGACCTGGGCCGCCTGATCGAGGATTTGCGCACCCTGAGCCTGGCCGACAGCGGCCACATGCAGCTGCGCATGGCGTGGACGGACCTGACCCTGGAAATCGAGGAAGTGCGCCGCCTGCTGGCGCAGGAAATGGAAGCGGCCGGTTTTACGCTGCAGCTGCACCTGTCCGACCATCCCGTCTGCTGCGACGCGGCGCGCATCCGGCAAATCGTGCTGGCCCTGCTCGACAACGCGCGCCGCTATGCGCAGCCGGGCCTGCTGCGCGTGCGCACCCGCGTGCAGGCCGGCCAGTACTACCTGAGCATCGAGGATGCGGGCCCCGGCATTGCAAAGGAACTGGCGCCGCACGTGTTTGAGGCGTTCCGCCGCGGCGACAGCGACGGCGGCGACCTGAACGCGGGCAGCGGCCTGGGCCTGGCCGTGGTCGAAGCCATCGCGCGCGCGCATGGCGGCAGCGCGGCCTGCACGCGCGGCAAGGCGGGCGGCAGCGTGTTTACCGTCAAGTGGCCGGTCGAGCACGGCGCGCCGCCGGCCGCTGCCTAGGCAACACCGTCGGTGCGGACCATGTCGACAAAGGCGCGCAGCACGGGCGGCATCTGCCGCCGGCCCGGGTAGTACAGGAAGTAGCGGGACGGCGGCGGCAGGCAGCGCTCCAGCACGCACGCCAGGCGCCCCGCCGCGATATCGGCGCGCGCATCGGCTTCGTACACATACGCCAGTCCCGCCCCGTCGCGGGCCGCGCGCAGCATCAGTTCATCGTCGTCGAACACCAGCGGCCCGCCGACGGCGATGCTGACGGCGTCTTCCTCCCGCCCGAATTCCCACGCATACTGGCGCCCGCTGGGAAAGCGCCGGCCTATGCAGGCGTGCGCAAGCAAGTCGCGCGGCGTGCCTGGCGCGCCATGCGCCGCCAGGTAGGCGGGCGACGCCACCACCACGAACGGCTGCGGCGCGCCCACGGGCACGGCGATCATGTCGGCCGCCACCTGTGCGCCGAAGCGGATGCCCGCGTCAAAACCGTCGCGCACGATATCGATCATGCCGTCATCGGTGACCACTTCGACCTGCACGCGCGGATAGCGGGCCACAAAACCGGCCAGCATGGGCCCCAGCAGCAGCCGGGCGGCCGGACGGGGCACGTTCAGGCGCAGCTTGCCTGCGGGCACATCCTGCAAGGCGCTCAAGTCCTGCAAGGCATCGTCGATCTCGCGCATGGCCGGCGCCAGCCGCGCCAGCAGCTGCTGCCCCGCCTCGGTCGGCGTGACGCTGCGCGTGGTGCGATTCAACAGGCGCACGCCCAGACGCTCTTCCAGCGCGCGCAATGCGTGGCTGAGGGCGGAGGCGGACACGCCCCGTTCGAGGGCCGCCTGGCGGAAGCTGCGCAGGCGGGCGACGGCGGCAAAGGCCGTCAATTCGTTGAGGTCAGTCATTGTCGAGGAAAAAAATTCATGAACAAAATTCAGTAATGCATGCAGGATTAGGCATCTTATCGCATGCTGTTGCGTCATCCATACTCCTTGCATCTTTTTTTGAAAGGAAATGACAATGGAACACAGAACACTGGGCCACTCCGGCTTGCGCGTCGCCCCCATCGGCCTGGGCTGCATGGGCATGAGCTTTGCCTACGGCGGCGCCGACGAGGCCGCCTCGCTGCGCGTGCTGCACCGGGCAGCGGAACTGGGCGTAACCCTGATCGACACGGCCGAAGTCTACGGCCCCTACGCCAACGAGGACTTGGTAGGCCGCGCCCTGAAGCAATTGCGCGGCAAAGTCAGCGTGGCCACCAAGTTCGGCTTCAAGATCTTGCCTGAAGGAAAAGGCGTCGAACGCATGGCCGGCGTCGACAGCCGCCCCGAACACATCGTGCAAGCCGTGGAAGCGTCGCTGTCCCGGCTCGGCATCGAGTGCATCGACCTGCTGTACCAGCACCGCGTGGACCCGGCCGTGCCCATCGAAGACGTCGTCGGCACCATGGCGGAGCTGGTGCGGGCCGGCAAGGTGCGCCACCTGGGGCTGTCGGAAGTGTCGGCCGCCACCCTGCGCCGCGCCCACGCCGTGCATCCGATTGCGGCCGTGCAGTCCGAATACTCGCTGTGGAGCCGCGACGTGGAAGCGGACGTGCTGCCCGCCTGCCGCGCGCTCGGCATCGGTTTCGTGCCCTACAGCCCGCTGGGCCGGGGCTTCCTGACGGGCCGGCTCGCATCCGCCGCCACGCTGGCGCCAGACGATTACCGCCACAGCCTGCCCCGCTTCCAGCCGCCGGCGATGGCGGCCAACGCGCATATGGTTGCCGAATTGCAACGCCTGGCGGCGGCGCGCGGCGCCACGGCGGCCCAGCTGGCCCTGGCCTGGCTGCTGGCGCAAGGCGACGACATCGTGCCGATTCCCGGTGCCCGCAGCCTGGCCCACCTGGAAGAGAACGTGGCCGCAGCGCAACTCACCCTGAGCGGCGCCGAGCTGGCCGCCATCGGCGCCGCCATCGCGCCCGCCAGCGTGCAAGGCGCGCGCTACCCGGCAGTGGAGCTGGCCATGGTGGGGCTGTAAAGGGCAAGAGACAGCTCATCTATACAACTCTTTGAGGGGCCGCACTTGAAATGGCTGAATCCGCTATCATTTCCAGTCTGAACTATTCACTCTGAAAGGGATTCACATGTCCGATTTGCTCGAAACACTGCAATGGCGCTACGCCACCAAGAAGATGGACCCGGCGAAAACGGTGCCGCAAGAGAAGGTCGAGCGCATCCTGGAAGCCGTGCGCCTGACGGCCAGCTCCAGCGGACTGCACCCGTATGAAGTGTTCGTCGTGACGAATCCGGCCATGCGCGAGCAGATCAAGCCGCACGCGTGGAACCAGTCGCAAGTGACGGAAGCCTCGCACTTGCTGGTGTTTGCCGCCTGGGACAATTACACGGCAGAACGCATCAACGCCCGCTTTGACCTGGTCAACACCGTGCGCGGCTTCAAGAACGAAGGCTGGGAAGCGTACCGCCAGCAAATTCTGGCCACGTATCCGCAGCGCGACGCGGAAACCAACTACCAGCACGCGGCGCGCCAGGCGTATATCGGCGTGGGCACGGCCCTGATCGCCGCGGCGCAGGAAAAAGTCGATTCGACGCCGATGGAAGGTTTTGACCCGGCCAAGGTCGATGAAATCCTGGGCTTGCGCGAAAAAGGCTTGCGCTCCGTCGTCATGCTGCCGCTCGGCTACCGCGCCGGCGAAGGCGACTGGCTGGTGGACCTGAAAAAAGTGCGCCCTGCACGCGAGCAATTCATCACTGAGCTGGCCTAAGCGCCTCACGCGTGACTGAAAAGCGGATGCCCTCGCCGGCATCCGCTTTTTTTTTGCGGTCAGGCGGGCTGCGGAAAGCGCACCGTCACCTGCAGGCCCCGCCCCGCCTCGCCCTCGGCCAGCGCGATATCGGCCTGGTGATGTTCGGCGATGTGGCGCACGATGGACAGGCCCAGGCCGCAGCCCCAGGCGTCGTTGCCGTCGGGGCGGAAGAAGCGGTCGAACAGCCGTGCATGGTGCTGGCGCGGCACGCCGGGGCCGTTGTCGGAGACGCGCAGCAGGGGCCGGCCCTCTTCCAGAGCCGCCTGCAGATCGACCCTGCCGCCCTGCTGCGTGTAGCGCAAGGCGTTGTCGATCAGGTTATTCAACAACACCTGCAAGCCGTCGGGATCGGCCTGCACCAGCACCGGGGCCGGCAGCGTCTCCACCACGCCCAGGTCGATCGCGCGGCTGTCGGCCAGCGCGCTGTGGTCGGCCACGGCCGCTTCCAGCAACTGTCCCAGGTCCACCGTGTGCAGCTGGCTGGCCGCCAGCGCCGTTTCATGGCGCGCCAGGCTCAATAGCTGGCGCACCAGGTGCGTGCTGCGGTCCAGCCGTTCATGCAGGCGCGCCAGCGCCACGCGGCGCTCTTCCTCGCTGCCGGCCCGCTCGGCCACCTGCAGCTGCAATTTCAGCGCCGTCAGCGGCGAACGCAATTCATGCGCGGCATCGGCGACAAAGGTGCGCTGCGCCGTCAGCGCCGCCTCGAACTGCCCCATCAGGCTGTTGAGCGCCAGCGCCACGGGCCGCAGTTCAGGCGGCATGTCGTCGGCCGCCAGCGGCGTGAGCGTATCCGGCGAACGCCCGGCCACCGATTCGGCCAGGCGGTGCAGCGGCGCCAGAGCGCGCCCCACGACGGCGACGATCAGCAGCGCCAGGATCAGCGCGAACACCAGCAGGGGCGCGCCCGCGCGCATGGTCATCTGCCAGGCCAGCTGGTCGCGCACGGCCTGCGCCTGCGCCACCTGCACGTAGCGGCCGCGCCGCGTCTCGCCGTACAGGCGCCAGTCCTCGCCGTGCACCGTGACATCGGCAAAGCCGGCCAGCGCATAGCGCGGCAATGCCGGCTGGCCCTGCAGGACGGGCAATGGCTGCCCCTCCTCGTCCCACGCCTGCAGCACGAACGCTTCTTCCGGCTCCTGCGCGGCGGCCAGGCCCGTCTGCGGCTCGAACTCGTCGGGCAAGGCCACGGCCAGCTGGCGCAGCTGCAAGTCGGCCAGCTCATTGGTTTCTTCCAGCAGCGAGCGGAACAGCGAAATGCCGGCGCCCAGCACGCACAGCAAGGTGGCGGCCAGCAAACCGAGCAGCAATTGGCGGCGGATGGTCAGCAAGATGCCGCCCGCATCTTGTAGCCCACGCCGCGCACGGTCTGGATGGCGTCCGCGCCCAGCTTCTTGCGCAGCTGGTAGACGTAGACGTCGACGGTATTGCTTTCCACTTCGCAATCCCAGCCGTACAGCTTTTCGCTCAGCTGGCGCTTCGACACCACCTTGCCCGGATGGTCGAGCAAGGCGCGCAGCACGGAAAACTCGCGCGGCGGCAGCTTGATCTGCTCGCCCTCGTATGTGACGTCGTGGCTGGCCAGGTCCAGGATCAGCGCGCCATGCTCGATGACGGAGCGCGAACGGCTGACCCGGCGCCGCAGCAGCGCGCGGATGCGCGCCAGCAGCTCGTCGAGATCGAACGGTTTGACCAGGTAATCGTCGGCGCCGCTGTCGAGTCCTTCCACGCGGGCCGGCGTGCCATCGCGCGCCGTGATGATCAGCACGGGCAACTCGGCGCCCCGCGCGCGCATGGCGCGCAGCACCTCCATGCCCTCCTTACCGGGCAAGCCCAGGTCCAGCAGCATCAAATCGTAGGCGAAGCCGGCCAGCGCCAGCTCCGCATCGTGGCCATCGCGCACCCAGTCCACGGCATAGCACTCGCCGCGCAAGCCCTCGACCAGGCTTTCCCCGATCATCGGATCGTCTTCCACCAGCAACACGCGCACCTGGGTCCCTCGCAGTCTTGAAAATACCGCTATCTTAACGTGGCTGGGGGAAGCTCGCCTGGCGCGCCGCCGCACGCCTTGTGTCCGGCGTCCATCGCGCGAATTCACGAAGCGGTGACTATGTGCGCATTTGGCACGTTTTTTATGCGGTATATTTTCCTTCCCTCCACGCCACCTGGAAAGGCATGCCATGTCCAGCTCCTCCCAAGATACCGTCATCGTCAAGGCGGCGATTTATCCGCCCATCGGCATTGCCCGCGTGGGCAACAGCCCCAGCGAGTACTTTCTGGGACCGGAGGTGCCGGAACCGGCGGCGCGGCCGGCCGGGTATTACCGCGATGCCACCGGGGCCATCAAGCGCCAGGCGGCCGGCTTTCGCATCTACGGCCTGAATGCCGCCGGCGTGGCGGTGGCCGAATTGAACTCCGGCAATGCCGACATCGAATGGTCCGTCACCCTGGCCAACACCAAGGCGGCGTGGTACCAGTTCCAGATCGCGCTCGATATTCCGGAAGCAAATGTCACCCAGCCCTCGTTCCTGCGCAACATGGCCATCACCGACCGCGCGCAATTGTCCATCACGCCGGGCGAGCGCAAGATCAGCGGCAGCGAACAGCCGGCCGTCGCCTTCGACGGCGGCCGTTTCATGGGCACGCCCGTCTACCTGGGCGAGTTGCGCACGGATGCCATGGGACGGCTGATCGTGCTGGGCGGCCATGGCAAGTCGGCGTCGTGGAATGGCGCGCGCGCCATCACCTTCGCCAACAACGAAGGCTGGTACGACGACACGGCCGACGGCCCCGTCTGCGCCACGGTGCACTACCAGGGCCAGGCCTTGCCCGTCGACATGGCCTGGGTGGTCGTCGCGCCGCCCGACTATGCACCGCAGCAAAAGTCCGTGCGTACCATGTGGGACTTGATGCGCGACTTGTTTGTTTCCACAGGAAAACTGGCAGCGCCAGCCGTTCCCTCGTTCCAGGACGATATCCGCCCCATTTTCGAGCGCCTGTCCAACCTGCAATGGGTGAATGCGGGCTTCGCGGCCGCCTTCGGCTGGGACGGCAGCACGCCGTTCAGCCGCGACGAATGGATGGCGCGCCTGGCCAGCCCGTCCGAAAGCCGCAAGGAGTGGCGCAACGTCATCTACAACCAGTTCCGCCAGTTCGAGCGCGACGCCTGGGCGCCATCGCCGTGGCCGTGGCTGTATGGCGATGCGATGGCCATCCCGCCGGCAGACACGCCGCGCCAGAACTGCGCACTGAGCAACTTGCAATTGCGCTTCCTCAAGCAATGGGCCGCCGGCGAGTTCACGGCCGACTACGCGCCCGGCAAGACGCCGCCGCAAAGCCTGGCCGAGGTGGACGTGGCCCTGCAACCGGACACCCTGCTGCGCGCGGCCATGGAATTTTGCCTGGCAGACGCCTTCCACCCCGGCTGCGAAATGACCTGGCCCATGCGCCAGGCCAGCATGTACAGCGCGCCGTTCCGCCTGGCGCACCGGCCGCCGGGCTGGGTCGAGCCCGACTATGGCGCCGTCTTGACACCGGACAATATCAGCAGCCCCTGCTCGGCACAGATCGCGGGCGGCGTGACGCGCTGGATGGCCGTGCCCTGGCAAACGGACACGGCCAGCTGCCGCTCCGGCTACCAGTCCGACTACGATCCCTACGTGCCCACGTTCTGGCCCGCGCGCGTGCCGAACCAGGTGATGAGCAAGCTGGCCTACGATACGGTGATGAACCGCGAAGTTCCCGTCGACGACCGCCTGGCCGCTTTCGCCCGGCGTGCCGCGTGGATACGTCCGCTGGGCAACATCAGCTATGAAGAGCAGATCAACAACATGATCGCCGACCTGGCGCAAGTGGGCGTGGTCGAGGTGCGCCCCGGCCCCACGGACGTGAACGGCTTCCCCGCGTTCCTGCAGGTGGAAAACCTGCCGCCGCCCACGGCCGGCAAGCACCTGCTGCGCGCGGCGGCGGCCATACCGGACGAGTTCGTCGACGTCGACCTGGAAGGCACGGAAAAAGCGCGCCATCTGCAGCGCCACCGCTTGTGACCCGGCTGCAGGCCGACGTGCTGGTCGTCGGCGCCGGTCCGGCCGGCGCCACGGCCGCCCTGAACCTGGCGGGGCGGCACCGGGTCTTGCTGGTGGACCGGCTGGCCGCGCCGCTGGCGCGCATCGGCGAATCGCTGCCGCCGGCCGCCGCGCGCCTGCTGCGGGACATGGGCCTGCTTGACGCCTTCCTGCGCCAGGGCCACGCGCCCTACCACGGCAACCGCGCCTGGTGGAACGGCGCCTGGACGGAGCACCACTTCCTCAGCGACCCCGATGGCCACGGCTGGCACCTGGCGCGCGGCACCTTCGACCTGTGGCTGCGCGACGAGGCGCGCCGGCGCGGCGCCGCCTTGCTGGCCTCGGCCAAGGTCGCCGGCATCACGCCTGACGATGGCGGCTGGCGCGTGCGGCTGCAGACGCAGCACGGCCCTTGCGACGCGGCGGCGCGCATCGTCATCGACGCGACGGGACGGGGCGCCCGGCTGGCCCGCAGAATCGGGGCGCGGCGCCAGCGCGGCGATCGTTTAATATCAGTCTGGCAATATGGGCGCGACCTGGCGCCGTCACAGCGTGGCTTTGCCCACATCGAGGCTTGCGAAGACGGCTGGTGGTACAGCGCGCCCCTGCCAGGCCAGCGCCGCGTGCTGGCCCTGCATACGGATGCGGACTTGCTGGACAAGACAGGATTGCGCGATGCCGGCTGGCTGGAAGCGGCGGCGCGCCGGTTGCCGGCCACGCGGGAATTGCTGGAGCAGCAAGGCTATGCGGCCGATACGCCTGCCATGGCCACGCCCGCCCATACGGCCAGCCTGGACGCCGGTGCCGGTCCAGGCTGGTTCGCCGTCGGCGACGCTGCCCTGAGCTTCGATCCGCTGTCGTCGCAAGGCATCTTCAACGCCCTGTACACGGGCCTGGCCGCGGCCGAGGCCGCAGACCGCACGCTGCGGGGAGAACCGCAAGCCTGCCAACACTACAATGGGGAGCTGGCGGCCATCGGCGCGGCGTACGAACGCCACCTGGCGTACTGCTACGGCCAGGAAACGCGCTGGCCGTCGGCGCCGTTCTGGCGCCGGCGCGCGCCTTAGCTGGCGCTGAAGTCGAAACTCCACAGGCCCTGCTTGCGGTTCAGAGTGACGTCCACATCCTTGACCGTCTCCGGCATCACGTACTGCGTCATGTCGGAGAAGTTCTGCGCGATATAGGTTTGGCCCGCCAGCGGCGGCGAAGCCACCATGAAATAGAAGTTGGGCAGGTGCTCGAAGCTGGCCGTCATGTTCGTATCGACCTGCGGCATGGTCACGACCGGCCTGTCGTTGACATACCAGTTGCTGTCGAACTGGATGTAGGGATTGGTCTGGTTGATCACGCCGCACTGCTGAGGCGTCAGTCTGGTTTGCGCCAGGGACGCGGAGCCAGGCTGCAACAACGGCGGCGTCAGGCCGGCCGGGCTGACGGCCGCCAGCAGCTGCCCCGGCTGCACTGGCTTGCGCCCGGAGAAGATTTTATTATCGTTGACGTCCAGGCTGGTCACGTCGGTCGATATCTGCGGCGTGTAGTCGAACGATTCGGTAGTGCCGGGGGCGCCGGCCAGCACTTGCCAGGCGTGGATCTGGTAATTGCGCTGCGGGTTCTGCGGTTTCAAGAAGACCAGCACGCTCTTGCCCTGCAGCTCATCCGCCGACACGTTGTAGTTGACCTTGAATTGAGTAGTCATCGCTTGCCCTTTGCTCTGGATCTGCCCGGACTCAGGAAAGACAGCGCCGGGGGGACGAGTCCGTGATCTCCCCCCGGCGCCGGTCATTCAGTACAGCGGCACTTGCCTTGCCGATGCGGCAGGACGCTTACTGCGCCAGGTAGCGCTCCGAACGGGGGCCGTACAGCAAGCCGTTCGGCACGCCGGCCGACAGCATGCGCGCATTCGCCGTGCCAGCCAGCGGATGGCTGGCATCCGTGCTGGTGTTGATGATCTGCTTGACCGCCGCCGTCACCAGCATGCCGACCAGGCCGCCGCCACCGCTGTTATTGCCTTCATTGCTAGACGCGCTGGCCGCGCCCTGCCACAGCAAGGCGCCCGTCTTCAGGTCGACCAGCTTGGCATCGACCGCCACCACCGTCACGCTGTCGATCACGGCGTACGTGGTGCCGTACTTGGAGATCGTCACGTACAGGCCAGCATCGGCGCCAAAGATCTCGTTGAGCTTTTTCGCATCGACAGCGTGGATATCGGCGGCGTTCGTCATGCCGTTCTGCTTGAAGGTTTCGCCCACCACGGCCACCGGCAGCACGTAGTAGCCCGCTTCAGCCAGCGGATAGGTCACTTGCGCGTAGACGCTGTTGCCGGCATTGACTTCCGGCGAGTTGTTCAACGGCGGCAAGACCACGATGGAACGGGGCTTGGCCGCCTTGAAAGCCGTGTAGTCGTAGGCCGCCTGCTTGGTGGCGCAACCGACCATGAAGATGGCGGGACCCAGGCACAGGGCCATTTTCAACATGCGCGACATCATAATTTTTCGCCTTTTTTCATTTTACCCAACAGGAAGTCCATGTACGGCGCCGATTCCGGGAACAGCTTCTTCTCGTCCTCGAACTGCGCGGCGACCTGCTCCGGCTTGCCGGCGATCGAGTACAGCATGCCCAGGTGGGCATGGAAGCCCGGCGGCGCGTGATTGCCCTTCGCAGAGATCACTTGCAAGTCTTTTTCCATGGCGGCAACCTGCTGCTCCGGGCTTTCGCCCTTCAGGTATTCGTACACTTGCGGCTGGTAGCCTTCCCATTGATACAGGGACTTCGATTGCGTGGCGCAACCGGTCAGGGCGGCACAGGCGAGCATGGCCAGCAGGGCTGCGCCCTTGTTCATCATTGTTTTCATGGGAAACCTTATTGTTTGCGCAATGCGCCCGCTTCGACGCCAGCCACCAGGCGCTCGACCGCTTCGCGCATGGCCAGGTCCAGGACTTTGCCGTTAAGGGTGGCGTCATAGCTGGCGGTCCCGCCAAAGCCCAGCACTTCGCGGTTCGACAGGCTGTATTCGCCGGCGCCGCCGGCCGAGTACACGACTTCCGAGGTGGCGATATTGACGACGTTCAAGGTGACCTTGGCATACGCCACTTGCGTCTTGCCGCGGCCCATGATGCCGAACAATTGCTTGTCGCCAACTTCCTTGCGGCCGAATTCGGTCACGTCGCCCGTGACGACGAAGTCCGCGCCCTTGATGTTCTGGCCCTGCTTCTTGAATTCGGCTTCCTGCTTGAGTTCCGCCATGTTATCGCGGTCGAGGACATTGAAGCGGTTGGACGTTTGCAGATGCGCAATCAGAATCGTCTTCGACTGGCTGCCCAGGCGGTCGACGCCATCGGAAAAGATGCCGCGCATGAAGTTCGAGCGGTTGTCGAACTTGCCGACAGCGATCAGCGTGCGTGGACCCACGTAGGGTCGGGCCGCGCTGGCGACTGTGGGAACAGCCAGGGCTTGCGACGACTCGGAAGCGCAGCCAGCCAACGCCGCGCCAATCAGCGCTGCAATCAACAACGCGCCAGGTTTATTCTTGTTCATAGTGCCCTTAAGATATGGAGGATCAGGAGCAACCCGCAAAATTGAATTCTGGCAAGTTAATTTCCTAATTGCAATTATATGAGATTGCATGTCTCACAATTCTCTCCAAAAGTAACGATGACAAAGATTACATTGTTGCCAGCAATGACAGGCGCGGCGCGGCTTGACTTCCCGGGCCCGATTCGCTAACTTAGCAGTAAAAAAGCGTGCAGCCAGCGCCACTGTCCCGCCCAGACCTTGCCCGCCGGCCTGCCCCGCCCGGCGCCCACTCCACGCGTTTTACATAGACGGGTATCCAGGCCATGCCGACACATGATCATTCCCCGTCCCATCCGCTGGCCACGGCGCTGGCGCTGTCGCTGGGCGCCGCCATCGCCCTGGGCCTGTCGCGCTTTTCCTACGGTTTGCTGCTGCCGCCCATGCGCGCCGACCTGGGCTGGTCCTACCTGCTGGCCGGATCGATGAATACCTTCAATGCGCTTGGTTACTTTCTGGGCGCCCTGGCCACGCCGGCCCTGATGCGCCGCCTGGGCGTGTGGCGCCTGCTGATCGCCGGCTGCGTGCTGGCCAGCGTCTTCATGCTGATGTCGGGCCTGGTAAGCGACAAGGCTGCCCTGTTCCTGCAGCGCGTGTGCGCGGGCGTGGCCAGCGCCTTCATTTTCATCGCCGGCGGCGTGCTGGCGGCGCGGCTCGGTTCCATGCACAGCCAGCATGCCGGCTTCTACATCGGCCTGTATTACGGCGGCACGGGTTTCGGCATTGCGCTCTCGGCCCTGCTGGTGCCGGCCGCATTGGCCGCCGCACAGGAGCACGGCGCCGCGCATGCCTGGCAATGGCCATGGCTGGCACTGGGCATCGCCTGCCTGGCCGCCACGGCCATCATGGCCCTGCCGGCGAAGGCGATCGGCGAAGCGCCGCGCACCCTCGACACGCCAAGGCGCTTCGCCTGGCGCGACTTTTCTCCCAGCCTGGCCGGCTATTTCATGTTTGGCGTCGGCTACATCGGCTACATGACCTTCGTCATCGCCCTGCTCAAGCAGCAAGGCATGAGCGCCACCTCGATCACCGTGTTCTATACGGTATTGGGGCTGGCAGTGGTGGCGTCGTCGCGCATCTGGGCGCGCATGCTCGACCGCTACAGGGGCGGCGAATCGCTGGCGATATTAAATGGCGTGCTGGGCGTGGTCACCATCCTGCCCGCACTGACGAGCTTTGTGCCCGTCGTCTTTCTCTCCGGCCTGGTCTTCGGCGCCGTGTTCCTGTCGGTGGTGGCGTCGACCACGGCGCTGGTGCGGCATAACCTGCCGCAGCAATCGTGGACGGCCGGTATCAGCGCCTATACGACGGTGTTCGCGCTGGGCCAGATCGTCGGCCCCATCGTGGTCGGCTGGATCGCCGACGGCCCCGCAGGACTGGAGCGGGGATTGATCGCCTCGGCCATCGCCCTCTTCATCGGCGCGGCGCTGGCAGCGCGCCAAAAGGCGCTGGCGCCGGGCGCGTGAGCGGCTGTCTCGCGCATACCCTGGCCCCGCTTATTGCGGTTTGGCATACCTTGCGACGCCTGTGACATCGAACAGCACACAACGCTGGTTTCCAACGACCCAGGCATCGTGCCCGGGCGGCATATAGAAGACGTCACCCGGTCCATATTCCATCTCGGCGCCATCATTCATCCGTACCACCATCCGCCCCTCGAGGACCATGCCGGTATGAGCTGCCTGGCACGAATCGGTTCCTGCAATCGGTTTGACGTGCAGACTCCAGCGCCAGCCAGGCTCAAATTCGCCGCGGCCCATGGTGTGCTCGCCAAGCGTAAAGACAGCCATCCGGCCCGCTCCGTCCTTGAATGGGCGCACTTCGTCCGGCTTATCCAGGGATTTCTTTTCTAACATTGCACTCATGACCTGCCCCTCCTTTTGAATTTCTGGAAAGCATTAAATTTCCGAATCGGAATAGCCAATGAGATATAAAAATAACATCATTTTCCAATATAGTTCAATAATGGGAATTTACAAGCAGAGCACCTTGCCGCATTTACCTCAAATGAGAAGCCGGACTCATACCATTGAAACTTCCCGGCTTCAACATCAACTCAACCTGCGCCGCCGATTTCAGGTTCACGAAAAATAAACAGGCACCGCGCCGTGACGTTCGGCGCCACATAGTAGACTAAAGGCATAGCCCACCTTCGCGGAAAGAACACGATGAACACCGAAGCACGAAAACTCCCGGCAACGATGGATGCCGAAACACTGGAATTCATCCAGGGCCTGTTCGCCCTGGTACGCGAAGGCGATACGCAACAACTTGGCCCCATGCTTGCCCAGGGCGTGCCGGTTAACTTCCGCAACGAAAAAGGCGACAGCCTGATCATGCTGGCCAGCTACCATGGCCACCTGGAAACGTCGCGCCTGCTGCTCGCAGCGGGCGCCGACGCCAACGTCCCCAACGACCAGGGCCAGACGCCGCTGGCCGGCGTGGCCTATAAAGGCCACCTGGAGATCGCCGCACTGCTGCTCCAGCATGGCGCGAAGGTGGAAGGCGCCAGCCCCGACGGCAAGACACCGTTGATGATGGCCGCCATGTTCAACCGCCTGGCCATCTTGGACCTGCTGTTGCAGCACGGCGCCCGCATCGACGCCGTGGACAGCCGCGGCATGAGCGCCGTCACGCTGGCCAAGAGCATGAATGCGCAGGAGACGCTGGCCAGGCTGGCCAGCCTGGGGCAGACGGCGTAGCCGACGCCGACATCACAGGCCGTTTTGCAAGCGCTACCGACCAAAAAAAACCCTGAAAAATCAGGGGCTTGGCTGTTTCATTGACCCGGCGTTACCTTACGCTGCCGGACGGGAGATCACTCTCACTCGATTGTCAATGAGATGGCTAAGTAAGGACAAAGGGATTCAAGGCGCAACGCCTTGAAGATGGTTTTCCTGGATGGCAGGCCGCCGGTCTGCGTATCGATGCGATGCGACGCTGACCACGACTGGCAGGAGCATCACCAGAGAATCGAGAATTCGGACGATTAATGGTCTTTGGCAAACCCTTCAGAAATCCCGCTCAGAGCGAAGGCTGCAGGGTTTGGTCTTTGAGAGCCCTAGTATGGCCGAGTCTCATTGCAATCCATACGCCAAACCTCTACGACGGCCTGAATCTCCAAACCGGCGAACGTTTAGATATTTATCACGCGGCGATCCGTTGTACGTTTCGCTAAAGCAGTTATCCATCGGCTTTCCCGGTCGGCTGAAATCGATCTTAGTCTTGTGGTCGTAGGTCCATAGACCCTGCATTTTCCCCGACAATTCGTTGCTGTTATCGACAAGCAAGTATTTCGGTGCCGTGCGCTCTGCAACGATACCTTTAAATACCGTCACGATATCCTCACCGCGCAGACAATGTGGCACCCTCGCGCTTTAGCGCGCCCCTCGCCTTTTTTAACGATGTCCTGCAAGATGGCCTTTTCCAGGCTCAGCTTAGCCGCCATTTTCTTCAGCCGAACGTTCTCTTCGTGCAGAATCTTGAGCTCCCGCAAGCCTTCGCATCGCATACCGCCGTACTGCTTCTTCAGCGATAAAAATCTACACGATGCCGCAGCAGCAACGACTACCGGCGTTAGCAATACCAGCAACAGCGTTGGCATGGCTTGCGCACTTGCTGCCAAGATCACGAATTCATGGATGGCACGGCTGGCCGCTTACTGCATTGACATTAACATTGCACATCACTATCATTCAATCATTCAATTGAATGTAGTTTTTAAATATTGAAACCAAAAATCTATCTTTTCTGAGTTACCAATTCATTCTTTCTGAGCAGCAGTAAAACTAATGACTTACCCCTTTATGGCCCTAGCTCCATGGCCAAGAAGGTCACAGAAAGAGAGACTAAACAGATTTTTATCAAGAAGCAGCCAAGGGCCTCGCGTTTCCTTAACCATAAATGCGCATCCCATTGCATTCAAGTGCCTAGTCCTGCCCCGGCTGCCTGGATGATGTTTGAACGTAGGCAGGGAAACGACTGATTGTGTGGTCCGCGTCTTTTTTAAGGACAACACATTCTGAAATCAATCAACTTTAAGAAAGTAGACGCACTATGATCAGTTCATTAAATAACAACAACTTCGACCTTGCGGTGACCCACGTTCCTGGCTTGCATGTCGTTCGCTTTTGGGCCGAATGGTGTGGACCATGTCGCGTGATGGCGCCGGTATATGAGGAAGTGGCACAAGAGCTGCGGGACGACGCCCATTTTGCTGAAGTCAATATCGACAATGCTGACAGGTTGGCAAATATGTTCCGCGTGCAAAGCATTCCAGCAATTTTGCTGTTCAGAGATGGAAAGGTTGTCGATCATATGGTTGGGACCATTGGCAAGCGACACGTTATCGAATTTATTAAGCATAATTTATAAGGAATATGCCCACACGCCACGAACTCTTCATCCTGGGCTCCGGATCGGCCGGATGGACTGCAGCCGTTTATGCTGCCCGGGCAAACTTGAAGCCATGGTCATCGCTGGCTTTGAGCAGGGTGGCCAATTGATGAGACGACTACTGAAGTAGACAACTGGCCTGGTGACAGCCATGGCCTGCTAGGCCCTGATCTGATGGCACGCATGCGGCACATGCCGAACGATTTGATACAAAAGTGGTTTTTGAACATATTCGCCATGCTGAGCTGTCAATGCGCCCATTTAAACTCAACGGCAATACCGGAGAGCACACCTGCGACGCCTTGATTATCGCAACGGGTGCCACTGCAAAATACATAGGCCTTGAGTCAGCGCAGAAGTGCATGGTGCCGGCCTTGCTCAGCAGCGGCGCCGACACAAGCTTCCGTGCCCTCATGGCGGTGGCGGTGATCGGCGGCTTGATGACCTCCCCCCTGCTGAGTCTCGTTTTTTTCCCGTGCTCTTTACCTATGTGGATGACTTGAGGCCATGGCTCGCCCAAAAACTGACATGTCTGACATCGGTGACTGACCAAGATCGCAAGGACGCCGACGAGCACCGCCTTCCAGGGAGCAATGTTACGCAGTAAAACGGCCGCGCGCGAAGCTCCACTCATTTGATGAATCTGAGAGAGCTCAATGCGGCACTTGTTCGCCATTTATTCGCAGTTTAGACAGGAGAAGAGAATGAAGGTATTGATATTAGGTGGTGGCGGCGAAATGGGACGAATTGCCGCTCGCGAAGCGGCAAGCTATGACTTCGTCGAAACAGTGACTGTCGCAGACGTGAACCACAAGGCGGCCCTTGCCGTAGCAAATAGCTTGGGCAGCAAAGGTGCAGCCTTTCAATGTGATGCGACCGCCCCGAGTGAACTGCATCCTCTGCTTGCTGCGCACGACGTGGTTCTCAACACCATAGGCCCCTTCTATCGCTTTGGTGTCCCTATTCTCCATGCCGTTATCACTGCGGGTAAGCACTATGCAGACATTTGCGATGATTGGGAGCCCACACTGGAGATGCTCCAGCTTGATAGCTTAGCCAAAGCGAACAACGTTGTCGCCATCATCGGCATCGGCGCCAGTCCGGGCTTGACCAATTTACTTGCAATGGTTGCAGCGTCCAGCCTCGGCCAGACCGAGGAACTACTCACCGGCTGGTCTATCGTCGACGGAAACGATCAATCATCAACGTCTTCCCGGCGGGTCAAACCGCGGAAACCGAGCGCGGCTTCAGTGCATTGGTTGCAGCAACTCACAGGTACCATCAGACAGCAGGAAAGAGGTCAACTGCGGCAGGTGAAACCGCTGCAGCGGCACATCATTGCCTACCCTGGTTATGGGGAGCTGCCCGTCTGGACTGTCGGCCACCCAGAGGCTGTCACATTGCCTCGTGCGTTTCCATCGCTCACCACTTGCGCAAACGTCATGATCGGCCCAGACCAGGATTTCCGTGATCTGAAAATGATCGCCTCCCTCATTGACAAGGGGATCATGTCTGTTGAATGCGCTGCGCTTGAACTTGATAAAGCTCAAGGCACGGTTCTAAGTAAGGCACAGCGCAATGCAGATCCCTCGCCACCGGAGCTGTTTGCCTGGGCGCGGGGCAGACGCGACGGGCGAGCCATGGTCTCCAGCGCACACCTGAAGGTGGTCATTCCCGATGGCATGGCAGGCGCGACGAGCATCCCCCTCGCCATGACTCTGCCATTGTTCGCCAGCGGCTTTGGCGATCGTCGCGGCGTCTTTACGCCTGAGGATATTATTGATCCGCTAGCCTACTTCGACGGTCTCGCCACCCGTTGTCTCGGCCCTCTAGCTGATGCGGAATCACTGATCGTGCAAGCCTTCTTACCATAATGGCACCCCATTAGTTAGACAACATGGGACGCGTACCTACCGCCAACTAGTATGCAAGCAAAAAAAATACTCGTCCGGTTTTCGGTTGTAGCGCAAAGGGGCAAACAGACATACTGGCGCCACATTCTAAATAGGAGTTATTCATGAACTTTGTCCAGCTACATCAACAAGCCGAACCATTGTTGCTCGCCAACGTATGGGATGCCGCGAGTGCCCATGCGGCGACATCCGCAGGCTATGCCGTCATTGGTACTTCCAGCGCGGCCATCGCCGAGATGTTGGGCTATGCCGACGGCGAGGGTGTGAGTTTTGCTGATCTGAAAAAATTGGTCGCTCGCTTGCAAGCCGTAACTGACTTGCCACTAACCGTTGACGTAGAAGCCGGCTATGGCGAGACAGCAAATGAGGTGGTGGATAATCTACTCAAATTGACGGATATGGGGGTGGTCGGAGTCAATTTGGAAGATAGTGTGGTGCGCGACGGTGTGCGGGAATTGTTGAACGTTGACGCCTTCGTACAGCGTCTTGCTGATATCCGCACGGGGTTGAAGGAGGCCGGTGTGGAATTGTTCCTCAATGTACGCACCGATACCTTCCTACTGGGCATCGCGAATGCACTTACGGAAACAGTCAGCCGCGGCCGGTGTTATGCCGCCAACGGCGCCGATGGCCTGTTTGTACCCGGTGTAACCCACGAGACTGATATCGCGACCATCGTGGCGGGCGTATCTCTGCCGTTGAACGTGATGTGCATGCCGAATTTACCATCGTTTGAAAAGCTCACTACGCTAGGCGTCAAGCGCATCAGCATGGGTAATTTCTTGCATAGTCGCGTACAGCAAACCCTTCTGGAACTGTTTGTCGCCGTGCGCGAAGAGAAATCTTTTCAACGGGTATTCGACTATGCTGGTCACTGATGCCCAACAAATTGATGCCTACTACCATGCACTGCTCGATCGGGCGGCTGATCATGTCGGCATCTTCTACGTCGGAGTGAAGACAACAGGCGTGTTCTGCATCGCCACATGCCGGGCACGCAAACCCAAGCGCGAAAATGTGGTGTTCTACACCAACTTCAAGGAAGCCCTTGATGCCGGTTACAGGCCGTGTAAGGTATGCAAACCGACGGAGAACGCCCACACCGCGCCGCCCGATGTCGCCGAGGCCATTGCCTGGGTGCGCCAACACCCCAAAGACCGCTTGAGCGACTGCCAGCTCCGGCAGCGTGGTCTTAGCCCAGAGCGCATCCGGCGATGGTTCCAAGCACACCATGGTATGAGCTTTCAGTCTTTTCAGCGCTCGTTGAGAATCAATACGGCTCTCGAAGAGTTGAGAGCCGGTCGCCGCGCGACTGATACTGCGCTCGATAGCGGCTACGACTCACTCAGCGGTTTTGCTTACACCTGCAAGAAGCTGACTGGAGGAGCTCCGACGGAAGCGGCCCATGTCATTCTCATTCATCGTTTTACCACGCCCTTGGGGCCAATGTTCGCTTGCGCAACCGCACGTGGCATCTGTCTACTGGAATTCGTCGACCGGCGCATGCTGGAGACCGAGTTCAAGGATCTGCAAAGGCTCTTGCAGGCGCGCATCTTGACCGGCGAAAACCAGCACACCCGCCAGGCCGAGCTCGAAATCAGCGAATACTTTGCGGGTACCCGCCAACAGTTCGCATTAGCGCTCGACACGCCTGGCAGCAACTTCCAGCAGTCGGTGTGGCTAGCATTGCGAGCAATTCCCTATGGCAGCACCGCTAGCTATGACAAGCAGGCAGAGAAACTCGGACAGCCACAACTCGTTCAAGCAATGGCCAGTGCCAATGGTGCCAATCGTGTGGCTATCGTCATTCCCTGCCACCGGGTGATCGGTACAAATGGCGAGCTGACTGGCTACGGCGGAGGTCTTGCGCGCAAGCAGTGGCTGATAGAGCACGAGCGGAGCAATGTGGCGGCCGGGGGTATGCCGAATCGGGATAACACAAATCAGCTTGTACACATTGCCTCCCCAGTTACAGGTACGTAACATCGAACCAATAAACTGACAGGGAGCAGACATGGAATCAACGTCATCAAAACCAACGGCAACATCGTTAGTCAAGCAGAAAATGACGACATCCATGGTTTTACTCATGTCAATCGCTATAGGACTAACAGTCGCCAGCAATTACTATGCGCAGCCTCTGTTGTACAGCATGGGCGAACAATTCTCCCTGTCGGCCGCCGCCGCTGGCAGCATAGTCACTGTGGCGCAATTGAGCTACGCGGCCGGGCTTGTGCTGTTTGTGCCGTTGGGAGATGTGCTGGAACGCCGCAACATGATTGTCGCCATGAGTGTTATGGCAGCGATTGGTTTGATGATCACGGCCTCCGCCAGTAGCATCGCCGTTGTGCTTTTTGGGACGGCTCTTGCAGGATGCATGTCGGTAGCTGCACAGATTCTTATTCCATTTGCATCTACCCTGGCGACGAGGCATGAGCGGGGACGTGTGGTCGGAACACTCATGGCAGGATTGCTTCTTGGAATATTACTGGCCCGCGTGGCGGCAGGCATCGTCGCCGATCTGTATAACTGGAGAGCTATTTACTGGCTGGCCGCCATAATGATGCTGGCTACGTCAGTCATGCTCAGGTTCGTATTGCCAAAGTCTACGAGCGCAACGGATCTCAGCTACAAAGACTTGCTTGTGTCATTGTTTCATCTCTACATAGACGAATCTATATTGCGTTCGCGTGCATTGATAGGTGTGCTCCTGTTCGCATCGTTTGGTGTTTTCTGGACACCATTGGCATTTCTGCTTGCAGGGCCACCGCATGGTTACTCCAATACTGCTATTGGTCTGTTTGGTTTGGCTGGCGCCGCTGGCGCCATGGCTGCCAGACCATTTGGACACCTGGCCGATCGTGGTTTAGGCAATCGTGCGACCATTTCGGGCTTGATGTTGCTGCTGCTTTCATGGCTCCCAATCATGCTCGGCCAACAACATGTAATCGCACTGATTATCGGCGCCGTGCTGCTTGATATGGGCATACAGGGCGTTCATGTCGCCAGCATGAGTGCGGTATATCGCCTGGCTCCCGAGAAAAGAAGCCGTCTGACTGCAGCTATGATGGCAGGCAATTTTGCTGGGGCAGCTAGCGGCTCGCTCATCGGGGCATGGATCTTTCCGATCGCTGCCTGGACCGGCGTCAGTATTGCTGGAGCACTATTTGCGGCCGCAGCGCTGGCGTATGCTGTTGTTGGCACATATTCTCCTTCAACCTGCCAGTTGGATTCCAATTGATGTCACGTTCAACTTTTTCCATGCATCCTTGAGGTATGGCATGCTAAAAAATGGCTGGCACTTGTGCCTTCACCGTTATCCAGATTCAATCAGGCTGGCTATGGTTATGTAGGCATGCGTATTATTCGGAAATGCGAATGAGCCGGAGAATGAATCTTGCAGGATAAGGGAGGTGGCGGCATCGGTAATAATGCGAAGCCGGTCTGGATGGCGCCAGGTCTAGTAGACTCATGGCAATGCAGGAAGTATTGAATTTTTGATGACATGCATGTGCGCGATCTGGGTTGATGAAAACAATATGAAAAGAAACGCAATGTTCGACCAGCTGGATTTACGATTACTGAAAGTATTTATTGCCGTATTTCGCGAACGCCATATCGGACGCGCCGCAGATACTCTTGGCATGACTCAGCCAGCTGTATCGACAGTGCTCGCCCGGTTGCGAAAAACTACTGGTGACCCTCTTTTCATACGCAGTGCGGAAGGGATGCAAGCGACTGAAATGGCCCGGAAGTGGTACCTCCCGGTGGCGGAGGCTATGAAGGCGCTGGAAGCGGCGGTGAGCCTGCCTGCTACGTTTGACCCCACAACTTCACGGCGTACTTTCATTATCTATATGACAGATGTTGGGCAACTTCTTGTGCTGAATCGGCTGATGCAGCGGGTGGCGTTTAACGCTCCCGGCATCCATATCCGTGTCGTTGCACACTGGGAAGGTTCTCTTGCTGACAGATTGCATGATGGAAGTATCGACATGGCGTTTGGCTGGATTCCGCAGCTTAAATCGCGTAAATCCAGTATTTTGTTATTCAAGGATAGATATGTTGGCCTGCACGACACATCGGCGCCAGTCAATGCCAACAGCGAGTTTCTTCAATATGCAGTTGCTGATATACCAAGTTCAGCTCACCATGCTGTCCTTGACCGTTTGCAGGCACAGACTAGGGTGCCAGTCATTACGACTCCCAGTTTTTTCATACTGCCGGAAATACTTGTTGGCAGATCCTACATTGCGGTCGTTCCTGAGCGATTCGCCAAGCTCATCATTGACCAACGCAAGAAGCCACTCAGCATACTCAAACTTCCATTCATGCTCCCGGCTTTGTCTATTCGCCTTCATTGGTCGGCGAGCAGCTGGCATGATGGTGGTATCGACTGGCTACGCCAGCAAATTACGGCATGTCTTGCGGATCCGCCCGCACTCACCGATGATCATTAATTTGCAAATTTGCATTAATGATCTGATGTGACTGTCCGACCTGCGTAAATTCATGCTAGCCATTGTCAGCATTGGCGTATCTGTCCATGGTGATGAGGATGAAAAAAACCTCATCCCCCGACATTCCCACGCTCTCTCGTGCGCAGGAGGACAGCTCGATCCAGGTGTTTCGTCAGTGACTGGACGTGCTTGGGTCGAAAGTAAGCAAGGCTAGCCAAAGGGGCCGATACGAACAGTCCTTCACCTTCACTCGGCTACACCGCATGCGCCAATGCAACGATACCGTTCTCCTGTGCGTACGCTGTCTATCGCTACCGTTTACCAACAATGTTGCCGAACGCGCCATGTAAAAGGCCGGCAAATTCGGGCGCGAAGGCTTTCCGGCTCGTCGTCGAGTGTTTGAGCGCGTCCATAACTGAATCAACCGTTTTTATGCTCTGTTCATTCGTCCGTGGCAAAAAGCGGACAATTATTTGGGACCGCCTCACTTTGCTTTTGACCTCATGGCCTGGCGGGCAACAAGACTACCAGCAGATGCTTTAATAGCTGTCGTCCTGCTTTGCTTCAACTTTGCCGCCGCAGCAACCTTGAGTAAACGCTGGAAGTTGGGGCATTGCGCGTGGCTGGCAGCGGGGCATTTTGCAGCATGGCGCAAACCCTCGCTCATGGCTTGCAGGCGCTTGATAGTCGCGTCGATTTCGTCAGCTTTGGCCACTAGTACATTCCTGTCTACCTGCGGGGCACCAGTGGGAGAAAGCATCGTGCGGATTTCCTCCAGAGAGAGTTGCCCTGCCTGTCCAAGCGCAATCAACGCCAGTTGATTGAGTATGTCCGGTGCAAAGTGTCGCCGCTCCCCCGCGCTGCTGGTTGCTGAGATTAAACCCTTTTTTTCATAAAACCGCAGCGAAGAGGCCGGTATGCCTGTGCGCCGGGCGACTTCTGAAATATCCATGATGCCCCCCTTGACTTGAAGTTGACTTCAACTTTTATCATGCCTGCAAACGACATTTTCGGCAACGGAAAGGAACGAATATCTGTCTACCGCACTGCTCAAGCGGGTGTGGGGATGAACGGAACCGTTACTGGACACGCCGCATGGGGATGGCTTTGTGCCCACATGCCGGAAATCCGCCACGGCGGATTGATGGCAAACCTCGATTCTCAAATCAATCCATCGGAGAACTACAATGCAAGAAAACGTGAGCGTCGTCGCCCCCAGCGCCGGCGAAACCCCATTGCAGCCCCAAAAACGCAACACGGCCATTCCATCTGCCGTCTACCTTCTTGCCCTGAGTTTGTTTGCGATGGGCAGCGCCGAGTTCCTGATGGGAGGTATTCTCCCGATGATTGCGGCGGATCTGCACATTACGCTCCCCACGGCGGGAACCTTGATTTCCGCGTTCGCAGTAGGTGCGCTGATAGGCGGGCCGCCGTTCGCCATCTTGACGCTGCACTGGTCCAAGCGCAACACCTTGTTCGCCAGCCAGGCGGCTTTCATCGCCGCAACGGTGTTGAGCCTCCTTGCGCAAAGCTATTGGCCCATTCTTGCCGCCCGGTTCGTCATGGGCTTGGCGTATGCGTGCTTCTGGGCGGTTGCGGCAGCAAGCGCCGTGCAGCTCTCGCCTCCTGATCGCCGCGCCAAGGCACTCTCCATCGTTGTCAGTGGCTTGACTACCGCGATGGTACTGGGTGGCCCCGCAGGAACGTTCATCAGCGATTTAACCGGCTGGCGCGGCGGCTTCTGGGCCGTCATAGCGGTTACTGCTGTGGCGGCGGTCGCCGGCCTTCTCGCTTTGCCCAATAAGGCGCCTGGCGATGCGGGGGCACCTGACCTCAACACTGAGTTGCGCGCCATGAAGTCCCCGGATCTTTGGTTGGCCTATGCTACGACGGCGGCTACCACTGCCGCCTACATGGGCACGTTCGCTTATCTCGGAGCGCTGATGCTCGAGGTGAGCAGATTGCCCGACCAGTGGCTGCCCGCTGTGCTGACTCTGTTTGGCGTAGGTGCTTTCATCGGGCTGACGATTGGGGGACGTACTGCTGATCGCTATCCGTTCGCCACGCTTGTCGTGGGCATCGCGGGCCTGATCGTCATATCCGCTGCGATGGCGCTGCTGGCGTCCCATATGGTGGCGACCATTGTACTGGTGTTTCTGCTCGGCATTTCGGGCTTCCTATTGAATCCTGCAATTTGGGGCCGGGTCTATGCGATCGCTCCCGATGCGCCGATGCTTGCAGGGGCGACAAACTCATCAGCCTTTCAAGCCGGGTTGACGCTTGCGCCGCTGCTTGCCGGATTGCCTATCAGCTTCGGTCATGGACTGCCAGCTGTTGGTTGGGTAGGAGCCGCAATCGGCGTCACCTCGCTTGGATTCGCTTTTCTCGGCGCGCGATGGAGTCGCGCCTGCGCTAGCAGATAAGGGGGTGCATTTTGTGCATCGTTCCTGCGTAGCTGGCTGCATGGGAAGGTAGCTCTTGGCCTCTATGGTCAGGCCAAGCCTTCTGATTTTTAAGTAACTACGATGTTTAGCCTTTCTGCACGGGGAACCCATGCTTACGGGAAACCCGGGTTATCAAGAAAGCCGTGAGTAACAGCATGAGCAATACCCATGGAAAAATACCGACACCTGATGTTTCCAGCAAAATTCCGCCGATAAGGCCACCGGCTGCGATGGCAATATTCCATACTGTAACCAGAATCGATTGCGCCACATCTGCGCCTGACCCGGCGGCCTCGGCCGAGGCAGTTTGTAACAAGGCAGCGGAGCCGCCAAAAGTTAGGCCCCATGCAGTTACAGCGATATAGATAACCCACGGCTGAGTGCCGGCTAGGCCAAGGGCAAGCGATGCAAGCGCAAAACCCGCCAGGCTGAGTAGTACCAAAGACCGTAGCATACGGTCTATTAACATGGCACTGATCCAGATACCAGCCAGCGATGCCACACCAAAGAGCAGGAGCACCACCTCAATCCGATTGGACAAACCCGCTGGCTCCAGGAAGGGCATCAAGTAAGTGTAGAGAATGCTGTGCGCGAGTATCCAGAACGCCAGTACCGCCAAGACCGGCCGCACGCCGGGAGTGTTGAAAACTTGATATACAGGGGTTTGCTTCTTTGCCGCTTGACCTGGATAGTCTGGCACCTGCAGAGAGATCCAGGCCATCACTCCCAGCGTCAGCAGTGACATGGCTCCAAAGGTAGTGCGCCAGCCTAGGGTAGCGCCCAATAATGTGCCCAGCGGCACGCCCAGCGATAATGCTAACGGTGCACCAATTCCCGCCACGGCCAAGGCACGCCCCTTGAGATGATCTGGCACCAGGCGTCGCGCGTAGCCGGCCAGCATGCCCCAAATCAGGCCGCCTGCCATGCCGGCCAAAAATCGTGCTGACAAGGCGACGACATAGTTGGAGGTCAGTGCCGTGATCATATTAAAAAACAACATTGCCAACAATGCCGCAATCATCAATGGTCGACGTCGCCAGGCCAGCGTTGCTGCCGTCAACGGGATGGCTGCGACTAGCGATCCAATGGCGTAGAGCGTGACGAACTGTCCAGCAAGCGCTTGTGATACCCCCATTCCTTCGCTTAGCTGTGTAAGCATTCCGGCCGGAATGGTTTCAGTTAACAACGCCAGAAAACCTGTCATCGCCAAGGCCAGTAGCGCGATAAATGGCAGCCGATCCGTGCTTTGAGCCGAGGTGGCATTCGTGTTATTCATTTGTATCTTTCCTATGGTCTTCATCAGCAGCCAGGTGGCCCGCCAGTGGATGATCACAGTGTGGACGTCAATCGATAAATGAAAAATAGGCTACAGTTAAAAATACATATGACTTTGAAGTCACAAATAGGAATCAAAAATGGACAATCTTGGATCGCTGAATGTTTTCGTTCATGCAGGAGAAACCCGCAGTTTCACAGCTGCGGGTCAGCAACTTGGCATTTCGGCATCGGCCGTCAGCAAGGCCATTGTTCGTCTTGAAGAGCGACTTGGCGTGCGGCTATTTCACCGTTCCACGCGCACCGTCAGTCTTACGGCGGAAGGTGCGCAATTTCTGGAGCGTTGCCGCCGTATTCTGGGAGAGGTGAAGGAGGCTGAAGCTGAGCTATTACAAAATCGGGATACGCCTCGTGGCAAGTTGCGCATTAGTCTGCCGTCAGTCGGCACACTCTTCATGCCAAAACTGGCCGCCTTCAAGCGGCTTTACCCCGACATTCTGCTAGACATTGATTACTCGGACAGATTGGTAGAAGTGATTGAGGAAGGTTTCGATGCCGTGATTCGTACCGGCGAACCTGGCGACTCTCGGCTGACGGCCCGTCGCATTGGTTCCTGTCGTAAAGTCATGGTTGGCGCGCCTGAGTACTTTCGGGTAGCTGGCTTGCCGCTCACGCCGGAAGACCTGACCAAGCATTCCTGCTTGCTCTATCGATTCCCCAGCACTGGCAAGCTGGACGCCTGGCCATTGCAAGTTGCCGGCGCGTCCAGCTTTAACCTGCACGCCAGTATGGTGACAAACACCCTTGATCCACAGGTCTGCTTCGCTGAAGAGGGTTTGGGTATCGCTTGCGTGCCAGAAATAGCAGTTCGCCGGCAATTGCAAATAGGAAGTTTGACCAGCGTGTTAGATGATTACAATCATGAGAGTATGATTTTTCATGTACTTTGGCCGTCGAGTCCTCATCTATCACCCAAGATTCGAGTGTTTGTGGACTTCGTCGCTCTGCACTTGTTTCCTCTTTGATCGCCCCCTCCCCCTTCCATGGCGGGCGCGGTTGTAATCGCTGTCGGCCTTCGCTGTGGCTGCAGTGAAGATGCGGGTAGTTGCCTGCCTGGGGTGGTGAATCTCAAGCACCATCATGCGCCGGCATAGAAGATGCCGTTGCCCTTTGATTTTATTGGAAAACATTTTCCGTTGCTGACGTTTTTCTTTAGTTCTCTCATGAAGATATGCTTCGTCATGATCCGAAATGAGTAAAAGCCAATCGCTTTCATTTCATCGTTTTTTTGAAAATTGGTTACCAATGGGCTATTCGCCTACGCAGCAGAGATAAAATACAAGCACTGCTGAATTGTCGCTAAATAATCAACCACAGACAACATTATTACTGCCCTCCATTTAAATAATATTAATCATTGAAGACATTGATTCATTTCGGCTTGACAGCGAAAAAAACGTACTTTATATGCAGTCACTTCGGCAAAAGGTAGGCGACACCCAAATGATGGAGCCGTTTCCCTTTCACGGTCAACGCGGGCTGAACGATTGCATCTGGAAATCTTGCGGAAAGATACTGAGGCAGCGCGATGCCTTCCTCTTGCATATTCCACACAATGACAGCTCCTGCTTGTTTAAGGTCCTCGATTTTTACCCAAGGGCTTACACGGAGATCGGCATGAGAGAATATGACAGATGGCCGGTCCTTTGCATAAAATGCGACATTCCCTGCATCCCAAGTATTTCCAATCACATATTTCAATGATCGCTTCGTCGTTATGTACCACCTGTTATTGATTGCACTGCCAAAACTTTCGCCGGGAAAGTTGACGGCCTGCTCATTGCCGGTAATGTCAGTTCCATAAATTTTCTCCACAATAAAGAAAGAAGCAGGAAATATCAGTAGTACAATCCAGGAACGGATAAAGTAACGAAAACGTTTTTGCGTCAAGATGGGCTGAAAAAGAAGAACGATAAAAATCCCCGTAAAAAACCACAGCGGTGCACCCCACATGGCCCTCAATGGGCGCTGTGCTAGCAAAGATAGCAACAAGGAAAAAATTGCCGGTCCTAGAGCTAAAACAGCAATATAGCAAAAATTAAAGTCGTGCCATCGTGCCCTTAGCCAAACACGAGATGAGCGCCATCGCCACAAAAACGATGCCACTACCAGCATGGGTAACAGTGCTAAAAACTGCGCCCCGATGAATGAAAAGTACTCCTTTATAAAAGTAAATGCATGTGTAACTTCAGGCGCTCGGTCCCCGACATACCTTATTGAAATAAAATCACTTTTGATGATCCAGTATAAATGTGGGAGGAATACTAGTGTGGATGTCAGTATAAGAAGCCACGGCCCTTTTGAGTACAGGCGACGACGGGAGGCTGGGTGAATAATAACAAATAACGCGATGGGTACGATGTATGCTCCCATGGAATAGCGCGACAACAAACCTAAACTGGAAACCAATCCCGCAAGAATCCAGTACCCCAGCTTATCATCCTGGATCGCCTTATGTAGTAACCAACCAAACAGGGCGGAAAATGGCATCTGCAATACAATGTCATTCAATTCCAAAACCGGAAGATTGAGATAATAGACGCCTTCCAACAACAATGCACCGATCAGTGCCTGCATTTCAGTCGCAACCCGTCGTCCCAACTGCCACACGGCAAAGAAAACTGTGATAACGCACAGTTGTCCTGCGAGATAGCTTATCCATAGTCCTCTATTGGACAAAGATGTCAGGGTCTGTATGACCCATGGAAATAATGGTGGGTCTTTCTCATAGCCAAGCTGCCATTCTTTTCCCCAAGCTAAACCCTCGGCCATGTCCAGCGCAATATTGCTTTGAAATAATAAAGGCAATATTATCCAGATGACTACATGCGCCAGAACAGCAATTGAGAAAATTTTCTTTAGTGTATATGGGCTGATTTCGTGCGGTGATTCCGACGTGGTGATGGCTTCTAATTTCATATTTTCTATATTGTTCAAGTACTGTCCGGCGCGTCCCAAATGCATCACGCCTCTCTACGACTGTCATGGCTTGCATGTGGGACAAACACGCTGACGAGAAATGCATCTGCGATTGACTGTAGCGATGCTTCATGGAGAATCTATGGAATTCGGATGAATAGTTCTTAAAGCCGCCCTATTGGCGTACAGATATCGCTGCAGCAGATTCAGTACTGCAAAATGATCCAATCGGTGGCCAGGCACTCGTGTTGGTGCAGGATGCAGCGGAGTGAGCAGCCCATACGGTATCGGGCATATGGCTTCGGCAATGATCGTGGCATCTCGCGCGTCGGACCTGGCCACACCAGCATGTAAGTCCGAAATCCGGAGATTGGACAGCCTGGAGGAACAAGGAGCAGAAATGCCTTCTGCTCTGGCAACCGCGACCAGCTTTGCACCAGTCATCGCAGACCAGTCGACGATCAGGAGCAGCTATGCTTGCTCCTTCCGTCCGCAAATCATGATGCGAAGTGTGCAATCGCCTCCATGTGGCCTCCTCACAAAATAGGTTCGGATGGGCACCAATCAAAAGTGGAGGTCTTGATACTGACATGGAGAATACGTTGCGACTCCCCTTTTGAGACCAAACGGAAGGACTCTTGAGCATCAAAGAACCACGCCGCGAATGACATGAGCCAGACGGGCACCGACAATGCCAGAGTATGGTCTGCCTACTGCAGATAAATCTATCGGGCGTTGGTTCGTCTCAAGACAGCGTTACTAAAATTTTACCGTCTTAGATGATCTTATCCAGCCGAAGTGCCATCGCCGACGCCTGTTCGGGACTGGTGATATTCGTGAATCCAAGAATCAAGCCGTGTCTTGGCTTGGCCTCCAGGTACCACCGTGACAGAGGTTCTACGACTATGCCAACGGCCCGGGCACGCTGAGCGAGCTCGATATCATCACCTTGGCGAAGGCCGGCAACGAGATGCATGCCGCCCGCCTGAGGGGTAATCAGCAGCCGTTCGCCGAATTGCTGGCGCAGTGCATCGACCAGCCATTGACGGCGGCGCGCGTAGAGGTTCCGCATTTTGTTTAGATGTCGCGCAAAGTGCCCTTCGTTGAGAAAAGCGGCTACGGTTGCCTGCAGCACGTACGGGCAGTAGTTATGCAGACGATCAGCCAAACGGGCGAACGCATCGACCTGTTCGGCAGGCACAACCAGATAGGCCAAGCGCAGGCCTGGAAACAGCACCTTGCTGAAGGTACCGGTATAGAGCACGCGGCCCTGCTGGTCGAGGCTCTTGAGGGCCGGCAAGGGCTTACCTAGATAACGGTATTCGCTGTCATAATCATCCTCGATGATCCAGCTACCTCGTCGGTTGGCCCAGTCTAGCAGAGCCAGCCGACGTGGCAGCGACAGCGACATACCCAGCGGACTCTGGTGGGTCGGCGTGACCACTGCGAATCGGGCATCCGGAGCACGGGCGATGCCTTGCGCAACGTCCAGGCCCTGCTCATCTACTGGAACCGGCACCAATTGTGCACCGGCTTCCAGTAAAGCATTCCTGGCCATGAAGTAGCCGGGTTCCTCTAGCCAACACGTATCGCCTCGTTGCATCAGCGTGTGATGAATGAGGTCCAGACATGCGCGATAGCCGGCGCACACGAAAACCTGTTCCGGGTGGCAAGTGATACCCCGCGAAATCCCCAGATAGGTCGAAATGGCCGCGCGCAAGGGTGCATGGCCTCGTGCGTCCGGGTAGACGAGCCCCTCGACACCATCCTGCCGTAGCTGACGACCCGCCAGTCTTGTCCAGAGCTTACGGGGAAACGCGTCCAGCGCGGGCAGGCCCATCTGCAGTGCCAGCGGCAGCGTCCCGGAATGGGTGGCTTGGTACACCGTCGAAATAACTGAGCCGCGAAGTATGGACGAGGAAACTGGCGGCAGTTGCGTTGAGACTACTGTCCCGGCTGCCCCGCGCGTAATCAAATAACCTTCACCAATCAGCAACTGGTAGGCCGCTTCCACTGTACCGCGCGCCAAGTTCAGCTCCGCAGCCAATGAGCGAACTGCAGGTACCCGATCTCCCGGCCGCAGGCGGCCATCGGCAATGGAATCACGGAATCGCTGATAAAGTTGGCGATAGATCGGCGCTGGCTGGCTGCGGTCCGGCAGGAAGGGAAAAATCATGGCCTAGTCATTTAAGCATTTTTTGGCCCTGTAGTTTAAGCCATTGCAGCCCTAAGATGAGCTATATCTCTACAACGGACTACAGACATGAATTACACACTCCAACACCTCGAAGACAAGGAGGCCTTTCAGGCCAGTTTCGACCTGATGCGCGGCTTAAGGCCGCATGTCGCCGACCCGGCCGCTTACGTGGCACAACTGGTTCGGCAGAGCGAGCAGGGCTACCGTTTACTGGCGGCGTGGGCCGGCGAGCACATAGTCGGCCTGGCTGGTTATCGTGCGTTGGAAAACCTGCTCTACGGGCGTTTCATTTACGTCGATGATCTAGTGGTCAGCTCTGATCTTCAGCGCACCGGCTTGGGAGCACGGTTGTTGACTGCGGTTCGGGAGAAGGCCGTGCAGCTCCGTTGTGATCATTTCGTGCTGGATACAGGCCTGCATATGCCATTGGCACAACGTTTCTATTTTCGCCAGGGGCTGTTGGCCCGTGGCATGCATTTCACGCAGAGCCTTCGGCCAGAAAGTCTGGCATGAACAATGTCCTGTTGATCAATGCCAGCCCGAATGGGCAGTTTTCCCATGCAAACCAGTTAGCACTGGAACTAGTTTCATCTTTGCAGCACCGGCATCCGCGGCTCGAACTTGTCGAGCGAGACTTGGGCGCGCATCCACTGACACCGCTCGGTATGGACTATGCCCGTGCCCTGACCTCTGATACGCCGTTCGACTCGCCAGAACTTGAGGCCTCCGAAGTTCTGATCGGCGAATTGGAACGCAGCGATATGCTGCTCATTGCCACCCCCATGCACAACTTCACGATCCCTGCCGCGCTCAAGCTCTGGATCGACTATGTCCTGCGAATTCATAGGACATTCAATTCAAGACCCGATGGCAAAGTTGGCCTCCTGAGCGACCGTCCTGTCTACGTGTTGATCGGTTCCGGTGGTTTTCATCAGGGAGAACGGGCACGGCAACCAGATTTTCTCACTACTTACCTGCGCCACGTGCTTAACACCCTTGGCCTGTTTAACCTGCACTTCACCTATCTTCAAGGCTTAGTATTCGGAGAAGAGGCCGTCTGTGCCACGCTCGAACATGCGCGTGTCCGACTGGCACTGGAACCTCGGTTCAACAAACTTGTTTATGCCTGATCCCTTTTTTCTACGCAGGAGTTTCACCATGAGTCAACTTAGATTGCCATTTCGTTCCCTATCGCCTGCAGCCTATCAAGGTCTGCTCGCCTGCAATACGGCGCTGGCCGCGAGCTCGCTAGGTTTGCCGCTGCTTGAATTGATTTATTTGCGCATCTCGCAAATAAATGGCTGTGCTTACTGCCTGGGCGAACATTCGCAGGCCCTGCGCGAATGCAAGATGGCGCAAGAGAAGCTGGATTGCCTCGCAGGATGGCGAATCAGCGAATTATTTAATGACCGCGAGCGTACCGCCCTGGCATGGGCCGAGACGCTTACCTATATTAGCGAAAAGGGCGCGCCAGACGAGCTATATGAGCCTTTGAAAGCACATTTCTCCGATATCGAAATTTCCGATCTGACTTTGGCTGCGGCCTTGATGAATGCATTTAACCGGCTGGCGGTAGGTATGAAGCTCTAATAGGGAGATGATCGTCGGCTGTGTACTGGTTGTAGTGTTGGCACTCGCGAAACCTACGGCATATTGCAGGAATTCAGGCTCCAGATTTCAGTGGCCCATGGGACGAGGCAGTTCCAGAAGTTGCCTGTCTGGAGTAGGCACGAATCCTTTACCTCGATTTCGTGATCGAAGTAAATTACAACGCCGGTTGCTATCGCCGAGTGTACCCGGATGACGGCGTTGAGTACCCTGCCGACTATTTTGGTGCCAAAGAGTAATTGGAATGCATAGAAATCACCACTTGCGCAGTCGTCTTTAAAAGAACTTCCGCGCTTTGGCGCCCGATATCTGGTCGGCATCCAGTGTGAGGACAGGTCCATGAGTAAAACCGTTGAACAAGCTGAAGCCGCGCTGGCTGCAGCAAATACCGCCTACTTGAATGAGTTGGAGCGCGATTGCATTCAAAGAGAAAATTGTAGCACCCAAGAACGTCGTCATGAGTATTATCAGCAGTCGCTGCGCGATGCCATTTACCAGTGCAAACGCGAGCTTGAAGAGGCAAAACACCGCCAACTGGTCAGCACGGAGGTCGACAGCGTCTCGGTCTGATCAGAAACTGCACATTGTGCCGATCAACTGGCTGGCAGTTGGCACCTGCCGAGGGCAACTATGCATCGCGCACAAGAGTTAGTTGATGTTGTACTAGTTGAGTTTGTTAATCTGAATGCTGGTTCGGGAGGGGCCGTTCTGACCTAGACAATTTATCTTCGAGTGGGCAAAAAATTCTCAATTGGTAATGGATGGGGAACAGCGCCACCGACAAGCCGTTGACGATAGTAGTCAAGGCTTCGCGCGACGGCAATTCGCGTCCCCTGCCGTTATGACGGATCTTGTGTTTTTCCTGGCGCGAGGTGCGCAGCGCCTGGATCACGGGACCCAGGTTCCACTGGGCCGTGCCGTCGGCGGGCGCCGCGGGGTATCTCCGAACGGCACGCGAAGTCATTTCGGAGTTCCGCGCCCTGGACGTAACAAGAATTGCACCTGCGGCTCAGAAAAAAAGTCTAAGCGATGCTGCTTCCGGTAATTAGTTCAGGCTGAATCTCCACCCTTAGCCTAGATTCTCCTGATCCATAATTCCTAAAAAAGAAGAACCGATGATCATGCTGTATTGCCAAGCTACTGGGGTGAGATCTCGTAGCAGCCTGATCCACCGACGAGATCGGGTCTGGCCTGTCTATCTCCCCTGCCCTGCTGCGACTTCTACCGCACTCAAGTAAAAGCTGCTTGAGCTTCGTCGGGTTTCTGCAGGAATTCCCCCATGGCTAAACACCCCGCGACGTCGAAGCCAAGGTCGCGAATCGTCGACTCTGACTTGGCACGCCGCCGTGCCAGTGGTTTAGAGCTCGCCGTCACAGCCAGCCTGAACGGATGGCGAAGGATGACACATCCGACCGAGGAGGCAGCAGAACACCCGCTTCGGAGCTCCATTGCGGCACAGTTAGGTTCGACAGCCTAGTCCATCATCTGCTCGAGCACTGGATGATATCTGGGATGTCATACGCTGGCGGTGAACTGGGACTGGCGATCACGGGCGGCCCGACGTGGAACTTGGCGGCACTTGCCGCACTATCATGGCGATGCCAGGCGCCAAACGGAGCTAGCGTGGCAGCGCATAGGCGACGATATAGTCGCCCTTCTGCGTAGTCGCGGAGTTTCCACCTGCACTGATGGCGACGAACTGGCGACCGCTACGCGGTGACAGGTAGGTCATCGGCGTCGCCTCCGCGCCTACCGGTAATTGCGCGCTCCAGCGCTCCGCCCCTGTGCGCACGTCGAAAGCACGCAGCCGGAAATCCTGGCTTGCACCGATGAATACCAGACCTGACGCAGTCGTCAATGGTCCGCCGCGCGTGGGCATGCCGATCGGGATCGGTATGCGGGTGGCGATGCCCAAGGGGCCGGTTTCCTGCGTGGCGCCTAAGGGGACCGACCAGACGATCTGGCGCGTTGTCAGGTCGATCGCTGTGAGCGTGCCGTATGGCGGCGGCTGACAGGGAATGCCCAGCGGCGACAGGAACCGTCGCTGCTCGACGCCCCACGGCGTACCCGCCTGGGGCGCACTGCCCTCGTGCCCCCCATCGGCCTGCACCTTGCGATCATAGTCTTCACGCCGCACCAGCTTGTTGGTCACGGCCACGCGGGTATCGTTGACGATCAGGTAGCCTAGGTTTTCGGCGATGCTGACGGAACCCCAGTTCATGCCGCCCAGCCAGCTTGGATACTGGATGGTCTGGCGTTCGCCAGGCGGCGTGAAGATGCCTTCGTAGCGCGACTGGAGAAACGCCACGCGGCACGCCAGTTGGTCGACCAAGGTCAGTCCCCACATGCGCGCTTCGCTGAGCGGCTCGGTGCCGATGGACGGCATGCCCACCGAAAACGGCTGGGTGGGCGCAAGCCGGTCGTCGGCCATGCCGCCCTGCGGCACGGGGCGCTCCTCGACCGCTGCGACTGGCTTGCCGTTGCGGCGGTCAAGCATGAAAATTTCGCCGCGCTTGGTGGTCTGGATCAGGGCGGGGATGACGCCGCCGTGGCCGTCGGCGACATCGTACAGCGCCGGCTGTGATGGCACGTCATAGTCCCACAAGTCATGGTGTACCGTCTGAAATCTCCAGCGCTCCCGGCCCGTGGCGATGTCCAGCGCGACGACCGAGGACGAATAGCGGTCGCTGGCCGCGCTGCGATGGCCGCCCCAGAAATCGGGCGTCGAATTGCCGGTCGGCAGATAGATCAGACCCAGCTTTTCGTCAAACGAGGGGATCGACCAGACATTCGGCGTGCCCGGTGTGTACGAGCCGCCTTCCGGCGGCAGTCGGGTGATGACGGAGTTGCCCAGATCCCAGGCCCAGGACAGGGCGCCGCTGCGTACGTCGAACGCGCGCACCACGCCAGACGGCTCGCCCACCTTCTGGTTGTCCCACACCAGCCCGCCAACGACGATCAGATCACGCACCACGGTTGGCGCGGCAGTGGGAAAATACAGCTCGGGATTCGAATTTTGCATGCCCGGGCGCAGGCTGACCACGCCATGCTCGCCGAAATCCTCGCAAGGTTTGCCGCTCGCGGCGTCGACCGCGACCATGCGCGCATCGACCGTGGTGGCAATGATGCGGCGCGTGCATGCCGGCGCCGATGCGGCCGCAGGTGCCCTGCCATCGGCGCCGGCATCGTGATACGCCACGCCGCGGCAGCGCGGATAGACCTTATTCGGCGCGGCATGGGAATCGAAGCGCCAACGCTCTTTGCCCGTCTCCGCATCCAGGGCGAAGATTTTGCTCGACTGGGTGCAGCCATACAGGGTGCCGTCGATGTGCAGGGGTGTCACCACGTGCGCCGCGCTGCCGCTGGGAATCTCGCCCGTGCGGTAGGTCCAGGCGACTGTCAGGCTGGCGACGTTGGCGGGCGTGATCTGCTCAAGCGGCGCGTGCCGGGTGCCGGATGCCGTACGTCCGAAGTACGGCCAGCTTGCCGCCGCGACCGTGCCGACAGCCATGCCCGCCACCGGTGCCGGTGTCAACTGTGCCGTGGCAAGAGGACGCGGCTGCAAGCTGGCATAACAAGTCAGGCCCAGCGCAATTGCCAGGGCTGCGGCCAACAGCTGGGCCGGGCGGCGCCGGAACGCGTCACCGCCCCGACGGAATGCTGGCATGAGCAGCAATAGCAGCAGAGCCAGCACCGCCATGGCGAACAGGCGCGAAAACAGGGGCCAGAAAGTGAGGCCGGCTTCCCACAGCGACCAAGCGACCGTGACGGCGAACCCGGCAAGGTACAGCGCAGCTCCCAGCGGGCTCCGCCGAACAATGAGCCAGCCGGCCGACGCCATTGCAAGTCCCGCCGGGGCGAAGAACCAGGAACCGCCGAGCGCTATGAGATACACCCCGCCGGCCAGCATGGCGAGCCCGTACAGCAGGATCACCAGGCCCAGCAAAATCAACGCTGGCACGGCTGCTTTCATGGTTTTTTCAGTCGACATGCATATTCTCCGCTTCATTCATGGAATGGTTTTCCGGCCGCCCGCATGGGCCGCGCCACCTCACCGCTACTGCACTGGCGATGTAACCGCGTGCCGCTTCCCTGCCCGGCCAGGCAGAAACAGCCACGCGCACAGCATGCTGGCGACGCACATCCAGGCGAAGACGTTCAAGGTCGAGCGGGCGCCTGCGAACGTGCCCACCAGTACGGAGCCAAGCATGCCGGTGCCGTACTGCACGCTGCCAAGCAGCGCCGAGACGGCACCGGCGCCCTCGTCGAAATGGCTCAAGGCGCCGGCAATGGCATTGGCGCTAATGAAACCGTTCGCCGCCACCACAAAAACCAGGGGAATGGCGACGCCGCACAAGTGGCCCCAGCCTTCGAATGCGTCGAGCGCGGCAACGGCGCCTGCCAGGGCCGCCATGCCGGTCCCGAAACGTATCAGCGCGTCGACGGAAAAGCGTTTCAGGAGCCGTATGTTGATCTGGTTGGCCAGCATGATCCCCGACACGCCTGCCGTGAAGAGCATGCCGTACCATTGTGGCGATACATGGAAATAGGCAATGTAGAGGAACGGCGAACCTGCCACGTAGGCGAAGCAGGCGCCGAAATAGCATCCGGCAACGCCGGCATAGCCAAGCAAGGCGCGATGGCGCAGTAATTGTCCATAGGCGCCCAACGCTGCCGATAGCGGTGCGCAAGTGCGCCGCGCCGGGGGCAACGTTTCCGGCAACCATGACAGTGCCGCCAGAGTGGCGCCGCCGAGCGCCGCCAGCGTCCAGAAAATCGCCCGCCACGACGCCACGTGCAGGATCAGGCCGCCTACGCTGGGGCCGAGCAGCGGCGCCACCGCCATCACCGTCATCAGAGTCGACATCAGCCGCGCCGCGCGCGGGCCCCGGTACAAGTCGCGCACCATGGCCCGGGCGATGACCACGCTGGCGCTGGCACCGGCGGCCTGCACGGCGCGCCAGCAGACCAGCGCGCCCACCGAGCCCGACATGGCACAGCCCGCGCAGCCAAGGATAAACACCAGCAGACCACCAGCGACCGGCCGGCGCCGGCCATGGCGGTCGGACAGTGGCCCCCATGCCAGCTGCCCCAGGGTGAAGCCGGCCAGGTAGGCGGCAATGCTCCACTCCATGTGCCCGGCGTCGGTGCCCAGCGCCTCGGCCATGGACGGCATCGCGGGCAGATACAGGTCCGTCGAGATCGACGCAAACGCCATCAGGACGCCGAGTATCGCCACCGTGCGCAGCGACTGCGGGCCGCTCTCTACCCTCCAGTATTGCGTTGCCCCCTCCATGTCATTTCCCCTGACTGTCATCAGCGGACGATGTTAGCCAGATCCTGAACATTGATCAATTCGGGTAAAGCGCATGCACTTATGAAAATGGCTCATGAAATGAGCTGCCAGGCGGATCCAGGCCCTTACGTTTGCTCAGGACGGTAGCGCAAGGCCTCGACCACCAGTTGCATCGCCCGCGACGATTGCCGGCGGCTGGCGTAATACACGTGCAGGCCCGGCACGCGCGGATACCAGTCCTCCATGACGCGGCGCAGGCGGCCGGTCGCCACGTACGGCTCGGCGAGGTCCGTCGGCACGTAGGCAAGGCCCATGCCGGCCAGGGCCGCATCGAGGATCTCATAGGCGCCATTGAATGCGTACTGACCCTCGACCCGGACCTGGATGGCGCGTCCGTCTTTTTCCAGTTCCCAGACATAAAACGCATCGTGCGTCGGCAGGCGCAGATTGATGCAGTTGTGCATCATCAGGTCCTGTGGCGTCATCAGCGCTTGCCGTCCGTCCAGATAAGTGGGCGCACCGACGATCGCCATCTGCAGGTCAGGGCCGATGCGTGCCGCGATCATGTCCTTGGCCACCTGGTCGCCATGGCGCACGCCGATGTCATAGCGTTCGGCAACAATGTCAGCCAGGCCGTAGTCGTTAATGATCTCTACCCGGATTTGTGGATAGTCGCGCAGGACGGGTGCCAGGCGCGGCAGCAGGATGGTGCGGGTGGCGTAATCGGTCGAGGTGATGCGGATGCTGCCGGCCGCCTTGTCGCGAAACTCGGCCACCGCAGCCAGTTCTGCCTCGATGTCGTCGAAGTGCGACGGCACGCTTTGCAGCAAGCGCTCGCCTGCCTCGGTGGCCGAAACGCTGCGCGTGGTTCGCGTCAGCAGGCGCACGCCGAGCCGCGCCTCAAGGGCACGCACGCTGTGGCTCAGGGCAGACTGCGAGACGCCCAGCTGCGCCGCAGCGCGCGTAAAGCTGTGCTCGCGCGCCACCGCGATAAAGAAAAGCAGATCGTTGAAATTGTTTGTGCGTGCCATTTATGATTCATTTTCATAAGTATTTGCCGATTATAGCCACTAGTCGCATCAGCGCCTTGTCCCTATAGTAAATAAGACATAGCGGCGGTTTCGCCGACTCATTCATAGAGGACATTCCATGGAACTGAAACGTGCAGCAACGCTTCTCTCGGTCGCGGGTCCCGAGGCCTATTTTACTGGCCAGGTACGTGTACAAATGCTGAGTAACCCGGCGGCGCCCGCCCGCACCTCGTGCGGCAATGTGACATTCGAGCCTGGCGCCCGCTCGGCGTGGCACACCCATCCGCTGGGCCAGACACTGATCGTTACGGCCGGTTGCGGCTGGACCCAGTGCGAAGGCGGGCCGATCGTGCAGATCCAGGCGGGGGACGTGGTCTGGTGTCCGCCTGGCCACAAGCACTGGCATGGCGCAACGCCGACCACGCCCATGACGCATATCGCGGTGCAGGAAGCACTCGAAGGCGTAGCGGTGGTCTGGCTGGAGAAAGTCACGGACGCGGAATATGCCGTCGGCCTGCCTGTCGAGTGCGCCGACCATGCCTGCTAAGCGCGTGATGAAATCCTATGCAACACCTGCCATCGCGGCCTGCCTGAGCCTGGGTGCCTGCGCCCCCATGCCGCAGCACACAACGGCGTTTGACGCCCGGCACGCGTCCACGCTGGAGGACGTGCAGGCAGTGTCGCCTGGCCTTGCCCGCTACACCACGGACACCGTGCATGGTGGGCTATGGGCGCGCCCGCAGTTGTCGCCACGGGACCGCAGCGTCGTCACGCTGGCCGTGCTGATTGCCCGCAACCAGTCCGTCGACTTGCCCTATCAGCTGAACCTGGCGCTCGACAATGGTGTGACGCCAGGCGAAGTCTCCGAAATCATCACCCATCTGGCCTTTTACTGCGGCTGGGGCAATGCCACAGCCGCCGTGACGGCGGCCAAACAAGTATTTGCACAGCGCGGCGTCGGGCCGGCGCAACTGCCGCCGGCCCGGCCCGAACTACTGCCGCTCGACCTGGAAAGCGAGGCGCAGCGCTAGGCCGCCGTGATGCAGAGCGTCGGTGCCACGGCGCCGGGCGTGGTGGAATACACCACCGACGTGTTGTTTCACGACCTGTGGCTGCGTCCAGGCCTGGCGCCGCGCGACCGCAGCCTGGTGACGGTCAGCGCGCTGGTCGCCAACGGTCAGGTGGCGCAATTGAGCTACCACCTGAACCGCGCGTTGGACAACGGCTTAACGCAAGAGCAGGCGTCAGAGGCAATGACGCAGATGGCGTTCTACGCTGGCTGGCCCAGCGTCTTTTCGGCACTGCCCGCCGTCAAGCAAGTGTTCGCGCAGTATCCCCCGCAGTGTCCCCATTAACAGAAAGGAAAGCGCATGCCGTTTCACCTCCCCGCCAGTGTCGCCCTGCTTGCCTCCGCCTTGCTGTCCGCGCCTCTCGCCGCCAGCGCGCAAGCGCTGCAGCAGGAGATTTCACCAGCAGCAACGCGTCCGACCATCGACGCGCCGACACGCTTTTTTACGGGCCGGGTGCGCATCACGCCCCTGTTTGAGCCGACCCGAGAGGCACCGCTCACCGGCGGCTTCGTCACGTTCGAGCCGGGCGCGCGGTCGGCCTGGCATACCCACCCCACCGGCCAGCGCCTGGTGATCGTGGCCGGCACCGCCCGGACCCAAGCGTGGGGCGGACCGGTGATCGAACTGCAGCCCGGTGACGTGCTGTGGTGCGCTCCCGGCGTCAAGCACTGGCACGGCGCCACGCCATCGGCGCCCATGACCCATCTGGCGCTGACCGGCACTGCCGATGGCAACAACGTCACCTGGATGGAGCAGGTCAGCGACGCACAGTACGGCGCCAGCGTCCCTCCGGCAGGCCGGTATTAATTCTTACATGATATGTAAACTATGGAAAATCATCACAAGGCGCTGGTCTGGAAACTCAGTTTTGGTATTTTTGGCATCCTGACCACGGAACTGGGCGTCGTCGGCATCCTGCCGCTGATCGCGGACACCTTTCACGTCAGCGTGACGCGGGCGGGATGGCTGGTGAGTATCTTCGCGCTGGGCGTGGCGCTGGCGGGACCGGTCATGCCCTTGCTGTTCTCCGGCGTCAACCGGAAAACAGCCATGTTAGGGGTGCAAGGGATCTTTGTACTCAGCAACCTGGTCTGCATGGTGACAGACAATTTCACCGTGCTGCTGCTGGCGCGCCTGATCCCCGCGCTATGCCACCCCGTCTATTGCACCCTGGCCTTCACCATCGCTGCAAAAACGGCAGGCCCGCGCGACGCTTCCAAGGCTGTGGCCAGGATCATGATGGGTGTCTCGGCTGGCATGGTATTCGGGGTGCCGATAAGCAGCTTGATCGCAGGCGCGACCTCGTTTTCCGCCGTCATGCTATTCTTCGCCGCCGTCAATGCGGTCGCTTTCATGTTCACCCTGCTGGCCATGCCGTCGATGCCGGTGGGCTCCAGGGTTGCCTACGGCACGCAGCTGAGCCTGCTGCGTAGCGGCCTGATGTGGATTTCCCTGGCTACCGTGGCCTTGATCGCTGCCTCGATGGCCAGCGTGTACAGCTACGTGGCCGACTATCTGAAAAACGTCGCGCAGCTGGCGCCACACACGCTGAGCCTCACCCTGCTGCTGTTCGGCCTGGCCAGCATCTGCGGCAATCCTGTGGCGGGCCGGCTACTGAGCACGAACCCGCTGCGGGCCGTGTTTCTCTTCCCGTTCGTGCTGGGCGTCATCTATATCTCCCTGTATTTCGTCGGAGCCTCCACCTTGACGATGCTCGTGTTGGCCTGCCTCTGGGGCCTGGTCTACGGCGCCGGGAACAATTTCCAGCAATACTGGATCGCCTCGGCTCTACCCGACAGCCCCGAACTGGCGACGGGCCTGTTTCTGTCCTTCGGCAATATCGGGATCACTCTGGGTACCACGATCGGCGGCATGTTCATTGCTGGCATGGGTATCCGGTCGATCATCTTGGGTGGCCTGGTCTTCCTGGCGCTGACCTTCGTGTCCATCCTTATCCGCAACTTGATGCTGAGGCAGATCCCAGCGCCGGTGCTTGCCGCGAAATAAGCCACATCGTGCTCGTCACCAAAGGCCGCGTGCCAACTAGCCCCGATTCAGTGACTGCGGCCTGCCGCGCTGCCACTTGCAGCGAGCGCTCGATGCCTCGCGCTCTGCCGGCTGGGCCTCTGTTCGAGCTGTGCTGTATTTGGCGGCGCTGGTAGCGATGAGCTTGCCCCGGCATAACCGGTACAGCCTATCGAGTGTCATTCCCTTAGTGTTGACCACCCGCTGCCACATTTTTGGCACGTGCCAAGTCAACAGAGCGTCCCAGGCAGACTCCACCAAACAGGCAACAGGTGAACGCCTCGGAATTTTCCCGTGCTTCCTTAGCACTGTCGAAGAAACGATTACCTAGTTCTTTCCAAGCATGACTTTCAGTGGGCGCTGCAAGTGCATTGAGGGCATTAACACTTCTTCGAGCCCTCTTTGGGTGGCATTTGGAAATGTTGATGTTTCATAATGGCTCCAGCAAACAGAAATAGTACAATAACTATAATAAAAAATGTTCCCCAGTGCGAAAATACACCCGAAAATATTGTCTTTTTTGAATTATCGCGTGAATAACGAGGGGCTCCATGGCTACCCTGGATCCATATTTCTTAGAAATGAGAGCCCGATGGATGGTATTGAGCCCCTGGGCACCCTGCCAGACTTCTGGTGCACGATCTCGTAGCTGGCTGATCCAACCGTGAGATCGGGTTTGACCTGTCTATCTCCCTGCCCTGCAGAGACTCCTGCAGCGCTGCTGCATAAGCTACTTGAGCTTCGGCAGGTTCGTGCATTAACGTTCCCATGGCAAAATCCATTGCGACGTTAATCTCGGGTTTCGCGGGGCCCGGTGCAATCGATTCGAGTTCTCTTCCGCATCATCTCCGCTCTGCAACGATGCATTTAAGTTAAAGCGTTGCGTTGATCGATTGGATCTGCAGCCAAGAGGGGCCGTTAAATTAATCGAGAAAAACATGGACAATATTCTTCGCCACATGCACGGGGGGCATTTCCAGGTCATCGCAGAGCTCAATGCCCCATTCATTGTTCATGGCGCGTCAAGAAGTGATTTTTCTGACATTTTTCCGAAAGAAATTGAGGAAAGATATCTTGCAGGTTCGATTGACTTCGACATTGCTGATTGTGCGATGAATGCACTGTCCGCCTGGGCGCCACTTGAAGATTTTCCTTCATACTCTTGGGCGGTGTACCAGGCCTTCGATGAAGGAGAGTATATGCATCCAGGGCAAGTAATCGGTAACAATGAAGATGTAGATACTCGTCCTTTGTTGCGTAAAGCAATGTCGGATTTCCATCCTCTGGACTTCAGCTAGCGGCCAAAAGCAAACGTATCAATGTCATCAATCTAAAACCGAATTACCACACGTATGAGTTATTTTGTGCGCTGGCGGTGGCCTGGTCATCACGAGCCTCTCGGCTCGCTCAATTGCGAAAAGCAGTATTTAAAATCAATGACTTGACATAAAAAATACCCTCATTGATACCCTCGCGGTGAAAATGAACAGTAAGAACCAAATGCTAAATATTCCCCACGGCAAGTTGAGTCCCCTTAAAAATACCCACAAAAAAGCGTGCTTGGCTCTGCCATGGGTTGCTTGGGTTTGCCAGACAAAATAAAAAAAGCCCCTGAAAAATCAGGGGCTTAGCTGTTGCATTGACCCTGCGTTACCTTACGCTGCCGGACGGGAGATTATTCCCACTCGATGGTCGCAGGCGGCTTGCCCGAAATATCGTAGACAACGCGGTTGATGCCACGCACTTCATTGATGATGCGGTTCGATACCTTGCCCAGCAAGCTGTGCGGCAAGTGCGCCCAGTGGGCCGTCATGAAGTCCTGCGTTTGCACGGCGCGCAGGGCCACAACGTACTCGTAGGTGCGGCCATCGCCCATCACGCCCACCGACTTGACGGGCAGGAAGACGGCGAACGCCTGGCTCGTCGCTTCATACCAGTTCGCTGGCAGCGCGTCCGGGTCGACGGCCTGGCCGGCGACGAATTCGTACGGCGTGTTGCGCAGCTCTTCGATGAAGATGGCGTCGGCGCGGCGCAGCAGGTCGGCGTAGTCTTTCTTGACTTCGCCGAGGATGCGCACGCCCAGGCCCGGACCAGGGAATGGGTGACGGTAGACCATGTCATGCGGCAAGCCCAGGGCCACGCCCAGTTTGCGCACTTCATCCTTGAACAGTTCGCGCAGCGGTTCCAGCAATTTCAGCTTCATGGTGTCCGGCAAGCCGCCCACGTTGTGGTGGCTCTTGATGGTCTGGCCCTTCTTGCCTTTGCCGGCCGATTCGATCACGTCCGGGTAGATCGTGCCTTGCGCCAGCCATTTGGCGTTGACCAGCTTGCCAGACTCGACCTGGAACACTTCGACGAATTCGCGGCCGATGATCTTGCGCTTTTGCTCGGGGTCGGTGACGCCGGCCAGGTGGCCCATGAACTGGTCTTCCGCATCGACGCGGATGACTTTCACGCCCAGGTTCTTGGCGAACATGTCCATCACCATCTTGCCTTCGTCGAGGCGCAGCAGGCCGTGGTCGACGAAGACGCAGGTCAGCTGGTCGCCGATGGCGCGGTGGATCAGGGCAGCGGCCACGGACGAATCGACGCCGCCGGACAGGCCCAGGATGACGTCATCGGTGCCCACTTGCGCGCGGATTTTTTCCACCGCTTCGCTGATGTAGTCGGGCATGTTCCAGTCCGACTTGCAGCCGCAGATTTCATGCACGAAACGGCCGATCATGGCCTTGCCCTGCACCGTGTGCGTCACTTCCGGGTGGAATTGCACGCCGTAGAACTGGCGCTCTTCGTCGGCCATGGCGGCGATCGGGCAGCTCGGAGTGTTACCCATCAGCTTGAAGCCTGGCGGCATTTCCAGCACCTTGTCGCCATGGCTCATCCACACTTTCAACATGCCATGGCCTTCGTCGGTGACAAAGTCGGCAATACCGTTGAGCAACTTGGTGTGGCTGCGGGCACGCACTTCGGCGTAGCCGAATTCGCGCACCAGGCCGTTTTCCACCTTGCCGCCCAGCTGGGCCGCCATGGTTTGCATGCCGTAGCAGATGCCCAGCACGGGCACGCCCAGCTCGAACACGGCTTGCGGCGCGCGCGGCGAGTCGCCGTCCAGGGTGGAATTGTGGCTGCCCGACAGGATCACGCCGGCGGCGCCATAGTTGCGCACGAATTCGTCGCTGACGTCATACGGGAAGACTTCGGAAAACACGCCGGAATCGCGCACGCGGCGGGCGATCAGCTGGGTGACTTGGGAACCGAAATCGAGAATGAGGATTTTAGAGTGCATGGTCGGGGCTTTATTCAGGGTCAATTGCAAAACCGGCGCACTGGGCGCCGGTCTGGTCTGTCGCTATAGCGCAGCGGAAAAATTGTTCAGGGCAAGGCGCGGTGCCGAAGACAGTACGAATAGTACGGCGAGGCACTGTAACGCAGCCATGGGCAATTTTTCCTGTTGCGCTTACTCGGAGCGGTAGTTTGGCGCTTCTTTCGTGATTTGCACATCATGGACATGCGACTCGCGCATGCCGGCCGAGGTGATTTCCACGAATTCCGCCTTTTCGCGCAGTTCGTCGATGGTCGCGCAACCGCAGTAACCCATCGATTGACGCACGCCGCCCACCAGCTGGAAGATGATCGCCAGCACGCTGCCCTTGTAGGCCACGCGGCCTTCGATACCTTCCGGCACGAACTTGTCGGCCTTCATGGTGGCGTCCTGGAAATAACGGTCAGCCGAACCATCGGACATCGCGCCCAGCGAACCCATGCCGCGGTACGATTTGTAGCTGCGGCCCTGGTACAGGATCACTTCGCCTGGCGCTTCTTCCGTACCGGCAAACATCGACCCCATCATGACGGTCGAGGCGCCAGCGGCCAGCGCTTTCGAGATGTCGCCCGAGAAGCGGATACCGCCGTCGGCGATACATGGCACGCCCGTGCCTTCCAGTGCTTCGGCAACATTCGAGATGGCCGTGATTTGCGGCACGCCCACACCGGCGACGATACGCGTGGTGCAGATCGAGCCAGGACCGATGCCGACCTTGACCGCGTCGGCGCCGTATTCCACCAGCGCCTTGGCGGCGGCGGCGGTAGCGATGTTGCCGCCAATCACTTCCACTTGCGGGTACTTGGTCTTGATCCAGCGTACGCGGTCCAGAATGCCTTGCGAGTGACCGTGGGCCGTGTCGACCACCAGCACGTCGACGCCGGCGGCGACCAGCAGGTCGATGCGCTCTTCATCCTTGGCGCCCACGCCGACGGCCGCGCCGACCAGCAGTTTGCCCTGGCTGTCTTTCGACGCGAACGGGTGGGAAGTCGACTTCTGGATATCCTTGACGGTGATCAAACCGCGCAATTCGAATGCGTCGTTGACGACCAGCACGCGCTCCAGGCGGTGCTTGTTCATCAGGCGCTTGGCTTCGGCCGTATCGGCGTCTTCCTTGACGACGACGAGTTTTTCGCGCGGGGTCATCTTGGCGGAGGCTTCCGCGTCGAGTTCCTGTTCAAAGCGCAAGTCGCGGTTGGTGATGATGCCGACGACTTCCTTGCCCTTGACAACGGGGAAACCGCTGATGCCGTATTGTTCCGTCAGGGCGATCACGTCGCGGATTTTCATGTCCGGCGGAATCGTGATCGGATCGCGCAGCACGCCAGCTTCGAAACGTTTTACGCGGGCCACTTCACGTGCCTGGTCCTTCGGATTCAAATTCTTGTGGATGATGCCGATGCCGCCTTCCTGGGCCATCGCGATCGCCAGACGGGCTTCCGTCACCGTATCCATGGCTGCGGACAGCAAGGGAATATTCAAGGTGATATTGCGGGTCAGGCGAGTTTTGAGGGACGTATCGGCGGGAAGAACGTTGGAGTAGGCTGGGACGAGCAGCACGTCATCGAATGTGAGTGCTTTTTGAAGTAGACGCATAGCATTTCCTATTGGCGCAAAAGCAGATTATACAGAAATCCAGGAACTTTGTCTTGAACTTCGGCAAACTTCCACTGCTCCAGCGGCGTTGCCGCAGACACGAGCAGACAGGTAAGCGGATCCTCTGCTGTTTTATCCGCATGCCACCGCAGGCCGCAGCACCATGCTTGCCGTCTCACAACGGCGTTTTGCAAGGCTGCAAGCAGGATCCGGCGTGACCCCGCCGGATCGGATTTGTCATTGATGCGCCATGCAACACAGGGCCTGCAGTACCGCCCGGGCCGGTCGCCAGGCTCGGCTGCGGCCGCGGCGGCGATGTGGACTTATGCGCGCTGCAATTCGCCCTCAAGCTCGGCAACGGTCATGGGGACATAGTCCGCATCCAGCGGCATGCGATCCTTGCCATAGCGCCTGACCAAGTAGGATGAGTCCGCCGCTTCGTGGCTGGTTTTCACCTGCAGAAAGCCCGCTTCGGTCGCCACTTCCGCATACTGGCAGGCGTCGCCGCAGCAATAGCTGCGCCATTCGATGTCATGGATGTTCATTATTGTCCCGTCCCGTAATAAAAGCCCGTAAAACCATCACAAAAACGCAAGCTGCCAGCCAGTTGCAACTGACGAATGTACTCGCACGATTTTTCAAATGCCGACTTGGTCAACAGCAAGTTGTCGCCGGTGGCATCCTCGCCGCTGCCCGTATCGCCCAGTGCGGTGACGCCATGCCAGAAGGGAAACCAGGTATCACCATAGGCAACGATCACATCGGCCATGCGCTTGATCTGCGATGCTTTTTGCCAGCCGGGGATATGCCCGGTGACACCGCCGGTCACCTTGGCAATCCCGCTGGCCGTCGCGCTTCCCCAATCACATGCGCCAACGTGATGCGGGTTATCGATGCCAAACGGCGTCACGCTCACATTGATCTTGCGCGCGTGGCGCTGCATCTTGATGCCCGTTCCCTTGATGATCTTTTCTGACAGGCGGCTGCTGGACGATTGCGGCGAGGCATAGAATTCCAGGCCACGCGTCATGCCGGAGTTCAGGTACAAAGCCGTCACCGGAAGCACTTCATACAGCAATGCACCGGGCGACGTAATCGTACTCATGGCATCGGCGCCGCCCAGGTGATTGGTAGTGTGGTTGATGCACTCCCAGCCGGCGTCATAGGCGACTTGCAAGAACGGATTGACGCCGCTCCAGTCGCTCACCACCTTGTCGCCATTCAGCCAAATGCGCTTTGGCACCGCGACATAGCCCTTCCATTTGTAGGAATCGAAAATGGGCAGATAATAGCTGGCCATGTCAGCGCCGACGGAATCGGTGCCGAGCACGATCTGCGCTTGCGTGTCGAAATCCGTCCAGATGGAATCAAAGTACACATCCGCCCCGGCCATGTTCGACATGTCGATTTTCATGCCGGTAATGGCCGCATCCTTGATGTTTGCCGCCGCGCCTGTGCGATAGGAACCGCCAAGCACACCGAAGGGATGATATTCGGTGACACCGGAACCGCTGACATAAGCGTTCGGATCGCGCATGACGAATTTGAGGAAGTTCCAGCCCTCGCGCACCTGGTTCGAATTGAACCCCACCGTCAGCGCATTCGCATTCGAGCCGGCGGCATCCGTCGTCAATGTGAAACCGATGGAACCGGCCGGGGTTCCGCCGGGCTCATAACCGGGCAGGTTGTCAACATAAACCCACAGGCCGATTTTGCCTTTCAGCTCCTTGACGCGTGCGGAAGCGGCAAAGTTTGCCAATTTGATTTCATGCGTCACATTGACCGTCGGAGACCAGCGCAGCAGCTCCGTCTGGCCGGTACGGCTGGTGATGCCTACAGCATTGCCAGTCGCATCATAACCGGTGTAGCCCTGGGTCAGCACGGGAATGCCGCCGGCGACGGTCCACACGCCACTGGTAAAATTGGCGACCATGCGGCCGGAATTCCTGAGGCCGCGCAAGATGCCCGTAGGCTGGCCGCAGGCGAGCGTCCGTCCCTCCCCCGCCTGAAAAAGCGGCGCAAGCCTTTCGGGCATGAGACGCGACGGCATCGCGCTGATAGTATTATTGCTCATGGCGTATAGCCTTTCATGTCAGTTTTATCAAAGTGAAATACAGACGGGCCATCCAGCCCATGACACCAGCACCCATCCGGGCACCCTCGCTCCCATAACCTTCATAAAAACCGCACGAGACGGGCCAAACACGCCGCCCCGCGTCAAGCCGGTACGGCGCCGCCAGCCTCCCTCAAGCGCCGCTGCGCAGCCTCTTTCGCTTCACGCTGCCCTTGGGCTTCACGATTGAGCCTGCCGATGGCGGCGACGGCCGCATCGGCATCAAAGGCGGCTTCGCGGCCATCGGGATAGATAAAGATCGGGCGCTTACCACGCCCCTCGCCCGTCGTTGCAATACTCCCGTCTGCGTTGAATTTGAACGGCATGGTCTCTCTTTCCGGGCATTCCGCCCAATGGCTGGCCTTCCGGCCTTGCACCGCTTATCGTTGCGGCAATAAAAAAGCCCGCCGAAGCGGGCCCTGCTCAAATGAAGACGGAGAAAACAAAATATAAAATAAATAAAGCAAACAGCGAGCGATCGCTCAGCCATTTGTGCACTCCGCACTGCACGCAAGAGCAACTGACACGCGTGGGGTGAGCAGCTCCTGTGCCGCCCGCTTACGCTCCTCTGTTCCAGCTATCGGCGCTGCATGTGCGGCGCGGGGTACCGGAAGAACTTTTACTGAAATGCAATATGCGGATCCTAACACAAAAACACTGTATATAAACACAGTTTTCGGGATTTATATGCCCATTTCTGCCGGCGCCATGCAGCGCCGCTAGCGCAAACGACGCCTGGAGCGCTCCGCATGGCGGGCGACCGTGGCGGCAAGCTCGCTGACCATATCCTTGATACGCTCGCGCTCAAAACCGCCGGCACACTCCACCTCGGCCTTGCCCGTGCCCGTGCATGCCGTGCAATCGCGCAAACTTGTGGGCGACATGCCGGTGCCCTTGCATGGCTTGCACCTGTCATCGAGCCAATATGCCAGCGACGCATGGGCAACCCGCTTATACAGGGCCTGCGCCGTGCAGATATCTCGTTCGGAATTGATCCTGACCCAGCGGCGCGCCTGGCCCTTTTCCGTCACCGCAGCCGTCCATATCCGCAGCAATTGCACCAGGTTACCGCTGTTGCCATCGGATTGGCTGTCGACGAGGACATCCGCGTATTTCACGCGACAAAGCAAAGCACCGAGGTCGCCCGCCAGCGCAGCAGCCGCGATCACGTCCAATCCGTGATGAAACGCGTCATCCCTCAAGTTTGACGAACGCAACGACGCTACAAATTTATTGGCGAATCCCATACATCCTCCTTGGCGATTCGACTATCGTAGCATCCAATATTTGCTATTTGGCAAAACTTTGGCGTCATAATGCAACCATCCGGGTCAGCTGCGGATGTGCGGCACGGCATCGATCTACGAAAGAATGAGCTACTGAAGAGGGGAAGCCGGAGGCTTCCTGGCCGCTTTGAATGGAGGCATCGAGGCAAGCCGCACTTGATGATCACCGCCGCTTCCAGGGCAATGTGTTAAGGCGCGGCGCCAGGCAGCGATACGCCCTTCATCTGGCTGCCCGGCCCCGCACCTGAAGATGCGCTGCCAGGTCAGGCCTTGGCAGGTTTGCTGCCGGCGCGGCGCCGGCGCGCTTCTTTCGGGTCGGCTTGCAAGGGCCGGTAGACCTCCACCCGGTCATGCTCGTGCAATACGGTATCCAAAGGCTTCTTCTTGCCATAGATGCCCACCATATTGATGGCCAGGTCAATGCCGGGGATGGCCTGCAACAAGCCGCTCCGCGTCACCGCCTGCTCGATGGTGGTGCCGGCAGGCACCGTCAGGGCACGCAGGAAGCTGCTATCCGGCAAGGCGTGACAGACTTGCACGTGAATGCTGGCCTCAGCCATATACCGTCTCCGCGCGCTTGCAGAAGGAATCGACCATGCTGTTGGCGATCATGCCGAAGACGGGGCCGATGATCTGTTCCAGTACGCGGCTGGAAAACTCGTAATGCAGGTCCAGTTCGATCTTACAGGCATCTTCGCGCAGGACCTTGAAGGTCCATACGCCGTCGAGGGTCTTGAAAGGACCGTCCACCAGCTTCATCTTGATGGAAGTCGGAGGCACGTTCTCGTTGGACGTGGTGAAGCTTTGGCGCACGCCGTGGTAATGTATGCCCACGCTGGCGACAACCGTGTTCTCGCCCCGCTCGCGAATCTCGACCGCACCGCACCAGGGCAGGAATTTGGGATAATCCTCCACCGCCGCCACCAGCGCGAACATTTGTTCGGCGCTATAGCCGAGAAAAACTGATTTATGTACTACTGCCATTGAAGAACCATTTGCTATGATGTTGGATACATTTGATTTTATCGCGCTTGCGCGAGACAGTAGTTTAACCGACCCGCGCACATTTACCATCTCATGACCATAGCAGACAACAGAAAAGCCTTCCACGACTACTTTATCGAGGATCGCTACGAAGCGGGCATCGTACTGGAGGGCTGGGAAGTCAAAGCCATCCGCGACGCCCGCGTACAAATCAAGGAAGCCTACGTCGTCGTCCGCGGCGATGAACTCTTCCTGTTCGGCGCGCATATCAGCGCCCTGCCGACCGCCTCCACCCATATCCACCCGGAAGCCGTACGCACGCGCAAGCTGCTGCTGCACCGCGCGGAAATGGATAAACTGATCGGCAAGGTGGAACGCTCCGGCTATACCCTGGTGCCGCTCAACCTGCACTACAAGGGCGGCCGCGTGAAATGCGAAATCGGTCTGGCCAAAGGCAAAAAACAGCACGACAAGCGGGCGGCGGAACGCGACCGCGATGGCGCGCGCGAAGTACAGGCGGCAATGAAGTCGCACCGCCGCTGATCCGGCACTGCGCACAGCATGCTGCGCCGATACCAGCAAGCCCGGCTATATGCCGGGTTTTATTTTGCCGATTACCTGCGGCCAGCGGAAAAACTCAGCGCGACGGGAGTAAAACAGGGAAAGGAAAGAGATAAGGCAGGAAAAAGACGGGGAGCGGCGAAAATGCCATGGAGATACGGCGATATACATCAGCTTGGCCTGCCTGGCCCAAGACAACAGTAAAGTTCCGGATGCTTGCGTGCTGCCTGGTATTACCCCTGCACGACTCCACAGGACAAGCATCCGAATGAACGGTTTTTTAAGCCTTCAGAATCAAACCTTCAGCAGATCACGCGACTTGCCCGAATCGGTCCATTCCTTGACCCATTTCGGTTGACGGCCACGGCCAGTCCATTGCTGCGTCGCATCATCCGGATTGCGATAGCGCACCGCAACCGTGCCGGTTTTAGCGCGGATGCCCGTACCAACGAGGTCTTTTACGGAAACGCCGACGCTCTGGGCAATCGCCAGGATTTGTTCGCGCGCTTTGGACAGATCGTCCTGTTCGCGTTTCTTCATTTGCTTCTTGATGTCGTCCTGCAAGGTGCGCAGTTCGGACAGGGATAAGCTGGACAGATCCATGATATTTCCTTGTGTGAGTTGAAAAATATAACTGAACAGTTAAATTCTATCCAATTGTAACGCGACTGCGGTGATTTTTCTAAAGATTTGATTGTTTTTTACAATTCTTTTACCAAAAAACCGACTGCCCCCGGCTTTCAAACGATGCAAATCATCAATCAAGGGGGGCCATCGCACATGGACCGTCTGCGCAAGCACCTCGACCTCTGCCTTGTGCGGCAGCGATGCAATACAGCGCCATCGCCCGCATTTATTCTGCAGTACTTTTTGTTTCATTGCAATTTATAGTAATTCTAAATTGCAATTCAAAAATAGACATGAGTCAATACTATCGCCAATCGCGCATCGCCTTTAAACCCCGCCCCGACATCCGCTGCGGACATCGGTGCAATCGTCGCCAGGCATGCGCGGCACATTTTACGCCAATCAAAGAAATCAGCGCCGCACGACAGTACATAATCCAGAAAGTGCGCACAGCATAGCATGAAGAAAATATTATCAGCGTTACGCATTCACCCGCAGATACTCCTCCCCCTGCTGCCGCCAGATAATCATGGCGGCGCAAATGCAAACTGCCCGCTATACAGCGGGCAGTATTAACAACAAACTTGCTACGGATTTGCTATTCACCCAAGCTGCAGGCAATCACGGAATAGCCACGCCGCTTTTCGGCTTCTGCGTTTTTACCACCTGCATCGCCGTGGCGATCAAACCGCTCATATCGCCCAGATTGGCCGGCACGATAATCGAGTTATTCGTTTTCGCCAATTGTGCGAAGGCGCCCACATACTGCTCGGCTACTTTCAGGTTGACGGCATCTTCACCACCCGGCTCGCGGATGGCGGCGCCCACCTGGCGCAACGCTTCGGCGCTGGCCTGCGCCAGCGCAACGATGGCCGTGGCCTGGCCTTCGGCGCGGTTGATCGATGCCTGCTTCTCGCCTTCCGAACGGGCAATATTCGCTTCACGCTCGCCGCTGGCGATATTGATCTGCTCCTGCTTGCGCCCTTCCGAGGCGGCAATCAGCGCACGCTTCTCGCGCTCGGCGGTAATCTGCGCCTGCATCGCATGCAAGATTTCCTTGGGCGGCGTCAAATCCTTGATTTCATAGCGCAATACCTTGACGCCCCAATTCGCCGCCGATTCATCGATGGCATTCACGATGGCCGTATTGATATGGTCGCGTTCTTCAAATGTCTTGTCGAGTTCCATTTTACCGATCACCGAACGCAAGGTCGTTTGCGCCAGTTGCGTAATGGCGGCAATATAATTCGACGAACCATAAGAAGCACGCATGGCATCGGTAATCTGGAAATACAAAATGCCATCAACCTGCAATTGCGTATTGTCACGCGTAATGCACACCTGCGGCGGCACGTCGAGTGGGATTTCCTTGAGCACATGCTTGTAAGCGATGCGGTCGACAAAAGGCACGACGATATTCAGGCCAGGACCCAATACCGCATGGAACTTGCCCAAGCGCTCCACCACCCAGGCATGCTGCTGCGGCACCACATTGACCGTCTTGAAAACAAATACCAACGCCAGCAATAACAAGATCAGCGACATGCTTCCGATACTTACTTCCATAATCTATTCTCCAGGTTATCCAACAATCAAACGGCTGCCACGCACGGCACGTATGGTGTAATGACCGGCCTGCGTATCGCTGCCGGGTATCAGTTCCACATCCCACAAGGCGCCGCGATACATGACGCGCGCCGCGCCATCGACCCAATGCGCGACCGACACGCTTTGGCCGATATCCAGATTCACATTCGGATCCTGCGCCGCATCGCGCCGCCCCGCCCTGCCAAAACGGCTGCGCCGCAATAACAGCGTGGCGACCACGCCGACCACGGCGGCCGTCAGGGCCTGCCAGCTGCCATTTCCGCCCGCCAGCGCCACCAATCCGCCGGCACCGATACCGATGGCGATCATCAGCAGATAAAACGTGCCCGTAAACAGCTCCAGGATCAATACCGCGCCAGCCGCCACAAACCAGCCTCCCCATTCAGCCATGATGCCTCCATCTTTGTGAATCCAAAATAAAAAACCCCGCAGCCTATATAAGCGACGGGGTTTAATGCGCAGTACTGCCTGATATTATTCTTGCCAAACACCTATATACAAGCAGTCTAACGCAATTCCGGATGACGTCAATAGCCAAGGGCGAATTAGCGCCGCCAGGCCAGCCAATTACTCCTCCAGCAGGCTGCGCAACATCCACGCCGTCTTCTCATGCAAATCGAGGCGCTGCGTAATCAGGTCGGCCGTCGGCTGGTCATTGGCTTTTTCCAGCAGCGGGAACAAGCGGCGCGCCGTGCGCGCGGTCGCTTCCTGCGCCGATACCAGGTGGCTGACCATGTCCAGCGCCGGCGGCACGCCGTCGATTTCCTTGATCGACGCGAGCTTGACGAATTCCTTGTAGGTGCCCGGTGCCGGATAGCCAAGGGCGCGAATGCGCTCGGCGATCAGGTCCAGCGCGGCCCACTGCTCCGTGTATTGCGTCATGAACATCAGGTGCAGGGTGTTGAACATCGGCCCCTTGACGTTCCAGTGAAAATTGTGGGTCATCAGGTACAAGGTGTAGCTGTCGGCCAGCAGGCCGGACAGGCCTTCCGCAATTTTCGCGCGGTCCGCTTCGGAAATGCCGATGTCGATCTTTGCCACTTTGCTCGGTTTCTTGCTTGCCATGTGAACTCCCGTTTCAATGTATTGGTGGAATCATTTTAGCTGATCTGGCGCAAGCCCATCGAATACTGCCGTGCGCCGCATGGCAGGCATAAAAAAACCCGCTGCCGGGTGAGCGGCAGCGGGTTTTCAGAGGGCAATAAAGACGCTTACGCTTTCAGCGCAGCGAGCTTTTGCCAGGTGTCGATCACCGAGTCCGGATTCAGGGACATCGATTCGATGCCCTGCTCCATCAGCCAGACGGCGAAGTCCGGATGGTCGGAAGGACCCTGGCCGCAGATGCCGATGTACTTGCCGCGTGCCAGGCAAGCCTTGATGGCCAGGGCCAGCAGCGCTTTCACGGCAGGATCGCGCTCGTCGAAGTCAGCGGCCAGCAATTCCATGCCGGAATCGCGGTCCAGGCCCAGGGTCAGCTGGGTCAGGTCGTTCGAACCGATCGAGAAGCCGTCGAAATGGTCGAGGAACTGGTCGGCCAGGATGGCGTTCGACGGCACTTCGCACATCATGATGACGCGCAAGTCGTTCTCGCCGCGCTTCAGGCCATTTTTCGCCAGCAAGTCGATGACTTTCTCGGCCTGGCCCAGGGTGCGCACGAACGGCACCATGATTTCCACGTTCGTCAGGCCCATGTCATTGCGCACGCGCTTCATCGCTTCGCATTCCATGTTGAACGCTTCGGAGAAGTCGGCCGACAGGTAGCGCGCCGCGCCGCGGAAGCCCAGCATCGGGTTTTCCTCGTCCGGCTCGTAGCGCGAACCGCCGATCAGCTTCTTGTACTCGTTCGACTTGAAGTCGGACAGGCGCACGATGACTTTTTTCGGCCAGAACGCGGCGGCGATGGTGGCGATGCCTTCGGCCAGCTTGTCGATATAGAACGCTTTCGGCGAAGCGTGGCCGCGCGCCACCGATTCCACGGCCTTCTTCAGGTCGGCGTCGATGTTCGGGTATTCCAGGATCGCGCGCGGATGCACACCAATATTGTTATTGATGATGAATTCCAGGCGCGCCAGGCCCACGCCCGCGTTCGGCACGGACTGGAAGTCGAACGCCAGCTGCGGATTGCCCACGTTGAGCATGATCTTGGTGTCGAGCTTCGGCAATTCGCCGCGCGACACTTCCGACACTTCCGTTTCCAGCAAGCCGTCGTAGATCTTGCCTTCGTCGCCTTCCGAGCAGACCACGGTGACAAAGGTGCCGTCTTTCAGCACGTCGGTCGCGTCGCCGCAGCCGACCACGGCAGGCACGCCGAGTTCACGGGCAATAATTGCTGCGTGGCAAGTACGGCCGCCACGGTTGGTGACGATGGCCGACGCGCGTTTCATGACCGGTTCCCAGTTCGGGTCCGTCATGTCGGCAACGAGCACGTCGCCTGGCTGCACGCGCTCCATGTCGGCCGGGTCGTGAATCACGCGCACGGGGCCGGCGCCGATCTTCTGGCCGATGGCGCGGCCGGACGTCAGCACGGTGCCGGTGCTTTTCAGCTTGAAGCGTTCCTGCACGTCGGTCGCCTTTTGCTGCGACTTGACGGTTTCAGGACGCGCCTGCAGGATGTACAGCTTGCCGTCGCGGCCATCCTTGCCCCACTCGATGTCCATCGGACGGCCGTAGTGGTTCTCGATGATGACGGCGTATTTTGCCAGTTCCACCACTTCGCTGTCGTTCAGCGAGTAGCGGTTGCGCATTTCGACAGGCACGTCGACGGTTTTCACGGAACGGCCAGCTTTCGCTTCGTTCGTAAATTCCATTTTCAGCAGCTTCGAGCCGATATTGCGGCGGATTACAGGCGACTTGCCTTTTTCCAGCATCGGCTTGTGCACATAGAATTCGTCGGGATTGACGGCGCCCTGCACCACGGTCTCGCCCAGGCCATAGCTGGAAGTGACGAAGACCACGTCCTTGAAGCCCGACTCGGTATCGATGGTGAACATCACGCCGGCCGCGCCCAGGTCGGAACGCACCATGCGCTGCACGCCGGCCGACAAGGCCACTTCGGCGTGTGTAAAGCCCTTGTGCACGCGATACGAGATGGCGCGGTCGTTGTACAGCGACGCGAACACCTGTTTCATGGCCTCGAGCACGTTGTCGATGCCGACCACGTTCAGGAAGGTCTCTTGCTGACCGGCAAAAGAGGCGTCCGGCAAGTCTTCCGCCGTGGCCGAGGAACGCACGGCAAACGACATTTCGGTATCGGAATCGGCCACCAGCTTGGCATAGAACTGGTCGATTTCGGCAGCCAGGCGTGGCTGGAATGGCGTTTCGACGATCCATTGACGGATCTCGGCACCGGCTTGCGCCAGCGAACGCACGTCATCGATGTCCAGTCCTTCCAGGCGCTGGGCGATGCGTTCGGCCAGCGGCAAGCCGCCGTTGGCGCTATACGAGAGGAAATCGCGGAATGCCTGCGCCGTGGTGGCAAAGCCACCGGGCACGCGCACGCCGGCTTCCGCCAGCTGGCTGATCATTTCGCCCAGGGAGGCGTTCTTGCCGCCGACGGATTCGACATCCGTCATGCGCAAATGCTCGAACGAGGCAACATACACCGCGTCCTTGTCTTCCTGCTGTTGCGATACTGCGTTGGTCATAATGACACCCTTACTGATGATAGAAATCTTTACGCGCGGCGCACAGACAGTCTTCTTGTTATTCTTGGCGTCGTGCAGCACAATCATACCGTTGCAGCCATTTTACCTTGTGCGGCGCAAATTGACGACGCACAATCTCGATCCGAAGACCCATGACACAAGAACCACGCCCTCCCCTGCCCCCTGCGGCCCGCACCGTCTTCTTCGTTTCCGACGGCACCGGCATCACCGCCGAGACCTTCGGCCACTCAGTGCTGACGCAGTTCGATCTGCGCTTCCGCCAGATCCGCCTGCCCTTCATCGATACCATGGACAAGGCCTACGATGCGGCGCGCAAGATCAACGAAGCCTTCGCCGCCGATGGCCAGCGCCCGATCATTTTCTCCACCCTGGTGAAGAACGACCTGTCGGCCGTGATCCGCAAGTCCAGCGGCATGCACATGGACCTGATCCAGACCTTTGTCGCCCCGCTGGAGCAGGAACTGGGCGTGATGTCGACCCACACCATCGGGCGTTCGCACAACATCGTCGACAGCGAGGAATACAAGAACCGCATCGAGGCGATCAACTATTCGCTGGCGCACGACGATGGCCAGTCGCACAAGAACCTGTCCTCGGCCGATGTCATTCTGGTGGGTGTTTCGCGCTCTGGCAAGACCCCGACCAGCCTGTATCTGGCCATGCAATACGGTATCAAGGCAGCCAATTATCCGCTGATTCCCGACGATTTCGAGCGCGACAAGCTGCCATCGGCGCTGCTGGAATTTAAGAATAAAATTTTCGGATTGAGCATTACGCCCGAACGTTTGTCGGAAATACGCAACGAAAGACGCGCTGGAAGCAAGTATGCGGCCATCGAAAACTGCCGTTACGAGGTCAACGAGGCGGAAAAGATGATGAAACGCGAAGGCATCCGCTGGCTCTCCTCGACCACCAAGTCGATCGAGGAGATCTCCACGACGATCCTGCAAGAGATCAAGCCGAACCGCCGCGAGTACTAGAACGCCTGACCAAACCTGCTGCGCGTGCGCTCGCTACGGTTTGGTCAGGTGTTCGTTTCTCTCGAAAGCACCGTCAGCGCCGCCACCAATTGGTCCAGTTCAGCGGTTGTGGTCGTGACGGCTACCGTCGCGCGCACGATGTCGGCATCGCCGATATTGCGCTGCACGGTGAATATGCCAAAGCGCTGCAGCAAGGCTTGCTGTAGCGTGCGCGCCTCCATGCCGTCGACGGCAAAGGCGACGAGCGCCGTGCCGCGTTTTACATCGAGCGGCGACAGGATGCGCACGCCGGGCAACTGCGCCACCCGTTCGACCCAGTAATTGCGCAGCCAGGCCAGACGTTCCGTCTTGGCCGGCGTACCGCCCAGGCGCGCATGGAAGTCCAATGCGGCGGGCGCGGCCAGGATGGCGCCGATCGGCGGCATGCCCATGTGCAGGCGGCTGCGGATATCGTCAAGCGGATAATCGTCGTCGCCACAATGCGGCTCGATCTTGTGCAGCTGCGATGCGCGGATATACACGACACCGAGTCCCGCCGGCGCCCCCAGCCATTTGTGCAGATTGAAACCGGCGAAATCGACACCCATGGCTTGCACGTCGACGTCGACCTGCCCCAGCGCATGGGCGCTGTCGAGCAGCACGTCGATGCCGTGTTCGCGCGCCAGCGCCATGATGGCCTTCAGCGGCAGTTGCTGCCCATTGGCCGGCGTCACCTGCGACAGCAGCAGCAATTTGGGCTTGACGGCCTGGCGCATGGCTTGCGCATAACGGGCGATGATCTCGTCATCGCCGATGGGCAAGCGCAAGGTGACTTGCGTGCTGGTGACGCCACGGCGCTGCGCCAGCCAGCGCATGGCCGTGCGCATGGCCGGATAGTCGAGATTACTCCACAGCACCGTATCGCCGGGCGCCAGGCCGTGGTATTGCGTGATCAGCACCTGCATGGACTCGGTGCCGCTGCGGGTCAGCAGGATCTCGTGCGGCTGCGCATGGATCAGCGCGGCGACGCGCTGGCGCAGAATATCCACATGCGTGCGCGTAAACTCGCCGCGCACGAAGGGACTCAGTTGCTCGTTGGTGTAGCGCACGGCCTGCTCGAAGGCCGCTTGCACGGGCGCGGCCATGGCGCCGAAATAGCCGTGTTCCAGATTGACGATGGCGTCCGGCGGTGCGGGATAGAACGCGGCAACCTGGCGCCACCAGGCCTCGTCGCGTGCGGCTCCGTCGGCGAGCAAAGGAAAAACCGGATAATCAGGCATGGCGGGCCTCGGTGTGAAAGTGTCAGGACTGGCCCTGGCGCAGCTGTTCGAAGAAGCACACGGCGGCGCAGGCGGCCACGTTCAGGGATTCGATCTGCCCCAGATGCGGAATGACCACCTGGTGCGTGGCCATCGACAGCAGGTCGTCGGCCACGCCCTGCCCTTCATGGCCGAACAGCCAGGCGACGGGCTGGCACAGGTCGACATCGTACAGGCGCTGCGTGGCGTAGCCGCTGGTGGCCAGCGTCGCCACCTTGGCGCCGGAAACCAACGCCGCCAGGTCGACGTTTTCAAAGATGTCGAGCACGAAGTGCGCGCCCATCGCCGCGCGCAGCACCTTGGGCGACCAGCAGAAGGCCGTACCGGCGCTGCAGTACACCTGCGTGATGCCGGCGGCGGCCGCGCTGCGCAGGATGGAGCCCACGTTGCCCGGGTCTTGCAGGTTATCGAGCAGCACGGCCGACACGCTCAGGGGCTGCGTGACGGCCCGTTCCGGCGTCTCGATGAGGAACATCACGCCCACGCCGTGCTCGACCTGGCTCACCGCGTTATACAGCGCATCGGGCAAGCCCAGTACGTGCGCGCGCTGGCTTTCCAGCTGGCCGACGATGTCCGCCACTTCGGGGTTCTGCAAGGCACTTTCGCTGACGATGCACTGCTCCGGCATGCCGCGCAGCTGCAGGTAGGATTGGCACAGGTGCACGCCGTCGAGCAAAGTGCGGCCCGACTTGCGGCGCGCCTGCGAACTGCCCGCCAGCTTCAATAAATCCTTGTATTGCGCATTGTCGCGCGAGGTAATCGTCTTCATGCGACCACCTCCTGCCCGCCGAACAGGGCGATCACGTTGCGCACGGGCGCGAACGAGCGGCGGTGCACGGGCGAGGCGCCGTGCAGGTGCAGGCGCTCCAGGTGCAATTTTGTGCCATAGCCCTTGTGCTGGTCGAAGCAGTACTCGGGATAGGCCGCATGCAGGTGCACCAGCGCCGCGTCGCGCGCCGTCTTGGCCAGGATCGAGGCGGCGGAAATCGAATCAACCTTGTCGTCGCCGCCGATGATGGCCATGCCGCGTATCGGCATCACGGGGCAGCGGTTGCCGTCGATCAGGGCCAGGGTCGGCACGGTCGTCAAAGCCTCGACGGCGCGGCGCATGGCCAGCATCGACGCCTGCAGGATGTTCAGGCGGTCGATTTCCTCTTCCGACGCTTCGGCGATGGCCCAGGCCAGAGCCTTGGCCTTGATCTGCGGCGCCAGCAAGTCGCGCCTGGCTTCGGTGAGTTTCTTCGAGTCTCGCAAGCCGTCGATCGGCTGGTTCGGGTCGAGGATCACGGCGGCGGCAAACACGGGGCCGGCCAGCGGACCGCGCCCTGCCTCGTCGACGCCGCAGATGATTTCATCGAGCGAGAATGGCAAGTCGTCAAACAAGCCGGGATAGATATTTTTCACGTTGAATCTTTAGTTGGTACTGCGGTTGAAGCGGTGATCAGGAACTACTTGCGGTTGGCGGCAATGACCTGCATGACGGCGTTGGCGCTTTCGCGCGCGCTGTCGCGCAACAGGCTGTGGTGCATGTCCGTAAAGCGCTGCACCAGGCGCAGACGGCCGGGAATGTCGCTCAACTGCTGCCACATGGCCTCGGCCAGCGCTTCCGGGCTGGCCGCGTTCTGCAGCAGCTCGGGCACCAGGTAATCGCGCGCCAGGATGTTCGGCAAGCCGATCCATGGCTGGTAGCCCATGTGGCGCATGATTTCCCACGAGGCGCGCATCATCTTGTAGGCGATGACCATGGGCTTCTTGTACAACGCCACCTCCAGCGAGGCCGTACCGGAGGCCACCAGCACCGCATCGGCGGCGCAGATGGCCGTGTGCGAGCCGCCATCCGTGAGCAATATCTCGACGTCCTGCAAGCCCGCCTCACGGATCAGCTGTAGAAAATACTGGCGCTGCTTCTCGCCGGCCATGGGCGCGACGAAACGCAGGGAGCGGTCGCGCGCCAGCAGCAGCTTGCAGGCGCCGACAAACGCCACGGTATTGTATTTGAGTTCGCCCATGCGGCTGCCCGGCATCAGGGTCACGACATTCGCGTCTTCGGGCAAGCCCAAGGTGCGGCGCGCGGCCGTCTCGTCAGGCTGCAGGGGAATCATTTCGGCCAGCGGATGACCGACATAGGTAACGGGCACCCCTGCCTTGCGGTAGATCTCTTCCTCGAAGGGGAAGATCACCAGCATGTGCGAGACGGCCTTGATGATTTTCTTGATGCGTCCACCGCGCCAGGCCCAGATCTGCGGTCCGATGTAGTGCACGGTGGGGATGCCGCCCTCCTTCAACTGCTGCTCGAGTCCCAGGTTAAAACCCGGATAATCGGCGCCGATGAAGACGGCAGGACGCTCCGCCAGCAGCTGGTCGCGCAGCGCGTTCTGGATGCCCTTGATTTCGCGGTAGCGGGGAATGATCTCGAACAGGCCGCGCACGGTCAATTTGTCGAGCGGCCAGTCGGACACAAAGCCCTGCTGGGCCATGTGCTCGCCGCCGATGCCGTGGAAGCGGGCGCCGGGCAGCTGCGGCACGAGGCCGGACAGCAGCCGGCTGGCCAGCAGGTCACCCGACACCTCGCCGGCGACGATGGCGACCGACAGGCCGCTGGACTGGTCAGCGGACGATGCCACGCGACGCCACGCCCAAAAATTCGCGCATGGCGCGAATGTGTTCCGCCACCTCGGGCGACGACGCCGCTTCTTCTTCGAACAGGGCCGCCTTGGATTCTTCCAGGGTCAGTCCCGAGCGATAGATGAGTTTATACGCGGCGCGGATGCCGTTGATCTGCTCGCGCGTAAAGCCGCGGCGTTTCAACCCCTCGATATTCACGCCGTGGGCCTGCGCCGGATTGCCGTTCAGGAGGACGAAAGGCGGCACGTCCTGCGTCAGGCTGGTGCTCATGCCGACAAAGGCGTGCGCGCCGATCTTGCAGAACTGGTGCACATTGGCGAAACCGCTCATGATGACCCAGTCGCCGATTTCCACGTGGCCCGCCAGTTGGGCGTTGTTCGAAAAGATCGTGTTGTTGCCCACCAGGCAGTCATGCGCCAGGTGCACATACGCCGAGATCCAGTTGTCATTGCCCAGGCGCGTCACGCCGCCACCCTGCACGGTTCCCGTGTTGAAGGTGCAGAATTCGCGGATGGTGTTGCGGTCGCCGATTTCCAGGCGCGTCGCCTCACCTGCCCATTTTTTATCCTGCGGCTGCGCGCCGATGGACGAAAACTGGAACAGGTGGTTGTCGCTGCCGATCGTCGTGTGGCCGTCGATGACCACATGCGGGCCAACCTTGGTGCCAGCGCCGATGCGCACGTGCGGACCGATGATGGTGTACGGATCCACCTCGACCGAGCTGTCGAGCTCGGCCTTCGGATCGATGACTGCCGTGGAGTGGATGGCCGCCATCTTACTGCCCCGCTGGCTGGCTCGCAGACTGGCTCGCATCCTGCGCGCTGCGGATGGTGCACATCAGTTCCGCTTCCAGCGCCACCTTGCCGTCGACCGAGCCGACCGCCTTGTATTTCCAGATGCCGCGCGAGACACGCAGGATTTCCACGTCCATCTTCAGCTGGTCGCCCGGTTCAACGGGACGCTTGAAGCGCGCATTGTCGATGCCGACAAAGTAAACCACCGAATTTTCGTCCGGTTTCACGCCCATCGACAGGAACGACAGCAAGGCCGCCGTCTGCGCCAGCGCTTCGATCATCAGCACGCCGGGCATGACCGGCTTGTGCGGGAAATGGCCCTGGAAGAACTCTTCGTTGACCGTCACGTTCTTGATGGCGGTGATGGTTTTGTTCGCTTCCCAGTCCAGCACGCGGTCAACCAGCAGCAGCGGATAGCGGTGCGGCAGCAGCGATTTGATGGCGAGGATGTCGAGGGTCTTTTTTTCAGTAGTCATTTTTCGTCTTGCGTGGTCAGTGTTTTAATTGTTTTTTCAAGCGCGCGGATCTTCTCGCGCATGCTTGACAGGTTGCGCACGATGGCGGCGCTCTTTTCCCAGTCGGCGTTCTTGGCCAGCGGATAAAAACCCGTGTACTGGCCCGGTTCCGCGATCGAGCGCGAGACCATGCTGCCCGAGCCCACGTGGACGCGGTCGGCAATGGTCAGGTGGCCCAGCACCATGGCGGCACCGCCAAAGGTGCAGTATTTGCCGATGATGGCGCTGCCGGCCACGCCGACGCAGCCGGCCATGGCCGTGTGCGCGCCGATATGGCAGTTGTGGCCGATCTGGATCTGGTTATCGAGCTTGACGCCATCTTCGATGATGGTGTCGGCCAGTGCGCCACGGTCGATGGTGGTGTTGGCGCCGATATCGACATCGTCACCGATCACCACCCTGCCCGTCTGCGGAATCTTGATATACACGCCGCCTTCGTTGGCGAAGCCGAATCCGTCGGTGCCGATCACGGCGCCCGAATGGATGATGCCGCGCTGGCCGATCACGCAGCGCGCGTGGAAGGTCACGTTGGCGAACAGCTGGGTGCCGGCGCCAATGACGGCGTCGCGGCCAATCACGCAGCCAGCGCCAATCACGCATGCAGGGCCAATCACGGCGCCCGCCTCGATCACGGCGCGCGGCCCGACCGATGCGGTCGGATCAACCTTTGCGCTGGCGTCGACAAAGGCGCCCGGGTGGATGCCAATCGGCGCCTTGATCTCGTGCAGGGCGGCAAAATACTGCGCCGCGCGCGCGAAATACACATAGGGATTCGGGGTGACGATGCGCGCGCCGGCGTAGTCGCCGCCGATCAGCGCGTCGTCGGCCGGCGTGAGGATCAGCGCCGCGGCACCGCTCTGGGCCGCCTGTGCGCGGAATTTGCTATTGCTGAGAAAGCTGATGTGCGAAGCGCCGGCGTCGGCCAGCGGCGCGATCCCTGAAACTTCCAGATTGGGATCGCCCGCCAATTGTCCGCCGAAGCGTTCGACCAAGTCTCCTAGTCGAGTGCCCATCTGATTACCTTTATAAGTACGCCTGCCAGCGCATGCACTGGCAGGCTTAAAACCATTTCGATTACTTGTCCAGCGCCTTCAAGACCTTGTCGGTAATGTCGATGCGCGGGCTGGCCCACAGGGCTTCCTGCAGCACGATGTCATATCCTTCGATATGCGCCATCTGCTGGATGATGGTGTTGGCTTTTTCCGCGATGGCGCTGCGCTCTTCGTTCGTGCGCTGGCTCAGGTCTTCGCGGAACTCGCGCTGGCGGCGCTGCAGCTCCTTGTCCAGCTCGAAGAATTCGCGCTGGCGCTTGGCGCGCTCCGCCTCGCTCAGGGTCGGCATGTCCTTTTCCAGGGCTTCGTTGGCCACCTTGAAGCGGGCCGCCAGTTCCTGCACGGCTTTTTCGCGCGAGCGGAACTCTTCGGCCAGCTTGGCGCTGGCCAGCTTGGCCAGCCTCGACTCGTTATAAATACGTTCGCTGCTGATCCAGGCGATCTTCGACTCCTGAGCCTGCGCCTGCACCGGCAACAGCGAACTCCAGCACAATGCGATCGCGGCAAGGGTCTTGGGCAGGGTAGCGGATGCGGTGTTCATGATACTCCATGGTCAAAAGGTAAAAGCTGTCGCCCCCGTTCAGATGGCCGGTTAGAAACCGGTACCCATCTGGAACTGGAAGCGCTCCAGGCGGTCCGTCGGCTTGGCGTTCAGCGGCTTGGCATAGCTCAGCTTGAGCGGGCCCACCGGTGAAATCCAGCTGATGCCCAAGCCAGCAGAATAGCGCAATTGCGAGATTCGCATTTTTTCGCCTTCCTGGTAGACCTGGCCGCCGTCAAGGAAACCGAACCAGCGCAAGCTGCGGTCATTGCCCGAACCGGGGAATGGCATCTGCAGTTCCGCGTTACCGATCAGGCGCGACGCGCCGCCCAAGGCATCGTTGGTGCTCGGTTCGACCGCGCCCAGCGAGGAACTCAGGTAGCCACGCACCGAACCGATGCCGCCGCCGTAGAAGTTCTTGAAGACCGGATACACGTGCTTGCCGATGCCGTGGCCGTAATCGAGCTCGCCTTTCAGCGCCAGGGTGACCTTGCTGAACAGCGGACGGAAATACTGGTGCTCATAGATGGCACGGAAGTACTTCTGGTCGCCGATCAGATCAGCCTCCAGGTTGACGCGCTGGTAGCGGCCGATCGATGGCGTCAGGGCGCTGTCGCGGCTGTCGCGCTGCCATGCCGCCGTCAGCGGGATGGAGTTCGTGGTAGCCGATCCGATACCGTCGGACGGGCCACCATTGTCGATCACGTACTGCTTGAAGCGGATCGGACTGGTGATGTCGGTTTCGATGCGCGAGCGCTCGGCACCGATGCCGAAGAAGACGGTGTCGACTTCCGAGAACGGCACGCCGAAACTGACGCGGCCACCGGTCTGCTTGATCTTGTAGCTGCCGATGTTCAGCGCCGGCGGTTCCGTCGTGCGCAGGTAGACTTCAAAGCTGCGCGAAATGCCATCATCCGTGTAGTACGGATTGGTTTGCGAAAACGCAATCGTGCGGCTGTAATGGCTGGTATTGAGTTCGATGCCGACCGTATTGCCGCTACCGGCGAAGTTGGCTTGCGAAATCGATGCCGACAGGGTGAATTTTTCCGACTGCGAGAAGGCGCCGCCGATCAGGAAGTTACCCGTTGGTTTTTCCACCACCGTCACGTTGACGTCGACCTGGTCGGTCGTGCCCTGCGCTTCCGGCGTGTCGATGGTCACGTCCTTGAAATAGCCGAGGCGGTCGACACGGTCGCGCGACAGCTTGATCTTGTTGCTGTCGTACCAGGACGATTCGAACTGGCGGAATTCGCGGCGGATGACTTCATCGCGCGTGGTGGTGTTGCCGGCGATATTCATGTGGCGCACGTAGACGCGCTTGCCCGGATCGATGAAGAAGGTAAAACCGACTTCATGCTTTTCGCGGTTGATCTCGGGATTCGCATTGACGTTGGCAAACGCGTAGCCGAACGTGGCCAGGCGGTCCTGAATGCGCTTGTTGGTTGCCGTCAGGCGCGCGCCCGAGTAGATCTCGCCTTCGCGCATCAGGTTCAGCGCTTTCAGCTCTTCTTCGCGGCCGAACATCTCGCCTTCGAACTTGGTGCCGGCGATCTTGTACTTCTCGCCTTCCGTGATATTGATCGTCAGGTAGATATCTTTTTTATCGGGCGTGATCGACACTTGCGTGGAGTCGACCTGCATCTCGATATAGCCGCGGTCCAGGTAGAAGGACTTGAGCGACTCGATGTCGCCCGTCAGCTTGGTCTTCGAATATTGATCGGCCTTGGTGTACCAGCTGAACCAGCCGCCCGTGTTCAGGGCCAGCTGCTCGCGCAGTTCCTTGTCGGAGAAAGCCTTGTTGCCGACGATGTTGATTTGCTTGATACGGGCCACGTCGCCCTCGTCGACGGCGAACACCACGTTGACGCGGTTGCGCTCGATCGGCGTGACGGTGGTGGTGATCTTCACGCCGTACAGGCCATGCGACAGGTACTGGCGCTTGAGTTCCTGTTCCGCGCGGTCGACGGACGCCTTGTCGAAAATCTTGGCTTCACCGACGCCGATTTCCTTCAGGGCCTTGACCAGCACGTCCTTTTCAAATTCCTTGGTACCGGTAAATTCCACGGTAGCGATGGCCGGACGTTCCTCGACCAGCACCACCAGCACGTCGCCATCGGCTTCCAGGCGCACATCCTTGAACATGCCCGTCGCATACAGGGCCTTGATGGCGGCAACGCTCTTCTCGTCGGAGAACGTTTCGCCGACCCGCACCGGCAGGTAGGCAAAGACGGTGCCCGCTTCAGTACGCTGGATCCCTTCGACCCGGATGTCCTTGACAGTAAATGGCTGGACGGCCAGCGCGTGGCCGGAACAGATGGCCATGACGGCGGCGCCGATCAGGCTGCGGCGAAAGGAAGGCAAGGCAAAACGAGCAGAATGTAATTTCATTGGGGTTATTCAATGGGTAAATCAATGGACAACATACACAAAAGATTGCTTGTGCGACTCACGCAATGGCATCAACCACCGCCCTAATTCAGCAATCGCAACACGTCATTAAAGACGGCAAGCACCATCAAGGTCAGCAACAAACCGATCCCCAGGCGCTGGGCAATCTCGCCTACGCGCTCCGGCAAGGGGCGTCCGGTCAAAACTTCCAGCGAATAATACAGCAAATGCCCGCCATCCAGAACAGGAATGGGTAGCAAATTCATCACGCCCAGACTGATACTGATGAAGGCGATGAAGCTCAGGTAGCTTACCAGGCCGATGCGCGCCGTCTGGCCCGCGTAATCGGCGATGGTAATGGGCCCCGTCACATTCTTCAGCGACACCTGGCCAGTGATCATTTTGCCCAGCATTTTCAGGCTCATGACACTGGTATCCCAGACCTTGGCGGACGCCTTGCCCACGGCAGAGAACGGTCCGGAGGCCACGGTGATCATATCCGGCACCTGTCCCAGCTTTGCCTGTATCTTACCAACTGTTACAGCTCCCTCTGCCCCGGCGCCCGGCACGGCGTCCGGCGTAATGGGCAAGGTCAGGTCCTGACCCTGGCGCAAGAGCTGCAATTGCAGGGTCCGGCCCGGCGCCTGGCTCAGGGTGGCGATGACGGCCGCCACGTCGTGCACGGGCTGTTCGTCGATGGCCAGGATCTGGTCGTTTTTCTGCAAGCCGGCGCGCGCGGCGGCGCCACCGGGCATGATTTCCATCAAGGTGGGCGCGGAACGGGCCATGGTCAGACCCAGCTTGCCCAGCACGTCGCCTTCCAGGTCCGCTTCCGTCAGGCTGGCCGTTGGCAAGGTCGCTTCCTGCTGGCCACGGTCGGGGCGGCGCACTTCGATGCGCGCCGGCAGCTTGTCGAGGGTGGCCTGGATCAGCTCCCAGCGCAGCTCGGACCAGCTGGCCACGGCCTTGCCATTCACCGACTCGACCATGTCGCCGCTGCGCAAGCCGGCCGTATAGGCGGCCGTCTGCTCGGCCACGGGACCCAGCTTGCTCGACGGCTCTTCGATGCCATGCATGAACAGGCCCGCGTACAGCACGATGGCGACGAGGAAATTGGCCAGCGGGCCGGCGGCCACGATGGCAATGCGGCGCCAGACGCTCTGGCGCGTGAATTCGCGGCGCAATTCGCTTTCCGGCAAGTCGCTGAGGTCTTGCGCGCGGCTGTCGAGCATGCTCACATAACCGCCCAGCGGCAGCGCGGAAATCGCCCATTCCGTCTGGTCCTTGCCAAACTTGCGCGAATACACCACTTTTCCCATGCCGATCGAGAAACGCAGCACTTTCACGCCGCACCAGCGCGCCACCAGATAGTGGCCCAGCTCGTGCAGGGTAATCAGCGAACCGAGCGCGACGATAAAGGCCAGCAACGTGGTGATGAGCGTCATGCAGCCAGCCTTTGCGCGATGTACGCGTGCGCGGCCGCTCTGGCCAGGCGGTCCTGCTCCATCACGGCGTCGATGCTCGAAGCGGCGCCGTGCGGCACCGTCTCGATAACGTGCGCGATGACGCGGTCGATCTGGCGGAAGCCGATCCGCTCGTCGAGGAAAGCTTGCACGGCCACTTCATTGGCCGCGTTGAGCAGCGCCGGCGCCGTGCCGCCCGCGCGCAAGGCGTCGAAGGCCAGTGCCAGACAGGGGAAACGGCGGAAGTCGGGACGTTCGAACTGCAGGGTGGCCACTTGTGCCAGGTCAAGCTGCGCCACGCCAGAATTGATACGCTGCGGATAGGCCAGCGCATGCGCGATGGGCGTGCGCATGTCCGGATTACCCAGCTGGGCCAGCACGGAACCGTCGATGTACGAGACCATCGAATGGATCACGCTTTGCGGATGGATCAGCACCTCGATCTGGTCGGCCGGGGCGCCGAACAGCCAGTGCGCCTCGATCACTTCCAGGCCCTTGTTCATCATGGTGGCCGAATCGACGGAAATCTTGCGGCCCATGGCCCAGGTCGGATGCTTGCATGCCTGGTCCGGCGTGACCTTGTCGAGCGTCTCGACGTCGCGCGTCAGGAAGGGACCGCCGGAAGCCGTCAGCACGATCTTTGCCACGCCGGCGGCGCCAGGCGCGCGGCCATGGGCGTGCGGCATGCATTGGAAGATGGCGTTATGTTCGCTGTCGATGGGCAGCAGCACGGCGCCGTTATCGTGCACGGCATCGATGAACAGCTGGCCGGACATGACCAGCGCTTCCTTGTTCGCCAGCAATACTTTCTTGCCGGCACGCGCTGCCGCCAGGGTGGGCGCCAGGCCGGCGGCGCCGACGATGGCCGCCATCACGCCCGTCACTTGCGGTGCGCTGGCGATGGCGCACAGGGCTTCCTCGCCGTACTCGACTTGCGTATCGACACCCTGCCCGCGCAGCAAGCGCGTCAGTTCAAGGGCGGCATCCGCCGTGCCGACGACGGCGCGCCGGGGACGGAATTGCAGGCACTGGGCGGCCAGTTCGGCCACACGGCTGTGGGCGCTCAGCGCATACACGCTGTATTGCTCGGGATGACGCGCGAGCACGTCCAGGGTGGACACGCCGATCGAGCCGGTCGCGCCTAGAATGGTGATGTATTGCATGAGTTTCCTTAAAGCCAGCTGGCCACGAGGGCGGCAAATGGCAGGACCGGGATCAACGCGTCGATACGGTCGAGTACGCCGCCATGGCCAGGCAGCAGCTTGCTGCTGTCCTTGATGCCGGCGCGGCGCTTCAATTGGGATTCGAACAGGTCGCCAACGATGCTGGCGGCGACGAGCAATAGCAGCACCAGCAAGGCCAGCGGCCAGCCACGGCGCAATTGCAGCTGCACGGCGAAGGTGTCTTGCAGCACCGGCAGCGATGGCGCGGCCACGATGGTGATGGCGGCGATGGCCAGCACGGCGATGCCGCCGCCGATGGCGCCTTCCCAGGATTTCCCAGGAGAAATACTCGGCGCCAGCTTGCGCTTGCCGAAAGCCTTGCCCGAGAAATAGGCGCCGATATCGGCGATCCACACGAGGGCCATGACGGACAGCAGGTATAAAGGGCTATGCAGGAACAAGGCGATGATGGCGACGAAGCAGCCGACGATGGTCACCGGATACACCAGGCTGAGCAAAGTATTGCCCAGACCTTCGGTAGGCGGCAAGCCCGTCGCCAGCGAGGGCACGAAGCGGATCAGCCAGATGGCCACGCACAGGGCGAACCAGAAATTGAGCTGCGCCATGCCGTTACCGACAAAAAACGTATAGGCGAAGGCGGCGGTCCAGACGGCGGCGATCGGCAGCGCCTGGCGATTTTTGAAGATGCGGAAGCTTTCCCAGACGGCGGCGCCGAAGAACGCCGTGGCGATCACGGCGAAGGCGGGGAAATAATTCAGATACAGAACCGGCAGCAAGACCGCCAGAAGGACCAGGGCGGTGATTATCCGTGTTTTCAGCATCAGTTTGTCTTTTCAGTTAGTTGCGCGCTGGTACGGCCAAAGCGCCGTTCGCGCTGCTGGTAAGACGCGATTGCCGCGTCGAGGCACTCGTCATTGAAGTCGGGCCAGAAAGTCTCGGTAAAAAACAACTCAGTGTACGCCAGTTGCCACAGGAGGAAATTGGAAATGCGCTGCTCGCCGCCCGTGCGGATGAACAGGTCGGGCTCGGGCGCATAGGCCATGGCCAGGTGCGGCGCCAGTTGCTCTTCCGTGTAAGCGTGCCCGTCAGGCTGGCCCTTGGCGGCAGCCTCGGCCGTCATTTTGTTGACTGCCTGCATGATGTCCCAGCGGCCGCCATAGTTGGCGCAAATCGTCACGGTCAGGCGCGTATTGCTGGCCGTCTTGCGCTCGGCGTCCGCCACCAGTTGCTGCAACTGGGCATTGAAGCGCGACATGTCGCCCACGACCTTCAGGCGGATATCGTTGGCGTGCATGCGTACGACCTCGCGTTCCAGCATCGTGACGAACAGGCCCATCAGCATCGACACCTCTTCTTCCGGGCGGCGCCAGTTTTCCGAGCTGAAGGCAAACAGGGTCAGATATTCGACACCCCGGTCGAGGCAGGTCTCGACGACACGGCGCACGGTGTCCGCGCCCTTGACGTGGCCTGCCACGCGCGGCAGGAAGCGCTTGGTTGCCCAGCGACCATTGCCATCCATAATGATTGCCACATGGCGCGGCACCGTGCCCACCTCAGGTACTGCCGTTGTCGAACTCGAATAGATCATGAAAACACGAATACCAAAAATAAAAGATAACTATTATGCGCCAAATAGCACTGCCCGGAAAAGCCATGCTTTCCCGGGCAGCGTCAAAAGAACTGAAAACTAGACCGTCAGCACTTCTTTTTCTTTGTCGACAACCATCTTGTCGATGTCGGCAATAAACTTGTCCGTCAGCTTCTGCACTTCTTCCGACGAGCGGCGCTCATCGTCCTCGGAGCAGGCTTTTTCCTTGACCAGTTTCTTCAGCGACTCGTTCGCATCGCGGCGAATGTTACGCACGGCAATCTTCGCGTCTTCCGCTTCACTCTTGACCAGCTTGACCATTTCCTTGCGGCGCTCTTCCGTCAGCGGCGGCGTCGGAACGCGGATCAGGTCGCCCTGTGCCGACGGGTTCAGACCCAGGTCGGCGTCACGGATGGCTTTTTCGATGGTGCTGGCCATCTTCTTCTCGTACGGCTGCACACCGATGGTGCGCGCGTCGATCAGGGTCACGTTGGCCACCTGGGTCAGCGCCGTCGGCGAACCGTAGTACTCGACCATCACGTGGTCCAGGATACCCGTATGGGCGCGGCCGGTACGCACTTTGGCCAGATCGGCCCGCAGTGTTTCCAGCGACTTCGTCATGCGTTCCTGGGCATTCTTTTTAACGTCAGCTAAGGACATTGCTGTACTCCTTGTCTTGATAATAATGAATATTGCTACTTCGCTTGCGATGAAAACACCAGCGCAGTCGGGAGTGCCGAAAACCGTTCAGGGCAAGGCGCTGCGCCGAATGTACGGCAAGGCACTGCAACGCAGCCATGGACGGCTTCTCGGTGCTCCGCTTCCCTTATACGTGAACCAGGGTGCCTTCGTCTTCGCCCATGATGACGCGCATCAGCGCGCCTGGCTTGGTGATCGAAAACACTTTAATGGGCAGTTTCTGGTCGCGGCACAGGGCGAATGCGGTGGCATCCATCACTTGCAGGTGCTTGGCGATGGCGTCGTCGAACGTAATCGTGTGGAACAGGGTGGCGTTCGGATCCTTCTTCGGATCGGCCGTGTAGACGCCGTCGACCTTGGTGGCCTTCAGGACGATCTCGGCGCTGATCTCGGAACCGCGCAGGGCGGCTGCCGTGTCGGTGGTGAAGAACGGATTGCCGGTACCGGCGGCGAAGACGACCACTTTACCTTCTTCCAGGTATTGCAGGGCTTTCGGGCGGACGTACGGCTCGACCACTTGTTCGATGCCGATGGCCGACATGACGCGCGCGGTGATACCGACGTGACGCATGGCGTCGGCCAGGGCCAGCGCATTCATCACGGTGGCGAGCATGCCCATGTAGTCGGCGGTGGCACGGTCCATGCCTTGCGCGCCAGGCGCGACGCCGCGGAAGATATTGCCGCCGCCAATCACGATTGCCAGTTCCACACCCAACTTCGCCACCTCGGCCACATCGGCCACCATGCGCTCGATCGTGGCGCGGTTGATGCCGTAGGGATCATCGCCCATCAGGGCTTCGCCGGACAACTTGAGGAGGACGCGCTTGTAGGCTGGTTTTGACATGAGCTGGGGCTCCATAAATGAGGTTATTCGAGTATGACATGGCGCAGCGCCTTGCAGCGCCGGATAGGCGGGAGGAAGCTGCCCATGCCGCCGCCCGGCACGACAGGTGCGGGCGGGCCAAAAAAACGGGCCTCTCGGCCCGCTTTACTTACGCTCCCTGGGAGGCAGCCATCTGTGCTGCGACTTCTGCTGCGAAGTCGTCTTGCTTCTTCTCGATGCCCTCGCCTACCACGTACATGGCAAAACCCTTGACGCTGGTGTTAGCCGCCTTCAGCATTTGCTCAACCGACAGCTTGTCGTTTTTCACGAAAGCCTGGTTCAGCAGCGAAACTTCTTTCAGGAACTTCTGTACGGAACCTTCCAGGCGCTTGGCCAGGATTTCCGGCGATTGCGCTGGCTTGCCTTCGGCGGCCGCTTTGGCTGCGTCTTCTTCGGCTTTCAGTTGGGCAACCGAACGCTCTTTTTCGATCAGTTCCGCTGGCACTTCGTTCGACGACAGCGATACTGGCTTCATGGCAGCGATGTGCATGGCCACGTCTTTGCCTACTTGCTCATCGGCGCCGTCGAATTCGACGATCACGCCAATGCGCGAACCGTGCAGGTACGAAGCCAGCTTGGCGCTGGTTTCGAAACGCTGGAAGCGGCGGATGGTCATGTTTTCGCCGATCTTGCCGATCAGGGCAGCGCGCACTTCATCCAGGGTCTTGCCGTCGAGTGGCAGGGCCAGCAGGGCAGCTACGTCAGCCGGGTTGTGTTCCGCTACCAGACGGGCAGCGTTGTTGGCCAGTGCCAGGAAATCGTCGTTTTTCGCAACGAAGTCGGTTTCCGAGTTCACTTCGACCAGGGCGCCTACGCCGTTGGCGATGTAGGTTGCCACGACGCCTTCAGCGGTGATGCGCGCCGATGCTTTCGATGCCTTGCCGCCCAGCTTGACGCGCAGGATCTCTTCCGCACGCGCCATGTCGCCTTCGGCTTCGGTCAGTGCTTTTTTGCATTCCATCATTGGTGCGTCGGTTTTGCCGCGCAATTCGCCTACCATCGCTGCTGTAATCGCTGCCATGTGTTTCTCCTGATTCGGTGAGTCGATAGTCGCGGCCGGGCATGCATGCCTCGCCAGCTGTCACTATCGTTTTTTTGTTAAAAAAAAGGGGGAGCTGCTGCCACCCCTTTTCCCTTACTGCTGTGCTTACAAACGGCTATCCTGCGATAGCCTGGCCATTAAGCCTGTTCGTTCACTTCGACGAATTCGTCGCCAGCGGCTGCTTTAACCATTTCAACAACTTCGTTACCGGCAGCTGCACGGCCTTCGATGATTGCGTCAGCAACACCGCGAGCGTACAACATGATGGCTTTCGAGGAGTCATCGTTACCTGGGATCACGAAGTTCACGCCTTCTGGGGAGTGGTTGGTATCGACAACGCCGATGACCGGGATACCCAGTTTAGCTGCTTCGGTGATCGCACCTTTGTGGTAGCCGACGTCGACGACGAAGATTGCGTCAGGAACGCCGCCCATGTCCTTGATGCCGCCGATCGATTTTTGCAGCTTGATCATTTCGCGGGAGAACATCAGCGCTTCTTTTTTCGACAGCTTCTCGATCGAACCGTCTTCGATCATCACTTCCATGTCCTTCAGACGCTTGATCGAGGTTTTGATCGTCTTGAAGTTGGTCAGCATACCGCCCAACCAACGTTGATCAACGAAAGGCACGCCAGCGCGTTGTGCTTCAGCAGCGATGATTTCGCGAGCTTGACGCTTGGTGCCAACCATCAGGATGGTGCCACGGTTTGCAGCCAGTTGACGCACGTGCTTCATTGCGTCCTGGTACATCGCCATGGTTTTTTCCAGGTTGATGATGTGGATCTTGTTGCGATGGCCGAAGATGAACGGTGCCATTTTTGGATTCCAAAAACGGGTTTGGTGACCAAAGTGGACACCGGCTTCCAGCATTTCGCGCATTGTTACGGACATTATTAACTCCAGGGTTGGGTCTGGAATCCGATCAGTCACCATACAGGCACCCTTGTCGATCGGATTCGCGTGTTTATATAAATTAAAGACACTGTTTTACTGCATTGCTTAAAAGAGAATTCAAGCAACCCGGGATTCTACACTGAAATGCCCGCAGCATCAAGTCCGCACCGCAAATCGCGCGCCCGATGGAAACAGCCAACGCACCACGATGGTGCAGGGCGTGGCGGCACCGCCTTTTCATCCGCTTTCCACGCATAATTCCCCTCCCGGCCATAGGAAGGAGGCGGCGGATTCAGGGCGCCTCGTTTATAATTTCGACATATTTGCAGACTTTTTCTCATACAGCAGGAATCGTCTGTGCTTTTCACCTGAATTCTTGCAGATTGCGAATTACACCATGTCCACCATCCGTATCAATACCGCCGCCGACATCGAAGGCATGCGCGTTGCAGGCAAGCTCGGCGCCGAAGTTCTCGACTACATCACCCCCTTCGTCAAGGTCGGCGTCACGACGGGCGAACTGGACCGCCTGTGCCATGAATACATGGTCAACGTGCAGGGCACCATCCCTGCCCCGCTGAACTACTGCCCGCCCGGCTACACCCCCTACCCGAAGGCCATCTGCACCTCCGTCAACGATGTCATCTGCCATGGCATTCCCGGCGACAAGGTCCTGAAAAGCGGCGACTCCGTCAACCTCGACATCACCGTCATCAAGGATGGCTACCACGGCGACAACAGCCGCATGTTCCTCGTCGGCACGCCGACCATCCTGGCCAAGCGCCTGTCGGAAATCACCTATGAATGCATGTGGCTGGGAATCGACCAGATCAAGCCGGGCGCCCACCTGGGCGATATCGGCCATGCCATCCAGCAGCACGCGGAAAGAGCCGGCTACAGCGTGGTGCGCGAATTCTGCGGCCACGGCATCGGCAAGGTCTTCCATGAAGAGCCGCAGGTATTGCACTACGGCAAACCAGGCACCCTGGAACGCCTGGAAGCGGGCATGATTTTCACCGTCGAGCCGATGATCAACTCGGGCCGCCGCGAAATCCGCGAAATGAACGATGGCTGGACCATCAAAACCAAGGACCGCAGCCTGTCGGCGCAATGGGAACACACGGTGCTGGTCACGGAAACGGGCTATGAAGTGCTGACCGTCTCGCCCGGCATGCCGCCGCCACCCGCCTTGATCCTGAACAAAGCCTGATTCTTCCATCCCACGCACCGCCACCCAGGGCCCAGATGAAAAAGCAAGTTCGGGAACAGCTGAAGCAGCAACTGAAAGCCGACCGCCAGGTCGTCATTGCGGCCTTCCAGGCCGACGGCAAGCCTGAAAAACTGCTGCGCAGCCTGCGCCACAGCGTCGATGGCGTGCTGGCGCGCGCCTGGCAGGAAGCGGGCTTGCCGCCCGGCACGGCCCTGGTGGGCGTGGGCGGCTATGGCCGCGGTGAACTGTTTCCGTATTCCGACGTCGACCTGCTGATCCTGCTGCAACAGGCGCCGGACGCCGCCACGCAGGAAAAGCTCGAGGAACTGGTGCAGCTGCTGTGGGACCTGGGCCTGGAAATCGGCCACAGCATCCGCACGGTCGACGAGTGCCTGGTGGAGTCGAAGGCCGACATCACCGTGCAGACGAGCCTACTCGAAGCGCGCCTCGTGTGCGGCAACGCGGACTTGTTCGCGCAATTGCAGCAGCGCTATGACGCGGCGATGGACCCGCAGGCATTCTTCCAGGCAAAAACGGCGGAAATGCGCCAGCGCCATGCCAAATACGAAGACACGGCCTTCAGCCTGGAACCGAATTGCAAGGAAAGCCCGGGCGGCCTGCGCGACCTGCAGGTGATCCTGTGGGTGGCCAAGGCAGCCGGCCTGGCCAATTCCTGGCGCACGCTGGCCACGGGCGGCCTGATCACCCTGACGGAAGCGCGCCAGCTGATGGAAAAGGAGCGCGCCTTCAAGGATATCCGCGTGCGCCTGCACCTGCACGCGGGACGGCGCGAAGACCGCCTCGTGTTCGACGTGCAGACGGCCATCGCCGAATCGCTGGGCCTGCAAGCGACGGGCAGCGGGCCGCACATGCGCCGCGCCAGCGAATTCCTGATGCAGCGCTATTACTGGGCCGCCAAGACGGTGACCCAGCTCAACACGATTTTGCTGCAAAACATCGAGGCACGGCTGTTTCCGCAAGACGACGTGGCCGTGCCCATCAACGAACGTTTCAATGAAGTCAACAGCCTGATCGACATCAGCGCCGACGATACCTTCGAGCAATACCCTTCGGCCATGCTGGAAATCTTCGTCCTGATGACGGAACGCCCGGCCCTGAAGGGCATGACGTCGCGCGCCACGCGGGCCCTGTGGCACGCGCGCTTCAAGATCGACGCCGCCTTCCGCCAGGATCCCGTCAACCGCGCCCTCTTCCTGCGCATCATGCAAGCCCCGGTCGGCATCATCCACGCGCTGCGGCGCATGAACGAGATGAGCATCCTGGGGCGCTACCTGCCGAATTTCCGCCGCATCGTGGGCCAGATGCAGCACGACCTGTTCCACGTGTACACGGTCGACCAGCACATTTTGATGGTGGTGCGCAACATGCGCCGCTTCACCATGAGCGAACACGCGCACGAATACCCGTTCTGCAGCCAGCTGATGGCCGATTTCTCGCAATCGTGGCTGCTGTACGTGGCAGCCCTGTTCCACGACATCGCCAAGGGCCGCGGCGGCGACCACTCGAAGCTGGGCGTGGCCGACGCCACCCAGTTCTGCCAGGACCACGGCCTGTCGGCGGAGGACACGGAACTCGTCGCTTTCCTGGTGGAAAATCACCTGACCATGTCGCAAGTGGCGCAAAAGCAAGACTTATCCGATCCGGACGTCATCGCCGCCTTTGCGAAAGTGGTCAAGGACGAACGCCACCTGACGGGCCTGTACCTGCTGACGGTAGCCGATATCCGCGGCACCAGCCCGAAGGTGTGGAATGCCTGGAAGGGCAAGCTGCTGGAAGACCTGTACAAGATCACCTTGCGCGTGCTGGGTGGCGAGCCGCACACGGCCGACCGCGAGCTGAAGAACCGCCAGCAGGAAGCGCTGGCCACCCTGCGCCTGTACGGCTTGCCGCCCGATGCGCACCTGAAACTGTGGCAGCAGCTGGACGTGGCGTATTTCCTGCGCCACGACGCGTCCGACATCGCCTGGCAGACGCGCTCGCTGTATGACAAGCTCGACAGCAAGTTGCCGGTGGTAAAATGCCGGCTGGCGCCCATCGGCGAAGGCTTGCAGGTGGCCGTGTACATTCCCGACCAGCCCGATCTGTTCGCGCGCATCTGCAGCTATTTCGACCGCAAGAATTTCAGCATCCTCGACGCAAAGATCCACACGACGAAAAATGGCTATGCGCTCGACACCTTCCTCGTCACCGAGCAGAACTTCGCCAAGAGCTACCGCGACATCATCAGCCTGATCGAGCACGAACTGGGCGAGCTGCTGCAGTCGCAGACGCCGCTGCCGCCGCCGGGCAAGGGACGGCTGTCGCGCCTGTCGCGCACCTTCCCCTTCCAGCCGACGGTGGACTTGCGCCCCGATGAAAAAGGCCAGTACTACCTGCTGTCGGTGGCCGCCAATGACCGCACGGGCCTGCTGTATGCGATCGCCAACGTGCTGACCAAGTACCGCATCAACTTGCACACGGCCAAGATCATGACCCTGGGCGAGCGGGTCGAAGACGTTTTCCTCGTCGACGGTCCCGCGCTCAACAATGCCCGCAACCAGATATTGCTGGAAACCGATTTACTCGATGCGCTGAAAGTGTAAGCTTTCCGCGCAGCGCCTACCCTTACTGAAACTGAAACAACATGACCGAAGAATTATTACGCTTGTCCAAACGCATGTCGGAACTGGGCCTGTGCTCGCGCCGCGAAGCCGATGAATGGATCGCCCGCGGCTGGGTCCGCGTGGATGGCAAGGTGGTGTCCGAGCTGGGCAGCAAGGTCTACCCCAGCCAGCGCGTCACCGTGGAACGCCAGGCGGCGGCCGAGCAATCGAAGCGCGTCACCGTGCTGATCAACAAACCGGTCGGCTACGTCAGCGGCCAGGCCGAAGACGGCTACACGCCCGCCGTGGCCCTGATCAAGGCGGAAAACCGCTGGGCGGAAGACCGCAGCCCGGAACAGTTCCACCCGACCCAGCTGCGCAGCCTGGTGGCCGCCGGCCGCCTGGACATCGATTCCGTCGGCTTGCTGGTCCTGACGCAGGATGGGCGCGTGGCCAAACAGCTGATCGGCCACGATACCGATATCGACAAGGAATACCTGGTGCGCGTCAGCTACACCAAGGGCGGCACCCTGCCCGACAGCGAACTGAAAAGGCTCAACCACGGCCTGTGGCTCGACGGCAAGCCGCTGCTGCCGGCCAAGGTGCGCTGGCAGAATGAAGACCAGCTGAGCTTTACCTTGCGCGAAGGCAAGAAACGCCAGATCCGCCGCATGTGCGAAGCCGTGGGCTTGAAAGTGCTGGGATTGAAACGCGTGCGCATCGGCAAGGTCAAGCTGGGCGACTTGCCGACGGGCCAATGGCGCTATCTGAGCGCGGACGAGCAGTTTTAGCGTACCTGCAGCCAAATGGCATGCCACGCGGCATGCCATGCTGCATAAGCAACAGGAATATAGTGATATAAAAACAATTATTGTGATTTACTTAGTAAATATTGCCTTAAACCTATACACTATTCCCCATTAGAATAAAAGAGATACGCTGTCGTGAACGATCCTATCCCCAATCCCCTGCGCAAAGGCGCGCCCAGCCTGGCTGACGTGGCCGAGCCGATGGCGCCCGGCACCAAGCCGCACCATATGAGCGATCCGTGGGATATCGGCGAAACCCTGTGCAGCCTGGCTGACAATGGCGATGCCATTTCCATCTACCCGACGGGCGGCGAAGACGTCATCATGGCACGCATCCTGTCCGTCGATGATGACTTGCCGCAATTCGTACTGGAACTCAATGAAGGCGCGACCCTGCCGCCAGGCGGCGCCACGTTTGTGTCGTGGGTGCAAAGCGCCAAACTGCAATTCACCATCAATGGCGAATGGCAAGCGTATCCCGAGCGGCCGAACGTCTACCTGACAAACTTCCCCAGTCATTGCCTGGTGCTGGAACGGCGCGAATCGGCGCGCCTGGAAACGCCGCTGGGCGTGTACTACCTGGCCGCCTTCGTGCTCGAGGGGCGTCCGTATGAATTGCAGCTGTATGATTTCTCGGCCGGCGGCATCGGCATGCGTGCCCACCCGCGCGACACGGTGGGCCTGTACGTGGGGCGCAAGCTGTCGCGCGTGCGCCTGGAACTGGGGCCGGACAAGGTCATGATCGCCGACCTGGAAATCCGCCTGTCGCGCACCTTCCGCTCCTTCCTGCTGGGCGAACAGGTGCAGATCGGCTGCCGCTTCCTGAACCTGACGGATGCCATGCAGGATGAATTGAAAGCCTTGCTCGATAACCTGGGCAGCAGCCGCAAGGTGCGCTGACCACGGCACCACCCGACTTGAACCCAGCTGCCGCAAAAAAAGTGGCCGCACAGCATCAGCTGCGCGGCCATTTTTTCATCCTGCGCAGTCCGCCTGACTTACCCGTAATGGTGCGCGCAATCAAGCCACCTGCCCACGACGCAATCCCATTCTTCCCACACCAACGGCAACCACAAGGCTGCGCAAAAATGCCTGGAACTTTTTCGCGCGTACAAGGTGATGTGGCTCAATATAGAACACTACAGAAAGCGCATCTTCGCTGCTAATCTGAGATACCACCCATCCCGAACAAGCGACCACCGTGCCGGAGGAAAAATGCACTCCCTTTCCCAATTATTCGGATTCCCGGCATGTTTAATGGCCGTCTCCCTCTGTGTCCATGCGCAAGCGCCACTCGGCATCGCACTGGAGGTTGGCAGCGGCCCGGGCCAGGTCGGCCTGGAAATCCACCCCAACGAGGAATGTCGGGGACCTGCCGCCATTACCAGTGCGGGAGCGGAAAAGATAGCGGTACTGGATAAGGTCAACGGCAAGATAGTCGTGTTTGCGGATGGCGGTACGCGCGATGTCCCGTTACCATCCGACTTACTCGAGCCTGGTGATTTTCTTGCCACGTCCCAAGGATTTCTCGTTATCGGAGCACTCGGAGATGTTGTGATTGTGAGCCGCATGGGCGCTGTGCTGGCTCGCACACGCACCGGCTACAATGCCGAAGCAGGGATGCCACGGCTGGTAGCACTCGCGGACGGTTTTGCGCTTGAAGACCTGAATGGCAAACGCACGACGATCAATCTGTCGAAGGAACAAGCAGGCGCGCCGTTGGCAGCCAAGTTGGCCGCTGCCACATCGTATGCAGTATCGGCACCGCGTGCTAATTCCAACGAGATCCTCATCGAATCGCCCCAGATAACCGGCCCGCTTGCGAAGATCCGGCTCACCTCAAGCATGCGTATCGTCGATGCCAGGGTTCTATGGGTCGATGAAGGGCAAGGCGCGCTGGTTGCCCTGCATGAAAGCCGGCGCTTGCCAGATGAAGCGGCCTTCGTGCGCCTCGTCAAGGTCAACGCCTCCAGCATTGCGGACGCCGAGGCCTACGTGCAGCCGGCGGCTTTCGCCTGCGACGCCCGCCGCCCCTATGTACGCCGCGACGATGGAACGGTGCTGAGCCTGATGTTCCACGAGAAGACCATGCGGCTTCAGTCACTCCTGTTTTTCCAGATGGGAAAGGCGGAGCCCCTGGCGCTGGCGCCACAGCTAGCAAGCGCCACGCTCATCGCAGAATACGATGACAGCCTGCGTGAACTTGAGCGCCTCAACGACGTTTACGATGCCAGCAACATCGCACTGATACCGATCAGCGCATCGCAAATCCTGGCACGTGCCCGCGCGCCACTGGAACTCGTATGGCGGCTGCAGCCCAGCGCATTCGAACAACGCGCGGTCGCCAACTTGTGTGAGCCACCCGACAACACATGGCGCCGCCCGCGCCGCCTCGATAATTTACTCAACAAAGACGTGACTGGTATCCCATACCGCTGGGGCGGCTACATGAGTTCGCTGAGCACCTTCGCAAGGCACCTCGACGCGGGCAGGCTTGCAGGCGACGACTGTACCTGCCGCCACGCAAATTGCATTTATCCCAACAGCACAGGCATGGACTGTTCGGGATTTGTCTCATATGCATGGAATACGGGGCGCTACTTCACCACAGGCAGCCTGCCCGGTAGCGCAGTAAGCAAACCCATCACCTGGCACGACTTATCCCCGGCAGACATCATCAACAAGCCACGCAACCACGTGCGCCTGGTCGAGTCAGTCCACGCCGGGCCGGCGGGTCCCGTGGTAGTCGTGATCGAGTCGACGGCCAACCTGTCGTGCGGCGGTGTCTGCCGCAGATCTTACACGCAGGCCGAGCTGCAGCAAGCCGGGTACAAGCCACTACGCCGAGTTGCGCTGAGTCCAGCAAGTGGAGATCAACATGAATAAAATCTTCCTGATTTGTTTGCCAGTTGTCGTGCTCCTCACGCCAAGGTCAGAAGCACAGGATATGCAGTGCCTGTTCACGGTCAACCGGCCGGCCACGGTACAAATCAAGTATGAGTATTCCACGCCCGATGGCGACGGCGTCGATTACGGGAGCGGATTCATTGTCTCACCCTCGGGCCACGTCATTACGAACGCCCATGTCATCAGCCCGCAGATAAAAGATGTGAAGATCAATTCGGCAACGGTGACTGCGCGCGTAGGCTCCCGTCTCAATCTGCCTGTCGAGGCAAGCATCATCTCGCGCGATCAGGACTCCGATCTGGCCTTGCTGAAGTTGCCTATGGCGCCTGGCGCTGCGCCGTGGCCGACGGTAACGATCGCCTCGCCTGACAATATCGTCGTCGGCACCACGTTAACAGCCCTCGGCTTTGCTGGCGCGAGCGACCTGGCGCTGGTGCCAGCCGGGCAAAAAACAGCGGAAAATACCATACTCGACGGTCAACTAAAACCGTGGTGGCAAACCAATCTGGCGCTTAATCCAGGCAATAGCGGAGGTCCGGTCTTTGGCCGATATGGCACGGTGGTAGGGGTTGCTGTGGCGATCAACAATGGTGGCCAATTGGTCACTTACATCATCCCGATCACACGCGCCCAGCACCTGCTGACGGCCGCAGGGGCGGGAGTAAAAAAATCCGCCACATGCGCTGACTTTCCCGTTTGCCAACATCCCAGCCATGGCATAGAGCACTATGCCATCGATGAGCTCAAGAACGAGTGGTCACCATGGCGAGGAGGAGGATATAACCGCACGGCCGCCTGCAATGACTATCAGCAACAGCTAAAAAGTGCCTACCCGACCGCCACTCTGACCTTTATCCGCGACGACGAAGATAGCCGGGATACCGGTTTCAGGCATTTTGAGTATCGCTATTTCTGCGAATTTCGCAGGCAGGAAAATCCGATCTACATGGCAAAGCAAAGTGAGGCGTGCATGGAATCTGAAAAATAATCACTGACGCCCCAAGGTGAGGCCGCCTAGTCGTCGTCGTTCGGATCCAGGTCAGGGAACATCACTTCTGTGTAACCGAACTGCGTGAAGTCGACGATACGCATCGGATACAGAATGCCGTGCAGATGGTCCACTTCATGCTGCACCACGCGGGCATGGAAGCCGTCGCAGTCGCGGCTGATGGGCTGGCCGAACTGATCCACGCCCTCGTAGTGCAGCTCGCTCCAGCGCGGCACGCTGCCGCGCAGGCCCGGCACGGACAGGCAGCCCTCGAAACCCTCTTCCTTGCGTTCCGACAAAGGCGTCAGCACGGGGTTGATCAACACGGTTTCCGGCACTTGCGGCGCGTCGGGATAGCGCAGATTCTGCTTGAAGCCATAGATCACCAGCTGCAGGTTGACGCCGATCTGCGGCGCCGCCAGACCCGCGCCATTGGCCGCATGCATGGTGTCGAACATGTCGGCGATCAAGGCATGCAATTCGGGCGTATCGAATTCACGCACGGGTTCGGCCATCCGCAGCAGGCGCGGATCGCCCATCTTCAGAATTTCACGTACCGTCATTTTGCTTCCAGTATCGATTGCAGTTCTTGCAGATAAGAGCGGAAGGCCGCACCCGTTTCCGGATGTTTCATGCCCATCGCCGTCGTTGCCTTCAGATAACCCAGTTTGGAGCCACAGTCATAACGCTGCCCCTGGTAGCGGTAAGCCAGCACGCGCTCTTCGCGCATCAGGGCGGCAATACCGTCCGTCAGCTGGATTTCGCCGCCGGCGCCCGTGCCGATTTTTTCCAGGTGTTCGAAGATGCGGCTGGTCAGCACATAACGCCCCACTACGGCCAAGGTCGATGGCGCCTCTTCGGGCGCGGGCTTTTCCACGATGGCCGAGACCAGTTCCAGGTCGGGCTGATAATGCTGGGCGCTGACGATGCCGTACTGCTTGGTTTCCGCGCGCGGTACGTCCTGCACCGCCAGCAAGGAGCAGTTTTCATACTGATATACATCCGCCATCTGTGCCAGCACCGGGCGCACGCCCTCTTCCACATCCATGAAATCGTCGGCCAGCAGCACGGCAAACGGCTCGTCGCCGATCACGGGGCGGGCGCACAGCACGGCATGCCCCAGGCCCAGCGGCGCCGACTGGCGTATGTAAATACAATTGATGTGCTTGGGAATGACGTTTTGCACCATTTCCAGCAACTGGCGCTTGCCGGCCGCTTCCAGCTCAGACTCCAGCTCATAGGCCGTATCGAAATGGTCTTCGATGGCGCGCTTGTTGCGGCCCGTGATGAAGATCATTTCCGTGATACCCGCCGCCACGGCTTCTTCCACCGCATACTGGATCAATGGCTTGTCGACGATAGGCAACATTTCCTTCGGTTGCGCCTTGGTCGCAGGCAAGAAACGGCTGCCCAGGCCAGCGACAGGAAAGACTGCTTTTCTGATTTTTTTCATGGGTCTTCTGTAATGAATGATTAGTCTTGCGCCAACAGGGTCAGCAAGCCAGCCTCGTCGAGTATGGTCACGCCCAGTTCCTGGGCCTTGGCCAATTTGCTGCCGGCGTCCGAACCGGCCACGACATAGCCAGTCTTCTTCGACACTGAACCGCTGACCTTGCCACCGGCCGCTTCGATCAGCTCCGCGGCTTCATCGCGACTCATGTTGGGCAAGGTGCCCGTCAAAACGAAAGTCTTGCCGTCCAGCTTGCCGCCATTGGCTGGCATTTCAGGCAATTGTGACAGTAATTCACTGCGCAGGGCGTCCAGTTGACCAAGCAGCTTGACATTGCCCTCATCGGCCAGCCATTGCGCCAGCGCTTCGGCCACGGCGGCGGGCAAGCCCGCGTGGAAGCTGGCGCCTTGCGCCGCCAGGCTGGCCAGGGTCACGCCCCGCTCTACCAGCTGCCTGCTGCGCGGCTCCGTCAGCTTCGGGATGCCGATGGCCGCCAGCAGCGTGGTTTGCTCCAGTTGCGTGCGCAGCTTGGCGCTGGGTGCGTGTTCGCCCTGCGGCGTGACGCCCGCATCCAGCAATGCCTGCAGCGCCTGCTGGTTCTTTTCTTCGGCAAAGAAGTCGGCGATCGATTCGGCCACCGTGCCGCCGATATCGGGCAGCACGCGCAGCAAGGCGGCCGGCGCCCGGCGCACGTAGTCGAGGCTGCCCAGCCATTCGGCCAGAGTCTTCGCCGTCGACTCGCCCACGTGGCGGATGCCCAAGGCAAACAGGAAACGCTCGAGCGGCGGACGCTTGCTCGCTTCGATGCCCGCCAGCAGGTTTTCCGCCCATTTGGTGGGAATCTTGCCTTGTTGCACTGTTTCCGGCGTGGAGCCATCGCGTTCGTCGGCGCGCAGCTTCATTTCCAGTAATTTGTCCAGGGTCAAGCTGTACAGGTCAGCCAGGCCATGCACGTATTCGAGTTCGACCAGGGTATCGATATAACGTTCCCCCAAGCCTTCGATATCCATCATGCGGCGGCCCGCGAAATGACGGAACGCTTCCTTGCGCTGCGCCGAGCAGAACAGGCCGCCCGAGCAGCGGGCGATGGCCTCGCCCTCTTCGCGCACCACGTGCGAGCCGCAGACGGGACACGCTTCCAGCATCTTGAACGGCAGCGGCGCCGGTTCCGGACGCCTCTCCAGCACCACGGACAGCACTTCGGGAATCACGTCGCCAGCGCGGCGCACGACGACGGTATCGCCCACGCGCACATCCTTGCGCAGCACCTCGTCTTCATTGTGCAAGGTGGCGTTGGTCACCGTCACGCCGCCGACGGACACGGGCGCCAGGCGCGCCACGGGCGTCATCGCGCCCGTGCGGCCCACCTGGATGTCGATGCCCAGCACCTGCGTCAGCGCTTCTTCGGCGGGGAACTTGTGCGCCAGCGCAAAACGCGGCGCACGCGAGACAAAGCCCAGCTCCTGCTGGTCTTCCGTCGCGTTCACCTTGTAGACCACGCCGTCGATTTCATACGGCAAGGCGGGACGGCGCGCGCCGATGTCGGCATAGTAGGCCAGCAAGCCCTGCGCGCCCTGCACCACCTTGCGCTCCTTCGACACGGGGATGCCCAGGGTTTCGTACCAGTCAAGCAAGGCCGAATGCGATACGGGCATGGCGGCGCCATCGAGGGCGCCGATGCCGTAGGCATAGAAGCGCAGCTTGCGCTGCGCCGTGATGCGCGAATCGAGCTGGCGCAGGCTGCCGGCCGCCGCATTGCGCGGGTTGGCGAATTCCTTCTGGCCCGCCTCGCGCTGGCGTTCGTTCAGGCGGGCAAAATCGCCCTTGAACATCATCACTTCGCCGCGCACGTCGAGCACGGCCGGAATCTTGTCGCCATGCAAGCGCAGCGGGATGCCGGAAATGGTGCGGATATTCGCCGTCACGTCCTCGCCCGTGGCGCCGTCGCCGCGCGTGGCCGCCTGCACGAACAGGCCGTGCTCATAGCGCAGGTTGATGGCCAGGCCATCGAATTTCACTTCGGCAGCGTAGTCGACTTCCGCACCGTCAAGGTCCAGGCCTTCGCGCACGCGGCGGTCAAAGTTGACGATATCGTCATCGGAGAAACCATTGTTCAGCGACAACATCGGCACCGTGTGCGTGACTTGCTCGAATTGCGGCAAGGGTGCCGCGCCCACGCGCAGGGTGGGCGAATCCGGTTGCAGCAAGTCGGGATGCGCCGCTTCCAGCGCCTGCAGCTCGACGAACAGCTTGTCGTACTCGGCGTCGGGAATCGTGGGATTGTCGAGCACGTGGTAGGCGTGCAGGTGCCGGTTGAGTTCGGCAGTGAGATCCAGGACCCGCGCTGCGGCGTCCTGGTTGATCGGATCAGTCATTGTTGCGGGATTCTTCAGCTAAATAAACGCAGGGCGCGGGTGGAACCGGCCGGAATGTCGGCCGCATCCATTTCCTGGTAAAACTCTTGCACCTGGCCGGCGATCTCGGCCAGCGCCGCATCGGACAGGGCCTGGTTGTAATCATCGACGATGGTGGCGTCGAGGCGGCCCACCAGTGCCTTGGCGCAAGCGACCATGGCGCCGAAACCGTCGCGCGCGGGCGCCACGCAGGGCACGTCCAGCAGCAGAGTCAAACGGGACGTGGTTTCCTCGGCCAGGGTGACATTCGTCGACAGCGAGAACAGATAGCTGCCGTCGCCGTCGGGCATGACGAAACGGCCATCGGGACGCACGTCGAAGCCCTGCTTTTCCAGCGCGAACAGCAAGGTGGAAATGGCCCATGGCGCGCCATTCGTGTGCAGGTTGACGCCCAACTGGGCGTCGTGGCCGGCCACGAAACGGTGCAGATTGCGCGCTTCGGCCATCACTTCCATCATGTCCGGCACTTCCGGCTCGGCGCCGATCTCGTCGGCGACGCCGCGCAGGCGCGTGACCAGTTCCGAGTATTCGAGTTCATTCAGGGCCGTGCTGCGGCTGGCCAGCTGCACGCCGCCCTGCATCTTGGTGTAGACACCGCCATGCGTGATCGGTTCCCAGTCGCCATTCACGTGCAAACCAATGAAATGGACGGGCTTGTTGCCCACCAGGCGCAAGGTTTGCAGCACGGGCAGGATCTTGTCGCCGCGCACGGGCGCTTCCAGCGACAAAGGCAGCAGGCAATCGATCAGCGGGTCGACCAGGCTGGTCGCCTGCTCGCTGGCGGCGCTGACTTCCTGCTGCAGCGGCGCGGCCACGGCAGCAGGCGCCTCGACGCCAGCTTCGCCGAGCGATGGTTCCGCATGCACGGGGGCGTCGGGCACGGGCGCCGTCGGCGGCGCGCCGAACGACGGTTCGGCCTTGGCGGCGGGCGCGGCGTCAAAGCGCGGTTCCTGGCGCAGGACGGGTTCCTGGGCCTCCACTGCCGGCGCATCGCCGTCGCGCATCAGCACGTCGTCGTGGTCGGTGGAAAAAGCCCGCTCCACGCTTTTCTTGGCCTTGTATTCCTGCCATTTGTTGTAGGAGAAAACACCGACGATAAAGACGCCGCCGGCGCCGAACAAGGTAATTTGAAGGTCTGTCATGCTGCTTGTGCCTCGGTTGCAAAATTTGCGGCGGACTCCATGTCCACCGCCACGATGCGCGATACGCCCTGCTCCTGCATCGTCACACCGATCAATTGATGGGCCATTTCCATCGCAATCTTGTTATGCGAAATGAAAAGGAATTGGGTCTGGTCGGACATGCGCTTGACCATGCGGCAGAAGCGTTCCGTGTTCGAATCGTCCAGCGGTGCATCGACTTCATCGAGCAGGCAGAACGGCGCCGGATTCAGGCGGAACATGGAAAACACCAATGCGGTCGCGGTCAGCGCCTTCTCTCCACCGGACAACAGGTGGATGGTGGCATTTTTCTTGCCGGGAGGCTGCGCCATGACTTGTACACCGGAATCGAGAATCTCGTCGCCCGTCATGGTCAGCCTGGCCTGGCCCCCGCCGAACAGGATGGGGAACAGCTCGGAAAAGTGGTGATTGACCTTGTCGAACGTGTCTTGCAGCAAGTCGCGCGTTTCCTTGTCGATCTTGTGGATCGCGTCTTCCAGCGTGTTGATCGCTTCCGTCAGGTCGGCATTCTGGGCGTCGAGGAAATTCTTGCGCTCGGATGCCTGCGCCAGTTCGTCCAGCGCGGCCAGGTTGACGGCGCCCAGCGACGTGATGGCGTTGGTCAGGCGCGTGACTTCGCCCTGCAGATACGAGGGGCGCATGTCCGGATGCAATTTTTCCGTCAAGGCGGCCTCGTCGGCGCCCGACTCCAGCAGTTGCTGGGCGAACTGCTCCTGGTTCAGGCGCGCGGCCTGTTCCTTGAGCTGCATTTCCATGATCTTGTCGCGCTGCGGCTGCAGGCTGCGTTCCGATTGCGTGCGCGCATCTTCGGACAGGCGCAGCTGCTGCGTAATTTGATCGAGTTCATGGCGCGCGTCGGCCAGCGCCCGCTCCTGCGTGGTGCGGCGCTCGAGCAAGTCCTGCAAGCCGTCGGCGGCCGCGCCGCTTTCCAGGTTGGCCAGTTCCAGTTCGCCCGCCTGCAGGCTGGCCGTTACTTGCTGGGCCTGCGTACTGGCCGTGGCGATATTGCGGCGCAATTCCTCGATCTTCGCGCGGTGGGCTTTTTCCGCGTATTCCGTATCCTTGGCGGCCCGCTCCAGGTCGCGCAAGGCTTCGCGCGCCTCGGCCAGACGCTGTTCCTTCTGCAGGAAGTCCGTATGGCCGTCTTCGTGCGCTTCCTGCAGGTTGCCCAGTTCCATGTCCAGCTGCTCGAATTTCTCTTCCGATTCGGCCTTGATCTGCTGCTGCTCCGCTTCCTGCGCGGCAATTTCCGCCAGGTCGGCGCCGATCTGCGTGCTGCGCTGGTTGAAGCGCGCTTCCACTTCCGACAGTTTCACCACGTCCAGTTGCAGAGTATGCACGGAAGACGTCAGTTGCTGTATGCGCAAGCGCAAGTCGGACAGGTTGCGCGTCAAGGTTCCCACGGCGGCGTCGGCCCGCACGGAACGGGCGCGCGCCTCTTCGGCCAGTAGTTGCTGCGCGCGCAACTGCTTGCCGATATTGTCGATTTCCTGCTGGCGGCCCAGCATGCCTTCCTGCTCCGAATCGGCCGCATAGAAGCGCACGCTGGTGGCCGTGACCACGTGCCCAAGCCGCGTGACGAAATAGCCGCCCGGCGGCAATTTCGCCCGTTCGGCCAACGCCTCGGCCGCGTCTTCCACGGCGTAGGCGTTGTACAGCCAATCCTGCAGCAAGCCGCGCAAGCCGGGATCGTTGAGTTTCAGCAAGTTCAAAAACGGTTTCAGGCCTGGCACGTCCGGCAGCGGCAACGGCGCCACCGTCGATGGCGCATACAGGGCCAGCTTGGCCGGCGGCGCGTCCGCAAAGAAGGCCTTGGCCCAGTCGATATTCGACAGTTGCAGGGCCGACGTGCGCTCGCGCAAGATCGATTCCATGGCCGCTTCCCAGCCCGCTTCGATCTGCAGCTTTTGCCACAGGCGGGGCAAGGTGTCGAGCTCGTGCTTTTTCAGCCACGGCTGGACCTTGCCCTGCGTCTGCACCCGTTCCTGCAATTGTTTCAAAGCAGAAAGACGCGCTTCCAGCTGGGCGTTGGCCGCCGTTTCGGCATTGACCTGTGCCTGGGCTTCGGCCCGTTCCTGTTCCAGCTTGGGCTGCTGCTCCAGCGCTTCTTCCAGGTAGAAGCCCTGCTCTTCCAGGGTTTGCTGTTTTTCTTCCAGCTGCAGTTTCAGGTTTTCCAGATGGCTGCTGTCAGGCAAACTCAGACTGTTCTTTTCCTGCTGCAGGCGCTCACGGCGGCTCAAGAGGCTGGCCAGGATGTTGGAGGCGTTGCGCTGGTGCGCCGATTCCAGTTCCAGCTGCTGCTGGGCCTGCATGATCCGCGCGCGCGATTCCGTGCTCTTGTTCTGCGCGGCGCGCCAGGCGGCGTCCAGCTCGGGCAATTGCTCGCCCTTCTGCTCGGCCATCATTTGCGACTGTTCCACCTTCGCGGCCAGTTCCTCGAGGTGGAATTCCGCCTCTTCGATCTGTTCCTGGTATTCGCTGCCCTGGCTGTTCCACTGGTCGCGCTGGGCCGTCAAGGTGGCCAGCTGGGCCTGCAGGCGGGCGCGCGATTCGATGACGAACTTGATCTGCGCTTCCAGGCTGCCGATTTCCGCATTCGTCTGGTACAGATGGCCTTGCGCCGTATGCAGGCGGTCGCCCACGGCAAAGTGCGCCTGGCGCATCTGTTCCAGGGTCAGCTCGACATTGCGCAGCTTGGCCGTCTGCTCTTCCAGGTCCGTCTGCGCCTGTTCCACTTCGCGGAAATAGCGCGTCTGCTCGTTTTGCGCCTCGTTCTTGCGCAACAGCCACAGCAATTTCTGTTTTTCTTCCTGGTCCGCCTGCAAGGCGTGGAAACGCGTGGCCACGGCCGCCTGCGCTTCCAGCTTTTCCAGGTTGGCATTGAGTTCGCGCAAGATGTCTTCCACGCGCAGCAAATTCTCGCGCGTGTCCTGCAGCCGGTTTTCCGTCTCGCGGCGGCGTTCCTTGTATTTGGAGACACCGGCCGCTTCTTCGAGGAAGACGCGCAATTCTTCGGGCCGCGATTCGATGATGCGCGAAATCATGCCCTGGCCGATGATGGCGTAGGCGCGCGGACCGAGACCCGTGCCGAGGAAGATGTCCTGGATGTCGCGCCGGCGCACGGGCTGGCCATTGATGTAATAGGTGGAGGTGCCGTCGCGCGTCAGGGTGCGCTTGACGGCGATCTCGGCGTACTGGCCCCACTGGCCGGATGCCTTGCCATCGTTGTTGTCGAACACCAGCTCCACGGAAGCGCGGCCGGCCGGCTTGCGGTGCGTGGAGCCGTTGAAGATGACGTCCTGCATCGACTCGCCGCGCAACTCCGACGCTTTCGACTCGCCCAGCACCCAGCGCACGGCGTCGATGATGTTCGACTTGCCGCAGCCATTCGGTCCGACCACGCCCACGAGCTGGCCTGGCACCTGGAAATTGGTGGGATCGACGAAAGACTTAAATCCCGACAACTTGATGGAAGAGAGACGCACGTGTTTTAGAGTTCCTGGCCTATGCTGGCGGTTGAATTATCGGCGAACCCGGTTCATATTCAGTTCAGATGCACCATTGCGACGGCAGCCTGGCCGCCCGCCGCAAAAAAAAGTGGTTCATCATACCATTTCCTGATGCTTTTCTGGCCAAAAAACAGCAGCGTCAAGTGCCGGCGGGCACCATCTCAACGGGCTGGGCGGCCATCCTGCGCCAGTTTCCAGTCCGCGCGGGAAAAAACGCGCTCATGGCCGGACAGCACCATGGCCAGTTTTTGCAGCCATTGCTCGGTCGGCATGGGTTCGGCCTTGAAGCTCAGCACCACCATCAGTACCAGGCTGGCCAGGGCCAGCGCATGGCTGACGGCGAAATTGACGGCGCCACGGGCATTCCACATGAAGCCCAGCGCCAGCGCCAGGCCCAGCACGCAGCCGCTGACGGCTTCCGACACGCTGTGCGCATGCACGACCACGCGCGAAATGGCCACCAGCACGGCAAAGGCCACGCCGACGAGCACGCCGGCATGGCGCCAGCGCGGCGCGGCCCGCTGCAGCAGCACATACATCAGCACGGGAAACACGGCGCCGGCGCGCATGGCGTGGCCGCTGAAACCGGTAAAGTCGAGCGTGCTGCTGCCCACGCCCCAGCTCATGAAGGCCAGCTTCGACAGCACCACGAGGGCCAGGCCGCCGCCATACCACAAGCTCCAGCTGAGTACCAGCCGCCACTGGCGCGACACGAGCAGCCACAGGGCGATCGCCACGCCAGCCGGTCCCATCACGGACATGTCGGCCGCAAAAGAAATCCCATTCCACCAAGTCATCGTGCCTACGCTTATTTCATGATCAGCGTGCACTATGCCACGACTGGCCCTGCTTGCACCCGGGTTTTTATCAACTACGGGCAAGAATTACATTCCATTACAATTTCCACTTCGAAAATTGCCATATGAAAATATTCTCGCGGATGCCGCACCGGCGACGCCTCAGATATTCGTCAGGCGCTTGCCCTTGGGGGGTGCAAAATCACGGATCGATTCGACCATGCCCACTTCCAGCGCCTGGTCGGCCGTCAGGTGCAGGTCGGAATACGCGTGCACCTGCCACTGCTCTTCCGTCAGGCTGACGTGGCCACGCAGGATGCGCTCGGTGCGCATGTCGTCGGCGCGCAAGCCTTCGACGATGATGCTGAGCGCATCGGGGCGCGAACCGGGCGAGGCTGTCGCATGCGACTTGTGCACCATGAAGCGGGCCGTGTCGCTGGCATGGCGGTGCCGCCCCGACAAGAACAGGGTCACGGCGATGGACGCCACGGCGCCCGCGTTGTAGGTAATGATGTCGAACGGCAACTTGCTGAGGAAGTTGTACAGACAGATGCCGTCGCTGACGTAGCCGCCGTTGGACTGGATCAGGATGTGCGCGGTGGTGAGCTTGTCTTCCGTGATGTCGGCCACGGCGTTGAAGACGCGCCGCACCATGTCGCTGTTGACATCGCCCGAGAGGGTAAAGTAACCGTGCTGCTCGGTGTTGTTTTGCGTCTCGCTTTGTGTAGTGTTCATGGCAGGCACCCGCAAGAAAGCCAGGATTTCATCATAGCGCATTCCCGCGCGGCCGGGCGCCCTTTTGCACCGGGCCAGCACCCCTCCCAGCCCCGCAAACCGGGACTTTTGCTGCAATTTGGCAACGTCTTTTCAGATTGACAGAAACACCCTGCTGGCATATATTCCTCCCACTTGATCGGGAGAGGGCAACCCAGCGTTGCCGCCGAAGGGGCACTACCCAAAAACTCTCAGGCAAAAGGACCGATCAGGCGGACTGAAGCTGTTGCTTTGGCGACACGTTTTAGCTCAACTCTGGAGAGCGGCCGCGGCACATGCCGGCGGCCCACCGAAGGGGCGCACGGGGCAAGCTCCCCGTAATCTCTCAGGTACAAAGGACAGGGGGGTCAGTGATCACGCTGGAAAGCCGTGTTTGGCTATTCTATGTTTTGTTAACTTCCCCCTTTACCTTCGTCCCGAGGAATCCATGACGCTCAAAGCGACCCCACTCAACAACGCCCACCGTGCCCTCGGCGCCCGCATGGTCGATTTCGGCGGCTGGGACATGCCCGTCAACTACGGCTCGCAAATCGAAGAACACAACGCCGTGCGCGGCGACGCCGGCATGTTCGACGTGTCCCATATGTGCGTGGTCGATATCGAAGGCCCCAACGTGCGCGCCTTCCTGCGCGGCTTGCTGGCCAACAACGTTGACAAGCTGCAAGTGTCGGGCAAGGCGCTGTATTCGTGCATGTTGAATGCCGAAGGTACCGTCATCGATGACCTGATCGTCTACTTCTTCAACGAAAACTGGTTCCGCCTCGTCGTCAACGCGGGCACGGCTGAAAAAGACGTGGCGTGGATGCAGCAGCAAAACACCAACACCAACAGCGGCCTGACGATCACCGAGCGCCGCAATGCCAACAATCCGATGGCCCTGGTGGCCGTGCAAGGCCCGAACGCGCGCGCCAAGGTGTGGCAAGTGCTGCCGGAAACGCAAGCCGCGTCCGAAGCCATCAAGCCCTTCAATGTCGTCATCGTCAAGGACACGGCCTTCGGCGAAGTCATGCTGGCGCGCACCGGCTACACGGGCGAAGACGGCTTTGAAATCGGCGTGGCCGCCACCCAGGTGGAAGCGCTGTGGAACGCCCTGGCTGCCGCCGGCGTCAAGCCGGCCGGCCTCGGTGCGCGCGACACCCTGCGCCTGGAAGCGGGCATGAATCTGTACGGCCAGGACATGGACGAAACCGTCAACCCGCTGGACGCGGGCCTGGCGTGGACCATCGACCTGGTCAGCGAGCGCGACTTCATCGGCAAGGCCGCCCTGCTGGCGAAAGGCCAGAACGCGCAATTCGTGGGCCTGATCCTGCGCGAAAAAGGCGGCGTGCTGCGCGCCCATCAAAAAGTCATCATTGCCGGCAGCGACGCCACCGGTGAAATCACCAGCGGCACCTTCAGCCCGACCATGCAGGAAGCCATTGCTCTCGCGCGCGTGCCGAACGGCGTCAACGTGGGCGACACCGTGCACGTGGAAATCCGCGGCAAGCAGCTGGCCGCTTCCGTCGTCAAGCTGCCTTTCGTGCGTAACGGTAAAATCCTGGCTGCGTAAGCGTATTTATAGAGCCGCCCGCAAGACCGTACAACCATAATCAATAACGAACACTTACCATCTGGAGCCACACATGAACATTCCTGCAGACCTGAAGTACACCGCTTCCCACGAATGGGTACGCCTTGAAGGCGACGGCACGATCACCGTCGGCATCACCGAGTACGCGCAGGACGCCCTGGGCGACATCGTCTTCGTCGAACTGCCAACCGTGGGCAACAGCTACGGCGCCGGCGACGACGCCGCCGTGGTGGAATCGGTCAAGGCAGCGAGCGACATCTACGCGCCGATCGCCGGCGAAGTCGTGGCCGTCAACGACGACGTGGTCAACTCGCCCGAGTCGATCAACGCCGACGCCTACGCCAACTGGCTGTTCAAGATCAAGCCAGCCGACGTGTCGGCCCTGGACGGCTTGCTCGACGCTGCCGCCTATGGCGCCACCACCGGCGCCTGATCGCGTTTGACTCACGGGCCGCGTTTGCGGCCCGTTTGCATTTAATTTTGTAGCTATACCCCGCCGCCGCGCCCGCGCGCCGCATCCCGGTTTTTCAGTCTTTTTTGGCCTCTATATCATGACCCGCACCAGCCTGACCCAACTCGAAGCACGCGATGCCTTCATCGCCCGCCACATCGGCCCTTCCGTCACCGAACAGCAAGCCATGCTGGCGACCCTCGGCTATCCATCGCGCGCCGCGCTGATCGACGCCCTGGTACCGGCCAACATCCGCAACAAGGGCGCCCTGCCATTGGGCGCGTACTCGCAGCCGATGCCGGAACAGGAAGCCCTGTCGCGCCTGAAAGCCATCGCCGGCAAGAACCAGGTGCTCAAATCCCTGATTGGCCAAGGCTACTACAACACGTTTACCCCTGGTGTCGTTTTGCGCAACATCTTTGAAAATCCCGCCTGGTACACGGCTTACACGCCTTACCAGCCTGAGATTTCGCAAGGCCGCCTGGAAGCGATTTTGAATTTCCAGCAAGTGATCACGGATTTGACCGGCATGGGCATCTCGAACGCCTCGATGCTGGACGAAGGCACGGCCGCCGCCGAAGCGATGACGCTGATCCAGCGCGTGGGCAAGTCGAAGTCGAACGTGCTGTACGTCGCCAATGACGTGCTGCCGCAAACGCTGGAAGTGGTGCAGACGCGCGCCCAGCCGATCGGCATCGAAGTGCGTACGTTTGATCCGGCTGAAATCGAAGCGCTGGACGCCTGCTTCGGCGTGCTGCTGCAATACCCTGGCGTGAACGGCTTAGTCCGCGACTACCGCGCCGGCGTGGAAAAACTGCACGCGAATGGCGCCATGGTCATCGTCGCGGCCGACCTGCTGGCCCTGACCATGCTGACCCCTCCTGGCGAATGGGGCGCCGACGTCGTCGTCGGCAACAGCCAGCGCTTCGGCGTGCCGCTCGGTTTCGGCGGCCCGCACGCGGGCTACCTATCCACGCGCGATGAATTCAAGCGCAATATGTCAGGCCGCCTGGTGGGCGTGACCGTCGATGCGCAAGGCAACAAGGCGTACCGTCTGGCCCTGCAAACGCGCGAACAGCATATCCGCCGCGAAAAAGCGACGTCCAACATCTGCACGGCGCAAGTGCTGCTGGCCGTGATGGCCTCGATGTACGCCGTCTACCACGGCCCCGCCGGCCTGCTGCAGATCGCCCAGCGCGTGCACCGATACACGGGCGTGCTGGCCGCCAACCTGAAAACCCTGGGCTATGGCGTCGTCAACGCGAGCTACTTCGACACCCTGACGATCAACGTCGCCGATGCGGCGCAGCTGCACGCGACGGCCATGCACCACGGCGTCAACCTGCGCAAGATCGACAACACCCATGTCGGCGTGTCGCTTGACGAAACCACCACGCGCGACGATATCGCGCTGCTGTGGAAAGTGTTCGCGCACGGCCTGGCCAACGCGCCTGCCGCCCCGGACCTGGACGCCGTCGAAGCGGCGGTGACCAGCGCGCTGCCGGCCAACCTGGCGCGCGAGAGCGCCTACCTGACCCACCCCGTCTTCAACAGCTACCACTCGGAACACGAAATGCTGCGCTACCTGCGCAGCCTGGCCGACAAGGACCTGGCGCTGGACCGCACCATGATCCCGCTCGGTTCGTGCACCATGAAGCTGAACGCGACGAGCGAAATGATCCCCGTCACCTGGCCGGAATTTTCGAACATCCACCCGTTCGCGCCCGATGCGCAAACGGTCGGCTACCGCGAAATGATCGCGCAGCTGGAAGAGATGCTGTGCGCGCTGACGGGCTACGCTGCCGTCTCGCTGCAGCCGAACGCCGGCTCGCAGGGCGAATACGCGGGTCTGCTGGTGATCAAGGCGTACCACGAATCGCGCGGCGAAGGCCACCGCAACATCTGTCTGATTCCATCGTCGGCGCACGGCACCAACCCTGCCTCGGCCAACATGGTCGGCATGCAGGTCGTCGTCACCAGCTGCGACGCCAACGGCAACGTGGACCTGGCCGACCTGAAGGCGAAAGCGGAAAAGCACAGCGCCAACCTGGCCTGCGTGATGGTCACCTACCCGTCCACCCACGGCGTGTTTGAAGAAGGCATCCAGGAACTGTGCGAAATCATCCACTCGCACGGCGGCCAGGTCTACATCGACGGCGCCAACATGAATGCGCTGGTCGGCGTGGCCGCTCCCGGCTCGTTTGGCGGCGACGTGTCGCACCTGAACCTGCACAAAACCTTCTGCATCCCGCACGGCGGCGGCGGCCCAGGCGTCGGCCCGATCGGCGTGGGCGCCCACCTGGCGAAATTCCTGCCGAACCAGCGTTCGTCGGGCTACCAGCGCGACGTCGCCGGCATCGGCGCCGTCAGCGCCGCGCCATTCGGCTCGGCCAGCATCCTGCCGATTTCGTGGATGTACATCGCCATGATGGGCGCGGAAGGCTTGACGGCAGCGACCGAGACGGCGATCCTGGCGGCAAACTACATCGCGCGCCGCCTGGCGCCGCACTACCCGGTGCTGTACTCGGGCCACGACGGCCTGGTCGCGCACGAGTGCATCCTGGACCTGCGCCCGATCACGGACGCCACCGGCATCAGCAACGAAGACGTGGCCAAGCGCCTGATGGACTTCGGTTTCCATGCGCCGACCATGAGCTTCCCCGTGCCGGGCACGCTGATGATCGAGCCGACGGAAAGCGAATCGAAAGTGGAAATCGACCGCTTCATCGACGCCATGATCGCCATCCGCGGCGAAATCGCCAAGGTCGCCAGCGGCGAATTCGACCACGACGACAACCCGTTGAAGAACGCGCCGCACACGGCACAGGTATTGATGTCGGACAACTGGGAACGCAAGTACAGCCGTGAAATTGCGGCCTACCCCGTCGCTTCCTTGCGCCAGCGCAAATACTGGCCACCGGTCGGCCGCGCCGACAACGTGTACGGCGACCGCAACCTGTTCTGCGGCTGCGCACCGATCAGCTCATATGAAGAAGAGTAAAACTGATTTGCCCGGCTAGCCGGGCAAGAGTAAAACAGAACGGCAGGCCGCAAGGTCTGCCGTTTTTTTGTGCGCGCTCTACAGCGCCAGCAAGACAGAGCCCGGCAGCCCTAGGGTAGTGCCGAGTATCGTCAGCAACACGACATCACGCCGCTCGCAGCGGCTGCGGTGCGAACTCCAGGCGGCAAACAACAGCGCCGCGGCCACGCAGCTGAGCGAAATTCCCACTTCCGTCATGCCCGTTCTCCTTGCAGAGGCAATGTGCAAGTCATGATTTCTTCTTTCATCGTTCTCACCTTTTCATTGATCGGATTAACTACCTACCGGTAGGCAGTAAGTGTACAATGAAAAACACAGCGGCGTCCATGCCCCGTTTTTTGATAGATGAAGGAAGCGCAATGCAGCAGCAAACCACTCTCCCCGCCGCCAGTCTCGGGCTGGCGGCTTCCCTGGCCCTCGTGGCCGTGCTCGGTCCGGCCGGCATCGACATGTACCTGGCCTCAATGCCCGCCATGGCGCGCGAGCTGCACACCTCGTATGCGAATGTGCAGCTGAGCCTGACCGTCTTCCTGCTGGCCCTGGGCGGCGGGCAGCTGCTGTGCGGGCCGCTGACGGACATGCTGGGCCGGCGCCGTCCATTGCTGGCCGGCATCGCCGTCTACATCGTGGCGGCCGTATGGGCGTCGCAGGCGGAGCAATTGCACACCCTGCTGCTGGCACGGACGGTGCAGGGCCTGGGCGCGGCGCTGACCCTGGTCGTGGTAATGAGCATGGTGCGCGACGTGGCCGACGGCGTGCAGGCGGCGCAGCTGTTTGCCCTGTTGATGACCATCGTGGGCCTGGCGCCCGTGCTGGCGCCCGCCGTGGGCGGCTTGCTCGACGCGCATTATGGCTGGCGCGCCGTGATGCTGGCCCTGGCCGCGCTGGGGACCTTGACCCTGCTCAATAGCACGCTGTTCCTGCCGGAAACTTTACCCATCGCCAAGCGGGTCTCGCCGCGCGGCATGCACCGCACCTATGCGCGCATCGCGCTCGACCGCGCTTTCCTGCTGCCCACGCTGGCCCTGTCGGCCGCGTTCTTTTTCCTGTTTGCGTATATCGGTGGCGCGTCGCTCGTGTACCAGCGCGATTTCGGCCTGTCCGCCGGCAGTTTCGGCCTCGTGTTCGGCGCCACGGGCGTGGCCGTGCTGCTGGGCGCGATGGCCAGCGGCCGCCTGGTAAGCCGCCATGGCGTGGCGCGCCTGAGCGCGGCGGGCAGCGCGGCCATGCTGGGCGGTGCGGGGCTGGCCCTGCTCGGCGCCTGGGCCGGAGGGGGAATCATGGCCGTCGTGCCCGGCATGTTCGTGGCCCTGTTTGGCCTGGGCATCGCGGAAGCGGCGCTGATGGCCATGGCCATGGGCTCGCAGCAGCGCGCGCTCGGTTCCACGGCGGCATTGCTGGGCGCCATCCAGATGAGCTTGTCGTCCCTGGCCACGCCGCTGGCGGCCAGCCTGTCCGAATGGGGGCCATTGCCCTGGCTGCTGTTCTTGACCGTGGCCGGCCTGCTGGTATCATGGCTGACCCTGGCTACTGCGCGCATCCATCCGGCACACGCCAGCAGCCTGGGAGCGCACTGACGCTTCACCCAACTACTACCCTCATATGAAGAAACGCTCGGCTTCGGCCGATAACATCTGCGCCGTCGCCGTCGTGCACTTTTCGGAACATGGCTACGATGCCTCGTCCCTCAGCGACATCGCCGCACAGGCCGGCATGCGCAAGGCTTCGCTGTACTCGCACTTCGCCGGCAAGGACGCCCTCTTCCTCGACGTCTTTGCCGACGCCCTGGCCGAAGAGCAAGCCTTCATGGACGCCTGCTTTGCCGATGAAACGGCGCTGGCCGCGCCCGGCGGACAGCTGGCTGGCTCGCTGTACTGCGACCGCATGGCGCAGCGCTATGCCGATTCGGCCCATCTGCGCTTTTTGCTGCGCACGGCGTATCTGCCGCCCGCGCCCCTGCGCGTGGAAGTCGGCACGGGCTACGAAGCCTTGCTGGCGCAATTGCAACGGCATTACGTGGCCAGCCTGGGCCGGCTGGCGCCCCGCCTGCCGCCGCAGCGCATCGACCTGTACGCGCAAGCCTACCTGGGCATCGTCGACAGCCTGCACGTGGAACTGATTTACGCGGGCGGCGCCGCGCTGCAGCAGCGCCATGCGGCGCTGTGGCAGATATTGTCCGATTCGCTGGCCAGCAGAGTCCAGTGAACTCGTGGCAAGTTAAGCATCCAGGATGCATCATCACAGCCGACAATACTAGCAACTGAAAAAAAGCGAGAAACAAAGCTCGTGGTATCGGCGGCATGAACTTCCATTGCAGGCTCTTCGTCGGTGAAATCAAGGCAGACTTATTGCTTCCCACGCAATAAAATAATGCCGATAGAGCCAAGGAAAAAATTCTTACATTAGCCGGTACAACTTCAGGAGCAAAGGCGCAGCCAAAGAAAATTGACGCGAAAAAAAATAAGGAAATGCGAGAAATTTTCTGTCCCAACTGAAGTTGTATTTGAGATTCCATAATTTTTATCATTGATTTTAGTTACTCAAGTTTCGCTTCGAACAACTGCTCCTGGCCGCTTGCCGTCGTTGGCAGGTCACGCCCTATGATGTCGAAAAACTCAGGCAGGTAGACCCTTAGATCAATATCCTGCCAGCCCAGCCTGGCCTGTACCGCCGCCGGTGAACGATCACCGGCGGCCTGGCGGCCGGACGCCTCTGGAAATCATTGCCGCTCGACTTACTCAACACAATGGGGCGAAAGACGTCCGTCGCTGCCAATAGTGCTTGCCGTAAAACAGTCATCCACGGGTTTCCACACATGCGAAGCAGCAGCGTGGAAACTGGCAGGGAACGAGAAGCTTTTGGCGAGGCGCGCCACGCCAAAAATGGGTCAGGCATAGGCGTACACCAGTAGAAAGCCAGCCAGCGGAACGACGGCAAACAGCACAACAACGCCCAGGCAACCTGATCTCGCCCCCGATCTGGAACCCGCAGCAGAAGCGCCACGCGCACGCTCTCGTGGCGTCCTGGCATGCACCCATTTGATATGACAGGACTGGCAAAAGAATGTGGTTTTGTTGTTACGCCAGGCTGCGATGGTGCGATCGGTATGGCGTGCAACCGTGCCGCAACGGGCACATTCGAAATGTGTTTCTTTGGGCATTTTTTTTGAAAAGTGCTTGCCGGCAAAGAACATGACAACAAGTCCGGCTATGACTGCCCCAACGATGAATTCCGTAGACATGTGTTTTTCTGTATTTGCATCGTGTTTACCATGGCTATTTACAGCCCATCAGCGTACCCGAGCATAACGGATTGCCAAACGGAAAGAATCACACATTGTCACAGCAAGGGGAATGGCCGCTTCGGCCCTCCCCGCACCGCGCATCAACCTTTCTTATTTGACATCTATCGTTCGTATTTACCCACAGCCACATTACACTTTGGAAACCTAAGATTTCTTCAGTTGACACTCTTGCAGCACGTGCATAAGATGCCCCCATTATTCATTTACGGAGTCCCACGTGGGTACTTGTTCTAGTGACAGTAGCCGATCTTGTATCGGCGATTGCCTCGGCAGCTAAACAGCAAGCAACGCGGAATTCCGTTTCCTCCGTGCCTTGCTGAGCAAGGTGCGGTGTCTCGCGCGGCCAGTCCGGCTGCGCGCCTCTCCCCCCTCTTTCCGATCGCGACCGGCTACTGACCCGGATTGCCCGCCAGCACGATTGTGTCTTGGCGGCACGCAAGTCTTGCCTGCGGCTGCGCCGCCCGTCAACACCTCGTCGTGAAAGGAAGAGCAATGAATCTCTTCACCCGCTTATTCGAATCGTTCCTGCGCAAGCGCCATACGGCTGGCAACTTCCGCCGCCGCGCCATGCCGCTGGAAAACAGCACTGCCCGGCCCGTGCCCGACCACCTGGCGCGCCAGCTGCTGGCCGCCGCGCATGAAGACCTGGACAGCGCCCTGAACCGCCTGCACACGCGCCTGGAAGGCTTGCGCGATGCCGAGGCGCAAGTCATCGGCGCGCAAACGGGGCCGAACGAGGTCGAGCATGAGAAACCGCTGGCCTGGTACCAGCACCTGTGGCTGTGCTACAAGAATCCGTTCAACCTGCTGCTCACCGTGCTGGCCATCGTGTCCTACCTGACGGAAGACCCGAAAGCGACCATCGTCATCGGCACCATGGTGATTTTGTCAACCCTGCTGCGTTTCGTGCAGGAAGGCCGCTCGAACCGGGCCGCCGAACGCCTGAAAGCCATGGTCAGCAATACGGCCACCGTGCTGCGCAATGGCCAGCAGATCGAGCTGCCCATCCGCCAGCTGGTGCAGGGCGACATCATCGTGCTGTCGGCCGGCGACATGATCCCCGCCGACTGCCGTTTGCTGTCCGCCAAAGACCTGTTCGTCAGCCAGGCCGCCATGACGGGCGAATCCTTGCCGGTGGAAAAGATGGCCGAACTGGCCGATGCCCATGGCAAAGACCCGATGGAACTGGCCAATCTGCTGTTCATGGGCACCAACGTCATTTCCGGCGCCGCCACGGCGCTGGTCCTGGCCACGGGCAACCGCACCTATTTCGGCACCATCGCCACGCGCGTGACGGCCACCGAGCGCACGCCCACGGCATTCGAGGCGGGCGTCAACAGCGTCAGCTGGCTCCTGATCCGCTTCGCCCTCGTGATGGCGCCGCTGGTGTTCCTCATCAATGGCTGGACCAAGGGCGACTGGATGGAAGCGTTCCTGTTTGCCCTGTCCGTCGCCGTGGGCCTGACGCCGGAAATGCTGCCCATGATCGTCACCAGCACCCTGGCCAAGGGCGCCGTGAAACTGTCGAAAAAGAAGGTCGTCGTGAAACGCCTGGACGCCATCCAGAACTTCGGCGCCATGGATGTCTTGTGCACGGACAAGACGGGCACCTTGACGCAGGACAAGATCGTGCTGGAACGCCATACGGACGTGTTTGGCCAGCAATCGGATGAAGTGCTGCAATTCGCCTACCTGAACAGCCACTACCAGACTGGCCTGAAAAACCTGCTGGACCGCGCCGTGCTCGACCATGTGGAATTGCAGACGGAAATGCAGCTGGCCCGCGATTACGTGAAAGTCGATGAAATCCCGTTCGATTTCGTGCGCCGCCGCATGTCCGTCGTTGTTTCCGAAAAGAATGACCACCATGAACTGATCTGCAAGGGCGCCGTCGAGGAAATCCTCGCCGCTTGCAGCCAGCTGCGCCTGAACGGCGTCAACGTGCCGCTCGACGCCGCCCTGCTGGACAAGGTGCTGGAAACCACGCATGGCCTCAATGCGGAAGGCTTGCGCGTGGTGGCCGTGGCCGTCAAGGAAGTGCCGCCCCATAAAACCGTGTATGGCGTGGCCGATGAAACGGCGCTGACCCTGATCGGCTATGTGGCGTTTCTCGATCCGCCGAAGGAATCGACGGCGCCCGCCCTGCGCGCGCTGGCGGAACATGGCGTCACCGTAAAAGTATTGACGGGGGACAACCACCTGGTGACGGCGAAGATCTGCCGCGAAGTGGGCCTGGCCGTGCATGGCGTGCTGCAAGGCCCGCAACTGGACGACATGGACGACGCCACCCTGGCCAGGGCGGCCGAAGAGAATACCGTGTTTGCCAAGCTCAGCCCGCTGCACAAGGAGCGCCTGGTGCGCGCCCTGCGCGGCAATGGCCATATCGTCGGCTTCATGGGCGACGGCATCAACGACGCGCCCGCCCTGCGCGCGGCCGACATCGGCATTTCCGTCGATTCGGCCGTCGATATCGCCAAGGAAGCGGCCGACATCATCCTGCTGGAAAAAAGCCTGATGGTGCTGGAAGAAGGCGTGCTGGAAGGCCGCCGCACCTTCAGCAACATGCTCAAATACATCCGCATGACGGCCAGCTCGAACTTCGGCAATGTGTTTTCCGTGCTGGTGGCCAGCGCCTTTTTGCCGTTCCTGCCCATGCTGCCGCTGCACTTGCTGGTGCAAAACCTGCTGTACGACGTGTCGCAGATCGCCATCCCGTTCGACAATGTCGACGCCGAGCTGATCCAGCAGCCGCTGAGCTGGAACCCGCGCGACATCGGCCGCTTCATGGTGTTCTTCGGCCCCATCAGCTCGATCTTCGACATCAGCACGTTTATCCTGATGTGGCATGTGTTCGGCGCGAATACACCGGAACAGCAGACCCTGTTCCAGTCCGGCTGGTTCGTCGTGGGCTTGCTGACGCAGACGCTGATCGTGCACCTGATCCGCACGCCCAAGCTGCCCTTCATCGACAGCATCGCGTCCGTGCCCCTGCTGGTGGCCACCACCATCATCATGGCCGTGGGCGTGTTCCTGCCGATGGGCCCGCTGGCGACCTACTTCAAGCTGCAAGCCTTGCCGTTGGGCTATTTCCCATGGCTGCTGGGCATCCTCGTCTGCTACACCCTGCTGACGACGTTCATGAAACGCGTGTATCTGCGCAAATTCGGCTGGCAATAGTATGATGAGCCGCTCTTTCCCCTAGAAAAGGCACGCATGAGCGGCTCTCCTCCTTCCAAGCGTCATCTCGCCCTGCTGCTGTCGGCACTGGTGTTTCCCGGCAGCGGGCATTTCTTATTAAAACGCAAGGCCCGTGGCTGCCTCTTCCTCGTGCCGGCCCTGGTCGCGCTGGCGATCGTATTGCGCCAGATCATGGCACGGTTAGACCAGGTTATGGCACAGATCGACAGCGGCGCCCTGCCCCTCGACGTGCAGCTGATCATGGAAAAAGTGGAGGCGCTCTCCGCCAATGACGGCCCCGCCATGACGGTGGCCGTTGGTGTGCTGGTGGCGTGCTGGATCGGCAGCCTGATCGACACTTTCCTGATCAAGCCATGATGCCGGAAGCAGCGGCGCGAAAACTGCGCAAGGAAGCCAGGATGCAGGCGCGCCGCGCGCAGCTGGCGCTCAAGCGGCAGGACCATGGCGGCCCGCAGGCCTGGCGCGGCTGGTTCGACGGTTCCGCCCACCCGAACCCGGGCAAGCTGGGCATAGGCGCACTACTGCTGGGGCCGAACGGCGAACGTATCGAAGTGAGCGAAGCGGCCGGTTATGGCAGCAGCAGCGACGCGGAATACGCGGCCCTGACGGCCGTGCTGCAGGCGGCACTCGGCGTGCGCCCGCCGCCCGTGCAACTGCTGCTGTACGGCGACAGCCAGGTGGTGATCAATGACGTGCTGGGAACGACGCCGGTCGGCGCCAAGGGGCTGGAAACGCAGAGGGCCACCGTAGTGGCCCTGCTGGAACAATTTACTGATGTGAGCTTGCGCTGGCTGCCGCGCCACCGCAATGGCGAGGCGGACCGGCTGTCGCAGCTGGCGATCGCCGGCTGGGTAGAGAAAGACTAAGCGGCGCGGCCGATCCGCAGCGCTTCTTGCGGTGCCTTGGCTGCCGGGCGCGCGGTGCCATTGATGCCCTTCAAACCGCTGACGCCGGCCTGCTGCCCATTCAGTTTAAAGACGCTGACGACTTGCGCCAGGTTGTGCGCCTGGTGCTGCATCGATTCGGCGGCGGCCGCCGACTCTTCCACCAGCGCCGCATTTTGTTGCGTCACGGCATCCATCTGGCCGATGGCCCGGTTGATCTCGTCGATGCCCACGCTTTGCTCGCTGCTCGCTGCCGTGATTTCCGTGATGATGTCGCTCACGCGCTGCACGCTGTCGACGATATCGTTCATGGTCGAACCGGCTTGCGCCACCAGCATGCTGCCCGCGTTGACTTGCTCCACGGACGCGCCGATCAGCGTCTTGATCTCTTTCGCGGCGCTGGCCGAACGCTGCGCCAGGTTGCGCACTTCGGACGCCACGACGGCAAAGCCGCGCCCCTGCTCGCCTGCGCGCGCCGCTTCCACGGCCGCATTCAGGGCAAGGATATTCGTCTGGAAGGCGATGCCGTCGATGACGCTGATGATGTCGACGATCTTGTTCGACGACGCGTTGATCGACTCCATCGTGCCCACCACCTGCGCCACGACCTCGCCGCCCTTGACGGCCACCTGGGCCGCCGAGGCTGCCAACTGGTTCGCCTGGCGCGCATTGTCCGCGTTCTGTTTCACGGTGGAAGTCAGCTCTTCCATCGAAGAAGCTGTTTCCTCCAGGGAACCAGCCTGCTCTTCCGTGCGGGAAGACAGGTCCTGGTTACCGGCGGCAATTTCCGTCGAGGACGTGGCGATGCTGTCCGTGCCGTTGCGCACTTCGCTGACGATATTGAGCAGGCTGGTGTTCATGTCCTTCAACGCCAGCAACAGTTGCCCGGTTTCATCCTTGGCGCTGGCGTCGATCTGCGCCGTCAAGTCGCCATCGGCCACCTTGCGGGCGATCTCCACGGCCGTGCGCAGGGGGCGCACGATGCCCATCGTCAAGACCCAGGCGCAGACGACGCCAAAAGCCAGCGCCAGCGCGGCCAGCACCAGCATCAGGTTGCGGCTGGTCTTTGCCACTTCGTCGATCTCGCGCGCGGTGGCGTCAATGCTGGCACGCTGGTGTTCCAGCATGTTCATGATGACTTTCTGGTATTTCGTCGAGCCTGGCACGAACACGGCCTGGAAGGCCTTTTCCGCTTCTTCCGTCTGGCCAGCCGCCTTCAGCTTCGATACTTGCTCGCGGGAATCAAGATAGACCTTGCGCATTTCGCTGACCTGGCGGAACAGCTCCGTTTCTTGCGGGCCGGAAATCAAAGCTTCGATTTTCTTTTGCAGTTCACTCGATACGACGGACGACTGTTTCGCTTCTTCCGCAAAATACGGTCCCAGCGAGGTGTCGGCGCTGCGCACGATGGCCGTGGTGCGGCGGATGCCGCTGTCGATCTTGCTGTACCAGTCGGAAATATAGCGTTCCTTCGCCAGCGGCTGCTCCATCATGGTGCGCGTGGCCGTGGCCACGTCGTGCAAACGCCACACGCTGATGCCCGTGATGACCATGGAAAACAGCAAAATCACGGCAAAACCCAGGCCGAGGCGCACACCAATACTGACGTTTCTTAACAAATTCATGTGAATATCCTAAAAAAGCGGAACCAGACTATATAAAAGGGAAACAAAAGGCTGCGGCTGCACGGAACAGCCACAGCGGCATCAGCGCGTGCCGATGCGTAAGGCAGTTTGCGGTGCTGCCGGGCGTTTCTGCGCGTGTCTTACACCGTTCGCAGCGCCAGCGCCGGCCTGCTGGCCATTCAGCTTGAACACGCTGACCACTTGCGCCAGGTTGTGCGCCTGGTGCTGCATCGATTCGGCGGCGGCCGCCGACTCTTCCACCAGCGCCGCATTTTGTTGCGTCACGGCATCCATCTGGCCGATGGCCCGGTTGATCTCGTCGATGCCCACGCTTTGCTCGCTGCTCGCTGCCGTGATTTCCGTGATGATGTCGCTCACGCGCTGCACGCTGTCGACGATATCGTTCATGGTCGAGCCGGCCTGCGCCACCAGCATGCTGCCCGCGTTGACTTGCTCCACGGACGCGCCGATCAGGGTCTTGATCTCTTTCGCGGCGCTGGCCGAACGCTGCGCCAGGTTGCGCACTTCGGACGCCACCACGGCAAAGCCACGGCCCTGTTCGCCGGCGCGCGCCGCTTCCACGGCCGCATTCAGGGCCAGGATGTTCGTCTGGAAGGCGATGCCGTCGATGACGGAAATGATGTCGACGATCTTGTTCGACGACGCGTTGATCGATTCCATCGTGCCCACCACCTGCGCCACGACTTCGCCGCCCTTGACGGCCACTTGCGCCGCCGAGGCTGCCAACTGGTTCGCCTGGCGCGCATTGTCCGCGTTCTGTTTCACGGTGGAAGTCAGCTCTTCCATCGAAGAAGCTGTTTCCTCCAGGGAACCAGCCTGCTCTTCCGTGCGGGAAGACAGGTCCTGGTTACCGGCGGCAATTTCCGTCGACGAGGTCGCGATGCTGTCCGTGCCCGTACGCACTTCGCTGACGATGTTGAGCAAGCTCGTGTTCATGTCCTTCAGGGCCAACAGCAGTTGCCCCGTTTCATCCTTGGCGCTGGCGTCGATCTGCGCCGTCAAGTCGCCATCGGCCACCTTGCGGGCGATGTCCACGGCCGTGCGCAGGGGGCGCACGATGCCCATCGTCAAGACCCAGGCACAGACGACGCCAAAAGCCAGCGCCAGCGCGGCCAGCACCAGCATCAGGTTGCGGCTGGTATTGGCGACGGCGTCGATCTCGCGCGCCGTCGTGTCGATGCTGGCGCGCTGGTGTTCCAGCAAGTCCAGCACCATCTTCTGGTATTTCGCGGCGGCCGGCACGAAGGTCTTTTCAAACACTTCGTTGGCGGCATCGACCTGCGCTTCACCCTTGAGCTTGTAGACCTGGTCGCGCGAACCGATGTACAGCTTGCGCTGTTCCAGCAAGCCCGCGAACATGGCTTTTTCTTCCGGCTTGTCGATCAGCGCCTCGATCTTCTTTTGCAGTTCGGCCGAGCTGGCCGACGAGACTTTCGATTCTTCGGCGAAATAGCCACTGAGCGAGGTATCGCTGCTGCGGGCAATGGCGATGGTGCGGCGTACGGCGCTGTCGATGCGGCCATACCAGTCGGAAATATAGCGTTCCTTCGCCAGCGGCTGCTCCATCATGACGCGCGTGGCGCTGGCCACGTCGTGCAGGCGCCAGACGCTGATGCCCGTGATGAGCATGGAAAACAGCAAAATCACGGCAAAACCGAGTCCGAGGCGGACACCGATGCTGACGTTGCGTAATACATTCATGTGACTATCCTAAAAAGCCCTGCCATCAGCCTGGCAACAAGCTGACGATCTCGCTCATGGGCGGGCGCTGGCTGGCCGCAGTAGCGAATTGGCGTAAAAAGTGAAACGAAAGTGAAACTGGCGCACGGTTCGGCTGAACCGTGCGCCAGGAAAGGTGCTAGCGTGCGCCTTGCAGAAAAAGCAAACAATGCTTGGGGTCAATTGTTTCCAAGAAACCCTCTCGGCACCAGGGTGTCAGGAAATGTTCAGGGCAAGGCGCGTTGCCGAAGACAGTACGAAAGTACGGCAAGGCAATGCAACGCCGTCCTGGACTTTTCCTGGCGGCCTAGGCTGCAAGTTTTTCGATCAGGCCCATGTCGGCGCTGGACATCAGCTGGTCGATATCGACCAGGATCAGCATGCGCTCGTCGATGGTACCCAGGCCGATCACGTATTCCGTATTGATCGAACGGCCCATGTCCGGCGCCGGCTTGATCTGTTCCGGCATCAGGGTGGTGACGTCGGAGACGCGGTCGACGACCATGCCGACGACGCGGTTGCCGATATTGAGGATGATGACGACGGTGAACTGGTCATAGCTGGGCGTGCCCAGGTTGAACTTGATGCGCATGTCGACGATCGGCACGATGATGCCGCGCAGGTTGACCACGCCCTTGACGAACTCGGGGGCGTTGGCGATGCGGGTCGGCGTTTCGTAGCTGCGGATTTCGCTGACTTTCTGGATGTCGATGCCATACTCTTCCTGGCCCAGGGTAAAGGCCAGGTATTCGGCAGCCTTGGCAACGGTGGCGCCAGTGTCGCTGGAATTGGTGTTCATGATAATCCTTTCGTTAACTCGCCTGGGGCGCAGGCCAAGGCACGCTGCGCGCGACCCTGGACGTGGCGCGCCATGCACGATGGAATGGCCGCCACTGCTATGTTTTTGCAAATACTTTCTCGCAATTAGCTTATGCTTCTAATTTCCGTACGGCAATGTTACCCCATGTAAATTTTACATGCACTAAAAAAGAGCGGCCGCCTGATTTGGACTTTTCAAAAATGCAATTTATGTGGCGAATACGGCACGCCGCGGCGTCACGCTCCCCGCCGCACGGGGCGGCGTTTTATGCCACACTGGCGGCCCCTGCTTTTTATGACTTTGAACCATGCATTCTTTGCTTTCCCAATGGCAACCACGCCTGCTGGCGCTGGCCACGGCCGGCCTGGGCGATGACGGCGCCCACGACATCAACCACCTGCACCGCGTCTGGCGCAACGCCGCCGTCCTGCTGCAGGAACATGCGCAGGCCGACGCCCTCACCGTGATGGCCGCCTGCTACCTGCACGACCTGGTCAACCTGCCGAAAAACCATCCCGAGCGCCACCTGGCCTCGCGCCAGGCGGCCGCTCTCGCTTGCCGCCAGCTGGCCGAACTGGATTTCCCGGCAGAAAAACTGGCCGGCGTGGCCCACGCCATCGAGACGCACAGTTTTTCCGCCAACCTGCCGCCGCACACGATCGAAGCGCAAATCGTGCAGGATGCCGACCGCATCGACGCGCTGGGCGCCGTGGGACTGGCGCGCCTGTTCTACACGGCCGCGCGCATGGATAGCGCGCTGGCGCATGGCACGGATCCGCTGGCCCGGCATCGCCCGCTCGACGACAAGGCTTACGCGCTCGACCATATCGTCACCAAGCTCGACAAGCTTCCCGGCAAGATGCAGACGGCGGCCGGCCGCGCGCTGGCCGAACAGCGCCTGGCCGTGCTGACGGATTTTCGCGCCGCCTTTGCCGACGAATGGGGAATGAACGCATAAGCTTGGTGGCGATAGCCAGCAGCGCGCATGCTGTCTATAATGCAAGCCTCAGCTATCGCGCCGCGCGCCAGCAGCATCCTGTAACGCGCCGGCGCGATGCCAACGCGCCGAAAGCATGCATGTCCGATAAAACCAGCCCCGACAGCCAGTCCCCGTCCAGCGCCGCGCCCGCGCGCGCCGGCAACCTCAATTTCATCCTCGTCTGCGTCTTCATCGACATGCTGGGCATCGGCCTGGTGGTGCCCGTGCTGCCCATCCTGATCGGCGACTTTGTCGACGGCAAGGATGCGCAGGCGTTCTGGTACGGCATCATGGCGGCCGTCTTCGGCTTGCTGCAATTCATCTTCATGCCCATGCTGGGCGCCATCAGCGACCGCGTGGGACGCCGTCCCGTGCTGCTGTACTCGATGGCCGGCATGGGCATCAATTTCCTGGCCACGGGCTGGGCGCCGAACCTCGCTTGCCTGTTCATCGGCCGCATCATCGGCGGCGTCTCGTCGGCCAGCATGTCGGTCGCGTCCGCCTACGCCTCCGATATTTCCACGCACGACAACCGCGCCAAGAGCTTCGGCAAGATCGGCGCCGCCTTCGGCCTGGGCTTCATCTGCGGCCCCATGCTGGGCGGCCTGCTGGGCGAGATCAACCTGCACCTGCCGTTTTACGTGGCGGCGGGCCTGTCGGCGGCCAATTTCATCTACGGCTATTTCTTCGTGCCCGAATCGCTGCAGCCGGGCCCGCGCGCGCCCTTTACCTGGGCACGCATCAATCCGTTCGCGGCCCTGCTGAAACTGGTGCGCCGCGTGGAGATCCGCGGCCTGGTGCTGGCCTTCGGCCTGATGACGTTTGCGCAAATGATGCTCAACACCACCTGGGTGCTGTACACGCATTTCCGCTTCGACTGGACGCCGCGCCAGAACGGCATCGCCCTGTTCTGCGTGGGCCTGTGCGCGGCCGTCGTGCAGGCGGGATTGCTGGGCATCCTCATCAAGCGCTTTGGCGAAGTGCGCCTGTCCCTGCTGGGCATGGCCTCGGGCGCCCTCACCTACCTGCTGTACGGCCTGGCCACGCAAGGCTGGATGATGTACGCGTTGATCCTGTGCAACCTGCTGGCCTTTGCCGCCGGCCCCGCACTGCAAGGCATCATCTCGAAATCATCGAACGCCGGCGAACAGGGCGAACTGATGGGCTCCCTGCAATCGATCAGCAGCCTGGGCATCATCATCATGCCTTTGCTCGGCAGCATGATCCTCGGCGAAGTGAGCCACTTGCCAGCACAGGACTGGCGCATCGGCAGCACCTTCTATCTGTGCGCCATCATGCAAACCCTGGGCATCGTGGTGGCCTGGCGCTACTTCCAGGCACAGCGGCTGGCCAGACTTGCGGTTTCCACCACAAAGTAGTCGGCAGGATAATATTGCATTTGAGAAATAAATAAGCGAGAATGGGATAATCAAGCGGACGTTGCCGACGCCCGCGATTCGATGGTGAGCAAGGATGGGTATGACTGACTTTTATTCCAGCGCCTGGCGCCGGACCATGGCCATGCTGGCGCTGGCGCTGCCGCCCCTGGCGGGCGCGCAATGCTCGCGCGACATCCAGGTGCCCGTCTCGGCCATCGGCGCCAGCGTAGTGGTCAATGGCGCCGCCATCGGCGGCATCTACCCCGACTTGCTGCGCAGCATGGGCGCCAAGCTCGGCTGCAATTTCATCTTCACGGCCGTGCCCCGCGCGCGCCTGGAGGCGATGTTCGAGGCGGGCAAGGCCGACATGCTGATACCCGCCAGCAGCACGCCGCGGCGCGACCAGCACGGCCTGTTCATCCCCCTGATGGGCAGCCGGCCCCTGCTGATCTCGCTGCAGGGCACGCGCACGCCCATCAACACCATGCAGGAACTGATCGAGCGGCGCGAATTGCGCGTGGCGCTCGTGCGCGGCTACGACTATGGCGTGTCCTACCAGGCGCTGGCCAAGGAACTGAGCAGCCAGGGCCGCCTGTTCTACGAAGTTGACGCATTGTCCGTGGCGCGCCTGATGCAAAGCGGCTTCATCGACGCCACCATCATGAGTCCCACCATCCTGGCCGGCGTGGCGCAAAACGATGCCCGCGTGTATGGCCTGGCCGACCGCCTGCGCCTGGAAGCCTTGCCGGAATTGCCGTGGGGCATGAGCGGCGTCTACCTGTCGCGCAAGTCGCTGACGGCGGATGACCAGGCGGCCCTGCGCGAACTGCTGGAAAAAGCCAGCCGCTCGGGCACCCTGATGGAAGGCTTCCAGCGCCATCACCGCCAGGAACTGTTGTCGCAGAGCATACGCCCGCGCTAAGGCCTGCATGTCCGGTCTCGTCGTCGCCGTCGTCCTGTTTGCCGCCCTGCTGCATGCCAGCTGGAATGCCATCGTCAAGTCGGGCGAGGATACCTTCCTCACCACCGTGCTGGTCTCCGCGGGCGCGGCCCTGATCTCGCTGGCAGTCTTGCCCTTCGTCGCTGCCCCCGCCCCCGCCAGCTGGCCCTACCTGGCCGCCTCGGCCGTGGCACAGCTGGCCTATTATTCTCTGCTGGCGGCCGCCTACAAGGCGGGCGACATGAGCCATGCCTACCCGCTGATGCGCGGCAGCGCGCCGCTGCTCGTGGCGCTGGCCAGCTGGCCGCTGATCGGCGAGCGCCTGTCTTCCATGCAGATGGGCGCCGTCGCCTGCATCAGCGCGGGCATCTTCGGCCTGTATTTCGCCGCGCGCACGCCCGCCATGCCTGGCGCGGCGAAAAGCACGGGGCGCGCCACCGCCTTTGCGCTGGGCAACGCCTGCGTCATCGCCAGCTATACCCTGATCGACGGCATCGGCGTGCGCCTGTCCGGCGCGCCGGCCGCCTACACGATGTGGATTTTTGTGCTGAATGGCGCCGGACTGCTGCTGTGGACCTTGCTGCGCCGCCGCGCCGGCTTGTTTGCGTATGCGCAAACGCAATGGCGTCTGGCCGCGTTTGGCGGTTTCGGCACGCTGGCCTCGTATGGCCTGGCCCTGTGGGCCATGACGCAGGCGCCCGTGGCCGCCATCGCGGCCCTGCGCGAAACGTCGATCCTGTTCGCCATCGCCATTGCGGCCCTGTTCCTGCGCGAAAAAATCAGCCCCCGCCGCTACCTGGCCATCGGCCTGATCGCGGCGGGCGCCATTCTCATGCGCATGGGCTAGCGGGCGTCCAGCGGCGCAATCGGCAATTCGATCGCGCTGGCAGCACCTGCCGCGTGGTACACGCGCTGCGTCGCCTTTCTATAATGGCCCGGGTCGGCCAGGAAGATGTTCGGCACGTAGTTTTGCGGGTTGCGGTCGTACAGGGGGAACCAGCTCGACTGTATTTGCACGGCAATGCGGTGGCCGGGCAGGAAGACGTGATTCGCGTTCGGCAAGGCGAAGCGGTAGCGCTCCACTTTGCCCGCCGGTATTGGCGTCGGGTGCTCGAAGCTGTCGCGGTAGCGCCCGCGGAAGATATCCATCGCCACGCCCAGCTGGTAGCCGCCCATGGCCGGCTGCGACGGCACTTCGTCCGGATACACGTCGATCAGCTTTACCACCCAGTCCGCATCCGTGCCGCTAGTGGCGGCGAACAGGTTGACCATCGGTGCGCCGGCGATGCGCACGGCCGTTTTCAACGGTTCGGAAACGTAGCTGAGCACGTCCGTGCGGTCCGCATAGCCGCGCTGGTCGCTGACCAGCCATGGCTTCCACACGTCGGCGTCGTTCAGGCGCACGGGACGGGGCACGAAAGGCACGGGCTTGGCGGGATCGGACACGTATTCGTCGAAGGCGCCGTTGGCGGCGTCCGCCGCCGCTTGCGCTGGCGCAAAGCCCAGCTTGTAGCCATCCTGCAGGTAGATCGGCGTCAGCTTGGTGTCGCAGGTCTCGCAGGCCAGCGGCCACTGCTGCAGGCGCTGCCACTGGTTGGTGCCGCTCTGGTAGGACACGACGGGCGCCGTATTCGCCTCCGGCGCGCCATCCTTCAGGTATTGGTTGAGGAATGGCTGCATGACTTTTTCGCGGAACTGGCGCGCCGTATCGCCGTCAAACTTCAGGGCGCCCAGGCTGGAGCCTTCATAGTTGACGCCGCTATGGCGCCACGGGCCGATGGCCAGGTAATTGAGGTTGTTGTGCTTGTCGCGCCCTTCCATCGCCGCGTAGGTGGCGTAGGGGCCATAGATGTCTTCCTGGTCCCATTGCCCCACCACGTGCATGGTGGGCACGATCAGCGGACGCTTGGCGAGGATTTTATCGAGCGCCTGTTCTTGCCAGTAACTGTCGTAGGCCGGATGCTCGAACAGCTTTTTCGTGTAGGTCAGCTTGTCGATGCCGAATTTCTTCGCGAAATCACCGGCCGAGCCGATGCGCAGATACGCGTCGTAGTCGTCGTAGACGCCCAGCACGGGCGCCTCGCCGCTGCCGCGCACGCTCGTCTGCCACGCCAGGTAGGACAAGCTCGGCATGCGGAAGGCGCCGTTATGGAACCAGTCATCGCCGCGCCAGCCGTCGACCATGGCGCTCATGGGAATGGCCACCTTCAGCGCCGGATGCGGGTCGACCAGGGCCATCAGCACCGTATGGCCTTCGTACGAGGAACCCAGCATGCCCACCTTGCCATTGCTTTCCGGCACATTTTTCACCAGCCAATCGATGGTGTCCCACGCATCGGTCACGTTGTCGACCTTGGTATTGTTCAGCGGGCCGCGCACGGGGCGCGTCATCACGTAATCGCCTTCCGAGCCATGCTTGCCGCGCACGTCCTGGAAGACGCGGATGTAGCCGTTCTCGACCAGGGTGTCGTCGCCCTGCGGCAAGGTGGCCAGCATGCTGGCGCTGGTGGCGCGCTGGGCGCGGCGCGCCGCGTTGTACGGCGTGCGCGTGAGCATGATGGGCGCCCGCTTGGCGTCTTTCGGCACGACGATCACCGTGTACAGCTTGACGCCGTCACGCATGGGGATCATCACCACGCGCTTGACGTAATCATTCATATCGGGCAGCACCAGCCTGGCGCCGATATCGGGCGTCATCGGCGGCGTTTGCGCCATCGCCGGTACGGCAAACAAGGAACTGATAACAAAAGCCAGGCCGGTGAGCCGGACGGGGGACGACACGCGCATACTGTTCTCCAATGATTCATGCCACGTAAAAGTGGCCGAACGGCAATAGTACCCGGAAAGCAAGTTCCGCAGTAGGCTAGCCTCTGACGCAGCGCAGCAGATATATAGGCACGCAACTTGACAGAACGCGCACGAACTGCAACCATAACGCCATGAAATTTATCCCATCACAACACGCCTGCTTGAATTGGTGGTCCCGCTCACTTTCGCGCGGCCACTGCATAGTGATGTGAATTTGATCCACGCCGCCTCGATCGGTGGCGTAACAGGCTCAGCCTGGATCATCCCCGATGCAGGCGGCTCAAAAGGAAACTTGATGAGCTTGCCTAACACTCCCGATACCCCCGACACCGACAACACCCCGGCCGCACCGCTGTCGGCCGCCGCCATCGCTTCGCAATCCGTGATCCTGACGGGCGACCGCCCCACCGGCCCCCTGCACCTGGGCCACTATGTGGGCAGCCTGCGCGACCGCGTCGCCTACCAGAACAGCTACAAGCAATTCATCATGCTGGCCGACGCGCAGGCGCTGACGGACAATATGGACGACATCGACAAGGTGCACCGCAACGTCGTCGAAGTGGCGCTCGACTACCTGGCCGTCGGCATCGACCCGAGCAAGACTACGGTCTTCATCCAGTCGCAGATTCCCGAACTGGCCGAGCTGACCTTTTACTACCTGAACATCGTCACCGTGGCGCGCCTCGAGCGCAATCCCACCGTCAAGGAAGAAATCCGCCTGCGCGGCTTCGAACGCGACATTCCGGCCGGCTTCCTGACCTACCCGGCCAGCCAGGCGGCCGACATCACGGCCTTCAAGGCGGGCGTGGTGCCCGTGGGCGAAGACCAGATCCCGATGATCGAGCAAACGAATGAAATCGTGCGCCGCTTCAACCGCATGTACAACCGTGAAGTATTGATGGAATGCAAGGCGCTGGTACCCGATATCGGCCGCCTGCCCGGCATCGACGGCAAGGCGAAGATGAGCAAGTCGCTGGGCAACACCATCAACCTGGGCGCGACCCCGGCCGAAATCACGGCCGCCGTGAAAAAAGTCTATACGGACCCGCTGCACCTGCGCGTGGAAGACCCGGGCCACCTGGAAGGCAACATCGCCTTTACGTACCTGGACGCCTTCGACCCGGAAAAAGCCGCGCTGGCCGAAATGAAGGCCCATTACGTGCGCGGCGGCCTGGGCGACAGCATCGTCAAGAAACGCCTGGACCTGGTCTTGCAGGAAATGCTGGCGCCGATCCGCGCCCGCCGCGAAGAGTTCGCCAAGGACAAGGGCCAGGTCATCCAGATGCTGAAGGAAGGCACCTTCAAGGCGCGCGAAGTGGCAGCCCGCACGGCCGATGAAGTCAAGTCGGCGCTGGGCCTGAATTACTTCTGATTACCATTTACAAATAGCAAACTGATGCGCCTTGGCGGAGTCGGGTAAAATCCCGCTTCCTCCAGGGCGCAATGCATTTGGCACCGTGACATCAGCAATCAGTAGAGAAGACAAACGCGCAATGACCGATACCGCTATCGAACGGCTGCTGCAGCAGCATTTTTCCATCGATGCGCTGCAACAGGAGCCTGCGCCCCTGCAGCAGGCGCTGCGCATGCTGGGCGGCTGGCTGGCCGCCGAACGCGACACACCATACCCGCACACGCCGTACGCGGAACTGCTGACACAGCTGTCCGACACTTGCCTGCCCGCGCACGGCATGCCCGTCGCAGATTTCCTGCAGGAACTCGATACCACCGTGCTGGCCAACACGGCCCAGCTGAACCATCCGCAATACATCGGCCACATGACGCAGGCCTTGCCCTGGATCAGCGTGCTGGCCGAAGCGTTTACGGCCACCCTGAACCAGAACCAGGTCAAGATCGAGACGGCGTATGTGTCGACCCTGATCGAAAAGCAGATCCTGGGCTGGCTGCACCGCCAGGTGTACCAGCAGCCGGACGCCGTCTACGCGCAGGCGATGGCCGCCACCAGCGGCGCGCTGGGCAATGTCGTCAATGGCGGCACCATGGGCAACCTGACGGCACTGGCCGTGGCGCTGGAAAAACAATTGCCCGGCACGCGCAAGCGCGGTTTGTTTGCCGCCATGCAAGAATCCGGCTACGCGGGACTGGCCGTGATCGGTTCGGCCCGCAGCCATTATTCCGTGAAAAAGGCGCTGGCGACCCTGGGCCTGGGCGAAAACGCCCTGCACCTGGTGGCCGTCGACCGCGACAACCGCATCGACGTGCAGGCGCTGGAAGCGACGATTGCCGATTTAAACTTGCGCAAGATCAAGGTCGTCGCCATGATCGGCATCGCCGGCACGACGGAAACGGGCGCCATCGACCCGCTGGCCGCCATGGCGGCGATTGCCGCGCGGGAAAACATCTGGTTCCACGTGGATGCGGCCTGGGGCGGCGCCCTGCTGATCGCGGAACAGTACCGCGCCCTGTACGACGGCATCGCCCTGGCCGACTCAGTCGTCATCGACGGGCATAAATTGCTGTGGGTGCCGATGGCGCAAAGCATGGTGCTGTTCAAGGACAGCGCCAGCCTGAACCTGTTGAAGCACAACGCCAACTACATCTTGCGCGACAACTCGGGCGACCTGGGCCAGACGTCGCTGGAAGGCTCGCGCCGCTTCGACGCCCTGAAACTGTGGACCTCGTTCAAGGTGCTGGGCGTGTCCGGCTATACCACCCTGCTGCTGCAGGCGGCCACCCTGTCAGGCCAGTTGCAGGATTTATTGGCCGACCAGCAGGATTTCGAACTCGTCACGCGCTCGGACACCTTCATCCTGACCTACCGCTACGTGCCCGCGCACTTGCGCCAGCGCATGGACAGCCTGCTGGCCGGCGGTCAGGTGGAGGCGGCGACCGAGCTGAACACGCACCTGAACACCTTGAACGCCAAGCTGCAAAACCGGCAAAAGGCGCAAGGCCACAGCTTCGTGTCGCGCACGGTCCTGGAATCGACGCGCTACCCCGGCCCGACGAATGTATTGCGCGTGGTCATGACGAATGTCAAGACGCGCCCCCACCACCTGCGCGCCATTTTGGCGGAACAGCGGGCCATCGGCCAGGCGCTGGTGGCGGAACTGGGCCTGTAAGGAATCCCCCACCCATCCCCCTTGACTGGATGCCCGATGCACCGCCTGAGCGCCCTCACCGATCTATTCAAGCATCTGTTGAAATGGCTGCTGCTGGCCTTTGTCGTGGCCGTGCTGGCGGGAACGGCCTCGGCCGGCTTCCTGTACGCCCTTGAATGGGCAACCGCGACGCGCCTGGCGCACGCCTGGCTGATCTGGCTGCTGCCCGTGGCGGGCTTTGCCGTCGGCTGGCTGTATTTGCGCTACGGCAGCAGTGTCGAGGGCGGCGCGAATCTGCTCATCGATGAAATCCACGACCCGAAGAAAATCATTCCGCTGCGCATGGCGCCGCTGGTGCTGGGCGGCACCGTCATCTCGCATCTGTTCGGCGCCTCCGTCGGGCGCGAAGGCACGGCCGTGCAGATGGGCGGCGCGCTGGCCGACCAGCTCACGCGCATGTTTCGCCTGAATAATGAAGACCGCCGCATCATCCTGATGGCCGGCATCAGCGCCGGCTTTGCCTCCGTCTTCGGCACGCCGCTGGCGGGCGCCATCTTCGGCCTGGAAGTGCTGGCCATCGGCCGCCTGCGCTACGAAGCCATGCTGCCCTGCCTGGCTGCCGCCGTCATCGCCGACCAGGTGGGCTTGTTGTGGGGAGTGCATCACACGCATTACGCCGTGCCTTTGATCCCCGCCCTTTCAACCTGGACCTTGTGCACCATGGTGATCGCCGGCGTGCTGTTCGGCGTGACCGGTAAACTGTTTGCGCACGCCACGCACGGCTTGAGCGGCTTGATGAAGCGCAAGATTGCCTACGCGCCGCTGCGCCCGCTGATAGGCGGCCTCGCCGTCGCCGGCGCCGTGTGGCTGCTGGGCACCGACAAATATATCGGCCTGGGCATTCCCACCATCGTCGACGCCCTCAAGCAGCCGCTGCCGGCTTACGATTTTCTGGGCAAGATGGCGTTGACCATCGTCTCGCTGGGCACGGGATTCAAGGGCGGCGAAGTGACGCCCCTGTTCTTCATCGGCGCGACCCTGGGCAATGCGCTGGGGCCAGTGCTGCACCAGCCCGTCACTCTGCTGGCCGCCATCGGCTTCGTCGCCGTGTTTGCGGGCGCCGCCAACACGCCGATCGCCTCGACCCTGATGGCGATGGAACTGTTCGGCGCGGAAATTGGCGTGTACGCGGCCATCGCCTGCGTCGTCGCCTACCTGTTTTCCGGCCACGCGGGCATTTACCGGGCGCAGCGCAGCGGCCACGCCAAGCGCAGCGGCCGCAAGGAGCTTGAACCATGACACAGAATATCTACGACAACGACGCCTTCTTTAGCGGCTACAGCCAGCTGCCCCGCTCGATTGGCGGCCTCGACAGCGCACCCGAATGGCCGGCCCTGCGTGCCATGCTGCCGGACGTGCAAGGCAGGCAGGTACTCGACCTGGGCTGCGGCTATGGCTGGTTCTGCCGCTGGGCGGCAGAACAGGGCGCGGCGCGGGTGCTGGGCGTGGACGTGTCGGAAAAGATGCTGGCGCAGGCGAATGCCATGGGGACGCACGCGGCCGTCAGCCATGCCCGGCTTGATCTGGAACAACTGGCCTTGCCGCCAGCCGGCTACGATCTGATTTACAGTTCGCTGGCCTTCCACTACATCGAGGATTTCGCCACCTTGCTGGCCGCCATCCGCCACGGCTTGAAGCCCGGTGGCAAGCTGGTGTTTTCCATCGAGCACCCGATCTTCATGGCGCCGCGCCAGCCAGGCTGGCTGACGGATGCGCAAGGCCGCAAGCGCTGGCCCGTCGACAGCTACCAGCAGCAAGGCCCGCGCGTGTCGGACTGGCTGGCGCCCGGCGTCATCAAGCAGCACCGCACCCTGGGCACGACCATCAATGCGCTGCTGCGCGCCGGTTTCCAGCTGGAACATGTGGAAGAATGGGGCCCCACTGACGAGCAGATCGCGCAGCAGCCGGCCCTGGCGGAAGAGCGCGAACGGCCGATGCTGCTGCTGGTGGGCTGCAGCCTGCGCTAGGCCCCTTGAGGCCGCAGCGCCGTATCTCCATGCAAGGCCAGCGGCATGGCCCTGGCCCAGCGGTTCGACGACAGCGAAAACGTCAGCGCGCGCACCTGGTGATACCAGCCGGCGGGCACGTACAGCATGTCGCCCGGTTCGACGAGGCATTCGATCATGGTCGCCTGGCTTGCCAGGGGGAAACGCTGGAAATCGGGCGCTTCCGGGTCGAAGGGCGAGCCGAACAGGATGGCGTTCGCTTCGCTGGGATACAGGAAGGCGTCGTGGTGCGGCGGCGACAGGAAGATGCGCTTGCGGCCCCACACCTGTGCGAAGATATTGTCGTCGTAATCGCAATGCAGGGGCGTCACCGTGCCGGCCGGCCCCACCCAGAAACGGGGCGGGCCCATCTTGTCGAAATACGTGGGCCAGTGGCACAGGCGGTTCAGCTCGCGCAATTCCAGGTTGCCCAGGTATGGCGGCAACGCGTACTCGCCCTCTGCCACCAGGTCCAGGTATTGCCCCATCGACATGTCCTGCATGGCACGGTCGGCCGCGAACGCCGTATTGATGTAGTCGCCCACCCGCGCGCGCACGGGCACGTGGCTGAACTGCTCGCGCAAGACGTCGGGATCCAGCTTGGACAAGGGCCAGCGCTGCACCAGCCCGCGCATCAGGAAAGGCAAGCCCAGCGCGGCGCGCGCGCGGAAGGCGGCCGCGTCCAGCATGGCCAGGCGTGGCACTTCGGTGATGGCGGGCAAGCCGCGTGCCGCCTGCTTGATGGCCTCGCGCATGGCGTCGATGGACGTGACGCCGCGCACCTGCGCATCCTTGTCTTCGCGCGCCTGCTTGCGCGCCAGGGCCGCTTCGGGCGAACTGAATTCTGCTGGCGGCCGGGGCGGCAGCGCGCGCGGCGTCGTGAATGGCGGCAATTGCCCTGGGGCAGGTGAATTTTTCTCTACTGACATAAACCTTCTTTGCTATCGATGTCTTGCGCGGCAGGGGCCAGGCGTGCGCTATTTTAAGCGAATGCGGCCTGGCCGGTGCCAGCCAGCGCCAGCAGCACGGGGGCCATGCCGGCGACGGGCAGGCACCAGTCCACGTCCACATGGGCCAGCGCGCTGTGCGGCATCGATGGCGCTTGCGCCTCCCGTGGCTCCTGCACCAGCGCCTTGCCGCCCCGGGCCTTGATCGCCCGCAAGCCAGCCGTGCCATCGTCGAGATAGCCGCTGAGGATCACGCCCACCACTTTCGGCCCGCAAGCGGCGGCCGCGCTGCGAAACAGCGGGTCGATGGCGGGACGCGTGTAATGCTCCCTGGGGCCCCGGTTCAGCTCGACCGTCGCCCGGCCAGCCGGGTTGGCAACGAGCATATGCCGGTCCGGCGGCGCCAGCAGGATGCGCCCGGCGCGCACGGCTTCGCCCGTTTCGGCAAAGCGCACGGGCAAGGCGGAGTTTTTATCGAGAATGTCGGGCAGCACGCTCTTGCGCGCCCCCATGTGCATGACGGCCAGGATGGCCGCAGGGAAACTCGCCGGCAAGGCGGCGAAGATGGCGGACAGCGCAGTCACGCCGCCCGCGGAAGCACCGATGACGATCAGCGTTTCCATGCCAGGCCCTTACACCCAAGTCCAGCATGGATTCTGCTGCGCCTTGCATCACGATTCCGTGCGCCGTCTAACCCAGTACGTCGCGTCAAACCCGCCCCACCCCACGACGCATCGACGCCTGGCAAAAGCGTCGCGAGCGGAAGGGAGAGGTGGCCGAGAAGCGCAACCGCACTGAAGTGCGGTGAACATCGCAGGCTACCTATACCGACGCGCAGCAGCTTAGGCTAGGCGTCCTCAGACAGGGGTTTTGAAGATCGGATCGACGATAAACTGCTGTGCCTTGATGCGCAAGGTACGCTCCTCGTCCAGCTCGGCGCGCGTTTCGCCCAGCTCTTCGCGTTCCGCTTCCAGCTCCAGGCGGGCGGCCGCCAGTTCCGTTTCCACGCGCGTCAGGCTTTCCAGCTTCAGCTGGGCCTGGATCAGTTCGGCGCGCGCCGCTTCGGCAGCCTCTTCCAGGCGGGGGATGCCTTCGAGCTTGAACTGCGCCTTGGCCAGGTCCATGCGCGCCTGCTCGGCCGCCTCTTCCAGGCGCGGCAAGCCTTCCAGGCGCAGTTGCGCCTTGGCCAGGTCCGTGCGGGCCTGGTTCGCCACTTGCCGCTCGCGTTCGAGTTCCTCGCGCAAGGTTTCCAGTTCGCCCGCCTGCAGGTCGAGCAACTCTTGCTGGCGCTCGTTTTCGCTGGCCAGGTCCATCAATTCCTGTTGATTGTCGTTCATCTCGGCTTCATGCGCGCTGTGGCTGGCGCTTAATTCCTGTCCTACATAATCGAGGATGGCTTGCTGCAGCACGGGCGACAGTTCGGCGGCGGCAGCGATCTGGCGCTGCGCACCCGCCTTGCGGCGCTGCAAGAGCTTGCTGATGGTCCCCAGGCAGGCACCGTTGCCCAGCCGTTCGCGCAAGGCGCGCACCGTGATGGCCTGGCCTTCGCCCGCCATCGCTTCCATTGCCGCATTGATCTGTTCCGCGCTTACTTTTGCCATGTCGTCTGCTCTTGAATGTTGCCCAGGGCAATCTTGCCCAGGGGCATTATCTTATGCCAGCGGAGGCAAAGCGTAAAGTATTTCTCAATAGTAATTGCAATTGCACAACGGAAGCATGAGAAAACATGCGGCCTGACGTGTCTACTCTTCCAGCAAGCCGTTTTCCGTGAGCATATCCTGTACCAGTTCCAGGCGCAGCACGGGATTGTCCTGGCTCAGCAGCAATTGCTTTTGCATGGCACTCAGGGACAGCAGCTCGCACCAGCGGTTCGCCACCCAGCCGCACTCGTCGAGGCGGTACGGCGGCTGCAGGGGCATTTGATCGGGCGGAATCTTTTGTTCCTGCAAGGTGCGGATCAGGGCGCCCAGCGCGTCGGCCACGTTTTGCTGCTCTTGGGGAATGGGGATGGTTTTATCGGGCGGCAAAGTTTCAACTCGTCCCATCCACAAGCCGTGCTTCAGCTGTTCGCTGGAGACGATATGAAAGCGCTGCATGCCCATGCATTTGATTTGCAGCAAGCCCGACAGGGGCGCGGCCCAGTCGATGATGCGCGCCAGGGTGCCCACGGGCGCCAGGGTTTCCAGCTGGCCCGGCTTGCGCACTTCCGCGCCGTCCAGCAGCTGCACCACGCCGAACGGCTGCTCGCCCATGATGCACTGACGTATCATGTCCAGGTAGCGCACCTCGAAGATCTGCAGAGGCAGATAGCCATCGGGATACAGCACCGTATTGAGCGGGAACAAAGGTATCGAGGTCATGGCGCATGATGGCACGAATGCGATATCCGTGCTGCGCGCCTTGCCCTGCCTGGCCAACTGCGCCGGTTATTTGTAGAAGCGCCTTTTCTTGGCCCGCTCCGCCGCCTTCGGTGCCAGCACCTTGACGGGCTTTTTCTGGATCGTGCCGCCGGCGGACGTGCCCGGCACGCGGTGTTCCGCCTCGAAACCGGGCTCCTCGTTGCGTTTCAACGTTTGCCGCGTCAGCGCTTCCACGGCCGACAGCAGCTCAACCTCGTCGGCGCAAACGAGCGAGATCGCTTCGCCCGACGCGCCCGCGCGGCCCGTGCGGCCGATGCGGTGGATATAATCTTCCGCCACGGTGGGCAAGTCGAAATTGACGACGACGGGCAATTGATCGATATCCAGGCCGCGGGCGGCCACGTCGGTGGCCACCAGCACCTGCACCTCGGCAGATTTGAAACGGGCCAGCGCGCGCAAGCGGTTCGGCTGGGTCTTGTCGCCGTGGATGGAATCGGCGCGCACGCCCTGCTCCAGCAAGGTGTTCACCAGCAGCTCGACACCCTTGCGCGTCTTGACGAAGACCAATACCTGGCCCCAGCGCTTTTTCTTCAGCAAGTGCAAAAACAGTTCCGGCTTGCGTTTCTTGTCGCACACGATCACCGACTGCTTCACGGCTTTCACCGTGCTGTTGCGCGCGCTGACTTCCACCGAAATGGGGTCTTTCAGCATGGTTTTCGCCATGGCGCGGATGGCGTCCGAGAACGTGGCCGAAAACAGCAGGGTCTGGCGCTGCTTGGGCATCGTCATCAGCAATATATCGAGTTCGCGCTCGAAACCCAGGTCCAGCATGCGGTCCGCCTCGTCCAGCACCAGGGTCTGCACCTGCTCGAACTTGACGGCGCCCTGCGTCTGCAAGTCCAGCAAACGGCCCGGCGTGGCCACCAGCACGTCCAGGCCCTTGCGCAGCTTGCTGATCTGCGGCTCGATGGGCACGCCGCCATAGGCGACAAAGCTGCGCAGCGGCAAGTTGCCGCCATAGCTGCGGAAGCTGGCATAGACTTGCTCGGCCAGCTCGCGCGTGGGCACCAGCACCAGCACGCGCACGCATTGCGGCGCCACCACGCCTTCCAGGGTCAGGCGCTGCAGCAAGGGCACGGCAAAGCCGGCCGTCTTGCCCGTGCCCGTCTGGGCGGCGGCCATCAGGTCGCGCCCGGCCAATACGGCGGGAATCGCTTGCGCCTGCACGGGCGTGGGCTTGGCATAGCCGAGCTCATCGAGTTTGCGGACCAGGGGATCGATCAGGCCGAGGGAGGAAAACGTCATGGGGAAAGCAATCTTGGCAAATGAAAAGGCGGCGCGCACGGGCTGGCCGCGCGCGCAATTGCCGAGATTATAGGCCAGCGGGGATGCCGGCCGGGGTTTCACCGTTCAAACAAACGCGTCAAAACTTCATTTCCAGGGTCGCACGCGCCTGCGGCGAACTCGGCGAAATGCTGTTGCGCACGATCGTGCCGCTGGCATCCGTATAGATGGTGTCGCTTTCGAAGTCCTGCGCCAGCAGGTTAGACACGGCCAGGCGCAACTGGTTCTTCGCATCGAATTTCCACAGCGCATAAATGTCGAGGTCGCGCCGCGGCGACGTATAGGCGCTCTGGCGCTCGGTGATGCGCACGGGGCCGCCATTGCGGAAGTTGAAGCTGCCGCCCGTAGTCAGCACGCCATCCGGCGTCTTGTAATCGAGGCCAACGTTGCCGCTGACGGGCGTTTGCTGGTCGAGCCGGTTGTCCGGCCCCGGCACCTGCTCCACCTGTGACCAGTTGCGGCTGACGCTGGCGCGCAGGTCGATGGCCGGCACGGGCGCGGCCATCACGGCGCGCAGCGGGAACTTCGCTTCCAGTTCCAGTGTCTGCGTATTCGCGCGGCCATCGTTGACGGGCGTCGATACCCAGCGATCATTGATAAACAACAAACCCTGGCGCGTATAACCATCGATGCGGCGGGCCGAGGCGCGCGCGCTGAGCAAGGCGCCTTCGGCCCAGTAGTGCTCGTACGAAGCATCGATGCCCAGCGCCAGCTCCGGTTTCAGATACGGATTGCCTTCGCGGTCAGGGTCCGTCTGGCTGTTATTCGTCGAGGTATTGCGGCGCGGAATCAGGCTCGACGTGGGCTGCGCCTTGTAGGTGCGCGTCAGGGCCAGGCGCACCTGGTCGCCCTTGGTATCGGGCAACTTCCACAACGTTTGCAGCAGCGGACTCCACACGCTGGTGCGCTGGTTCACTTCGTCGTAGGTAACGCCCGCGCTGCGCGTATCGATGCCTTCCCAGCGCACGCCCGCATACATGGACCAGCGCGGCGTGATCTCCCATTCATCCTGCACGTACAGGGCCAGGCGCTTGATGGTGGCGTCGAAACCCTCGTCGCTGTTGACGGGCGGGCGCACGCCCAAGGCCGCTTCGCGCTGGCGGCGCGTTTCCTCGCGCTCCGTGTAGGCGCCATCCCAGCCCATCGACAGGGCATGGCCGGGCAGCAAGGGCGAGGAATACTTGCCGGTGGAACTGACGCCGTTTTCCGTCGCCTTCACGCCTACCTTGCGCTCGAGCGCCAGGCCGCTGCCGTCGATAAAGCCCTGCTGCAGGCTGTCGGACGTATTGCGGGCGGCCGAGGCGCCGATCTTCAGTTCCAGCTTGGCGCCGCCGGCCAGCTTGTGCATCCACGTCAGGTCGCTGCGGCCGAAGGCATTGTGGTTGCTGGAACTGCCCGTATTCGTGTCGTAATCGGGGCGCACGCCCTGCTCCGTTTCCGCGCGGCTGAAATTGCGGTGGTTCGAGCGCCCGCCGTTGAAAAAGAATTGCGCCGTCACGTTGTCGCCGTTGGCCAGTACCCAGTTCAGGCGCGGCGACAGATTGATGCCTTCCGGACGGCCATCGCCCGTGCCATTCGTGCGGCGCAGCAAGTTTTGCCGGCCGTCAGGCGCGTAGCCCAGTTCCAGTCCGGGATTGTCGTAGTGATAATCGTAGCGGAACAGCGAGCCGGCCAGCGAATACGAGAAATTGCCGTCGCGGTCGGACAATTGCAGGTTCACGCTGGGCGAAAAGCTCACGTCGCTGCCCTGCACGCCCAGCTTGAGTTCGCGCTGCGCCGTCTTCACGGCCTTTTTCAGCACCACGTTGATGGTGCCGGCGATCGACTGGGTGCTGTACTCGGCGCTGGCCGCGTGCAAAATCTCGATGCGCTCGATCACGTCGGGCGACAGGGTGTCGAGCGAAAAGCCGGCCGGCGCCCGCTCGCCGTTGAGCAATATCTGCGTGTAGCCGCTGCCCAGGCCGCGCATGCGAATTTCGCCGCCCGAGCGGCCGGCCGCGCCGGACACGGTAATGCCGGGCAAGCGCTTGAGCACGTCGGTGACGTTCGTGTCGCCATACTTGAGGATTTCCTCGCTGCTGACGATCATCTTGCTGGCCGTATCGTCGCGGCGCGGATCATAGCCGCTGCCCTTGACTTCGACCGTTTGCATGGCAGGCGCGGCGGCTTTGTCGGCCTTCAGCGGCGCGGTGGCGGGTTTATCGACGGCGGGCGTTTCGGATTGCTGGGCCTGGGCATTCCAGGCAAACAGGACAGCTGAACAAACAACGGTGAGGCGGAGGCAACGGCGTGGCATCATGAGCTGGCTGAAAAAAGTTGGCTGAATAAAAATGGCTAAAAGCTAAAAAACAGGCAGCCGTATTTTGCGACAATTTTGCTCTTATGGCACAGTTTCCTGAAAATAATTCCTATGGCAAATTAAATTCGGCCCGGACGGCAAGAAAACACCGTCTCGTGCGGCCCGTATCATTGCGCGCCATATCGCCGCTATAATGCGTTTTTCGCCGATTCCCATCATCCCGTCAAAGGCTTCCCATCGTGTCTGACCGTCTTGCCGTTTTGCCTCAATATCTGCTGCCCAAGGGAGCGTTGACCAACTTCGCCGGCCGCATCGCCGGTGCCAAGGGCGGCGCCATGACAACCCGCCTGATCCGCTGGTTCGTCGGCCGCTACAACGTCAACATGGATGAGGCGCTGGACCCGGACATCACGCACTACACGAGCTTCAACGACTTTTTCACGCGCGCGCTGCGCCCCGACGCCCGCCCGCTGGCCAAGGCCGACTACGTCTGCCCCGTCGATGGCCGCATCAGCCAGTTCGGCACGATCGACAAGGACCAGATCTTCCAGGCCAAGGGCCACAACTTCAGCACCACGGCCCTGGTGGGCGGCGACGCGGCGCTGGCGGCCCGGTTCGAACATGGCAGCTTCGCCAATCTGTACCTGAGCCCGCGCGACTACCACCGCATCCACATGCCGTGCGACGGCCGCCTGACGCGCATGATTTATGTGCCCGGTGAATTGTTCTCCGTCAATCCGACGACGGCACGCGGCATCCCCGGCCTGTTCGCCCGCAACGAGCGCGTCGTCTGCGTGTTCGACACGGCCAACGGCCCCTTCGTCATGACCCTGGTGGGCGCCACCATCGTCGGCAGCATGGCCACCGTCTGGCACGGCGTCGTCAACCCGCCCCGCACGGGCGAGATCCGCGACTGGAGCTATGCCAACGACAATGTCGTGCTGAAACAGGGCGAAGAGCTGGGCCGCTTCCTGCTCGGTTCCACCGTCGTGATGCTGTTCCCGAAAGACACCGTGCAATTCAATGCCAACTGGCAACCCGCCGGCCCCGTGCAGCTGGGCGAAGTCATGGGCAACGTGCCCAGGTAAATGACAGGCGCCTGCTTAGACAGGCGAATCTGTCTGATACATCTCTTCCATCAAGTCCAGGAAAGCCCGCGTCTTGGCCGGCATCAGGCGCCGGCCGGGAAATACGGCCCAGCCCGTGACCAGCGGAAAACTCCACTCCGGCAGCACGCGCACCAGTTCCCCCGTCGCCACATAGGCCTTGGCGAAGCGGTCCGTGCTGGCAGCGATGCCCACGCCCGTGCAAGCCATGCGCACCAGCAATTCCGGCGAGTTCGCCAGCAGGCGCACGGGCAAGTCGCGCTCCCACGTCGTCTTGCCGCGGATCAAAGTCCAGTGCACGAGGCCATGCACGGCCCGTGGCAAGCTGAGCAGATCATGGCCATACAGATCGTCGGGATGCTCGGGCAAGCCGTGCACGCTCGTGTATTGCGGCGAGGCATACAGCGCCAGCGTACTGAAAGCTACGCGGCGCGCCGCCAGGCTGGCGTCGTCGGGCAAGTTGCCCATGCGGATAGCCAGATCGAAATTCTCTTCCAATAAATCCACGCGGCGCGCCGACAAGTCCAGTTCCAGCGAAATGGCCGGGTAGCGGCGCACGAATTCGGCCAGCACCTGGCGCATCAGCGCGTCGCCGAAGTCGGCCGGCATGGAAATGCGCAGCAAGCCGCTGGGTCCCGCCTGGCGGTGCTGGGCCAGCGCGCCGGCCGCCTCCGTTTCCTCGACCACCTTGCGCGCATGCTCGAGCAGGCTGGCGCCAAATTCCGTCAGCGCCAGCTTGCGCGTGGTGCGCAGCAGCAGCCGTTCGCCCAGCCGCGCTTCCAGCTGCGAGATGCGCCGCGACAGGGTCGACTTGGGCAAGTCCACGCGCACGGCGGCGCGCGAAAAACTGCCGCATTCGACGACGCGGGCGAACAGCAATAAATCTCCGGGATCGATATCCATCGTCTTGATTGTTCCATTGGTGGATTAATGTTATCCATTTTAACGGCTTCCGGATGGTTTTTGGAATTGCTATAGTTCATCCATCGCAAGATACCTCACACGGAGAAACAAGATGAACATCCTGCAAATCAATTCCAGCGCCCGCAGCACCGGCTCCGCCTCGACCCGCCTGGCTGACGCCATCGTTGCCCGCGTGCAAGCCGCCAACCCCGGCGCCACCCTGGCGCACCGCGACCTGGCCGCTGCACCGCACCCCGTACTCGACGAGCCGACCCTGCAAGCGCTGTTCACGCCGGCCGACAAGCGTACGCCGGAGCAAGCGGCCCGCATCGCCCTGGACGACGCGCTGATTGCGCAAGTGCAAGCAGCCGATGTCATCGTCATCGGCGCGCCGATGTACAACTTCGGCATCACCGTGCAACTGAAAAGCTGGTTCGACGCGATCGCCCGCGCCAACGTCACCTTCAAATACACGGAAAACGGTCCCGTGGGCCTGCTGACCGGCAAGAAAGTCTACGTGGGCCTGTCCCGCGGCGGCTTGCACCGCGACAGCGCCAACGATAGCCAGGTGCCTTACCTGAACACCATGTTCGGCTTCCTGGGCATGACCGACGTGCAATACGTGTATTCGGAAGGCATGGGCATGGGTCCGGAAGCCGTGGCCAAGGCACAGGCGCAAGCCGATGCCGAGATCAACGCGATCCTGGTATAAGTACAAAGATTGATGGGCATCAAACCGGGACGGCGCACGAGCGCCGTTCCTCCCGACTGGAGAGCACAATGAGCGACATCACTACCATCAACGCACCGCGCGCCGTCGAGCGCGTAATCGCCGGCCAGGCCGTCATGGATGGCGCCGGCGTGAAGATCAACCGCGTACTGACGCAGCAGCTGCAGCGCCGCCTCGACCCGTTCTTGATGCTCGACAATTTCGCCAGCGACCAGCCGAACGACTATATCGCCGGCTTCCCCGAGCATCCGCACCGTGGTTTCGAGACGGTGTCATACATGATCACGGGGCGCATGCGCCACAAGGACAGCGCGGGCCACGAAGGCTTGCTGACGTCGGGCGGCGTGCAATGGATGACGGCCGGCAGCGGCGTGATCCATTCGGAAATGCCGGAGCAGGAAGAAGGCGTGATGGAAGGTTTTCAGCTGTGGCTGAACCTGCCCGCGCGCGACAAGATGCGCACGCCGTGGTACCGCGATTTCACCAGCAGCGAAATCCCCCGCTACACGACGGACGCGGGCGTGGCAGTGCAAGTGATCGCCGGGACCAGCCATGGCGTGACGGGCGCCGTGCAGCGCGAGCTGACGGAACCGCTGTACCTCGATATCGACTTGCCAGCCGGCAGCAGCTTCGAGCAGCCCTTGCCGCCAGGCCATAACGCCTTCCTGTACACGTTCCGCGGCGAAGTGCAGGTCGATGGCAAGGCCGTGCCCGCCCTGCGCATGGCCATCTTCGCCAATACGCCAGGCAGCGACGGCGTGCGCATCGAGGCGCCCGCTGGCGGCCGCGTGATCCTCGTCGCCGGCCAGCCCTTGAACGAGCCCATCGCGCAGTATGGCCCGTTTGTCATGAATACCCAGGCGGAAGTGTTCCAGGCCGTACAGGATTTCCGCGAAGGCAAGTTTGGCGAGACGGCCGCGCAGTAAAAATGTTTGCTTAAGAAAAAACCTGCAGCGCCTACGGGCCTGCAGGTTTTTTTTCGTGCCGACCATGTTGTTGCTTTTCAATTACACTGACGGCAACCTCATTCCACAAAGCATTCCATGCAGCCGACGCACACCGAACACGACGCCACCCATTTGCACGCCCACCTGAAGGGCGACGCCAAGCACACCCACTCGTTCGAGGGCCGCAGCCAGAGCATCCTCGCGTGGGCGCTGGGCCTGACCCTGTCGTTTGCCGGCATCGAGGTGGCGGCCGGCTTCCTGTCCAACTCGCTGGCGCTGATTTCCGACGCGGGCCACATGGTCACGGACGCGGCCGCGCTGGGCCTGGCCCTGCTGGCGCAGCTGATCGCGCGCCGCCCTCCTTCGCCGCGCCATTCGTTCGGCTTCGGCCGCGCCGAGGCGCTGGCCGCCTTCGTCAACGGCCTGGCCATGCTGAGCGTGGTGGGCTGGATCTGCTACGAAGCCGTGCTGCGCTTTTCCGCCCCGCAACCCGTCAAGGGCGGCATGGTCTTCATCGTCGCCTTCATCGGCCTGGCGATCAACGTCGTGGTGGCGTGGGTATTGTCGAAAGACAAGCAAAGCGTGAATACGCGCGCGGCCCTCGTACACGTGATGGGCGACTTGCTCGGTTCGGTCGCCGCCATCGTCGCGGGCGCCGTGATTTACTTTACGGGCTGGATGCAGATCGACCCGCTGCTGTCCGTGCTGGTATCCCTGCTGATCCTGAAATCCACGTTCGGCGTGCTGCGCGAGTCCTACCACTTCCTGATGGAAGGCGTGCCCCTGCACATCGACTACATCGAAGTGGGCACGGACGTGGAGCAGGTGGACGGCGTGATCGCCGTGCACGATCTGCACGTGTGGGACATGTCGCCGGGCCAGCCCGCCCTGATCGGCCACGTGGAAATCGAGCACCTCGACCATTGGCCGAAGGTTTTGCGCGCGATCAAGAAAATGTTGCTGGCCAAGCATGGGATAGACCATATTACCCTGCAGCCGGAGACGGCCACGATGGCGGGGCTGCATGCGAGCGACAAGACGCATTGACAGGGAGACGTGGGAATCCGGGCCGGATTCCCACGGATAAATTAACTTCTTCTTGCCTCAAGCACGCCACTGACGTCCTTGATCACATTCAGCGCTTTTAATAACTGCGCCGTCGAGCTGATCTCGGCCGTAAACGTCATGCGGGCCTGGCCCTTGGCGCTTTGGGTGTTGACGCCGATCACGTTGATCTTTTCGCGCGAAAAGATTTCGGAAATGTCGCGCAGCAAACCCTGGCGGTCGCCGGCCAGGATAAAAATGTCGACCGGATACACGGTGTCGTGCCCGCCCGTGCTGCCCCATTCGGTAAAAATCACGCGCTCGGGCGACTTGGCGCGCATTTCCTCGAAATTCTTGCACGTGGCGCGGTGGATGGAGACGCCCTTGCCGCGCGTGACGAAACCGACGATGCTGTCCGGCGGCGCCGGCTTGCAGCACTTGGCCAGCACCGTCATCAAACCTTCCGTGCCGACCACCAGCACGCCGGACTTGGCGCCCTGCTCCACGCTGGAAGCGCGGCTCTTGCCGACCAGCACGGCGTCTTCCGGCACCACCACTTCGCCATTGTCGTGCAGCGCCTGCTCCACGTGGCGCAGGCTGAATTCATCCTTGCCGACAGACAGGAACAGCTCGTCGACTTTCGCAAAGCCCAGCTTTTGCGCCAGCGCCTCGAGGTTGACGGCCGTCTTGCCTTCGCGCTGCAGGGATTTTTCCACCAGCGCGCGGCCGTGGGCCAGGGTTTCCTGCATGTCGATGGCGTGGAACCAGGCGCGGATCTTCGAGCGCGTGCGCGTGCTGACGGCGTAGCCGGCGCTGAGCCAGTCGCGCGACGGCCCCGCCGTGCCCGGCGCGCCCTTGGCCGTGATGATTTCGCAGGTCTGGCCGTTCTTCAACTGCGTATTCAGGGGCACCATGATGCCGTCGACCTTGGCGCCGCGGCAGCGGTGGCCCACGTCCGTGTGCAGGTGATACGCAAAATCGACGGGCGTGGCGCCCACGGGCAATTCCAGCACGCGCGCCTGCGGCGTCATGACGAAGATGCGGTCATCCAGGGTGGCGGATTTCAGCTTTTCCACCCACTCGCGCTGGATTTCTTCCTGGCCCACGACGGCGTCGGCCACCTCCGTCTTCCAGGCCAGCAGCTGGCGCAGCCAGGCAATCTTTTCGTCGTATTTCTGGCCGGCAAAATTCGAGCCGCCCTCTTCCTTGTAGCGCCAGTGCGCAGCCACGCCGTATTCGGCAAAGCTGTGCATTTCATTCGTGCGAATTTGCACTTCCAGCGGGCGGCCATCCTCGGCCGTCACCACCGTGTGCAGCGACTGGTAACCGTTGGGTTTCGGCCGCGAAATATAATCGTCGAATTCTTTCGGGATGGGGGTCCAGATATTGTGGACCACGCCCAGTACCGTGTAGCAAGTTTTCACGTCGGCAACAATGACGCGGAAGGCGCGCACGTCGTACAGGGCCGTAAAATCGAGTTCCTTGCCGCGCATCTTGTTCCAGATGCTGTAAATATGTTTCGGGCGGCCAAATACTTCCGCCTGGATGCCGGCCGAAGCCAGTTCCGTCTGCAGGCGGAGAATCGCCGAGGACACGAAGCCCTCGCGCATCATGCGCTTTTCTTCCAGCATCTTGGCGATGCGCTTATACGCTTCCGGTTCGATGAAGCGGAACGACAAATCTTCCAGTTCCCACTTCAGTTGCCAGATACCGAGGCGGTTGGCCAGCGGCGCGTACAAATCCAGCGTTTCCTTGCCGTATTCACGCGTCATTTCATTGAACAGCTTTAATTCGGCAAAGTAACGCAAAGTCGTCACGCAGGCGGCCAGGCGCACCAGCACGACACGCATGTCGGACGCCATCGCCAGCAACATCTTGCGCAAGGTTTCCACCTGGGCCACGGCTTGCTGCGCCGCATTCTTGCCGCGACCGCCAGCGCTGCCGTGCTGCGCCTGGGTCAGCGCGCGCAAACGGATCAGCTGGCGCACGCCTGTTGCCAGGTCGCACACCTGCTTGCCGAAGCGCGGCTCGATGTCGGCCGCCGTGTCGGGTTCCAGCAAGGTCAGCTCGAACATCAGGCCCGCGATGCGCGTTTCCGCATCGCTGCGCAGGAAAGCCAGCGTAGTAGCAACGCCGATGGCGAAGTCCAGCGCGGAACGGCCGGCAAAGGTCTGCTTGTCGCCATACGCTTCGGTGGCATACGCGAGCGCATCCAGCACGCGCGCGCTGTCCGGCGCACTCAAGCCCTCTACCAGTTGTTCCGATGTGGCGCTATTCGGGGCCGAGATGGAAACCATGTGATACCTTATAAACTTAACAACTCAATAACTGAATGACTTAGCGCTCTGCAGCGATGATGACGATTTCCACCAAGCAAGCCGGATTGGCCAGTTTCGCTTCCACGGTGGCGCGCGGTGGCGTGTGGCCGGAAGCGACCCAGTCATCCCACACTTCATTCATGCCGTCGAAATCCTTCATGTCGGCGATGTAGATCTGGCACGACAGGATGCACGTCTTGTCGCTGCCCGCTTCCATCAGCAAACGGTCGACATGACCGAGCACTTCGCGCGTCTGGCCGACGATGCCTTGCGTGGTATCTTCCGCGATCTGGCCTGCCAGGTAGATGGTGTTGTTGTGTATCGCTACTTCGGAGAGGCGTTTGCCTACGTGCAGTCGTGTAATTTCCATGCTTCTTCTTTCGGTTGTTTCAAAATCTGTACAGCGGTATTGCTTGATTTATATCTGCTTACTTGCCCAGTAAAAACTTGCGCGCAATGGCGATCTGGTCGTCGTGCACGAAAGTGGGCGCATGGCCCACGCCGGCGATTTCCACCAGCTGCGCCTTCGGGCCGCGGCCCAGCATGAGCGTGGCCGTTTCATGCGACAGCAAATCGGATTCCGACCCGCGCACCAGCAAGGTGGGGCAGCGCACGGCATCATACGCGGCCCACAGCATGGCTTCGTCGCTGGCCGCCGATTCCGGCGTGGCCGAACGGAACGGCATGGCCAGTCCCATATCATAGTGGCGGCGCCAATGGCCATCCTTGTCTTGCCGCAACACATCCACTGCCAGTTTATGCCATTCCGCGTCCGTGTGCGGGCCGAAGCTGGCGGACACATCGCGCACAAACTTGGCGCCCTGCTCGAAGGTCTCGAAACGCAAGTCCTGGCCGATGTAGTCGCCGATGCGCTGCAGGGCTTCCGGCGCCAGGGTCGGGCCGATATCGTTCAGGACCAGCTTGCTGATCGGGCTGTGCGGCAACGATGCCAGGCCCAGGCCGATCAAGCCGCCCATCGAGGTGCCGAACCAGTCCACCGTCTGGCGCTCGCCATTGGCCAGCACGCGCGCCAGCAGGGTCACCATGTCGCTCACATATTGCGGCACGCGGTAGAACTGGGGATTGGCCAGCCAGCCCGAGCGCCCGCGCCCCACCACGTCGGGGCAGATCACGCGGTAATCGCTGGCCATGGCGCGCGCCAGGTTGTCGAAGTCGTCCGCCACGCGCGTCACGCCGTGGGCGCAGACGAGCACGTTCGGATTGTCGGGTGCGCCCCACTCCTTGTACGACATGGTATGCAGGCCTGCGGGGGAGATGCATTGCACTGACTTGATGCTCGCTTCGATCATGCCGATTCCTTATTTGATATAAAAAGAGCACCGCTTTCTGCCTGCCAAGGGGTATCCCGCGCGCGACGCTACGGCAGTGTAGCGCAGCGCGGGCAATGCTCCAAGCGCGCGCCTGAAATGCTGCGCCGCAGCATAGCACTGGCACATTCGCCATGGCGCAATACCCGATATAGCGAAAATGCATATCTGCGGTTATCCACAATTGAGCCGGCCCGGCAATGGGCGGATGATCGCAGCATCAACCCGCAAGAGGAGACCACTCGTGAAAAAACCATTCTATAAAATCCTGTATGTGCAGGTGCTGTTCGCCATCGTGGCTGGCGTGCTGCTGGGGGTGTTCTACCCCTCGAACGCCGTCGACATGAAACCGCTGGGTGACGGCTTTATCAAACTGATCAAGATGATCATCGCCCCGGTGATCTTCTGTACCGTGGTCTCCGGCATCGCCGGCATGCAGGACGTCAAGAAAATCGGCAGAGTGGGCGGCAAGGCGCTGCTGTACTTCGAAGTGGTCTCCACCTTCGCGCTGGCCATCGGCTTGCTGGTTGCTAACATCCTGAAACCGGGCGCCGGCTTCAACGCCGATCCGGCCCACCTCGATGCCAAGTCGATCGCGCAATACACGCACGCCGAAGGCATGAGCACCGTCGACTTCCTGATGAATATCATCCCGAAGACCTTCGTCGATGCCTTCGCCAAGGGCGACATCCTGCAAGTGCTGCTGATCGCCATCCTGTTCGGCTTTTCGCTGTCCCTGCTGGGCGAGCGCGGCCGTCCCGTCACCAAGCTGATCGACGAGCTGTCGCATGCCATCTTCGGCATGGTCAACATCATCATGAAAGTCGCACCGATCGGCGCCTTCGGCGCGATGGCCTTTACCATCGGTAAATACGGCCTGGCCTCGCTGATCCCGCTGGCCAAGCTGATGGGTTCGTTCTACCTGACCTGCTTCCTGTTCGTCTTCGTCGTGCTGGGCTTGATCGCCAAGTACACGGGCTTCTCCATCGGCCGCTTCTTGCTGTACATCAAGGAAGAACTGCTGATCGTGCTGGGCACGAGCTCGTCGGAATCGGCCTTGCCGGCGCTGATGAAGAAACTCGAGCGCCTGGGCTGCTCGAAGCCAGTCGTCGGCCTGGTCGTGCCGACCGGCTACTCGTTCAACCTGGACGGCACCAACATCTACATGACCATGGCCGCCCTGTTTGTTGCACAGGCAACCAACACGGACCTGACGATCTGGCAAGAGCTCACCATCCTGGGCGTGGCGATGCTGACCTCGAAAGGCGCATCCGGCATCACGGGCGCCGGCTTCATCACCCTGGCCGCCACCCTGGCCGTGGTGCCGACGATTCCCGTGGCCGGCATGGCGCTGATCCTGGGCATCGACCGTTTCATGAGCGAATGCCGCGCGCTGACCAACTTCGTCGGTAACGGCGTGGCCACCATCGTTGTCTCGAAATGGGAAAAAGAACTGGACATGGACAAGCTGAAAAGCGAGCTGGCCCATCCCACCCACCCGACCGACGACGCCTACGTTGCGCCGACCGTGAATATCGTCAAGTAAGCGGTACTCAACATTGAAAAGCCCCGCGGAGCGATCCGCGGGGCTTTTTTCATTGCGCGCGGATTTTAGCGCATCATCAACCCACAGTAAATCATCCATCAATATTTATCATGATGATCAATGAATGAAAAACCATTACAGTACTGCTTACTGTTCGCCGCCAGGCTCCCGCATAATGACATTGCGTTAATGCAAGCCTGACACCGAACCATCCACTTTTTGAATGGAGTACTCATGTCCCTCTCGCCCGCCCTCTACGCCACTTGGTCCCCACGCTTGCTGGGCCTGCTGCGCATCATCCTCGGCTTCCTCTTCCTGCAGCACGGCACGGCCAAGCTGTTCGGCGCGCCGCACGTGGCCATGTTCGACGGCTTGCAGCTGTTTTCCCTGATGGGCGCGGCCGGCGTCATCGAACTGGTGGGCGGCACCCTGCTGCTGCTCGGCCTGTTCACGCGCCCCGTCGCCTTCATCCTGTCGGGCCAGATGGCGGCCGCCTACTTCATCGCGCATGCGCCGGCCGCCTTCCTGCCCATCCTGAACGGCGGCGAAATGGCCGTGATGTACTGCTTCACCTTCCTGTACTTCGCGGCAGCGGGAGGCGGCGCCTACAGCCTGGACGGGCTGCGCGGCAAGGCCGGCGCATAAAAAAAGGGCGGACATCGCTGTCCGCCCTTCTATTTCAGACTACAAACCGTTTATACGGCGGAAACGTCCAGCTCAGCGCCCGTGGCCGCCTGCACCTGCTCCTTGGTCACGCCCGGCGCCAGTTCCACCAGTTTCAAACCGTTTTCCGTCACGTCGATGACGCCCAGGTCGCTGATGATGACGTCGACCACGCCCACGCCCGTCAGCGGCAGGTCGCATTGTTTCAGCAGCTTGTGCGACGTCGTGCCATCCTTGGCCGTGGCCACGTGTTCCATCAGCACGACGACGCGCTTGACGCCGGCGACGAGGTCCATCGCGCCGCCCATGCCCTTGACCATCTTGCCTGGAATCATCCAGTTCGCCAGGTCGCCCTTTTCCGACACCTGCATGGCGCCCAGGATGGCCAGGTTGATCTTGCCGCCACGAATCATGCCGAACGAATCCGCCGAGCTGAAGTAGGCAGCGCCCGGCAAGGCCGTCACCGTCTGCTTGCCAGCGTTGATCAGGTCGGCATCAACTTCGTCGTCGGTGGGGAACGGGCCGATGCCCAGCAAGCCGTTTTCCGACTGCAGGAAGACTTCGATATTCTCCGGCACATAGTTGGCCACCAGGGTCGGCAAGCCGATGCCCAGGTTCACATAAAAGCCATCCTGCAATTCTTTCGCCGCGCGCGCGGCCATTTCGTCACGTGTCCAAGCCATAATAATCTCCGTATTCTTTTTTATGCGTCAGTGCGCACGGTGCGCTGCTCGATGCGTTTTTCCGGGTTCGCGTTGACCACGATGCGGTGCACGAAGATGCTCGGCGTGTGGACCTGGTCCGGATCGATCTCGCCCACTTCGACCAGTTTTTCCACCTCGACGATGGTGATCTTGCCGGCCATGGCCACGTTCGGGTTGAAATTGCGCGCCGTTTTGCGATAAACCAAATTGCCCGCGCGGTCGGCCATGTAGGCTTTGACCAGGGCCACGTCGGCCACCAGGCTGCGTTCCATCACGTATTGTTCGCCGTCGAATTCGCGCAGTTCCTTGCCGTCGGCAACGATGGTGCCCACGCCCGTCTTGGTGAAGAAGGCGGGAATGCCGGCACCGCCGGCGCGCAGTTTCTCGGCCAGGGTGCCTTGCGGCGTGAATTCCAGTTCCAGTTCGCCGGCCAGGTACTGGCGCGCGAATTCCTTGTTTTCGCCCACATAGGAGGCGATCATTTTCTTGATCTGGCGCGTGGTCAGCAACTGGCCCAGGCCGAAGCCGTCCACGCCGGCGTTGTTGGAAATGGCGGTCAACCCCGTCACGCCCGAATCGCGCAAGGCGCCGATCAGGGCTTCGGGAATGCCGCACAGGCCAAAGCCGCCAACGGCGATGGTCTGGCCATCTTGGACGATACCGGCCAGCGCCGAGGCGGCGTCAGGATAAACTTTATTCATGGGTGTCCCTCTATCTTTTGTTAAGCTTTGGTCTTGAGTCCATGACTCAGGCAGCGACTCAGCATAAAATACGCGAGTGGAAAGTACAATACCGTAGAACTACCGGCGCCGTGCCAGCAATCCCCCTGTGAGAGTGATACGTATCAGATGAACGCCGCGTCAGCCATCGATTATGAAAGCATCTTCCTGCACGCGCCCGTGGGCATGTGCATGTCGGAAAACCGCATCATGCGCAGCTGTAACGAAGCGCTGGCAGCCATGTTCGGCTATGCGCGCGCCCAGCTCGACGACCAGTCCTTCGAAGTACTCTACCCCACGCACGACGAATTCCTGCGCACGGGTGACCGCATCATCCCCATCATGAACGCCAGGGGCCGCTATTCGGACGAGCGCATCATGCGCCGCAGCAATGGGGAATTGTTCTGGTGCCACGTCACGGGCCACGCCATGCTGCCGAACAAACCGCTGGGAGCGGGCATCTGGACGTTCGAGGATGTCAGCGAGAAACGTCCCGTGACGGCGGAGCTGACCCCGCGCGAGCGCGAAATCGCCGCCCTGCTGGTGGAAGGCAAGACCAGCAAGGTCATCGCCCGCCAGATCGACCTCAGCCCCCGCACGGTGGAAATGCACCGTGCCAAGCTGATGCGCAAGTTCGCCGCCTCGACGTCGTCGGAGCTGGTGCACAAGCTGGTGGGGCTGCAGCTGCAGCGTTAGAAGGTACTCATTCCACCGTCTGCGGAAATAATCGCGCCATTGATGAAGTGCGAATCCTCGCCCGCCAGCAGCAGCAACAGGCCATCGAGGTCTTCCGGCTTGCCCGGGCGCTTGTTCGGCAGCATTTCGATCAGTTTCTTGCCCTGCTCGGTGGCGAAGTAATCTTCGTTGATTTCCGTGGAAATGTAGCCGGGGCAGATGGCGTTGGTGTTGATGCCATATTTACCCCATTCCACGGCCATGGCGCGCGTCATGTGCACCATGCCCGCCTTGCTCATGCAGTACACGCCGATCTGCGGCAGCACCTGCAAGCCCGCCATCGAGGCGATATTGATGATGCGGTGCTGTTTCTTCGGGTCGCCCTTGGCGCGCGCGATCATGCGCTTGGCCGTCTGCTGGGCCACGAAGAACGATCCGCGCAGGTTGGTGTCCATCACGAACGAGTAATCTTCGGGCGTGACGTCGACCAGGCGTTGCGTGGTGGAGACACCTGAGTTGTTGACGAGGATATCGATGGGGCCCGCTTCCGTTTCCGCGTGGGCGATGGCCGACTTGATGCTGGCAAAGTCGGTCACGTCGAGCGACACCACGTGCGCGGCGCCGCCGTCCGCTTCGATCTCGGCGCGCAATTCCTTCAGGCGTTCGGTGCGGCGCGAGGCCAGCACGACCTGCGCGCCGGCCTGGGCCAGCACTTTCGCAAAGCGCGCGCCGAGGCCGCTCGATGCGCCGGTAATCAGGGCAATCTTGCCCTCGAAATTGACTTCTATGCCCACGAGCTGCTCCTGTTTTATTTTAGATAACACTTTACGCCGTGCCGCCGGCACCGGGGCAAAATACCCTGCGCCGTACTTGAGCAAAGGTAAACGCCATCATTACACAAAATGGCCGGATTTAGATTGCGGCGAGGGGCAATGTCACGCAAAATGGCGCCAAAGTTGCAATCCTCGCCAAAAACAAGCACACTCGTGCTTAAATTTCTTCGAAGATTCCTCACCCACCCATTTAGTGACTAACAATCGAGACCATGACACAGCCTAATAACTTAGTTGAACAGTACGGACCGCGCGAAACCATGGAGTATGACGTGGTGATCGTCGGCGGCGGCCCCGCAGGCCTGGCGGCGGCGATCCGCCTGAAGCAGCTGGCCGCGGAAAAGAGCCAGGAAGTGTCCGTCTGCGTGCTGGAAAAAGGCGGCGAGCTGGGCGCGCATATCCTGTCGGGCGCCATCATGGACCCGAAAGCGTTGACGGAACTGATTCCGAACTGGAAAGAACTGGGCGCGCCCCTGAACACGGCAGTGACGGAAGACCGCATCCTGTTCCTGACAGAAACGAAAGCCTATAAAACGCCAGGCTTCGCCGTGCCGGCCTGCTTTGAAAACCATGGCAACTACATCGTCTCGCTGGGCAATGTGGTGCGCTGGATGGGCCAGCAGGCGGAAAACCTGGGCGTGGAAATCTTCCCCGGCTTCCCTGCCGCGGAAATCCTCTACAACGACGACGGCTCCGTGAAGGGCGTGGCGACCGGCAACATGGGCGTCAAGCGCGACGGCGAGCCGGGTCCCGACTTCCAGCTGGGCATGGAATTGCACGCCAAATACACCCTGTTCGCCGAAGGCGCGCGCGGCCACCTGGGCAAGCAATTGATGGCCAAGTATGACTTGAACGCCGGCAAGGATCCGCAATCGTACGGCATCGGCATCAAGGAACTGTGGGAAATCGACCCGGCGCAGCACAAGCCGGGCCTGGTGATCCACTCGAGCGGCTGGCCGCTGGACACGAAAACCTATGGCGGCTCCTTCCTGTACCACCTGGAAAACAACCAGGTCATGGTCGGCTACGTGGTGGGCCTGAACTATGAAAACCCGTACCTGTCGCCGTACGAGGAGTTCCAGCGCTATAAGACGCATCCGGAAATCCGCAAGTTCTTCGAAGGCGGCAAGCGCATCTCGTACGGCGCGCGGGCGATTGCGGCCGGCGGCCTGCAATCGCTGCCGAAACTGGTGTTTGCCGGCGGCGCGCTGATCGGCTGCGATGCGGGCTTTTTGAACATGAGCCGCATCAAGGGCAGCCACGCGGCCATCAAGAGCGGCATGCTGGCGGCGGACGCGGCCTTCGGCGCGCTGGGCGAACAGCGCCAGCACGACGAACTGACGAGCTACCCTGTTGCATTCGAGAAATCCTGGCTGCATGAAGAACTGCACGTGGCGCGCAACGTCAAGCCATGGCTGTCGAAGGGTTTGTACCTGGGCAGCCTGATGACGGGCATCGACCAGCTGATCTTCCGCGGCAAGGCGCCATGGACCCTGCACCACTCGCATGGCGACCACGAATGCCTGAAACCGGCCGCCCAGTCGAAAAAGATCGTGTATCCGAAACCCGATGGCAAGCTGACCTTCGACAAGATGTCGTCCGTCTTCATCTCGAACACGAACCACGCGGAAGACCAGCCCATCCACCTGACCTTGAAGAACGCCAGCGTGCCCGTCGACGTCAACCTGGCCACGTATGCGGGTCCAGAAGCCCGTTACTGTCCCGCCGGCGTGTACGAATTCGTGAAGACCGACGACGGCGCCGAGCGCCTGCAGATCAATGCGCAAAACTGCGTGCACTGCAAGACCTGCGACATCAAGGACCCGACGCAGAACATCGTGTGGGTAACACCGGAAGGCGGCGGCGGCCCGAACTATCCGAATATGTAAGTTTCCCGCACGCCCCGGCTTCTTCGCCGGGGCGTTTTTCATACGGCCGCGATAAATTTCCTATTGGAAATTTTCCCATCACTTCCCGCACCAGTTACAATTCCCGCCACGGCAGCGGCCGACCTGGCCGGACAGCCGCGCGTCGCATCCCCCTCCCGCAACTTTACCGTCACAAAGAGCAATGTAGTGCAAATCACAACAGAAGCCAATTACACAGGCACCCTGCAAGATCATGCCCTGTCCGCCCACTTCACCGTGCTCGGCTATGCCGATGGCGCCAGCAGCACCTTGCCGCCGCAGTTTTTCCGCGACTGGCTCGACCAGGAGCCGGGTTTTGGCCACTTCTTCATCGGCCGCTGCTCCGGTTTCGGCGTCGGTTCGCAAGTGAAATACGACAGCAACAAGCAAAGCCTGTGCGTGGGGCGCTTTGTCGCCGGCGGCGCGCGCCTGCGCTTCGTGCTGAATGGCCAGCATGAAATGCGCACGATATCGACCTATATGCTCGGCGTGCTGGGTGGCGGCCTGAAATCGGTCGAGCCACTGCAGTACGGCAGCACCGTTATCAAGAACGATGTCTGGATCGGCGATGAAGTCATGGTGTTGGGCGGCAGCGTGATTGAAAACGGCTGCGTCATCGGCGCGCGGGCGCTGCTGCCGCCCAATTTCCGCACCGCCCCCTACGGGATATACGCGGGCTCGCCGGCGCGCCTGCTACGCTACCGCTTTTCCGAAAAGGTGCGCGCCGGGCTGGTGGAACTGGCCTGGTGGGAAATGCCGCTGGCCTGGATACGCGACAACAATGCCATGTTCCTGGAAGACCTTTCCACGGATGAGGCAAAAGCGCTGCTGGTAATCGACATCCTGAAGACCAGCCGCAAACAATGGGAACAGGAGCACGGCCCCATCGCCGTGTGAAACAGGCGCCGCCGGAGGGGGCCGCGCTGCCATTCGCATAATATTTTCCGGTGCGCTGTGGCTTTGCGGGCACGCCGCTGCCAGCGGCGCATCGCCGCGCCAAAAAATTCCCATGGGAAAGTTTCTATTCCCTTCCCCAACAGTTACAATTCCAGCTGACCTCACTTTTGCCACTTGCCATGACCGCTAGCACCACCACTGAGATGCCTCTCGACAACGACTTGCAAGCAGCGCTTGCAGCGCACCAGGCGGGGCTGCTGGAGCAGGCGGAGGAACTGTACCTGGCTATTTTGCAGGTCCAGCCTTATCACGCCATCGCCAATCACAACATGGGCTTGCTGGCGGGACAGGTTGGCCAATTCAAGGCCGGCCTGCCATACCTGCACAAGGCGCTGTCGGTGAATCCGGACGAAGGCCAGTTCTGGCTCTCCTACGCGGACGGCTTGCTGAAAGCGGGCGAGCGTGAGCAGGCGCTGGAAATCGTCAGCGAAGCGATGGCCCGCGGGCTGGACAACGAACAGTCGCAAACGCTGCGCAAGCGCGTGGAAACGGCGATTGCCGCCGCGCCAGATGCACAGGAAATCCAGGCCGTCATCGACCTGTACCAGGCCGGCCGCCATGCCGAACTGGAAGCGGCCAGCCGCGATCTGACGCAGCGCTACCCGCTGTCCGACTTTGCCTGGAGCGTGCTGGGCACCGCGCTGCAACAGCAGGGCAAGGATGCACTGCAGGCATGGCAACACACGGTGGAGCTGGCGCCGCATGACGCCGAGGCGCATGGCAATCTGGGCACCGCCCTCCAGGCGTGCGGCATGCACGAGGAGGCCATCGCCAGTTACACGCGCGCGCTGCAGCTGAATCCGGACTTTGTCGAAGCACATGGCAACCTGGCCGTGACCTTGCAGTCGCTGGGCCAGCTAGAGCAGGCCGAACAGGCCTACCGGCAGGCGCTGGCGCTACGCCCCGATTATGCCAAGGCCCACTTCAATCTCGGCAATACGTTAAAGGCCATGCAGCGCAATGAAGACGCCATCGCCAGCTACAAGGCGGCGCTGGCGCTGCTGCCCGGCGACGCGGAAGTCTACCTCAATCTCGGCAACGCCCAGCAAGACCTGAAACAATGGCAGGCCGCCATCTTCAGTTACCGCGCCGTGCTGCAGCTGGCGCCGCATACCACCGCCGTGCATGCCAACCTGGCCAGCGCGCTGCATGAAGCGGGCGACTTCAAGGGCGCAGCGGCCAGCTACCGGCGCGCCATCGAGGCGACGCCGGGCGAAGCCATGCTGTACAACAACCTGGCCCGCGCGCTGCAATCCCAGGGCCACGTCAGCGATGCCATCGCCGCCTATGAACAGGCACTGGCCATCGATGGCAACTTCGTGCAGGCGCTGAGCAGCTTGGGATTGCTGCAATGCCAGGAAAAAAATTATGCGCCGGCCATCGCCCTGTGCCAGCGCGCGCAACTTCTGCAACCCGGTGATGCCCAGGTCTGCGCCCAATTGGCCATCGTCTACGGCGCCGCCGAAGAACAGGACAATGCGCTGCTGTACTTCCAGCGCGCGATCGACCTGGCGCCGGACAGCGCCCTGCCCTACAACCAACTGGGCGACTATTACAACACCATCCGCCGCTATGTCCAGGCCGTCGAAGCGTATACCGGTGCGACCGAGCGCGAACCGGACAACGACGAAGTGCACAACAATCTCGGCGTGGCGCTGCAGGAGCTGAAGCGCTACGACGATGCCCAGGCCGCCTATCTGCGCGCGCTGGAACTCAACTCGAAGAATGTCTCGGCCCTGTGCAACCTGGGCACCGTGTTCCAGGCACAAAAAAACTATGAGCAGGCGCGCACACACTACCAGGCTGCGGTAGTGCTCGATCCCGCGTACGAGCGCGCGCACTTCGCGCTCGGCAACTGCCACGTGCTGACCAATGCGCCGACAGCGGCGCTGGAATGCTACCGTGCGGCGCTGGCCCTGAATCCCGACTATCGCGACGCCTATGTCAACATCAGCGCCACCCTGAGCAACGTCGGCCGCATCGACGAAGCCATCGAAACCTGCCGCGCCGGTCTGAAGGTGTGCCCATTGTGGGAGACCCTGTTCAGCAACTACCTGTTCCTGCTGTCGCACAGCGCCAACGTCGATGCGGCTACCCTGTTTGCCGAGCATCTGCGCTTTAGCGACACGTTCGAGACGCATGTGGCGAAAAATGCCAAGGAACACGGCAATGCGCGCGACCCGCTGCGCACCCTGAAAGTGGGCCTGGTATCGGGTGACCTGCACAACCATCCGGTGCCGCATTTCATCATCCCGGTGCTGGAGAATATCCGCGGCGAAGCGGGACTGTCGCTGCATGCCTACCACAACAATGCGCAGGACGACCACGTCACACAGCGCTTGCGCGAAGTCATCCCCCACTGGCGCCAGGTCGAGCAGATGACCGACCTCGAACTGGCGCAGCAGATCCGCGACGACGGCATCGACATCCTGATCGACCTGTCGGGCCACACAGGCAAGAACCGCCTGCTGGTCTTCGCCAGCAAGCCGGCCCCCATCCAGGCCAGCTGGATCGGCTATCCGCTGACGACGGGCCTGCGCGCCATGGATTATTACCTGACCGATCCATATTTCGCGCCGGACGGCATCCTCGACAGTCAATTCACAGAAAAGCTGGTCCTGCTGCCGGCCTGCTCGCCGTTCCTGCCATCGGAATATGCACCCGGCATCCACCCTGCTCCCGCGCTGACGAACGGCTACCTTACCTTCGGCAGCTTCAACCGCCTCAACAAGATCAACCGCCAGGTCATCGCGCGCTGGTCCATGCTGCTGCGCGCCATTCCGGACGCCCGCATGCTGATCGCGGCCATGCCCACCTCCGCGCCGCATCCGCTGCTCATGGGCTGGTTCGAGGAAGAAGGCATCGCGCCGGAGCGCCTGACCTTCGAGGGCCGCACGGGCATGACGCAATTCATGGCCATGCACCATCGCGTCGATATCTGCCTCGACACCTTCCCGTACGGCGGCGGCACGACGACCTTCCACGCGCTGTGGATGGGCGTGCCCACCCTGACGACGGCCGGCGCCACCATGCCCAGCCGCGCCGGCACATCGATCCTGCTGCAGGTAGGACTGGAAGAATTCATCGCCGAGGATGACGACGACTATGTGCGCAAGGCACAGGCCATGGCGGCCAACCCGATGCTGCTGGGCGCCTACCGCTACAGCATGCGCCACCGCCTGGAACAATCGGCCATGGGCAACCCAAAGCTGATCACAGAAGGCCTGGAAAACAGCCTGCGCATCATGTGGCAGCGCTGGTGCGAAGGCTTGCCGCCCGTCTCGTTCGAGGCCCCCGTGGCCGTCCCCAACCCGCCGATCGGACTCGTATGAGCACGCAAAACAAGAAACCCGTGTATGTCACGCAGCCGCTGCTGCCTGACCTGCAGGACTTCCTGCCCTATCTGGAAAGCATCTGGGAAAACAAGATCCTGACGAATGGCGGCCCGTTCCACCAGCAACTCGAACAGGCATTGTGCGATTACCTGGGCGTGAAATACATCAGCCTGTTCGCCAATGGCACCCTGGCGCTGATGACGGCGCTGCAGGCGCTGCGCATCAACGGCGAAGTCATCACCACGCCGTATTCGTTTGTCGCCACCGCCCACTCCCTGCTGTGGAACAGCATCAAGCCCGTGTTCGTCGATATCGATCCGGACAGCCTGAACCTCGACCCGGCCAAGATCGAGGCCGCCATCACGCCGCAAACCACCGCCATCATGCCGGTGCACTGCTACGGCCGGCCGTGCGACGTCGCAGCCATCGAAAAGATTGCCGACAACTACAACCTCAAGGTGATCTATGACGCGGCACACGCGTTCGGCGTGCGCCACCAGGGTGGTAGCGTGCTCAACCATGGCGACCTGTCCGTCCTCAGCTTTCATGCCACGAAGGTCTTCAACACCTTCGAAGGCGGTGCGATCATCTCGCCGGACGCCAAGACCAAGCAGCGCATCGACCACCTGAAAAACTTCGGCTTCGTCGACGAAGTCACGGTGGTGGCGCCTGGCATCAACGGCAAGATGAGCGAAATCAACGCCGCCTTCGGCCTGCTGCAGCTGAAAAATATCGATGCGGCACTGGCGCAGCGCAAGGAAATCGATGCGCGCTACCGACGCAACCTGGCGCCCGTGCGTGGCATCGACTGCCTGCAGCCGGCACTGGACGCCACCACCAATCACGCCTACTTCCCCATCCTCGTGCGGCCGGAATTTCCGCTGGGCCGCGACGCGCTGTTTGCCATACTGCGCGAAAACAATATCTATGCACGGCGCTATTTCTACCCGCTCATCAGTGACTTCCCCATGTACCGCGGCATGCCATCGGCGGCGCCCGCCAACCTGCCCGTGGCCCGCAAAGCGGCGGAACAGGTGATTTGCCTGCCCCTATATCCGACCCTGGAAACGGCGCAGATCGACGCCATCAGCGACTTGATCGCCATGCACGGGGCGCCGGCGGCGCTGCTGAAAACAGCATGAGAGTGGCCATCATGCAGCCGTATTTCCTGCCCTACATTGGCTATTACCAGCTGATCGCGGCGGCCGATCTGTTCATCGTGTACGACAACATCAAGTACACGAAGAAAGGCTGGATCAACCGCAACCGCATGCTGCTCAACGGGCAGGACGCGACCTTCAGCGTGCCGCTGAAAAACGGCTCGGACCAGCTGCACATCGGCGAGCGCGAGATCTCGCCCCAGTTTGACGGCGAAAAACTGCTGAACCAGCTGAAGGCGGCGTATGCGCGCGCGCCGCACTTCCAAGACATCTTCCCGCTGCTCGAAACGGTGGTGCGCCACCCTGCCGCCAACCTGTTCGACTTCCTGCTGCACAGCCTGGAAGCGAGCTGCCGCCAGCTGGGCATCAACACGCCGCTGGTGCGCGCGTCCGGCATTGCCATCGACCATGCGCTCAAGAGCCAGGACAAGGTGCTGGCCCTGTGCCAGGCGGTGGGCGCGCAGCGCTACATCAATGCATCCGGCGGCCAGGAACTGTACCAGGCGGTAGCCTTCCAGGAGCGCGGCATCGCTCTGGAATTCATCCAGCCGCGCTTGGCGAGCTATACGCAGTTCGGCGGCGAATTCGTGCCGTGGCTGTCTATCGTCGATGTCATGATGTTCAATGCCCCGCAAACATTGCAACTTGCCATCCAGAATCAGTATGATGTCATTCGTCCGCCTGCCTGACAGCGGCAGCGCGCAAGCATCAGCCCATGACGCCCCCTAACCATGCCCGTGCAGGCATCCACGCCACGCCAGCCGTGGACGCGCCCGGCGCAAGCAAGGAATAACAATGATTCAATCTCCCCCACGCGAAGCGCCCTTCCGCTGGAAAAAACTCGGCAAGGTGTTCACGCCCCAGGCCATCGAAGGACGGCCGTGGCTGAAGGAATTTGCCCAGGCGCCCGCCACGCTCGTGTTCGACGACTTCGTGCGCGTGTACTTCTCTTGCCGCCCGGGCCCCGACGCACAGGGCCAGTACGTCAGCTATTCGGCCTTTGTCGACCTCGAACGCAGCGACCTGTTCAAGATACGCCGGGTCAGCGACCAGCCGATTCTCGCCCTGGGCGGCCTGGGCGAGTTTGATGAATTCGGCACCTATCCCGTCTCCGTAATCCGCCACGGCGGCCAGGTACGCGCCTATTACGCGGGCTGGACGCGCTGCGAATCCGTGCCCTTCAACGTGGCCATCGGCGGCGCCGTCAGCGACGACGACGGCGTCACCTTCAGCAAGCTGGGCAAAGGTCCCGTGCTGCCCTACACGCCCGACGAGCCATTCGTCCTCAGCGGGCCGAAAATCCGCCGTTTCGGCGATCTCTGGTACCTCTGGTATATCGCGGGCAGCAACTGGAAGATGGTCGATGGCCGCGCCGAGCCTGTCTACAAGATCCGTATGGCCACCTCCAACGATGGGCTGCACTGGAACAAGGTCAACCGCGACCTGATCGACAGCCGCGTCGAAGCCGACGAGGCGCAAGCCAGCCCCGACGTGTTTTATGCGAATAATAAATACCACATGTTCTTTTGCTATCGCTACAGCGGCAATTACCGCGGCAAGGAATTTGGCTACCGCATCGGTTACGCTTCCAGCAGCAACCTGCTCGACTGGGTGCGCGACGACAGCAAGGCGGGCATCGACGTGGCCGAGGAAGGCTGGGATGCTGAAATGATCAGCTATCCGCATGTCTTCGAGCTCGATGGCAGCATCTACATGGCTTACCTGGGCGACCAGGTGGGCCGCCACGGTTTCGGCCTGGCCGTATTGGAAGGAAACCTCGCATGAGCAAGACCTTGCAGTGGAAAAAGCTCGGCCACATCTTCGATCCCGCCGAACACGTCCTGCCAAATGGCTGCCAGCACTTCGCCCAATCGCCGCAGGCACTGGTCTTCGACGACTTCGTGCGCATCTATTTTTCGACCCGCGCGGTGGACCCCGTGAATGGCAAATACCTAAGCCATATCGCCTTCGTCGACATGCAAAAGGACTTGCGCACCGTCATTGGGCTGGCGCAGCAGCCCGTCATCGCCCTGGGGGCCCTGGGCTGCTTCGATGAGCACGGCATTTTCCCCATGAGCGTCATGCGCCATGGCGACGCCGTCTATGGCTACACCTGTGGCTGGAACCGGCGCGTTTCTGTGTCCGTGGATACAGCCATCGGCCTGGCCATCAGCCATGACGATGGCCTCACTTTCGAACGCATCGGCCCCGGCCCCGTGCTGGGCCCCTCCCTGCACGAACCCAGCCTCGTGGGCGACGGCTTCGTCAAGCGCATCGGCGACGTGTACCACATGTGGTACATCTTCGGCACCGGCTGGCGCCGCTATAACGCCGACAGCGCGCCCGACCGCACCTACAAGATCGGCCATGCCGTCTCCAGCAACGGCATCGACTGGACCAAGGAAGAGGCGCGCCAGATCATCAGCGACCGGCTCGGCGCCGACGAAAGCCAGGCCTTGCCCACGGTGGTGACGATCGACGGGCGCCACCACATGTTCTTTTGCTATCGCCAATCGTCGGATTTCCGCGTCAACAGCGCGCGCGGCTACCGCATCGGCCACGCCTGGTCCGACGACCTGGTCAACTGGACGCGCGACGACGAGCAACCGGCGCTGCACGGCACCGATGGCGCATGGGATAGCGACATGCAATGCTATCCGCACGTGTTCGAATGCGACGGCGCAGTCTACCTGCTATACAACGGCAACATGTTCGGCCGCAACGGCTTCGGCCTGGCCGTGCTGGAACAATGATGCCAGTGCTCGACTACCGACACGGGCAGGCAGGTGAAGACGCGCTGCTGGCGCACTTCCTGGCTTGCGATGCCGGTTTTTTGGCCGCCTTGCGTGCACGCACGGAGTTGAGCGCCTACGTAAGCAAGCTGTATGCGCGGGCACTGCGCTACGAGGCATGGTCTGGTCCGCGCCTGGCGGGCTTGCTGGCCGCCTACCACCACGACGCGTCGGCCACCGTCCACATCAGCAATGTCAGCGTACTCAGCGACTTTTGGCGCGTGGGCATCGCGGGCCGCCTGCTGGAGCTGTGCCTGACACAAGCGCGCCGGGATGGCATGCGGCACGCCTCCCTGGAAGTGGCCGGCGACAACCATGCCGCACTCGTCCTGTATGGCACAGCGGGGTTCCTGCCGGCCGGCCCGGCGGAAGGCACGATGCTGCGCATGCAGCTACAACTATTTCACCCATAGCGAGACCGCCATGACCAATACACGTGATTACAATCAAGAAATGATCGACAGCCAGGACAGGAAATATGCGTACGGCTTCGATTTCGACGTCATGCATCCCTATATGCTGACCTCGTTCCAGCCTTTTTTCCGCCCCGGCAGCCTGCTCGAACTGGGCAGCTTCAAGGGCGACCTGACGCGGCGCCTGGCCAGGCACTTCGACGACATCACCTGCGTCGAGGCGTCCGAAGTGGCCGCCGCGGAGGCACGCGCGAAACTGGGCACGGCGGCACAGATCATCGTCTCGCGCTTCGAACAGGCCGTCCTGCCGCGCAAATATGACAATATCGTGCTCACGCACGTGCTGGAGCACATCGACGATCCCGTTGCGGTGCTCAAGCGCATCAATGACGAATGGCTGGCCGACGGCGGCAGTTTTTTCCTCGTCTGCCCCAACGCGAATGCACCATCGCGCCAGATCGCCGTCAAAATGGGCTTGATCAGCCACAATACGGCCGTCACGCCGGCCGAGGCCGAACATGGCCACCGCTGCACCTACACGCTCGATACCCTGGAACGCGATGCGCGTGCCGCAGGCCTGAACGTGGTGCACCGCTCCGGCATCTTCTTCAAGGCCCTGGCCAACTTCCAATGGGATCGTTTGCTGCAGACGGACATCATTTCTCCCGCGTACCTGGATGGCTGTTATCAATTAGGCCAGCAATATCCGGATTTATGCTCGAGTATTTTCCTGCTTTGCACGCGCGGCACCCTGGCGCCCGCACCAGCGGTTTGAGCAGTCAGACGATTTGCGGGAAAAAAATATATATATTTCCTCATTGCATTTAATTAAGGGGGCGGCACGGTCGTCTTGTACTGATAGGAGCAGCTAAAAGTCGCTCCTCATCGCAACCACCCAATTAGGAATGACACCATGCTGAGCCTTCACACCAACGCTGCCTCCCTGTCGGCACAAAATTCGATCACGAACACCCAATCCAAGCTGTCGACTTCGATGACGCGCCTGAGCACCGGCTTCCGCATCAACTCGGCCATGGACGACGCTGCCGGCCTGCAAATCGCCACCCGCCTGAAAGCACAAACCAGCGGCATGACCGTTGCGATGAACAACACGCAAAACAGCACCTCGCTGCTGCAAACGGCCGAAGGCGCGTTCGCCGAAGTGACCAACATGCTGGTGCGCATGAAAGACCTGGCCACCCAGGCAGCCGATGCGTCGTCGACCGCCAACGACAAGACCGCCATGCAAGCCGAGTACAATGCTCTGGGTCAAGAGCTGTACAACGTGATGACCAACACCACGTTCGGCGGCACCAAGCTGCTGGGCAACGGCGCAGCCGGAAATGGCACGCTGTCGGCTTCGATGACGTTCCAGATCGGTGCCAGCTCGACCGAAAAAATGAGCTTCGACGTTTCCGCCAATCTGAGCGCGCTGAATACCGCCCTGAGCGGCTTGAGCACGAACTTCTCGTCGGCAGGCACGACGACTTCCACGGAACTGACCGCTTCCGCCAATACCACCATCGGCCTGCTGGCTGACGCCATCGACAGCGTCAGCACCGTGCGTTCGGCACTGGGCGCGACGGCTAACCGTCTGGACCACGTCAACACCAACTTGTCGAACATCGCCACCAACACCAAAGCCGCTACCGGCCGCATCATGGACACCGACTTCGCGACCGAAAGCTCGAACATGACGTCGTCGCAAATGCTGCTGCAAGCTGGCACCGCGATGCTGAAACAAAGCAACAGCATGTCCTCGATGGTCATGTCCCTGCTGCAATAATATGGACTTGGCCGCTTGCGGCCAATCTATCGAAGCCAGACTCCAGTCTGGCTTTTTTTTCATCAACACCCTATACCAGCATGCCGCAAGACGGGCCAGAGGGACCGGCGGAGCAACAAATACGATTTATTTTCAAAAATTTCCTTAAAGCATTTAATTAAGGTGGCGGCACGGTCGTCTTGTACTGATAGGAGCAGCTAAAAGTCGCTCCTCACCGCAACCACCCAATTTAGGAATGACACCATGCTGAGCCTTCACACCAACGCTGCCTCCCTGTCGGCACAAAATTCGATCACGAACACCCAATCCAAGCTGTCGACTTCGATGACGCGCCTGAGCACCGGCTTCCGCATCAATTCGGCCATGGACGACGCTGCCGGCCTGCAAATCGCGACCCGCCTGAAAGCACAAACCAGCGGCATGACCGTTGCCATGAACAACACGCAAAACAGCACCTCGCTGCTGCAAACGGCTGAAGGTGCGTTCGCCGAAGTGACCAACATGCTGGTGCGCATGAAAGACCTGGCAACCCAGGCAGCCGATGCGTCGTCGACCGCCAACGACAAGACCGCCATGCAAGCCGAGTACAATGCTCTGGGTCAAGAGCTGTACAACGTGATGACCAACACCACGTTCGGCGGCACCAAGCTGCTGGGCGACGGTTCGGCTGCTACGGCGGGCACCCTGTCGGCATCGATGACGTTCCAGATCGGCGCCAGCTCGACGGAAAAAATGAGCTTCGACGTTTCCGGCAACCTGACCTCGCTGAACGCTGCCCTGACCGGCCTGAGCACAAACTTCGCCGCAGCCGCATCGACCGGCGCCACGGAACTGACCGCTTCCGCCAACGCCACCATCGGCAAGCTGGCTGCCGCCATCGACAGCGTCAGCACCGTGCGTTCGGCACTGGGCGCGACGGCCAACCGTCTGGACCACGTCAACACCAACTTGTCGAACATCGCCACCAACACCAAAGCCGCTACCGGCCGCATCATGGACACCGACTTCGCGACCGAAAGCTCGAACATGACGTCGTCGCAAATGCTGCTGCAAGCTGGCACCGCAATGTTGAAGCAAAGCAACAGCATGTCCTCGATGGTCATGTCCCTGCTGCAATAATTTTTGCCGGGCCGCTTGCGGCCTGACAAATACAAGCCAGACTCCGGTCTGGCTTTTTTTTCGCCTGCAGCGCGACGCATTCAGGCAAATTGAACTAAATTGCCATCACGTTTAACGATGTTGCCAACATAGTCGCCTATACAAGGCAGAACACCGAACAATCGTCCACTGGAGCCGCCGCGTGCTGAGCATTCATACCAATACTGCCGCACTGTCTGCCCAGCGGGCCATGGGCTGGGCCCAGCAGCTGCTGTCGACGTCGATGACGCGGCTCTCCACGGGATTTCGCATCAATTCGGCCATGGACGACGCGGCCGGCTTGCAGATCGCCACCAGGCTCAGCGCCCAGACCAGCGGCATGGCGGTGGCCATGCGCAACACGCAAAACAGCACCTCGCTGCTGCAGACGGCCGAAGGCGCGTTTGGCGAAGTCACCAGCATGCTGGTGCGCATGAAGGACCTGGCCACCCAGGCGGCGGACGCCTCGTCGAACCAGAAGGACCGCGACGCCATGCAGGGCGAGTACGATGCGCTGGGCGCCGAGCTGTACAACGTGATGACGAACACCCGCTATGGCGGCACCTTATTGCTGGGCAACGGCAGCGCCGGCAACGGCACCTTGTCGCAAGCCATGACGTTCCAGATCGGCGCCAGCGGCAGCGAGACGATGCAGTTCAGCGTGGCGGGCGACATGGCCGGCCTGGATGCGGCGCTGCAGGCGATCTCGGCCAATTTCGCGCCAGGCGCCACGCCCGGCAGCGAATTTGCCAGCAACAGCAGCGCCAACGGCATGATCGACCTGCTGGCGGCGGCCGTCGACAAGGTCGGCAGCGTGCGCTCGGCGCTGGGCGCCACGGCGAACCGGCTCGGCCATGTCTACAACAACCTGTCCAACATGATCACCCACACCAAGACCGCCATCGGCCGCATCATGGATGTCGACTACGCGGCCGAAAGCGCCAACATGACCTCGGCGCAAATGCTGATGCAGGCGAGCACGGCCATGCTCAAGCAAAGCCAGAGCATGAGCAAGCTGATTCTTTCTTTACTACAATAGTGACTGGCAGGGCGCGATGGCGGATCGGATGAATATGTATCAGCAGGAAGCAATGGCATGGCGATAGACCGCATTTCATCGGGCAATCCGGTGCCCCTGATTACCCAGCGCTTCGACGTCAGCCCCGCGACGCCGATGGTGCCGGGCGTGGTCCAGCCCCTGGTGCCCATCGGGCCCTACATGGCGCCCGCACCGGACGCCGGCACCCTGCCCGCCCAGCTGCAGCAGCAGGGCCAGGACAGCCTGGCATCCCTCATCAAGCCCAACGCCGATGGCACGGGCGGCGCCATGCCGCGCGACAGCAGCGCCATGCAGGTGAATCAGCTGTTCTTCACGCGCCAGCTGGTCTGGCAGCCGCCCGACGCGGCGCAGCTGGCCGCCTCGTGGCGCGTGATGGTCAGGACCTATGGCGAGCAGTATGCGGCGCTGCAGGAACAGGCGCGCGGCCAGCACGTGCCGGGCAACCTCTTCATGGCCGAGCAGCAACCGGCGCTGCTGCGCGAAGGCGCCCGTCCGCCCCTGACGGTCGACAGCGAAGCGTGGCGCTTTGCCGTGTATGGCTGGGGCGGCCAGCGCCTGCTGCTGCGCGTGCTGGCCAGCGACGAGGACGAAGAGGCAACGCCGAGGCGGCGCGGCAAGGTGGCGCTGCGCGTCGAGCTGATCATCATCGGCATCGGCCGGGTCGTGATCCAGATGGAGCCGGCCGGCGACGGCGTGCTGCTGGAACTGGCCGCCGACGAGGAAGCGGCGCTGCGCCACCTGCGCCTGGCCCTGCCCGAGATCGCCGGCGCCGTGCGGCGCGCGGGCCTGCGCGTCGTGCGCTGCCGCCTGAACCGCCAGCTGCATGCGCAGCGCGTGCACGGCAATTACCCGATGCAGGCGGGTGCCGCCGCGCTGTCGCAGCCCCTGTTCCGCGCCATGGCCGAAGTGGCACTGCTGCTGACGCAGCCGGAAGCGGAAGCGGCGGCCGATCCCGATGCGCGCGCGGCACCCGTGGCCGAGGCCGAAGAAGAAACCATCGCCGCCTCGAAGGAAGTGGCGGCGCCGCTCGGCTACGACTATGGCGACGAGGAAGAAACGGCGCAAGGCAGCACCGTGCTGCTGCTGGCCGACGGCCAGGAGCACGACCTGCTGCCGCCCATCGACGAGCAGGATTGATGCAGCACAAAAAAACGGCGCCCGCAGCGCCGTTTTTCTTTTCATCCCGCCCTACTAGCCCACCGTGCCGATGATGCTCACTTCGCGGTTTTCCGGGATTTCGTTGTACGACAGCACATGCAGGCCCGGCGCGAACAGGCGCGCGTAGCGGGCCAGCAGCGGACGGATCTGCGGCAGCACCAGCAGCAACGGCGGCGTGGCTTGCTGCTTCATCTGCTCGCGCGCCACCGGCATGTTCACTTGCAGCTGCGACAACAGGTGCGGGTCGATCGGATAATTGTCCAAGGTCACCTTGCCCGACTGGCGCGCCTGGTTCAATGAGCCGAGCAGCATGTTTTCCAGTTCGCCGCCCAGGTTAAACGCCTGCATTTCCATCTTCTGGCCAAACAGGCCGCTGACGATCTGGCGCCGCAGCGCGCAGCGCACTTCGGCCGCCAGCAGGATCGGGTCCTTGGTGGTTTCCGAACTGTCGAGCAAGGTGGTGGCGATGGGCACGATATCCTTCAAGGACACGTTTTCTGCCAGCAAGACGCGGAACACGCGCAGCAGCTGCGTGTGCGTCAGCGCCTTGTCCAGCGCGCCAGCCAGTTTCGGCGACAGGGCCGTCAAGCGTTCCATCATGTTCGACACGTCTTCGTGGCGGAACAGTTCCGGCAGGTATTCGCGCACCATCTTCGACAAGTGCGTGGCGATCACGCTGGGCGCCTCGATGACCTGGTAACCGAGGCCCAGCGCATGCGCCTTTTCGCTCGGTTCGATCCACGTGACGGGCATGCCGTAGGCCGGCTCGATGCCGGGAATGCCATCCAGCTGGCCATACACGTTCGGCGACGGGATCGCCATCAGCCGGTCGGCCTGCACTTCCGCCTGCGCCACCACGGTGCCGGACAGCACGATCGCATATTGCGACGGCTTCAGGGCCAGGTCATCGCGCACGCCGATGTTCGGCAGCAGCAAGCCCATCGCCTCGGACAGGCTCTGGCGCACGCCCTTGACGCGCTTGTTCAGCGGCTCACCTTGCGTTTTATCAACCATACCGACCAGTTTATAGCCGAGCATTACCATCAATGGCTGCACGGCAGGCAATTGCTGCCACTCCAGTTCCGCGGGCTTGTCGTCGCGCAAGGCCGCCTCGATGGCCGCCATGCCGGCCGCGTCGGGTCCCTTCACGCGCTTGGTCAAACGCCAGGCAACAAAAGCCAGCACGGCGGCAAAGGTCATGAACATGAGCCACGGCATGCCCGGGATCAGGGCCAGCGCCACCATCATGCCGGCCGCGCTGAAGATCACCGTTGGCGAGGTCAGCACCTGGCCCGCCACCTGCTGTTCGAAATCGCCCGAATCGCTGATGCGGGTCACCAGGATGGCGGCCGCAGCCGACAGCAGCAGCGCCGGGATCTGCGCCACCAGGCCATCGCCGATGGTCAGCAGTGCATATTGACGGAAAGCATCGCCGAACGACAGGTCGTGCATCAGCGAGCCGATGGCCACGCCGCCGACCATATTAATGATCAAAATCAGGATACTGGCGACGGCATCGCCGCGCACGAACTTCGACGCGCCGTCCATGGCGCCGTAGAAATCCGCTTCGGCGGCCACGTCCTTGCGGCGGATCTGGGCTTTTTCCTGGTTGATCAGGCCGGCGTTCAAGTCGGCATCGATGGCCATCTGCTTGCCCGGCAAGGCATCGAGGGTGAAGCGCGCCGACACCTCGGAAATACGCTCGGCGCCCTTGGTGACGACGGCGAAGTTGATGATCATCAAGATCACGAAGACGACGATACCGACGACGAAGTTACCGCCGATCACCACGTTACCGAAGGCCTCGATCACCTTACCGGCCGCGTCCGCGCCCGTATGGCCGTGCAGCAACACCACGCGCGTGGACGCCACGTTCAGGGTCAGCCTGAGCATGGTGGTGGCCAGGATCACCGTCGGGAAGACGGAGAAATCGAGCGGCCGCTTGGCCGAGACGCTGACCAGGATGACGATCAGTGCCAGCACGATATTGAAAGTGAACAAGATATCGAGCAGCACGGGCGGCAGCGGCAGGATGATCATCGCCAGGATCACCAGCAGGAACAGCGGCGTGGCGAACTTGTGGCGGCGCATTTCGGCAACCAACCGGTTCAGGAAATTCATGAAGGTACTACCTCGCTCAAATGAGATGGCACGACCACCTCGGTGGGAAATGGGGGCTGGGCGGCACGCTGCCCAGTACGGAATGCTTTCAGCTGCAGTATGTAGTTGAGCACCTGCGACACGGCCTGGTACAGCTGCACGGGAATCTGCTGCTGCACCTGGCTGGTGTTGTAGATGGCACGCGCCAGCGGCGGCAACTCCAGCGTTTCAATGTTGTGTTCCTTCGCCACTTGCCGGATATACAGCGCCATCTCGTCGACGCCCTTGGCAACGACAAACGGCGCCTCGGCGCGGTCCTGGTCATACTTGAGCGCAACGGCGTAATGCTCGGGATTGACGATCACCACGTCGGCGTCGGGCACGGTCTTGCGCACGCTGCGCCGGCCGATCTGCTGCTGCAGCTGGCGGATGCGCTGGCGCACTTCGGGGCGGCCCTCGCTGCTTTTATGTTCTTCCTTGACGTCCTGCTTACTCATGCGCTGGTTGCGGGCAAAGAAAAACGCCTGCGCCGGCACGTCGATGATGGCGAACAGCACGAAGACGGAAATAAGCGCCATCAGGCCGTCGAGCATCAGCGCCGAGCCGTCGAGCATGGCTTGCTGCAAGGGCCGGTGCTGCAAGTCCACGTACTGCGTCAGGCTGGAGCGGCTGACGTGCACGAGCACCATGCCCAGCACGGCGGCCTTGGCGATGGACAGGCCGAATTCAAAGCCATGCTTGGGCGACACCAGGCGGCCCAGGTTCTTGGCCGGGCTCAGGCGCTCCATCTTCGGCATCCAGTTCTTCGTGCTGACGACCCAGCCGCCGGGGATCAATGAGCCGAGCACGACGAACAGGGGCACGCAAAACAGCGGCACGACCATCTTGATCAGCAAGCCCACCGAGGTGGTAAACGCCATCGACATGGCATTGTCCAGCGCGCCTTTGCTGTCGAGCGGCATGAAGGCCATGGCGAACAGCTCGCGAAAGCTGACCAGATAACCGGGCAGCAGGTAAATGAAGACCTTCATGCTGATCAGGATGCCCAGCGCCGTCGACAGGTCGCGCGAACGCACCACCTGCCCTTCCTGGCGCGATTTCTTCAGCTTCTGGGCTGACGCCTTTTCTGTCTTGTCGCCCGTGCTGCTATCCGCCATGCGTCACACCTTTCCGCGCGCTATCCATGGGCCACCCGCATCTGTTCGGCGATCATGTCGAGCACGCGGTTCGTCATGGCGACATAGTGCTCCGGGATAAAGCGCACGATCTGCATCAGCATCAGCAGGCCGAACATGGTGATCATGGAAAAGCCCAGCGAAAACAGGTTCAGCGACGGCGCCACGCGGTTCAGGAACCCAAAGCCCAGCTGCACCACCATGGTGGAAAAGATGATGGGCAAGGCCAGCAGCATGGCGGCGGCGAAGATCCACGCCACGTTATACGCCACCGTCTGCAGCAACAGCGGCCCGTAGCCCTGCCCCACTGGCCAGGCCTTGAAACTGGCGCCGATCACGCCCGTCAGCACCAGGTGGCCGTCGATGGCGAAAAACACGATCATGCACATGATCGTGAGCAAACCCGTGATCACGTCCGACGAAGTGCCGTTGAGCGGGTCGTTCATGACGGCCATGGAAAAGCCCACCTGGCTCGACACCAGGTAGCCGAGCACCGACATGACGGACATGGCGAAATGGAAGGCCAGGCCCAGGACGAAGCCGACGATGGCCTGCTCCAGGGTGGCGACGAGGGCGTGCAGGGAAAACGGATCGATCTTCAGCAAGTCCTGCGAGATGCCCGAGGCCTGCATCACGGGCAGCATCAGGATCGCCAGCACCAGCGACAGCAGCACCCGCACGGGGACGGGCACCATGGCGTCGCCGATCACGGGCGAGGCGCTGAGCATGGCCAGGATGCGGCAGAACGGCCACCACACAGCCAGCAGAAACGGCAGCACCTGATTGAAAATCTGATCCATGGCGCGCGGCGCTATCCGACCAGGGTGGCGGCGCGCTGAAAAATGGACACGCAATAATCCATCAGGTAACCGGCCATCCAGCGTCCGGCCAGGATCAGGGCCAGCAGGGTGACCAGCAGGCGCGGCAGGAAACTCATGGTCTGTTCATTGATCGAGGTGGCCGCCTGCACCAGCGCGACCAGCAAGCCCATGAGCAAACCCGGCACGACCAGGATGACCACCAGCAGCATCACGACATGCAGCGCTTCGATGATCAGGTCGACGGCGACTTCAGGGGTAAACATCGCTCAATAGCCCTGTATGCTGGTAACTAAAGTGTTGACGGTCAGGGTCCAGCCATCGACCAGCACGAACAGCAGCAGCTTGAACGGCAACGAGATCACCAGCGGCGAGAGCATCATCATACCCATGGCCATCAGCACGGACGCCACCACCAGATCGATGATGAGGAACGGTATGAACAGCATGCACCCGATCTGGAACGCCGTCTTGAGTTCGGACAAGACAAACGCAGCCAGCTTGACCGTGAAGCTGTGGTCTTGCGGACGCATGCTCGACGGTTCCCCGGCCAGGTGGGCGATCTGCGCCAGCGCGGCCTTGCTCGTCTGCGCCAGCATGAAGCGCGAAATCGGCACTTCGGCGATCTTCAGGGCTTCCTGCATGCCGATCTGGTCGCGGTCGTACGGCACGAACGCTTCCTTCCACACCTGGTCGCCGATGGGGCGCATGACCAGCAAGGTGAGGATCAGGGCGATGCCGGTGACGATACGGTTGGGCAAACCCTGCTGCAGGCCCAGGGCCTGGCGCAGCAGGGACAGCACGATGACGAAGCGGGTAAAGCTGGTCATCATCATGACCATCACGGGCAGCAGCCCGAGCAGGGTCATGACGACGAGGATCTGCATCTTCACCGACAGGTCGGTCTTTGCGCCCGGCACCACGCCGGCCAGCAGGTCCTGCGCGCCGGCGGTGTTGCAGCACAGCATCAAAAGAGGGACAGCCAGTGCGGCAGCCAGCGCACCGCGGCGCCGGCTCAAACCGGGTACCGCCAGCTTCATGCTGTCATCAGGTCGAGATTGAGGCCGTCGAGGTCGATGACTTTGAGGCCATAGTTCTCGCCGGCCACCACCACTTCCGCACGGCCGATCGGCGTGCCGTTGACCTTGATCACCAGCGGTTCGCCGGCCAGCATGTCGAGTTCGATCACGCTTTCCGGGCCGATGGCCATCAGCTCTTCCAGCGAAATGCGGGCCGAGCCCACTTCCAGGGTCAGGGTGACGGGAATCTTGCGCATCATTTGCGGAATGTCGCGGCGCGCGCGGGTGCTGGCCACGTCGGAGACGTCGCCCTGGTCGATGATCATGTCATCGCCCAGGTCTTCCAGCAGGGTTTCGCTCTGGTTGGTATCGGTCATATTCATATTATTCGACATCTTCAAATGAGGTTAAACAGAGCTTGCCCTTATGTTCGGAAACAGCAGCTGTAAATAAACGGGAATCGTCCAGCATGACGTCGGTACGGCTCAGGCTGACGGGAATCACGTCGCCCACGCGCAAGTCGAACAAGGCGCCCAGCTGCATCTGCTTGCTGACCAGGCGGCCTTCCAGGGTCACTTGCAGGCGCGACGCGAGCGGACGCACGCTGCCGCGCAAGGCTTTCTTCGCCTGCGCGCGCTCGGGCAGCAGGCCGCGCAGCACGTCGGCCATCAGGCGCTTGTCCAGCGAGAACCAGAACTGGCCGCTCTGCCCCGCCTCGACGTCGCTGAGCGCCACCGTGATGATCCAGCTGCCGCGCGCCGGATGCACGCCCGACTGCACGGCGACCTCGGCACTGGTATCGATGTCGCTGCTCTTGCCCAGGGTTTGCAGGTTCTTGTGGATGCGGGCAAACAAGCTGCCCACCAACTGTTGTCCCAGCACCACAGCGAGGCGTTCCTCCGTGGCCGTCACGCGCACCTGCGCCGGATCGGGCAGCGCCCCCTTGGCGCCGGCACTACCATAGCGATAGTTCAGCACGCTCAAGAGTATCTGCCGCTCGAGCGCAAAGCCCGGCTGGCCGGCCGGCGCGGAAAAACTCAGCCAGCGGTTCACGCCGTCCTCGTTCTCCACGCGCGACAAGCTCACGGCATCGATCTGGAAATTGCCCCAGTAGCGTCGGCTCATGGGCTGGCGCAGGGCCACGGCCAGGTCGTCGCGCAACTGGGCGCCGAATACATGCAGCAAATGGACAGGACGTCCAAGCAGACAGGAATCGAGGACTTGATGGCGCGCAGTTTGATCTGTCTTGGTAATGATTGTCATGTAGTGGTCATGTCGGTATTGCGGTGGCAGAACAAATTATACGGATCGCCCGAAATTAAATACAGCATCATCTTGGCCTTGCCGGCAGGCCCGCAAGCAAACGATTGCGCATCGTATCGCATGGTAGATGACTACGGTGCTGAACAATACATGAAAACGCTAAATATTGCCATGTATCAATATTCCTTGAGCCAATCCACTCTTTACTTTATAGTTGCCGCGAGGTAAGCTTATAGCGACAAAATAGTGACTTGCAGTGCGCCATTCCGCTTACCTGATTCCGGTTTTTATGGCAGTTTCCATCCCGTTATTGCCACCAGCAGAAACTTTTATCAGATAAATATTAGTTGTCATGGCCATGTAAATCATGTCGGCGTGGGTTTGCTGAGTTTGTCTGAGTCTGCTTCAGCGGATGGTGTGGCAACTGATAAAACTGATGGGCCTTGCGGATCGGGCCGGGCAGGATGGCACGATTGCATTACTGCCGGATTGGCAACACCAGTAATTCTGATTGATACGTCACCGCATATTGAAAGTAGAGGGCAAGATGAGCAACGAACTCGCAGGTCTGATCAAGGCCGATCTGGCAGCACTGAGCAATGACGCGCGCGCCCTGGGCGCCAGCATCGCGCCCGCCGCCCAGTTCGGCGCGCCGGAACCATCCGGCTTCTCCTTTGCGCAAAGCATGCAAGACGCCATTGGCAAGGTCAACGGCGACGACCGCCTGGCCGCGCAGAAAATGAGCGACGTCGACAGCGGCAAGAGCGACGACATGGTCGGCGCCATGCTGGCCAGCCAGGAAGCGAGCCTGTCCTTCTCCATGTTGATGCAAGTGCGCAACAAGGTCATGGGCGCCGTCGACGAACTCATCAAACTGCCTCTGTAATCTTCACGTCCTGATCCACGCCCAGCCTCCCAGCGAAAGTTACCCAAGTGATTACCACCATGAAGTCCGCATTTGCGCGCTGGCGCCCTGGCGCCCAGCCCGCCATCCCGCCCGCCCTGCTGAAAAACCTGGTTCCCATCGTCGTGCTGGCCATCGGCATCACCGCCATGGTGACCATGTATGCCTGGCGCGACCAGGCCAACTACAAGCCGGTGTTTGGCGCGCGCGAAAAAGTGGCCGTGACGGACATGATGGCCACGCTGGATGCCGAGCACATCCCCTACCGCCTGCATCCGGACAGCGGCCAGGTGCTGGTGCCCGACGCCATGCTGGGCAAGGTGCGCATGCTGCTCGCCTCGAAGGGCGTGACGGCGCAGCTGCCGGCCGGCCTGGAACTGATGGACAAGAATGACCCGCTGGGCGTGTCGCAATTCGTGCAGGACGTGCGCTTCCGCCGCGGCCTGGAAGGCGAGTTGGCGCAAAGCATCATGACGATGGACGCGATCGCTTCGGCGCGCGTCCATCTGTCGATTGCCAAGTCGACCTCGTTCGTCGCCAGCGACGGCGACAAATCGTCCGCTTCCGTGGTGCTGGCGCTGAAACCGGGCCGCACCCTGGCGCCGGAACAGATCGCCGCCGTCATCAACATGGTGGCCGGCAGCGTCGCCAGCCTGGCGCCCACGCGCGTGAGCCTGGTCGACCAGGGCGGCAACCTGCTGTCCTCGCACGTCGACCTGACGGACGGTTTCGATGCGTCGGCCGCCGGCAATGAAGGCGCGAAACGTTTCCAGGATGAAATCCGCCACAACGTCATGGGCTTGCTCGGTCCCGTCATCGGCGAAGACAATTTCAAGCTCAGCGTGACGGCCGCCGTGAACAACGACCGCGTGGACGAAACGCTGGAAAAATACGGCGAAGCCCCGAAAGTGACGAGCGAAGCGATGCGCGAAGAGCAGGAACGCAACCGCACCGTGGCCGGCATTCCCGGCAGCCTGTCGAACCGTCCGCCCGCGGCGGCCGTGCCGGCCCCGGCCGACGCCGCCGGCGCCGCCCCGGCCGATGGCGCGCCGAAGCCATCCGACGATGGCACGGCCCGCAAGAACGCCACCACGCGCCAGTACGCGTATGACCGCAGCATCACGCAGATCAAGCGCAGCCGCGGCCGCCTGGAAAAACTCAGCGTCGCCGTCGTTCTCAACAGCGCCGCCGCACCGAATCCGAAAACGGGCTGGACTCCAGCCGAGCTGGGCAATATCGAAAAAATGCTGCGCAGCGGCCTGGGCATCAACGCCCAGCGCGGCGACAGCCTGAGCCTGACGGCGCTGGCCTTCCCTGCCAAGCCGCCCGTGGCGCAGTGGTGGGAAGAGCGCGACACCGTCGTCGATTTCAGCGGCTGGCTGCTGTACGCCCTGGGCGCCGTGCTCGGCTACTTCCTGATCCTGCGTCCGCTGCTGCGCCTGCTGACCTCGCGCCTGGCGCCGCCGCCACTGAAACAGCTCGATCCGGCCCTGGCACTGGGCGGCGGCAGCGCCGCCGCCGGCGCCAATGGCGTGGCCGCAGCCGGCGCGCCGGCCTTGGGCGTGAACGGCAGCCCGCTGGCCCTCGAAGGCGAAGCCGCCGCCGGCAACAGCATGCCGGTCGTGCCGCTGCTGGAAAATTATGACTTGCCGCCACCAGGCTCGGCGGTCGACGTGATGGTCGACCACCTGAAAGTGCTGGCTGAAAAAGAACCCGAGCGTGTCGCCGAAGTCGTCAAACAATGGATGCAGAAAAATGGCCGAACTCAACAACAATAATCCCTCCGACGGCGCAGAGTACGAAAGTGTCAGCCTGAATCCTGTGGAACAGGCCGCCATCGTGCTGCTGAGCATAGGCGAAGAACAGGCCGCCAACGTGCTGCGCTGCCTGTCGCGCGAAGAATTGCTGGAAGTCACGCAAGTGATGTCGCGCATGAGCGGCATCAAGGTCGAATCCGTGAAAACGGCCATGCAGACCTTCTTCGACGACTACCGCCAGCAAAGCGGCGTGCACGGCGCCTCGCGCAGCTACCTGAAGCGCTCGCTGGACATGGCGCTGGGCAGCGATATCGCCAATAGCGTGCTGAACAACATTTACGGCGACGCCATCCGTCCCAAAATGGCGCGCCTGCAGTGGGCCTCGCCAAAATGGCTGGCCGAATACATCGTCAACGAGCACGTGCAGATGCAAGCCGTGTTCCTGGCCTTCCTGCCGCCCGCGCTGGCCGGCCAGATCCTCGACGCCCTGCCCGCCGAAGGCCGCGACCTGGTCTTGCTGAACCTGGCGCGCCTGGACGAGATCGACCGCGACCTGCTGGTCGAGCTCGACGAACTGGTGGGCCGCTGCCTGGGCACGCTCGACACGCAAAGCACCAGCGTGGAAGGTATCCGCCAGGCGGCCGAGATTCTCAACCGCATGCCGGGCAACCGCGCCGCGCTGGTCGAACTGCTGCGCGCGCACGACCCGGACGTCGTCTCGGAAATCGAACTGAGCATGTACGACTTCCTGATCCTGGCCACGCAGAGCGATGTCACGCTCACGCGCATCCTGGAAGACGTGCCGATGGAACAGTGGGCCATCGCCCTGAAGGGCGCGGAACCGTCGATCCGCGACGCCGTGCTGAAAACCATGCCGCGCCGCCAGGCACAGAGCTTCGAAGACATGATGCGCCGTTCCGGCCCCGTGCCTTTGAGCCGTATCGAACAGACGCGCCAGGAAATCATGGCCACCGTCAAGGGCCTCGCCGATGCGGGCGAGATCGAAGTGCAACTGTTTGCCGAAGCGGTGATCGAATGAAACACTTCCGCTCGTATCGTTTCCCGCCCCTGTCGCAATTCATCGCCGCCGGCCAGCGCGCCGCCAGCGAGGACACGGACGGCCAGTGGCAGGCGTCCGTCTCGGAAGGCTTCGAGCAGGGCCAGCGCGACGGCTACGAAGTGGGCCTGGTGCAAGGCCAGCAGGACGGCTATGACGCCGGGCGCAGCGATGGCATGGCGCAGGGCCGCGAAGAAGGCCGCAATGAAACCCTGGTGGCGCTGGACCGCCTGGCCCGCCCCGTCGACGCCATCTTGCGCGACCTGAAGAAAGTGCGCGCCGATTACCGCGAAGCGCAGCGCAAGGAAGTGGTCGACCTGGTGGCCAAGGTGGCGCGCCAGGTGATCCGCGCGGAACTGGCGCTGCAGCCGGTGCAATTGCTGGCCCTGGTCGACGAGACCCTGGCCTCGATGCCGCCCACGCGCGAGGAAATCGACGTCTTCCTCAACCCGGAAGAACTCAAACGCATCAGCGAACTCGATCCGAAGCGCGCCAAGCGCTGGAACCTGATCGCCGACGCGCGCCTCGACGCGGGCGAATGCCGCATCAAGGCCGGCGACAATGAAGTCGACGCCGGCTGCCATCAGCGCCTGTCGGCCTGCATGGAGCAGGTCAGCAGCCACCTGGCGCTGGCCGCCGAACACGCTGACCAGGGCGCGCCTGCATGATCGCCGACACGCTGCGCAGTTTCGAGATCGGCGATATCCCGGTCGCGACCCCGACCGGCCGCCTGGTCGGCGCTTCCGGCCTGCTGCTGGAAAGCGCCGGCTGCCGCCTGCACACGGGCCAGCGTTGTCAAATTGAAACCGTGAGCGGCGAGTGGCTCGATGCGCAAGTCGTCGGTTTCCGCGAAAAACTGTCCTATCTGATGCCGTTCAAGAAGGCGACGGGACTGACCACGGGCGCGCGCGTCCTGCCCCTGCCCGACAAGGCCAGCCTGCAGATCGGCCCGTCGTGGCTGGGACGCATGGTGAATGGCCTGGGCGAGCCGATTGATGACCTGGGCCGCCTCGGTGGCGAACACGTCCTGGAAGTGACGCCGCCGAAAATCAATCCCCTGAAGAAACAACCGGTCGTCGAGCCGCTGGACGTGGGCGTGCGCGCCATCAACAGCATGTTGACCCTGGGCAAAGGCCAGCGCGTGGGCCTGATGGCCGGCTCCGGCGTGGGCAAGAGCGTGCTGCTGGGCCTGATCACGCGCCAGACGGTGGCCGATGTCGTCGTCGTCGGCCTGATCGGCGAGCGGGGCCGCGAGGTACGCGAATTCGTGGAAAAGTCGCTCGGTGCCGAAGGCTTGAAAAAAGCCGTGCTGGTGATCGCGCCAGCCGACGAATCGCCCTTGATGCGCATCATGGCAACCGAACTGTGCCATTCGATCGCCGCCCATTACCGCGACCAGGGCAAGCACGTGCTGCTGCTGGTCGATTCGCTGACGCGCTATGCGATGGCCTTGCGCGAAGTGGCGCTGGCCCTGGGCGAGCCGCCGGCCACGCGCGGCTACCCGCCGTCCGTGTTTTCGAACCTGCCGCAACTGGTGGAAAGCGCCGGCAACGGCGCCCACCCGGAAGGCAGCATGAGCGCCATCTACACGGTGCTGGCCGAAGGCGACGACCAGCAGGACCCCGTGGTCGACACGGCGCGCGCGATTCTCGACGGCCACATCGTGCTCACGCGCGAACTGGCCGAGCGGGGCCACTACCCCGCCATCGACATCGCCGCCTCGATCAGCCGCTGCATGGCGCAGGTGATCACGCCGAACCACATGCAGGCGGCGCGCGCGCTGAAAGCGTCGATGGCGCGCCATGCGCGCGTGCGCGACCTGATCCCGCTGGGCGCCTACGTGCCCGGCGCCGATCCGATCACCGACCGCGCCGTGCAGCTGCACGCCCCCATCGAAGCCTTCCTGTGCCAGGGCACCAAGGAAGAGGCGCCGATGGGGCCGTGCATCGAACAACTTGAACAGATCATGGCCTAGGAGCATACGTGAGCGACGCGCATACCATCCGCAACCTGACCACCCTGGTCGGCCTGCGCAGCACCGAAGTCGAACGCCTGCAAGGCGAAATGGCGGCGCAGACGGCCGTGCGCGAGCGCTACCAGAAAAACCTGGAGCGCCTGACGGGCCTGTACACGGATAGCGGCCCCAGCGGCGCCCTGCCCCTGGCCCTGTCCGTCAACTGCGGCAACTTCAAGCAGGCCGTCATGCAGATGGCCGACCAGCACCGTACCGACCTGCACTTGCACGAAGCCAACATGGCCGTTTCACAACGCGCGCTGAATACGGCCTGGGCCAAGCGCGAGGTGCTGGACCAGGTGCTGACGCAAAAACAAAAGCATGTTGCAAATGAGCAACATCGAGTTGATGCCAAGCGACAAGACGAGCTGGCGACGCAATTCTGGTTCCGCGGGCAGGTAAAATGAGGTTTGTGTAAGTTTCTTTCAGGAAAACTTCACGAAACGGGAATGGGGGTCGCCTTGTACCGGTATATCCCTTTATTCAGGAGTCTGGCATGGCAAACGCAATTACCGCACCACGATACGATCCGCTCGTCACAGCAGAACAACTGGCAACCAAATCGGTCGCGGCGCAAAAGGCAGCCCTGGCGGCTCAGACCACGCTGGCCAACAACACCACCAGCGCGCTGGGCAACCTGAAATCGGCCATCTCGGCATTCCAGCTGGCGATGACGACCATGACGTCCAGCAAATCCGTGCTGAGCCAGTCCGCCACCTTCAGCAATACCGCGTATGGCACAGGCACGGCCGGCATCAAGGCGGCGCCGGGCAGCTACGCGTTCTTTGTCGAACAACTGGCCACGGCCAGCCAGACTTCGTATGGCGGCTTGAGCAGCACCACGCCCGCCAATGGCGGCAACATGACCATCCGCATCGGCGACCCGGCAGCCGCCGTCACCGCCGACAACGCCTTCGACATCGACCTGGCCGCCGCCAACAAGGATGGCGACGCCTATTTGACGCCGCAGGAGCTCGCCGCCGCCATCAATGGCAACAGCAAGAATAATGCGCGCGTCACCGCGTCCGTCATCAATATCGGCAACCAGGCGCAACTGGTGCTGACGTCGAACCTCACGGGCGTGGCCAATGCCGTCTCGATCGACACCGGCAGCGTGACGGATCCGGCGCTGCAGACGTCGCTGCAAAGCGACATCAAAAGCCTCGCGGCGCCCAAGGATGCCATCGTCTGGCTGGGCGCCCAGGGTACCGGCACCAAGATCACGCAGGCATCGAACACGTTCACCAACGTACCCGACGTGAAGATGACGTTCACCAAGGCCATGACGGCCGGCGAGAATCCGCTGACCGTGACCGTCGGCACCGACAGTGCCGGCACCATTGCCAATGTCCAAGCCTTCGTCGATGCCTACAACAAGCTGAAAAGCGTGATGGATGGCCTGGCCAGCCCCGGCAATCCTGAAAAGAATATTGCCGCCGGCATCTTTGCCCACGATTCCGGCCTGAACGCCCTGCGCAGCAGCATGGGCGATGCCTTGCGCCTGAACGTCGATGGCGTATCGCTGGTGGCGTATGGCATTACCGCCCAGCGCGACGGCACGATCAGCCTGAATACCGCCAAGCTGACGGCCAAGCTGGCGGACAATCCTGGCGGCCTGGACAAACTGTTCGGCAATAACAGCCTGTCGGCGCCTGCCGGCGTGCTCGGCGGCCTGGACAAGGTGCTGGGCCAGTGGAGCAATGTCACCAAAGGCCAGATCACCCAGCGCATGGCGGCGACGGACAAGTTGCAGAAAAGCCTGGCCAAGAGCAGCGAACGTCTGACCAACCAGTACAACACGGCGTACAGCCGTTTCCTGGACCAGTATTCCCGTCTGCAAGTATTGCAGGAACAAATGACGCGGAATTCCGACATGTTCGATGCCATGTTTAGTAACGACAAATCCTAAGGCGGACGTGCCAGCCGCGCCGCCACAGTTAACATAGCGAGAAGATAACAATGTTGAACAATGAAGCTTACGGCAGCTACCACGCCGTCAACCTGGACTCCCAGACCGCCCGCGCCACACCGGTCGAACTGGTACTGGTGCTGACGGACGGCCTGCTGGAAGAACTGGCGCGCGCGCGCGGGCATATCGTGGGCAAGCGCTACGAGCAGAAGGCGATCAGCCTGGACAAGTGCACGCAAATCATCAACGGCTTGTCGAGCTCGCTCGATTTCGACAATGGCGGCGAAGTGGTGGTCAATCTGGCGCGCCTGTACGACTACTGCGTGGCGCGCCTGTACACGGCCGGAATCAAGCTCGACCCGACGCTGATCGACGAAGTGACGACCTTGATGACCACCATCAAGCGCGGCTGGGTGGGCGTCCAGGCCAACAATGCCTAGGCGCGCCGCGCTGCAGCAGCTGAGCCGGCAATTGAGCGCGGCGCTTGCCGAGCCGGACTGGGCGGCGATGGAAAAACTCTCGGCCAGCCTGGCGAAAAACATCCCGCTGCTGGCCGAACGGGGCGCATGGACTGCGCTGGAACAAACAGAATTGTTGCAATTGCGCAAAATTCACGCGCAAGCGGTTAAAATTTGCTCTGAGGAAAAAGAACGCCTGGGCTTACACCTGGGTGCATTACAGGCAAATAAGGAAGGTTGGGTCGCCTACGCCGCGCTCGGCGAATACGACTCGGACGGGAATCAAGCATGATCATGAACTTCAACACGGCGCCGGCCGCTCCGGCACGGGCGGCCGCTGCCGCACCTGCTGCACCAGCATCGGCGCCAGCGCCGTCACAGGCGGCCGCCTTGCCCGGCACGCCAGGCTATGGCAGCAATGGCGCCGCCCCCTCCGCCCTGCCCCTGTTTGCGCAGGTGCTCGACGTGACCGGCGTGGAGACGGCCGACGCCGGCACGCCTGCACCCGCCAAGGACGGCGATGCCGACAGCCAGGCCGACAGCAGCCTGCCGGCCATGGCCGCCCCCGTCATCGGCTTGCCGGTGACCATGCTGCCGCCAACGGATGCGGCCGCGGCCGAAGCGCGCGCCGGCGCGCAGGCACAGACACAAGCGCAGGCGAATGTGGCGCAAGCGAACCCGGCACTCAACATCAGCCTGCATCCGGCGGCGGTCACCCTGAACGCGCCAGCGCCGGCGACGCCGCAAGCGGCAGGCCGCGACACGCGCGAGCCGCTGGCCGCCGCCAATCCGGCAACAGCCGCCAAAGGCAGCGCGCCGGCACAGCCATTCGAGTCGCTGCTGCAGCAGAGCGCGCCGGCCGCAGCCGCAGCCGCCGCCCCTGCCGTCACCGCGCGCGAAGGCGAACGCGGCGCCGCGACGCCGGCGCCAGCCGCGCCCAACCTGGGCTTGACGGGCACGGTGGCCAACACCGCCACGGCGGCCCCGGCCGGCGACACCATCAAGCTCAACGGCCCAGCCCAGCAATGGCAGGAACCGCTGCGCGAAGCGCTGGGCGAACGCCTGCAGACGCAGATCGGCCGCAACAGCGAACACGCGACGATCCGCCTCGACCCGCCCATGCTGGGCCGCATTGAAATTTCCATTCGCCACACGGCTGGCGCGCTGCAGGTGAACGTCACGGCGTCGAACTCGGAAGTGTTGCGCCAGTTGCAAGGCATCGGCGAAAACATGCGCAGCGACCTGGCGCAGCGCCAGTACACCGACGTGGCCGTGAATATCAGCGCCACCCCGCGCAGCCCCGCCGCCCAGGCATTTGCCGAAGGCGATGCGCGCGGCCAGCGTCAGCCGGGCCGCCAGCAGGATGATGCCGAACCGGGCCGCGCCCTGTCCGACGGCAGCACTGCCGCCACCACTTACGCCATGCACGAGCGAGAGACCGCCTGATGAATATGAAAATGAAACTGATCGCCGGCTTTATCGGCGTGGCCGTACTGGCCGCCGGCGCGGCTGGCGGCGCCATGTGGTACCTGGCCAAGCCGGTCGCCGGCCATGCCGATGCCGCCGAAGCGAAAGCCCCGCCGCCGCCCGCCACGGGCAAGAAGGCGCGCAAGTTCATCACGCTGGACAAGGTCATCGTGATGCTGCGCCGCGGCCCCGGCGAAGGCGACACGCATTACCTGTCGGCCGACCTGGTGATCGCCACCACCGAGGAAAAGGAAAAGCTGACCAAGGACCACTTGCCGCTGATGCGCTCGATCGCCGTCAGCACCCTGTCGAGCTTTCCTCTGGACAAGGCGCAAACCATGACCGTGGAGCAATATGCCGAGCAGATCAACAAGGCCTTCAACGTCAGCTACGAGCGCGAACAGATGGAAAAGCCGTTCACCGAAGTCATGGTCGGCAAGCTGATCATTGAATAAGCCAACACGCCAGCCGACCTAGTGGGAGATCCCTTGGCCTATGTAGAGCAATACCAGGAAGCGTATGGCGCCGGCGAATATGCCGCCGCCAGCGCTTGCGCGGCCGTGCTCAGCGTTGCTGAAGAGCAACAACATCTGGTGGCGTACTCCCCTTTGGTGAAACGCATCGTGCGCCAGCTCAATTCACAGGTGTCGGGCGCCATCGACCGCGACGACATGGAACAGATCGGCCTGATGGGCCTGCTCGAAGCCCTGCGCCGCTACGGCGTGCCGGACCAGTCTTTCGGCAGCTATGCCAGCCTGCGCATCCGCGGCGCCATCCTCGATGAACTGCGGCGCCAGGACTGGCGCCCGCGCGCCGTGCGCCAGGAAAGCCACCGCCTGCGCGACAGCGTGCGCGCCCTGACCCGGCGCCTGGGACGCGAGCCGCAGGAGGCGGAAATCATGGCGGCCCTGAAGCTGACGCCGGAAGCCTTCCAGGAATATCAATTGGCGGAAAACGCCGAGCTGATCGCCAGTTTCGACGAAGTGCTGCAGGAAAGCCTCGGACAGGCCGACAGCGCACCGAGCCCGGAAGAGCAATTGATGGTGCGGCGCAGCCTGGAGCAAGCGCTGCGCGCGCTCGACGAACGCGAGCAGCGCGTGATCCAGATGTATTACGAATTCGAACTGAGCTACAAAGAAATAGCCGCCGTGCTGGACCTGAGCGACGCCCGCGTCTGCCAGCTCAACAAGACGGCACTGGGCAAGATGAAAGCCATGCTGCAAGACGCATAAGTTTCAGCACTATCCATCAAATTGACGCAGCACAATGACGCAGAAAGGCAGTTGACATGGTAATTATCGGTATCTTAATCGTGATGGGGTGTGTATTCGGAGGCTTCGCCCTGATGGGCGGCACCGTCCACGCGATCTGGCAACCGGTCGAGTTGATCATCATCATCGGCGCCGCCGTCGGCGCCCTGGTGCTGGGCAACCCCAAGCATGTACTCGGCGAAATGCTGCACCAGATGCGCAAGATCGTCACGCACAAGAAGCAAGGCTCGGAATTCCAGCGCCAGTTGCTGCTGCTGATGTATGAACTGCTGCAAACGGCCGCCGGCGGCCTGAAGGCGCTCGACGCCCACGTCGAGGCGCCGCGCGAAAGCGCCCTGTTCCAGCGCTATCCGCTGGTGCTGGAAGAGCCGAAGCTGCTGGCCTTCATCGTCGACAACTTCCGTTTGATGGCGATGGGCAAGATCAACGCGCATGAACTCGAAGGCGTGCTGGAACAGGAACTGGAAGCCATCCACGACGAACTGCTGCAACCGTCGAAGTCGCTGCACAAGATCGCCGAAGCCATGCCCGGCTTCGGTATTCTGGCCGCCGTGCTGGGTATCGTGATGGCCATGAATTCCGTGGCCGACGGCGCCGATGCGGCGGAAATTTCGGAAAAAGTGGGCGCCGCCATGGTCGGTACCTTCATCGGCATCTTCTTTTGCTACGGCGTGCTCGATCCGATGTGCAACATGATGAAGCAATTGGTGGGCGAGGAAGGCTCGACCATGGAATGCGTGAAGGTCGTGCTGGTGACGCACGTGGCGGGCAAGCCGCCCCTGCTGGCCATCGATGCGGGCCGCCGCCTGGTGCAGCTGAACATCAAGCCAAGCTTCGCCCAGCTGGAAAGCTGGATCAATGCGCTGGAAGATGGCGGCGCCGAACAAGAGCAAGGCCAAGGCCGGGGAGGCCGCCGTGCTAAAGCCGCATGAGAAACATGAACAGGCCATCATCAAGCGTGCCGGACGCAAGCACGACGACGATGGCCATGGCGGCGCCTGGAAAGTAGCGTTCGCCGACTTTTGCCTGGCCCTGCTGTCGCTGTTCCTCGTGCTGTGGCTGATGGCCGCGCGCGAGCAGCAGGCGATGAAGGAAATCATGATGGATGCATCGGCCAGCAGCCGCCAGGGCGAAGGCCAGGGCGTCATGCCGGAACAGAGCGGCGGCCCCCGTGGCAGCCTGATCGAGCGCTTCCCCATGCCCCGCAAGGGCTCGGGCGACACGCGCACGGAAGGCAAGCAGACGCAGGAAGGCAAGGCCGGCGCCGCGCCGCAAAACCAGACGAAGGTGAGCTACCAGTCGCCGGAAGACTTGCTGGCCCTGTCGCGCGCGCTGGACAAGCTCAGCGACGAGGCGGGATTGAAGAGCAACCTGCAATCGGTGATCACGCCGTACGGCTTGCGCGTCATGCTGCACGATACGGACAAGCAAGGCATGTTCGTGCGCGGCAGCGCCGTGCCGACCGACCGTTTCCGCAAGCTGCTGCGTCAGATGGGTCCCGTGTTTGCGCAAATGGAGAACCAGATGCTGATCGTCGGCCACACGGACTCGATGCAATACGCCAATACCGGCTATGAAGGCTTTTCGAACTGGACCCTGTCGGCCAACCGCGCCATGTCGGCGCGCGCGCAATTGTTGATCGGCAGCATGAGTCCGGACAGCGTGCTGCAAGTGGTGGGCATGGCCGACCGCGCGCCGCTGGACGTGAAAAATGCCAGCGCCGGCATCAATCGCCGCATCGAACTGTTAATATTGACGCGTGGCCAGGCCGACAGCATCGCCGCCATGTTCGGCATGGCCGGACAAAAGCCGCAAGGCGACGAGCTGCAAGTGGGTGAACCGGACTCCGGCACCCTGCAGCGCCTGCGCGACAAACTGGGCCTGCCCGCAAAGAAGGAACGGGACGAGCATGCAAATTAAGGGCAAGGGACAACGTATGAAAATCTCCTCCGGCAATCCCGGCGCTGCTGTGCGCAGCAGCGCCGTCGCGCCGGCCGAGGCGATCGCCGAGAACGCGGGCGCCACGGGCGCCATGGGCGGCTCGTCGGCCGGGGCGGAACTGCAATCGGCCGTGCTGCAACCGGCCATGGCCGCCCTGCGCGCCATGCCCGAGATCGACCACGAGCGCGTGGCCATGCTGCGCGATGCGCTGGCCAAGGGCGAATTGCCGTTCGATCCATCGAAGCTGGCAGGCTTGATCCAGCGTTTCCACGGCGGCGAGTCGTGACCGCGCCGCGCAAGGGCATCACGCGCCAGGAAGCCGTGCGCCGCGTGCTGCAAGGCATGACGGACGACCGCGCCGGCTATGCCGCCCTGCAAACCTTATTGGAAGAGCAATTCCAGGCCACCTTGCAACACCAGAGCGCCCGGCTGACGGCGCTGGCCGACCAGGTCATCGCCGCCGTCGAACCGCTCGATGCGCGCCGCCGGCAACGGGTCAGCCTGGTCACTGCCCTGCTGGGCCCGCAAGGCGATATGGCACAATTGTTTGCGCTGTTGCAACAAGACGCGCGTACGACCGCCCAGCGTGACTGGGCCGCGCTGGAGCAGATGGTGCTCGAATGCAAGCGCCTGAATGCCCGCAACAGCGATTTATTAACAGAGCAGTACAGCATCATGCAGCGCGTGCTGCATGGCGAGGAAGATACGTATGCGCCAGGCTGATTTCCTGACCACCCGCGCCACGGCGGCGACGCCATCGACGGCGGCGACCCATGCCGTGCAAAGCAATATGCGCGCCACCGAATCCACGGCCTCCGGCGACAGCTTTGGCAGCGTGTTCCGGCAGGTACAGGGCGAAGTGGCCCGCTTCATCGAACAGGGCGGCGGCAACGCCACCAGCCTGAGCCCGCAAGGACGCGCCTACCTGGAACAGAGCCAGCCCGTGAATGTGCTGGGCGCCATCAGCCAGGGCGGCGAAATCGGCGAAACGCAGCAGCAATTCCTCGCCTCGATCAAGCCGTGGACGGAAGAAACGGGCGCGCGCCTGGGCGTGGCGCCGGAAATCGTCGCCGCCCACGCGGCGCTGGAATCGGGCTGGGGCCAGCGTCCGCTGCGCCAGGGCACGGGCGCGGATACGAATAACTTGTTCGGCATCAAGGCCGGCGGCAAATGGCAGGGCGACGTGGCCAGCAATGTCACCACCGAATATGAAGCGGGCAGCGGCACGGCCCTGAAGAAAACGGAGCGCTTCCGCAGCTACCCGGACCAGGCCAGCGCGTTCCGCGACTATGCGCAAGTGTTGCTCGACAACCCACGCTACCGCGCCGCCCTGAATACGGGCGCCGACGCGGGCGCCTTCGCGCAAGGCCTGGCGCGCGGCGGCTATGCCACCGATCCCAACTACGCCGCCAAGCTGACCCAGCTGGCGACGCGGCTGCAGCGCACGGCCGCCGCCGAGTAAGTCCCCCTCAACGGCCGGGAAGTTCGGCCGGTTCCACCACGCCCGCATCGACCACCCTGGCACGTATCACCGTGCCGCTGGTGGCGTTGCGCACGCGGATCACCTCGCCCAGCGCGCCCGGGTCCATCGCTTCGCCGGCCATGCTCACTTCCACCTGTTCCTTGCGCGCCACGATATTCACCGCACTGCCCCGCTTGACCAGCACGGGCGACGCCAGTTGCCCTTGCCGCAGCACTTCGCCCGTGCGCAAGCTGCGCCGGCTCGACAGGCCAACGGCGCCGGGCAAGGAAGAAATACTGTCCGGCACCATCGTCACGTCGCGCCGCGCCATCGTCAAGTCGCCCGCCTGCAGCGGCGTATTCGCCGTGACGGGGGCGCTGGTGACGGCCACCTGGGCCGTGATGCTGCCGCGCGCCAGCATTTCATAGCGCCATCCGTTGCTTCCAGGACACACCGCGACAAAGCGCATGCGCTGCGCCGAGCGGCTGTCCGCCGTTTCCAGCGCGACGGGCGCCGCGCACGCCGGCACGGGGCGCGTGCTTTTCACAACGGCCACCTGAAACTGGGGTTCCAGCAAACCTGCCGTGGCCGCCTGCTGTGCCAATTGCTCCCGCGCCAACTGTTCCACACGTGAAAATATATTGTCGGCTGGCAATTCTGCGCGACCTGCACTACTATATAGGCTGGTCAGTAAAAAGAGGCCAGGAAGCAGTATGTAACGACATTGCGCCTTGTTCCACATCACGGAATAGTTCTCAAAATGAATCATTGCTAACCTTAATCAAAGATACTGAAGCGGCATGACCTTACCATGCGTCAACATGACCAGGCTGGGATTTTACCTCTGCACCACCTATTTTCTGGCCCGAACCGCAAAAAGCACGATCGAATTCAATACAAAGGATGACCATGGGGATTAATTTCAAGGATGCGCTGGGCGTGCACGCCGATGCGCTCGCGCTGCGCGCCGACCGTACACGCGTGCTGGCGGCCAATATCGCCAATGAAAACACGCCCGGCTTCCAGGCCATGGACATGGATTTCGGCAGCGCCCTGCAGCAGTTGCAGGACAATGAAGCGGGCATGCTGTCGACCGATGACGATGCCAGCGCCCTGTACCGCGTGCCCTACCACCCCAGCCGCGACGGCAATACCGTCGAAATCGGCGTCGAGCAGGCGGCGTTCTCGCAGAATGCCACCGACTTCCAGACCAGCCTCACTTTCGTCAACATGAAACTGAAGGGTCTGTCCAAGGCCATTTCCGGACAATAAGGATCAGCATGAGCTTCCAGGATATTTCCAAGATCGCCGGTTCGGCGATGGCGGCGCAAACCGTGCGCCTCAATACCATCGCCAGCAACCTGGCCAATGCCGATTCCGTTGCCGGTTCCGAAGGCGAAACCTACCGCGCGCGCAAACCCGTGTTTGCGGCCGTGATGGATGGCCCGGGCGCCAGCGGCGCCGGCGGACGTGTGCAAGTGCTCGACGTGGTGCAAAGCGATGAGCCTCTGCGCAAGGTGTATGAACCAGGCCACCCGATGGCCAATGCCGATGGCATGGTGTTCTACCCCAACGTCAACCAGGTGGCCGAGATGACCGACATGATGTCGGCCTCGCGCGCGTTTGAAACGAATGTCGAAGTTCTGGGCCGCATCAAGTCGATGCAGCAATCGCTCCTCAAATTAGGTGAAGCATAATCCATGGAAACCAATCTCTTTACAAACAACAACAGTGGCGCCAGCAACAACGGCAGCAATGCCGTCAAGTCGCAAGGCAATGCCACCCAGGACATGTTCACCAAATTGCTGGTCGCGCAGATCAAGAACCAGGATCCCCTCGCGCCGACCGACCCGAGTCAGTTCGTCAATCAATTGACGCAGCAGGCGCAGACGGAAGCGATGCAGAACCTGTCGACGCTGACCAGCGCCAATGCCAGCGTGCTGCAATCGATGCAAGTGCTGGCCCTGGGCGCGCAAGTCGGTTCCGAAGTCATGGTCAACACCGACACGGTACAGCTCGACAAGAGCAAGGTCAGCGGCAGCATCGCGCTGGCCGCCGGCACCACCAAGACCACGGTGACCCTGAAAGGCATCGACGACAAGGAATACAAGATCGAACTGGGCGCCAAGGGAGCCGGCACGGTGCCGTTCACCATCGACCCCGTCGCGCTGGGCTTGCCTGCTGGTACCTATACCATGGCCGTGACCACCAGCGGCACCGAAAAGCCGACAGTCGATATCGCAGGCAAGCTCAACAGCGTGCGCCTGTCGTCCGGCGGCAGCATGATTCTGAGCGTGTCGAACCTGGGCGAAGTCAACCCTGGCGCGATCACCGGTTTTAACGGCAAGACGGCCTGATCCGCCCTTTCCTTCGTTTCCTGAACACTAATCTCGTCCTTCACTAAAGGAAGTCAACATGAGTTTCGACATCGCCCTGTCCGGTATCCAGTCCATCAACCAGCAGTTGAACAGCACCAGTAACAATATCGCCAATGCCGGCACCTACGGCTTCAAGAGCAGCCGCGCCAACTTTTCGGCCATGTACGCCGGTTCGCGCGCGACGGGCACGGAAATCGGCTCGCTGACGCAAAGCATGTCGCTCAATGGCGGCGTGCTGAACACGGGCCGCGCGCTCGACGCGGCCATCGACGGCCGCGGCTACTTCGTCACGCGCGATGCGCAGAACACCATGACCTACAGCCGCGTCGGAATCTTCTCGGCCAGCAATGATGGCAAGCTGATCGACTCGAACGGCCGCCTGGTGCAAGGCTATGCCGCCGTCAAGGGCAGCACCACTCTGGGCACCATGGGCGATATGCTCATTCCGACGGGCCAGATTCCTGCCGTGGCGACGACCAAGCTGGCATATGCCGCCAACCTGTCGTCCGAATGGACCATCAAGACCCCGGCCTTCGACAAGACCAATGAACTGAGCTACAACAGCGGCAAGTCCTCGATCGTCTACGATTCGCTGGGCGCCAAGCACTCGCTGGGCCAGTACTTCGTCAAGACGGCGACGGGCGTGGACGTGCACTACACCTTCGACAACACCGACGTGACGCCGGTGACGAGCATGACCTTCGACACGAACGGCAAGCTGGTGACCGGCACGTCCGCCTCGCCAGTGCTGCCGACGCCGCCTGGCGCGGCAGCGATGACGGTCGCCATCGATTACACGGGCACCACCCAGTTCGCCGGCGAAGCGACGACCTCGACCGACCGCGCCGACGGCTATGCCTCGGGCACCTACACGGGCGTGGAACTGGCCAACGACGGCTCCGTCGTGGCGAAATACACGAATGGCCAAAAGCAGAGCATCGGCGTGATCGCCCTGGCCACCTTCCCCGACGAAGGCGCGCTGACGGCCGTCAACGATACCAGCTGGGTCGCCTCGACCACCTCCGGCACCGCCATGTATGACCGCCCGGGCGTCGGCATGGCTGGCAAACTGGTGACGAGCTCGCTGGAACAGTCAAACGTCGACATCACCTCCGAACTGGTGGGCCTGATGACGTCGCAGCGTAACTACCAGGCGAACTCGAAGGTCATCTCGACCGAGAACGCCATGCTGCAATCGCTGATGCAAGCGCTGTAATCCACGATACGCAAAGGTAAAGAGCAATGGATGCGCTGATTTATACCGCCATGAGCGGGGCCGACCGTGCCCTGCGGGCACAGCAGGTACACGCCAACAATCTGGCCAATATCGAGACGGGCGGCTTTCGCGCCAACCTGGAAGTGTCCACTGCCCAGCCGCTGCAAAACGGCTATGGCTACGACGACCGCCACATGACGCAGACGCAGTCGAGCGCCGTCGGCACGCGCACGGGCGCCATCAAGGAAACGGGACGCGAACTCGACGTGGCCGTCACGGGTCCCGGCTTTCTCGCGGTGCAATGGCAAAACGGCGAAGCCTACACGCGCGCCGGCGCCATGGACCTCGATGAAACGGGCGCGCTGACCATCAATGGCCGGCCCGTGCTGGGCGAAGGCGGCCCCATCACGATTCCCGAGCACACCAGCCTGTCGATCGGCGCCGATGGCACGATTTCCATCCAGGTGCCGGGAACGGCGCAGATGCAGACCGTCGACAAGCTCAAGCTGGTCAATGCGGAAGCGGGCGAACTGACGAAGAACGAGGCGGGCCTGATCGTGGCGCGCAGCGGCGAAGACTTGCAGGCCGATCCGGCGGTGCGCCTGCGCGACCGCCACCTGGAAGGCAGCAACGTCTCAGCCGTCGAGGAAATGGTCGCCACCATGAGCCTGAACCGCAGTTTCGAGATGCAGATGAAAATTTTCAAGGCCAGCGACGCGATGACCGAATCGGGCAACCGTCTTCTGGGCGCGTAAGCCCGCTGCCAACCAACTCAAGGAGTAACCATGAATCCAGCAATGTGGATCAGCAAGACCGGCGTGCAGGCACAAGATGCCAAACTGCAAGCCATCGCGAATAACCTGGCCAACGTCAACACCGTCGGCTTCAAGCGCGACCGCGTCGTCTTCGAAGACCTGTTCTACCAGGTCGAGCAGCAGCCGGGCACGCAGCGCGCCGACAATACCCTCTCGCCATCGGGCGTGCAGCTGGGTAACGGTACCCACATGGTGGGCACGCAAAAGGTGTTTACCACCGGCAGCCTGCAAACGACGAGCCGCGAATTCGACGTCGCCATCACCGGCAACGGTTTTTTGCAGGTGCTGCGCCCGAACGGCGAGGCGGCCTACACGCGCGCCGGCCAGCTGGGCATCAATGAAAACGGCGTGATGGTCAACGCCCAGGGCTTGCCGCTGGTGCCGCAGATCACCGTGCCGAACAATGCCACGGCGATCACCATCGGCGAAAACGGCATGGTCACGGCCACCGTGCCGGGCAATGTCAACGGCACCCAGCTGGGCCAGCTGAACCTGACCAGCTTCGTCAATCCGACGGGCTTGCTGGCACTGGGTGAAAACCTGTTCCAGGAAACGGCATCGAGCGGCACGCCGACGGAAGGCCGTCCCGGCGAAGGCGCACTGGGCAAACTGAAGCAGTTCGCGCTGGAAGGCTCGAACGTGCAGGTGGTCGAAGAGATGGTCGACATGATCGCTGCCCAGCGCACCTATGAAATGAATACCAAGGTGCTGTCGGCCGCCGACAATATGCTGCAATACCTGGCGCAAGCGGCACGCTGATGACGGTCGCCATGAAAGCCACGGCGGCCCTGCTGCTGGTGTTGATGGCCGGTTGTGCCAGCCAGCCGGCCGCGCCGGTGGCGCCCAGCTTTTCCGACACGCCGCTGCCCGTGGCGCCGCGCAGCGCTGCGCGCGGCGGCGTGGGCGGCGGCGTGTTCAATCCCGATGCGGGCCTGGACCTGATCTCGGACAGCCGCGCCTTCCGCGTGGGCGACGTCGTCACCGTGGCCCTGCAGGAAACCACGCAGGCGAGCAAGAAGGCGGGCACCTCGTTCAACAAGGGCTCGTCCGTCGGCGTGAAGGCGGCCAACATCCTCGGCAAGACCCTGCCGAAGACGGGCATTGACCTGTCGGCAGACCGCAACTTCGCCGGCGACGCGACCAGCACGCAGCAAAACGCGCTGTCCGGCGCCATCACCGTGATCGTGCAGGAAGTGCTGCCGAACGGCTTGCTGCGCGTGCAGGGCGAGAAAACGCTGACCCTGAACCAGGGCGAGGAATTCGTGCGCCTGCGCGGCTACCTGCGCGCGGCCGACATCGATTCCAACAACCAGGTCTCGTCCTTGCGCATCGCCAATGCACAGATCGCCTATTCCGGCCAGGGCACCCTGGCCGAAGCCAATACACCAGGCTGGCTGACGCGCTTCTTCGTCGGCCCATGGATGCCGTTTTAAGGTGAGCTCATGAAATTTCGTTCCGCCCTGCCCCTGGCAGCCATGCTGGCCGCGCTCTCCGGCCTTGCCCTGCCCGCCAGCGCCGCGCAAGTGCTGCGCAACCTGGTCAGCATCGAAGGCGTGCGCGACAACCCGCTGGTCGGCTACGGCCTCGTCGTGGGCCTGAACGGCAGCGGCGACACCACCCAGGTGAAGTTTTCCAGCCAGTCCGTGGTCAACATGCTCAAGCAGTTCGGCGTGAAGATGCCGGACGGCGCCGAAGCGAAAAGCAAGAACGTCGCCACCGTCATGGTCAGCGCCGTGTTTCCACCAGGATACCGTCGGGGCCAGGCCATCGACGTCACCGTCTCGTCCCTGGGCGATGCGAAAAGCTTGCGCGGCGGCACCTTGCTGCTGACGCAATTGCGCGCGGCCGACAATGAAACGTATGCACTGGCGCAAGGCAACGTCGTCGTCGGCGGCTTGAACGCCACCGGCAAGAGCGGCTCGTCCGTCACCGTCAATACGCCCACCTCGGGCCGCATTCCCAACGGCGCCAACATCGAGCGCGAGATTCTCAGCGATTTCTCGACCAAACCGACCGTTACCCTGAACTTGCGCCACCCGCATTTCGAGACGGCCATCAATATCGTCGAAGCCGTCAACCGCCGCTTCGGCGCCGTCGCCACCACGCGCGACGCCACCAGCGTGGAAGTGCTGGCGCCGGAAAACCCGACCCAGCGCGTGGCCTTCATGGCCAAGCTGGAAGCGCTGTCCGTCGACGTGGGCGTCGATACGCCGAAAGTGGTGTTCAATTCGCGTACCGGCACCGTGGTCATCGCCGAAGGCTTGCGCGTCAAGGCCGCCGCCGTCACGCACGGCTCGCTGAAAGTGGTCATTTCGGAAAGCTCGGCCGTCAGCCAGCCGGCGCCGTTCGGCCGCGGCCAGACCACCGTCACGCCGCAATCGAAGGTGTCCGTCGACCAGGGCAACGGCAATATGTTCAAATGGCCGGCCGGCGCCAAGCTGCAGTCGATTATCGACGTGGTCAACAGCCTGGGCGCCTCGCCCGATGACATCATGGCAATTCTACAGGCGCTCGACCAGGCCGGCGCCATCGAAGGTGAACTGGTGGTCATATGATGAATATCAACGACAGCAGCAGCGCCCTGCCCTCGGCGCTCGACGACCGCTCCCCTGCGGCAGCCACGCCGGCCGATCCCCGCTATGCGGCCAAGGCCACCGAGGCGGCCGTCAAGTTCGAAGCCTTCTTCATCTCGCACATGCTGCGCCAGATGCGTTCGGGCACGCGCGAGATGGCGGGCGAAGACAGCGTCTTCAAGGACCCCGTCAACAGCGACATGCTGGAAATGGCCGACAACCTGGTGGCCGACAAGATGGCCGGCCAGCGCGCCTTCGGCATCGCCGACGCCATCCTGCGCCAGCTGCTGCCGCCTGCCGGCGCCCCTGTGGCGGCCCGTGGCGCTGTCAAGACCGACAATATTGCAGCGCCGCTTAATAAATCCGTCTGAAGCGTCGCCTGTACAAGGTAACAACGATTCAATGCCTGCCCACCCGCACGCGCCACTCTCTTCACGAAAGAAACTTGCCCAATGAGCATCATCAGCAATGCATTGTCAGGCAGCATCGCCGCCCAGGCCGCACTCAATGCGGCCAGCCAGAACATCGCCAACCTGCAAACGGCGGGCTATACGCGCCAGGGCGTGCTGTTGTCCTCGCTTGGCGCCGGCGTGGGTGTGCGCTCGGCCGGCAATGGCGTGGAAGTGTCCGCCCTGCTGCGTTTTGCCGATGCCTATAAAAGCCAGCAAATGTGGCGCGCCGCGTCCGACCAGGGCGCCCGGTCGCAGACCCAGCCTTACCTGACCCAGCTCGAGCGCGTGATGGGCGACGATGCCTCCAGCATCAGCAACGGCATCGACGGCTTTTTCGCCGCGCTGAACGCCTCGGCCGTCGACCCGACCTCGACGCCGCTGCGCCAGCAGATCGTCACCTCCGCCGACGCCATGGCGCAGCGCTTCAACAGCATCAGCACCGTCATGAGCAACCAGTTGCTGTCGGTGCAGCAGCAACGGGCAGCGATCGTGCCGCAAGCCAATACGACGCTGGCGAATATCGCCGCGCTGAACCAGCGCATCAGCACGTCCACGGCCTCGGGCACGAATGTGTCGTCGCTGATGGATGCGCGCGACCAGCTGATCGATGGCCTGGCCTCGCAAATGGGCATCGAAGTGCTCGACCAGCCGGACGGCTCGCGCAATGTCTCGCTGAAGTCGGGCCAGCCGCTGGTCATCGGCAGCATGGCCGGTACCCTGAGCAGCAACATGACGAACACGGGCGAGCAAACCCTGAGCCTCGATTTCGCCAAGTCGACCTATACCCTCGATCCGGTGGCCATCGGCGGCCAGATGGGCGGCCTGGGCGAGTTCGAGCAAAATACCCTGAAACCGCTGCAGCAGTCGCTGCAGGACATGGCCACCCAGCTGACCAGCAAGGTCAACGCGCAGCTGGCACTGGGGAAAACCATGACCGGCGCGGTCGGTGGCCCCCTGCTGGCCTACGCGAATGGCAAGCTGAGCATTACTCCCGGCTTCAACGCCAAGGACCTGGCCCTGTCGCTGACGGGCCAGGCCGGCGACAGCGGCAACTTGCAGAAATTGATCGATATCAAGAATCAGCCGATCACCGTCAGCTGGGTCGGTTCCGTCCTGCTGAGCGACGCGGACACGCAGCTGGTCGGCAAGCTGGGCATCTACAGCCAGCAGAACCAGGCCTTGCTGAAGACGGCCAACACGGTGCGTTCGCAGGCGATCGACGACTGGAAATCGACCAGCGGCGTGAACAAGGATGAAGAAGCGATGAGCCTGGTCGAATTCCAGAATATGTATCAAGCAAACATGAAAGTCATTTCCGTGGCGAACAGCTTGTTTGACGCCACCTTGCAAATGATGGGTTAAGGAGAAGATCATGCGTGTCGCCAGTAGCCAGTACCAATCGCTGATCAATATTTCGCTTCAGCAAAATCAGGAACGCATCAATTTCCTGACCCAGCAGATGTCTTCGGGCCTGCGCATCCAGCTGCCATCGGACGATCCGATCGGCAACGTGCGCATTTCGCGCCTGACGCGCGAGCAAGCCATGGTCACCCAGTACCAGGATAATATCGCCACGGTCAAAGTGCGCCTGCTGAAGAATGAAAACTACCTGTCGAGCATGGTCACCGACATGGGCCAGGCGCGCGACCTGCTGGTGTGGGCCGCCGACGGCAGCAACACGCCGGGCGACCTGAATGCGATGACGCAATCGCTGACGGCCATGCGCGACAGCGTGCTGTACACGGCCAACCTCAAGGACCAGGAAGGCCGCTACATGTTTTCCGGCACCGCCACCGACCAGCCCGCGATCAAATACGATCCGGCGGCAACCGTCGGCTCGCGCTACAGCTACATCGGCAATACCGACACGCAGACCGTGGTGGTGGGCAATGGCGTGACGCAGGCGGCCAACGTCGACGTGAAGAACCTGGAAGTGTGGCTCAACAAGATCGACCAGGTCGTCGCCACCCTCGGTGCGCCGGGCGTGAACCCCAACGATCCGGCCGTGCGCGCCATCGTCAATGACGGCCTCGGCGGCACCGATGATGGCATGGATTTGCTCTCCGGCAAGATCGCCATCTTCGGCGGCGCGCAAAATATTCTGTCCACCTTGTCCGGCAACCTGGCCAATGTCTCGCTGTCGAACGATTCGGCCCTGCTGGACCTGAAAAAGACCGATATGGGCGCGGCGGCCATCGAACTGACCGGCTACCAGACGGCCCTGCAGGCAACATACAAGGCCTACGCCAAGGTTGGCACCATTTCCCTGTTTGATCTTCTCTGACCATCATGCAAATCGTTCAGACCTCCTCCTCTTCCGGCGTCAATGCCAAAGGCGCCGGCACAGCCCGCGTCGTCGATGACGCGTCCGCCGCCATCAACGGCAGCGCCAGCGCGCGCAGCGAAGCGCCGGCGGCAAAGAGGTCGACGGCGAGCCTGCAGCGTGGCCTGAGCAACTGGGATCACCAGCTGCAGGGGGAGATTTCCAACGCGCAGCAAACACTCGACTACCTGGAACGCAGCAGCAGCCAGCTGCAGGCGCTGAAGAGCGAGCTGGCGGCCAAGCTGGCCGCGCGCCAGGGCCGCGAAGGGCAAGTCGAGGCCAGAGTGCGCCAGTTCAGCAATACCTGGCGCCAGCGCGCCAGCGCCTCGGGCGGCACGCTCGACGCACAGCTCAGCTATACCAGCCCGCAGGCGGCCCAGCAGCAATTCAGCATCCGCGGCCTGACCATGGCCAGCCTGCAGGAAGGCCCGCAGGAAGTGCTGGCGTTTTCCGTCGGCGGCGCGAACCAGGCCTTGCGCTCGGTCAATATCGAGCCTGGCCTGAGCGCGAACGAAATCGTCTCGCGCTTCGACCGCGCACTCATGCCGTCAGGCATCAGCGTCAAGCAGGGCGAGAACGGCGAACTGGTGTTCAGCACGCCGGAAGCGGCCTGGGCCAACGTGCGCGACAGCCTGTCCGTGCGCGGCAGCGGCATCCGCTACCCGACCGGCCAGATGAGCCGCGTGCGCACGGATGCGGAACCGGCCGCCATCGCCCCGGAAGAATGGAATACGGGCGACGTGGAAGCCTTGCGCGCCACCTTGCAGCAGGTGGTGCAGGCGCTGGCGCAACTGCAGGCGGCGCGCAGCTCCGTCAGTCTGGCCCTGGCGCAAGCGACGGGACGGGTCGCCCGCGCGCAACCGGTGCAGGTGAACGTCAGCATGGATACCCTGGCGGAAAACTTCACGCAAAAGGCCAGCGAGCCCGGCTATGAATCGCTGCTGGCGATCAGCTCGGCATTGGTCGGCATCAGCCGCGAGCGCGTCGTCGCCCTGCTGGGCCTGGAATAAGCGCTCTTCGCCCGTGCGCCGCCCTGGCGCACGCGGCAATAATGGGGTACGCCCCCTGGCTCAGGACGCTGGAAATCCGTAGGCTCTGTCCCCGGCAAATAGGGGAACTCAAGGAATCTTCCCCAGCCCCGGCTGTCTGACGGTACCTATCAGACAAACGGGAGCCTCCCATGCAGCCAGCCGAATGGAAAACCTTCATCGCCCAGTTTGCCGCACTGAGCCGTCGCCAGCGCCTGGCAAGCACTGCTCTGCTGCGCGGGGCCGGATCGCAGAACGCCGCCGTGGCACTGGTCGAAAGCGTGGCCCGGCAGCGGCTACATTGTCCCGCCTGCAACAGCAGCCATGCGCACCGGCACGGTCATGCGCACGGACTGCAGCGCTACCGCTGCGTGCCGTGCGGGCGCACCTTCAATGCGCTCACCGGCACGCCGCTGGCGCGCTTGCGCCACAAGACCTTATGGCTAGCCTACGCCGGCTGCCTGCTCGAGTCGGCTTCCGTGCGCAAGGCAGCAAGCCAGCTGGGCGTGCACCGCAACACCGCCTTTCGCTGGCGCCACCGGTTTTTAAGCCTGGCCAGGACGGACCGGCCCCATTGCCTGCATGGCATCGCCGAAGCGGACGAGCTGTATGTGCTGGAGTCAGAAAAGGGCGCGCGGCATCTGACGCGTCCGGCGCGCCGCCGTGGCGGCCATGCCCACAGGCGCGGCATTTCCAGTGAACAAGTCTGCATCCTGGTGGCGCGCGACCGCACGGGACAAACCCTCGATTTCGTCGCGGGAAAAGGGGCGCTGACCAAGGCGCAGCTGCATGCTTGCCTGCCACCCGTGATCGACAAGGACGTCTTGCTGATGACCGACGGCCACGCTGCCTATCGCGCCTTCGCGCGTGAAGCGGGCATCAGTCACCAGGCCGTCAACTTGCGTGCCGGCATCCGCGTGCAGGGCGCCGCCCACGTGCAGAACGTCAACGCGTATCACGGCCGCTTGCGCGGCTGGCTGCGCATCTTCCATGGCGTGGCCAGCCGTTATCTGCCGAATTACCTGGGATGGCGCTGGATACTGGACGCCGGGCGCATCCGCTCCCCAGAAACATTATTGAAGGCAACACTGGGCGAGTTCCCACATTTGACGGTGACATAGCCAATCCGTAAGATGCTGCTGTCGCCATCCACTTCCGGAGTTTCCTTGATAAAAACCGCCGCCCGGCTGATCAGTTATGCCCTGCTGGGCAAATCCGGCAAGCAGCCCCTCGATATCGCCAAGGTGCGCAAGGTATTGATTTTGCGCAATGACAAGATCGGCGACATGATCGTCACCTCGGCCCTGCTGCGCGAGCTGAAGAAAAACTACCCGCACTGGCAGATCGACGTGGCCGCCAGCAGCGCCAACCGCGATGTCATCGCCGATAACCCGCATGTGAACGAGATCCTGATCTGGGACAAGCAGCCGCTGCTGCGCGACTTGCGCACCACCATCGCCGACCTGCGCCGGCGCCGCTACGACGTCATCTTCAACCCCTACAACCGCTTTTCGATTCCCTTGCTGCTGCGTATCAAATGGCTGGGTGCGCGCTATTTGACGGGCTTTGCCATTCCCAAGTACGGCACCTCGACGGCGAAGCTGGGCATGTTCGACCATACGGTACCCTGCGACCGCAGCCGCCACATCCTGCACAGCTTTTTCGCCACCTTCGAACAATTTGGCTTGCGCGACATCGATACGCGCTATGAACTGTTCGGCGTGGATGCGCACGCGGCCAGGGTCGACGCCGCCTGCGACACCCTGCTGCGCACGCATGAGGGCTTGTTCTGCCTCAATTTCCAGGGCAGCAATGCGCAGCGCACGGTCAGCGTGGCCGACGCCCAGCGCTGCTGCGCCGCCCTGGCCGCACGCTATCCGCGCCATGCGCTGCTGGTGATCGCCGCGCCGGGCACGGAGGCGCGCGCCGCCGAGATCGTGCGCGGCGCCGGCCATGCCAACGTGATGAGCGCGCCCCCCACCGGCCACATCCTGGAGCTGGCGGCCCTGATCCGCCGCTGCGAACTGGTGCTGTCGCCCGATACGTCGGTGATCCACATCGCCTCGGCGTACGACAAGAAAATCGTCGGCTACTACATCCGCACCGACAACTACCGCTGGTTCTATCCGGCCAGCCGCCATTACCGCGTCATCCTGGCGCCGGGCCTGACCCTGGCCTCGGTCAGCGCCGCCGAGACGCTGGCCGCCGTGGAAGAGCTGATGGAGGGCGACGGTCAGGCGCAGGAGACGCTTCAGGCCGCCGGCTGAGACGCCAGCAGGCGGTCCATCTGTCCCGCCGGCAGCGCGCGCGAAAAGAAATACCCCTGTGCATAGTCGCAGCCGGCAGCGCGCAGCAGATCGCGCTGCGACGCCGTCTCCACGCCTTCGGCCACGACTTTCAGCCCCAGCCGCTGCGCCAGCGCAATGATCGCCTCGCACAGGCCCTGCCCGGCGCCATCGCGTCCCAGTTCGCCGACCAGGGAACGGTCAATCTTGAGAAAGTCGATATCGGCCTTCTTGATGCACGCGAGCGACACCTGGCCGCTGCCGAAATCGTCGAGCGCCAACGCCAGGCCCATGGCGCGGAACTGGCGCAGGCGGTCGACCACCTGGCGCGCCTCGTCGAGCAGCACCGCTTCCGTGGTTTCGATGACGATGGCGCCCGGCGCCAGCCCCTGGCGCGCCAGATGCCCGCCCCAGTCCTGGTACAGCGCGGCGTCGCAGCGAAATTCCATCGCCGACTTGTTGATGCTGATCTGGAATGCGGCGCCATGCTCATCCTGCCACAGCCGCGCCTGGCGCACGACCTGGCGAAACACCCACTCGCCGATATCGATGATCAGGCCGTTCGCCTCGGCAAAGGCGATGAAATCGGCAGGCACCAGCAAGCCGCGCAGCGGATGGCGCCAGCGCAGCAGCGCCTCGGCCCGCTCGATGGCGCCATCGCGCAGGCGGATGATGGGCTGGTAATGCACTTCGAACTGGTCCTGCGCCAGCGCCAGGCGCATCTCGCGCACCGTGTTGCGGCGCAATTCGGCCGCCTGCTGCAAGGCGGGCGTGAAATAGCTGTAGCCATTGCGCCCCGCACTCTTGGCCGCGTACATGGCTTGGTCGGCATGCCGCAGCAAGGTGTCCGGCGCCTCGGCGTCGGCCGGATACAGGGCTACGCCCACGCTGGCCGACACTTGCGCCGTGTCGCCGTCGAGCATGAAAGGCAGGGCCAGCGCGGCCGTCAGCTCCTGCAGCACGCGCTCGATGCCGCCCAGCTGCCCCACGCCGGCCAGGATGACGGTAAATTCGTCGCCGCCCAGGCGCGCCACCGTATCCGTGGCGCGCACGCGCTCGCTGATGCGGCGCGCCGCCTGGCGCAGCAGCATGTCGCCCTTCTCGTGGCCAAGGCGGTCATTCACCTGCTTGAAATGGTCGAGGTCGATGAACAGCAGGGCCAGGCAAGCGCCTTCGCGTTTGGCATGGGCCGCCTCGTGCTGCAAGCGGTCGAGAAACATGTGGCGGTTCGGCAAGCCCGTCAGCTGGTCAAAATTGGCTTGCCGCCAGATGCGCTCGGACGCCGCGCGCTGCGCCGTGATGTCGCTGACCAGCGCCAGCGCGCCCAGGTAGGTGCCGGCGGAGTCGAAGATGGGATTCGTGGCCAGGGTGGCCCACAGGGTGCTGCCGTCACGCCGCAGGAACTTGAATTCGTGGCGCTCGACGATGCCGTCCTGGCGCCGCGCAATGTTGCGCTCCAGGATGGCGCGCCCCTCCTCATCCATGAAGGCGGCCAGCGGCTGGCCCAGCATATCCTCGATCTGGCAATCGAGCATCTGCGCCATCTTCGGATTGACAAAGCTGGTCAGCGCCTGCGCATCGATTTCCCAGATACCCTCCTCGGCACTGTGCACGATGCGCCGGAAACGCTCTTCGCTGCGTTCCAGCGCGGCCAGCTTGCCCTCGGCCTGCTCCAGCACCAGGCGCAGCGCCTGGCCATTCGGGTCGGCGCTGCCCAGCAGGCTGACGGGCAAGCAAGCCTCGCGCGCGCCGGGACGCGGCGGCGGCAGCTGCACCTGCAGCTGGATGCGCTCGGGCTCGCTGCTATTGAGCACGCGCTGCACGAACTGCTCGTAATCGTGGCGGAACGCCTCGTGCACATAGGAACGGAACAGCACGTGGCCAGGACGCCCGCGCGCCAGGCCGAACAGTTCGGCCGCCACCAGGTTGACCTGCAGGATCACGCCATCGAGACCGAGCACGAAATAGGCAACGGGCGCCAGCAGATATAAATCGTTGAAATAGGCTTGCTCGCGTTCGGCCTTCATCCGTTCCGGACTGAAGACGCCATCGTCAAGCAGGGGCGCGACATGGCGCGGCACGCCGTCGTGGACGCGCGGGGAGGAATCCGGAGCAGGTACCGCTTGCGGTGGTGTGTCCATGGCTGTCCTTTGCACCGCCGCCCTGGCAAACAGGTGGGTGCAGTAGCGAGACTAGCACGCGTCACGCGCAGTGTCGAGCCATGCCTGCCGCAGATAACTTTTCTGCAACAAGGCCGGTCAGCGGCCCTGCCCCATGCCGCGCCGGCGCAAGCCGAAATCATGGCCCACCACCAGCAAGGTGCTGGCCACCAGGCTGGACAGGCCCACGATCAGCTGGATCAGCTTATCGTCAGGTAATATCCACAAGGACGAAGCGGGCGTCTCGCAACCCGTGGCCGCGCTGATCAGGGGAGAAACCCAGGCCGCGTCCGGCGTCACGTCGAGCACGACGGCGCCGTCGGCGCTCGTCTGCATATAGATATCGCCCCCTTCGGCCAGGGTAAAGCAGATACCCACGCCCGTTTCCGTGGCGCGGATATTGTCCTGCATGCTACGGTTATGTTCCTCGATCCACACTTCCACGTCGTACGGCGTTTCCAGGTGCTCCCACGGACGGGGGCGGAAACGGGGACGTTCGTCCGCGCTGGCGGGGGAATCCGGGATGTCGGGGATGTTGCTGTCTGCTGCGCCTTGCATGCTCGTTGACCTTTTCTGCGGTGATGTTCTGCGGTGATGCAGGCGAGCGTTTGCCCGCCAGCCGCCATTATCCCTCGTTCGCAGGCAATATGCGATTACGCGCATCAATCAATCAGAAAAACTGACAGCTATTAACTTTTAACATCAGCATGACTGACTTAAAATACGCGCCATCTCTTCTTTACAGGTTTTACATGCAAGGCATCAAACGCAAAATCGTCTACGTCACCGCCTTTGAAATCATCGGCATGGCCATTTCCACGGCCTGGCTGACCCTGCTTTCGGGCGAGTCGCCCACCAGCACGGGCCCGCTGGCGATCATGATCACCACCATCGCCGTGATCTGGAACCTGCTCTACAACACGGCGTTCGAATACTGGGAAATCCGCCAGGTATCGCGCACGCGCACCGTCTGGCGCCGCATCCTGCATGCGATCGGCTTCCAGATCACGCTCGTCATCTACCTGATCCCGCTGATCGCCTGGTGGCTCGATATCAGCCTGTGGCAAGCCTTCGTGCTGGACTTCGCGCTGATGCTGATCATCCCCTGCTACAGCTTCATCTTCAACTACTTCTTCGACGGCCTGTTCGGCGTGCCCCTGTCGGCGCAGCAGCCCAAGGAAGAGCCCAGCGACGTTCAAGCCGCTTCGCTGAGCAACTGAAGAAAGGACCGCGCCGCCATGCCCAGCGGCCGGTCCTTCATCCATACCAGGTGGATGGGCACGACCAGGCCATTGCCCGTATTCTTGAACGCCACGCGGCGCACCCGCCCCGCCGCCAGAGAATGGGCGATGGCCGAGGCGGCAAAGTTGCCCCAGCCCAATCCCGCCTCCACCATCGCCAGCGCCATCGGCAAACTGTCCGTGCGCCAGTACGACAGCCCCACCACGGGGCGCGCATCGGCCAGGTCGAGTTCGCGGCTGGCGACGATGATCTGGCGCAAATTCACCAATTCCTCGATATACAGGGGCCGCCCCGCCACGTCGGGCGGATGCTGGGTGGAGATAATCGCCAGCAAGGCATCGCTGCCCACCAGCTGGAACTGTTCCTCGTGATTGATGCGCCCGCCGGCAAAGGCCATGCAGGCGCTGATGCGGCCCCGGTGCAGCATGTCGAGCACATCGTCCTGCGGCGCCGTCAACACTTCGATGTCGAGCAGCGGATGGCGCTGCGACAGCGCGCGCACGGCGGCGAGAAAAGGCGCATGGTCGAGTTCGGCCGCGATACCCAGCGAAATACGGCTTTCCAGCCCCTGCGACAATTCCTGCACGTGCAGGTGCAACTGCTTCAACTGCTCGGCAATCAGACGCGCGTGGGGCAGCAGCGCCATCGCGGCCGGCGTGGGCACGGCTTCGCGCGCGCCCCGGTCGAACAGGGCGATGCCCAGTTCCGCCTCGATATTGGCCATCGCCATGCTGACGGCGGACGGCGCCCGGCGCAAGGCGCGCGCGGCGGCCGAGAACGAGCCGCCGTCGACGACGGCCAGGAACAGTTCGATGTTATGGCTGGACAGTTTCATGGGAAGGGGGAATGGGAAGCTGGAAACGGGCGACGCGTTCCTGCCGCCGGCGATAGAATGGCAGAAATCTCGATAGCAGGAGGGGCCATGACTCGTCCACTTCCCTACCGCCGCGGCGGCTATGTCTCGGAGTTTACCCGCTTTATCGACGGCTATCTGCGCGAACATCCCGAAGCGCAAACCAGCCAGCGCCTGGGCTGGCGCATTTACTGGGAACGCCCCGTGAATTTCGATGAATGGCGGCGCACCAGCACCGATAGCGTGCCGGAGCCGCCGTATCACTACGATTAGAAAGCCTCAGCCTTTCCAGACGCGCTGCAATCCTGTATCCGCATGGATCCAGCCGCCACGGGGTCCCGAGCGGTAATAGAAGCCCACGCCGCCCTGCTTGAAGCTGCGCACGAGCGAACCGAGCACTTCCGCGTTCAGATTCGCCACGCGGATGTCGGCGGCACGTCCCGAGATATGCAGCGACTGGCGCGCGGCCGGCACGCCCGCTTCGCGCAGCTTGCCATTCGATTCGGCCGTGCGGTAGCCCGACAGGATTTCCAGCGGCTGCTCGATGCCGTAGCGGGCCACGAACGCTTGCGTGCCCCACAGGGTTTCCAGCAGTTTCGGGTCGATGGGCGCCGTCTTCTTGCCGTTCACGTCGCGCAGCAAGTGGCACAGTTCCTGGTAGGCCGAATCGATGACTTCGCCATCTTTCCAGTACAGCAGTTTCGCCTTTTCATTGCTGGCCGGACGCACCACTTCCAGGGTGCGGGGCTTGAGCCAGAATTCCAGGTCCAGCGCCTGCGCATCGAAGATATCGGGAGGCGGTTCCATCTCCGTGATGGCCTGGCGCGACTGCGAGGTGATCGAGCGGTCGACGCTGGCCAGCTGCGTCGGCTGGGGCGGCACTCCCGTGCGCGGCGCGCGCGGCTTGGCGCTGGCCGAAGCCGAGGCGGGAGCGGCCGTGCGCGAGGCGCAGCCGATGAGAGGGGTGGCTACCAGGCCCAGCGCGGCCAGGCCCATACCGTGATGTAGAAAATTTCTGCGCGATGCCATAGTCAGTCCAATTTAACGATGGGAATACTATAGCGTATTGTGCTGCGAAGAAAAACCCTCAATGCCTATCGTGTCACCCTCATTTCAGCATTGGACGCCCTAGGCGGCGGCCGTGCTGGCCGCGACCTCCTGCTTTGCCAGCGCCAGCGCCGTCAGGGGCTTGTCCAATAAATATCCCTGGGCGACGATGGGCAAGCCCGTGATGGCGGCGACGCGCTGCAGCGCGGCCAGCGCGGCCGGCGTGTCGAGGCGCTTGAAGATGACGCGGATCTTCGCCGCATGGCATACGGTGACGAAGCCGGCGACGGCTTGCTCGTCGCTGAGGTTGCCCGCGTCGAGCTTGAACGCATGCGGGTGCAAACGCTCCAGCATGCCCGTGGCCTCGTGCACGCTGGCCACGTTGATGGCCAGGCGGAAACCGTTGCGCCGGTAATTGTCGGCCACGTAATTGAGCAGCCAGCCCTGGTTCGGCGTCACCGCCGGCAATTGCAGCACGATGCGCTCGATGGGCAAGCCCAGCGCGTCGAGGATGCGCTGGAAGGCGTGGCCGTGATTGCTGCTGACGGCACTCAGCAGGCGGTCATGCACGTTCAGGTACAGGTCGGACTGCTCCGCTTCGCTCTGGCGGAAGAAATTTATGGCGTGCAACATGCGGCACAAGCGGTCCAGCTCCACCGATTCATCGTCGCTGGCCGCGTGATCGAGCAAGCGCCACAGCGACAAGCCCTCGTCCGCCTTCGACACGCTGCGCGCCAGCCCCTCGAACGCGACCAGCTTGCCGCTGTCGAGTTCGCGCAGCGGCTGGAAGGCGCTCGTCATGGTGCAATTGAAAAAGCGCCCCAGCGCCCTGCCCTCCCCGTCGAGCCAGACGCTGGTGCCGGCCTGGGTTTGATGCGACAGGCGGGCCAGGTAGTTTTTCAGGACGGGAAATGGCATACATGCTCCTTCATCGGGCTGCGCCGGCATCCCGCATGGGGACGATGGCGCCAAAGTGTGCAGAGTAAGGCAGCATCAACCAAAGGAGAACGAATGGTTTCGCCATTTGATATGCAGCCAGCACATAAGGCATGCGGCGGCCAGCGCATAACGATAGTCGGAAACATTCGTTCCAGCGGCCCGCCCCGGCCTTTACTGTGGGCGGGTACCGATACCATCAGGAAGGGCCGCCATGTGCCAGTTACTCGCAATGAACAGCAGCAAGCCGGCCGCGCTGGGATTTTCCTTTGCCGGCTTCGCCGAGCGGGGCGGCCGCACGGACGAGCACCGCGACGGCTGGGGCATCGCCTATCATTCCAGTAGCGGCTGCACCTTGCTGACGGATCACCTGGCGGCCATCGATTCGCCGCTGGCCGCCACGGTGCAGCAGCATCCCGTGAAGGCGAAAAACATCGTCGCGCACATCCGCAAGGCCACGCAGGGCCGCATCGCGCCGGAAAACACCCACCCGTTCGCCCGCGAGCTGTGGGGCAAGACCTGGTCCTTCGCCCACAATGGCGACCTCAAAACCTGGCGCGCGCCCGCCAATGCCCACTACCAGGCGAGCGGCGACACGGACAGCGAACAGGCGTTCTGCCACCTGCTGGCCCGCTTGCGCGCGCAGTTTCCCGCCGGTGAGCCCACGCGCGCCGCCCTGCGCGCCGCCATCGCCGAGGTCGCCAAGGACATCGCCGCGCACGGCACCTTCAATTTCATCCTGTCGGACGGCGAACTGCTGTTTGCCCACTGTTCCACGCATCTGCACTATGTGATCCGCGAATACCCGTTTTCCGTGGCGCAGCTGATCGACTGCGAGCGCAGCATCGATTTTCGCCAGCACAACCATCTGGACGACCGCATCGCCGTCATCGCCACGCATCCGCTGACGCAGAACGAAGACTGGCTGGCGTTCGCGCCCGGCGAACTGAAACTGTTTGCGAACGGCACCTTGCTGCAGGCGAGCGATGGCGCGCCGCAAGGCGTGTATATCCAGATCAGTTACTGAAGGGAAATTAAAGGGAAATCGTCAAGGGAGGGAAAGGCCCGCCGCCGGATGGGCGGGCTGAAGTGCTGGCGGGCCGTCAGGCCGAATTGCAGTTGCAAAAGCGCTTGCGCTTGGGGTCGCCGCTGGCGATACCCGCGGGATCAATCTGTTTCCAGCAAAAAATTGTTTCCACGCCATACGGCGAACGCACATTCCCCGCCTCGATATAGCCCTGCTTGACGAAAAAGGCCTGGCTGCTGGCCGTGCTGTGCAGTTGCAGGGCCTTGATGCCCCACTCGCGCGCCTGCGCTTCCAGCTGCTCCACCAGCGCCTTGCCGGCGCCGCGGCCTTGCGCCTCGGGCAGCAGGTAGCACAGGGCCAGCTTGCCGGCGCGCGTCAGCAAGCCGACGCCGACGACGGCGCCATGCTCGACTGCGACCAGCGAAAAATTAGTAGGCGACGCGAACCAGCACGCCACCATCTGCGGTGTTTTATTGCCCAGCCAGGCTTCCAGGATGGCCGGATCGTCCCGATGATCGAGGCTGCAGCATTCGACGATGGAGCGTCGTAATACGTTGCACGCCTCGAAAGCGTCGGTCGATGTTGCAATACGAATTTCAAGACTCATGTACGCTCACAAAATATTCCAGTTGCCGATGCAGACGGTTTTACCCCTGTATCGCGCGATTCGACTATACACCAAGCGGCGCAATCGGGTTTTTTGCCGCACGCCACGCGCTGATTTTGCCTATGACGCCATGCTTGCAGACTAAGTGCTGATGCGCGCCTTGCCCACGAATGTTTCCAAAAAACGATATCTGTTTTTTAGCGCAAACGGGAATCGGATCTAAGCATATTACGAAAAATTCGTTTCTTTTCCGGCCGGAATTTTAGACTATGTCTGTCTATTCTCACAACAAGAGTTCAACATGACCCATTCCAACGCCGTATCGACTGCCGCAGCGACACTCACCCAACGCTCGCGCCGCTGGTTCCTGGCCAGCGCCCTGGCCGCTTCCGCTGCCGCCATGAGCCTGCCCATGAGCGTGTCCGCCGCCGAACCCGTGGTCTTGCTGAACGCCTCCTACGACGTGATGCGCGAACTGTTCAAGGATGTGAATCCCGCGTTTATTGCTGACTGGAAAGCCAAAACGGGCGAAACCATTACCATCAAGCAATCGCACGGCGGCTCGAGCAAGCAGGCGCGCTCCGTCGCCGACGGCCTGGAAGCGTCCGTCGTGACCATGAACCAGGCCAACGACATCGACATCCTCGTCGACCGCGGTCTGGTGGTGGCCGACTGGGCCAAGAAATTCCCGAACAATGCGGCGCCGTTCTATTCCACCATGGTATATCTGGTGCGCAAAGGCAACCCGAAACACATCAAGGATTGGGACGATCTGGCCAAGCCCGGCATCAAGGTCATCGTGCCGAACCCGAAAACCTCGGGCAACGGCCGCTACACCTACCTGGCAGCCTGGGGCTATGCCGTGAAAAAAGGCGGCAGCGAAGCGCAGGCGCGCGACCTGGTAGCCAAGCTGTTCAAGAACGTGCCCGTGCTCGACGGCGGCGGCCGCGGCGCCACCACCACCTTCACGCAACGCGAAATCGGCGACGTGCTGGTGACGTTTGAAAACGAAGTGCAGCTGGTGCGCGCCGAATTCGGCGACAACTTCGAAGTGGTGTATCCAAGCATCTCCATCCTGGCCGAGTCGCCCGTGGCCGTCGTCGACAAGGTGGTCGACCGCCGCGGCATCCGCAAGGAAGCCACGGCCTACCTGCAATACCTGTACTCGGAACCGGGCCAGGAACTGGTCGCCAAGCATTATCTGCGCCCCCGTTCGGCCGCGGTAGCGAAGAAATACGCGGCCAGCTTCAAGCCGATCACCCTGTTCACCATCGATGAGGTGTTTGGCGGCTGGAAACAGGCACAAAAGAAACACTTTGACGATGGCGGCGAGTTCGACAAGATTTATCAGAAGTAATCTGATCTGCATCAACACAAAACCGGGACTTGTCCCGGTTTTTTTATGGCGGTGCGCCAGCGTCCCACTCCAGCGCGCTGAACAGGCTGGCGATCTCGCTGCTGCGGCGCGTGCCTGTCTTGGCCAGGATGGCCTGGATCTGGCTGCGCACGGTGCTGATGCGCACGCCCTTGCGCTGCGCGTATTCGGCAGGCTCCATGCCATCCGCCAGCGCCAGCGCCAGCGACCACTCGGCGCCCGTCAAGCCGCATGGCCGCTCGAGCGCCCCGGGCCAATGCCGCCCTGCCCGGAACAGGGGCCGCAAGGACAGCATGGCCAGGCCGGCGCCCTCCCCGCCGGCCTGGCCTATGCGCAAGGGCAAGGGCAGGATGCCAATTTCCAGCGCCGGACGGCCATCCTCATCGCTCGCATACAAGGGGGCTGGACGGTGGCACGCCAGCCCGGCACACGCTTGCCGCACGCGCTGCGCCAGTTGCTGTTGCAGCTGGCTCATGCGCACAGCCACGTTACCGCCATGCAAGGTGATCACGGAGGCGAGCGGCGACGTGGCCCCCAGCAGCCGCTGCGCCGCCAGGTTCATGAAAACCAGCCGCAGGCAGGCATCGGCCAGCAAGATGGCGCGCGGCAAGGCATCGAGCGCTTCCCAAGCCAGCGCGCCATGCGCCTGGGCTTGCTGTGCCGTATCGCGCAGGCGAAACACATTCGGCAGATGGTCGAGCACGCGCTGCAGCTGACCGCGCGTGTTCCGGTCATAGGGGCCCTGGCCCGCTGCACGGTGCGCGGACAGGATGGTCAGCGCACCGTTGTCCCGCACGACGCCGCTGCATGAATAACGCACGCCCGCGCGCAAATAGAAATCCTGGAAATACTCGCTGCGCGCCACGGCCTGCTCGCTGAAATAATCTTGCATCAGATGCATGCGCCCGGGCGGCGCGCGCGTGAGAATCGCATAACCGGGATCGAGCGCATGGTAGTAGCGCCGGTAGCCATCCTCCCAGGCCCCCTGGTCCAGTCCGGTGACATGGCCGCGCGAGGGTACCGCGCCCGTTTCCGCTTTCAGGAAACAGCAGGCCACCTCACCGCCCGCCAGGCGGGAAAACGCGCGCATGGCCACGCTCCACTGCAGCGGTTCCAATGCCGCCCGGTAAAAGGCGGCAATGACGGGATCGGCGCCGTCCTTGTCCATCGCGTCCCTTGCCTGTAATTGCCCCGCCCCTGTAAAAACTGGCGCCGCATCCTTCACATGAAGGATGCGCGGCACCGGTCCGGCAAGCACCATGGCATCGACGGCTGCCGCCATGCGCATGCCATCGCCAGTGTTTTTCCGACTTCGCCCTCATCAAGGAGCAGCATCATGCATACAATTGATACCGGTCGCAACACTCTCCACCTGGTCCGCGCAGGCAACAAGCCCTTGCGCCTGGCCGCGAGCGCTTCACTCCTGCTGGCGCTGTCCGCATGCGCCAACCTGCACACCATCCACCGCTCGACCGACTTGCCAGACGATGGCAAGGCCATCCACCTCGATGCGGCCCAGCGCGTGATTCATGTCACGAAAGACGGCAAGGCCTGTGCCGAGCCAACGCCGGACGCCCTGCAGTCGTACGCGTCCGCATTCGGCAGCGCGCTCAACGCGGGCGCCGATGGCGCCTCGTTCTCCAATGCGCTGCGCGCCAATGCCGCCAGCGTGGGGCTGCACTCGCAAAGCATCACGCTGATGCGCCAGCATCTGTTCAACATCTGCGAATATGCGCAAAACAAGTGGCTCAACGATGCTGACGTCATGCTGCTGATGGAACGTTCGCAAGACCTCACCCTGGGCATATTGGCCATCGAGCAACTGACTGGCGCCGTGGTGGCGCGCCAGTCCTTGCCCGAAGACAACACCGACGTGGCTGCCGCGGCAAAACAGCGCCTGCAGGCTTCGCAAGACGCCCTGGCAACGCAAGCCAGACTCGACCTGGCAATCAAGAAAGAACAAGCCTTGCAAGCCGATGCCGCTGCCCAGATCAAGCCAGCTACCCTGGCCGCCGGTGACAAGGAAGCCGTCCTGCTTAAGACAGCGCAGGAAAGCACAAGTTCTGACAACGGCACGGATGGCAAGACCGGCAAGGCACAGGCCGGCTCCAGCGCGGCGCTGGCGCAGGCGCGCGCCGAACGGACCGAGCTCGAAGCCCAGCTGGCCGAGCAGCTGGCGCAAAGCCAGTCCGGCGCCAGCGGCCGAAGCGGCATGGCGACACCGCTGCATGCCAGCAACATCAATGACAAAACGGCGGCGCACCTGGCCAGAGCCGGCACCGAGATCGTCAACATGATCTTGAACAAGGGCTATTTGACGGATATGTGCATCACTTTCATCAACCATCCGAAGAAGTACGTGGAAATGTGGGAGCACTACAAGGAAGTGATGAACCAATGCAAGGAGGTCCTGACGGCAGACCTGCGCCCCGGCACGACGCGTCCATACAGCATCACCTTCGACATCAAGGATGGCCCGGCGCACTTGCCTGACGCCGCCGACGGGAGCGTCGTCATGCCAATGACAAGCAAGCCGAAGGGCAACACGGCGCCTTCCGCCAGCAGCAAGCCCGCAGGGGAATAGGCGTGGCCGGCGCAACCTTACTGTTTCGTCAGCAGCAGCTTGAATTGCGGTACCCAGCGCCCGTCCACCAGCATCTCGCTGGCCGCCTCATAGGCATTTCCCGATGGCGTCCAGCGCACGCGGTACGTCAGCGCCTTGCCGCTGGCGCTCACGTACTGCGTGGCGGGAAAGTCGAGGCCGCCTTCCGCCGGCAGCATCGTGCCGCGGCTATGGCCGCCGCTGTTTTCTAGATACAGGAACGCCACCTTGCCTGCGGCGGGATCGTGGTAATACGTGGTTTCGCCCACGTAATCGGGCTTGCCGGGACTGCGCACCGTGTGTACGTCGCGCAGCATCTGGCCGCCGTACAGCCACTGGAAACAGTGCTCATCCGTTTGCTTGCCACCAGGAAATTCGCCCTTCCAGCAATGCCCGGCCAGGAAGGCCATCGGTTGCAGCGCCGCGATGGGGTCCGCCAGCACGGCAAATGAGGGCAACAGCAGCAGCAAGGGCAATGGGCGCATGGCAAACCTCCAGGTCAATGCAAACGAGTATAGGCGAATAATATGCTTGCAACAGCGGATTCGCACACTTTGCGCATATCGATATGCGCATCGATTCGTGGTCAAAAGCGTGCGCGCGCCGTACTCTGGCCCTGTCGCGCCGCACGGCGTATTACGGGCACAAAGGAAATATCATGGCTATCTCGGAAGTGAATGTACGCAACCAGTTTCGCGGCAAGATCAAGGAAATCATCTTTGGCCCCGTCGTGTCCGAAGTGGACGTGGAAACGCCGCACGGCATCGTCACCTCGGTGATCACCTCGCGCTCGATCAAGGACCTGGACCTGAAAGTGGGCAGCGAAGTCATCGCGCTGGTGAAATCGACGGAAGTGTCGATCGCCAAGATCCAGTAAGCGTTGCCCAGCCACTCACGCCGCGCCCTTGCCATCCGGCGGCGGCGCGTGCGTCAGGGCTTGATATACACATAGCCTTCCTGCCACTGCAAGCGGCTCAGCTCGGCCACGCCCGACGGCACGATGACGGCTTCGGGCAGCACGCGCTGGCGGTCGATGTTGCGCCCTTGCAAGGTGTTATTGCAGACGCGAAAGCTCACGCCCCGCTGGACGAGCTCGCGCACCACCACGCCATACGGCGCGCCGCTCTTGTCGACGGCGCCGTCGAGCAGAAAATCGATGCCGGGGCCATGCGCGACGAGCACGATGGTGGCTTTGGGGCTGACGTCCAGGTGGTTGCGGATATTTTTCAGCGCAGCCGTGGCATTGCTGGCGTCATTGACGTGGTACACCACCTTTTCCTCCTTCTGCGCGGCCGTGGCGGCGGTGCAGGAGAGCAAGGCGAGGAGGATGGCGGTGAACCAGCGGCGCAAGATTGTCATGAGATGTCCATTTCAGTGGCAGATTAAAAACATTGCCATCATATCAATCCCTGAACAAATAGGTAAACGTGCGGCTGACGGGCAGCTTTTCCGTACTGCCCCGCACCAGCACCTGCATGCGCTCGGCGTCGATGCGTTCGGCCGCCTCGATGGCTTTCACGTTGACCATGGTGCCGCGGTGGATTTGCCAGAATTGATCAGGATCAAGTCCCCCAAGCAAATCCTTCAGCGGCGTGCGCACCAGCGCTTCCGAGCCGGCCAGCACCACGCGCGTGTACTTGGTGTCGGCCTGGAAGAACAGCACTTCATTGACGTCGATCAAACGGATCTGCTTGCCCACGCTGGCCTTGATCCACTTTAATTTGTCGCGCGGCACGGCCGGCAGCGCGGCGCGCAGCGACTGCAGCAAATGGGCCATGTCGGCCGGCTGCGCGCCCAGCTTGTCGCGCAGCCGGGCCAGCGCGCGCTGCAGCCGCTCGGCCTGCACGGGTTTGAGCAGGTAGTCGACGGCGCCCGCGTCAAACGCATCGACGGCGTACTGGTCGTAGGCCGTGACGAACACGACGTGGGCGCGCTTGCCGATGCGCTCGGCCACCTCCAGGCCCGACAGGCCCGGCATGCGGATATCGAGGAAGACCACATCCGGCTCATGCTCGAGAAAGCCGTCCCAGGCGTCGTTGCCATTTTCCGCCACCAGCACGACCTGTGCCTCGGGCCAGGCGTGCGCCAGCATCGTTTCCAGGCGCTCGCGCATCAGGGGTTCGTCTTCGGCGATCAGGATGGTGGGATTCATGCGGCGGCTTCTTTCAGGCTGGATGCAATTTTGATGGGCAGCACTATGTCAGCGATCACGCCGCCCTCTTCGCCGTTGCGCAGGATCAAGCTGGCGGATGGAGCGGACAGCAACAGCCGGCTGCGCACGTTTTCCAGGCCCAGGCCGCCTCCGGACGCGCTGTCCTCGCCGCTTTCCGGCAAGCCCATGCCCGTGTCCCGCACGCGCAGGCGCAGCATGCCACCCACCCGCAGCGCCGACAGGCTGATCTCGCCGCCGCGCAACGATGGTTCAATACCATGCTTGATGGCATTTTCCGCCAGGGTCAGCAAGATCATGCTCGGTATCGTCGCGTGCGCCAGCTCGGCCGGCAAGTCCAGCGCATAGCGCAGGCGCGAGCCCAGGCGCGCCTGCATCACGCGCAGGTAGGCGGCCACCATGTCGAACTCGCTTTGCAAGGGCACTTGCTCGCTGCGCATCTCCGCCAGGCTGGCACGCAGGAAGGCGATCAGGTCCGCCGTCAGCGCCGCGGCCCTGGGCGCGCCCTGCTCGGCCAGCTGCTGCACGGCGCCCAGGGTATTGAACAGGAAATGCGGCTCGATCTGCGCGCGCAGCAGGCGCAGCTGCGATTCGCTCAGTTCGCGCGCCAGGCGGTCGCGCTCGGCATCCTGCTGCAACTGCAGGGTCAGCGCTTCGTACTGGCGGTTGCGCCAGGCAGTCACGATCGCCAGCGGCACCATGTAGAACAATCCGGCCACCAGCAAGGCGATGCCGCCCACGCGCAGCAAGCGCTCGAAGGCCATGCCCATGGAACCGGTATCGCTCAAGCCGGCCAGCAGCACGCCGGCCGCTACCCCTGCCGCGCAGGTCGAGACGATCAGCAGGAGTTTCTTGAACTTGTAGCGCACGGAACTGCGGTAATTGAACCACACGCCCACCAGGCCCCAGGCCAGCGCAAAACCCAGGCCGTTGCTGAAGACCAGGGCCTTGAGCAATTCGAAGCGGGCCGGCAGCAGCAGGTGCAGGGCGACGCCGATGGCGCTGAACAGCAGCATCAGCTTGAACGCCGCGATGTAAAAACCGGCGCCGCGGTACTTGAGCAGGAAATCGTGCAATTGCTGGCGTTCGATCGGCGTCAGCTTCGCCAGCTTCAAGGCGACGTAGCGGCGCACCCGCCCCTGGACCTGCGCCGCCATCTCGGGGTGTTTCAGCACCCGCAGCGATTCTTCGTCGATGCTGCGGTACCAGTCCGTATATTTTTTTAACATGATGCGTTCTCCGTAGTCCGTGATGCAGGCATGCACGCAGTCTACGGCGCCCCGGTTGCGGGGCCCAGCGCGGGGCGACGAAGCACGAAGGGGCAGGCATCAACGACGAAGCGCGCGGCGCCTGCCGGATCGAGTCTGCCAATATTGCTGAAATCATACGAAGTTTCCAAGATGAAATCAATAATTGCGCAACAATTTTCACTACGGCAAGAATAGCCCCATTTATTTGCCAAATTGGCCGCAACGCCGCCTGTCGCGGGCTTGTACCGTAGACATCGCTTGATCTTTAATGGTATTGTTTAAGCTTGGCAAATATTGCCTCCGAGATACACGCCGCGTCCCCGCGCGGCCCCGTTCCGGATTTGCGCGCAGCGCCCACGATGGCGCCCCAAAACTGCTTTCCCACATACAATCCCATGCTCAAAAAAATGTTCGCCGCGGTGCTGATGACGCTTTCGACAGCGGCCATCGCCGTGCCTTTCGGTTCCCAGTCGATCCTGGTGGTCGAAGACGGCACAGGCAAAGTCTTGCTTGAAAAAAATTCCAACGTGGTGGTGCCCATCGCCTCGCTGACCAAACTGATGACGGCCATGGTCGTGCTCGACTCCAAGGCGAATATGCAGGAAGAGATCAGCATCGACCGCGAGGATGTCGACACCCTGAAACACAGCACCTCGCGCGTGCCCGTGGGCGCCACCCTGAGCCGCCACGACGTGCTGCAGCTGGCGCTGATGTCGTCCGACAACCGCGCCGCCGCCTCGCTGGCGCGCACCTTCCCCGGCGGCCCGACGGCGTTTGCCGTGGCCGTCAACGCCAAGATCAAGGCCCTGGGCATGCGCCAGACCGTGATCGAGGAACCGACGGGCTTGTCGCCGAACAACCAGTCGACGGCGGCAGACCTGGTCAAGATGGCCGTGGCCGCTTCGCGCTACCCGGAAATCAGCCGCATCACCACCGATTCGAAGGACGTGATCCAGATCAAGGGCCGCGACGTGGAATACCACAACACGAACCGCCTGGTGGGCGCCAAGGGCTGGGATATCGGCCTGTCGAAGACGGGCTACACGAATGAAGCGGGCCGCTGCCTGATCATGCGCATCAAGTCGGCCGGCAAGTTCGCCACCATGATCCTGCTCAACGCGCGCGCCAATTCCGTGCGCGCCATGGACGCCGTCAACATCCGCCGCATGCTGGCGGCCGAGAACGGCATCGAAGAGCCGAAAGTGATGCGTGCTTCCGTCAGCCGGCATAAAAAAGCGCCGGCCAAGCCTGGCAAACGCCGACGCGCCAAATAATTACTTCGCTTGCCGGTTGGTCATCACCACGCCGGCAATCGTCACCGCGCCGCCCACCAGCATCGAGGCGAGCACGGGTTCGCCCAAGAGCCCCGCCGCCAGCACGATGCCGAACACAGGCACGAGGTTGTTGAACACGGCCGTGCGCGACGGGCCCAGCGCTTTCACGCCCTCGTAATACCAGACAAAGCCGATCACCGTGCCGAACACGCCCAGGTAGCCGATGGCGGCCCACACTTGCCAGCCGAAACTGTGCCACGGCACCGTCGGGAACTCCACCACCGCCCCCACCAGCAAAAAGGCCAGGCCCCACATCGAGGCATACGTGGTGGCGGCGATGGGCGACAAACCCTTCAGCGCGACCCGGCCGATCAGGGTGTAGGCGGCCCAGCTGGAAATGCCGCAGAACATGAACACTTCGCCCATGCCGATGCCGCCGCCCGTGCCCTGCAGCACGCCGGCCAGGTCGGCGCGCGTGATGACGATGGCCGTGCCGCAAAACGCCAGCATGATGCCCAGCCACTTGAACGATCCCAGCCGCTCACGGAACAGCATGGCCGAGGCCAGCGCCGTGACGATGGGATTCAAGGCCACGAACAGGGCCGTGCGCCCGGCCGGCATGCGCGACAGGGCCGCCAGGAAGCACAGGTTATATAAAAAGATGCCCGTCAGGCCCAGCGCCGCCGTCGTCGCCAGCTGCTTGCGGTCCAGGCGCGGCAAGCCCCCTTCCAGTTTCCATGCCAGCACGACCAGCAGCAGCACGGCCACGCCGAAGCGCCCGCTGGCGGCCGTCATGGGCGGCATCTGCTGCGCCAGCACGCGGCCCGCGATAAAGGTGCCGCCCCAGAACAGGGCGACGAAAATCAGTTTGAGGTAGACGAGCGGCGATTGCGCGGCAGGCAAGGCGGCAGAGGGCAAGGCGGATGAAGACATGGGATTTCCTGTGAGGCCGCTTGCGCGGCGGGTGGTGTACATGCTGTACACTTATATATTAATACTAATATCAACTCATGAAATAATGAGCAAATACTCATAGAGCAGGAAAACCACAGATGACCTTCACGCAACTGGAAATTTTTACCCTGGTGGCCGAACTGCACGGCTTTTCCGCCGCCGCCGCGCAGCTGGGCATCAGCCAGTCGGCCGTCTCGCATGCCTTGAAGGCGCTGGAAAAGGAGATGGGCGTGGACCTGATCGTGCGCCACCAGGCGTCGGCCGAGCTGACGGACGTGGGCCGCCAGTTGCTCGTGCGCGCGCGCGAAATCCTCGGTCTGTCGGAAGCCATGCGCCAGGAAGCGGCCGACGTGCTGGGCCAGCGCCAGGGCAGCCTGCGCATCGGCTCCTTCGGCCCCACTTCGTCGCTGAACCTGCTGCCGGCCATCACGGCGCAATTCCGCCTGCGCTATCCGGGCATCGCCCTGCGCATCGACGAAGGGGCCGACCATGAAGTGGTGCAGTGGATACGCGAGCGCCGCGTGGATGTGGGTTTCGTCGTGCTGCCCGACGAGCGTTTCGATACGGCGCCGCTGGTGGAAGACCAGATGATGGCGCTGGTGCCGCGCAGCCACCCGCTGGCCAGCGAAACCGCCATCACCCTGGCGCAGCTGTGCGAAGGGCCGTTCATCATGTCCGAGGCGGGCTGCGCCTGCCTGATCGAACCCCTGTTCGCCAACGCGGGGCTGCAGCCGAATGTCCCCTACCGCATCAGCCAGGTGATCACCATCCTCGACATGGTCAGCCGCGGCGACGGCGTCTCCATCGTCGCCGAACTGGCCCTGCCGCAGCGCTTGCGGGAACAATATCCGGAACTGGTGGCCCTGCCCTTGAATCCGCCCGTCAGCCGCAAGGTGGGCCTGGCCGTGCGCGACCGGCGCCAGAACACGCCGGCCACCAATGCTTTTTTCGAGGTGGCCAAGCAGATGGCGCCGACCCTGGCGCCCCGGCGCGCCTGAACGCTGCCTAGAACGTTTCCCACTCCTCGCTCGCTTCCGGCTTGCGCTGCGCCACGGGCTTGACAGCCTGCGGCGCGGCCGCCTGCCCGTCATCGAGCTTGAACACCCCCACCACCTGCGCCAGGGTGCTGGCCTGATCCTGCAGGCTTTCCGCCGCGGCGGCCGCCTCTTCCACCAGCGCTGCATTCTGCTGCGTCACCTGGTCCATCTGCGCGATGGCCTGGTTCACCTGCTCGATGCCCGAGCTTTGCTCGGCGCTGGCGGCCGTGATCTCGCCCATGATGTCGGTTACGCGGCGCACGCTGTCGACGATTTCCTGCATCGTCGCCCCCGCCTCGTCGACGAGGCGCGCGCCCGAGTCGACCTTGCCCACCGAATCGTCGATCAGCAGCTTGATTTCCTTTGCCGCCCCCGCGGAGCGCTGCGCCAGGCTGCGCACCTCTGTTGCCACCACGGCAAAGCCGCGTCCCTGCTCGCCCGCGCGCGCCGCTTCGACGGCCGCATTCAGGGCCAGGATATTCGTCTGGAAGGCGATGCCGTCGATGACGCTGATGATGTCGACGATCTTCTTCGAGGAATCGTTGATCGAGGCCATGGTGTCGACCACCTGCGCCACCACTTGCCCGCCCTTGCTGGCCACGCCGGAAGCGGATTGCGCCATCTGGTTGGCCTGGCGCGCATTGTCCGCGTTCTGTTTCACGGTACTGGTCAACTCCTCCATCGAGGCGGCCGTTTCTTCCAGCGAACTCGCCTGCTGTTCCGTGCGCGACGACAGGTCCTGGTTGCCGGCGGCGATTTCCGACGACGATACTTTCACCGATTCGCTGGCCGTGCGGATCTTCACCAGCACGGCGGCGATCTTGTCGATGAAGCGGTTGAAGGCGCCCGCGATCTGCGCCAGTTCATCCACGCCGGAAGCGTCGAGGCGGCGCGTCAAATCGCCCTCGCCCGAGGCGATGTCGTCGAGCGCGTCGCGCACCAGTTCCAGCCGCTTGAGCATTTTAAAGACCAGCAGCGACAGCAGCACCGCCGCCGCGCCGGCCAGCAGCACGGCCGTGACGGTGGCCGTCGTCAGCATCGTCTGCAAGGCTTGCATGGCTTCCTGCTGGTCCAGCACCACGGCCAGCAGCCAGTCGGTGCCCGCCACGCGCGTGACATACAGCTTGCCGTCGCGCTCATTGAGGCGCACGGCCTCGCTCGCGCGCGTGCTTTCCAGCCGGTTCACCTGCGCCGCCGACAGCGCCGCGTCGAGTTTGGCCACCGGCTGCAGGCTCAGTTCCTTGTCCGCGTGGGCGATGATGGTGCCGCTCTGGTCGACCAGGAAGGCAAAGCTGTGCGGCGTCGGCTTGATCGCCACCACGTTGGCGATCACCGTATCGAGCAGCACGTCCGCGCCCGCCACGCCCAGCAGCGCCTCTTTCGGTCCGACGGGCGCCGTGAACGACACCACCAGCTTGTGGCTCGCTGCATCCACGTACGGCGGCGTAAGCATCGGCACGCCCGCCTTGACGGTGTCCGTGTACCAGGCGCGCGCCGTCGGGTCGAAATCGGCCGGGCGGCCCGGATGGGTAAACACGGAGCGCTTGTCCGCATAGCCGATGAACACTTCCGCAAAATCGCCGGCCTTTTCCGCGATCTGGAAGGCGCGCAGCGGATCGGGCGTCTCGGCCGACATCACGACGGACGCCATGACCTTCTTCTTGCCGTCGACCCATTGCGCCAGCACGGCGGACTGGCTGTGCAGCAGTTGCTGCATCTGCTGGTCGGCCGACGCCAGCATGCTGCTGCGCGTGGTGACGTAATTGGCGACCGACAAGGCCAGCATGGACAGGACGACGATGGCCACGCAAATGAGCACCAGCCGCGTGCGAAGGGAAGACAACATGATGGACTCCTGGTTTTGATTTTGATGGTATGACATGGCGCTGTCGCCCTGCCAGCCGCCTTTGCATTTTCACACAAAAATCGGAACATTATTATTCAATATTCGGAATAATAAACATTTATTACATCAAAGCAACACCATCATCTGTTGACGCTCTACTACAATTGCCTCATAGTTAAGTTTTACCGAGGAACCCCCATGCGTTTGCCCCACGTCATCCTGGCCTGCGCCAGCTTCGCCGCCGCCGGCGCCTTCGCCTCGCCGCAAGCGCCCGTGCAGGGTGCCGAATACCTGATGCTGGCGACGCCGCAACCCGTGCAGGCGGCGCCGGGCAAGGTGGAAGTGATCGAATTTTTCATGTACCACTGCCCCGCCTGCAACGCGCTGGAGCCGGGCCTGGCGCGCTGGGTCAAGGAAAATGCCGCCACGGTGTCGTTCCGCCGCATCCATTTGCCGCACACGCCGGAAAATGATCCGGAAGCGCATCTGTTCCTGACCCTGGAAGCGCTGAAGAAGGAAGAGGCGATGCACGCGCAAGTCATGCATACCTGGCATGTGGAGCGCAAGCGCCTGGCCAGCGACAAAGACAACCTCGATTGGGCGCTGAAAAATGGCTTGGACAAGGCCGCCTTCGAAGGCGCCTACCAGTCGTTTGGCGTGCAGACCAGGCTGAAAAACCTGCCCCGCCTGGCCGCCAGCTACCAGGTCGACAGCACGCCCACCCTGATCGTGGGCGGGCGCTACCTGACCAATCCATCGATGGTCGCCGGCGCCAATCGGGGCTTGCCGCGCCAGGATGTGGAGCAAGCCACCCTGCAGGTGGTGCAGGCGCTGGTGGCCAAGGCAAAGCTGGCGAAGTAAATCAGCCGATCAGGCCCCGCAGCCCGCTGGCGCGCTGCGTGCGGCGCAAAATCGCGTCGAACAGCACGGCCTGCGTGGGCGAGACCAGGGTAAAGAAGTCGCGCGCGCGCGTGATGCCCGTGTAGACCAGTTCGCGCGCCAGCATGGCGCCGCCTTCCTGCGGCAGCACCAGCACAGTATGGCGGAATTCCGAACCCTGCGACTTGTGCACCGTCATGGCAAATGCCGTTTCCACGTGGCGCAGGCGCGTGGCCAGCACGCTGCGCACGTTCTCGCCTTCCAAAAAGTACACGCGCAGGGAGCCGGGCCGCGCAGGGTCGCGCAAGGTCAGGCCGATGTCGCCATTGAACACGCCCGTGCCGTAATCGTTGCGCGTGACCATCACGGGACGGCCCACATACCATTCGCTGCGGCGTATCAGCCCTTCCTTTTCCAGCCGCAGCTCGATGGCCGTGTTCAAGCCCGCCACGCCCCACTCGCCTTCGCGCACGGCGCACAGGATGCGGAACGACTCGAAAGCGTGCAGCACGGCGCGCACCCAGTCGTCGTGCCGCGCGTACGCCGCCTCGCCCGCGTTCACCAGCGCCAGATAGGGCTGGTAGCCGCCCGGCGCATCGGCCCGCCCGCGCAAGGCCAGGCGCAGCACGTCTTCCTGCTGCGCCGGCACGCTCCACGCCAGCTGGCCGCCGCTGTCGGCGGCGAAGCACGCCCTGGCCAGATCAGGCCTGCCGCCATTCACGGCCAGCGCCAGCTCGCCGATCGGACCGCTGAAGCGGTGGCTGTGGCGCAGCATCACCGTCTGCTGCGCCAGCGCGCCGGCGTTACCGGCAAACTGCGCGGGAATGGCCACGCCGCTGGCCGCCTGCGCATACGCGATGGTGTCCCCCGTGTAGCCGCCCGTCTGCGCGTCGTGGCACAAGTCGCCCAGCACGGCCCCCGCTTCCACGGACGCCAATTGATCCTTGTCGCCCAGCAGAATCAGGATCGCCGTGGGCGGCAAGGCGTCGAGCACGGACGCCATCATTTCCAGGTGCACCATCGACGCTTCATCGACAATCAGCACGTCGACGTCGAGCGGATTGCCCGCATGGTGGGCAAAGGCGCGCGTATCGGGCCGCGCGCCCAGCAAGCTATGCAGGGTGCGCGCCGCGCCCATGCGCCGCGCCAGTTCCAGCAGGGGCAAGGCTTCCCCGACCTTTTCCGCCAGGCCGCTCAAGGCCTTGTCGATCGACTGTTTCAGCCGCGCGGCCGCCTTGCCCGTGGGTGCGGCCAGCGCGATGCGCAGCTGCTCCGGCTGCGGCGAGACGGCAAACAGCAGGGTCAACAGGCTCGCCACCGTGTAGGTCTTGCCCGTCCCAGGGCCGCCCGTGATGATGGCGACCTTGCCGCGCAAGGCGACGGCGCACGCCACCTTTTGCCAGTCCGGCCCACCATCCTGCGTGGGCTGGTCGAACAGGATGTCGAGCCATTGCCGCACCTGCGCCAGCGGCGGCTCGCTCAAGTCCTGCGCGCGCGCGGCGATCTTTTCACCGACCAGGGTCTCGTCGCGCCAGTAGCGGCGCAGGTACAAACGGTCGCCGTCGAGCACCAGCGGCTGGCGCACGTCGGCGGCACCCACCTGCCACACCTGCGGCGCGCCGGCCAGCAGCGCGCGCCAGCCGTCGACGCCGTCCGGCAGCGGGCCGGAAACGGCCAGCACGGCATGCCACAGCTCTTCGCTCCAGCCCAGCAGCTGCGAAGGTTCACTGGCCAGATCGGCCAGCATCAGGCAGCTGTGGCCCCGCCCTTCCAGTTCGGACAGCACCACGCAGGCCACGGCCACGGCGGGCGCATGCGGCGCCTGCTCGTCCAGGCTGGCGATGAAGCGGGCAAAGGCGGCGCTCAGGCGGCGCAGGTGGCCCGCCTCCGCGACACCGTCGACATGGGTAAACAAAGCGTCCATCTGCGCGTCATGCTGCATGGTGTTCCGTTTCTTCTAACAGTTGATCGAGGCCGTCCAGCAGCTCCAGCTGCGGCGCCAGCCAGTAGCAGCCATGCGTGTCCGCATTCGCTATGCCGCGCAGGAACAGGAAGATGGCGCCGCCCAGGTGTTCGGCCGGGTCGTAGGCGTCACCGAGGCGGCTTTTCAGCAGCCGGTGCAGGGCCAGCATGTAGATGGCGCCCTGGATATCGTAGCGGTGCTGCGCCATGCCGGCCGCCAGTGCCGGCGTGTGGTAGGCGGCGTCGTTGGCGCCCAGCGCATTCGACTTGTAGTCGAGTACCCAGTAGCGCCCATCCTGTTCGATGACCAGGTCGGCAAAGCCTTTCAGCATGCCGTGCAGCTGGCGCCGTGGCAGCGCGGGGCGCGGCGCGCCATCGAGCAGCAGCCGCGTGCACAGTCTGTCCAGCGCCTCGGTGGACAAATGCTCGCTGGGGAACCAGAACTCCATTTCGGACAGGGTGCTGTCCAGCTGCGACAGCGATGCATCGAGCAGCGGCAGCGGCGTGAGGGCGATTTCCCTGAGCCAGGCGATGGCGTCTTCCTGGCGGTGGCCCCAGCCAGCCCGTTCGCAGCGCGCGGCCAGGCGCGTGTTGAAGTGCTCGTCGTGGACGCCGTCAAAGCCTTCGCTGCCCATCCACTCGAGCTGCTCGTGCAGGAAATTGCCGGGCACGGAGCCGCGCGGGAAGCGGTGCCATGGCGCGTCGCCCATTTGCGTCGGCGCGGCCACAGCCACAGCCGTGCCATCTTCCAGCAAGGTCTCTTCCAGCGCCCGCTGCGGCACGTGCGCGGCTGCCACGGCGCCGATCTGGCGCGTCAGCGAGGTAAAGCTGCCCACCGACCAATCGCGCTCGAATTCGCCCACGAACACGGGCGCGGGCCGCAACTCGGGACGCCGCTCCACGCGGTCCAGCACCGTGCAGGCGTCGGGCTGCGCCAGCGCGCTGACGTAGATGGCGTCGCAGCTGCCCGCCACCTGCTGCCAGCGCAGCAGCAGCTGGTCAAACGGCAGCTTGTCGCCGCCCGTCAGCAGGTAGCCGAGCGCCGATTCGTGCAGGGTATTCTCGCCCGCCTTGCGCGCCGCCAAGGCGGCCACGCCCAGCCACAGGAAGTGGCGCGCGCGCGTCAGGGCCACGTACAGCAGGCGCAAGTCTTCCTCGATGCGCGCCTCTTCGACCGCCGCCATGGCTTCGTCGGACAGCGACAGGTCGAGGCGGCGCTCGCCTTTTTCATCCGCATACTCGAAGAAGCTGCGGTTGCGCTTATCCACCTTGCGCGCCGTGACGGCAAACGGCAGATACACGAGCGGATATTCGAGGCCCTTGGATTTGTGCACGGTGATGACCTTCACCAGCTCCGCATCGCTTTCCAGGCGCAGCACGCGCTCGTCGCCGTTTTCGCCCTCGCCGGCGATCTGCTCGGCCAGCCAGCGTATCAGCGCCTGCTCGCCATCGAGCTGGCGGCTGGCCGATTGCAGCAGTTCGGCCAGGTGCAGCAGATTCGTCAGGCGCCGCTCGCCGCCCGTCTGCTGCAGCAGCATGGCGGGCAATTGCAGTTCGTGGATGAAGCGGCGCAGCATGGCCAGCACGCCCTGGCGCTGCCAGATCAGGTGCAAGGCCTTCAGTTGCTCGACCCGGCGTTCCCATTCCAGTTCGTCGCTCGACAGGCGCGCCAGCTCGCCCAGCGACAGGCCGATGGTGCGCGTGGCAAAGGCGGCGCGCGCCAGTCCCCCGTCGAGCGGGTTGGCCAGCGCCGCCAGCCAGCGCAGCACGTCCTGCGCCTCCTCGCTGTCGATGACGGAATCCTTGTCGGACAAATAGACGCTGGCGACCCGGCGGCGCGCCAGCGCGCGGCGGATGGCCGCCGCTTCCTTGCGGTCGCGCACGAGGATGGCGATATCGGCCGGCTGCAGGCGCGTGAAACCGTCGGGGCCATCGAAACCGGCTTGCGCATCGCCCAGCATGGCGACGATGTGTTCCGCGCAGTGCTGCGCGAAATACTCGCGGTAGCTGTCGCCGCGCAGCCCTTCATCGCTGGCGCAGGCGGCCAGCAGGGCCGGCAGCGGGCCGCCCGCGTTCACCAGCCATTCATCGCGGCCCTTGGCGTCGACAGCCTCGAACGGCAGCGGATTCTCGCCTCCTTTGCGGTAGCGGAAGGCACCGGCCGGCACCTCGTCGCGCTCGGCGTGCAGGAACAGCTGGTTGACGGCGGCCACCAGGGGCGCCGTCGAGCGGTAGTTGGTGCCCAGCTGGTAGTGGCGCCCTGCCGTGGCGCGCCGCGCCGCCAGGTAGCTCTGGATGTCGGCGCCGCGAAAGCCGTAGATCGACTGTTTCGGGTCGCCGATCAGGAACAATCCTTGCGCGGGATCATTCTCCGCAATGCGGTACAGCAAATTGAAGATCTGATACTGTGCAGGGGCCGTATCCTGGAATTCATCGACCATGGCCAACGGATACTGGTCGATGATGCGCTGGCGCAGGGTCGCGCCGTTTTCGCCCGCCAGCGCATCGTGCAGGCGCTGCAGCATGTCGGCAAAGCCGAACTGGCGCGACTGGCGCTTCAACTGGTCCATGCGCCGCGCGATGGCCGCCGCCGCATGCAGGTGCAGCTTGTGCGCCAGCGGCGTCAATGCCGCCAGAGCGGTCCCCAGCGCCTCCGTATGTTCGAAGCACTCGGGTACCTGGGCCGTGAAACTCTTGGCAAACGCATCCTCGATGCCGAACGGCGTCAATCGCTCCCAGGCCTTGGCCGTGATGGCAGGCAGCAGCAAGAGCGGGTCCTGCGCCCAGCGGCGCAAGCCGTCGAACCATTTCGCCAGGTTTTCCGGCTTCATCTTGACGCCGTTAAAACACTTGGGATTGGCGGCGCGGTGGTCGTTGATCCATGCAGCCATCTGGTCCACGCGCTCGACCCAGCCCGCCTTCAGGATGGCCAGTTGCGCGGCCAGCGCCCGCTGTTCGCGCGCGATCAGCAGCGATAAGGGCTCATCGTCTGCCATCTGCATGCTGCCGGCGCGGCGCGCCAGCTCGCGCGCGCCCTTCTTCAGCGCTGCCACGTCGGGCCAGCAGGCCAGCAGCACGTCGAGCGCCTGCGGCGGCAAGGGATAGACTTGCTGGCGCCAGTAATCGTGGGCCGCATCCTCGAACAGCGCTTGTTCGTCGCTGACCAGTTCTTCGTCGAACAGGCTGCCGCTGTCGAACGCGTGCTCGCGCAGCATGCGCTGGCACCAGGCGTCGATGGTGAAGATGGCCGCTTCATCCATCGTCTCGGCGGCCAGCATCAGCCGGTGCGCGGCCTTTTGCCGTTCGCTCTCCTCAGGATAGGATTCCAGCAAGGCATCGAGAAACGGGTCGCTGCCGCCGGATTCCATGCCAGATTCGTGGCGAAAATAAGCGGCCGCCTCGATCAGGCGCTCGCGCACGCGGTTCGACAATTCGCGCGTGGCGGCGCGGGTAAACGTCATCACGAGGATGTCGGCCGGCAGCAGCGGGCGGGTAAAGCGGCTGTCGTCGTCGCCGTGTCCCAGCACGAGCCGCACGTACAGCGCGGCGATGGTCCAGGTCTTGCCCGTGCCGGCCGAGGCCTCGATCAGGCGCGAACCGTGCAGGGGGAATGCCAGGGGGTTGAGCAGATGGCTCGTCATTGTTCTTCTCCCGCGCCGTCATCGGGCGCGCTGATCGGGTCGATCGTGATGTGCTGCTGCAGCCAGTCTGCCAGCGGGCCATACAGCTCGCGCGTGCAGTCCTGCCACGCTTCCTCGGCAGCCAGCGCGGAAAACTCGGGCCACAGGCGCGCCAGGCACAGTTCCTCGCGCTCGCCCGAGATGTCAAAGCCGCCGTCATACACGGCGCGCGGGTCGCCCTGCTGCACCAGCGCCAGTCCCGTCTTGCACGCCGTGGGCAGCGGATGGTTCATGCCTTCGCGCCACAGCGCCAGCAGGGTTGCCAGCGCGTCGCGCGAACTGGCCGGATCGAGCGGCGCCATGCTGACGATGGCGTCGCGCGCCACCAGATAGCCGGTGACGGGGAGGCCGAGGGCGGCGGCGGCCAGCTGGCGCAGCCACATCAGCATCAGCTTGTCGCCGCGCGCCTGGCCGCCCTTGTCCGTCACCTTCGAGGAAATCTGCATCAGCCAGGCCGTCTCCTGACCGTTGCTGCACAATCTGTCGAGCCAGTCGTCGATCTGCACCTCGCCGAACGGCAGGTTGATGGCGCGCTTGTCGGCCGCCAGCGGGAACGAGGCGCGCAAGGACAGCCACGCGCTGCGCACGGGCACCAGTGCCTCGACCAGCTGCGCCTGCACCTGCCGGCCGATCAGGCCGATGGGCAGCACGCCCTCGCGCGCCAGGCGTGCCGCGCGCACTTCCAGGCTGCTGCGCACGTCGTCCAGTGCTTCCACGGCGCCGCCGTCGTCCAGCATGGTGTCTTCCAGCAGATAGCGCTCGAGCGCATTCAGGCCGAACGGCTCCTCATCCTCGCCCAGCATGGCCGCATCGGCGAAATGGACGCTGAGGCGGCGGCGGAAAAAGTATTTGACGGGCTGGCGCAGGAAACTGGCCAGCTCGCCCAGCTTCAGGCGCGTGCCGGGATCGAGCTCGTAGGGCCCCAGCGCCAGTTCCCCGGCCTGCGCATCCGCATCGGCCGCATCGGCATCGGTATGGGCCACGCGCCATTCGCGCGCATAGGTCAGCAAGCCATCGGCCTCAAAATAGCGGCGGCTGAACGGCTGCAGCGCGTGCTCGGTGGTCAGCGACACCAGGTGCCGGTCCAGCGACCAGCCGGCGGCCAGGTAGTCGCGCAGCTGCGACACCAGCACGGACGGCGGCTGCTCGGAATTGTCGCGCACATTGCGCCCCACCCAGCTCACGTACAGCTTGTCGCGCGCGGCCAGCAAGGCTTCCAGCATCAGGTAGCGGTCGTCGTCGCGGCGCGAGCGGTCGCCCGGGCGCGCCATGCCGGGCAGCGCCAGCAGGTCGAAATCGGCCTTTTGCGCGCGGCGCGGGAAGTCGCCATCGTTCATGCCCAGCAGGCAAACCACGCGAAACGGCACGGCGCGCATCGGCATCAGGGTGCAGAAGGTCACGCCGCCGGAGACGAACTGGTGGTTCAGGGTCGGCTCGTCCAGCGCGCCCAGCCACGCCACGCGCAGCACGGACAGCGGCACCGGCTCGACAAAGCCCGCATGCTCGCAGGTTTCCAGCCAGCCCTGCAAGGCACCCTCGAGCTGTGCCAGGGTCAGGCGGTCGCCCTCGTCGTCGGCATCAAAAAAGGCCGCCAGCAGCGCGCGCGCCTGCACGCCCCACTCGGCGGGCGTGCAGGCGCCGGCCAGTACGGTGCGCCAGTGCAGCAGCGCCTCGACCAGCTGCGCCAGGGAGCCCGCCAGCGCCGCATCGAGGCCGCCCACTTCCGCATACGGCTCGATGCCGCCAAAACTGACGCCAACGCCGCTGGCGTAACCGAGCAGCATGCGCCGCACGCCGAAAATCCACGCATTCTGCTCGCCGGCCGCGCCCAGTCCCAGGCCGCTGCGGTGATGCTGGTCCAGGCCCCAGCGCACGCCGGCCCCTTCGATCCAGGCGCCCAGCGTGACCAGGTCGTCCGGCTGCAGGCCAAAGCGGGTAGCCAGCGCCGGCACGTCGAGCAGGTCGCGCACCTCGCTCTGGCGGCAGCGCTGCTGCGGCAGCTGCAGCAGCCACTCGAGCGCGACGAGCAGCGGGTTGACGCTGCGGTCCTTCACGTCGCCGATCTCGAACGGAATGAAACGCTCGTCGTTGCGCCGGTACTGGCCGAAAACGGCGTGGATGGCGGCCGTGAAGGTATCGATGTCGGGCACCATCACCACCACGTCGCGCGGACGCAAGCCCGTCTCGGCGCTGTGCGCGAACATGGCCAGCAGCTGGTCGTGCAGCACTTCCACCTCGCGCTGCACGCTGTGCGCCACGTGAAATTCGATCGAGCGGTCGCCGGCGTCGGGCGGCGTTTGCTCATGTTCGGCCAGCGGGCGCAGTTCGCGGATGGCCACCTGCACCTGCTGCAGCAGGGTTTCCCCCGTTTCCTCGCCAAACAGGTCGATGCGCAGGCTGTCATCGCGCCCCTCGGCCTGCGCGTGTTCGTCGAATTCATCAAGCATGCGGATGAAATCGCGCCCTTGCCTGCCCCAGCTGGCCAGCAGCGGGTGGCTGTGCGCATGCAGTTCTTCCAACGGAATTTGCGCCAGGTCGGTGCCGTTGCGCTGCCGCTGGCGCTTGTTTTCCGCGCGCAGCAAGTCGCGCCCGTCGATGATATCGCCCCAGTAGAACTGGCACGGGTTGGGCACGGCCAGCACCACCTGCGCGTGGCGCGCCAGCGCGGCCAGCGCCTGCAAGGTCTGGTACGGCAAGGCCGACACGCCGAACAGCACCACCCGGCGCGGCAGCTTGCCAGCCGGCGCATCGCCGGCGGCGATCGCCGCCAGGAAGGCATCGTGGATATCGGCGCGGCCCGTATCGCGCTCGAACGGCTCGACGTCCAGGCCCACGGCGCGCCACAACTGCGCCTGCCAGCGCTGGTCGTCCTTCAGCACGATGGTTTCGCCGCGCGCCGTGCGCAACTGGTCGCGCCCGGCCGCCCAGTCGGCCAGCCAGTCGGCGCGGTAGACCTGGTACTGGTCGAACAAGTCGGCCAGGCGCTCGGCCAGCTGCAGCCGGCGTTCGCAATCGCCATCGGCGAGGAAGTAGCGCAGCGGCGCAAACACGGGGTCGGCCAGCAGCGACGGCAACAGGCGCATCAAACGCCAGGTCAGCGGCGATTTATCGAACGGCGAGACGCGCGGGACGCGCTCGCGGCCCAGCATGCCCCGGTAGCTTTCCCACAGCAGGCGCGCCGGCAGCGCGATGCGCGTGGCGGCGCACACGCCCATTTCCTCGGCCAGGGCGATCTTCAGCCACTCGGCCACGCCGTTCGACTGCACCAGGAAGATATCCGTTTCCAGCGGCGCCAGCGGATGCTGGCGCAGCCACTGGAAAACGGCGGCGCGCAGCTGTTCCAGCTGGTTGCCATGCAGGATGAGGAGGCCGGGCGTGACGGGTGTATGCATGCTGATCCGATGAGTTGCCGCGTCTCCGGCCGGCTGGCCGGAGACGTCAAACGCCTATTATCGCCGCTGCTTGCGTCAAGGGGCGTCGCTGGCGGCAAATTCCATGGAAATTTGTTCTGCCACCTGCGCCAGCGCCGGCCCGAGCGCCGTCAGCAAGGCGCGCGCCTGCTGCAGGTCGCCGCCCAGGCGCAAGCCTTCGATCGAGGTGCACAGGCCGGCGAAGGCATGGGCGCCCACGGCCAGCGCGGACGATTTGCTGCGGTGTCCCAGGTCGGCCAGGCGCCCCAGGTCTTCCAGCGCCATGGCTTGCTCCATTTCGGCGATGCCGTCGCGCGCCGTGTCGAGAAACAGCTGGGTGTACTTGCGCATCTTCACGGCGTCATTGCTGAACGTGAGCGCCAGGGTGGCCAGGTCGAGGATGGCCGTGTCGCGCAGCTCCGGCGCGGCGCCCGCCGGCGGCGCCTTCGACAGCGCCGCCAGCCTGTCGCGGCCGATGCTGCCGATGCCGCCACGCAGCCGGAACCATTTCGCCAGCAGATGAAACAGCAGATTCGGGGCGATCGGCTTGGTCACGAATTCATCCATGCCAGCCGCCAGGCAGCGGGCGCGGTCCTCGCTGCCCGCGTTGGCCGTCATGGCGATCACCAGCAGGCCCGCAAGTTTCGGGTCGGCGCGGATGCGGCGCGTCGCCTCGAAGCCGTCCATCTCCGGCATCTGCACGTCCATCAGCACGCAGTCGTAGCGCTGGCGGGCCAGCAATTCCAGCGCCTCGCGGCCATTGCTGGCGACGCAGACGGTGGCGCCGGCGTCTTCCAGCAGTTCGCAGCCCACCTGCTGGCTGAAGATATTGTCTTCCACCAGCAGGATGGAGGCGCCGCGGATCACCCCCAGTACTTCCGGCTCGACTTCCGCGATGCGCTCGTCGGCCCCCTGCGCGCTTTTTTCCAGGCGCGCCGTGAACCAGAAGGTGCTGCCCAGGCCCGGCTGGCTGTACACGCCCACCTTGCCGCCCATGAGCTCCACCAGCTGCTTGCTGATCACCAGTCCCAGGCCGCTGCCGCCATACTTGCGCGTGGTCGACGGGTCGGCCTGGTGGAAGGAGCGGAACAGCTGCGCCACTTCTTCCTGGTTCATGCCGATGCCCCGGTCCTGCACCTCGAAGCGCAGCATGCCGTGGCTGCCGCGCTCCTCGGACTGGCGCACGCGCACGAAGATGCTGCCATTGTCGGAAAACTTGATGGCGTTGCTGGTCAGGTTCAGCAAGACCTGCTCCAGGCGCAGCGGGTCGCCGCGCCAGCGCTGCGGCAGCTCCGGCGCGATATCGAACTGCAGCGCCAGGCCCTTGACGGCGGCCGCGTCGCCCAGCTGGCTGGCGATGTTCGCCAGCAGGGTGTCGAGACGGAAGTCCAGCACTTCCAGTTCCAGCTTGCCCGCCTCGATCTTGGAAAAATCGAGGATATCGTTGATCAGGCCCAGCAAGTGCTGGCCCGAATGGAAGATTTTCTGCAGGTAGTCGCGCTGGCGCGCGTCGGCCACCGATTTCAGCGCCAGGTGGGCCATGCCGATGATGCTGTTCATCGGCGTGCGGATTTCATGGCTCATGTTCGACAGGAAGTCGCTCTTGGCCTGGCTGGCCGCGTCGGCCTGCTCCTTCAGGCGGTGCAGTTCCGTCACGTCGGTGGACAGGCCGATCAGCCCCGTGACGGGACCGGGCAAGCCCAGCGGCACCTTCACGCTCCACAGGTGATGCACCTGGCCCTGCGCATCGACGAAGCGCTCTTCGCCAACGAACTTGGCGCCGCTGTCGAAGACCTGGCGCTCGGTCAGCTGCGCGGCGGCCGCCGCATCGCCGAGCATCAGCTCGCCATCCTGGCGGCCGATCAGCTGCTCCGCCGGACGGCCCAGTATCTTCGCCGTGCGCGCATTCACGTAGCGGTAGCGCAGGTCGGCATCCTTCATGTACACGTAGGCGTCGACGCTGTCGAGCACCGTATCGAGCAGGGTGCGCTGCGCCACCGCATTGCGGCGCGACCGGTACAGGGTAAAGATATAGCCATAAATGAGCAGGGTGCCGGCCACGCCGACGCCCAGCGCCAGCCACGGAAAATAGCGGTCGAAGGGGCTGTACAGCTCCGCCTTGCGTACGCGGAAATGGGCTTTCCACAGGCCGCCCTGGTAAGTCACCGGCAGCACCTGGTCGAAATAGTCGGCATCGCTGCCCGGTTGCGGCGGCGCCGCCGCCAGGTCGCCGTCATCGTTGAACAGCAGGCGGTCCTGCGGCGTGATGGCCAGAACCCCGCTGGCCGGCAAGGGGTCGGCCGCGCTGTACAGGGTCAGGTGCAGCGGTTCCAGGGCGCTGCGTTCGAGCGCGCTGTGCACCAGCTGCGCCACGCCGAAGCCGATGCCCACGGAGCCCTGGTAGGCGGCGCGGCGCTCTGCCACGCTCCCCTGCGGCATGCCATTGCGGTACACGGGCAAGCGCATGCCCAGGCCCACGTGCGCGGGCGGCCCCTTGATCATGATCACCTGCCCCGACGCGCTGACCTCGCCGCTGTCGCGCGCCTGCGCCAGGGACTGCGCCACCAGCGGGTTGGCGCCGATATCGACACCCATGCGTTCGGCCAGCAGGGAATCAGGCTCCAGGTAAGTGAGCACCGTGTATTCCGGCCGCTCGCCGGGCGGACGGATGGTGAAAGCGGGATAGCCGCGCGGCGCCAGGCTGGTATCGCGGCGCACGTCGGCGACATACGCCGCGCGCTGCGCCTGCGTCAGCGCCACCGCATAGTTGACCGATTCGATGGCAGGGAACTGGCGCGCGATATCGAGGCCGGTGACGTAATCGTGGAACTGGCGGCGCGTCAGCTGCTCGCTGGTGCGGAACAGGGCTTCGAGGCCGCGCAGCAGGTCGGAATAGCTTTTCACCCGCGTTGCCAGACTATGCTGGGCGCCATGCGTGAGATTGTCGAAACGCTGTTCGGCGTCGTCATTGACCGTGCGCGCCGCGCCCGCGTACAGTGCGCCGCCCACCGCCAATGCCAGCAGCACGCCACCCGCCCAGATCCTGATGCCTGATCCCGCCCCGCCCTTGCTCAAAGTGTGCATTGTCGATCGCTTATTCCGGTTTCCTCGAATGTGCGGCGCTGCGGCCGCCCAGCAGGTACGAGGATACTATCAAAGCTCATGCCCGACGCGCTTGTGGAAGAAAAAAAGCGCGCATGATGGTTGCACTGGAAAACACCGGGCGCCTAGGCCCCCTGCAGCGCCCCGGCCAGGAAGTCGCAGAAGGCGCGCACCTTTTCCTGCACGTGGCGTCCATCGGGCATCAGGGCATACACGCCGCGCCTGGCCATGCCGTGCGACGGCAGCACGCGCACCAGGGCGCCGCTGGCCAGCAGCGGCGCGGCGACGAACGACGGCAGCGCCCCCACGCCGATGCCCGCCACCAGCATATCGGCCAGCAGCAGGCTGCTGTCGGCGGAAAAGCGCACGGGCAGGACGATGCTGCTCGCCCCTTCCGGGCCGGCCAGCTGCCAGACGCCGGGACTGTCGGCCAGGCGGTAGGCGAGGCAATCGTGGCCGTGCAAGTCCTGCGCCTGGCGCGGCGTGCCGCGCCGCGCCAGGTAGGCCGGCGCTGCGCAAATCATCTGCTCGACGTCGCCCAGGCGGCGCGCCACCAGGGACGAATCGGCCAGCGCGGCGCGGATGCGCAGCGACACGTCATACCCCTCGCCCACCACATCACGCAGGCGGTCGTCCAGGGTCATCTCGATCTTGACGTCCGGATAACGGGCCATGAAGTCCGGCAGCAAGGGCGACAGCACCTTCAGGCCAAACGACAGCGGCGCATTCACGCGCAGCCGCCCCGCCACCTTGCCGGCGCAGCCGCGCGTGGCCAGTTCCAGCGCATCGATTTCATCGAGCAGGCGGCAGCATTCAAGATAGTAGGCACGCCCGCCATCCGACAGGCTCATGCGCCGCGTGGTGCGTACCAGCAGCAGCGTGCCCAGGCGCGCTTCGAGCTGGCGCACCTGCTTGCTGATGGCGGCCGCCGACTGGTTCAGATCCTGCGCCGCCTTGCTGAAGCTGTCGCGCTCGACCACCTTGCGAAACACGCGCATGTGCGCCAGGACATCCATTATTCTTTCCTTGCAGTTGAATATCTTATTATTTTATCGCTGATTATCATTGAAATGAAAGACAATATGATGGCGGCTTCTTCATTCATGTCACGCAAGGAGTACCCCATGTTCAAACCATCCGCCACCCTGACTGCCCTGCTGCTGGCCCTGCTGGCAGGAACGACGCAAGCCGCCGCCCTGCCCGAAGTGGGCACCAGCCCCTGGGGTCCGAAAGACGAGATCGGCCGCCTGAACCTGATGACGCCAGCCTCGCGCGCCGCCATCCTGGCGCGCATCGATGGCGGCAAGAGCTACGACCTGGCCGTCGATTTCTATATCGGCATGCCCAGCTGGCAGGCGGCAGGCGACCCGCCCTACCAGATGTGGATGACGCACACGCCGAAAGGCAACGTGGTGGCCGACTCGATGCAGGTGGGCGAACAGATGAACCGCCACGTCAGTTACACGGGCTCGGCCGTATCCATGTATGCGCACATGGGCACGCATATCGACGCCCTGAACCACTTCGGCCTGAACGGCAAGATCTGGAACGGTTTTACGGAGGAACAATACCTGGGCGACCGGGGCTGGACCGTGACGGGGGCTGAAAAACTGCCGCCGATCGTGGCGCGCGGCGTGCTGATCGACGTCGCCGTGGCCAAGGGTCTCAAACAACTACCCGACAATTACCGGGTCACGCGGCAAGACTTGCGCGCGGCGCTGGCCCACCAGAAGATCACGCTGGAAAAGGGCGACGTGGTGCTGATACGCACGGGCCGCATGCAGCACTATGAGCAGGCGCAAGCGTACATGGCCAATCCGCCCGGCCTGTCGCTCGATGCGGCGAAATTCCTCGTGGAAGATGGCGGCGCCATGGTGGTGGGCGCGGACAACCTCAGTTTCGAGGCGTTTCCGTCCGAAGTGGCAAACAATTACCTGCCCGTGCACACGTATCTGCTGGCGCAGCAGGGCACGCCCATCCTGGAACTGGTCGACCTGGAAGCGCTGTCGCGCGACAAGGTGTACCAGTTTGCCTTCATCGGCGCCTCGCTGAAATTCCGTGGCGGCGACGCGGCACCCATCCGCCCCGTGGCCCTGCCGATCCGCTAGGCGCCGACAGGCTCAGATGCAGGCAGTCTGCAAGGCACCATGCTCATCCCAGGCATCGGCGCAGCGCACCACCTCGCCCACGACGATGATGCTGGGGCTGCCCAGGCCGCTGGCCAGCAAGTCGGCGGGCAGCTCCTGCAAAGTGCTCAGCAACTGGCGCTGGGCCGGCAGGCTGGCCGATTGCACCACGGCCACGGGCGTGCCGGGCGCCATGCCGCCGGCCAGCAAGCCGGCCTGGATGGCGGCCACCCGCGCCACGCCCATGTAGATGACCAAGGTCAAACCGCTTTGCGCCAGCGCAAGCCAGTTCGGCTCCGACGCGCTATCCTTGCCGTGACCGGTGACGAAGATGGCGCCCTGGCTCCAGCCGCAGTGCGTCAGCGGCACGCCGATGCTGGCGGGCGCGGCCAGGCCGCTGCTGATGCCGGGGATCACCTCGACGGCCACGCCGTGGCTGCGCAGATAGGCGCGCTCTTCGCCGCCGCGCCCGAACAGGTAGGGATCTCCCCCTTTCAGGCGCACCACGTGCAGGCCGGCGCGCGCTTCGGCCAGCATCAGCCGTTCGATGAACGCTTGCGGCGTGGAAGCGCAGCCGCCCCGCTTGCCCACCTCGACCACGCGCACGCCTTGTGCCGCATGCGCGAGGATGGCCGGATTGACGAGGTCATCGATCAGCACCACGTCAGCCCGCGCAATGGCTTTTACTGCCTTGATCGTCAGCAGGTCCGGATCGCCGGGACCGGCTCCGACCAGTGTCACGCTTCCAAGTTGCGCCATGATGCAGTCTCCAGTCAGAAAAAATGGCCGATGGCAAACGACGCCGCATACGCTTCCGGCGCGCTGCCGTCCCACACCACGCCGTCGCACAGGGTCGAACTGCGCATGGGAGCCTTCGGTACGGGCGTGGCCGTCATCTCCGCCGCCTGGCGGTACAGGTCGATGCGGTTGACTTGCCTTGCCACCGCCAGGTAATCGGGTTCCTCGCGCAGCAAGCCCCAGCGCCGGTGCTGGGTCATGAACCACATGCCGTCGGAAAGATACGGAAAATTCACCGTGCCATCGCCGTAGAACTTCAAACCGTGCGCCTCGTCCCAGGTCTTGCCCAGGCCATCCTGATAATGGCCGAGGATGCGCGGCGCCAGCGTTTCCTGCGGCGTGTTCAGGTAAGCGGGCTCGGCCAGGGTGGCCGCCATGGCCAGCCGGTTGGCATCGCTGGCGTCGATCCAGCGGCCCGCCTCGAGCACGGCGGCGATCAGGGCGCGGCAGCTGTTCGGATGCTGCTGCGCAAACGCGGCGCTGGTGCCCAGCACCTTGCCCGGATGGTCGGGCCAGATGGCGCCGCTGGCGGCGGCCGTCACGCCCACGCCATCGACGATGGCCTTGTAGCCCCACGGTTCACCGGCGCAAAAGCCATCCATCTGGCCCGCGCGCAAGGCGGCCACCATCTGCGACGGCGGCACGGTCATCACGCGCGCGTCGCGCAGCGGATCGATGCCATGCGCGGCCAGCCAGTATTGCAGCAGCATCGCGTGGTTGCCGGTCGGGAAAGTATGCGCAAACGCAAACGGCCGCGACGAGGCCCGCATGTGGCGCGCCAGCGAATCGCCATCGTGGGCACCGTCGCGCGCCAGCGCCGCCGACAGTGTCACGGCCTGGCCGCTGTGATTGAGATTCATCAATACAGCCATGTCGCGCTGCTGCCCGCCGATGCCCATCTGCACGCCATACACAAGGCCGTACAGCACATGGGCCGCATCGAGTTCGCCATTGTTCAGCTTGTCGCGCACGCCGGCCCACGACATCTCGCGGCTCAGTTCGATCTTGATGCCGTATTTTTCATCCAGGCCCAGCTTCGACGCCATCACCAGCGAGGCGCAATCGGTCAGCGGCAGGTAGCCGATGCGTATCGTCTGTTTTTCCGGCTGCAGGGTCCGCGCCACCTGGGCGCTGTCTGCCATTTGCTCTGTCATACCATTCCTTGCTGATAAGTACTGTTGTTCCGCGCCACCGTGGGCAAGGCTCTTCCCTCCCAGCAGCAAGGAGCGTGCCCGTGCATGCCCGGTTTATGGCGGCGGGAAACGCACCGCGATGGTGCGCTGCACCAGCATGTATCAGAAAATGGACGTTTCATCCCAGCAAGTCCTCCACGTCGAGGATGCGCTGGGCGATCTCTGCCAGCTTGAGTTTCTTGTTCATGGCCATGCTGCGCAAGCGCTGGTAAGCCTGCTCTTCCGTCAAGCCGTGATGCGTCATCAACAGGCCCTTGGCCCGCTCGATCACCTTGCGCTCCAGCAATTTATGGCGCGTGTCGTGCAATTCGGCGCGGAGTTTTTCTTCCTGGCGGAAGCGCGCCAGCGCCACGTTCAGCACCGGTTGAATGCGCTCGGCATGCAAGCCGGCCACAATATAGGCGGACACGCCGGCCGCCATGGCCGCGTCGATGCTGGCCGTGGCGCCGTCTTCCGTAAACAGCACGATGGGGCGGCGCTCGTCGCGCGTGGCGATGACGATGTGTTCGAGCACGTCGCGCGCATCCGATTCCGCATCGATGATGATGAGATCAGGCTGCAGTTGCGCGATGCGCTCGGGAAGGTAGAGGTCGGCTGGCAGGGAGGCGACGATGTCGAAACCCGATTCCAGCAAGCCGATGCGCAAGGCATTGCCGCGCTGCACCTGGGCAGCCAGGGCCGCATCCGCGTGCACGCCGTGCTCGACAATGGTGTTGACGACGACGATGCGCAAAGGCTGGGTACGGCTGGACGTCATGGGAGCGATCTGCAATGGCTAAACACAACCATTGCAGCAAGCAAGAAGCGAACCAGCCGGCTTTACAGCGGGATTACTTCAGGGTCGGCATGGCAAACTCGGCCCCGGCAGCCGTCGAGGCCGGCCAGCGCTGCGTCACCGCCTTCTGCTTCGTATAGAAACGCACCGATTCCGGGCCGTGCGCATGGTGGTCGCCGAACAGGCTGCGCTTCCAGCCGCCGAAGCTGTGGAAGGCCATCGGCACGGGAATCGGCACATTGACTCCGACCATCCCGACCTGCACGCGGTGCGTGTATTCGCGCGCCGTGTTGCCGTCGCGCGTGTAGATCGCCGTGCCGTTGCCGTATTCATGCGCATTGACCAGGTCCAGCGCCGCCGTGAAATCGGGCACGCGCACGATGCACAGCACGGGCCCGAAGATTTCTTCCTGGTAGATCGTCATGTCCGGCGTGACGTGGTCGAACAGGCTGCCGCCGAGGAAAAAACCGTGCTCATGGCCAGGCAGCACGAAACCGCGCCCGTCGGCCACCAGTTTGGCGCCTTCCTTGACGCCCGTGGCGATGTAGCCGGCGATCTTGTCCTTGTGCACCTGCGTCACCACCGGCCCCATCTCGGCCGACAGGTCCATGCCCTGCGTGATCTTTAACGCCGCGATGCGCGGCACCAGGGCTTCCACCAATTGATCCGCCACATTGCCGACCGCCACGACGACGGAAATGGCCATGCAGCGCTCGCCGGCCGAGCCGAAGGCGGCGCCCATCAGGGCATCGACCGTCTGGGGAATGTCCGCATCGGGCATGACGACCATGTGGTTCTTCGCACCGCCGAGCGCCTGCACGCGCTTGCCCTGGGCGCAGCCCGTCGCATAGATATACTCGGCGATCGGCGTGGAACCGACGAAGCTGACGGCGCGCACGTCCGGGTGGTGCAGCAAGCCGTCCACGGCTTCCTTGTCGCCCTGCAGCACATTGAAGACGCCGTCGGGCAAGCCCGCGTCCGTCAACAGTTGCGCCAGGAGCAGGCTGGCCGACGGGTCGCGCTCCGA